>NZ_RRYH01000047.1 GCF_004010155.1 Solirhodobacter olei | reverse complement strand
TCACGCAGGGGGCTGTTGTAAGATCTGGTCGTGGTCACGCGGCTGCTCCGATTTAACGTCACTGTGAGTGACACAGATTCGCGAGCGTGTCAATTGATGGCATTGTGTGTGACGCGAAATTTCCGAAATCGAGGCAGCCAACACTTGATGCCTTCGGCGAGCTAAGCCGTTTCGGCCGGGAACGGGCCTTCGCGCGGATGCAGCTGAAATCCACTAAGTCAGCCGTCGTACCTGCGTGAAAGAAATGTGCCGATGGGCCATCCGTCGCGCTACGCCGCGCCTTGCACGAAGGTCGTGAAAGGGGCTGCGACGGAACATCCGTCGCGCACGTGCCGAAGTTCCGCTCCGGGCCGTTTCTGCCGCGGGAAGCGCCGATCGTCGGCCCGATTTCCTCGGGAGGAGCCTTGTGTCACAAGGGAAGCAGGCATGTTCTTGGGCTGACAATAGAATGCACACTGTCCCGTTCTTCTACGCAATTGACCTGGTAGGAACATTCGCCTTTGGACTGAGCGGTGCCATGGTCGCCGTCCGGCGACAACTCGACCTCTTCGGGATCCTAGTGCTCGCGGCGGCGACAGGCGTAGCGGGCGGCATGATACGGGACCTTCTGCTCGGGGACTTGCCTCCGGAGGCCCTGCACGACACCTGGCCGCTCGCTGTGGCCTGCCTGGCTGGCCTTTGCGGCTTCTTCTTTGGGCCGTTGATCGAGCGGTTGAACCGGCCCGTTATGCTGCTGGATGCAGTGGGACTCGGCGTTTTCGCCGTTGCTGGATGCCAGAAGGCGCTGGCGAGCGGTTTGAACGCGCCTGGTGCTGTGCTCCTCGGCATGATGACGGCAGTCGGCGGTGGCGTGCTGCGCGACGTGATGGCCGCCGAGATTCCTCGTGTCCTGCGGGAAGATGTCTATGCCCTTGCGGCACTGGCGGGCGCAGCGATTTATGTCGTCGGCCTGCGGCTTGGCGCGCCCGAGCTCGTGATTACTGCCTGTGCCGTGCCGTTCTCCTTCGCCATTCGGGTGGCGAGCGTCCGCTACGGATGGAAACTGCCCCGTGCGCCGTGGTCTTGAGTTGGCGGGCTCCCTATATGAGGCTGGGCGCTGCAATCGCGGCATTGGCTCAGAACATGGTATCAGTCTTTCAGTTAATGCGGCCAAGGCGCCTCGTCCGGAGAGGGCGAGACGGCAACGCGCGCGGCGCCGGCGACGGACATCAGACGGAGCGGATCACGCCGCCATCAACCCGGATACTTTGACCGGTGATGTAGCCCGCCCCTTCGGACAGCAGGAACGCGATGGTCGCTGCGATCTCCTCAGACTTGCCGTAACGCTCCATCGGCACGCTGTCGCGGCGCTCGTTGACTTCGGGCAGGCTGTCGATCCAGCCCGGCAGGACATTGTTGATGCGAATGCCCTTGGAGGCATAGGCGTCCGAGAAGATCTTGATGAATGCAGCAAGGCTTGCCCGGAAGGCTGTCGAGGTGGGGAAAAGGGCTGTCGGCTCCGTGGCCCAGGCCGTTGAAATGTTGACGATTGCCCCGCCGCCCTGTGCCTCCATGACCGGCGTCACAAGCCGGATCGGGCGCACGGCGCTCAGGAAATAGACTTCCATCCCCTTGTGCCAGTCTTCATCGGTGATCTCGAGGATCGGGGCGCGCGGGCCGTGACCTGCCGAATTCACCAGCGCGTCAATCCGGCCCCACTTCTCCATGGCCAGATCGACCAGGCGACGAACATCATCGTTCTCAAGGTTGGAGCCGGTCACGCCGACGCCGCCGAGCTCCTTCGCCAACGCTTCGCCTTTGCCAGAGGAGGAGAGGATCGCGACCTGGTAGCCATCGGCGGCGAGCTTGCGCGCCGCGGCGGCCCCCATGCCCGAGCCGCCTGCAGTGATGAGTGCCACTTTTGCTTCAGCCAACTTCGTCTCCTTTGCGTTGTTGAATCCATCGTCAAGCACAGGCTCGATGCTTTTGCGCCAGAATGAAACCGTTCACGCTGCAGAAAATCCACAGGATGGATTTGCCCGGCACCTGCCTGCAGGATGCTAAGCTGTCGTCTGCGGCGTTGCATGGCTGCTCTGGGCCATTGCGCTCTCTGAGCGCAGCGATGGCGCAGTCTATCGCGCGATGCCGCTGCCCCCAGGCACCAATGGCACCAAAGCCGCGGCGTCCTTCAAGAGCGGCGTGCTGACCATCAGGCTGCCGCAGACGCCGGAAGCTCAGGCCAAGGTGAAGCACATCGAGGTTAAAGGACCCTGACCGTCGATGTCCCAAACCGCCGGTTTGGGGTCTGTTGGCTTGGCCGCGCGCAACAACGGGCTTGATCGCGATGGCCCGAGCCGGTGTGCGTGCCACCGGCCCGGGGGTATTCTCGAGGGAGCAACGAACCGCCGGCAGTGACGAGCAAGTCTTGGCGAATGTCCGGATCGACAGGCTGCAGCGCGGCATTGCGAGGGATGATCGAAGGTCAGGAATGGGCCGATAACGGTTACCCGTTTGATGTTCCCTAACGTCCGGATCTTCCCATCGAGACCAAAATAGCTGCGGGGGCCGAGACAACACCACTTGAACTGGTCCACCAGCCACGAACTTAAGGTAAGCGCTCCCAACCTGGCGCGAAGCGAATCTTCGGAGGCTGCCCCCGATCACCAGAACGCACGCGCGTTTCGAGCTTCCAGCAAACCGAGCTGGCGGCAGAGCCCCGAAGCGATAGCAGCCCATAGCCTGCCAACGCCTTCCTGTTGCTCCTCTGTCGGCCTCGACGTTCTGGATCATGCGCGGCAATCTCGGATGCCTCGGCCACCTGCCGAGACCTCAGCGTACCGACACGCTCGTGCGCTCAGCCCCCTCGCGATCGCAAGTCTCTTTGCAGAGCCTCAATCCGGGCATCGAGCTCGGCGAGCAGGAATTTCATCTGCTGTTCGCTTCTCACCCGCTCGGTGATGTCGACCTGCGCACCGGTCAGCCGGATCGGGCGATGCGCGGCATCGTGCTCGACGATGCCGCGCACCTGGACCCAGATCGTCTCACCGTCAGGCCGGACCACGCGCCATTCGCCCTCGAGCTCGCCGCTGCCCAACGCATATTCGATACTGCTCACCGCCTTCTGCAGATCGTCGGGATGGATGGTTGCAATCCAGTCCTCGTAGGTACCGCCGAAGTGACCCTCCTGTAGGCCGAGAATCTGGAGAAGCTCGGCGCTCCAATGCCCCTGGTTCGTCTCGATCACCCAGTCGAAGGTGCCAACACCTGCGGCCTGCTGCGCCAGGTGCAGCCGCGCCTCTGCATCTCGCAGCGCTGCCTCAGCCCTCTTGCGGTCCGCGATGTCGATGGCAAATTCCACGATTGTGCCATCGCCGAGGTCGCGCCCGGTGAACAGGAACCAGGACCGGCCGCCGTCCTTGCGCAGATATTCTTTCTCGTAGGGGCCAATCCGTCCGGTCCGAACGAAGTCGGTCATCTGCGCCTCACTCTCGGCGACGTATTCCGGTGGCGTCATGTCGCGCCAATGCAGCCGGCGCCCCTCGACCTCCTCTCGGCTGAACCCTGTCATCTTAAGGAAGACATCGTTCGAGCCGATCAACGTTCCGTCCGTCGCGAAGAACAGCACCGCCATCGCATCGGTCTCCAGCACACGACGCAGGCGCTCCTCGCTCCTACGTAGCGCAGCCTCCGCCCGAGCCCGTTCCACGGCTTCCCAGGTTCGCAACGACGCGGCATGAACCGCGCCAATCTCGGCGGGCGTCCAGTGATGAACAGCGTCGTGGCGTACGGTCACCGAGGCGACAAGCCGCCCGGCCCGCTGGATCGGCACGGTCAGTTGTGCCCGGCTGGGAAGCTCCCGAAACCGCTGCTGCTCTACCCCAAGTTGCCCTATCTCATTGACGAGATCGGCGATCACCAGCGGCAGGCCCGCCTGCAACTGCTCCAGCCCCGATCGAAAATCGCCAAGATCGTATTTACCAATGCTCGGGGGCGCATTCTCATCGCGCCGATATTCGGTGCGAAGCAACGCGGTGCCTTCGACAAGATCGTATTCCGCGTAGCTCACCCGATCGGCATCGATGAACTCCCCGAGAGATCGGGTGGCGAAGGCCTCGATCTCGACCGGATCGTCGAGACGACGGAGGGCATCGCTCAGTCGAAGCTCGAACCCCAGGCGGTCATGCGCGGGATGGATCCGTGCGTTGCCATTGGCCAGGTCGTGGCCGTTCCTGGACGACAGTGGCAGCTGAATCAGCATGCCCGCCACCTCGCCAGTGGCGTTTGCGACGGGAGTACAGGTGAGGTCTGCCAATTGTCGATCGAGCAGCTCCGGCCAGAGCAATGGCAAAAGAGCATCGCAGGCGTCGGAGACTTCCGCATCCTTGGGCCGCTGCAACATCATTGCATAGCGCAAGTGGAATTGGCCGGAGATCCGTCCGGCGGACTGGCCGAGGATCGCGCCCTGTCGACTGCCGAGGTCCGCGGCCCAGGCTTCGTTGCAGATCACGGTGCCGTTCGGTCCCCAGAACAGGCAGGATGGCGTCTTCAGGCGGAGGAGCAAATCGACCGTCGCGCGAAGATGAGCCGGCCAGTCTGACATTGGGCCGAGCGGGGTCGAGTCCCAGTCGAAAGCGCGAAACCTGTCAGCGTATTCTCCACGGCCCCCAAGCAACGCCATGATTTCTCGGCTCCTCCACCACCGCATCAAGGCGCGGTGCCATCAAGAGATGGCGTGCAGCGATGAGTATGTCTACGGGCTATGAACCGCCCGCTTTCTCAGAAGAGTGGCGAGTGACGATAGCCTCTGCGCAGAATGCCAATGAATCCAGCTGGTCCCGGCTCATCCCAAACATTGTGGTCGGCGGCATAGTCGGCGTGCCGGGCAAGGGCCGCGACACGCCCCAGCACGCGATGCGGCAGTTTCGCACTCAGTCCGTGGCCACGAACCGGGCACATGAGACAGCCATCTTCCTCGGACCAGCTGCGCAATTCAGTCATCTCTAACCCCCTTGGGTGGCGTGGCGGAGCGACTCTGCCGAAGCCTCTCCGAGCGATCATGCCGGCAGGCCGGCGGGCGCTCCTTGACCGTGGTCAATGGGTGTTGCCGACCCTGCGATATGTTGCCGTCAAGGCGCAGGGCCGCGACCGCCGACAGACATCAGCAAACCCTGCATCAGCGATCTCGAAATAGATTGAAGGCATGTGAACGAATGCAACGGCGGCCACGCCCTTGCGTGCCGCGCTGCGTGCTCTGGCTCCGGGCGCTAAGCCGCGACCTGGGTGAATACCTCTCGGTGCCCGGGTGCATGCAAGCCGCAAGGCACAGTGTCGGCCCCACAGGCTCGGAACTGCGAAACGCGCTGGGACTATTGCCGCAGTCGGTACTGAAGGACTGGTTTGGGGAAGCCGCACTGCGGCATCCGGACCGGGGCCGAATGACGGGATTGGGCCGTCCACTTCGGTATCTGGTCCCGTCGAGAGGGCGGAGAGCGGACGTTTGCCGCGGGCGTTGCATCTGAGACTGGATTGTTGGAATCGGACATCCGATGTCGCAACGCGATCCAAATCGCGCGCAGGAGAAAAGGGCCAGTCGGACGCCAGCGACGGGTGCACCGTTTGGAAGGTCGAACGGATCGGCACATCGGTGTCGGCGTGCTGTCGAATTCTACAGCTTCACCCATGCACCGCCGGGCCAGAAGAACCTTGTGGCCAACCACACTGAAACGCGATGCCTTCTCGTTCATATCCACAGGGTTACGGTTACGGCGTCGCGATCACTGCGCCGTGTAGCCGCCGTCGATCACCAGCTCCGTTCCGGTGGCGAATTTGGCTTCGTCGGACGCCAGGTAGAGCACCGCATAGGCCACGTCGTCGGGCTCTCCCAGATGCCCCAGCGGGTGACGTTCCTCCAACTCCCGCCGCGCCCTTTCTACGTCGCCGTCCTTGTTGATGTCCCTGGCGATGTGTTCCAGAAATCCCCCGACCATCTTGGTGTCGATGAAGCCTGGATGCACCGTGTTGACGCGGATGTTGTATTTCTCCTCGGCGCAATAGAGCGCCGCCGACCGGCTGAGCAGCACGATCCCGGCCTTGCTCGAGTCATAGGCAACCATGCGGCTGTCGCCGACCAGCCCCTCGATCGAGGAGATGTTCACGATCGAGCCGCCGCCGGTCTTCTTCATCGCGGAGATTCCGCGCTGGGTACCCAGCATCGTGCCCTCAAGGTTGATGCCCATCACCCAGCGCCATTCCTCCAGCGTCACCGCCTCGATGTCCATGCCGGCGCCCACGCCCGCGTTGTTGACCAGGATCGAGAGTTTGCCGAAGCGCTTCACCGTCTCGGAAATCACCCGATCCCAGTCCTCGGGCCTGGTCACGTCATGCTCGAGAAAGATCGCCTCGCCGCCCGCGTCGACGATCTCTTTCACCACCTCGTTGGAGCCCTCCGCCTTGCGGTCGGTCAGCACCACTTTCGCGCCTTCGCGCGCCAGCATCGCGGCAATCGCGGCGCCCAGACCGCGCCTTGCGCCGGTGACCAGCGCGACCTTTTCCTTCACCCGGTCAGCCATCGTGGCCTCCTGACGGTCAGAGCGTTTCGACGGCCAGCGCGATCCCCTGGCCACCTCCTATGCAGAGCGTCACAACTCCGCGTCGGATCCCGTCGCGGTTCATGGAGTGAATGAGGCGCGTCGTCAGCACGGCACCGGTTGCCCCGATCGGGTGGCCGTGGGCGATGGCGCCGCCTTCGGCATTCACGATGTCTTCCGGAAGGCCCAGGTCCTGCAGGACAGCAAGGGCGATGGCGGCGAAGGCTTCATTGATCTCGATCCGCTCGACATCGTTCACCGACCACCCGGCACGATCGAGCGCCTGGCGCACCGCGGGGATCGGCCCGAGCCCGAAGAAGCCCGGCTCGACGGCACCAACGCCGTAGGAAACGAGCCGCGCCGCGGGCTTCATGCCGTTGGCCTCGGCAAAGCCCCTCTCTGCCACGATCATGGCGGCTGCGCCCGTGTTTAGTCCGGGGGCGTTTCCTGCGGTGATCGTGCCGTCCTTGCGGAAGGCCGGTCTCAGCTTGGCAAGCGACTCGATCGTCGTTTCGGGGCGGTTGTGCTCGTCCTTTCCGAAGACCTCGGGGCCCTTGCGCCCCTTGATCTCCACCCCGACGAGTTCCGGCTCGAATTTCCCCGCGGCCTGAGCTTCCGAGAACCGCCGCTGGGATCGTTCGGCCCAGCGGTCCTGGTTGTCCCGGCTGATCTTGTATCTGATGGCGAGATCCTCGGTGTGCCAGCCGGAGTGCTGGTCCGAGAAGGCATCGTTGAGGCCATCGCGCAACATCGCATCGAAGAGCTGCCCGTCGCCCATGCGATAGCCCCAGCGCCCGCTGCTGACGAGGTACGGGGCGAGGTCCATGTTCTCCATGCCGCCGGCGATCATTGCGCGCGCAAAACCGAGCCAGATCTCCTGGGCCGCCGATGCAATCGCCTGGGCGCCAGAGCCGCAGACCCGGTTTACCGTCATCGCGGGGACCTCGACGGGAAGACCACCCTGGATTGCCGCCTGACGGGCGGGGTTCATCTTGTTGCCGGCCTGGATCACGTTGCCCATGACGACGCCATCGACGCGGGAGGGATCGAGGCCCGCCCTGCGGGCGGTCTCCTTCACGACGAGAGCGCCCAATGCGGTGGCGGGTGTCGACTTCAGAGAGCCATTGTAGGTGCCGATAGGCGTGCGCAGCGGGGCGCAGATGACGACTTCTGGTCTGGACATCGGATTGGACCTTTTCCTGAGGCGCTTCCCGGATGCATGCGACAGGATTCGGCGGGAGAGGGCATTGATCTGCGTCAGATGCCGTGGCCACGCGCGGAGACGTGAGGGCGGCACCCCGGCCTGCCGAACTGCGAGACCGGCCCGATCGGTGCCGGGCGGTCCCTGCCGGCGCGCTTCGGTTGATCCGCGTCATGGCCTCGATTCGGCAAGAAGCCGGGCTTCATTGCAGTGCGTTCCGCGGACGATGTCGCACGGGTCTTGCCGCGACAAGCACGAATGGCCGATTCCGGAGAGCCGCTCGAGGTGACCCAATGGCCGTTCAGGGGCGCTCATGTCGGTCTTTGGTCCCCGGCAGAAGGGTCGGAGAGCGGCCATTCGCTGCCGCAGAAACCAATGGGTTGTTCAAGTCAGCCTGAGATTCGAGCGGATTGATCGAAGCGATACAGCACCACACTATCCGTACGACCTGGTTATGGCTGTTTCTCAGCCTCGGTCAGGGTCTTTTCCCATGCGCCTGACGAGATGTCGGCTTGTAGGACCTTGTCCACCGCAGCCTTCAGTTCAGGGTCCTTTTGGAGTAGGTATCCCTTCTGGCTATGCGTAAACGGCTCCTTAACGGCTGCAGGGCAGAGGACGCCGGGATGCAGCAAGGACTGATGGTCCACCTCGACACCGTCAGTCACCATAACATCTTCTTTGCCCGAGATGATCTGGTCAAAGATTTTCGTGTTGTCATCGAAATGCGTGAGGTCTGACTGCGCCAAATGGGCCTTTGCAAAGGCGTCATTCGTTCCGCCCACGTTGACCACAACCTTGACGCTCGGTTTATCGATTGACGCGAGCGTGGTGTACTTATTCTTATCAGCGCAGCGCACGATCGGACGCTTGCCGTCTGTCACCAAAGGCACGGTGAAATCAGCGAATTTCTTACGTGCGTCGGTGATGGTGATGCCGCCCACGGCCATGTCAAACTTGTTGGCCTTGGCGTCGGTGGCCAAATCTTTCCAGCTTGTCTTCACCCAGTCGATCTTTAGGCCCAGTGCCTTTGCAATACGCTCTGCCTCGGTGACGTCGGCGCCCCGGTAGCTGCCGTCCGGCTGACGCACACTGAAGGGTGCGTAATCGCCCGGTGTGCCGATACGGATCACGCCGGCCTTCTTGGCATCCGCCAGCGTACCGGCAGCGGCGACGGAGGCCACTGCGAGCGACAGGGCGATGGTGAGTGTGAAAAGGCGCATGATGTCTCCTCCCTTTGGAAATTTGTTTCTTCCAGTAGCGGGTGTTGGGCGGACGGGAGTCAAGGCGCGTCGCGTATACTGCGAAAATTGTCACCCGACGACCTCCGACGAGGCTGCCTTCCGTTGATGTCAGCTTACAGTAACAGGTTAAGTCGCCATGACTGAACTGACCGGTGCATCGCTGGTCTTTAACGAAAGGATGGCCCCCGAGAACGGTCAGCCGCGGGCGTTATTTCGCATTTGGTCGCGAGTGCAGTGGGCATGGGCGGGATCGGTTATCCGGGATGTCCCGGGCGCGGGCGAGGCAGGGTTTCGCGCCAGCACACGGGTGATGGCGTCGCGCACCGGCGGGTGGAACTCTTCGAGGGTTACGATGGGGCTGAGGTTCTTCTCGAGATCCTCGCTGGCGGCATCGAGGTTCGTGGCCAGCGTGTCGACCTCTATCAGATGTTCCTCGAGCGCGCATATCCATAGCGGGAGCAGATGGGTGTCGACATTCGGTTCGGGACTGACCTCGCGACAGAACGCACGGGCGGCCTCGAGGGTATCGCATACCGTATCGATGCGCTGCAGGCTCGCGCCCAATGCGGCCTGGGCCGCTTCGAGGACGGTATTGTGCGGATGGGATCTCGAAGGGGAATGTACTGGGGATGTCATTCGGGAATGGTCTTTCCTGGGGTGTCTGTGCGTGGCCGTAGCGGCCCGAAAAAAGTACGGGGAACACCACAGGACCTTGATCGGGATCAACAAGGCCAGTTTTGTGATGGGCGAATTCCTCCAGCGCCGTACTCTGCGGGTGCGGCGGATGACGGCTTCGGTAAGCTGCACTGCAGCATCCTTGTCGAGCGTGAACGGCAGCTCTGGGCCGGTCAATGCATTGCGCTCTTGCTCGGCCCGATCAACACCCGGTCGGCAAGGAGCATCGCCACGGCAAGAAGAAAGGCACAGATCAGGGGAAGAAATGCGTTCGTTTGTGCAAGCTCGGGACGAGGCGCACCGGTTGCGTGTGTCAGTCCCAGGCTGTTCTGTCCAATGTCTCCCAGTGGCCAGATTGCGAGCGCCAATAAGGCCCCAATGATGCGCGAGACGGCCCCTGACAGGCCGAGCTCCCACCGGAAAAGGGCCATGCCCGCGAAATAGAAAGCCAGCGCCGCTGCGATCCATGGACCAGGCTGTGCGTGTCCCTCAAATTGCAGCTTCATGCCGGCGGCGAGTAGCAGAACCCCGAAGATCATGATCGCGAAGGCAAACCAATAGGCGATCAGGGCGAGCCTGCCGCGGCCTTGGCTCGGGGTCGCATGCAGCACTGTCTCGCTCCTCCGGTCGTCATGGCTGAACCACGATAGCCAGAGCGTGGTGACCAGCGCGATGACAAAGCTTGCCTCGACCAATGTGGTCGGGGCCGGATGCGCGCCGATCGTGTCCCCGACGGCGATGATGCTTTCCCCGAAGACGATGATCAGTAGCAGGCCGTGCCTTTCGACGAAATGCGATGGCAGGATGGTGAAGGTCCGGGCCGAGTAGAGCACTGCCATACCGCAGAGCAGGAGGATCACCGCCAGCTGGAACAGCCATTCCAGCCCGTGCGGGAGGAAGCCCGACAGCAGGAGCAGAAGGGCGGCGAGGGCATTGACCCAGCTGAAGCTCAAGACCATCCGCCCGGTCACTCCATCGGTGATCATGACGAAGCCGGTGCTGTGAATAGCGACGATGGCCAGTGCCGCACCGCCGAGAAGCGCGGTCTCGCCCTGATGCATCTGCGGAATGCCGCTGGCCAGCAGGAAGAAGGCCAGCATCGCAACCAGCATCGTCCCGGCGAGATGAAGCATGCGGGTCGAGCTGCTCGCAAGCCAGACGAAGCCCGCGTACATCCACCAGAGAAACAACATCACAGACACCACGGCAATCCAGTCGCCGATGCTGCGGGCCGTCTCGATCAGCTGGGTGATCTGCGTGATCGAGAAAACGAACATCAGATCGAAGAATAGTTCAAACGTCTCCGCCCGGCGCTCCCGGACCTCCGTGGTCTCGGTCATTCCCCGTCCCCGGCTTTCGACATCTCCGAAGGATGTTGGCCATCCCGGCGGTGGTCAATCATGGAAGGCTGCACCGCGCGGGTCAAATTCCGAGGTACGCACTGCGCCTGTGGCCGAAGTCGGCCATTGCCGCCGCGTCGCAGCAATCGTGGCGATGTTTAATGTCTGAATTGGGCCGTTCACGAGCTGTTTCGGCCCAGAAAAGGAAACAAACAATTTGGTTCGCTTTGGGAGATCCAGAGCAGCCCCATATCCCTCTCGGGGCCGTCGCTCCATACCACCCGCCGCGCAGGCGGCTGAAAAGAAGTGGGGCAAGCTGGCGTGCCGGCTTCTCCAAATCAATGAGGGGAGAGTCCCCGCGTCTACACCCCCAAGGTCGCCGGGCCCACCATAGGACGCCAACCCTACCGGCCTTCCCTGGAAAATCGTCCCGGCGCGCAGCCCATCACCCGCTTGAAGGCTGCGCTGAAGGCGTTTTCCGAGTGGTAGCCCACGGCCCGGGCGACCTCGGCCAGCCGCGCGGGTGATGTCTCCAGCCGTTCGGCGGCCAGCAGCATGCGCCAGCGCGTCAAATAGGCGACGGGCGGCTCTCCGACCTGACCACGGAACCGCTGCGCGAAGGTCGATCGCGACATTCCCGCCCGCTGAGCGAGGTCGGGCAGAGTCCAGGCTCGGGCGGGGTCACTATGGATCGCCTCGATCGCGCGCGCCAGCTGCGGGTCCGTCAGGGCGTGGAGGATGCCTACATAGCCCTCGCCTGGCTGAGACAGGTATTGCCGGAAGGCCTGCAACAGGATGAACTGAGCGAGATGCCGGGCCGCCAGCGCCGCACCAGGGCGGGTCGACCGGGTCTCGGCCATCAGTTGCCGGATGCTCCAGCTAAGCACCTCCTGTTCTGCCCCGCCACGCAGGTGGACGACCTTCGGCAGCGCGCCGAGCAGGCTGTGCGCCCGGCGTCCGTCGAGCACGAAGCGGGTGCCGATCAGCCGGAAATCCCCGCCGCCGTTACAGGTGAAGGTGTCGCCAGACCGCGACCGGTCGAGCAGCCGTTCCGCGGCCATCGGGTCCACACCCGGCCCGCTGGCCAGCACGAAGGAACAGCCGCGCGTCAGCAAAACGCAATCGCCGGCAGTCAGGCGGATCGGGGCTTGCCCCGCCACTGTCAGCAGGCAGTCGCCCTTCAGGATCGCGTGGCACTTGATCACGCCGTCCTGGTTCTCGAAGCGCACGGCCCAGTCGCCACCTGCCTCGATGGCGGCGGTCAGGTAGTCCGCCGGGCGCAGAAGGGACAGGAGGTCGGACAGGGGGTCCAAGAGCGTTCCGGACTTTGGAATAGAAAAGGCGGATAATTAACCAGAGATTATCCGGCGACACGTCGTATGTCGATGCCCATCACAACATACGAGCGTAACCATGATCCTTGTCACGACCCCCACCGGAAACATCGGCTCCCACGTCCTGCGCAATCTTCTGGACAGCGACGAGAGGCTGCGAGTGATCCTGCGCGACCCCGCGCGCCTGCCGCCCGAGGCTCGGAGCAGGGTCGAGGTCGTTCAGGGCTCCCACGAAGACGCGGGGGCAATCGATGCTGCCATGAAGGGCGTCGACGCGGTCTTCTGGCTTTGCCCGCCGACGCCGCGCGCGACGCCTGAGGCCGCGACGACCGGCTTCACCCGAGCCGGCGCCGAGGCGATCCGCCGTCACCGTGTCGGCCATGTCGTCGCCGCGACGACGCTGGGCCGCGGCACGAAATGGCAGGACCGCGCAGGAATGGCCACTGCTTCGATCCGCATGGTCGACCTGCTGCGCGAAACCGGAGCCGCGGTGCGCGGGCTGGCCCTACCGGCCTTCATGGACAATGCGCGGCTGCAGGTGAGCGCGATCCGGGCGGGCGCCATGCAGGGCGCCATCTCACCGGACCGCAAGCTGCCGCACGTCGCCACGCGGGACGTGGGTGCTGTGGGGGCGGGCCTCTTGTCGGATCGGTCCTGGACCGGCCAGGCCGATATCCCCGTCCTGGGCCCCGAGGAGCATTCCTACGCCGACATCGCGCGCATCATCGGCGAAGAGACAGGACGCATGATCCGGTACGAACAGGTACCGTTCAAGGAATTGGCGCAACAAATCATCGGGGTCGGATGGCCAGAACCCTTCGCCGACGCCTATGTCGCGATGCTGCGCGCGAAGGACGAGGGCATGGACAACGCGGTGCCGCGATCCTCTGCGATCCTGGGGCCGACGACATTTCGCCGGTGGGTTGCTGAGGAACTAAGACTGGATCCGTAGTGGCTTCGGCATGGGGTGGGCAGAATCTCCACGGTCTCAAAGGCCACTCTCAGTGGCACAGGTCAAACCCCGTCGATCAGATGAAGAGCTTTACCTTCGAACCACAACACTTTCGCCTTGACCCTGCCGCGCAGCGAACCGACTGCTTTGCATCGGGGAGGCGGGGACATTGAGCACAGGTTCGGATACGGCGCAGGGTTTGTCGTGGCGCGAGTTCCTCGGTGACGCCTCGATCGCCTCACTTTCACTGGTCTGCATGGCGGTCTGGCTACATGCGGCGGACAGCCTGGTTGTGGCGACAATGCTGCCGCGGATCGTCGCCGACATCGGTGGCGCGGCCTATGTCGGCTGGACCGTCTCGCTCTATCAGATCGGCTCGATCGTCCTCGGTGCCGCCAGTGCGCTGGTAACGCTGCGCTTCGGGATGCGACTGCCGATGAGCGCCTCGGCCCTGACCTTTGGCCTGGGCTGCGCACTCAGCGCAATGGCGCCGTCGATGGGGGTGGTCCTCATCGGCCGCACCCTGCAGGGGCTCGGCGGTGGCGGCCTCGTCTCGATGTCCTTCATCGCCGCAAGTCTGCTGTTCGAAAGGCGCCACATCGCACGCGTCATGGCGACGATCTCGGCACTCTGGGGTGTCTCAGCCTTTCTCGGCCCGTTGCTGGGTGGGCTGTTCGTGCAATATGCGACCTGGCGTATCGGCTTTTGGTTTTTCGCGGTCGAGGCGATGTTGTTGGCCGGGCTGATCCTGTGGGCTGCACCCCGTCACCAGCGCGCGGGCAGCGGGGGCAGCTTCCCTGTGGTGCGCCTCGCGCTGCTGTCGGCGGGGGTGGTGCTGGTGTCCGAGGGCGGCGTGGTCGTCGCACCACTTCGGACTGGAGCGCTCGTCCTTGCCGGGCTGGCCTGCCTTGCGCTGTTTTTCCTCGGCGATGCCCGCGCGACCGTCAGTCGGCTTCTGCCGCGTGGGCCGCTGGATCTGCGGCACCCGACCGGAGCCGCGCTGGTGATGATCCTGGCGATGTCGATGGCGACCATCGCCGGCACCGCCTATGGCCCGATCTTGCTCGTGCGTATTCATGGGCTCACCGCGCTCGAGGCCGGATATGTCATCGCCTGCAGTTCGATCGGCTGGACCCTGATGGCGATCCTGGTTTCGGGTGCGCCCGAACGGCTGGACCGCGCCCTGATCGCCACCGGCATGATCGTGGTCGCGCTTGGCCTTCTGCTGATGGTCTGGGCGATGCCGTCGGGGGCCGTCTGGCTGGTCGCCGTGGCGATGGCAGCCATGGGTGGCGGCTTCGGGCTGTCCTGGACCTTCATCCTGCGCCGCTCTACCGCGCTGGCCGATGGCGAAGAAGTGCAGCGCATCGCCGGTGCGATCCCGGTGCTGCAGCGGCTGGGATATGCCCTCGGCGCCGCCGTCATCGGGATCGTCGCCAATGCCAGTGGTTTTCTGACGATGCAGGCACCAGAGGACGGGGCGCATGCGGCGCGGGCGATCTTCCTCGCCTGCCTGGTGCCGGCAGCACTGGCGCTCGTCGCGATGCTGGGCCTCGTGCGCCGGTAGTCGGCACCCCATTGTTTAACCTTGTGCGTTGGCTCCGGGCTGGTCAGGCCAGTTGGCGCTGCGGTGACGAACGGCAGGAAAGTCTCAGACCCGGACGTCATTGCTGGCGTCAAGGACCAACCGCCGCGGTAGCAACCGAGTGGTTACCATGGCGCAGGCCTTCAGGCATCTTGGCATTGCGGAATGGAAGGGCAGGGGGGCGCCATGCCGCGATTGAGTGCTGACTGTCCCAAACTCATTGTCCAACCTGCCAAGATCTCCGGTAAGCACCCGGGGCAGCGGGCCTCGGGTATCCTCGCTAAACGGCGGCAAGGCGCACCAT
>NZ_RRYH01000046.1 GCF_004010155.1 Solirhodobacter olei | reverse complement strand
GCCTCGGGTATCCTCGCTAAACGGCGGCAAGGCGCACCATACGTTCAGGTGGTTTTGCGAAACGCCCGGAAGCTGCCATACGACACGGCTGCCAGCATGGCTTACAAGTGCTGTCAGACGTCGTCGTCTGGCCTCTGCGTGCGAGGGGCGCGCGCCAATAGCGCGGCCGTTCGCGCAGCTTGAGGCCACGACCGTCCGGTTCCGCCTGCATCCCCAGTGCAAGGCTCACGACGGTCGGTGGGTGTCCCCCTTTGGCGGCGGCAGCGGGCAGGCGGCACCCTTGGCCAATCTTGCATGAATTCGTCGTCACATTGCCACAATGAATGGGCAATGTGGAGGATGGCGAGCACTTCGACGTCCACAAGGGGACCGGCTCTGCCATCGCGCTCGAGGCTTTGAAGAGGATCGGCGAGCTCTACGACATTGAGGTCGAGATCACCGGGCAAAGCGCCGGGGTCCGCCGTGCCGCGCGTCAGTCCCGGAGCAAACCCAAAGTCGAGGCCTTCGGGGCCTGGGCCGAGGACCAACTCAAGCGCATTCCCGGCAAGAGCGATCTGGCCAAGGCGTTCCGCTACGGGCTGAACCGCTGGGAGTCGTTCTGCCTGTTCCTCGACGACGGCCGCGTGGCGATCGACAACAATCCGGCCGAGCGGAAGATGAAGCCTATCGCATTGGGCAGAAAGAACTTCCTATTTGCAGGTTCGGACGCTGGCGGCGAGACGCTGGCCGACACAATGACCGTCATCGAGACCGCCCTATGCCGCCCGCGGCATAGGGCGGTTTATGCCGCCCGCCGCGCTATGCCGAACAGGCTCGTGTTTCCCAAGTTTCACGCTAAGCGGCATATATTTCGCTCGGCATAGTTCGTCTTCTGTCTCCGTGTTCAACAGCGGAGGAGAGGACATGACTGACGGGGATTATCTGAGCGGGAGTCAGCTGTTTCGGCGCCTGAAGAACGGCCCTCACGGGCATCTCGTTGAGCTCTACGGAGCGCGGTTGGCGAAGGACGGGTTCGGCCGCCATGGCACATGGCGCTCTCTGAACCTGGTTGGTGCTCTCTTAAGCTGGGCCTCAAGCAGCCGATTGGAGCCGACCGATCTCAATGAGTGCGTCGTCGATCGTTACCTTGAGCACCGAGGGAGTAAGCAGCGTCTCCATCCAGGGGACCGGGCAGCGCTGAATCGGTTGTTGGCAGTACTGCGTGAGACCGACGTGATTGCACCGGCGCTGCCGTCACCAATTACCCAAGAGGATCAGATATTTGCGGGGTTCAGCCGTTATCTGCGGCAGGAGCGCGGGCTGGCGCCGAGGTCGATCATCACCCACGCGCCAATCATTCGTCGCTTCCTTGTTGAGGTGTGCCCCGCCGGCCCGGAAGATCTCAGCAGGATCAGCCAGGCGGACGTCACCCGCTACATCGAGCGACATGCCGGGGACGCGAGTGCAGCATCCGCGAAGAGGATGTGCTGGTCGCTACGCGCATTTCTCCGATATCTCCATCATTGCGGCCTGCACCCCCTCGGCCTTGATACTAGCGTGCCGTCCATCCGGCGATGGAAGCACGCAAGCTTGCCTACCTATCTGTCCGCCGCACAGGTTCAGAAGGTCCTCGATGGTTGCGATCGATCCACGGCGCGGGGGCGACGGGATTACGCCATCCTCACTATGCTGGCCAAGCTTGGATTGCGGGCCAGCGAAGTTGCGACCCTCACTCTTGATGACATCGACTGGCGATCGGGCGAGATGCACATTCACGCCAAGGGCCGGCAACGAGCGCGGATGCCGCTTCTGCCGGACGTTGGCGCAGCCATCGTTGCCTATTTACGGAATGGCCGGCCGACTTCAGCGTGCCGTCGGCTGTTTCTGCGCACATTAGCACCCCATGTCGGTTTCGCCTCTGGCTGCGCTGTCACGATGATCGCCAAGACGGCACTCAAGCGCGCAGGCATCAGCGGCTACGCCCACCACGGGGCCCATATCTTTCGCCACAGCCTTGCGACCGAACTTCTCCGCTCGGGAGCAACTTTGTCGGAGATAGGCCAAGTGCTGCGGCATGAGAGCCACGACACGACGCGCATCTACGCGAAGGTGGACATCGAGGCGCTCAGGACCTTGTGCCTTCCCTGGCCGGGAGGAGTGCAATGACCACCTTGCGATCTGCACTCGAGCAGTATGTGGTGATGCGTCAGGGGTTTGGCTTCAAGTTCCAACATCAGGCGCGGCGGCTTGCCGATTTTGTCACTTTCATGGAGCGCCACAATGCCACGACCATCACCACCAAGCTGGCCGTAGCCTGGGCGACCTTGCCAGCCGACCGACACGCTTCCTGGGCCTTGCGGTTGACTGACGTTCGCGGGTTCGCGCGCCATCTTGCGAACATCAATCCGAAGACGGAGGTGCCGCCCGCCGGGATATTGCCGCCACTGAGGCGCGCCAAGCCCTATATCTACAGCGATGTTGAGATCGACGCGCTGTTATCGGCGGCGCTGGCCCTGCCGCCGAGAAACGGCCTACGGCGACAGACATACCATCACCTATTCGGATTGATAGCAGTGACCGGCCTCCGTCTGTCCGAGGCGATCGGGCTTCAACACGACGACGTCGACCCCGTCGAGGGCCTGCTGACAATCCGGCAGAGCAAGTTCGGCAAGTCGCGCCTCGTCCCGCTGCACCCAACAACCTGCACGGCTCTCCGCAGCTACGCCGAGCGGCGTGATGCTCACCTCGGATCACGCCGCGGGTCGTATTTCTTCGTTGCCGAGCGTGGCGGCCGATTGCTCCACCAATATGTCCATCGTGTCTTCTGGCGTTTGTCCCGCGAGATCGGGCTGCGAAGCGAAGGTGACCACACCGGCCCCCGCATCCACGATTTCCGGCACCGTTTTGCCATCCAGACGCTTGTCGGCTGGCATCGCGAAGGGCTCGATGTCGAGCAGCGGCTCCCGATGCTTTCAACCTATCTCGGCCACACCTGTGTGCGCGACACCTATTGGTACCTCTCGGCTTGTCCGGAGTTGATGGAAGCGGCGGTTCAGCGCCTCGACCAACGATGGGAGGTGGCGTCATGAAGCCAAGCGGTAACGTCGCGCCCCTGATCGAGCGCTATTTCACGGAGCGGCTCATGCGCCAACGCAACGTCAGCCCCAATACGATCGCATCCTATCGCGACACGTTCCGACTGCTCTTCAAGTTTGCGCAGGCGCGTCTCCGTAAGCCGCCATCTGCTCTGGTCCTCGATGATCTTGATGCGCCATGTGTCAGCGCTTTCCTCGCTGACCTCGAGGCACAGCGGGGCGTCAGCGTCAGGACGCGCAATCTGCGGCTGACAGCCATTCGCTCCTTTTTCCGGTTCATATCCTACGAGGAACCGGCGCATGGCGCCCTCATCCAGCGCGTCCTCGCGATACCGAGCAAACGTCACGATAAGCGCCAAGTGTATTTCCTGACACGGCCCGAGATCGAAGCGATTCTCAATGCTCCCGATCGCGCAACATGGCTCGGCCGCCGCGACCACACCTTGCTGCAGCTCGCAGCGCAGACCGGCTTGCGTCTCTCCGAGCTCATCAATCTCGATAGGGATGCCATCCACCTTGGCGCCGGGGCCCATGTGCGATGTATCGGCAAAGGACGGAAGGAGCGATGTACGCCACTAACCTTGCAAATGCGCGTCGCCCTTCAGGCCTGGCTCAAGGAACCGGCCCGCCGCAGCGCAAGCGCATTGTTTCCCAACTTGCACGGGGGCCGATTGAGCGCCGACAGTGTCCAGGCGTTCCTGGCCAAGTATGTACGCGCCGCCACCGAGGCATGTCCCTCGTTGGCGTCCAAGCGAGTGTCGCCGCACGTGTTGAGGCACAGCGCAGCAATGGAGTTGCTTCAGGCAGGCGTTGATTGCTCGGTGATCGCGCTGTGGCTCGGCCACGAGTCCATCGAAACCACCCAGACTTACCTACACGCCCATCTCTCCCTCAAGGAAGCGGCACTGGCTAAGCTGGCACCGTACGAGCCAGACAAGCCGATCCGCTTCCGGGCAGGCGACCGCCTGCTCGCCTTCCTCGAAGCGCTGTAGGAACAAAGACTATGCCGAATGGAAACAGAGCAGCACCAGCCCAAGCGGCCGCGCGCGCATGTAAACGGCGGGTTGCGTCCGAGCCATTCGGCATAGCGCGGCGGGCGGCATAAACCGCAAAGGACAATGGACTCGATCCGCAGGCCTACCTCACAGACATCTTTACCCGGATCAACGACCACAAGATCAACCGGATCGACGAGCTGCTTCCGTGGAACTGGAAGCCCTTGGACGCCGTCAAGGCCGAGGCCGCGTGAACAGCGCCTGAAAGAGTTCCTCAGACCGCTTTAGCCCCTCATCCGTCAAGACAACCGACTTCGACTTGTTGACCGGATCGGCGATCAGCCCCTTCTCGTGCAGCCGCGCCAGGGAGCCCCAGTCAAAACCTTTCCACGCCCGCCACTCATCATGCAGCGTTAGCCACATCAGGCCCAGAACGGCGTCGTCGATCCGGTCTCGATCAATCTCCATGGCGCTACCCTATCACGGATCACCCCAGCCACCGAGGTCCAGATCGGACGCTTCAACGTCACAAGTTCAAGCAAAAAGGCAAGGCGGTACAAACCGGCCGATTACGATCTGGCCACCGCTCGGCGGTCTTTGAAGCAGCCGATCGGCGCGAACGGCGTGCCAGACCGGGTCGTCATCGACAATAGTGGTGCCAACCTGGCCGGGCCTCAGGGGGTGAACACGATCCTGAAGTCCACCGGTGCCGGCCACACGATCGAGATCCGGCAGGTCAAGTTCCTCACATTCTCGAACAGGACACACGCATACACAACCGTACCCAAAAGGTTGGGATAAGCCTTGGCCAATGCCCCCTTGGTTCTTTCCGTGGCAATGAAAGGAAACGCACAAAACTCCGGGAGCAAATCACTTACCTAAGAGATATAACCCCAATTCACCTGCGCCTCCCGTGTATAATGGACCAAAGGCCCGCCAATCTTTTCGCCGTTCACAGTGAATCGTCGAATTGCATCAAATAGCGCATCCTTTTTGAAGGGGATGTGGATGGCTTCCACCGTCCCGTTTTGAACTCGTTGCTGGAGCGTAATCGGCCAGAGACTGAAATGGTTGGCGGGTCGGATGATGGATGTGTATCTCGTGTACGCAACAATCAATGGAATCTTGTAATCATCGACGGCCTGCTCAATTTCCCATGAAAGCAAACTTCCGGATCTTCGAGTATCAGGTGAGATAATCACAACCATGTTCTTGGAGTCGGCCAATCGTTGCCGGATACTTGCCTTAAGCGTATTCAATTTGCTCGGATCTCGAACGGAACTCGCTTTCTCGTGGCTATCCACAAAGTGAAATTCGATATGATTGGCGGTGTCCCATCCTTGTACGGTCGCATAATATCTAAAATCCGACTTTGTTGGATCTGTTTCTCCAAGGTCGTCGAATGCAAAGTACGTGCCAGTTCTGTTTGCCATATTCTGGCTCCTCAAGAGGGGTCAAGAGTTCAACGTCGGCTGCGCCCCAGCAAAACTGAACGCTACATGCATCCTGCGGGTCACTTCCAAGTCACACGCCGTCGTTAAGGAGTTTCATATCGAGGAGGTTTATCTGGTCGATCTTGTCCGTGTGTATCACTATTGAGAGTTTGGCTGGATATTTGAATCGAGTTTCGATAATTCTAAACGTCCAGAGCATTATCTTCAATAGATCCTCATGGCTAATAGTCTTGTGGCCTTTGATACGAGTGATTCCCGATCCGAATATCGGTGCAGCTACGTTCCGCTGGGTGTACATTTTGTTTACTCCGTCCCAAAAGCGAACGAGGAACTCCAGATATTGCGGCATAGTAAGAACCGCTCTGTTGTTTTCATCGAACCTTGTCATGGCCGTTAACAGATAATCGCCGCGAACAAAAACAGCGCCAAGCCGATACTTCATTTTCTTCGCTGGAAACCTTCCTTCATTCTGCCCAAGGACTTCATCTGGTTCAAATCTAAAATTTCCGATCCTCTCGTCCAATTCAGCGGCTCTGTTGCACAAATCCTGTGAGGGATTCATCTCGTGAATCCAGTGTGGTAGCTGGGCTGCATGAGCAGACCCACATCCCCGACCTAAAGGACCAGGAACTGGCCAGCCTACAATGAAGCGCTCAAGCGCCGGGGCTCGCTGACGATCTGGTTCGACCCCGAGATGAGCTGGGATGCCGCGCCGACAGGCCGGCGTGGCCGCCAGCAGACCTACAGCGATGCCGCCATTCAGACGTGCCTTTCGATGAAGGTGCTATTCGGCATGGCGCTCAGGCAGACGACCGGCTTCGTCGAGAGCCTGCTGCAGCTGGTTGGCCTCGACTGGACGGTGCCTGACTTCAGCACCCTGTCCCGCCGCCAGAAGACCCTGGCTGTGAACATACCGTATCGCGGGTCCAAGGGGCCGCTGCACCTGCTGATCGACAGCACTGGCATCAAGGTCGAGGGCGAAGGCGAGTGGCACGCCCGCAAGCATGGCGGCCCGAAACGGCGCGTCTGGCGCAAGATCCATCTGGGGATTGATGAGGAAACGCGGGAAGTTCGGGCCGTGGAGATCACAGGGAGCCACATCGGCGATGCGCCGGTGTTACCCGACCTGCTCAAACAGATCCCGGTGCATGAGCAGATCGGCAGCGTCACCGCCGACGGTGCCTACGACACCCGCAAATGCCACGATGCCATCGCTGACCGCGGCGCCCACGCTGTCATTCCGCCCCGCAAGAACGCCAAACCGTGGAAGACAGTCACCGTCGGCGCGGTCGCACGAAACGAAGCACTGCGGGCATCGAAATACCTCGGTCGTGCCCTCTGGCGACGATGGAGCGGATACTATCGCCGAAGCCGCGTCGAGATGTGAGGAGGATCAGAAAACAGTCCAGTGGACTGTTTTCCCGACGATCGGATGCACTGTGTGAAGCTGCTGGGGCAGCGCCTCATGGCAAGGGACTTCGACCGACAGGTCGCCGAGCTTCAGGTCCGTATCGCCGTTCTGAACGGCTACACCGCGCTCAGCATCCCTGTCACAGAGGCCGTGGGATAGGTCTGTCCGGGGAAAGGGGAACCCCGGCCATCAGCTCCTTTGTGCAACAGAGCCCCAAATACCCACAACAATTGGCGAGGTGTCGTTCGATCTCTGAGAATGACTCGGCATGGGATTTTGACATTGTGATCCGATATTGGCAGTCTGAACGATTTTTCTTTTGCATTTCCATGCCAGCTTCCCGGCCACCTTAGAGTTGTGAATATCGCGACGGCAACCTGCGCTGTTGAAGGCCTCGGCCAGCCCATTGGTGAGGAAGACCGTCCGGCCCCCTGCGCACACGTCATGCTGCGCGAAGGGCAGCTTTCCCATTACGCTCACAAGGAACCTGCCTGACCGTAGACGGTCCCCGAGCCGGCGGGCCGTTGCCAGGCCCTGAGCCGTCCGGCAGCAAGGCGCCCCGAAGTCGGCCGTTCAGGGTCAAGCACGAGCAACCTGAAAACTGCCGTTCGCTACGGCCTAGTTGAAGGTGCAGGACGCGGACTTTCTGCAGCGTTCGATCTCCCGTCTAGTCCAAAACTCAAAGGCGATCCATTCCACGACGCGAAGCGCATCGGGTTACCGCACGTTCTCGTCCGACCAGGAAATACAGACGTGCTCTGCCGACGGTTCGGGGTTGGCCCGCACCTCTACCAGTCATCTCCCACAGGCCTCGGCTGATTGAGACCATCTTGCAGTGTGTCCGGGCCAATGGCGCCACGCAGAAGGGCGCCACGCAGATCGCTACTGGCATTACCACCCGCAATCAAATGGCCTGCCACGACTATCATCGCGACCTGCGCCGGTTGCGCCGGCTACGTGTGGTGCTGGACGCGGTGCTGGCCGCCATGTAGATCGGGAAAGAGAGCGGCAAATCAACAGATTTCAGGAGCTGAACTGGTCGGCCAGCGCTCGCGCCGAACCTCGGGTCGCAACGTGCCCCTGCGCCAGTCGCTGTTGCGTTCGGTTCTCATGAGATGGGATAGGGGCTCCCTCAACGCCGGCTTGCCGTTTTGGTTCCGATTGCGTCAAGTGCTGCTGCGGCTATGCTCAACGTTAGCGCGAGTTGTGATGACAGCCTGCGCGTCTATAAGAGCAGCTAGAACGTGACTTGGCGACAAGCGAGCAGGTTCGCTCCAGATCACAGGTTGGGAGTATTGTTGAATGGCGATGATTACCGATCCCGGCGACTTCTTTACGAAGGGATGCGGTCGGTGCGAGCGGTTTTCGACACCGGATTGCTCCACCCGGCTCTGGATAGATGGGCTGAACACCTTGCGTCGGATTTGCCTCGACATGGGTCTCTCAGAGACGGTGAAATGGGCGCATCCGTGCTATATACACGCTGATCGCAATATTGCGATCATCTCGGCGTTCCGTGGTGACTTCCGCTTGAGCCTCATGAACGCGGCCCTCGTGAAAGACACCGAAGGCGCTCTAGAGCCTCAGGGCCCAAATAGCCAAACTCCGAATATGATCCGCTTTACCTCCTTGGAGCAGGTAGACGAGAAGGAGCCGATAATCCGGGGTTATCTGCGTCAGTTGATGGATTGTGCCGGAGCGGGAGCGACGCCCCCGAAGGTGGAGCGCGAGATCGATATGCCAGATGAACTGACTGAGGCCCTGGATGCAGACCCTGAGCTGGCCGAGGCCTTTCAGGCCCTGACACCAGGGCGCCGGAAGAGCTATCTGTTCGCGCTGAACCAAGCCAAGCAATCGAAGACCCGCGCGTCCCGCATCGACAAGTTTCGTCCGAAGATCATCGCAGGCAAGGGCGCGACGGAGCGGTAGGCTGACGAAATGATTGGCGGTCGCTAAGCTGGCTGGAAGGCGCCGCCATCCACGTCGTTCAGAGCCCGAGCTGGCCGCCCTGTGAGCTGCCATTCACGCCAAACGGATTCAAGGGCCTGGATTCGGACGGACCTGCCATTCAACGCCCGCGTTGCTTCCGCCGGGGCAGATAGTACTTTCCGAGCATGTGAAGCCCGGTCCCGAGCAACAAGAAGAGTGGCGGCAGAGGTGAATAGGTCACCCATGACGGCGGGGTTCCGAATACCATCACCCCGAAATTAGCGGCAACCGCAGCCGTGAAAAGCAGAGAAACCCAGCGATGGAGGGTCCTCATACGACGACCCGAGGGAGAATTAACTGCGGCTTTGGCCTGGCTCGCGGATATCATGATCTCGCCTCAATCACTTTCCATGCGTTCCCTGAGGGGTCACGCAGGTTGGCGTCGACGCTGCCATAGCGCGCGACCGGTTCCTGGATGAACTCGACACCCTCCGAACACCACTTTGCGTAAGCGGACCGGCAATCATCCACCACGATCACGAGCGGCGGCATCGCCCCCTTGGCCACCATTTCCTGCATTGTATTGGCCGTCGCAGCATCTAGGGCCGGCTCCTGCGGCAAGAAAAGACCCAGCTGAACCCCCGGGCTTTTCGGATGAGTGACCGTCAGCCAGCGGTAGTCACCGTTCCGCACGTCAGTATGGATCTGGAAACCGAGTTTCCCGACGTAGAAATCCAGAGCCTCGTCCTGGTCCCGGACATAGATGCCGACAACGCCAATTCCTTCACTCATTCAATCCCCTCCGCTTTATGCGTACTAAATAGCGGCTGATTTCCGGCGGCGCTTCTCCGAAACTGCTGTTTTCAGGTTTGGGCGGTTGGAAGCATGAATGAAACAATGCGGAACCTCGCCGAGTGCATGAGGCTTTGCTTGTTCACTTTCTCGCAGGTCGGACGGAGTTTGTCCGGTGATCTCGTGAAAGACCCGTCCGAAGGTGCCTAGGCTGTTCCAGCCGGTCTCGAAGGCGACGTTGACGATCGGGATGTCGGTGTCACGCAGCAGTGATTTTGCCCGCTCGATGCGACGGGTCAACAGATATCGGTGTGGAGGAACGCCAAAGGCGTCCTTGAAGGAGCGCGCGAAGTGCGCCTGTGACACGCCAGCAAGCGCTGCAAGCCGCCGGACGGGCCAGTCTTCGGCGGGGGCTGCGTCGACGTGATCCTTGGCGCGCAGAAGACGCCGCAGGAGCGCAGGGTCCATCTTGCCTCCCATTTCCAATGGATACCGGCTCGGAGCCAACGCGTCGACAACTATGCGCGCGGTCACTGTTATTCGGACAGAAGGCAAGGTTGGTCAATGTGTCCTCGGAGCCACCCTTCGCCGCGCCCAGATCGAAGGGCCGCAAAGCGCCCCCATTTCAGCCATTCGTCGGCGGGGCGGTTCTCCCTGTCACCTGCCGTTCGCTGCGATCGGATCGGAGCTCGAAGAAGCGGACACAGCCACCGTTGCCCCGGCCTCGGATAATGACGGCAGTCAGCCCTTTGCGCCCGGCCCGCCACTAAGCTCTTGGACGACACCAAGGGCGGAAAGCCGACTGGGGACAGTGCAGCGCGGCGCTCGCAGCAAAACTAGACAAGCGGCCATTCAAGCAACGCACAGGCCTATGATCTTGGTTGCAGTAGTCGCACTCGAGGACATTGTCTTCAGCTTCGACTTCGCCTGAGAGAACCTCGGCGCCGATGCATTCATCGCAGACGGAAGGCCCTACTTCGTCTTCCTCGTCATCGTGACTCATCCGGGGCCCATTTCGTAGCAGCGACGCTGCAGACCTTTTCGTCGTGGACGAAGGCCACGCTGTATCGAGCGCGTGTGACGGCCACGTACATTTTCGTCGCGGATTTATCGACATGTCTGATGTCGCCCGACACGAGCCATTTGCGAGCCGGCCCGTGCGGGTAGATCAGGACCCGCTCAAAGGTCAGGCCCTTTGACTCGCCAAAATTCATAGCTTCGTGCGGATCACACTTGGTAGCAGCGGAATACCGGAGCACCCGTGGCGCGAACCGCTTCACGTATTCACCAACGTCAGCCCTGGAGACGAGAAACACGCCGTCGTGTCCCGTCACCTTGTCGTTGCGCGAAACGGTCTTCGGCTCGTTCGGGAAAAAGCCGTCGCCCAGATCCGCAATGGCTTGGTTGCAGCGGTGTGTGTGTGTTTCATACTCGATCGCAACGAGCCCCTGTTTCTTCCAAAGCTCGAATTTCTTGATGATGGCCGGACCAGAAAACGCTTTGTTTTTCGAAGCGTTGTTCGTGGCAAAGGTGGCCTGCCGGTGGTCACCGACAAAGGTGACCGGGACGCCCGCTACTAGCATTAACTCCAGGAGGTCGAGATCGTACCCGGCCATGTCTTGGATTTCGTCGATGATGACGTGGCTGAAGCGTTGCTTCAGTCGACGCATGATCGCGCCACCCGATCGTCGGTCACACTCACAAACGAACTTCGCGATTTTGTCCGAATAAATCCGGGAGCCATCAAGGAAGTAGTGACCGCTGGTCCGCGCTTCGGGAATGTAGGGGACTGACCTTCCTTCAACCCAGTGGATGCCATCAACCCTACTCGCATGCATGGCTGAACGATAGGGACGGGCAAGTTCTCGCAGCAGAAACGAGTACCAAGAGATGACCTCCACATGGGAGGGAATGGTGCGTACGCGTTCGTATGCCTTGAGCTGAATTTCGCGGACATTGTTGCGAGTATAGGTGATCAGGGCCGTTGCTCCCTGGCCTTGCGCCCGTGCTAGCGCCTGGTCGACGACCCGCGTGGTCTTTCCGCCTCCGGCGGCGGATATCACAATGCGATTAGCGGACGGCACGGGCGATATAGTCCGGAGGCGACCACTCCACATTCGTTTCGAAGAATTTGAGGCCGGTCTCAGCCTTGTGTTTAAGCATGTGCTCGATAGCGGAAGCTTCATCCGCGAAGGCCTTGCCGAGGACAGCGTTGATCGTCGCCAGGCCGTTCTTCTTCACGAGCTGGGGCTCGAGCGTGTGGGCCTTTTCGTCATTATCGTATTGGATTTTGACGATGTCGGAGTTCAGGTATTCCGCGTACTTTTTCTCCAGCGCAGCGACATCAGCATCATTGTCGGTCACGATATCGGCTGTCTTTTTTAGGAGGACTGCGATTTCGAGGAAGCGCTTGAATGCGAGCGAATTCACGGAAATCACATCAACCCCATCCTCCAGCGGCATCTTGCCGTGCTTCATCTGGTAGGCGCGTTGGACAATCAACTCGTCTGACGGCCCCTCGACGAGGATCGAACGCTTCGCGAGGATGAGCCGCAGCGTGTCGTGCCCCGGCAGCTTCATAAAATAGTCCCGTGTAGTCTTATCCTTCAGGTCCGTCATGCGCACACCCTCGCCGCGCAGGAACAGAAGGACGGACTCCACGCCAAGCTTGTTGAGAACGAAGCTGCTGTGCGTCGTAATGAATATCTGCCGCGAGCCGGCGTTCGCCGCAATGTGGCCAATCAGCTCGTTGAGGCTGGCGTAGGAGAGGTGATTTTCTGCTTCCTCAATCAGGATGATGTGGGATTTTGCCGACGTCTCCATCGCGAGCTTGATCTTGACCGAATTCTGCTCGCCTTTCCCGATGAGGGGCAAAGGGATGTCGTCCAGGTGAGGCATGATCCCTGCCTCCCAGTTCGCCCTAGCGGACGTGTCAAGGGAAACCGAGATAACCTTGTCGCTGATCTTCCCCTTTTTTGCCGCGAGCGCGTCGTTGATCGTTTTGACTTTCGGCTCTTCAAGAAAGCGGTCCTTCATGAGCCGATAAGTCAGAGCGAGGTCAACCTTCTCTTTCGAGGTGAGGCTCTCCTTCACGATGTCGATTACGTAGCGGCTGGCTGCCGCATTGTTCTTGATCGTACTGGCATCGATCAGGCTCACGTTAAGTGGAATGCCGCGCGAGTTTAGAATGTCGTTCTCGGCGAAATCCCTCCACTTGATCCAATAGAACTCCATTGGGACCGTACGAATTTCGGACGGGTCGGAGACGTATTGAGCAAAGTCCTCTGCGTGCGCAGGGTTAAGTTCAATTAGGAGCGCCACGCCGGGAAGATCAAGGCCAAGGGTGTTGTTGTTGCCTTTGAGCTTCGTTAGGGTGGGATCGTCGGCGAGGTACACCTCGATTAGGATCGATGGCGGTGCCGTCGCACGACCCGCCTTTAGTGCTTCGATGTACTCAAGAACGAGCTCGAGATTGAACAGATAGGGATGGAGTTCAATCTGGAGAGGCCGACCATTGAGTTGACCGGTGAGCGCTAGGTAGATCGCTTCGAGGAGGGTGGATTTCCCACACTCGTTGTTTCCGACAATGACGTTCAGTTTGTCATTGAAGGTGACGTTTGCCTGCTTAAGGCAGCGGTAGTTTCTGATAACCGCGCGTTGGATGAACAAACTCGTGACTCCCTTTGCCGTGTACACTGCCATGAGGCACAGCTTAAGCAAAGTTTACAAGGGTTGGTGCGGCTCAACCAATTCTAGCCGGCCGGCAAAAGCTGGATAGCGAATTCTTGGGGCGGTCGACCTTCGACGGGGTCCATCCGTGGCTCAAGGGGCCAGTCTCGATGCGCGTTTCGGATCGCAGGTGGCTTGACGGAGGCGAGGAGCTGTAGGCCTGACAACATCTGTGATCGTGTTTCAGGTGCTTTGCTGCGGCACCGCCTGAACGGAGGCTTCGGGAAATGCCGCCACGCAGCATGAAGCGACCCCGAATGGCAGCTATGGGCCGGCTTTACGATAGCCCCATGCGGCTTTGTCAACTTGCCTGGATGGGTTTGAGATGGTCCCCG
>NZ_RRYH01000045.1 GCF_004010155.1 Solirhodobacter olei | reverse complement strand
GACGCCAAGGCCAGCCTGAACGCGCTTCTGCCGAAGATCGAGTGAGACCGGGGTGCGCGGGGACCCGGAGGCCCGGACGCCCCCGCGCGCGGTCAAACCAGTTGAGCGGCGGGCACGGGACGGCTAAGCCTGTCAAAACCGCGGCCTGCCCGGAGATCGCATGAAGCCTGCGCGCGTTCTTTTCCTTCTCCCGGCGGCCTTTGCCGCGCCGGCGCAGGCGGCCCCGCTTCTGGGGCCGGAACTGCTGCGCCACTGGGTGCCGGACCCGGTGACGATCGGCCTTGTCTGGGGCCTGGCCTGGATCTACCTGCGCGGTACGGCGCGGGCCTATCAGCGGCGGCATCCGCCGAAGGACTGGCGGGTGATCGCCTTCCTGGTCGGTCTGTTCCTCGTGCTTCTTGCCATGGTCTCTCCCTCCACGGCGCTCGCGTCCCAGAGCGCCTTCGCCCACCAGGTGCAGGCCGCCGCGCTGCGGGTGATCGGGCCGCTGCTGATCCTGGTCGCCCGGCCGCAGCGGATGCTTTACGCCGGGATGCCGAAGGAGCTTCGGCGCGGGATTTTCGCGCGGCTCTGGCGGGATCCCTTCCTTGGCCATCTGGCTGGGCGGGTGGCGACGCCGGTGGTCGCGGCGGCGCTGAATGTCGCGGTCTTCTGGTTCTGGCTTCTGCCGCCATGCCAGGATGCCTCTGTCAGCCTGCCGGTCATCGGGTATCTCGAGCGGCTGAGCCAGCTGGGTGCGGGGCTTCTGTTCTTCTGGGTGCTGTTCGACCGGCGCGACCCCGACCTGGGCGGCACCAGCTACGGGCCGCGGATCGTCATGCTGATCGTCAGCGCGCTGGTTCTGGTCGTCACGGGCGTGGCGCTGACCATGAAGCCGATCGCGATCTGGCACGCCTATCCGGCCGGGCCCCGGCTTCTGGGCTTCGACGCGGTGGACGACGAGGCGACGGCGGGCTTCGTCAACTGGGCCTGGGTGTCGATCATCTATCTGCTGACCATCATCCTCGTCTTCTTCCGCTGGAACGCGGCGGAGGTGCGGGCCTATCTGCGCGCGATGGCGCCGGGGCCGGGGCAGGGCAACCTGCCGCTGATCCCCGAGACGGCCGAGGAGCTGTGGCTTCTGGTCGAGCCGAAGAATCGCCGCGTGGCGCTCAGCCTCGCCATCATCCCGGCGGTGATGTTCGTGACGGTGATCACGCTGGTCGTGACGATCCATTACGGGACGTGACGGCGGGAGGTGACGGTGCAACGTGACGGCGCGTCGCAAGAAGCGTCGCTCCTGTGCTGTTGCGCGGTATCGGAGAGCGGCTAGGCTCTCCGCCAGGTCCAGACCCACGGAGCGCCCATGTCCGCCGCCTTCGACCACCCGCTGCGCTACACGATCACGAACGAGCTGCATGCCCGGCCCTTCCCGGCGATCCAGGCGCCGGCGCATGCGGTTTTCCTTGCGCTGAAGCAGCCGGTAGGCGCGGCGAACCGCGACCGGGCGAAGGACCTTGTCCATCTGCAGGCGCTGCTCGACCGCCATGGCGCGCCGCGCCCCGAGCCGGGGGCCACCCATTACGCCGGCGCGATCGGGCGGCAGGAGCTGAAATGGGAGAGCCATACCGAGGTCGTCACTTTCACAGCCTTCGGCCCGGGCGTCGGCCCGCGGCCCTTCGATCCGGCCGCCGCGGAGGTCTTTCCTGAGGACTGGATCGCCCAGGCGCCCGGCAAGCGGCTGGTCTCGGCGCTGATCCGGATCGATTTCCTGCCGGAGGATCCGGCGGCGCTTGGCGCGATGTTCGACGAGTGGTTCGTGGCCGAAAGCCTGGCCTGCGCCTGGGTGCTGGACCGTGCCGCGGTGGTGGCCAGCGATTTCCGCATCGATCCGGCCGGGCACATGCGCTTTGCGCTGCTGGTCCGCCCCGGCACCTCGCCGCAGCGGATCGGGCGGATCGTGCAGCGGCTCTGCGAGATCGAGACCTACAAGGCGATGTCGATGCTCGGGCTGGGCCGGGCGCGGACGCTTGCGGGCCGGCTGAACGAGGTGGAGCCGCAGCTTTCCGCGCTGGTGGAGGAACTGACGTCCGACACCGGCTCGCCCGAGCATACGCTGCACGAGCTGCTGGCGATCTCTGCGGAGCTGGAGAAGCTCGCCGCGCAGGCCTCGTTCCGCTTCGGTGCCACCGGGGCCTATGAGGCGATCGTGCAGCAGCGGGTGGCCGTGCTGCGCGAGGAGCGGTTCGAGGGGCGCCAGACCCTCGGCGAGTTCATGACCCGGCGCTACGATCCGGCGATGCGGACGGTGAAATCGGCGGAGCGGCAGCTGAACCAGATGTCCGCGCGGGCCGAGCGGGCAGGGGACCTGTTGCGCACCAGGGTCGACGTCGACCGCTCGCGCCAGAGCCAGCAGCTTCTGGAAAGTATGGACCGGCGCGCCGACCTGCAGCTGCGGCTGCAACACACGGTCGAGGGGCTCTCGGTCGTGGCGATCAGCTATTACGCGGTGAACCTGCTGAGCTACATCGCCGCGCCTTTCGCCGATCATTGGGGCGTGGCGCATATGGCGGTGGCCGCGGCGCTGACGCCGCTGGTCGTTGTGGTGATGTGGCTGGGGCTCAGACGGGTCCGGAAGGGCCTGCACTGAGCCCTGGCGCCGGGGCGGGAAGCAGGATCGTCCGCGCGGCCGAGGTCGCCAGAAGCGCCGTGTCAGCCTGGCCAGGCGAATGTCTGGGTGGAGCGCATCAGGGCCTCGACCGCCGGCGAGAATTTGCGGCCCGGGACGGTCGCGGTGACGATCCGGCGCTCGACCGCGGGTTCGATCAGCGGCCGCTGGATCAGCCCCGGAAGCGTGACCGAATATTCGGGCATGAAGGCGAAGCCGATCCCGGCCAGCACCATCGCCTGGACCCAGTCTTCACGCTCGGAGCGGAACCGCGCGTAGAGTTCGACACCCTTTTCCTCGCAAACCGCCATCACCATCTCGCGCATCTCGCAGGACAGGCGATCCACGTAATGCTCGCCGGAAAGGTCGCGCAGGGAAATCGCGTTCGACCGGCCGAGCCGGTGTTCGGGCGGAAACACCACGACATAGCGCTCGGTGTAGAGTTCCGCGGTGTTCAGGTCCGCCACGATGTCCTGCAGTCCGGTCATCACGCCGACGTCGATGTCCCCGGCAAAGAGCCGGTCGCGAATGTCCGGCAGCGTGCCTTCCGTGACCGCAAGCTCCAGCCCGCCATGTTCCTTCTCGAACCGGGACAGGAAGCGGGCGAGCCGCAGATGACCGATGGTCGACATCACGCCGAGACGGACGGGCACCTGTTCAAGCAGCCGGAAGTTCTGTGCCAGGACTTTTGTCGCCATGGCCTCCTCGGCGATATGCTGAAGGCGCGGCAGCATGGAGCGGCCGAAATCGCTCAGGAGGATGTGCTTTCCCTCCCGGTGGAAGGGCGGCGCGCCAAATTCCGCCTCCAGCGTCTTGATGCCCTTGGTCAGCGCCGGCTGGGTCACGTTGCATTCGGCCGCGGCCCTGGTGAAGTTCAGCAGGCGGGGGGCCGCGAGGACATAGCGGATCTGGGACATCTCCATGGCGCAGCTCCTCCCGTTCACTCGACACTCGGCGACGGTATCATACCGCATTCGAGCCAAACCTCAGGTTATTGATCCATTCCCAATCGCAATTTCCGTTCGCCGCGATGCTGCGCTCCAATTGGGCAGTGTCAGCAAGAAGGGAGAACCACGATGTCCGTCTACATGGTCGAACGGAACCTGAAGGGGATCAGCATGGAGGATCTGGCCGGAGCGCAGAAGGCTGCCATCATTACGGCCAACAGCATGCGCGCTGAAGGAGAGCAGGTTCGCTACATCCGCTCCACCTTCGCTCCGCAGGACGGGCGCTGCATGTGCCTGTTCGAAGGGACCTCGGCCGATCAGGTCCGCGCGCTGAACGACAAGGCAGGGCTGCCCTATATTCAGGTCGTCGAAGCGATGGACCTTACGCCCTGAGGGCAGTGGCCCCCGCGGGCCGGAGGGCGGACCGGCGCCGGGTGGCAGCTCTGGCCCGGTCGTTGGTTTGGATGACTGGTCCGCGGGCTGGCCCTGCCTGAGCGTCGGGTCGTGACCGGTGGCAGGTCTCCGCCACCTGTGAGGCGAGATTGATCGCCATCAAGCCCGGGTGATCGCGGCCCTGCTATCAGGCCGGGGCGAAGCGACGCGGTCGCATGCCGGTCGAGAGGTTGGAATGTGGCGGTCGCACTCATGCAGGGGCCGCGCAATGATACGAACCTCGGTTTGGCGCCGGATGGCGATGGTCGGATTTCTCGTTGCCGTCGCAGGACTGGAGGCGAGGCCGGCGTCGGCGGGCGACCCGACATATCGCCAGGGCGAGAACATCTTCATCGAAACCGGCGTCGAGGCACCGGATCGCGCGCCGAGCTGGTACGCCCCGATGGCCGGAAAGCCATATGCGCCCGTGTTCGAGATGCTCGCGACCCGGGGAACGCAGGGGCGTTACTATCCCTACACCTACCCGGTCACCCTCAAGGACATGATCCGGTTTCACGGACACGATTGCGAGGGCACCATTCACGCGGCCGCCAGCGCCCGTGTGGCCCTCGACGTCCTGTTTCCCGACGGCATCATCGATCGCAGCGTCCTTTGGGGAATTTCCGGCCCCTCGCCATGCTGGTCGGACGCAGTGGCCTTTCTCACCGGCGCGCGCATCCAGTACGGCAATCTCGGCTACTTCAAGGATGCCCGCTACGGACACGCGATCATCCTCTATCGAGAGGATACGGGCGTTGCCGTCCTTGCCACCTGGAAGAAAGGCATCAACAACATTCCGGGCGAGCCGGTGATGTTGCCGGGGGCGGTCGACTGGAAGCCGGAGGTGGATTCGTCGGTCGTGATGAAGCTCAAGTCCGACGTGAAGGCGCAGGGTGGCACACCGACGCCCTATCAGGTGGATCTCCTGCGATATCTGCAGTGGAAGCACGTCAACGACATTCTGGAACACCCGTTGGCGCAGAGCTATCAGGTTCAGGTTCTCCAGAACTTCCGGTGGGAGGATTGGATCGACCCGACCAGGACCATCCCGGCATCGATTGCCAGGACGGACACGCGTCTCAAGAATTATCCCTACCGGCCAAAACCGATTTCCGGACCGGAGGATGCCGGACAGTGAGCGGCCGCTGCGGCCCCCTCGTTCCAGCGGGCGATCCCACCGCCCGCGCCGCGCCCCCGTTCCAGGCGTTTGTCACGATCGGCCCGAAGATGATGGCCTTGGCGCCTGAGCCGCGCGACCTGGCGGGGTTCCTCAGACCGTATGCAGGTAAAGCGCGTAATCCACGTCCGAGATGGTCCGCGCGACGCGGGCGTATTCCGACGCCCGCACCGTGGTGAAGGTGCGGTGCATGTCTTCGCCGAGGGCGCGTTTCAGGAATGCCGACCCCTCCGCCAGCCGGATTGCGGCGTTCCAGTCGCGCGGGATCTCGGTTCCGGCCGCGCCGCTTTCTTCGTCATAGGCATTGCCCGTGGTCGCCGGCCCCGGATCGATGCGGTTGTCGATGCCGTGCAGGATGCCCGCCAGCACCGTCGCGCCGACGAGATAGGGGTTGGCGTCGACGCCTGACGGCCGATGCTCGATCCGCCGCGCGCTGGCGTCGCCTTCGGGGATGCGCAGGGCGACGGAGCGGTTGTTCACCCCCCAGGCGGTCGAGATCGGGGCATAGCTCTGGTTCGCAAAGCGCCGCCAGGAGTTGAGGTGCGGCGCGAAGACCAGCATGGATTCCGCCATCGTCGCCTTCAGCCCGCCAAGCGCGTGGAGAAGCGTGTCGGTCCAGCCCTCGCCCGGCGCCTCTGCCATCACGTTGCGGCCTTCGCCGTCCATCAGGGAGACGTGAAAATGCATGCCGGAGCCCGCGTAAGCCTCGATCGGCTTGGCCATGAAGCAGGCTGTCACCCCGTGGGCCCTTGCCTGCTGGCGCACGATCCGCTTCAGGCGCACGATGTCGTCGGCGGCCTTCATCACGTCCTCGCGGTAATGCAGCGTCAGCTCGTATTGCCCCGGCGCATATTCCGAGATCAGCGTCTCGGCGACGATCCCGGCCTTTTCCGCGCCGGCGTAGACGTCGGAGAAGAGCGGCAGCATTCCGTGCAGGTGGTCGAGCGAATAGACCTCGGTCTTGCTGCTCGCCCGGCCGTCGAGAACGTCGCGCGCCGGGCGCACCCGGCCATCCGGGTCGCGTTCGTTGTCGAGCAGGAAGAACTCCAGTTCAAAGGCGCCCGCGGGTTTCAGCCCCCGCTCGGCGAAAGCCGCGATCTGGCGGGCCAGCGCGTGGCGCGGGTCAGAGCCCATCGGACGTCCGTCAAGCTCGTAGAGCGACAGGAACACCTCGGCCCGGGGTGGCTGGGTATTGTGCAGGGGCTTCAGCGTGCCGGGCACCGGCCAGGCGCGCAGGTCGCCGTCGCCCTTGTCCCAGATCAGCCCGGTCTCGTGCACGTCCTCGCCGCAGACGTCGAGCCCGAGGATCGAGATCGGCATGTGCCGTCCCGAGCGGTAGAGCGACATGAGCTCGTGCCGCCGGATGATCTTGCCCCGCCCGATGCCGGAGCTGTCGTGCAGCACGATGTCGATCGCCTCCACCGCGGGGTGGGCGGCGAGGAAGGCCTCGGCCTCGGAAATGTCGGCACCGGAGGGGCAGGTCTGGGTCATGGGTGTCGCCTCAAGCGGTCAGGTCTGCGAGCGTCGCCTCAAAGGCGGCGACGAGCCGGTCGATCTGCGCCGCGGAGGTCGCGGGCGAAACCAGCATCATGTTGTGGAAGGGCGCTATCAGCACGCCCCGGTTCACCAGGGAGATATGGATCGCCGCCTCCAGCGCGGGCTGGTGTGCCAGTGCCGCCTCGGTGCCGTTCTTCAGCGGTCCGGGGGCACAGATGAACTCTACCCGCGCGCCGACGCGGACCACGTGCCAGGGCAGCGCGCGCGCCGAGATCGCCTGTCCGAGGCCCGCGGCGAGGCGCGCGGCGCCATCCTCCATATGCGCGTAGGCGGCAGGGGTCATCACCTCGGACAGGGTGGCGCGAAGGCAGACGAACTGCATGGGGTTGGCCGACAGGGTGGTGCCCATGCCGGAATGACCCGGGGGCTTGGCCCGATAGGCGGCGAGGTAGGCGTCTGCCACCCTGGGCCGCAGTCCCCAGACGGCGGTCGGCATCCCGCCGGCCACGCATTTGCCGACGACAAGGATGTCGGGATCCAGCCCGTGGCCGCGGCTGTAGCCACCGTGGCCAGAGGAGATCGTGTGCGTCTCGTCGATGATCAGGAGCGCGCCGTGGCGTGTGGCCAGGTCCCGCAACCCCGCGTGGAATCCCGGCTCGGGCAGCACCATGCAGGAGTTGGTCATCACCGGCTCTGTCAGGATCGCCGCGATTTCGCCTGTCGCCAGAAGCGCCTCGACGCCGGCGAGATCGTTGAATTCGGCGCAGGCGGCGACCAGCGTCAGGTCCTCGACCTGCCCGACGAGACCTTGCCGCGCCACGGTGTGGCCGCCGCGCAGCTCGACCATCGCGTCATCGACCGTTCCGTGGTAGCAGCCGTTGAACACCAGCACCTTCGGCCGGCCCGTCACCGCCCGCGCAGCGCGCAGGGCAAAGCGGTTGGCATCCGTTGCCGTGGTCGCGATCTGCCAGCGGAAGTCGCCGAAGGTCGCGCTCAGCAGGCGCCCGGCTTCCAGCGCATGCGTCGTGGGCAGCATGTAGGTCAGCCCGGCCCCGGCCTGGGCCCGGATCGCCGCGGCGACGGGCGCGGGCGAATGGCCGAACATCGACCCGGTGTCGCCAAGGCAGAAGTCGTCCAGCGCATTGCCGTCGATGTCGGTCAGCCGCGCTCCCGCGGCCTCGGCCACCAGCAGCGGGAAGGGCATCGGCCAGTCCTTCATCCAGTGCATCGGCACCGCATCGAGAAAGGCTTCCGCGCCCTCGGCCAGAGCGGCCCGGGTGGCGGGGCGCGCAGCCGCATAGCGGGCGCGCTGTTCGGCTGCCACGGCGGTCAGGCGGTCGCGCCGGATGCCGGCGATGGTGGTGTCGGTCATGGTCCTGCCCGCCGAAAACGGCGCCGCGGGGGCGCCATCCGCCAGAGGTAGCCAACCTGCCTGTGAACAGCAACACATGGTCGATCAGGCCCAGCCGCCGTCCGGTCGGAGTAAGGGGGCAGGGCGCCGCCTCGTGCCGGGCCCCGGGGTATTCGGACCAGGGTGAAGGGCAGGCCTTTCATCCTGGCAGGATCACCCGGGGGGAAGGGGGCGGCGCCCCCGTCCTGCCTGTGTTAGCGGCCGCGGATCCGCGGATCGAGCGCGTCGCGCAGGCCGTCGCCGATGTAGTTCACGCTCAGCACGGTCAGCGAGATCGCGATGCCGGGCCAGACGACGAGGCCGGGGTGTTCCTGCATCAGGTCGACGCCATCGAACAGAAGCCGGCCCCAGGTCGGGAAGTCCGGCGGGAAGCCGAGGCCGAGGAAAGACAGCGCGCTTTCGGTGATGATCGCGTTGGCGATCCCCAGCGTGGCGGCCACCATCACGGGGCTCATCACGTTCGGCAGGATGTGGCGGAGGATCATCCGGAAGGGCGGGGTGCCCACCGATTTCGCCGCCAGCACGAACTCCCGTTCCTTCAGGGCCAGCACCTCACCCCGGACGATCCGGGCGCATTGCATCCAGCTTGTCACCCCGATGGCCGAGACGATGAGCAGGAAGGTCCCCGCCGCGACGCCCATCGCATGCGAGATCATCGGTGCGAAGAGCATCATCATCACCAGCAGCAGCGGCAGAAGCGGCAGCGCCAGGAAGAGGTCGGTCAGCCGCATCAGCGGGCCGTCGAGGCTTTTGAAATAGCCCGCCAGCACGCCCACCAGCGTCCCGAGGAAGATCGACAGAGCCATCGCGGTAAAGCCCACGGCGATGGAGATCTGACCGCCCGACATCATCCGCGCCAGCTCGTCCCGGCCCAGCTGGTCTGTGCCCAGCGGGTGGGCAAAGCTGGAGCCCAGGTTGCGCGACTTGATCATCACGAGGACGTTCGGGTTGATGTAATCGGGCCCGATGCGCCAGATCAGCGGCCCGACGAGCACGAACAGCGTCATGAAGACGAACACGCCGAGGCCGGTGAGCGCGCCCTTGTGGGTGCGGAACTGGTCCCAGACGTCGCGCCACTGGCTGCGCGGCGGGGCGAGGTCCTGGACGGGCTGAAGGGTTGCGTCAGTCATAGCGGATTCTCGGGTCGAGGACGCCGTAGAGGATATCGGCGACCAGGTTGAAGACGACGATGAGCACGGCGAAGATGAAGGTCAGCGTCTGCACCATCGGCACGTCGGAGGCGTAGATGGCGGTGATCAGGAGCTGGCCGAGGCCGTTCACCTTGAAGACCTGCTCGGTGATGATGGCGCCGCCGAAGATCGTCGGAACGCCGAGCGCGATGACGGTCACCACCGGGATCAGCGAGTTCCTCAGCACATGGGTCAGCAGAACGGTGCGCTCGCCCATGCCCTTGGCGCGGGCGGTGCGGACGTAGTCCTGCTGCAGGTTGTCGAGCATCGAGGAGCGCATGAAGCGCGAGATCTGCGCCGCGTTGTAGAGCGCCAGCACGAAGACCGGCATGGCCATCTGGCGAACCTGCAGCAGGAAGGTCTGCCAGTCCACCACCTTGAGGTTGGTGTTGTAGATCGACGGGAACCAGCCGAGGTCGACCGAGAAGACCACGATCAGAAGCACCCCGGTGAAGAAGGTCGGGACCGAATAGCCGATCATCGAGATGAAGGTGCCGATCTGGTCGAACCAGCTGTATTGCCGGTAGGCCGAGACGATGCCGATCGGCACCGCGATCAGCACGCCGATCACGTAGGACATGCCGACCACGGTCAGGGTCTGCGGCATGCGCTGCACGATCACGTCGAACACGGGCGAGCGGAACTGCCAGCTGAGGATGCGCTGCATCCCGACGCTGAAATGGGTTCCGAAGCACCAGTCGAAGGCGTGCAGCGGTTCGACCCAGAAGAACTGCTTCAGCCAGAGAAGGTAGCGCACGTAGAGCGGTGCGCCGAGGCCGAGGGCCTCCTTCATCTTCTGGCGAACCTCGGGCGGGATCGTCAGAGGCTGGTTGGCAAGCGGGTCCCCGGGGGCAAGGTTCAGAAGCAGGAAGATGATCAGGCTGATGAGCAGAAGCACCGGGATCGATATGATCAGCCGTCGGATGGTGTAATTGAGCATGGGATGGTGCCTCGGCAGGGCAGTCTGTGGACGCTCGGGCGCGATGGGCCTGAGGGCGGCCGGAGAGCCGCCCCCGCGCGCGACGTGAAGGCGCGGGGGCGACGGTTAGGTCAGCTTACTTCTTGCGGTACCAGTCCTGGATGTTCCAGAGCTCGCTGTCCCACGGGTTGATGGCTTCGCCGCCGATGGAGTTGGCGACGCCGGAGTTGTTGCCGCGCCAGACGATGGGAATGATCGTGTAGCTGTCCTTGGTCAGCATGTCGTTCATTTCCTTCACAAGCGCTTCGCGCTTGGCGGGAACGGCGGTCTTGCCGAGCTCGGCGACGAGCTCGTCATAGTGCTTGTTGCAGTAGCGGTTGATGTTCTCGCCCTGCCATTGCGTCGCCGGCCGCGGGGCCTTGTCGCAGGTGTACATCGACATGTAGGTCTGCGGATCGGTGCCCGAGAAGTTGTTCGCGTACTCTTCCACGTCCGTGTAGAACTTCTGGAACGTGTCGGGCGAACCCGGGTCGCCACCGAAGAAGACCGAGCCGTTGACGTTCTTCAGCTGCGCGTCGACCCCGATTTCCTTCCACCACTGCTTGATCAGGGACTGGGTGTCCTGACGCACGCCGTTGGTGGAGGTCTGGTAGGTCAGGACCAGCTTCTTGCCGTCCTTTTCGCGGATCCCGTCGGGACCGACCTTCCAGCCGGCTTCATCCAGCAGCTTCTTGGCGCCCGGGATGTCCTGCTTGAGGCAGGCGGTGTTGTCGGAGGCATAGGCTTCCGGCGCCGGGACCAGGTTGCAGGTGGGCTTGCCGGCCGAGCCGTAGCCGACCTGCACGATCAGCGAGCGGTCGATGGCCATCGAAAGGGCCTCGCGCACGCGCTTGTCGCTCAGGATCGGGTTCGGATGGGCCGCGGTCGAGCGCTGGCCTTCCGGCAGGCTCGGCGAGGCGTCGGTCAGGTTCATTTCCAGCCGTTCGACCAGCGAGCCGAAGGCGGTCACGACATGGCCCTTGGCGCCCGGGCCGGTCATGCCCTTGAGGACGTCCGGCGAGAGCTGCAGGTTCCAGCCGTAGTCGTATTCGCCGGTCTGGAACACGGCGCGCGCGGCGGCCGCGGCATCCCCGCCGCCCTTGAAGTTCACCGTCGCGAAGGCCGGCTTGTTCGGGTCGCGGTAGTTCGGGTTGGCCTTGTATTCGATCACGTCGTTCGGCTTGAACGAGGTGACGACGAACGGGCCGGTGCCGATCGGGCCGAAGTTGGCCGAGGTGCAGGTCGGGGCCTTGGCGCCCATGCAGTTGGCGAACTGCTTCTTCTGCAGGATCGGCGATTCATAGGAGACGAACGGCCCGTACGGGTCGGGCTGCGGCGCCTTGAAGGAGATCTTCACGGTCAGCGGGTCGACCGCCTCGATCTTGTCCACGCCCTGGAAGTGCGACAGCTGCGCGCAGCCGCCCTGCGGGTCCATGCAGTACTGGCCGGTGAAGACCACGTCGGCCGAGGTCACGGCCGAGCCGTCCGACCACTTCAGGCCCGGCTTCAGGTGCCAGGTGATGGTCTTCAGGTCCTTGGAGATGCCGCCGTTCTTCAGCGTCGGGATCTCGGCCGCGATCTCCGGAACCATTTCGCCCTTCGGGTTGAAGCGCGCCAGCGGCTCGATGGTGATCGAGGAGGCTTCGAGATCCTTGGTGCCCGAGGACAGGTACGGGTTCAGGATCGAGGGCGCCTGCCAGTAGATCAGGTTCAGCTGGCCGTCGGCCCCGCGCCCGCTGGCCGCGAAGGCCTGCGAGGCTGCGAGCACGGCGGCCGCGCCCATCAGGATCGTCTTGAGTTTCATTTAGTCTCTCCTTGTTGGAAGTGCTCGTTGTCTGCCTCGGTTCCGCCGGTTGCCCCGGCAGTTGTCTTGTTATTCTGGTCGTAGAGATGGCAGGCGACGAACCGGCCCGGCTCGGCCTCGCGGAACTCGGGTTCGATCTGGCGGCAGATATCCATCACCTTCGGGCACCGCGTGCAGAAATTGCAGCCCTTCGGCGGATTGGCCGGGGAGGGCACGTCGCCTTTCAGGATAATCCGCTCGCGCGTTTTCTCCAAGCTCGGGTCCGGCTCGGGCACCGCGGACAGAAGCGCCTCGGTATAGGGATGCAGCGGGCTGTCGTAGACCGGGTCGCGCGGACCCAGCTCGACCATCTTGCCGAGATACATCACCGCGATGCGGTCGGCGATGTGGCGGACCATGGAAAGGTCGTGCGAGATGAAGAGATAGGTCAGCCCGAACTCGTCCTGAAGCTGCTCCAACAGGTTCACGACCTGGGCCTGGATCGAAACGTCGAGCGCGGCGATCGGCTCGTCGCAGACGATGAACTTCGGGTTGAGCGCGAGCGCGCGGGCGATGCCGATCCGCTGCCGCTGGCCGCCGGAGAACTCGTGCGGGTAACGGTTGGCGAAGCGCCGGTTGAGCCCCACGGCATCCATCAGCTCGTAGATCCGCTTCAGCTTGTCCGTCTTGGACAGCGTGGTGTGCTCGCTCAGCGGCTCGGAGATGATGTCGGCCACCGTCATGCGCGGGTTGAGCGAGGCCTGCGGGTCCTGGAACACCATCTGCATGGTGGGCCGCATCTTGCGCAGACGGGTCTGGTCGGCATGGCCGATCTCTGTCCCGTCGATCTTCACCGAGCCGGAGGTGATGTCGTAAAGCCGGATCAGCGCCCGCCCGCAGGTGGACTTGCCGCAGCCGCTTTCGCCGACAAGGCCGAGGGTCTCGCCCTCTAGGATGTCGAAGGAGACATCGTCCACCGCCTTCACGTCGCCGGTATGGGCACGCAGAAGGCCGGTGTGGATCGGAAAATACATCTTAAGCCCGCGCACTTCGACGAGGGTCTTGACCGGCTTGGCCGCCGGCTTCGCATCAAGCATTGCGCTCACCTCCGGTGGCGGGGTCCCAGAAGCAGGCCACGTCATGGCCGTTGCCCACGTCGTAGCGGCGCGGGTTCGCGGTCGCGCAGCGTGCCATCGCTTGCGGGCAGCGGTCGCGGAAGGAACAGTCCTCGGGCTGGGCGTAGAGGATCGGGGGCTGGCCCTCGATCACGTTCAGCTTCTCGGGGCGCTCGCCGATGACGCCGGGAACCGTCTTCAGAAGCGCGCGGGTGTAGGGGTGCTGCGGATTGCGGAACAGCTCCTTCACCGGGGCCTGTTCGACGACCTGGCCGCCGTACATAACCATCACCCGGTCGGCGATGCCGGCGACGACGCCAAGATCGTGGGTGATCCAGACGATGGCCATGCCGAGCTTCTGGCGCAGGTCCTTCACCAGTTCGAGGATCTGGGCCTGGATGGTCACGTCGAGCGCTGTTGTCGGCTCGTCCGCGATCAGCACCTTCGGGTCGCAGGCCAGCGCGATGGCGATCATCACCCGCTGGCGCATGCCACCGGAGAACTGGTGGGGATAGTCTTTCAGCCGGCGTTTCGCGTCCGGGATGCCGACCAGATCGAGCAGCTCGACGGCGCGGACGCGGGCCTTTTCCTTGCTCATCCCGAGGTGCCGGCGCAGCGGCTCCATGATCTGGAAGCCCACGGTGAACACCGGGTTCAGCGAGGTCATCGGATCCTGGAAGATGAAGCCGATTTTGCCGCCGCGGATGTCGCGCAGCACCTGTTCCGAGCAATGCAGAAGATCGGTCCCGTCGAACATCACCTGGCCCTGCCGCACATCGGCCGGAGGCGATGGCAGGAGCCGGATCAGCGACATCATGGTCACGGATTTACCCGAGCCGCTTTCGCCGACCACGCCGAGGAGTTCCCCGGGCTTCAGGTCGAAGGAGACGGAATTGACGGCGTGAACTTCCCCGCCGCGGGTACGAAAAACGGTTTTGAGATCCCGGACGTCCAGGACGGGCTGCGCCCCATCGGGCATGTGTCGCTCCCCAAGCGGTTGTTATCTTTTCTTTTTTTGGTCACGACCGATCGGTGCCAGGCCGTTGATTGTCGGCAAGTGTTAGCGTTTTTTCCGGGCACGGCAAGTCGCATTCGCTGCCATTGCCGGCGACGTAGCGTGATTGCGTCTCCATGCCCTCGCAAGCCTTGACCTTGCGCGAACAGCGCCCCAGCTTGCCGAAAATGTCCGCAGGGAGCGAAGATCATGGTTGAGGGCCAGCGCCTGTCGGCGCGGGAGATTCTGGAGCGCCTGGTCGGGTTTGCGACGGTGAGCCGCGATTCGAATCTGGAACTGGTCGACTGGGTGGAAGACTATCTTTCGTCCTGGGGGGTGACGGCGCATCGCGTCTACAACCCCGAGGGCACGAAGGCCGCAGTCTTTGCCAATGTCGGCCCCGAGATCGAGGGCGGCGTGGTTCTTTCTGGTCACACCGACGTGGTGCCGGTCGACGGGCAGGAGTGGTCCTCGGATCCGTTCACCGTGGTCGAGCGCGACGGCAAGCTCTTCGGTCGCGGCGTCTGCGATATGAAGGGGTTCGACGCGCTTGCGCTCTGGGCGGTGCAGCTTGCGGTGGAGAAGGGCGTGAAGCGGCCACTGCAGATCGCGCTGTCCTATGACGAGGAAGTGGGCTGCACCGGCGCGCCGGTCATGCTGGCCGAGATGGTGAAGGTGCTGCCGAAAGCCGCCGCCGCGGTGATCGGCGAGCCCTCGATGATGGGGGCGGTGACCGGCCACAAGGGCGGCACCGGGTTCCTGACGCATGTCCGCGGCTATGAGGTGCATTCCTCCATCATGCATCGCGGGGTGAATGCAATCATGGAGGCCGCCAAGCTGATCGTCTGGGCGAACGAGAAGAACGCCGAAGGCGCCGCCGCCACGCCCGCGCCGGTCGCCGCGATGTTTGACCCGCCCTGGACGACGCCGCATGTCGGCACGATCACCGGCGGGACGGCGAACAACATCACCGCCAAGGACTGCACGTTCCAGATGGGCTTCCGCGTCGTGCCCGGCGACGATCCGAAGGCCTGGGAGGCGGCCTATATCGCCAAGGTGGCGGAGGTCGAGGCCGAGATGAAGGCGGTCCGCCCCGAAGCCGGGATCACGCTGGAGCCTGCCTACAACGTGCCGCCCCTCGTGCCCGAGGAGCACGGCGCGGCCGAGGCGCTGGTGCGCCGCCTGACCGGCGACAACGCCAGCCGCGTGGTCAGCTACGGCACCGAGGCCGGGCAGTTCCAGCAGGCCGGCTATTCCGCGGTGATCTGCGGGCCGGGCGACATCGCCCAGGCGCATCAGCAGGACGAATGGCTGAGCCTGAAACAGTTCGAGGCCGGCCAGGACTTCATGCGGCGGCTGGTCGACGAGCTGGCGGCCTGAGCCGTGGGCTTCCCCATCACGGCCGGGATGCCGGCGGGTTTCACCGGTGCGCTGCCGGCGCGGGCCGACGCGGTGGTGATCGGCGGCGGCGTCATCGGGGTGATGACGGCCTGGCATCTGGCGAAGCGCGGATTGCAGGTGGTGCTGTGCGAGAAGGGCCGGGTGGCGGGAGAGCAATCCTCGCGCAACTGGGGCTGGGTGCGCCAGCAGGGCCGCGACGCCGCCGAGCTTCCGATCATGATCGAGGCCTCGGGGATGTGGGAGAGCCTTGCCGAGGAGGCGGGCGCCGATCTGGGTTTCCGGCGGACGGGCGTCCTCTACGTCGCGAACACCGACAAGGACCGCGCCGATCACGAGGCCTTCCTTGAACTCGCCAAGGGCCATCAGCTCGACACGCGGCTGCTGAGCCCGGCGGAGGTGCTGGAGATGCTGCCCGGCGCCTCTGCCAACTGGCCGCGGGGGCTGAAGGGCGGGCTTTTCACCGCAAGCGACGGCCGCGCGGAGCCCTGGGTGGCGGTGCCGGCGCTGGCGCGGGCGGTGGAGCGCATGGGCGTGACGGTGATCGAGGATTGCGCGGTGCGCAGCCTCGACATCGCCGCCGGCCGGGTTGCGGGCGTGGTGACGGAGAAGGGGCGCGTCGCCTGCGATGCGGTGGTTTTGGCGGGCGGGGCGTGGTCCTCGATGTTCCTCAGGAACCACGGCGTGGCGATCCCGCAGCTTTCGGTGATCTCTACCGTCGCCCAGACCGTGCCGATGCCTGAAATCTTCCCGGGCTGCGCGGTGGACGGGCATTTCGCCTTCCGCCGGCGGCTCGACGGCGGCTATTCGATTGCGCATGGCGATTATCAGGAGCTTTACGTCGGCCCCGACGCGGTGCGGAACTTCTTCGCCTATCTGCCGGAATATCTGAAGAACCCCTTCGCGACGCCTTTGCGCCCGGCGGCCCCCAGGGGCTTCCCGGACGCCTGGGGCACGCCCCGCCGCTGGGGTGACGGTGCGTCCCCTTTCGAGGCGACGCGGGTGCTGGACCCGCGGCCCAGCATGAAGAGCCTGGCCAGCGTGCAGGCCTCCTTCGCCGAGGCCTTCCCGGGGCTCGGCCGACCGAAGATTGCCACCGCCTGGGCGGGCATGATCGATACGATGCCGGACGTGGTGCCGATCGTCGACCATGTCGCGGTGCTGCCGGGCCTGACGCTCGCCACCGGGATGAGCGGGCATGGTTTCGGGATCGGCCCGGCGATGGGGCGGGTGGTGGCCGATCTCGTCACCGGCCATCCGGTGGGCCATGACCTGACCCGCTTCCGCATGGCGCGGTTCGGGGGGCGGGCCGACTGAGGTCGACCGCCTCATTTTCTGTCCGAAATATCCTGGGGGTGATGAGCGCCCGGAAACGCCCCGGTGGGGCGTTTCAGTGAAGAACGCCCGCCCGTATCGGGCGGGCAAGGGGGCAGCGCCCCGGCTGCCCTACGCGTCGAGTTCGATCCAGACGGGCACGTGGTCGGAGGGTTTTTCCCGCGCACGCTGGTCCTTGTCGATCCCGGCGTCGCGCAGCAGGTCCGCCGCCTGCGGCGAGAGCAGCATGTGATCGATGCGGATGCCGTTGTTCCGCTCCCATGCGCCGGCCTGGTAATCCCAGAACGTGTAGATCCCGGGCTGGGGCATGCGGGTGCGGATCGCCTCGGTGAAGCCGAGGTTGAGGATGCGGCGGAAGGCGGCGCGGGTCTCGGGCAGGAACAGGGCGTCCTCGGTCCAGGCCTCGGGGCGGGCGGCGTCTTCGGGCTGGGGGATCACGTTGTAGTCGCCGGCCATAACGACGGGCTCCTCGGTCTCGAGAAGCGCTGCCGCGCGGGTTCGCATCCGCTCCATCCAGGCCAGCTTGTAATCGTATTTCGGGCCCGGCGCCGGGTTGCCGTTCGGCAGGTAGAGGCCGCAGAGGCGCACGGCGCGGCGCCCGACCACCGTCGCCTCGATCCATCGGGCCTGTTCGTCGCTGCCGTCGCCGGGAAGGCCGCGGGTCACGTCCTCGAGCGGCAGTTTCGACAGGATCGCAACGCCGTTGAAGCCCTTCTGGCCGTGGGTCTCGACGTTATAGCCGAGTGCTTCGAGCGGCTCGCGGGGGAAGGCTTCGTCGACCGACTTGATCTCCTGCAGCAGCGCCACGTCGGGGGCGGCCTCTTCCAGCCAGGCGGTCAGCGCCTCGATCCGCGCCTTGACGCCGTTGATGTTGAATGTGGCGATCTTCATGCGCGGCCCTCCGGTTTCGCCAAGGCATAGGCGGAAACGGGGCGCGGGGGAAGGCGGGGATCAGATCGAGAAGGAGGTACCGCAGCCGCAGGAGGAGGTGGCGTTGGGGTTCTCGATCACGAAGCGGGCGCCGATCAGTTCTTCGGAGAAGTCGATCGTGGCATTGGCGAGGAAGGGCAGGGAGACCTGGTCCACCAGCACCTTCTGGCCGTCCTTTTCCAGAACGAGGTCGTCGGGCTGCGCCTCGTCAAGCTTGATGTCGTACTGGAAGCCGGAACAGCCGCCGCCGTCCACCGCGACGCGCAGGGGCTTTACCTCGCCGGTCGCGGCGGCGATCTCGGCCAGACGCGCGAAGGCGCGGTCAGTAACTTTCGGTGGCAGGTTCAGGTCCATTTTCGGCGAGCCCATATCATTCCGGCATCGCTTCACATATAGGCTTGGGCCAAATCGACGGCAAGAACAGGCTCGGATGACATTCGCTCCTTACGCCTGCCACCCGGAGGACAGCCGGGGCAGGCTTTATCACGAAAGCTATTCCACCTTCCGCTCGCCCTATCAGCGCGACCGGGACCGGATCATCCATTCCTCCGCCTTCCGGCGGCTGAAGCACAAGACGCAGGTCTTTGTGGAGCATGAGGGGGATTATTACCGCACCCGTCTGACCCACACGGTGGAGGTGGCGCAGGTGGCGCGGACCATCGCGGGGGTCCTTGGCCTCAACACCGATCTGGCGGAGGCGGTGGCGCTGGCCCATGACCTGGGCCACACGCCGTTCGGGCATACGGGCGAGGACGCGATGGAGCGGCTGATGGCGCCCTATGGCGGGTTCGACCACAACGCGCAGGCGCTCAGGATCGTCACCCGGCTGGAAAAGCATTACGCCGATTTCGACGGGCTGAACCTGACCTGGGAGACGCTGGAAGGCATCGCCAAGCACAACGGCCCGGTCGAGGCGCCCTATCCTTATGCACTGGAGGAGGTGAATTCCGCCTTCGACCTGGAGCTTTCGACCCATGCCAGCGCCGAGGCGCAGGTGGCCGCGGTGGCCGATGACGTGGCCTACAACCACCACGACCTGCATGACGGGCTGCGTTCGGGCCTCTTCACCGAGGACGACCTGATGGAGATGCCGCTGACGGGCCCGGCCTTCCGCGAGGTCGACCGGCTCTACCCGGGGCTGGAGATGATGCGGCGGCGGCACGAGGCGCTGCGCCGGGTCTTCGGGGTGATGGTCGAGGATGTGATCTCCATCGCCCAGGCGCGGCTCGAAGCAGCGCAGCCGAAAAGCGTGTCCGAGATCCGCGGGATGGGCACGACGATCATCCGGTTCTCCAAGCCGCTTTACCAGGAGCTGAAGGCGATCAAGGCCTTTCTCTTCGAGCGGATGTACCGTGCGCCCTCGGTCATGGCCGAGCGGGCGAAGGTGACGCGGGTGGTGGAGGATCTCTTTCCGCTTTTCCTCAACGACCCGTCGCTGCTGCCCCCGGAATGGCGCCGCGACGTGGAGCGGGCGGAGAACGAGGTGCAGCTGGCCCGCGTCGTCTGCGACTACGTCGCCGGTATGACGGACCGCTTCGCGCTGCAGGAACACGCGCGGATCTTCGGGGCGGATCCCGGCTAGGCGCGGGTGAAGCGCCGAGGCGGCGGGCTGTCCCCGGCGGGGACAGCTGGGCCAGGATGAATGGCCGTGAGGGCCGGGGCAGCGGCGCCGGGCGGCGTTGACGCGGGCCGGGGCCGTGATAAACCCGGGCCAACCGAGGGACCAGAGAATGAACCTGTTCAGTGATATCCGTGGGCTTGTGATTGCGAGCCTCGAGGCGATGGCGGCGGATGGCCTGCTGCCGGCCGGGCTCGACCTGGCCAATGTCGCGGTGGAGCCGCCGCGCGATGCCGGCCATGGCGACATGGCGACCAACGCGGCCATGGTGCTTGCGAAACCCGCCGGCGCCAAGCCGCGCGACATCGCCGAGGCGCTGGTGGGCCGGCTTGCTGCCGATCCGAGGATCGCGGAGGCCGAGGTCGCGGGGCCGGGCTTCATCAATCTGCGGCTGGTGCCGGGCGTCTGGCAGGGGCTGATCGCGCAGGTGATCCGCGACGGGGCGGGCTATGGCCGTTCCGACATGGGGCAGGGCGCCAAGGTGAACGTGGAGTTCGTCTCTGCCAACCCGACGGGGCCGATGCATGTGGGCCATGTCCGCGGCGCGGTCTTCGGCGATGCGCTGGCGGCGCTTCTCGATTTCGCGGGCCATGCGGTGACGCGGGAGTATTACATCAACGACGGCGGCGCGCAGGTCGACGTGCTCGCCCGCTCGGCCTATGAGCGCTACCGCGAGGCCAACGGTCTCGACCCCGAGATCCGCGAGGGGCTTTATCCCGGCGATTACCTGATCCCGGTCGGCGAGGCGCTGAAGCAGAAATACGGCGCGAGCCTCCTCGATAAGCCCGAGGCTGAATGGCTGGCCGAGCTGCGCGAATTCGCGACCGAGGCGATGATGGAGATGATCCGGGGCGACCTTGCGGCGCTCGGCGTTCACATGGACGTCTACTCGTCGGAGAAGTCGCTTTACGGCACCGGCAAGATCGAGGCGGCGATCGAGCAGCTGCGCGGCATGGGGCTGATCTACGAGGGGGTCCTGGAGCCGCCGAAGGGCAAGGTGCCGGACGACTGGGAACCGCGGGAGCAGACGCTGTTCCGCTCGACCAGCCATGGCGACGACGTCGACCGGCCGGTGAAGAAATCGGACGGGGCCTGGACCTATTTCGCGCCCGATATCGCCTATCACTACGACAAGGTGAGCCGTGGGTTCGACCAGCTGATCGACGTTCTCGGCGCCGACCATGGCGGCTATGTCAAGCGGCTGAAGGCCGTCGTCGCGGCGCTGTCGGACAACCGGGTGCCCCTGGACGTGAAGCTGATCCAGCTGGTGAAGCTTTTCAAGAACGGCGAGCCGTTCAAGATGTCGAAGCGCGCCGGGACCTTCGTGACGCTGCGCGACGTGGTCGAGCAGGCGGGGGCGGATGTCACCCGCTTCATGATGCTGACGCGGAAGAACGACGCCGCGCTGGACTTCGACTTCGCCAAAGTTCTGGAGCAGTCGAAGGACAACCCGGTCTTCTACGTGCAATACGCCCATGCGCGGGTCTGCTCGGTCATCCGGAAGGCGGCGGAGGCGGGGATCCATTGCGATGACGCCACGCTGGCGGTTGCGGATCTGTCCCGGCTCGACCATCCGGCAGAGATGGAACTGGCCCGCCGGATCGCGGAATGGCCGCGCCTGGTCGAGATCGCGGCCCGCGGTCACGAGCCGCACCGGGTGGCCTTCTACCTCTACGATCTCGCCTCCGACCTGCACACGCACTGGAACCGCGGGAACGAGGACACCTCTCTGCGCTTCGTGCAGGAAGGCGAGGTGGAGACCAGCCAGGCGAAAATCGCGCTGGCCCGGGCGGTGGCAGTTGTTATTTCCGCCGGCCTTGGTATCCTTGGCGTGACGCCGGCAGAGGAAATGCGCTGATAACCGCACCCGCCGGATGATCGGGCAGAGTCACGGGGGAAGAAACCTCCGGGCAGTGAGGCGAACATGGCGGTATGGAACTTCGATGAATTCGAAGCGGATCCGGTTGATGCCGGCACCCGCGCGCAACGGTTCATTCATCTGGCGGGGGCCGCGACCTCGGTCGGGCTGGTGCTGGGGCTTGCGCTCTGGGGCTACCGGCTGGCGGTGCGCGACGTCAACGGCGTGCCGGTGATCAAGGCGATTGCCGGGCCGATGCGGATCGCGCCCGAGGATCCGGGCGGCCAGGTGGCCGGCAATGTCGGGTTGAGCGTGAACCGGATCGCGGCGGGCGACGCCGCGCAGCCCACCCCGGACGGAAACATCACCCTTGCCCCGGCGCCGGTGGCGCTTGGCCCGTCCGACAGCTCGCCTGAGGTGATGGCCGCGCAGAAGGCCGCCGCGGCGCCGGTTGCGCCCGCGGCGACGGCAGGGGATGCCGGGTCGGGGCAGGGCACATCGGCGCAGGTTGCAACACAGGGCACGACGGGCCAGGTCGCAGCCCAGGTCGCGGCGCCGGATGCTTCGGCGGGGGCCTCGTCAAGCCTGCCGGTGGCGCCGCCTCTGAACAATGGGTCCACGACTACGGCGACAACTGCAACGACGGGAGCGGCGGCAACGACGGCGGCGGATGCGGTGCCGGTAAGCGGGACCTCCTCGATCCCCGGCGGACCGCCGGTGAGATCGCCCGTGCCGCAGATGCGCCCCCGGCACGTGCCGACAGCCGTGGCGTCGGATTCGGCCAAGGCCTCCAACGACGTGATGCCGGCCGATGTCGCGGCCGCGGCGGCCGCGGCGGTGGCGGCACTGGCCTCTGCCCCGCCGGTGGCGGCGAGCGTCAGCGCGGCCTCGCTGAAACCCGGTACGCCGCTTGCCCAGCTTGGCGCCTTCCCGACCGAGGCGGATGCGGTGAAGGTCTGGAACGGCATGAAGGGCCGCTTCGTCGACCTGATGGCCGACAAGTCCCGCGTGGTGCAGAAGGCAAGCTCGGGCGGGCGGGCGTTCTACCGGCTGCGCGCCTATGGCTTCCATTCCTCCGCTGACACACGCCGATTCTGCGCCGCGCTGAAGGCGGAAAGCGCCACCTGCGTGCCGGTCGTCCTGCGCTGATGGCAGGCTCCGCGACGATCCTGGGCTGTCTCGGCCCCCGTCTGGGGAGAGACGAGGCGGCCTTTTTTCGTGACGCCGATCCCTGGGGATTCATCCTCTTCGCGCGCAATGTCGAGGATCCGGAGCAGCTGCGCCGGCTGACCGGAGACCTGCGCGCGGCGGTGGGCCGCGATGCGGTGGTGATGGTCGACCAGGAGGGCGGGCGCGTGCAGCGGCTGCGCGCGCCGCATTGGCGGGAATGGCTGCCCCCGCTCGAACAGATGGCCCGGGGGGGCGCTGCAGCGATGCGTCTGCGCGCGCAGCTGATTGCGCTGGAACTGCGCGACGTTGGCATCGACAGCGATTGCGCACCGGTGCTGGACATCGCGAGCGAGCTGACCCACCCGTTCCTCAAGAACCGCTGCTATGGCACTGATCTTGCGTCGGTAATCGCCGGAGGCCGTGCAGTGGTCGAGGGCCTGACCGCAGGCGGCGTGCTGCCGGTGATGAAGCATATGCCGGGCCATGGCCGCGCCACGGGAGACACGCACAAGGACCTGCCGACGGTCGAGGCCTCGCTGGAAGACCTGCGGGAAACCGACTTCGCCGCTTTCCGCGCGTTCCGCGACCTGCCGATGGCGATGACGGCGCATATCGCCTTTCCCGCGCTCGACCCCGAGCATCCGGCGACGCAATCGGCCAAAGCGCTACGGATTATCCGGGAGGAAACCGGCTTCGACGGACTGCTGATCAGCGACGATCTGAACATGGAGGCGCTGAAGGGTTCGCTGGCCGAGCGTGCCGGGGCCTCGATCGCGGCGGGCTGCGATATCGCGCTGCAATGCAATGGCAAGCGCGCCGAGATGGAGCAGGTCGTAACGGCGGCCGGGTCGCTGACGCCCGCGGCGGCTGCGCGTGCGGCGGCGGCGCTGGCCTGCCGCCGGCCCCCCGAGCCCGTTGACAGGGCGGCGCTGTCAGCCGAATTTGAGGCGATGACGAAGGCCTCGGATCATGGCTGAACCCGGCTGGGAGGAGACCCAGCCGATCAGCGTCTCGGAGCGGCTTGCCGCCGAGGCGCTGATTGTCGATGTCGACGGCTACGAGGGGCCGCTTGACCTGCTGCTGACGCTATCGCGGACGCAGAAGGTGGACCTGCGCAAGATCTCGGTCCTGCAGCTTGCCGAGCAGTATCTGCAATTCGTGAACCGTGCCAAGGCGTTGCGGATCGAACTTGCGGCAGATTATCTGGTGATGGCGGCCTGGCTCGCCTATCTGAAATCCCGCCTGCTGCTGCCGCCTGACCCGACGGACGAGGGCCCGTCGGCCGAGGAGCTGGCAGCCCACCTGGCCTTCCAGCTGGAACGGCTGCAGGCGATGCGCGAATCCGCCGCGCAGCTGATGGCGCGGGACCAGAAGGGCCGGGATTTCTTCGCGCGCGGTCTGCCCGAGGACGTGACGCGGGTGCGCAAGGTGATGTGGACCGCCTCGCTCATCGACCTGATGCAGGCCTATGCGCGGCTGCGCACGAAAGACGATTTCCGGCCTTACGTGATGGACCGCGAGCATCTCTTCACCATGGAGCAGGCGCTTGACCGGATGCGGGGGCTGATCGGCTTCGCGGGCGACTGGATGGACCTCGCCGATTATCTGCCCGAGGACTGGGGCGCCGATCCGGCCCGCCGCCGTTCTGCCACCGCGGCGCATTTTGCGGCTTCGCTTGAACTGGCCAAGCTCGGCCAGGTCGAGATCAAGCAGGCCGAGACCTTCGCGCCGATCATGATCCGCCGGAGGGCCGCGCAATGAGCGAGACCGGGGAAGAGCAGAGCCTCTTCGCGGCGCCGGTCATGGCCGAGCAGGAGCGGATGGTGGAGGCGATCCTCTTCGCCACTGCGGAGCCGGTAACGGTCGCGGAACTTACCGCGCGGATGCCGCACGGCTGCGATCCGGCGGAGGCGTTGCAGCTTCTGCGCCGCCGCTACGAGGGGCGTGGCGTCCATCTGGTGCGTGTCGGCGAGGGCTGGGCGTTCCGCACCGCGGCTGATCTCGGCTACCTGATGCACAAGGAGACGGTGGAAAGCCGCAAGCTTTCCCGTGCCGCAATCGAGACGCTGGCAATCATCGCCTATCACCAGCCCTGCACCCGCGCCGAGATCGAGGAGATCCGCGGTGTGGCGGTGAGCCGGGGCACGGTGGATCAGCTGCTGGAAATGGAGTGGATCCGCTTCGGGCGGCGGCGGATGACGCCGGGCCGGCCGGTGACCTTCGTCGTCACGGAAAGCTTCCTCGATCATTTCGGGCTGGAGAGCGCGCGCGATCTGCCGGGGCTGAAGGAACTGCGTGCCGCGGGGCTTCTGGACAACCGCCCGCTGCCCGGCGCGCTGCCCGGCCGGGGCGCCGAGGAGGAGGACGAGGAAGAGGTCGTCGGCCAGTCCGAACTCTTCGAGGATTGAGGGGTGGAAAACGGCGAGAACTTCTGCCGTCCCCCCTTGCGGAAGTCCATGACCTGCCTGTAGATAGCGCGCACCGGAGAGGTGGCCGAGTGGTCGAAGGCGCACGCCTGGAAAGTGTGTAGGCGGGGAACCGTCTCGAGGGTTCGAATCCCTCTCTCTCCGCCAGAATTCCCCCTGACAATCGATCGAAGACCGTGCCTGCAGCGGGCGCTGTCGGGCGGCACGCGGGCGCGCGTGCCTCAGCCGAGGTGCAGCGTCACCTTCAGCCCGCCGAGCGCCTCGGACCTGGTCAGCGCGATGGTGCCCCCGTAGACCTGCACCAGATCGGTCGCGATCGAGAGGCCAAGGCCGGTGCCGGCGACCGAGGTGTCGAGCCGCCCGCCGGGGCGGAGCGCCTGGGCCACGTCCGCCTCGGCGATGCCGGGGCCGTCGTCCTCCAGCGTGATCTCGACACGTTCGCCCTCGCGCCGTGCAGCGAGGCGGATGCGCGCGCGGCTCCATTTCACCGCGTTGTCGAGGAGGTTGCCGAGCACTTCCTCCAGGTCCTCGGCATCCATCGCGACGCGCAGGTCGGGTGCGATCGTTTCCTCGAGGGTCAGGTGCTCGGCGGCCGGAAGCGAGCGAAAGAGTCGCAGAAGCCGCTGCACGGTGGCGGCGAGCGCGGTGCGGTCTGCCATCGGGTCGGCGGGCCTGACCGCGCGGACGCGGGCCAGTGAGCGGCGGATCTGGGCGTCGATGCGGTCAAGCGCCGCCTCGGCGGTGGATATGTCCTGGCCAAGGCGTCGCAGGCCCTCGAGCTCGTTGCGGAGGATGCTGGAGGGTGTCTTCAGCGCATGGGCGAGGTCCGCGCCCTGCCGGCGGGTGCGGTCGATGATGTCGCGGTTCCGCTGCAGTAGCTCGTTGATCTCGGTGGCGAGCGGGCGGACCTCTGTGGGGTACTGCTCGAGCTCGATCGGGCCCTCGCCCTGCCAGCGCTTGAGGATGTCCGAGCGCAGGTCGGCGAGCGGGCGCAGCACCGCCGCGGTCTGCCCCAGCGAGCTGGCGAGGGCGAAGATCGCGATGATGCCGAGCGCGAGGAGCAGGTTGCGGCGGATCGCGGCGCGCTCGGCGTTCAGCTCTGCAAAGGACTGGGCGACGAGAATCTGCCAGGTCTGACCGTTGGTGAGCGTCACGCTGCGGGCGGCGATCCGGACGGTGCGGACCGGGCCCATGCTGTCGTAGAACACAGTCTCGTGCGGGATCGCGGCGGGGCGGGGCAGCGAGTTGTCGAAGAGCGAGCGCGAGGCCATGAGCTGTCGATCCGGGCCGATGACCTCCCAATAGGTGCCGGAATAGGGACGGGCGTAGGCGGGATCGGACATCAGGCTGGAGAGCGCGGTCTGGTTCGCGCCGACGCGTTCGAGCGCGGTCAGCACCTGCAGCTGGCGGCTGGCCAGGACCCGGTTGAACTGCCGCTGCGCGACGACGTCGAAGGCGACGTAGATCGCAAGGCCACTGACCACGATCGAGCTGAGCGTGATCAGCCCGCCGCTGACGATCGCGCGCCTTCGGAGCGAGCGCATCATGGCGCTTCGATCATGTAGCCGCGCCCGCGCATGGTCTGGATCAGGTCGGCGCCGAGCTTCTTGCGCAGTCGGGCGATGAAGACGGCGATGGTATTGGAATCGCGGTCCTCGTCATAGGCATAGATATGTTCCGACAGCTCTGTGCGCGAGACCAGCCGGCCGGCGTTGTGGGCCAGGTAGCTCAGCACCGCCACCTCGGCCTGGGTCAGGTCGACCGGCAGGCCGTCCACGCTGACCCGGCCGAGGCGCATGTCGAAGCGCACCGGACCGCGCTCGAAGATCATCGAAGTCTGGCCATAGCGGCGGCGTAGCTGAGCACGGACGCGGGCGGAGAGCTCGGCCATGTGGAAGGGCTTGCTGAGGTAGTCGTCGGCGCCTGCGTCGAGCCCGTCGACGCGCTGCGACCAGCCGTCGCGCGCGGTCAGGATCAGGACCGGCATGTCGAGTCCGCTGGCGCGCCATTCCTTGAGGATGCTCAGCCCGTCCCTGTTGGGCAGGCCAAGGTCCAGGATGATCATGTCATAAGGTTCGGTGGCACCCAGATGCGCGGCTTCCTCGCCGTCATGGGCGACGTCGATCGGTCCGATCTCGGGCTCCAGTGCACGCTTGATCTGGTTGCACAGCACCGGTTCGTCTTCAGCGAGCAAAATGCGCACGCCCGTTCCTTCCTTCCTCACAACCCGGCGCTACCGGCCCGAGTGGGAGTGGCCATTGCCGCCCCCGTTGCCGCCCGAGTTGCCACCACCGTTACCGCCGGAGTTGCCACCGCCGTTACCGCCCGAGCCGCCGCCGCCCGAGTTGCCTCCACCGCCGCCGCTGTTACCACCACCGTTGCCGCCGCCGTTGCCACCGCCGTTGCCGCCCGAGTTGCCTCCACCATTTCCACCAGAGTTGCCACCGCCGTTGCCGTTGCCACCCCCGTTGCCGTTGCCTCCGGCGTTACCGTTGCCTCCAGCGTTACCGTTGCCGCCGGCGTTCGAATTGGCCTTGCCGCTCGCCGCGCTGCCGGCCTGGGCCTTGCCGGCGCCAGAGGCGGTGTCGTCCTTGGCGGCGAAGTTGTCGACCTCGCGCGCCGCGGTGGAACTGCCATTCAGAAGTTCACCCCGGCTGGCGTCGATCACATAGCTCAGCACCTTGCCTGAGGGCCGCAGCAGCAGCACGCGATAATACATCGCCCGGCCCTGGAACGCGCGGATGTCGATCACCTCGCCCGAGGTGACCTGTCCGATGAGATCAAGCGCGCGGGTGACGCTGATGCATTTGCCGGCCTTGACCTCGGCGCGCAGGCGGTTCGCGTAGATCTCGCGGAACGTATCGGCCGGGGCCGCGACTGCTGTGGCGCAGGCGACGAACAGGACGGCGGGACCGAGGACGTGCAGCATGCGCATACGGGCAATATTAACCAAATCTTAGATGAACCCAACATGAACGTGCCGTTCCGGCTGCGTTAAACATCGCTGTGGTCTCATTGGCAGGCTGTGGTGCGACTCTCGGGCCGGCAGGATGGGAGAGGCGGGGCGTCGGATCAACCGGCGGACCGCGGGATGGCTCCGGTTGCCGGGAGGGCGCGCGATCACGGATCGACAGGGGTGGGGGCACAACTGGCGATGCAAGGAGCGCGGGAAAGGTGCAAGTTTCGCAGCAAGCCGTTCGGCGGCCCATCTTTCGTTTTTTGTCTGATGAGGCGGGTGCCGCGACCTATGAAGCGGTCCTCTGGCTTCCGATCTTTACCTTCATCATCTGGCTCGTGACCGAGACGGCCATGGCCTTCGGTGGTGAGGCCCATGCCCTTCGCGTGATCCAGGACGCCAACCGGATGTATGCCTCCGGCTATTTCCAGAACGCGACGGATACGGAGAGTTTCATCCGTGGCCAGCTCGTCAACTGGCAGAACACGATGACGGTCTCCACCAGCGAGACGAACGGGATCATCCACACCACCATCACCGTTCCTGTCGCGACGATGACGGGGTTCAACGTGATCCCGCAGTTCAATGGGGTTACTGTCTCGATTTCCAGCGAACAGATGTCCGAGGGCTGAGATGACCGCGCGGCGGAATTCTTCGGCGGGGATCGCCCGAGGCCGGGCCAGTCTGGCCAGGCTCACCACGCGCAGGTGGGGCTCCCTCCGGGCGTTCTGGGCGGACGAGAGCGGGGTTCTGACGGTCCTTGGGCTGTTCATCTTCCTGATCACGCTGATGATCAGCGGCTACGCGGTGGATTACTGGAACGCGGTGCGGGCGAGGACGCACCTGCAGGTGAATTCGGATGCCACCGCCCATGCGGCGCTTGTTTCCCGCGAGTTCGGCACCGCCGACACAGCGATCGCGGATGCCATGAACGTGGCCTATGCCAACATGCCCAAGGCGCAATACGGCGATATCGTCGACGCCTCCGACATCACCTTCGGCGACTGGAACGCGACGACGCGCACCTTCACGGCCGATCCGAACTCGCGCACCGCGGTGGAGGTGAGGATGCATCGGACGTCGGCGCGGGGAAACCCGGTGGGGACGTTCCTCTACAAGCTCGTCGGCATCAACTCCTGGAACATTTCCACCAAGTCGATCTTCGACACCTATTACCGCAGCTGCACGAGCGAAGGCTTCGTCGCCGAGAACACCATCGATCTGCAGAGTAACAACGTCTACAAGAAGGGCTTCTGCATCCATTCGAACAACGCCATCTCGATCAACAGCAACAACTCGTTCGAGACCGGGGTGCAGGTGACCATGCCCGATCCCGCGACGATCCAGCTGCCGAGCTCCGGCTTCAGCTCCAACCCCGGGCTGCAGGACGCCCTGCGGTCGGATTCCTGGGACATCCGCATCCTCAGCCAGATCGATACGATCATGGCAGGGCTGTCCGCAGGGAATTCGGACGTGGTGCCCTCCTACATCACCAACCTCGCCCCGATCGCCTACAACCAGGGTAAGATCGGCAACGGCGACCTGGTGTCGGGCAATATCTACACCGCCAGCTGCAACGGCAATTCGCCGCTGAACATTTCCTCGGGCACGGTGCTGAGCAAGGTCGTGCTGGTCACCAACTGCAATATCAACTTCGGCAGTTCGGTGCAGCTGCATGACGTGGTGATCGCCAGCACCAACACCTCCAACAAGGCCGTGACCGGCGCATCGGGGCTGGAGGTGGGGCTGAATGACAACTGCGCCCCGGGTGGAGGCGCGCAGATCATCACGGACGGGGGCATGGATTTCCCCTCGGCCATGAGCCTCTTCGGAGGGCAGCTGATCGCCAAGCAGGATGTCACCTTCTCCGCCTCCGGCAACGGGGTGCAGGGGGCCTCTGTCATCTCCGGGGCAACGCTCTCGGGGACCAGTAACATGACCATGGCCTATTGCGGGTCGGGCATGGAGGAGAACTTCCAGGCGGAATATTTCAGGATGGTTCAGTGACCTTCGTCAGTTCCCGAGGGCTCTATCAGGCGTCGCCCGTTCCGGACCCGCACCCCGTCCCGCGCTACCGGTTCGGCGGGCTCGAACTGGATCCCGCGAGGCTTGAGCTGCGCCGGCTGGAGGCTGAGGCGCCGGTCGACTGGGACGAGGCGAGCGTGACGCTGACCCCTGGGGTCTGCGCGGTGTTGCGACTCTTTCTCGACCGGGCCGGCGGGCTGGTCAGCCGGCGCGAGATCGGGAGGGTTGTCGGCGGCGAGGGGCCACCCACGAGGGCGACGGTCGACCACTATATCAAGGCGATCCGCGAGATGGTGGACGCGCCCTGGGCCGAGGACTCGCATCTCGTCACCGTCCACGGCCGCGGCTTCCGCTTCCTGCTGGAGGTGGAGGAGGTCGTGCCGGAGGATCCGGGGTCGGAAACCGGGACCACGGCCTAGCCGGCCGAACCCGCGGCCGCCCGCCGCTCGGCCGCGGCGCGGGCGAGGGCCGCGAAACGGTAGAGCCCGTGGACGAATTTCGAATAGGGCAGGGTCAG
>NZ_RRYH01000044.1 GCF_004010155.1 Solirhodobacter olei | reverse complement strand
GACGCCAAGGCCAGCCTGAACGCGCTTCTGCCGAAGATCGAATAGCCCTCATTGGTCACCGTCGCTGCATCTTGCATCTCCCCATGCGGTCGACGGCTGGGTGGATGGGTGCGGGTTGCTATCGTCTTGCGTGCAGTGCAACCCGCACACCCGCCGGGCCTACGGCCGCGCGGTGAGCGAATTTCTCTCCTGGTGTGAGTTGCACGGCATCGCGTCAATCTCAGCCGTGCAGCCGATTCATGTTGCTACCTGGATCGAGCAGCTGACGGCCAAACTGTCGGTCCCAACCGTGAAGCAGCGCCTGGCCGCAATCCGGCATCTGTTCGAGTGGCTGCGCTGTCGCAAATTTTCAAACGACGAGAGATCAGCTTCCTGCTGGACAACGCTATGCTGCGAGCTCCGCACACATTATGAAAGGCCTGGTTTCGTTGACAGCAAATTGCCCCTTGCGGACCATGTTGACGACTTCGATACCGGAGAGGGTGGCTGCCGCTGAAGCGAAGGCCGTGAACCCAAAGAATAGGTATGGCCGCCCTGCAAGAGCGACCGCATCCGATATCACTCAGCCTCACCGCGCCGATACAGCGCCTCATAGTCACGTCCGCCGTAGAACACGTTGGTGATCTCTACCTTCTCAGTGAAGCGATAGGCGACGACAGCGGTACGCTCAAAGGGGACCGTGCGCAGGCCCGGCATGAGGTCGTCGCGCGGGCGTCCACCGGCCGGAGCATCTCCGATCTTTCGGCAACGCTGCATGATCCGATCGATGAAGTGCCGCGCTACTTCATGGCTCTGGCTGCTTTCAGCGATGTAGCGGTAGATGTCTTGCAGGTCGGCGATCGCGGCCAGACGAAAAACAACCTCAGCGCGCCGCATCAACAGCGGCATTACGCTCGTTCTCAGCGAAGCGGGTCATTTCTGCCTCCGCCTCGTCAGCTGTTAGGCTCGGCCGTGGGTCCTCCAGCGAGCGCCGAACGCGCGCTCGCAAGGCTTCCAGCCGCTCAGCATCTTCCAGGCGTTGGCGCCGCCACACTCGAAGGGCATCGCGCATAGCCTCGCTGGTCGTAGCGAACTCGCCAGAGTTCACACTGTCCCGCAGCGCCTGCATCATGTCAGGTGTCACGGTAATGCTGACCTTCTGTGCAATTTGCATCGTCATAGTCCTTCCTTGCATCTTATAAAGTAGGATAAAATCCGACCTGACACAAGTTACAGACAAGGGAGATGGATAACCGCTTGATCGCACGGCCTGTATTTTGGCTGCGTGATTGACCCCACCAATTTGACTTCAACCTTGACGCTGGGAGATGAATTTTTCTATTGGTCACAATGACATGCCATTTTTCTGGGCCTGATTCCGATTGGTACCAATGTACCGGGCGGACAAGCAGACTCAGGTTGACGCCTCATTCACTTGGATCGCCTCCGCGTTCGGTGAACTCGAAGATCGCCCGGTCGCCCGTGGTCCGTCGCACAAAGTCGATGGCGTGGCCATTCCAATGGTAGCGATAATGATCCGCCTGCGTGGCGACCGAGACCACATTCGGCCAGAATGCGGCGATGCAAGTGCCCTCGGGGTGGCGGACGCTTGGATAGACAATGCCGTCTGCACCCTCAGAGCGCAGTTCAGCGGCGAAGCCCTGCGCAGGCGCATAGCGGGCCGGGTCAGGCTCAAGATAGGAGGCAGCGCTTCCGTTCTCTCTCAGATCGACCATATTGGCATCAATGGACCCCACCAATTCGCGGACTTCAGAAACCCACCCCGCCGGCTCGGCCGTGGCCGCGTAGAACCGAGCCACGTGGAAACTGTGCTCCCTCAGTGCAGTCTCCAGGCTGTCTCCGGCGTAGTAGACCCCGTACGAACCGTCTGAGAAGCGCGAGGGGCGATCCGGCGAGAAGTGCACGAAGGCGGCCATTACCCAAGACGCGCCTTCACCTGAAAGACGCCGCTCGATCGGAATGGTGTCAAGCGCCCCATAGGTCTCGGCCAGGCGCGGATTGGTACGCTGCACGGCAGCGGCGATCAGTTTCCAGTCATGCGGATCGGCAATGTCGTCGATAGATCGATCGGTGGATAATGCGACATGACGAGGCGGAAGGTCCGCGGCCATGTCACATGGGAGATAGGGAAATCACCAGCCGCCACGGGCGGCATCCAAATAGCGTCGCACCCGAACGATATCCATCAGTCCACCGTGTTTCATAACGTCGAGGGCCGACTGCCCGCCGAACGCAGAATTCGGCTTTCTAACCCAGTCATACCCCCTTTGCGGATCGGAAAAGATGATCCGCAGGTCCTTGTGCACCCCAAGGAGATTGGACAGCCGATCCGCGAGATCGCGGCCGACGCGGCCGTACTCGCCCTTCCGCCAGCGCCCGATCGATTTGGTCGAAATGTCGCCGAGCAGAACCGCCGCTTCGTCATCCCTCACCCGCCAGCGGTCGAACAGCGCCAGCGTCACGCGCTGCATTGCGGCCAGCTCCGCAGGAGAAAAGCCGTCGGCTGTGGGGCCGTCTGATGTGGTGATGGGCTGCAACATGCTCATGGCCTCCTGTCCTCAATTTAATATATTTGGGACAGTTGTTCATGCGAATTGTTGGGCTGCTCCCGTGATTGGGAGCAGGCTCGATGGTCCTTGGCCACTGAGTCCAGACGGCTCTGTCAGGTTGACGGGGTGGGGCCTTTTGCCTACCGGGGGCTGTGTTGCGCAGATCAGCTGACGGCCGAGCTTCCCCTTTCCCCGGACAGACTTGTCCTACGGCTTTCGTGACGGGTATGCCGAGGGCGGTGTAGCCGTTCAGGACGGCAATGCGGACCTGGAGTTCGGCGATCTGGCGGTCGAAGTCCCGCGCCATCAATCGCTGCCCCAGAAGCTTCAGGCAATGCATCCGATCGTCGGGAAAACAGTCCACTGGACTGTTTTCTGATCCTCCTCACATCTCGACGCGGCTCCGACGATGATAGCCACTCCATCGTCGCCACAACGCGTGGCCGAGGTATTTGCAAGCCCGCAGCGCTTCGTTGCGCGCCATGGCGCCGGCAGTGATCGTCTTCCATGGCTTCGCGTTCCTGCGCGGCGGGATGACGGCATGGGGGCCACGATCGGCGATCGCATCATGGCACCGTCGGGTGTCGTAGGCACCGTCGGCGGTGACGCTGCCGATCGCCTGGTCCGCAGGGATCTGGTCGAGCAGATCTGGCAGCACCGGCGCATCACCGATGTGGCTTCCGGTGATCTCGACGGTCCGAACTTCCAGCGTCTGTTCGTCGATCCCGAGGTGGATCTTGCGCCAAACCCGCCGTTTTGGACCGCCATGTTTGCGGGCATGCCACTCGCCTTCGCCCTCGCCCTCGACCTTGATCCCTGTGCTGTCGATCAGCAAGTGCAACGGGCCCTTGGAGCCACGGTAGGGGATGTTCACCGCCAAGGTCTTCTGCCGGCGCGCGCGATAGCGTGCTGAAGTCGGGCACAGCCCAGTCCAAACCGACCAGGCGCAGCAGGCTTTCGACGAAGCCGGTCGTCTGGCGAAGCGCCATGCCGAATAGAACCTTCATGGACAGGCAGGTCTGGATCGCAGCATCGCTGTAGGTCTGTTGTCGGCCACGCTTTCCGTTCGGTACAGCATCCCAGTTTATCTCGGGGTCGAACCAGATCGTCAGCGAGCCACGGCGCTTGAGCGCTTCATTTTAGGCTGGCCAGTTCGTGGTCTTGTCGGTCGCGGGGGGCGGTCTGCTCATGCCGCCCAGCTACCACGCTGGATTCACAAGATGAATCCCTCACGGGATTTGTGCAACACAGCCCCCTGCAGTTCGTCGCGAGGCGTTGGCCGTTGCCGCCAGCGCCTCCGGCCGCCCCGAGCATTTACTGGAAAAGGACGTCTGGGTGGTTTGGGCGCTCGACGTGCTTTTCGGCACTTCGATCGGCAAGCATCTCGTGTTCAAGGGCGGGACCTCTCTTTCCAAAGCATATGGCGCGATCCGGAGGTTCTCCGAGGACGTCGACCTGACTTACGACATCCGCGCACTGGCGCCGGACCTCGTCGGAGATTTAGATGCGGACGAAACGACCGCGATTCAGGCGAGGCAGGACATATCGAGGATTGGCTTTCGTCCTCCTAGTCTGACAGCCTTGGCAAGCGCCTTCGGCCAGTCTCGCGCACGGAAGACCTCGGGATCTCGCGGTGAAACGTCGGCCAGCATCGGCAAAATGCCGGCAAAACTGGCTCTGATGCGACCGCCCCCGACGGCGCAACAGCGGACGACAGCCGCTTCTTCTGAAAATCGGAGCGGGAGCGTCTGCGCGCAGCGGCCGCACGATTGACCGATATAGTGAGAGCATCGGTCCCGTATCACCGGTCTGTTCTGCCACCGCATCGCGGGGCGTCGATCAATCGGCAGTCAAGGCTCGCCTGTCGTGAAGCCAGCGCCCTTTCCACCCTCCAGCAGGAGACGGACCAGAAGACTAGATTGGGCGTCGAACATGTCGCCGCCCGTGAATGTTGCGCAGCCGGCCTGACGGGCGTTCGCGATCAAGGGGGTAAGCCGCGGCTCTGTCACAGCATCACCAACGTATTGGCCTTCAGACAGCTGAGCCACGTCCACGGGAAGTGGATCGGCCTCATGCATTCCGGCGGGAGATGCATTCGCCACCAGATTAAAGCTGCTCGGGTCTCGGCCGCCTACGCCAACCTTGCCTGGAAACCGGGCGGACAGGCGAGCGATCACGGTATCGCGCCGGTCCGTGTCAAGATCGTGCAGCGCGAGATGGGCCGCTCCGCGAGCCAAGATTTCATAGGCGATTGCCGATCCTGCGCCCCCTGCGCCAACCAGAAGCGCGCGCTTGCCCGGGGCGGCAAAGCCGGCGGCCGCGGCGGCGTCCATAAAGCCGGAGCCGTCGGTATGATCGCCCCACCAGGAGCCGTCGGGGCGCCTGCACAGGATGTTGGCGGCCCCGATGCCTTTGGCCCGGACCGTCGCGGCATCGGCCCAGCGGAGTGCTGCCACCTTGTGCGGGACGGTTATCACGAGCCCTCCGAGATTGCGCATGTGTCGGGCCGAACCCATGAACGCGTCGAAATCCGAGGCGGCGACATGGGCCGGAATGACCAGCGCATTTTCACCGCGCTCTGCCATGAGGCGGCTGAGGTGCGTTGGCGACTTCACCTGCTCGATCGGGTCGCCGACAATGAAAAATATCTTTGTTTTTCCGCTCAGTGTCAGTTCCATGGATGACCTTTTTGGTGCGCCGACGCAGGAAAGAACCCGCTTCGCTTCGGGCAGAGTGGCAGACGGACCCCGGGTCGTCCATGCGCCTTTGCCCGATCCCGTGAGCCGCGCTCGCGCCCGGATCGGGGCTGAGGGGCGGGGGCGGAGGGATGGCCTGAGGGGCGCGGAGGCGGCGGGCCTGCTGCTTCCTGATCAGGCGGCGGATGCGTGGACTGAAGGCAGAGAAAGTGGAATGATCCGACTACCGATTTGCCACCGCTTTCGCGCCGTATTTGCACTGGAAATCGGGGCGGTGGTCGGCGGGATTGCGCAACTCCTGCACCCGGGTGGGCAGAGCGGCGCGGGGTGGCATGATGGCGAGCGCATGGCACCCGCGCGGGCCCTGCGGACCCCGTCGTCTGTTCCGGCAGGCTTTGCCCTGCCGGCATGCCATTGACCGAAGGGCGTTCCTTTCCGGGCGAGTCCTTCCCGCTGCCTGGTCGGGCGCACTAATGGGTGCGATGGCCGCTGCGGACCGGGGCCAGCGCCAAAAGCCTGTCGCGGTCGAACGCACCCTGGGCGCGGCCTCGACGTCCTTCTGATTGCGCTATAGCCAAAACTAATGGTTTCCCGCGCGAATGAATTGGCTCGTTTGCCCCGCCGGAGGCACGATCCGCTACGCACTTGAGGGGGAGATGGAAATGGCTGAGACGTCGGACGAGAGGATTCTCCTTTCCGTCATCTTCCGTCACGATCAGTCCCGGCCGGTCGGCAGACTGCAGGAGCAGCTGGCCGAACAGGGATTCTTCGAGCGCTTCCCGCCCAAGGGCTGCGAGGTCGTGAGCTGGTACGTGATGATGGGGCTGGGCCAAGTGGCCACGCTCAGCGTCCCGGCCGGCAGCCTGCGTGAGGTGAACCGCGCGATCGAAGGCACGGCCTGGGGCGCGTTTCGCACCGAAATCTACGCGAGCTACGATTTTCGCCCGGTCGCCCGCGACCAGCGTGGCGGCAACCTGAGCCTTGCCAAACCAATTGAAATCTGAGGAAGTCGTCATGTCCCGTTCCCCGCGCGCCTTTGTCATGGGCCATCCGATCAAGCATTCGCGCTCTCCCATGCTGCATGGTTACTGGCTCGACCATTACGGGATCGAGGGCAGCTACGAGATGCTCGACATCGCGCCGGAGGCCCTTGCCGGTTTCTTTGCCAGCTATCGCGAGACCGGCTGGATCGGCGGCAACGTCACCGTCCCGCACAAGTCGGCAGTGATGCCGTTTCTCGACCGGATCGATCCGGCGGCCGAGGCGATGGGGGCGGTCAACACCGTCTACTGGGACGGCGATGTTCTGGCCGGGGACAACACCGATGCTTTGGGATTCATGCATAACCTCGACGACCGGGCGCCGGGCTGGCAGACGGGAGCGAGCCGTGCGGTGGTGCTTGGTGCCGGGGGCGCGGCGCGGGCGGCCGCTTATGGGCTGATGAGCCGAGGGCTCGACGTCGCCATCGTCAACCGCACGGAAGCCAAGGCCCAGGCGCTGGCGCAGCATCTTGGCCGGGGCGTCAGCTCGCATTCCCTGGACGCGCTATCCTCGCTGCTTGGCGAGGCCGATCTTCTGGTCAACGCCACGAGCCTGGGGATGGTTCACCAGCCGCCGCTGCAGATCGACCTGAGCCCGCTGAAGGCGGGGGCGACCGTCTGCGACGTCGTCTATGTGCCGCTGGAGACCGATCTTCTGCGCTCGGCGAAGGCGCGCGGCCACCGGACGGTCGACGGGCTGGGGATGCTGCTGCATCAGGCGGTGGTCGGTTTTTCGCGCTGGTTTGGGGTGACGCCGGAGGTGACGGGGGAGCTTCGCACCCTGCTGGAGGAGGATATCCGGGCGAAGTCGCCGGGAGCCTGAGGGCGGGGCCGGCACTGACGCCGGCGCCGACGGGATCGACCTGCGGTGCCGGCGTCTTGCCGGTCCGGGGGCAAGAAAAGTCCTTCGCGCCCGCCCAGCCGGGCCGCGTGGGATTTCACAAGCCGGCCAAGGCCGGAAAATAGGGAGGAGACCAGATGAAACGACAGCAGTTCCTTGCCGCGGCGGCGCTCTTTGCGACGGCAACGCTCGGCTTTTCCGGTGCCGCTTCGGCGCAGGAGGTCGTCAAGATCCCCTGCGTCTGCGAGCTTTCGGGGGCCGGGGCCGTTTCGGGCACGAACTACCGTGACGGCGCGCGCATGGCGGTGGACGAGATCAACGCGGCCGGCGGCATCCTCGGGCGCAAGATCGTGATGACCGACATGGACACCCAGACCGATCCGCAGACCTCGCGGGCGCTGGTGCAGAAAGCGATCGATTCCGGCGCCTATGCGATCATGGGCACGGTCTATTCCGGATCGACCATCGTCAACATGATGGTGGCCCAGCGGGCGGGCATCGTGCAGATGACCGGCTCGGAGGCGCCGAACATCACCGAGCGCGGCAACCCCTACATCTTCCGCACTTCCTCTGGCGCGCAAAAGGGCGTGCCGGCGCTGACGGCCTATTTCAAGGACCAGCTGAAGGTGAAGAAGATCGCGGTCGAATGGGTCAACAACGACTTCGGCAAAGGCGGGCATGATGTCTTCCGCAAGGAGATGAAGCGGGTCGGCATCGACGTCGTCGCCGACGTGCCGAGCGAGCAGGGGCAGGCCGACTTCTCGGCCGACGTCTCGAAGATCAAGAATTCGGGGGCCCAGGCTGTCTTCGTCTACCTAAACGAGGAGGAGGACGCGCGGTTCCTGAAAGAGGCCAAGAAGCAGGGGCTGAAGGTGCCGCTGGTCGGTGAAGTGACCCTGACGGGCCAGAAGGTGATCGACCTCGCCGGCGGCGCTGCGGAAGGCGCGTTCGCCCATGTGGGCCTTGCCACCTCGGCGCCGATCCCGTCGATCGAGAAGTTCGTGGCGAAGTTCAAGAAGCGCTACGGCCGCGATACCGACCATAACGGCATCAAGGGCTACATCGGCATCTACGCGATCAAATACGCCACCGAGATGATCGGCAAGTTCGACAGCAAGGCGCTGGCCAAGAAGCTGCATGGCCTTACGCTGGACGCCTCGAAATATCCCGGGATGCTGCTGACCACCTCCTGGGACCAGCATGGCGAGCTTTCGCGCGAGAGCTTCATGACCGAAGTCAAGAACGGCAAGCAGGTCGTCATCGGCACTGTGCCGGCGAACTGAGCGCACCGACTGACCGGCGGCGCCCCGGACGGGCGCCGCCCTTCCAAGGACCCAGCGATGTCTCAATTTCTTCAAGTCTTCCTGTCGGGGCTGTCGACGGGGTCGATCTACGCGCTTGCCGCGATCGGCTTCACGCTTCTGTGGCAGGCGGCGCAGACGGTGAACTTTGCCCAGGGCGAGTTCGTGATGCTGCCGGCCTTTTTCGTGCTGATCGGCATCCACTGGCTGCACCTGCCGCTGTGGCTGTCGCTTATCTTCGGGCTGATCGTGGCGGTGATCGTCCTCGGGCTTCTGTTCAAGAAGGTCGTGGTGGAGCCGATGCTGCCCAACGGCGGGCTGCCGCTGATCATCGCGACGATGGCGCTGTCGATCCTGCTGAAGGAAGGGACAAAGCAGTTCTACGGGGCCGAGGCGCAGCCGTTCCCGAACATCTTTCCGCAGACCACGATGACGCTCGACGGGGCGGTGATCTCGGTTCAGGACATCATGAACCTCGTCGTCTCTCTTGGCGTGGTGGTGGGGCTGACGCTGTTTCTCAACCGCACCCGCACCGGGCGCTGCATGCAGGCGACGGCACAGAACCCGGAAGTGGCGGAGATCCTGGGCGTGAACGTGAAGCGGATGGTGCTTTATACGTTTCTCGTCAACGCGGCGCTGGCGGCGCTGGCCTCCTTCCTGATCTCGCCGATCTATCTTGCCAAGTTCTCCAACGGCGAGACGCTGGGCCTTGTTGCCTTCATTGCGGCGATCGTTGGGGGGTTCAACCAGATCCGGGGGGCGCTGGTGGGCGGGCTGCTGATCGGGGTGCTGGACAACCTGACGGCCACATATGTCACCACCGAATACCGCGCGGCGCTGCCGCTGGTGATGCTGATCGTCATAATCCTGTGGCGGCCGCAGGGGCTTCTGGGGACCTCCGAGGGGAGGCAGGTGTGATGAAGCGCCGGCTGACACCGATCCTTCTTGTTGTCGGGCTTGCCCTGCTGATCGTGGCGCCGCTCGGGCAGACGGACTACATAAAGTATATTCTCTCCTCCTGGCTGATCTTCGCCATCGCGGCGATGGGGCTGAACCTGACGCTGGGCTATGCCGGGCAGATTTCGCTGGCGCAGGCCTCGTTCATCGGGATCGGCGCCTATACGACGGCTCTTCTGACGCTGGCCGGCGTGCCCTGGATCCCCTCGATGCTGGCGGCGATGGCGGTGAGCTTCCTGGTCGGCCTGGCGCTTGGCTTTCCGGCGCTGCGCGTGCAGGGCCATTTCCTGGCCTTCGTGACGCTGGCGTTCAACACGCTTTTCTACCTCGTCGCGCGCAACGAGGACTGGCTGACCGGCGGGCCTTACGGGCTTTCGGGCATGCCGCGGCCGGATTTCTGGCTGTTCGACACCAATCAGAACCTGCCGTTCTATTACTTCACGCTGGCGGTCTTCGTGGTCGCCGCGGCGCTGATGTGGGGCATCGTGCGCTCGCCCTGGGGGCGGGCGTTCAAAGGGCTGAGGGAAAACCCGATCCGGGCCGAGAGCCTCGGGGTCGATACCCGGCGGATCACGCTTCTGGCCTTCGCCATCGGCTCTGCCTACGGCGGGCTGGCGGGCGCCCTGATCTCGCCGCTGGTGCAGTTCATCAACCCGGATTCCTTCGCGCTCGTCCAGTCGATCCGGATCCTCCTGATGGTGGTCGTCGGCGGTGCGGGCTTCTTCTTCGGCCCGCTCTTCGGCGCGGCCATGGTCATCCTTCTGCCGGAGTTCCTGCGCTTCACCGAGGGCTACTACCTGATGATCTACGCCTCGGCGGTAATCGTGCTGATGGTGTTCTGCCCGAGTGGGCTGATCGGCGCCGGCCAGGCGCTTCGCGAGCGGTTCCGGCCCGGGCACAGGGTACGCGGTGACATGAAACAGGGGAGCCAGCTGTGAACCAGCCCATCCTTTCCGTCCGCGAAATCACCAAGAGCTTCGGTGCGATCCGTGCCGTGGACGGGGTAAGTTTCGACGTCTATCCGGGGGAGATCCTGGGGCTTATCGGGCCGAATGGTTCGGGCAAGTCGACGCTGTTCAACTGCATCCTCGGCCAGCTTCAGCCAAACAGCGGCGAGGTGGAGATCAATGGCCGCCCGGTCTCGGGCCGCAGGCCCTGCGACCTGAACAAGCTGGGCCTGGGGCGGACGTTCCAGCAGCTGTCGGTGTTTCCGCAGATGTCCGTGATCGACAACATCATCCTCGCCGGCCAGGAACATCGCGGATCCCTGTTCGGGCGGCTGTTCGGGGCGCCCGACGCGGGGCTGACCGCGGATGCGGAGCGGCTGATCGAGTTCTTCCGGCTGAGTCATCTGAAGGACGAGATGGCCGGATCGCTTTCCTACGGGCAACAGAAGCTTGTCGATGCGGCAATGGCCTTCATGGCCGGGCCCGGTCTTGTGCTGCTCGACGAGCCGGCAGGCGGCGTCAATCTGACCATGCTCGCAGGGCTGAAGGAGCGGCTCGTCTCCTACAACCGCGAGCACGGCACGACCTTCGTCGTCATCGAGCACAACATGGAATTCGTCATGTCGCTCTGTTCCCGCATCATTGTCCTGGCGGAGGGCCGGATCATCGCCGAGGGCCCGCCCGACGAGGTGCGCGCGAACCCGACCGTCATCGACGCCTATCTGGGGGGCTGAGGATGCTGGAACTAAAGGACGTCTACGGCGGCTACGGAAAGATCACCATCCTGAACGGGGTGAGCTTCACCATTCCGAAGGCCTCGATCACCACGGTGATCGGGCCGAACGGGGCCGGCAAGTCGACCGTGTTCAAGGCGGTATTCGGCCTTCTGAACATCCATTCCGGCCAGGTGCTGCTGGATGGGCAGGACGTGACCCGCGCGAGCCCGGCGCAGATGATCGCGCATGGGGTGACCTATGTGCCGCAGGGGCGCAACGTGATCCCGCAGCTTTCCGTTCGGCACAATCTGGAGCTGGGCGGCGTCACCTCGTCCGACCAGGCCCGGGTGCGGCAGCGGATCGACGAGGTGATGGACCAGTTCCCTGCGCTGCGGCAGCGTCAGAACCAGAAGGCGATCGAATTGTCGGGCGGGCAGCAGAAGCAGCTTGAGATCGCCCGGTCGCTGATCCTGGACCCGAAGCTGATCCTGATAGACGAGCCGTCCATCGGGCTGTCACCCAATCTCGTGCAGGAGGTCTTCGCGACCCTGCAGAGGCTGCGTGACAACGGGGTGACGGTGCTGATGGTGGAACAGAACGCCAAGGCGGCGCTGGCAATGTCCGACTACGGGCTGGTGCTGGAACTTGGCCAGACGCGGATGCACGAACGGGCGGCGACCCTCTTGGCCGATCCGCGTGTCGGACATCTCTTCCTCGGGGGAGCGATCGAGGCGCCGGCAGGCTGACCCGGCAGCCTCTTTGGCCCCCTTCGGCCTTGGCCGCGCGCCGGGTGGCGGCGGCCTGTGACATAATGAGCGGGAGAGCCCCATGACAAGCACGCCCAAGATGACGTTCGCCCCGCTCGCCTGGGGCCGCGGCCCACTGGTCTTCGAGGCCTTTCTGGAGCCGACCTGCCCCTTTTCGGCCCGCGCCTTTCCGAAGCTCTTCGATCTGGTCGACCGGATCGGCGGCGGCCGGATCGTGATGAAGATCCGGCTGCAGTCGCAGCCCTGGCACCTGTTCTCGGGGATCGTCACGCGGGCCATCCTGGCCGCCTCGTCCACGCCGGACGGGAGCGCGGCAGCCCGGCAGGTCATGGCGACGGTCTTCGCCAACCGGGAGGCCTATGAATTTGCCGATCACTGTTCCGGTCCGAACATGGATGTGACGCCTGCCCAGCTTCTCGCCCGACTGGAGGGGCAGAGCGGCATCGCGATTGCCGAGGCCTTCGCGTCGCCTGATGTCACCCGCGAGATGAAGGCGCACGCGAAATACGCGCGCCAGAACGGCATTCACGCCACGCCGACCTTCATGGTCGATGGCCTGGTCCGCCCCGAGATCGGGAGCGGGGACAGCATCGAGAAGTGGGTGGCGGATCTCGGCCAGGATGCGGCGCTGCCCGCCTGAGCGGCGGGGAGGGGCGCAGGATATGGGCGCCGCGCCCCGGCCAATCCACCTTCTTATGGGGGCGGCCGCAGAAGTAATGCGTAAGAGGCCAAGCAACCTGCAAGGGTTCCCGCACCGAAACGGTGCCAGCGACGCGGTTCGAGGAGCCCGCCCGCTGAAAATTGCATGATCCCCGCACGATCGGGCGATGGTCATGGCGACGCGCCGAACCGAAGCAGGGAGGAAGTCACATGAAACCGAACGCATTTTCGGCGCTGGCCATCTGCGGGGCGCTGGCGCTCGCGGCCGGGGCCGCACAGGGCGCGACCGTCCAGAAGCCGAAGGGATATCCCGACCGGCCGATCAACTTCGTGGTGCCCTATCCGCCCGGTGGCGGGGTCGATCTGACGGCCCGGACGCTGGCTGCGCAGATGGAGCGGGTGACGGGCGACCAGTTCCGCGTCGAGAACCGGCCCGGCGGCGGCGCCATCATCGGAAACACCTATGTTGCCAAGCAGGCCAAGCCCGACGGATATACGGTCGGTGTCCTGGCCAACCCGACGATGGCGATCGGCGTCGTCCACAAGCACGCGCCATTCAAAGCCTCCGATCTCGTGCCGATCGCGGGCATCACCTTCGCCCCGGCGCTGTGGCTGTCCAATACCAGCTCGAAGATCGCCGGAATGGATTTCAAGCAGGTCCTCGCCTATGCGAAGGCGCACCCCGGGGATGTGAAGGTCGGTGTCATCCCGAACGGCGCCTTTGACATCGCAACCCGGATCATCGAGGCGGAGACCGGCGCGAAGTTCACCATCGTACCCTTCCAGGGCGGCAAGCCGGCGGCGGTGGCCCTACTCGGGGGCAATATCGACATTGCGGCCAACTATTATGACGAGATCGCCCAGTACATCAAAGCGGGCAAGATGAAGCCGCTGGCGGTGGCGGACAACACCCCGCTCGAGCAGCTTCCGAACACGCCGACAATGAAGGATCTCGGGATCAAGATGGCCTCCGGGACCTGGGGCGCGGACCGGCTTGTCGCGGTCAGCGCGAAGGTGCCGGCCGATATCCGCAATTACCTCGCCTCGCTGATTCAGAAGACGCTGGCCGAGCCCGAGACCAAAGCCGCGTTCAAGAAGGTCGGCATCGACCTGTTCCCGCTCACGGCGGCGCAGGAGGACCAGCGGTACCGGGCGGCCTATGCCGAGGTGAAGGGTTACTTCGCCAAGGCCGGGAACTGAACCTGAGATCGCCGGCGCCTGAACCGGGCGCCGGCGTGACGCGTCAGAGTTACGACCCGCGCGGGGCACCCCCGCCGGGCGCCGCTGGCCGGTCTGCCCCAGGCCGGCGAGATATCGGGGAGAGGATCGAATACAAATGCTTCACGGGCTGCTGAATGCCGTCTCTCCCGCAAGCCTGTTTGTCGAGATCATCGGGGTTCTCGTCGGCATCGTTTTCGGCGCCATCCCCGGGCTGACGGCGACCCTGGGCATTGCGCTTTTCGTGCCGGTCACGTTCCTGATGAGCCCGGAACACGGGATGATCATGCTGGGTGGCATCTATGCGGGCGGCATCTTCGGCGGCAGCATCTCGGCCATTCTGATCAATGTGCCGGGCACGCCGGCCTCGATCGTGACCGGCTGGGAGGGTCATGCACTGGCCAAGGAGGGCCGGGCGCCCTTCGCACTGGGCCTTGCGGCGCTGAGTTCCGGCATCGGTGGGATCATCTCTGCCATCGCGGTGCTGTTTCTCACCCCGGCTCTCTCGTCGCTGGCGCTGCGCTTCGGCTCCCCCGAATATTGCGCCCTGCTGATCTTCAGCTTCACCGTCGTCGTGGTGATGCTGGAGACGCCGCTGCTCGGGAACCTGCTCAGCAGCTGCATCGGGCTTCTGATCGTGACCATCGGGCTTGACCCGGTCAGCGGCACGGCGCGCTTCACCTTCGGCATCATCAACCTGATGTCCGGCTTCAACCTCGTCGCCGTTCTGATCGGCTTCTTCTGCATGACCCAGGCGGTGATGCTGGCGCGCGACAGCCTTGCCGAGGAGAAGGAGGATCTCGTCCAATTCAGCGGGGGAAGCCCGCACCGCGAACTGCTCGAGACCGTGTCCGGCCGGGCGATGACCTATCTTCGATCTTCCATCGTGGGCGTTTTCCTTGGGATCCTGCCGGCGCTCGGGCCGGTGGAAACACCGTTCATTGCCCATGCGATCGAGCGGAGGTTCAACCGCAGGGGAGAGAAATTCGGCAAGGGATCCGTCTCCGGCCTGATCGCGTCCGAAGCGTCGATCAGCGCCAACGTCGGCGGCTCGCTGATCCCGCTGATCTCGCTCGGCATCCCGGGCAGCGGTGCTGCGGCGGTTTTCATCGGATCGCTGACCTTGCACGGGCTACAGCCCGGGCCGATGCTTTTTGCCAACCAACCGGTGCTGATCTACACGTTCTTCTGGGGCTTTCTGGCGGTTAACATCTTCATGCTGCTGTTTGGTCTGTTTGGCGCGCGCTACTGCGCGGTGGTGCTGAAGATCCCCAAGAGCGTGCTCGCGACCTTTGTCGCGATATTCTCGATCCTCGGCTCTTACGCCATCAACAACAGCCTGTTCGATGTTGGCGTGATGTTTGGCGCGACGGCCTTCGCGCTCTGGTTCCAGGCGTTGCGGCTGTCGATCCTGCCGGTGGTGATGGCGGTGATTCTGGGGCCGCTGTTCGAGCAGCAGATCGTCGTGCTGACGACGACCTACAGGTCGGCAGCGGCGGTGCTGGAGCGTCCGATCGCCGACGGCTTCCTGCTGGTGTCGGTTGTGATGGTGCTGGTCCGGGCCATCAGGACCGCCCGGAGACGTACGATTGCAACGAAACAGGTGGCCGAATGACAACCGCGAGCCGGAGAGACCCATGCGTGCCTTTCGACTGATCTCCTTCCTGCTCTTCGCGATTTTCGCGGCCATTCTGGGCGTTCAGTCCCTGCAACTGACCGGCGTGACACGGCTTTATCCGACGGTCCTGATCGTCGCCGTTATCCTCGGCACGCTCGGCGCGGCGCTGCGTGAACTGCTGTCCGCCGAGCCTGCGGTGTTGCTCCACCCGGAGATTGCCCGGCTTCTGCGACTGCCGGGGCGCTCGCTGGCCCGGCTTCTGGCCTTCATGGCGCTCTGGCTGGCTTATCCCTCGCTTCTGGTCGGGGCGGGCTTCATCGTGGCGACGACCGTGACGCTTTCGGCATCACTCCTGCTGCTGCGCCTCCGCCGGATCGGGCTGGTGATCGCCGGCTCCGCAGTGTTCGCCGTCTGCCTCGCGGTACTCTTCGCGACGCTCTTCTACATCCCGACGCCGTCCGGCTTTCTGGATGACGCGATGACCCGGCTGATCTACGTCCTGTCGCGGACCTGACCGGGGGACCCGGGCGCACGCAACGGCAGACGACCCGACGCCGGCATGCCTGCCGTTAGAACCCGAGGAGGGACCGTGGCGTATGCCAGAACACGCGGCCACGCGCCTCGGTTTCCGGGAAGAAGCTCTCTGCCAGTCTCAGCAAAGGGCCGACGTCCTGCCGGTCGGGCGCGCGCAGGTAGGGCCAGTCCGATGACCAGACGAGGCGGCCGGGCGTGAAGGTCTGTTTCAGCGCCTCTACATAGGGCCAGCAATCCTCGAATGGAAAGCGCTGGCGGGAAAATTTCGAGTAGCCAGAGACCTTTACCCAGACGCGTTCGGTCTGGGCGAGATCGAGAAGCGTGGTGAAGCCGGGCTGAGCGAGGCCAGCGTCGAGGGAGGGCCGACCACAATGGTCGATCAGCACCCGGACCGGGATCGATCTGATCCAGGGTGCGAACATGCCGATCTGGTCGCCCTCGACCTGCAGGTTCAGAACCATGTCCAATTCCGCAAGCCGTTCGAGCAGCGGCCCGGCATTGGCGTAGAAATCCGTGCCGAGCAGGGACGGGTTGAAGGCGACGCCGATCACGCCCTGCGCCCTCAGCGATGCGAGCATGTCGTGACCGGCATCGAGTGATACGATGGCCGCCCCGCGGAACCTCGACCGGTCGGCGGAGACCTCGCTCAGCAAATAGGAATTGTCGCTGCCATAGCCGGAGTTTGGCTGTACCAGAAGGGTATGCCTGATGCCGTAGCAGTCCATCATGTGGCGCATCTGGCCGACTGTGCCAATCTCCTGGCCGGAGGGGTGGTAGGCAATTGCCGGGTCATAGGGAAACCGGCCGGGATCGAGGATGTGAGCGTGGCAATCGATCTTTGGCTCGTCGAAAACGCTCATGCTTTCCAACCTATGGGTTCCCCGGAAAAACCGCCCGGTGCCATCGCCGGGGGCCTTCCGCTGTCGGTTATCTTCTGGCGGTCCTTTTCGGGTCAAGACTGATGGACGGCAATTCCGGCGCTTGGGATCGTTGCCGACAACTCCCCCGCGCTTCCAACCTGGGTATTTCCTATGCAGCCAGGCCGATCAAGCGGCCCACCGATGTCCTACTTAGGGATCACGAAAGAAAGTGCGCGCATCAGGTAGGGCCTGAACGTGGCCGGATCCTCGCACATTGGGAAATGTCCGAGGTTCTCCATCCTCAGATGGAATGCGCCAGGCATGAGCTCGGCAAGCCTTGCGCCATCTGACGGGGTTGCGGAGTAATCGTAGGCGCCGGAGAGCAGGGCAACGGGCAACGACCGCGCATCAATTTGCCGCGCCGTGGCATCCCCGTCGAATTCCTCACTGTAGAACGCGAGGTCTCCCGGATAGATTCCCGGCGCACCCTGCGAATAGATCCAGGCCGCGGCACGGCGGCGTGCTTCCGGTGCTGTCGGACTCATCAGTCCGCGCACGAAGGCGCCGTTGTGCAGCCCGCCATGCACTGCGACATGCATCTGCCATGGCGAGATCCGGCCACTTGCCCGATACGGGGGTTCCAGGGCAATAGCCCCGAGCAACATCTCGGGCGCATCGACCGCGAGGCGAAGCGTGATCGCCGCCCCCATGGAGCCGCCCATCACCACCGCGGGGGCACCGGCCAGGCCGCTCAGCAACGCCTTGCACCATGCAAGGCATGTTCTTCCATCCAATTTATAGGGGCCGCCGTCCCAGCCGTACGGCGGCATGGACCTGCCGTGGAAGGGCAGATCGGGCGCGATCATCCGAAATCGAGATGCAAGCTCCGGGTCAGCCAACTGTGCGCGAAACTGCCGCGAATCGGCGCCGGCCGTGTGCAGCATCACGAGCGGAGTGCCTTCCCCGGCCGACTCGAAATAGATCTCCATGTCGCCATCGGGCCCGACGATCCGTTTGACTTTGCCGGTGATCTGTCCCGGCTCCTGAGGCAAGAAGGGTGCAGAAGGGCGCGCGTCCGACGGCCGCAGGGCGATCTCCACGATTCGCTCCAGCGCGGCGCGAGCCTGAGCGCGCAGGGCTGCGTCTCCCTCCAGTTCAAATTCGGGGTTTGCCAATTCCCAGGCGGTGAAAGCGTGATGCGCCGGTGGTGGTGGGTTTTCGAGGCAGCGCTCCCAGGCAGCGGGTGTGGCTCGAACCGTTAGCTGCGGGGACGGGGCGTAACAGCGGGTCGGGGAGAGATTCAGGCTTCCCTCCGATATCGCGAAAGTAAGCGCGGTGTCTCCAATGACGAAAGCGCAGGTGATCTCGAGCCCCGGGGACAGACGCCGCAGTTCCGCGTCCCCAATGCAGCGACGTAGTCGCTGGCCCCATTCTTCTGTCACTGCATCGTTCATTTCGAAGCGTCCTCTTCCGCACGCGGCAATCTTCAGCCCCTCCCGTCGGTTTATCACCGGAAGCAGATGTTCTCAGTCAGAGCCATGTCGCTCAAAATCCATTTATTTTCAAATGATTGGTTGACCAGTCGGCCCCGTCTTCAGCTTCACATCCTCCTTTTCGTCGGTGACACCCTGCCCCGCATGAAGCGGCCGGAATCTGATGCCGCAGCGGTCAGTGCAGTCATTGCATTATTGACAGTGCGAAATCAACTTTTACATTGTCGCAAAAATGCAGGCGCGAATTTAGCCGCGGGGGAGACGTCACAAGGTGCAGTTAGAGGCGGTGGACAGCGGTCGGAACGACTTTGATCTTGTCGTTCTCGGCAGTGGAGCAGGCGGTCTTACAGCCGCGCTTACCGCCGCGCTCGAAGGGCTGCGTGTCGTCGTGCTGGAGCATGCGGCGCGTGTCGGTGGCACAAGCGCACGCTCGTCGGGAACGGTCTGGATCCCGGACAACCATCATCTCCGTGCGCGTGGCGTCGAGGACGATCGGAAGAAGGCCGAAGCCTATCTTTCGGCATTGGTCGGCGGGCATGGCGACGAGAGGATGTGGCGCGCGTTCCTCGATGCCGCGCCTCGCATGGCGGAGGATCTGGAGCGCCGGGGCGGCATTTGCTTTTCGCCGCTGATGGAGTCGCCCGATTACCGGCAGGATTGCTCCGGCGCGGCACTGGGCGGCCGGGCCATCGCGCCTCTGGCGTTCGACGGGCGTCTCCTTGGCAGGGAGTTCGCGAGACTCGACTGGCCGCTGCCCGAGCTCATGTTGTTCGGCCGCATGATGATTACGCGGCCCGAAGCGCAGGTGTTGCTGCGGTTCGACCGCTCGCCGCGCGCCGCATGGCTGGGGGCGCAGCTCGTTGCCCGATACGTCTTGGACCGGCTCGGATATGAGCGGGGTACGCGGCTGGTTCTCGGCAACGCTCTGGTCGCACGCCTGCTCAAGGCGGCGCAAGATCACGGCGTTGACGTCCGGACCGGCGTGGAGCCGCAGCGTTTCGTTGCCGACGCCGGCAGGATTGTGGAGCTTGTCTGTACTGAGGGCGGCCGCGAGACGCGCTACGAGGCCCGCAGGGGCTTCGTGCTGGCCGGGGGGGGCTTCCCTGCGAATGCCGAGATGCGCTCTCGCGAGTTGCCGCAGCCAACACCGGACCATACGCCGGCCGCCCCTGGCTGCGACGGCAGCACACTGGCATTGGCGCTGGTGGCCGGGGCAAGGCTCGGACCCTCGGGGCGCGACAACGGTCTTTGGTTTCCCAGCTCGATCTCAACCCGTGCCAATGGCTCGACTGCGGTGTATCCCCATATCGTGCTTGACCGTTCAAAACCCGGGCTGATCGCGGTCGATGCGACGGGTCGGCGTTTCGTTAACGAGGCCGTATCTTACCATGAATTTGTTCGCGCCATGTACGCGTCCGGCAACCGCGCCGTCCCGGCATGGCTGGTCTGCGACCGTTCTTTCATCAACAAGTACGGGCTTGGAATGGTCCGGCCACGCACCCCATCGCTAAAGAAATTCGTGCAGAGCGGGTACCTGCGCGAAGCAGCTTCCATCTGTGAGCTGGCCAAGTTGATCGCTGTTCCTGGAGAGGCCCTGGTCGGGACCGTGGAGCGCTACAACACCTTCGCGCAAACCGGTGTGGATGCGGATTTCGGCAAGGGTGAGACAATCTACGACCGAAGCAACGGCGACCCGGCCGTTGCGCCGAACCCCTGCATTGGCTCGATCGCGGCTGGTCCGTTCTATGCCGTTGCGGTTTGGCCGACGCCGCTTGGAACGAGCCGCGGGCTGGTGGCGGATGCCGGGGCTCGAGTGCTCGGCACCGACGGCGCACCAATTCCGGGGCTCTACGTTTGCGGCAACGACATGCAATCCGCCTTCGGCGGGGAATACCCAGGCGCCGGAGCCCAACTGGGCCAGGCGATGACATTCGGCTGGCTCGCCGGGCGGGATGCCGCAGGCGTGCCTGCGGCAGATCTATCCGAAACCAAATCAGATCGAAGCGAGGTGAAGGCCCATGGCTAAGCGCAAAGGCGGCGAGTTGATCGCCGAATTCCTCATAGGCGAGAAGATGCCCTATGTCTTTGGCATCTGCGGACACGGCAATGTCGGGCTGCTGGACCCGCTCTACGAGAGGCGCGACGAAATCAAGCTGGTCTCTCCGCGCCACGAGCAGACGGCGGTGCACATGGCCGACGGATTTTTTCGAGTGAGCCACCAGCCGGTCGCCACGCTGACCTCGACGGGGCCGGGCTCCGCCAACCAGATCATGGCCCTGGCCGTGGCGCAGACTGATTCCTCGGCGGTGTTCTCTATCACCGCCAATGTCCCGACCTCGCAGTTCAACCGTGGGCCGTTCCAGGAACTGAACATGCACCACCAGGCGGACTTCGATAACGTCATCAAACCCGTGGTAAAGCGCAGCTTTCAGCCGACGAGGGTGGAGATGCTTCCACTTGCGATGCGCCAGGCCGCGACGACGATGACGACGGGTCGGCCGGGGCCAGTGAACCTTGATGTGCCATACAACCTCTTCCAGGAAGAGGGCGAGATCAGCAACGAGGCGCCCAGCTCCGGGTTGGGCAATCGGCGCAGCGGCGCGAGCGAGGAGGATGTCGCAAAGGTTGCCGACTGGCTCGTTTCCGCCGAGCGCCCGGTGATCTTCGTCGGCCACGGCGTCACCTTGTCCGAGGCCGGGGAAGAGCTGACCAAGCTCGCAAAGCGGCTCTCGATCCCGGTGATCAGTTCGCCTAACGGCATGGGCACGATCGACATGCGCGATCCTCTCTCGCTGGGCTTTATCGGACGGAACGGTGCCTATGCCGCGAACCAGGCGGGACGGCATGCCGATCTGGTGCTCGCCATCGGCGCGCGGTTCGACGACCGCTCTGCGTCGTCGTGGAAGCCAGGCTATTCCTGGAACTTTCCCGCGACGAAACTCGTTCACGTCGATGTCGACCATGCCGAACTTGGCAGAAATTATCCGCCGGATCTTGCCATCCTTGCCGACGCCCGGGCTTTCCTGAGGCAGATCCTCTCCGAACTGGACCGCCGCGGAGTGGGTGGCGACGCACGGCTTGTCGGTTGGCTTGCGGACATCGCCGGCTGGCGCAAGGAATGGGAGGCGTTCATCGCCCCGGGCTTCGAAATCCATGCAAGCCCGATCAGGCCAGAGCGGATCGTCGCGGACTGCCGCAAGGTATTGCCCGAGGATGCGATCATTTCGCTCGATTCTGGCATTCATCATAACTGGTTCATGCAGTTCTGGGAGGCCAGGCGGCCTCAGGCGATGCTCAATACCTGGGGCTATTCAGGCATGGGCTTCGGGCCGAGCTCGATCCTGGGCGCAAAGCTGGCCGCGCCCGACAAGGTTTGCGTTTCAATCTGCGGTGACGGCGGCTTTACAATGGTTCCGCACGTTCTGTGCACCGCAGTGGAGTACAATATCCCGGTCATCTGGGTGGTTTGGAACAATTTCGCCTGGGGTGCGATCCGCGATCTCCAATATGCCTATTTCGACGGTCGGGAATACGGCACCGCTTTCCGCCATGGCGCCAATGGCGAGCCCTACAACCCCGATTTTGCGGCCTGGGCGCGGGCGGCGGGGGTTGATGGCTACACCGTCACTCGCTCACAGGACTTCGCTGGGACGCTCGAGCAGGCGGTCGCCTCCGGGCGGCCTGCGCTGATCGATGTCCATGTTGATGCCGAAATCCGTCCGCCTGCCACCGGAGCGTGGGAGCTTCCGCCGATCCCGCCGAAAGAGCCGGTCTTCGGCGGACCGTGGCGGCCGTGAGAAACAGACCCGATTCAAGGAGGAATCCCATATGAGCGACACCTACAAGGCAAGCATTCGCCAGATCGCCGAGGAGCCGTGGCAGCAGTTTCCCGGCCATTTTGGCAGCGCGCTGTCGAAGGCGCTCGTCCATCCCGAAACGACCGGGTCAAAGCTGATCGATTATCGTATTTCGACTTATCAGCCGATGGCCTATGTTGGACGACATGTCCATAAGGTGCAGGAACAGGTCTACCATGTCCTCGATGGTGAAGGGATGATGGAAATCGGGGAGGAAAAGCGGATCGTGCGCAAGCACGACGTGATCTTCATTCCGCCAGGCGTCTGGCATTCGATTACCAACAATGGGCTGGGGGACCTGACCTTCATAGTGGTCACGACGCCGGTTACCGACGAGTAACCCCCGGTGGCGGTGCAGCGGAAAGCCAGAGGCATGGGCGGGCCGGCAGCCGAAAATTCGGCTGCCGCTGCGCCTCCGGGCGCTGCGATCTCGGCGAAAGCGGCGAGGGGCGGAATCCAGTCGCTGGAACGGGCGGCGGCCATCCTCGATGTCATCGCCCGGTCGCCCGATGGCATCGGGCTGTCCGAGATTAGTCAGAAGGTGGGGTTGCACTCTTCTACCGCTTTTCACCTCCTCAAGACGCTGGTCCACATCGGCTACGTGGTCCAGAGCAATGAGAGCAAACGCTACCGGGTCGGTGCACGAATCTTCGGCCTCGCGGCAGGGGCGCTCGACGATAACACCTTGCTCGTGTTGGGCGCACCGGTGCTGGAACGGCTGAGTGCGGAGACCGGCGAAGCGGCCCACCTGGCAATTCGCTCCCAGACCGATATCTTGATGGTCGCGCGGACTGCAGCGCCCGGTTTGCTGCAACTGGCGGATCGGCCGGGGGCGGTGCGGCCTGCCCATGCGACGGCGATCGGCAAGATGCTGTTGGCGTCGATGCCAGTGGAGCCCTGCCGCGCGCTCGTCCATACACTTGCGCTGGAGCGCTACACGCGAAACACCATCACCGAAGCGGAGACCCTCCTGAACGAAATCGAGGACATCCGGGCCTCCGGCATGGCACATGATCGGTGCGAGTTCGACGGCGACGTTCGCTGCATTGCCGTTCCGGTTCGCGATTTCGCCGGGCGCAGCATCGCGGCAATGGGAATTTCGGGCCCGGTCTGGCGAATGGGCGAGGACGCCCTGCCCGGAAAGGCCGTCGTTCTCGAGGCAGCCGCCGCAGAGCTTTCCGCCCTGCTCGGCTTCGCGGGTGTCGTGGGCTGACGAAGGCTATTCCGCGGCGTGTCGGCCGGCGCCGCTGCCCTTAACGCCGGGAAGGATCCGCTCCTGAGGCACCTTCTCGAACCCCGACCAGCCGGGATCCTCGATCAGACTGCTTACCGTTTCCTTCAACTCTTTCGCCACGGCGGCGGCCGCGCTTGTCAGGCGCCCTGTCGGAAGCGAATAAAGGAAGTTCCGGCGGCGGAAACGAAGATCGGAAAAGCGCAAATAGCGCCAATTCCTTCCGCGTGCGCCCTCCTGCATGATGGCGCCCATCGGCTTGATGGTCGCGCCCATGCCGTCATAGACGCAGTTCATCAACAGGGCGAGAGAATCGATTTCGGCAACGACATTGATGCTCAGGCCGCGGTTCTCGAACTCTGCCTCGATCCGCTGGCGCAGCCCATGCGAGCCGGTCGGCAGGATCAGGGGAATCTGGGCCGCCTCGGCTACGGTGATCGTCTTGCGCGCCGGCGGCACCAGCCGGCTTTCTTCCGGCAGCATCAGGAACAGTTCCTCTACCTGCAAGGGCTCGACCGTGAAATCGGATGCGGCATCCTTGGAGAACAGGACGGCGAGATCGAGCTGGTCGGCGCGCATGAGCTGGCCGATATGCCCGCTCATTCCCTCAACGACATTCAGGAGAATATAGGGATAGTTTTCGCGGATCCGACGCACCAGCGGTAGCCCGATTGCCGCGACGGTGGTTGCCGGCAGGCCGAGCGTAACCATCCCCTGCACGCCTCCTGTCTCGCTGCGCGCGATCGACAGGGCCTGGTCGAGCTGGCGGATCATGAAGAGGGCGTGATGATAAAGTGCGAGGCCGTTGTCGGTTGGGGTCACGCCTTTCGACGAACGGTGCAGAAGTGGGCGGCCGACCTCGTCCTCGAGTTTACTCAATTGCTGGCTCAGCGCAGGCTGAGCCACGTTGAGTTGGCGCGCCGCTTTGGACAGGCTGCCGCTTTCGACGATCGTCACGAAATAGCGAAGTGGACGGATTTCCATGACACCTTCCTCCCAGCGCGAGGTATAGGTAAAACTTATACCAAGTGTCAACAATCTGTATTTTCGCTTTGCGCCGGAACATTTTAGTATCCTGCCCTATCAGGCCGAATTCCGTTTGCCGAGGGGGTGCATGCGGTCAGCCAGATGATTTTGTTATCGCTAAACGCGATGAGGGAGGAAGAGGAATGTCAGAACAAAAGCTTGATCCAGACGCCGGTCCGAGCCTCGTGTCCCGCCGTGCCGCACTCAAACTGAGCGCGGGCGCAGCCGCCGTTTCGGCTTTCGGGCTGCCGTCGATCGTGCGGGCTGCGAGCGACACGATAAAGATTGGCCATCTGACGCCGAAGACCGGCTTCCTCGGTGCGCTCGGTGTCTATGCGACCAAGGGGATGGAACTGGCCGTAGAACAACTCAACGCTGCCGGTGGCGTGAACGGGATGAAGTTCGAGCTTCATTCGGAAGACTCGATCAACCCCGACACCGCCGCCACAAAGGCGCAGCGGATGATATCGGAAAACAAGGTCGACTTCCTGATCGGCGAGATCTCGTCGGCGTCGGCGCTGGCAATTTCGCAAGTCGCGGCGCGGAACAAGAAGCTCTATTATTGCGTCGGTGCGCGGTCGGACGTGCTGCGCGGCAAGAACTGCTCCGAGTACATGTTCTGCACCGACATCCCCAACACCGTAATGGTCAATGCCGTGGGGAGCGCGCTCCTGCGGCGCGGTATGGTCAAAGGCAAGCGCTTCATGACGCTGACCGCGGACTATGTCTTCGGCCATGACCTTCTGGCTGCGGCCAAGAAGTTCTTCGCCGACAATGATGCGACGCTCGTGACCGATGCGCTGGTGGCGACGGACGTCACGGACTTCAGCCCGTTTCTTCAGAAGGTGCGCCAGGTCAAGCCCGATGTCGTCTGCTTGAACCTCGCGGGCAACCAGACGACCAACTTCGTCAAGCAGTATGCAGAATTCGGTCTGACCTTCCCGACGGTCGGCTTCAATCTGAACACGGCCTCCGCCTGGGCGGCGGGCCTGGGTAACCTGACCGGGACTTGGCCCACCTCTTGGTACGACACGCTCGACACCCCCGGCTCGAAGGCTTACGTGGCGGCTTTTCAGAAGAAGTTCAACACGATGCCCGAGAACCAGTCTTGGGTGTCCTTTATCTCGATGAAGATTGCAGCGGAGGTCATTGCCAAGACCAAGTCCCTCGCGACGGCGGATATGATCAAGTATCTGGAAACAGAGGCGAAATTCGACATCCTCAAGGAGAGGAAGGCGTATTTCCGCAAGGGCGATCACCAGCTGATCCAGGAAGCCTATCCCTTCACGGTCAACCCCAATGCCAAGAATGTCTATGACATGATCGTTCTGGGCAATGCGGTGCCAGGGCCAAACCAGCCCCTGGACTCGATTTACCCGACCGTGGCCGAAGGCGGCTGTAAGCTCTGAACCCTGAATGCCGGGTGCGGGTTGTCTTTCCGGATTCCCGTACCCGTCGACCGTGGCGATCACCGGCGCTGCAGAGTGTCGGCATTCTTAGGCTGAACCGAACATGGATTTCGTCTTTCTGCTGCAACAGGTGGTAAATGGCCTCGTACAAGGCGGTTACTACCTGCTGGTGGCTCTGGGTCTTTCACTGATCTTCAGTGTGGGCGGTGTCGTGAACCTTGCGCATGGCGCCTTCTTCGCGATCGGCGCCTACATCGCGGTGGAGGTGACGAAATACCTGGGCTTTGGCCCGGGTGTCATCATCTCGCCGATAGCCGTCGCACTCCTCGGCATTCTGTTCGAGCGCTTTATCCTAAGGCTTTTCTACAACCGTGATCCGATCCTCGGGTTGCTCGTAACCTTCGGGCTGGCGATGGTCGTTGAGCAGATGATCCGAATGGTCTGGGGGGCCGCGCCGGTACCCTACGGCATGCCACGGTCGTTACATGGCGCGGTCTTCGTGGGCAACTTCATGTTCTCGCGGTACCGGCTGCTGTTGCTCACAATCGTTCTGGTGATACTGGCGGGGCTTTGGTTCTTGCTGCAGAAGACGATGTTCGGCCGGGTTGTGCGCGCCGGAATCCAGCGGCCGGACATGGTTGCCGCGCTCGGAATTCGCCTGCAACCCTACATGCGGAGCGTCGTCATGCTTGGCGTCGGCCTTGCGGCACTGGCGGGAGCGCTCTTTGCGCCGATCACGACAGTTGAACCTTCAATGGGCTCGAGCGTCGTAACCGTGGCCTTCGTCGTCGTCATCATAGGCGGGCTCGGCAGTTTCTGGGGCGTCGTTCTCGCGGCCTTCCTCGTTGGGGTGGTGCGGGGGGTGACCGTCTACTTCATGCCGGCCGGGGCTGAGGCCTCGATGTATGTCCTCATGTTCGTCGTCCTGATCCTGCGTCCGCGTGGGCTGCTGGGCGAGACGATAGAGAAGTTCGAAGCATGAAGCGGTTCCTTGAGATCTACCGGCCGTTGCTGATTGCGGCCCTCGGCATCGTTGTGCTGCCCTTCGCGTTGCAACTGGTTGGCCTGACGTTGAACACGGCGACTGTCCTCGTGTTCCTCAGCATTGCCGCGTTCGGTCTGAATCTTCTGGTCGGCTATACGGGCATCGTCTCCTTCGGCCAGAGCGTCTGGTTTGGGGTCGGAGCCTATGCTGCGGCAATTTCGCAGAAATATTGGTTCCCGGGCGAGATCTACCTGCCAACGCTTTTCGCCATGGCCTTTGTCGGCGTTGTCTCGGTTCTGCTCGGTCTCCTCATCTTGCGACGGCGCGGTGTCTATTTCGCCCTTATGACCCTGGCCCTTTCGGCGCTGACCTACACGGTCGCTTTCCGATGGACGGCGCTCACCGGTGGCGAGAATGGTTTCGGCGGACTAAAGCGGGGCTATCTCGGCCCATTCAGCCTGGACAACGAGCTCACTTATTACTGCTTCGTCTCGGCAATCGGGCTGGCGGTTCTCTACGTCCTTCTGCGGCTCTCCCGCTCGCCTTTCGGCCACGTCTTGTTAGCGATCCGGGAGAACCAGAGGCGCGCCACCTTCCAGGGCTATTCGGTGCATCACTACAAACTGGCGGTCTTCGTCCTTTCGGCGATCGTCACGGCACTCGCCGGCGCGCTGTCGGGCTTTCAGCACTATATCGTCTCGGCCGACGGCACCTCAGTCGAACTGTCCGGCGAATTTCTCGCCATGGTGGTGATTGGAGGCATGCACAACATCCTCGGGCCGGCGTTGGGGGTGATCTACTACATCGTCTACCGTGAGCTCCTCTCGATCTGGACGGATAACTGGCTGCTCTATTTCGGCATAACCTTCGTTCTCTTCGTGATCTTTGCGCCGGGCGGACTCGTCAGCATCTGGGGCATGATCAGGCGGCGCATCAATCCGCCAGCCGTGGGGGCCGCCGCGATGAGCAAGCGGCGGATCTACGAGGGCCTGCCGTTGCCTGCCTTCCTCGCACCCGAGGCCAGCAAGGGCGACGTGCTTGAAGTTGTCCAGGTTTCCAAACGCTTCGGCGGCATTCAGGCCGTAAAGGATGTCAGCCTCAGCGTGAAGCAGGGCGAGGTTCATGCCTTGATCGGGCCGAATGGCGCAGGCAAGACGACGCTGTTCAACCTCGTCTCCGGCATGTTCGCTCCGACGAGCGGCACCGTCCGGTTGAACGGAGAAGATATCCAGGGCGTCAAGCCGGATGCGATATGCCAGAAGGGCCTGGCCCGGTCGTTCCAGATCACCAACCTCTTCGGCAATCTTACGATCGAGGAAAATCTTCGGCTCTCGGCCCAGGCACGCCAGAAAGGCAGGTATAATTTCTGGCGCGATATCGACAGCTACGAAGAGGTTAACCGTGACACCGCCGAACTAATCCGGTTCCTCGGCCTCGAAGGGATCGAGGACACCTATGGCAGTGACCTTTCATACGGCGGACAGCGGCTGGTCGACCTCGGCGTGGCGCTGGCTTCGCGGCCGCAAGTGCTCCTCATGGATGAGCCGCTCGCAGGCCTCGCTGCCGCTGAGCGTGAGAGGGTCTCGAACCTCGTAAAGACGATCTCGAAGAACATCCCGATCCTCATCGTAGAGCACGACATCGATCGGGTGCTCGACTTCTCCGACGAAGTTACGGTGATGAACCAGGGCGAGGTCTTAATGAACGGCGTGCCCGACGCCGTCCGAAACGACAAGCGCGTCCAGGAAGTCTATACAGGGACAGGCACACCTGCCGTGACCGGGCGCACCGAGGGCAACAAGGCGAGCCAGAAGGTCGTTCTGAAAGCCGAGCAGCTCAATACCTATTACGGCAAGAGCCACGTGCTGAACGATGCAGCGCTCGAGGTGCGCGAGGGCGAGATAGTGGCGCTTCTCGGCCGCAACGGTGCGGGAAAGTCGACGTTCCTGAAGTCTCTGTCAGGGCTGGTGCCACCGAAATCTGGCAGCATCCTTTTCGAGGGCGCAGAGATCGCTGGGCTTGCTGCCGCCGACATCGCCCGGGCCGGGATGGGATACGTTCCGCAGGGCAGAGGGCTCTTTAGCGGCATGAGCGTCGGGGAAAACCTCGCTCTGGGCCGGCTCGCGCGGGCGACCGATGGCAAGACCGGGACGGTGTGGAGCGAGGAGAAGATCCTCGAGATGTTTCCGATCCTGAAGACCCGCTACCGTACGCCTGCCGACTACCTCTCGGGCGGGGAGCAGCAGATGCTGGCTGTCGCTCGGGCCCTGTCCGGTAACGTGCGCCTTCTTCTTCTCGATGAACCCTTCGAGGGGCTCGCGCCCGCCGTGGTGGAAGAGCTGTTCCGTGTCTTTGACCGGCTTCGACGCGAACTGCCCATCGTGATCGTTGAGCACAACCTCGATCTTGTGCTGGCCCTTGCAGATCGCGTCTACGCGCTCGAGCGCGGGGAGGTTTTCCACAATGGGCCGGCCGAGGATCTTTTGAATGACCTGGATTACCGAAAGGAAATCCTTTGGCTCTGAGCATGTGTGAAAGGACGACATCGTGACCGAGTTGAAAGCCGATCATCGGATGCAGAGCGACGGCGAGTACAACCTGCTGATTGGTGGCCGCTGGGTGCGCGGTACGGGTGGCAGCATAGATGTGCTGGACAAGTACCGTCTGAAAGCCTTCGCCACGGTAAGCGGGGCTAGCCAGGCCCAAGTAAGGGAAATGGTGGACCTCGCTCATGCCGCTTACCGAAAGGGCGCGCCGGTGGCGTACGAGCGCGGCGCGATACTTGATCGGGCTGCCCGACAGGTTGAGGCGCGCAAAGAGGAATTCGTCAAGGCGATGCAAGCCGAGGCAGGCTTCACCCGGTCCGACGCTTTGGGAGAGGTGCGGCGCTGTCTCGAAACTCTAAGGCTGTCTGGAGAGGAGGCCCGCCGCCTCGCGGGCGAGGTCATCCCGATGGAGGGCGCGCCGCAGCAATCAGGCCGCTTCGCCTTCACCCTTCGCGTGCCGCTCGGCGTGGTGGCGGCGATCACTCCGTTCAACTCGCCGCTCAACACGGTAGCGCACAAGATTGCCCCGGCCTTTGCCGCAGGGAACGCAGTGATCCTCAAACCCTCGACCAATACGCCGATCACGGCGGCGCTGCTCGCCGACGCATTTGTGGAAGCCGGGGTGCCGGCAGGGTTCCTATCGCTGCTCCTCGGCCGCGGCAGTATCGTGCGCCATCTCATGGAGGACCAGCGCGTCCGCTTCTTCGCCTTTACCGGTTCGACCGAAGTCGGCGAGATCATCCAGCGCGACGCGGGTTTGCGCCGAACGCAAATGGAGCTTGGTTCGATTGCCTTCACGCTGCTCTGCGATGATGCCGATCTCGACCGTGCCTTGCCCAAGGTGGTCAACGCCGGCTACCGCAAGGCCGGCCAGGTCTGCACCTCGGTGCAGATTCTGCTGGTACAGGAGAGCATCGCAAAACAGGTTACAGACCGTCTTACCAAAATGGTCGGTGCGCTGGCCTATGGCGATCCCTATGACGACAAGACCGTGGTTGGGCCCCTGATCAGCGAGGCTGCGGCGATCCGGGTCGAGGCATGGGTCGAGGAGGCCGTTGCGCGCGGGGCCAATCGGCTCGCCGGGGGCGCGCGCCAGGGTGCTGTTCTGCCGCCGACGCTTCTATCGGGCATCGACGACAACATGAAGGTCAGTTGCCAGGAGATCTTCGGGCCGGTGGTATGCATCGTACCATTCTCGACGCTCGACGAGGCGATCAAGCGGGTCAACGCCACGCCTTACGGGCTTGCGACCGGCATTTTTACGAACCGCCTGCTCGATGCCTTCTCCGCTGCTCGCAAGCTCGAGGTCGGCGGTGTGCATGTCAATGAGACGTCGAGTTCGCGCGTCGACGTGATGCCTTATGGCGGATCAAAGGACAGCGGTTTCGGCCGCGAAGGGCCGCGCTACGCGGTGCATGAAATGACCGAGGAACGGGTCGTGTCAGTCTCCACCTGGTAGACCCAATGGCCTGCCAAAACTTTGAGGAAATACAATGAGTAAAAAGATCGCAATTGTTTTCGGCGGCACCCGCGGCATTGGTGCGGCGACGGTCAAGGCGCTGGCGGAAACCGGTTTCGACGTCGCCTATACCTATGTCAGCACGCCGCCGGAGGACCTTCCGACCGGCGGGGAGAATATCAAGGCCTACAAGGCTGATGTTCGTGACCCGGACCAAGTGGCGAAGGTTTTCGCCAATGTCGAGGCAGATTTCGGTGCCGCGCCGGATTGCGTGGTGGCGAACGCGGGCATCAATGTCCCGCCTGCGCCAGTCGGACAGTTCGACGCCGACAACTTCCGCCGCCTGGTCGAGGTCAACATCGTCGGTGCGTTCAATGTGCTGCACGAGGCGGCGCAGAAGGTCGCGGATGGCGGCACGATCATCGGTCTGACCACGTCGATGGTCCGCATTGCGGTGCCCGGTGGCGGACCCTACACCGCGTCCAAGGCGGCCGTCGAAAGCCTGATCCGCTCCATGTCGAAGGAATTGGCCCCTCGCGGTGTCCGGGTCAACGCTGTGGCGCCGGGGCCGGTGGACACCGACCTGTTCCGTTCCGGCAAGGACGAGGCAGCGGTGGCGCGCTCAGCGGGCATGAGCCCGTTCAACCGTGTGGGGGAGGCCGAAGAGGTGGCCAACGTTATCGCCTTCATCGCTTCGGACAAGGCATCCTGGGTGCATGGGCAGATCGTTCAGCCGAATGGTGGCATGGTCTGATTGAGTGCGATGAGTTTACTCGCATTTGGGCAGGCAGGGGGGTGTCTTGCGTTTCGGGTTGACCCAGCGCTCCCCGTTCCCCCACTTCAAGACCCATCCCAGGACCATCCGCCTTGCCGCGACGATGTATCGGCGGCTTGCGGCTGGCCCTGCACGACGTCGAGCGCTCGCCGGCGAACGAGGATCGTGAGGTTTCCCTGGTTGAGACAAGTTCACATTCGTCCGACAGCAACGCTGGTCCGCGCGGGCAATTTTTGCATGCGGTTGAATACAAGCCCATCGAAATCAAAAAGCGAGTTGTAGTGGGAAGACCGCAGATCATGAACACACCGATGTCACGGCCCGATGTGCTGGTGATCGGCGGCGGCAATGCGGCACTCTGCGCGGCGATCGCAGCCCGGCGGCACGGGGCGGAGGTGCTGGTCCTCGAAGGTGCGCCGAAATTCTACCGCGGCGGCAACACCCGCCACACCCGCAACATGCGCTGCGCCCATGACACCGCCACCGGCCACCTCACCGGGCCCTACAGCGAAGCGGAATTCTGGGACGACCTGCGCCGTGTCACCCAAGGCAAGACCGACGAGGACCTCGCACGCCATATGATCGCCCGGTCCAAGGACATGCTCGGCTGGATCGCCGAACAGGGCGTGCGTTTCCAGCCCTCTCTCGGCG
>NZ_RRYH01000043.1 GCF_004010155.1 Solirhodobacter olei | reverse complement strand
ACCTACGCCAACGTCGGACCACGAGCAAGTTGGCAATCCCCCGTACCGGTCCGAGAAGCTTTCTGCCATTACGTCTGTTCCTGCAGGAGGCCATCGAGGTCCGCCGGGCGGAGCCGGTAGCGGATGACATTGCCTTCATGGAGACCGCGCACCTGTTCGCCAACATAGGCGACCACAGCGTCCCGATCCTCCTCCGGGATCGCGGCTTCGGTGGCCATGGCCAGAACCTCGTCCGCCCGGAAGGCCTTGAACTCCAGCACGCAGCGCCGGACGGCCTCGCGAACAAATTCGCGGTAGGCGAGCGCCGCCTTTTCCGGGGTTTCGACCTCGGCGCGCAGCACGCGGTATTTCTCCGCCGAGGCGAGATAGCTGTCGATATAGACCTCGCGCAGCAGCGCGACATTGTTCAACTCGTAGATGCCGATCAGCCCGTCGATATAATTGGCATCATCCATGGTCAGGAACGACATGGGGGCAAGATCGGCCTTGAGCAGCGGTACGTTGGAGGCGACCCGCGATGTCCGTTTGTTGATGTCGATGAAGGCTTGCAGATACGGGATATGGACGAGCAGGAAGAATGACTGCTCGAATGGATCGGCGATCTCTGCCGCCTTGGCGATCAGGATGTCGAACTCCTCGGCAATGGTGACGGCGTCATCCAGAGGCTTGTAGCTGGAGTGCGAAATCCCGACCGCGCCGACGCGAAGGCGACCGGCCATGCCCGGATCGCCGAGCAGGCCGTCCGACAGTAGGGCATGGATGGCAAACAGGTCGGCGCGCCGCAAGGTTATGTCATCGAGATTATCGACAACGTACTGGATCGCCTCCTTGTGGTTCAGGATCATCAGCGCTTCTTTGCGGTCCTTGCCCGCAGCTTCCTCGCCAAAGCGGATCAGGCGCTCGGTTTGCAGGATGTCATAGGTGTTGCCCTCCATCCGCGAGGAGGCCCATGACAGGTCTACGAGCAACTGCTCCAGGATACGCCGTGCGTAGGTTCCGGCAGCAATCGGCCCGCCCGCAGGCCGCCCCGCTTCCAGTAAGCGCGCCCGGTCAGCCTCGGTAAGATAGTAGGTCTTGCCCGGCACATAGGCATCGAGGAAGTCCTTGCGGTAGGCGACGGGCGGACGGCGGTTGTAGGGCGTGCTCAAGTGCGCCCGCACCACGGCTGACCCGGCAATGGTGTAGCCGGTCGCCCGGCCCTTTCCCGAGACTTCAAGCCGCCCCTCGTCAACGAGCCGCCTGAGCGTCCGCCACACCGTGCTGGGATCATCTTCCGGTGCTACCGCACGCCGGATCGCTGCCCGGCCTGCACCGGGATGGTCTGCGATATAGTCCAAAATGGGTTGGTCCGGGGACGGCATGCAACGATAACCTTATTGCTCACAACGATTATCTATCTACAAAATAACATTTTTCCATATCCCTCAAGCTTTCGTTGCAAGGATTCTGCAACGATTTTTGCCGCCAAGGCGCATGCAACGATTCAGGAAACGCCGTGCAACAAATAAATAGCTGTAAATGCTGGATTATCCAAACTGGATGACAAATCGTTGCACCTCTCTTGCAACGAAAGCTGCCGCGCAGGCCCAAAGGGCGTGCCTGTCAGTGTTTAGACGGGATTGCCAACTTGTCAGGCCGAAATCGGCATGGGCCTGAGTGGTGTTCGTCAGGCGCTCATTTCGAGGGCATAGATAGCCCAGAGATCGAAGGCATCGGATCTGGCGTGTCGCCAAGAGGAAGCGGAGAGACGATAGCGGCGGGGTCGTAAGAGCGTGTCGACCTGGTCATGGGCGGCGAGGAACCTCTGGGCCTGTTGAACCGCCCCATGATCTTCTCGCGCTTTCGGGTCGACCTGTGCGATCCCTCGATGCGGTTGTTGAGCCCCTTGCGCGCGCGGTGATCCGCATCGGGTGCGAGATGGCCGATCGGGCTGGTATAGCTGCGCAGCTTGTCGGTGACGACGACACGCGGAGTGCCGAAGCGGCCGATCAGTCGTACCAGAAATCGCTTCGCCGCCTTCGCATTCCGCTGCTTCTGTACCAGGATGTCGAGCACATCGCCCATCACATCGACCGCTCGCCACAACCAGAACTTCTCCCCGCCGATCGGGACGACGACCTCGTCGAGGTGCCACTTGTCGCTGGCGGCCGGCCTGTCGCGCCTGATGCAGGCGGCGAAGTGGCTCCCGAAGCGGTTCACCCATTGCCGCACGGTTTGCCGGCTAACGATCACGCCGCGCTCGGCAAGCAAATCCTCGACATCCCCGGTACTGAGCGCGAACCGGTGATAGGCCCAGACCGCGTAAGCCACGATCGCGCGAGGAAAACGATAGCCCTTCAGGCGCGGCATCGTGTCGGGAATATTCATCCTCGGCACCTACGCCAACGTCGGACCACGAGCAAGTTGGCAATCCCCTCGAACCCCCGACCCCATCATTACGAATGCCTAGGGCAGGGGGGTGGGCCCAACGAAAAGGGGGCAGCCTACCGCCTGGCAGGCCGCCCCAGTTACAGGCAGGTTTCCGGATCGCTATCGCGAGGTTTCACCCCGACGCCGCACCACCACGTCGACGGTGATGGAGGCCAGCAGGACAAGTGCCGTCGCCATCAACTGCACGGCGGCCGGCAGTCCGAGCAGCGCCATGCCGTTTACGATCGCCGCGATGACCACACCACCCAAGACCGGGTGCAGAGGGTGTCCTCTGCCACCGAAGAGGCTGGTCCCCCCGATCACTGCCGTCGCCACGACATAGAGCACGATCGTGCCGCCGTCGAAGCTGGTGGAGATCGACCGCAGGCGAGAGGCGTAGATGATGCCACCGATCCCTGCCGTCATCGCTGCCAGCGTGAACGCCAGCATGCGGATCCTTCCGAGGTTCACACCCGCACGCCTGGCTGCCTCGGCGCTGCCGCCGATAGCGTAGATGTAGCGCCCGAAGCGTGTCCGGCCCAGCAGGACCGACCAGGCTACCAGCACTGCGAAGACGATCGGGATCACCCAGGGCATCCCATTGATCGGGAAGCGCGGGATACCGCGGTCGAAGTTAGACACCAGCACCAGGACAATCCCCGAGAGGGCGGCTGCCCCGATCTTCAGCGCGGTGAGGCCAGGCGGCGGGGCGACGAGGCCGCTTTGCCGGCGGATCCGGTCCTTCCGCACGGTCATGACCGCGTAAATGGCCAGCACCAGTGCCGTGGCGATCCAGCCGCCGGCGCGCGTAAGCGTGCCATTGGCGAAGTTGTTGATCACCTCGTTCGGGATCGGGATGGTGCCGCCAGCGCCCAGAAGCTCGATCATCACACCTTGGAAACCGAGAAGCCCGGCCAGAGTGACGACAAAGGAGGGCAGACGGACCTTGGTTATCAAGAGCCCCTGGATCGCGCCGAGAAGCCCTGTTGCGACCAGCGCCGCGATCACCGCGGCCCACCATGGCCAGTCGGTTCCCGGCTGAACCAGCATTGTGGCGACCGTCCCCCCGATGCCAGCGATGAAGCCGAGTGACAGGTCAATCTCACCCAAGAGAAGCACGAAGACCTCGCCCATGCCGATCAGCATGAAGACGGAGCCTTGCACCAAAAGGTTCACAACGTTCCCGGCAGAGAGGAACTTCGCATTCTGGGTCTGGAAGATCCCGGCGATCAGGATGACGCCCAGAAGCACCGGCAGAACCCCGCTCTGCCCGGCCAGAACCTTGGTCCAGGTCGAACTCAGGAAGGCCCCAAAACTCTGGGACTGTCCAGCTCCCACGACGGCGGAGCGTTGCGTGTCGGCTTCGTCACTGCCGGGCAGGGAGGCCGGTGTGCCAGGCGGCGGACGTTCGGCTTTCACCTTTCCCAGACGTTCGGAACTGCCAGTGGTCATCAGCTCCACTGTAAGCGGGACGTCGAACTCGTCAGCAGGGCCCTGAGCCACCATCTTGCCAAGCCGCAGCACCGCGATACGGTCGGCGACGGCGAAGACGTCGTTGAGGTTGTGCGACACCATCATCACGGCGAGGCCCTGATCGGCCAGGCGGCGCACCAGCGCCAAAACCTGCCGGGTCTGGGCGACGCCGAGCGCTGCTGTCGGCTCGTCGAGGATGACGAGCTTGGAGTTCCACATGACCGCCTTTGCGACTGCGATCGACTGCCGCTGCCCGCCCGAGAGCGAAGCCACCGGCGCGCGGATCGAGCGCAGGGTGGTGACGTTGAGGCTCGCCAGCGTTTCGGCGGCGGAGCGTTCCATGCCGTCCTCGTCCAGCATTCCGCCGGAAATGCGTTCGCGGCCCAGGAACATGTTCTGGACGATGTCGAGATTGTCGCACAGCGCGAGGTCCTGGTAGACCACCTCGATCCCCAGTGCCGCGGAATCGCGCGGGCTGCGGATCCGAACCGTCTCGCCATCCCAGATGATCTCGCCGCCGTCGGCTTCGTGGATGCCAGCGATGGTCTTGATCAGCACCGACTTGCCGGCACCGTTGTCGCCGACGAGTGCAGTCACCTGGCCAGGTGGCAAATCCAGATCGACGCCGCCCAGGGCCTGGACGGCGCCGAAGTTCTTTTCGATCCCCCGGACGCGGAGGAGCATATCTGCTCCTCCGCCCGGCTCTTGAATAGAGCTTTCTGCCATCGGCTGGGCTTACGACTTGATGCCGGCAGCCGCGCAGGCCTTGGCCATGTTACCGGCGCAAAGCTTCTTGGCGGAGACGAAGCCGTCTTTCACCACGGTCGCGTTCATGTTCTTCGGGGTGACCCAGTACGGCGTAAGCAGAACCGAGGGCACTTCGATCTTGGCTTGCGAATCCATAGTCTTGCCATTGACCAGAGCCGCCGGCGGGGTTTCGCCCGCGCGCAGGTAGATCGCCAGCGCGGCCGCCGCTTGCGCTTCCAGGTAGATCGGCTTGTAGACCGAGCCACACTGGTAGCCGGAGAGAATGTTCTGCATCCCCGTCAGCGTGCCGTCCTGACCCGTGGTCGGGAATGAATGCGGCGGAACCTTCAGCGTCTTCAGGTAGGAGATAACTGCGTTGGCGTTGCCGTCGTTAGGCGTGACCACCGCGTTGATGTTGTTATGCGCTGTGAACTGCTCTTCGAACGTGGTCCGGGCCACCGAGGGGTCCCAGGTGCCTGCCGGCTCGCCCGCGTTCTTATAAGCGCCCGATTTGAACTTCGGTTCCAGCACGCTCATGTAGCCCTGCTTGAAGAGCGTGGCGTTGTTGTCCGTCGGGGCACCCGCCATCACCAGGATGTCCGGCTTCTTGACGTTCCAGGCCGCAATGCACTGTTCCATCCCCTGGCCGATCAGCTTGCCGACCGCGACGTTGTCGAAGCTGACGTAATAGCCGCGGCTGCCGCCAAGCGTCAGGCGGTCATAGTCGATAACGGCAACGCCGTGCTGCTTGGCATAGGTCTCGATCGAGGATCCCACGCCGGAGGAGATCGGGTCCACCACCAGCACGGTCGCACCTTGCGAGATGTCGGTCTGCGCCTGGGTTAACTCGCTCGATTCCGAACCCTGGGCATTGGTGATGATCACGTCGCTAGACTTGATCCCGGCTTTTTCGAAGGCCTTCTTAAGGTAGGGCTCGTCGTACGAGGTGTAGCGCGCGGAGGTCGCGGTCTCCGGCAGCAGCACGCCGATCTTGCCCTTGCCCTTGGCGACGACCGACTTCAGTTGGCCCATCGCGGCGAAGCTGGCGTTGAACGACCCGGCGGTGATGCCCTGCGCGATTGCGCCGCCCGCCGTCAGGCCGAGGGCCAGCGCGGTGCAGCCGAGCAGCCGGGCCACGCTCGGTGCGCAGTCTGTTTGAATAAGACGTTTCATGGGGTTTCTCCTCCTCTGAGGTTTTGCACGGACATGGCTCTATGGCCGTAGTCCGCGATGTTACCGCTAACATCGTCATTTGAGACGTGGCAAGGCGCAACTCCGAGAGAGAGGACTGCGCCCAATCACAACTTGCGGAGCGACCGGACTCCTCGCCGGAACGCTCCGCGTGCGTGAGCATGGCCTGTGAGCCACAGCAGCCGGAATGCACGATCGGCTCACGGGTTGTCGCGATCCCGTGATGCTTCAGGTTGACGTCGCGTCCACAAACTCGCCCGCGCGCAAGCGCAGAAACGCTTCACGCGCGGGCCGGAGCAAGCCCTCATCCCATGGGTGTCTTCAGTCTTTCACAAACAGCTTGCGCGGGACGTCAGCGAGGCAATCGACACCGGTTTCGGTAATCAGGATAGATTCGGTGATCTCCAACCCCATATCCTCGAGCCATAGCCCGGTCATGAAATGAAAGGTCATGCCTGGCCGCAGCTCGGTCTTATCGCCCGGGCGCAGCGACATCGTGCGTTCGCCCCAGTCCGGCGGGTAGGAGACCCCGATCGGGTAGCCGGTACGGTTGTCCTTGACGATGCCGTGTTTTGCGAGGACGGCGAAGAAGGCCGTGGCGATATCCTCGCAGGTGTTGCCCGGCCGAGCAGCCTCCAGCCCGGCCTCCATCCCTTCAAGCGTCGCCTTCTCCGCATCGAGGAACGCCTGGGTCGGCTTGCCGAGAAAGACCGTGCGAGAGAGGGGACAATGATACCGGTGGAAGCAGCCGGCGATCTCAAAAAAGGTGCCTTCGCCGGACTTCATCGGCTTGTCGTCCCAGGTCAGATGCGGGGCGGAGGCATCGGCGCCGGAGGGCAGAAGCGGCACGATGGCGGGGTAGTCCCCGCCAGCGCCGGCGACGCCGCGGATCCCGGCATCGTAGATCTCGGCTACCAGATCGCATTTGCGCATGCCGACCTCGACGGTATCCAGGATGCGGGCGTGCATTCCCTCGACGATCCGGGCCGCCTGGCGCATGTAGCCGATCTCTGTCTCCGATTTCACCGCGCGCTGCCAGTTCACCAGCGCCGTGCAGTCGGAGAAGCGTGCATCGGGTAAGTGCTTCACAAGGCTCGCGAAAGCGGCGGCTGTGAACCAGTAATTGTCCATCTCCACGCCGATGCGAAGCTTGCCGAGGCCACGATCGGCGAGCTGAGCGGAGAGATAGTCCATCGGGTGCCGCTCGGTCGACTGCACATAATGGTCGGGGTAGCCGATAATATTTGCCTCGGCGAGATACGCGGTGCGGCGGGCGCCGTTGGCGTCCTGGCCGCGGCCGAACCAGATTGGCTCTCCCGAAGGCGGGACGACGACGCACTGATGCACGTAAAAGGACCAGCCGTCGTAGCCGGTCAGCCAGTTCATGTTCGAGGGATCGGTAACGATCAGCAGATCGATACCCTTCGCGGCCATCGCCGCCCGGGTCTTCTCCAGCCGCGTCGCATATTCCGCTCGGCTGAAATTCAATGCAACTTCCCCCATCGTGCCCTCCGCATTCTGTCGGGGTCACTCTGCCTCCTGGGAGGGGCAGGGTCCAGAGCCCGTGCGGACATGAAAACGCCACGGCCCAAAGGGGCCATGGCGCAAATCTTTCGAAGGCGAGAAATCTCGGCCGGGATCAGTTCGTGCCGGAGGTCGACCCCGAGGAGCCCGAGGAGCCCGTCGAGCTAGTCCCGCTGCTGCTGCTGCTCGAGCCAGCCGCGACACCGATGGTCACTAGGCCGGCCGCCACAAGCCCTATGGTGCCAATGCCAAGGCCGGCACCCGCAGCAGCAGCCGCACCGGCTGCTGCCGCACCGGCACCGGCACCGGCCGCGGCACCACCTGCGCCGCCCGCGATACCGCCCGCAGCGGGCAGGGGCGGCGGCGGCGGTGCTACCTGTGCCAACGCCGTGCCGGCGGAGAGCAGAATTACCGCAACAGAGAAAGGCAACGTTTTCATTTTCTGCATCCTTCCGGTTGTAAATCTTTGCCGTACCATAGTCCCGGATTGCCCTCCGGTCTAGCGATTCAAAGGAAAGATACGATCTTCCCGCGAGATTGTCGCCCTGCCGCTCATTCCGCCAGATTTTCCAGCAGAATCTGTCCGACGAATGGCCCGACCCATTGAAGCGACTTGCGCATCACCGGCCCCGGCTCGATCCAGAACTCGTTTTGGAACGCGCCAGCCGGGCTTTCACAACTTTCGCTGATATGCCGGGTCTTATAGGTGAGACCGATGATAGTGATCGTTTCCTCTCCCAGAGTGCTCAGGGTGCAGGTCGCCGTGATGAGCCGGGCTTGGTCCAGAGAATCGAGCGACCAGTAGCGGGCGCCTACCGTTCCCGTGCCGCGGGCGATATCGGTGAGGCTAGGCAAATCGGCCGAAGTCAGGTCTCCCGGCAGGCCGTGGGTGGCGACCACGATCCCGTTGCGGGTGCTGACCTCGTCCTGTGCACCATCGGCCCAGGTGATTACATTGCCGTTGCGGGCATAGAAGCTCAGAAGCGTTGCCGTGTGGAATTTCGGAATCGAGGCTCGCAGAAGCGGTGCCTTGACCGCGCGAACCTGAGCCCGGGTCAGCTGCATCGCCAGGGGAGGGCCGGACTTGTGCGCGCCGAACTGGCCGCGAACGGCCCCGGCGATCTTTTGGAACGTCGGCGAACTGCCGGTGTCGCCACAGCCGGCCAAGAGCGCCACGATCAGAAGCGGCAGGGTGAAGCGCAGTGATCTCATTGGAACACCCTCCCCCATTGGCTGTTGAGATCGCCGCTGCGATAAGCTCGCACGACGCCGTAGAGCCGCCCTGGTACGTCGAGCTGGGCGCCACCATCGCGCTGGATCGGGCGCAGCACGGTGCTGATCGAGGTGGTCGAGGGCTGGCCGAGCATCCAGGACACCGGGATTGACAGGAAGATACCCTTGTCAAAGGAACCTTCGCCGAAGTCCTTAAAGGAGACATTGGTCAGTGTAGCGAAGGCGCCGACCTTCCAGCCGTTCGGGAATTCCCGCGCCAGTGTCAGCGTCGCGCCCTTGTCGCCGGCAAGGTAGCGACCGACATCAAGTTGTGCGGAATAGCCGTGGTCAAATTGGTAGTAGGCCGAGAGGAAGCCTGTGACGACGCCGTAGTTAAGGAAGCCGAGGCCGATGTTGTAATCGCGTTGCCTTGCATAATCGAGCTCGGCCCCCAGCGCGAAGCGGCTTGCCGGGCGCGCCCAGAGGACTTCTCCCGAAACTCCGCCGAACATCCGTTCGAAATAACCTGCCGAGATGCGGCCGAAGAGGTTCGGGCCGAGCCGGTCGTAATAGGCCATCGCAAGCCGCTCGAGCGCGGGATCGCCATGTTTGTCATAAAGATCGTAGTCCGAGCGGACGTGCGGCAGAATAGAGTTCGATGTCCGGTCAGATGTGCTGAGGTTGCCGAATACCCGTTTGGTGATCGACCCGTAGGCGACGAGCCCCGGCGCGAGGTTGACGGCGGCCGAAAGGCGAACGCCTAGATCCGCACGCAGTGGATCGTTCGGGTCGAAGAAGGCGGTACGCAGATATGGGCCAATAGACCAGCTCAGATGCGGATAGAGATTCTTGGCCCGCAGCACCGGCGCCGCCAGCGGCGCGACAGGGGCCAGGCTTACTCGGGCGCGTAGCTTGCCTGCATTGTCTGGTGCGAATTCCAGCTTCTCCAGATCGCTTCGCTTGATGGTGACGGTGGCCAGCGGCAGGCCGTCGATGACGGGGACGATCCGGAAGACCTCCACCGAGTTCGGCAGGGTCTGGCTCAGTGCCCGCGCCGCCCGGCCGATTGCCTCCGCGCCAGAGGAGAAGGTCGAGTTGCGGAAGCGCAGGACCGCGGTCGTTCCCGTCAGCTGTAGTGTTTCGAGCTTGAGCCCCTCGCGGGCAAGGAGAGTCGCTGTGTTGTCGCGCAGAACAGTCAGTGTGGTTGGCTCTGTCACCCAGGAGGGCGACCAGGAGGCCGGATCCTGCTTCGGGCTCGGCCGCACACGGACCGGAACTGGCCCGGGGCTGCGAACCGGCCCGGCCGGGCTGTTCGATGGATCGAGCGTGAACTGCAGGCTGAAGCCGATCCTGGAGCCGTAGAGCTCATAGATCCCGAGCCGCGTCGTCTGCCCGAGGTCGTATTCCAGTCCAGCGTTGATCGGGATCCTCCGGTGGAAGAGGTGGTGGACGTCGGCCTCCTGCTCATAGGCGTCAGAGGAATATTCCGCCTTCAGCCGCAGCTTGTCGGAGATCTGCCACTCAACCCCTCCAAAGGGCGCGACCGGGCCGTGGAAGAACTGGTGGATCGAGGGCGTACCGCCCTTGCCAACGTCGATCGCCGGCCGGGGGCCAAAGGTCGTTGCGATCGAGCCGAAACTGCCGAGCCGACCCCAGCCAAGGCCCGCAGTGAACTTCAACCGCGGGGTGACGGATTTCGTCGCCACGAGGTATTCGGCGGACATCAGGCCGGTGCCGACAAAATCCTGAAAGCCAACCGTCACTGCCGGCCGGTAGTGGCCCTCGGACAGGAGCTGGTAGCGCAGGTCGAAGCTGCGGTCGAAGTAGGTCGTGGGGCTGCTGTTCGGGCTCCAGTGCGCCCAGGCCGAATAGCGGAAGCTACCCGATAGGCGCGGTGTTATCTGGAAGCTCAGCGTTGTTCGGGTGATCGGGCCGAAATTGCCGACGGAGACATTGAGCACTCCGTCCTTCTGCATCTCGGCCGAAGGCATGTCGATCAGCCCGGTTGTCCCCAGCAGGTTCAGTGAAGGATGGCTGGCGAGCCCATCCGCGAGCGCCGCCCCTGGAAAAAGCGCGACGCTCATGAAGAGCCTCGCGGCCCAGCCCGCGCCTCGTCCTGCCAATCGGCCTGATCGCATTTGTCCCCCGACATTTTTGGCGGGCACAGTAGGTAGCGGGTCGGAAGGCGGCAAGGCCGGTTGTGCCCTGCCGTGTCCGAAATGTTGCGCGGCCAGCAACCTATGGCTGATCTGCAACGCCTCAACCTTGGGCGGTGCTCCACAGTCACAACGCTGCGGCTGGCGCGATGTCGGGTTGTAATTGTATGCGATCCCCTCTACGCCTTTTTTGAATTGGGAATTCAAGGCCGCCGTCCGGCGGGCCCGGACTTGGGGGTTGTAGATTCGCGTGAGGGTAGCTGCGCTACATCTGCGACGCATCGGCGTGGGCGTTTGGCCTGGCCGACGGGCCGGAGGGGCGCCCGGCCCGTGCCGGTCCCGTCTAGGGCATTGACGATGTCCGGGCGGGAGAGGCAGATGTCGAAGGCCTTATGCGGGTTCGTGCTATGCGCGGCACTTGGCGGTTGTGCCGATGTCGGTACCAATTTCCCGGTCGACGCATCCGCGCAAAAGACCGATGCCGCCCACGGCTCTACACCCTTCGTCGTTGTCCCGGTAACGGCGGCTAATGCTGCGAAGCTTTCGCCAGAGCTTGGTTCGAACGGTCCAGCCACAAAATTGCCGGCGCCAGGGCGCTGGGTCTATCATATCGGCAAGGGCGATATCCTCAGCGTTCTGGTCTATAACCATCCGGAACTGACCCTGCCGGCCGGCCCGCAGCGCAGCGCTGCCGAATCGGGCCAGCCTGTGGAAACTGACGGTACCTTCTTCTACCCGTATGTCGGAAAGGTGCGAGCTGCGGGGTTGACCGTGGCAGATATCCGCTCTGATCTGACGACGAAACTCGCCAAGTACATTCCCGACCCGCAGGTCGACGTCCATATCGCCTCCTATAACGCCAAGAGCGTCTCTGTCACCGGTGAGGTAAGGACCCCCGCGCGCGAACCGCTGACAGAGCTGCCGCTGCATCTGCTGCAGGCGGTGGATGCAGCGGGTGGACTGCTTCCAGATGCCGATACAGCCAACGTCACCGTGCGGCGTGGCGGACGACTCTACAGGGTCGATCTGAAGGCCTTCCTCGATGCCGGACAGGTCCGCAACAACCCTGTGCTGATCGACGGTGACGTGGTCAACGTCCCGAAACTGCTGCCAGAACTCGCATATGTCCTCGGCCAGGTCAGCAAACCCGCGCCGGTCGACCTGTCGCAGGCGCCGATGACGCTGACAGGTGCGCTGACGACGACCGGGGGCCTTGTAGAGGCTCAGGCGAATGCCCGCGGTGTCTTCGTCTTCCGCAAGCCAGCGAAGGGTCCGATCAAGGTCTACCAGTTCGACGCGCGAAGCCCGCTGGCCTTCGTCGCCGGCAGCCGCTTCTACCTGCAGCCGCAGGACGTGATCTATGTGACGACCTCGCCGCTGTCGCGTTGGAACGAGGTCATCTCGAAGATCATGCCGTCGATCAACGGACTCTATCAAGTCGCCTACACGCGGAACAACCTGTGAGCATGAACAGGATACTGGTAGTCTGTATTGGAAATATTTGCCGTTCGCCGGTGGGCGAAAGGGTGTTGCGTAAGGGGTTGCCGGAGATGGAGGTGTCTTCAGCAGGGCTCGGGGCCGTCGTCGGGCACGGCGCGGATGAGCGGACCGCCCAAGCGGCCGCGGCGGCAGGCGTCTCTGTCGAGGGCCATGTTGCGCGACAGTTTAGTGGCGAGCTGGGCCGGCATGCCGATCTGATCCTGGTGATGGAGGCTGATCACCGGCGTGTGCTGGCCGAGACCCATCCCGAACTCTCCGGCAAGGTGATGCTGTTCGACCACTGGATCGGTGGCGCGGGCATACCGGACCCGCATGGAAAACCGCTCGCCGCCCATGAGGCGGCGGTGGCGCGGATCATTCGGGCAGCCGATGGCTGGATCGGCAAGCTTGGGAGGACTGCGCCTTGAGGCCCGAACCCGTAACCTCGCCGGCCGAGGAGGAAGACGACGAGATCGATCTTATGGCTCTTGCCGGCGTCCTCTGGGGCGGCAAGTGGATCGTAATCTCGGTGACCCTCCTGGCGCTGGTGCTGGGGGCTGCCTATTACGTGATTTCGCCACGCGGCTATCAGGCGACCTCTCTGGTGCAGGTGCAGCCGCAATCGGCCGGCTTCGCGGCCGCGACGGCGGTGCAGGACCTCTTCGGCACCTCGACCTCACCGATCGAGGGCGAAGTGGCGATTATGGGCTCGCGCTATATCCTGGGCCAGGCAATCGACAAGCTGAACCTCGACTGGGTCGCGGCGCCGCTGCGGTTCCCGGTCATCGGCCGCGCCATCGAAGCCGGACGGATTCCCGATATGCCGGGCCTGATCCCGACTGCCTACGGTCGCGAGGGGGATGCGATCAGTGTCACCGCCCTGCAAGTGCCGCCAAGCTGGATCGACCAGCAGATACTGCTGACCGACGAGGGCAATGGTGCCTATGTTTTGACCCTGCCGGACGGATCCTCCGCCAAGGGCAAAGTCGGTGTCCCGCTGGCCGATACGGCTAGGGGTTACGCACTGCTCGTCTCAAAGCTCGACGGCATTACGGGCCGAAAATACGTGATCGAGCGTAAGACCCGTGACGAGGTAATGCAGAGCCTGCAGCAGAAGTTCTCGGTCTCGGAAAACCCGAAGGGCTCCAACATGCTGGCCGCGACCTATTCGGACAATAGCCCGGACCGCGCCCAGGCGATCCTCGCCGCGATCACCCAGGCCTATGTCGCCCAGAACATCGACCAGAGCTCGGCCGAGGCGCAGAAGAGCTTGAGCTTCGTGCAATCCCAGCTGCCGCAGGCCAAGGCGGCTGTGGAGAAGGCGCAGCAGGCGCTGGCAAATTACCAGGACAAGCACAAGACGGTCGATCTCAGCTATGAGACCCAAGCGCTACTGACTGCCCAGGGCAATCTGCAGGAGCAGCTTAACCAGCTAAATCTGCAGCAGGCCTCGATGAGCACGGATTACACCGTGAACCATCCAGTCTATCAGGCGCTCCTTCAGAAGAAGAAAGAGCTGAAGGCTCAGATCGCCGACCTGCAAAAGCAGATGGACCGGCTTCCTCAGGCGCAGAAGGCGGTGCTGGATCTGACGTCAAACCTCACTGTCGCGCAGCAGTCCTATGTTGGTATGCTCTCGAAGGTCGAGGAGCTGAAAGTCCTGTCGAATGGCGCCGTCGGCAACGTCCGGATCGTTGATGCGGCCCAGGCCTCTTCGATCCCGGTTTCGCCGCGACACCTCGTTATCGTGCTTGCAGGCCTGCTCGGGCTGATCCTCGGCGCGGGCATCGTGCTTGGCCGCCACGCGCTTACCACGGGGCTGCGCGGCGCGGAGGAAATAGAGCGCCTCGGCCTGCCGGTCTTCGCGACCATCGGCCACAGCAACCTTACGCTTGCCAAACGCGGAGCGCGGGGCACTTGGCCGATCCTCGCCGTAAGGGATCCCGACGATCCGGCGGTGGAAGCGATCCGTTCGTTGCGCACCTCGCTCCACTTCGGGATGCTGGACGCGAAATCGAAGGCCGTGTTGCTTACGAGCGCCGCGCCGGCCGCGGGAAAGTCCTTCATTGCCATCAATCTCGCTGTGACGGCAGCGCAGTCGGGCCAGAAGGTCTGTCTCGTCGATGCCGACATGCGGCGTGGTTGTCAGCGCCACTACCTTGGCCTGCCGCGCGGCACGCCCGGGCTTGCGGAAGTGCTCGCCGGCGACGTGACGCTGGACGCGGCGCTTGTGCAGGGACCCACGGAGGGGCTCGACTGCCTTATCGCCGGACGGTTTCCACCGAACCCGTCGGAGCTTCTGATGCGGGCTGATTTCACCCGTCTTCTGGAGACGCTGAACGAACGCTACGACCTGATTATCCTGGATGGCCCTCCGACGCTCGCTGTCACCGACCCGGTGATCATCAGCCGCTCTGTCGCGGCGACTATTGCCGTCGCGCGGCATCTGGAGACGATGGCGGGCGCGATCCAGGCGGTCCAGAAATCCTTCCAGTCTGCTGGTGCACGGCTGACCGGGGCGATCCTGAACGACTTCCGGGCGGAAAAGACGCGCTACGGCTACGGCCAAGGCTACGCCTACAATTACCGGTACAGCTACCGCTCAAAGCGCGGCGCGGATTAATCACGACGCGGTCGGGCCGGGCAGACCACCCGGCTCGCAAATTCTCTCGCACCCGGATCGTGATCCACCGTGAGTTGCGAAGCGCCGGGGCGATGATGACCTCTCAGTGCAGGATTGCCGCGCCCGGTTGGGATGCCCCCGCCGGCGGCGGTGCGCCGGTGCAGGCGGGGGTGGCTTCGGCCGCACGCTCCGCGCACTGGCCCAGTAGAGGAGCCCAATAATGACGGAAGACGACGTCCGCAAAACCGCCTTCGCCATGCCCTTGACCAGCCCAGCCTATCCGCGCGGGCCCTATAAGTTCGTCAACCGGGAGTTCTTTATCGTCACCTATCGCACGGATATGGACGCGCTCCGCGAGGTCGTGCCAGCGCCGCTGGAGGTGACGGAACCGCTGGTGAAATTCGAATTTATCCGGATGCCGGACTCCACCGGCTTCGGCGACTATACCGAAAGCGGTCAGGTGATCCCGGTGCGATTTAACGGCGAGGAGGGCGGCTATTCCCACGCCATGTACCTCGACGATGAGGCGCCGATCGCTGGTGGCCGCGAGATCTGGGGCTTTCCGAAGAAGCTTGCCCAGCCCCGGCTCAGGGTCGAGAAGGACACACTGATCGGGACACTCGACATGGGATCTGTCCGTTTGGCGACGGCGACCATGGGCTACAAGTACCGTGAGGCCGACCGCACGAAGATGAAGGCGGCGGTGGAGGCGCCGGCCTTCCTGTTGAAGATCATCCCGCATGTCGACTGCACGCCGCGGATCTGCGAGCTGGTTCGCTACCGCTCGGAGGACGTGACGGTAAAGGGAGCCTGGGAGGCGCCGGGGCGCCTGGAGCTGTTTCACCACGCGCTTGCCCCGGTGGCGGACCTGCCGGTGCGCGAAGTCGTCTCTGCCGTGCATATCCTGACGGATCTGACGCTCGGCCTGGGTCGTGTGGTTCACGACTACCTGGGATGATCGATTGAGCACGCCCGGCAGAGGGCGACAGGTTGTCCGACGGGCGAGCGCCCGACGGTGCGGACGCCGCCCTCCCTTTGCCCTTGTGACTGAGCGCCTTCACACGGCCGGGGCCAGCGCCTCGGTCGTTCGTTTCAACTCCGCCAGGCCGATCTCCTGGTAATGGTCGAAGGCGGTGGCGAACCAGGCCGTGCCCCGCGTCACGCTGGCAAGTGCGCGGTAGAGGTCGTCCTGCGTCGTGGCCGGTAGAAGCGCTTGGAAGACATCCCAACCTTTCGCCTCCGGATGGGCGTCGAAGCCAAGGATCTGCCCTTTAAGCCCATTCACTGCGGGCACCAGCGCGCCGGTGAAATCGCTGGGCACGTGGATCTCCACCCGCGCGATAGGCTGCAGCGCGAGGGGGCCGGCCTCCAACATCGCCTCTCGCACCGCGGCTTTGCCCGCAGTGCGGAAAGCGAAGTCAGAACTGTCGACGGAATGGCTCTTGCCGTCCCGTAGGGTCACGTGAACATCGACCACGGGAAAGCCGTTCGGCCCCTCGCGCAACGCCTCCATCGCGCCGGCCTCGACGGCAGGGATGTAGTTGCGCGGCACCGCACCGCCCTTGACCTCTTCCGAGAACGTCAGGCCCGCACCGCGCTGTGTCGGGCGGATCTGGATTAGTACATCTGCGAATTGACCGGCACCACCGGATTGCTTGCGGTGGCGATGGTGGTGTTCGACGGGCTTGGAGATCGTCTCCCGGAAGGCGGGCGGCACGGGCGACTGTTCGATCTCCACGCCGAAATCGGCCTCCAGTCGCTCAGCGATACGGCGGGCATGAAGCGGACCTTGGGCGAGCAGGATCACCCGGCCGGTCTGGGCATCCTGCTCGATCTGGAGGCCGGGATCGATCTCCGCCAGCCGAGAGAGCGCGGAGGAGAGGCGTGCATCGTCCCGCTCGTGCTTCGGTGCGATTAGCTCGCGGAACATTGCCTCGCGGGGGCGGGCCCAGTCGGGCAGGGGGGCTTCGCCCGTCGCGGTGTAGAGCCGGCGGGGATGCAGGTGATCAGACTTTACCGCTAACGCGATCTGTCCGGGCGCGAGGCTCTGTACCGCCGTTCGAGCGTCAAGGCCGGTGAAGCTGCCTACCCCGCCGCCGGCCAACGGGACACCGGCCGCGACGCCGGGCCCGAGGACGCGGACCAGCACTACCTTGCCCAGGTGCTTGCGCATTTCGGCAAGACTTCCAATCGCGCTCACCGCCGGATCCGTGGTCAGGCGGGCACGGGCGACATCGACCCCAGGCACCTCGTGCCGCAGCGATTTCATCAGCCGTGTTACGCCGTTCATATGGCTCGCGGCGCCGAGGAAGGCGGGCACCAGATCGCTGTGGGCAAGGACCTTGGAGGCGACCTCGTAGACCTCCTCTGTCATCGGCTTGTGGTCCTCGACCAGCTCCTCCAGCAGGTGGTCGTCATAATCGGATAGTGACTCGAGGAGTTCGGTCCGCGCCTCCCGCTCGCGCTCGGCCATCTCGGCGGGAAGTTCGACCAACGCGGAATGTTTGCCCTCGCGATATTCCCAGGCGCGTTCGGAAATCAAGTCGACCGCGCCGGTGATCTGACCACCCTGCCGGATCGGCACCTGCCTCAGGATGATGCTGTGGCGGCAATAGGCCTGCAGCCCGGCGACAGTGGCGCGAACCCGCTCTGTCGTCGCATCGATCTTGTTGATGAAGAGAAAGCAGGGCAGGCCTGCCTCTTCCACCAGCCGCAGGTAAGGCGCCGAAAGGACGGCGGCCTCGGTTTCCGGCGGTACACAGACGACTACGGCGTCCGATGTCGCCAACGCCGGACCGGCATGGGCGAGATTGTCCGGTCCCCCGGCGACCTCTATCGCGGCCCAGTCCTCGCCCAGATAAGTGAATTGGGTCACAGTTGCCGCATCGGCGAGCCCGATGCTGACGGGTTGGCCCGCTTCCAACTGCGCCATTGCGGCGACCAGAGTGGATTTGCCGGAATGCGGCGGGCCGAGCACGGTGACGAGTCTCATCACGATTCCCCCCTATATGCGGCCGCATCCGGGGCGTTTCGCCCATCCCTGCGCGCTGACGGAAGCGCGGTGGGTCTTCGCAACCGATAAGGGAACTGTCCCCGGATTCGCAAAGCCGCGTCAAGGGGATCGCGCAAATAGGGAAATTATTGGCCGCCGAGAGGCAACCTAAAGGCCGGACGGGCGTGCAATGACCCGCCGCAACCCAGGGGGCGAGGATGCAGCCTACCGGATGGGCAGAGCAACAAGCCGAAGGCCAGAGGACCGCACTGCTTCCAGAAGATCAGAGACGCGTAGGTTAGCGTCCGGCTCCGGGCTGTTGCGGCCGCTGCCGCGGGCTTGGCAGATATCGCGCAATACCTCGGCGATCACAGCCGCGGGTTTAGAATCGAGCGCGTCCGTGAGGTATAGTGCACAGGTTGCGGGCCGCTCCAAAAGGTTGCGCGACCCGGGGCTGACGTTTTCACTCCCATTCGTAATCATAAGAATCCCTTACTCCCCATCAGCAATACTTACATCTTCATGTATAAGTTGTAAAGGTTTTCGAACATTCCAAAGCCTCTCGGGGAATGTTACCACGAATCAAGGCAACGGGGGGAGGAGCCACAACTGTGGCTTGAAGCTAGAGGGATTGATCTCTATTAAGATTTGCTAATGCGATAGGTGGGGCCGCATGCATCTGGATTATCCATCCCTGTCTGCTCTCGCGGCGGTAGTGCGGGAAGGTACGTTCGAAGCGGCGGCCAGATCGCTCAACATCACACAGTCTGCGGTCAGCCAGCGGATCAAGGCGCTCGAGGAAAAGACGGGGGCGGTCTTGGTTGTGCGTGGCCGGCCCTGCGTTGCCACCGAATATGGCCACCGCCTGATCCGGCATATCGAGCAGGTAAAGGTGCTAGAGATAGACCTCGCCAAGAATCTCGATGCGGTCTCCGGCCGCGAGACACCCCGCGCGGCGGCACTGCGCATAGCGGTGAACAACGACAGCCTCGCAACCTGGTTCCCCGAGGTGATCCTGCGCGCGGGAACGCAGCTGAGCCTGCATCTCGACATCGTCGGAGAGGATCAGGAGGATACCGCCGAGATTCTGAAGAACGGCAACGCACTTGCGGTGGTCACCTCGGAGGGCACGCCGTTGCAGGGCTGCCGTAGGATCGTTCTTGGCGCGATGGACTACCTGACGGTTGCAACGCCGGATTTCATGGCCAGATACTTCCCCGATGGCGTGACGCCAGAGGCGGTCGCGCGCGCACCGTGCCTGTTCTACAATCGTAAGGACATGCTGCCTGAGCACTGGTTACTCGATGCCTTCGGGTCTTCCTTCCGGCTGACGGGCCACCGCCTGCCCTCCTTCGCCGGTCTGCTTCGCTGCATTCATAATGGTACGGGCTGGGGCTTGATGCCACGCAAGACGATCCGCGACTGCCTGGAGGATGGCACGCTGCTCGAGCTGGTTCCGGGAAGCTCGGTCGTGCTCGGGCTTTACTGGCAGGCCTCGGTGCAATCGAGCGAGATTATGCGGGTCCTGTCTTCGATCGTGGCGGATGTCGCGCAGGCGCAACTCCTGCCGTTTCCGCTGCAGGGGACGGCGAACGAGTTCGCTTAGGGTGCGGCAGACCGTTTTTGGATGTGCAACCGCGCGCCGGTCTCCCGCATCCTGGCCAAGCTGGTGTTGATCCGCCCCGCCAACGCGGACCAAGCGCATCCTCATAGGCGTCGCGCAGGTCATCGGGGCGCTCTGCGTCCCGCACCTCGATCAGAAACGCCGCCTTGCCTCGGTCCTTGCGTGACTTGGCCTGATCGTCCCCCCACCAAAGCCCCGGTCGGCAACGATCAGCTTGTGGATCGCAAACCGTTCGGGCTGTGGGATCTGTACGAGCACGCCTGAGCGGTAGAGGGCGGTGGTCGGAATCGGCTCGGCAATCAGGTCGTTCAGGTCGTTGAGCGCCTATATGCTGACGCCAAGCGCAGGCAGCGGCTTGACCCGCTCGAAGCTGGCGAAGTCGAGATCGCCGGTCTTAGCCAGTCCCTCGGCATCAAAGCGCACCCCCAGCTCGTCCTGGTAGAGTGCATAGGCCGCTGTGCCGACGAGTGTTCCAACCAGCCGGAAGGCCCCCGCGCGGGCGAAGGCAAGAAACGGTGAGCCGGTGTCGCGGTCGGTGACGATAAGTCCCTCGGCTCGCAGCACGCGCGCGAGCCGTGACATCGTGCTGCGGCGCTCGTCGCCGGCCGCCTTCAGCCCGGCCGGCGGCACGTCCTATCCGTTCACATCAGCCCGGGCAGGTAGAGCACCAGCGCCGGAAACAGCGCCATGATTCCGATTACCACCAGATCGCAAATCAGGAACGGCGCCGCAGCAGAGGCGACCTGTCTCAGCGTCGTGCCCTTCGGTGCGACTCCGAGCATGACGAAGAGCAACAGGCCGAAGGGCGGCGTCGTCTGGCTCATTTCCAACCCGAGCAGCATAAAGATGCCGAACCAGATCGGGTTTACCCCGAGCGCGTGGATCAGTGGGAAGAAGATCGGCACCGTGATCAGCATGATCGAGACCGGATCCATGAACATTCCCAGGATCAGGATGCAGACGAAGATCGCGCTCAGCATGTAGAGCCGCGAGACCTCGAAGGAGGTCGCGTAATGCAGCATCCCCGCGCTGGCCCCGGAATAGGCCAGAAGCTGGCTGAAGATCGATGAGTTGAGGATGATGAAGAACACCATCCCGCTCACCTTTACGGTCGAGAGCATCGAGGTCTTGATCACCTCAAGTGAGATGAGCCGGAAGGCCACTGCGAGGATTAGCACACCCGCCACGCCGAACGCCGCCGATTCCGTTGGGGTCGCGACGCCGAGGATGATCAACCCGATCACCATGAAGACGACGAGCGACATCGGCAGAATGTTGACGGCAGCCTCCTTGAGAGCGGCGCGCCAGTCGATCTTCTCGATCTCGTAATTCGGCGTCCCCTCGGGGTGGAGCCAGATCTGGATTGTGATCAGCACCACGAAGAGACCCGAGAGTAGGAACCCCGGCCCGATCCCGGCGATGAGGAATCGGCCGACATCAATTCCGGCAAGCGAGGCCAGAAGCACCCCCAGCGTCGAGGGCGGGATGATCATGGCAAGTCCACCGGTGCCCAGGATCGGCCCCAGCGACATCCGCCGACTGTAGCCGCGCCGCTGCATCTCTGGCACCATCAGAGAGCCGAGCATCGCGGTATTGGCCATGCTCGATCCAGTCAGGGTGGAGAAGATCGTGCCACCCGCGACCGTCAGGTAGCACAGGCGCCCAGGGATCCGGCCGAGGAACTTGTCCAGCGTGTCGAAAACCCTCACGGCGAGGCCCGAGTGGAAGAAGAGCGACCCCATGACGATGAAGAAGGGCACCGGCGCCAGCTGAAACCGAGTGATCATGGAGGAGGAATTGTCCACCACCTGAAGGATCGCATTCGTCCCGCCGATGAAGACCAGCGCGCCTATCAGGTTCGCGGCCATGAAGGCGAAGGCGACCGGAACCGCCATTGCCATGAAGAAGATGACCATGCCGATCAGCAGGGTCAGGGCCCAGTACCATTCCATGGCTCAGAGAGACTCCAGGTTGTCGTGCTTCTCGAAGTAGGACCCGTGTCCGAAGAGGAAGCGCGCGAATTCGATCGCGATCAGGACGAAGCAGGGCGGGTACCAGATGTAGAGCAGCCAATAGGGAATATTGACCGAGCGCTCGTCGATGTAGCCGTTCTGGATGGCCCCGATCAGCAGCATCAGGCCCGACCAGGCGAAGACCAGCGAGACCAAAATGCAGACAATGTAGATCAGCTTCTCCATCACCAACCGCGGCGTGCCGGTCATTCGCGAATGGATCATGTCGGCAACGACATGGCCGCGCTCGCGCACGAGGTAAGGCGCGGCGAGGAGAACGAAGTAGAGCAAGATGTATTCGACAAAGGCGACGGTGAAGTTCAAATCCGCGATCCGCAGGGCCCGAAGACTGACGTCGACGACCACCAGCAGGATCGCGACCCCGATAAGCGTGCTCGAAAGCACCAGCGCGCCCAGAACCAGCGCATCTTGAAGGCGGCCAAGCGTCCTTAGCATTGCGGTCTCCAATGGTGGGGAAACGGGCGCCCGGCCACCCGGCCGAACGCCCTGGGTCTGTACCGGATCACTCGCCGACGTTCTGCAGCATCCCGCGCAACTTCTTGACGGTCGCGGCGTCGACGCGCTTGCCAACCTCCGTCCACATCGCGTCGGAGGCGATCTTGAGATAGGCCTTCGCCCCGGCGCCGGTCATTGTGATCGGCTCCACTCCGGCCTTGTCGGCCGCCGCGATATCAGCCTTGTTTTGCGCGGTGATCTCGTTGATCGAGCTGTGCTCGTATTCCCCAGCGATCTTGGTCAGCATCGCCTGGGCGTCCTTGGGCAGGCTGTTCCACTTTTTGTCGGAGACCAGCACGACGTCCGCCAGGCTGTAGAACTTCGGCTCGATCCGGTACTTCACCTTCGGGGCGAGGCCGATCGAGGCCAGACCAACCGTCGGCCAGCCAAAGCCCTGGATCACGCCACGGTCGAGCCCGGTCGGCACATCTCCCGACGCGATCTGTACCGTGCTCGCGTGCAGCGCTTGCTCGATCGGCCGGTAGGCGCCGGTTGAGCGCATGGCGAGGCCCTTGAGGTCGATGACCCCGTCCTTCATCGGCGGCTTGGTCTTCATGTAGAGGTAGTAGCCTGAGGCCGGGCCGGTCTCCGACCAAGCAAGAAGATGGGCGTGTAGCCGCTTCTGGAACACGCCGGAGTAATAGGCGAAGGCCCCGTCGGAATGGAGTTTGTCGATTCCCACGTCCTGCAGCATCATCGCCTGCGCCGGCGGCACGACGCCTGACAGATAGGCCGCCGGGATGAAGAGCATGTCGATCACGCCACGCTGGATCGCCTGGCCCGCGCGGTTCGCGGGGGTGATCTCCGGCCCGCCGAGCAGGTTGACCTGCACCGTGCCTTTGCCCTCCTTGTTCACGACGTCGACGAAGTTCTTGATGAAGCTCTTCGACAGGGTGTGCTGGGTCGGAAGCGCGGTCTGGGCGTTCACCGTCACTTCTGCCACGGCGCTCCCCGCGCCGACGCCGACCAGCGCGGTCGCAGCCAAGGTGGTAAATGCGGTGCGCAAAATCTGTTTCATGGGTCTGTTCTCCTCCTCTGAGACAGGATGGCCGTTCCGGCCTTCTTTCTTGGCGTTGCGCCGAACCGCGCCACCGGGGCAGGGGCCGGCGCGATCTTCAAATCACCGGGTTCTCCAGTTCTCCGAGCCCCGTGATCGTCACCACCATCCGGTCGCCGGCGGCAAGGAAACGGGGGGGCGTGAAACCGATGCCTACGCCCTCGGGCGTGCCGGTCGCGATGATGTCGCCCGGAAGCAGCGTCATCGTGGCCGAAAGCGTCTCGATCAGCGTCGGGATGTCGAAGATCAGGTCGGCGACGGAGGCCTTCTGCCGCGTCTGGCCGTTCACCCGGGTTTCCAGGGTCATTGCGCGCACGTCGGCCACCTCATCGGCGGTCACCAGCCAGGGCCCCATCGGGCAGAAGGTGTCGATCCCCTTGCCGATGATCCACTGGTTGTGGCGCCGCTGCAGCTCGCGCGAGGTCACGTCGTTCAGGATCACGTAGCCAAAGACATGGTCGAAGGCATCGGCCGCGGCGATCCCGCGCCCGCCCTTGCCAATGACCACGCCGAGCTCGCCCTCGTAGTCGACGCTCGCCGTAGGATCGAGGCTGCTATCCACCGCATCGCCGGGACCGACGACCGAGGTCGTGGCCTTGGTGAAGATGATTGGCACTTCTGGCACCGCGGCCTTGCCGGTTGAGTCGAAGCCGGAACCATGGAACTCAGCCGCATGGGCATAGTAGTTCTTGCCGACGCAGAAAATGTCACGCCGAGGCTCAGGGATGGGCGCGCGCAGCCTGACCTCGCTTGACGCAATCCGACGCCCGCCTCCCATTGCCCAGTCCCTGAGCCCCGCCGCGCCCTGGCTGGCGAGCCCGAGAACGGCCTGATCCGCGCCTATTCCCTCGGCGCAGACCACGACCTCCTCACCGTCCAGGTATCCGGCACAGGTCTTGCCGCCAGTCTCGAAAGTCACAAGCTTCATTGTATCGACAAACTCCAATTTTATCGATAAAACTCGAAATCATATCTAAACGCCGTTGTCAAACGGAGTTTCGTAGAGCAAAAGCGAGGCGAAACCGAACCGTGAAGACGAGGAGCTCGACCGTGACAGAGGCGACAGGCCACCAGAGCGCTACGCCGCTTGCCGCCCCGATCCAGCCGGAGGCGGGCGAAACCCTGACCGAGGCCGCCTACCGCGCGATGCGGCACGACATCATCCGCGGCGTCCGCGCCCCAGGTGAACGCCTGCGAATCGAGAAGCTCCGCCAGCTCTACGACATCGGGCCGACGCCGTTGCGCGAGGCGCTCCAGAAACTCAGCGCTGAGCAGCTGGTCTTGAGCGAGGGCAACCGCGGTTTCACGGTAGCTCCCCTCGATTTCGAGGAGTTCACTGATCTTAACATCGCCCGCACTGACGTGGAGATGGCAGCGCTCCGCCGCTCCATCGCGGGTGGCGATCCGGCCTGGGAGGCCCGCGTCGTCGCGGCCAGCTACATCATGGCGAAGGAGGATGCCGCACTCGAGAGCGCCGGCGGCGAGGTGCGGGATTCCTGGGAGGAAGCGAACGCGGCCTTTCATAGCGCGCTGGTCTCCGCCTGCGGTTCCGCCTGGCTGCTGCGCGTCCGCTCCGGGTTACAGGACCTCTGTGAACGCTACCGCCGCGCCTCGGTTCGCGGTCGCGGTGGCGCCCGGCACCTCGGCGAAGAACACGCCGCGATCTCGCAGGCTGTGCTCGCCCGCGACACCGAACGCGCCTGCGAGCTTCTGCGCCGGCATTTTGAGACGACGGCGAAGGACTTGTCAGTCACCCCGCGCGACTGACCTGCTTCGAGAGGGAGGATGAGGATGAGCGTAGCTCCAACCGAGCCGGAAACCCGGCTGCGCCTCAACGGCCGTGATGTCTCGGTTACGGCCGATCCGCAGATGCCGCTCCTCTATGCCCTGCGCGATGTCCTCGGTCTCCGCGCCACCCGCTTTGGCTGCGGCGAGGGCAGCTGCGGCGCCTGCACCGTCCTGATGGACGGCAAGCCCATAACCTCCTGCGACCTGCCGCTCTCCGCCGTCGCGGGCCGGGCGATCGAGACGGTCGAAGGCCTCCACGCTGCCCAACCCAACCATCCGCTCCTCGCCGCATTGGTCGACTTGCAGGCTGCCCAATGCGGCTATTGCCTGCCCGGGATCATTGCGACTGCCCGCAGCCTCTGCGCCCGCCGCCCGGCCCCGGACGGGCCAGAGATCCGCTCCGCACTCTCGGGCCATCTCTGCCGCTGTGGCACTCATGTCCGGATTCTGAACGCCGTGGAGCGGGCCGTCGCCGCCTGTGCGGAGAGCGCCTCATGAGCCTGCCCATTCCGCTCGCCGCCGCGCCGCTGATCTCCGACTGGATCTCGCTCAGCGAACCCGGTTGCCTCGACCTCCGAACGGGCCGGGTAGAGCTCGGCCAGGGGAACCTGACCGCGCTTCTTCAGATTGCCGCCGACGAGCTCGACCTCGACCCCGAACAGATTCGTATCACCGGGGCCGACACCTCGCTGACCCCGAACGAGGGGTTCACCTCCGGCAGCCTCTCCATCGCCCAGGGCGGTATGGCGATCCGCCTCGCCGCCTCTGCCGCCCGTCACTTATTGCTGGCCGAGGCCGCGACGCTCCTGCAATGCCGGCCAGACGAGCTGGCGCTTGCCCGCGGCACCGTAGAACGGGAGGGCAGGGCGCAGCCGCTTACCCTCTGGACCCTGGCCGAGACCGCCTCGTTTGCCACTCCGATTGTCGACTGGGCCGCACCGAAGCCGCCGGAGGCGCGTCGTGTCGCGGGCCGCCCACTCCCCCGCATAGACCTGGCGGAGCGGCTGACGGGCACACCCTTCGTTCATGATCTCGCGCCCGAGGGCTTGCTCCACGGCCGGGCGATCCACCCGCCGCGGATGGCCGCCGGAGAGGTCTCGATCGACCTCGAGGCTCTCCGCGCCCGCCCCGGCGTCGTCGCCGTTCTACGGGACGGCGCCTTCCTTGGCCTCGCGGCGGAAACCGAGTTTGCCGCTGTCCGCGCCGCGCAATGGGCCGCTGCCCGAGCCAGATGGCCTGCGCCCGGCCCGGCCCCCTCCGACCCCGTTGTCGCGATCCGCGAAAGCGATGAGCCGCTCGAGGTAGTCCATGAGGCAGGCGATATTGCCCTGCTCTCGGGCCTTTCCAGTCAGTGCCTCACCGTTACGCGACCCTATCTCAGCCACGGCTCCATCGGCCCCTCCGCCGCCCTCGCTCTCTGGCAGGACGATGTGCTGGAGGTCTGGACCCACAGCCAGGGCGTCTTTCCGCTCCGCTCCGCGCTCGCGGATGTCTTCGGCCTGGCGCAAGAGGCGATCTCCGTCCACCATCGTCCAGGCGCTGGCTGCTACGGCCATAACGGCGCCGATGACGTTGCGCTCGACGCGGCGCTTATCGCCCGCGCTGTGCCCGGACGGCCGGTAAAGGTGATCTGGTCGCGCGCTGACGAGTTCCAGTGCGCTCCCCTCGGCCCCGGCATGGCGACGACGGCCCGTGCCTGGCTTGACACGGAAAACCGTATCACGGGCATGGAAGTCACTGCCGCCAGCCCACCGCACGGCAATCGCCCAGGCCGTAACGGTGCACCGAACCTGCGCGCCGCGGCCTATCTTGCCAAACCCTTCCCGATCCCCCGGTCGGCAGACGTGCCGCTCGCAAATGGGGGCGGGGCGGAGCGCAACGCCGTGCCCGGCTATGCCATCCCGAACCTACGCATCGCAAAGCGGCTGGTGCATGGACTGCCCTTCCGAACCTCCTCGCTGCGCAGCCTCGGTGGCTTCACCAATGTCCTCGCCATCGAGGCGTTGATGGACGAGATAGCCAATGATCTCGGCGAAAGTCCCGCCGTCTTCCGCCTCCGCCATCTCGACGACCCACGTGCCTGCGCCGTGATCGAGGCAGTTGTGGCCGCCGCCGGCGATCCCTTCGCAAAACCGCGCCCGGAGGGCACGGGCTGGGGGCTCGGCTACGCGCGCTACAAGAACAGCGCCGCCTGGTGCGCCGTGCTTCTGGAGTTGGAGATCGAAGACGAGCCTCGCGTCACCCGGGTCTTCGCCGCACTTGATGGGGGCGAGATCATCAACCCCGACGGCGCGATCAACCAGACCGAAGGCGGCATCCTGCAGGCGATCAGCTGGACCCTGAAGGAACAGGTGCGCTTCGAGGCCGATCGCGTGGCAACCGCAAGCTGGCTCGACTACCCGATCCTGCGCTTCGACGAGGTGCCCGAGATCTCCGTCCGCCTGATCGCGCATCCCTTTGAGCCGCCGCTCGGCTGCGCCGAGGCGGCACAGGGCCCGACCGCAGCCGCCGTCGCCAATGCCCTGCGCGACGCGCTTGGGGTCCGCCTCAACGACCTGCCCCTCAACCGCGACGCCATCATCCGGGCGCTCGCCTGACCACACCGGAGCTTTGGAAAGTGAATGAGATGGACCTGAAGATCCTCAGCGGCGGCGCTGCGAACGGCCTCGTCACCGCCGCTACCCCGGCGTTTTCAGCTGAGACCGGCCTCGGCCTCAAGGGCGATTTCGGCGCGGTCGGCGGCATGCGGGAACGCTTCCTAGGTGGTGAGGAGGTCGACCTCCTGATCCTCACCCGCAAAATCATTGAAGCGCTCGCGGCAGAGGGCCTCGTGGTGGCCGAGACGGTGGCCGATCTAGGCCGCGTCGTGACTGGTGTCGCCCGCCGCAGCGGCAGCCCGGCCGAGGATCTCTCGACGCCAGAGGCCCTCCGCGCCGCACTGACCAGTGCCGATGCGATCTACTTCCCCGATCCTGTGAAGGCGACCGCGGGCATCCATTTCGCTTCAGTCATGGATCGTCTCGGGATCACCGAGGAGGTGCAAGACCGCTTCCACCTCTTCCCCAACGGCCAGACGGCGATGGCGGCAATGGCCGCGGGAGAAGAGGCGAACCCGATCGGCTGTACCCAGATCACCGAGATCCTGAATACCCCGGGCGTCGATTATATGGGCGACCTGCCGGGCGATCTCGGCCTCGCGACCGTCTACACCGCCGCTGTCACCTCCCGCGCCGCCCATCCCGACGCTGCCCGGACCCTGATTGCCCACCTGACCGCGCCCGAGGCTGCCGAGATGCGACAGCGCATCGGCTTCGCGACCTAAAGGGCGGCGGGAGCGGGACGCATTCCCTTACCAGATGTGTTGCTGACCACACCTCGCCGCGTCCGTAGTCAATCTCCGGGCGATGTCCGGTACGAGCCCCATGGACATTGCGGCGCCCTCGAATACACGTTGACACATGTCGATGATCGAAGACCTAGAGCGAATAGTGGCAACGGTCCTTACGACCGATCCCAGCTTCCGATCGATCGGACGCAAGGAATTGGATCGCCACATAAGCGAGGCCCGTCAGAGTGCCCTTGCGAACTCGAAGGAAGATTCCTGTTTTCCCTGATGCGCCTTCTCGCACTTCCTGGGAACGGACATACACGGTTGATCCCAAACGATGCCATTTTGGTTCTCCCCCTGAGGTTCGTTACCATCGGCACCGCTACACGCCTGCTTGATGCGACGTCAGATTTCTCAGAGGCGATCGGGCGCGAGTTGATATCCGTCAATGGCGTTTCCGCAGGCGAAATCGAACTATCCGCAGAGAAATATCTGGCGGGGACACTGCAACGAAAACGCGTTATCGGTCCAATCCTTTTCGCCTGGCCAAGTGCATTGCTGCACCTGGGAGTTTCTTCGGGCGGCGACAAAATCGAGTACCTGATCCGGACTGAGACGGGACGGATCAGCAAACTGTCTCTCGATACCGCAAGTCTGGTTCGCGCATCCGCATTCTACCCGCGATACGAGCATGGAAAAGCCGACGCATCCTGGTTTCCCGAGTCCTATGGGAAGACCAAAGACTTCGGACCGTCCGGGATGCTCATGGTCCTCCCGAGTTTTTTCGATCCCAGTAAAATTGTACTTTCGGGTGCGGTTGCCGAGGCGGCAGAACTCTTAAGATCGTGCCCGGGCAGTCCCCTGCTTATTGACATTCGCGGAAATACGGGCGGCGACTTTCTTCGGACCATGCCTTTGATCGACGCGATCTCGGAGGGCGTGGAGGATCGCCAGGTTGGTCTGCTTGTCGACAAATTCACCTTCTCCGCCGCGATCGTCTTCACCGCCATCCTGAAGCACCGTCTAGGAGAATAGCTCATGCTTATCGGGGAAGAGATGGGGGACGGGCTGACATTCTTTGCGGAAGGAGGAACAATCGACCTGTCGTCCAGCGGAGCGGTCGTTCGATATTCTTCAGCCTTTCATGATTGGGCAGGTGGTCGCATCGACGAGACTACTCCGGCCGACATCGCTGAACGAATTGTCCCGGTCGGAGCACTGGAACTGGATCGTGTCTGGGTCGCGGATTCGGACGATACTGAAACGTTTGATCGGTTCTGTCGGGAGGTTTTCGACAGTCTGAACGTCTAGACGACCGACCGCTTGGTCCCGTGCCCTGGGCCTTCTATTGGATTGCAGCGAACGTCAGATTACAGGGAGCCGCCCCACCCATGAACGGCCGGGATTGGGAGCGCGTTCCTGCCTTTCAAGGGCAACAACGCGAAGCGCAGCGCCGAGCTCCTAGCGACTGCAGAATGCTGCGAACTGCTGAACAAAATCGGCGACCGCCTGGCGGTTCGGAGGCCGGTTCAGATGCTCCGCAATCTCGACGGGAGTCTTCTTCATGAGCTCGAAGCGCAGGAACAAATCTTCCGAAAATCGTGTGCTGACTGTAGACAGAACAGTGCGGATCTGAGCGAGCATGTCGTCGCCACGGTGGGACGCATGCATCAGGACGATCGGTTTGGTGATGAACTCATCTCGCGATACGAGCCAGTCGATTGCGTTCTTCAGGCCGCCCGGGATTGCCCTTACATATTCAGGGCTCGAGACGATCAGCCCGTCACTGTGCCGGATCTGAGAGGCGAGATCGCGAACGGCGTCGGGTAACCGGAGACCCTCGAGATCGGGCGAAAAGACCGGCAGATCGCTGATCCTGTCGAACACACGTATCGAGTGCTCTGGTCGCGCTATTTCCGACACGGCGCGCAACATCGCCGTGTTCGTAGAAAGCCCTCGAGCACTGCCGGAGATTGCGAGAAACTCCATGGTCTTCCTATAGTGCCCGCGCTTATCCGCTACAACGTCCCCCACAACCGCCTGAGTCCCTCGGCAAGCGCAGGAGAGAACAGACGGTCTTAGGCTGCACAGCTCCGACGCGGAACGACCATTATCGGGGGCGCCTTGCCGTCGCTAGAGTCTGGCTTGGCGCGAACCAACGAGACACGTTCTAATTGAGTGGATTGTTCCGTTTGCTCTTCCGAACTACCCTGTCCCCAAAAACAAGAAATCATCGGGGAGGCAGGCATGGCGACCAGCACAAATTGGCGCGCGATCCTCTTGGCCTATGCGATCGGCGTCGTCGGCGCCGTGCAGGTTGGACGGGTTGCGCCGGCGACGACGCAGCTTCGGGACACGTTTTCGATGAACCTGGCCACGCTCGGCTGGGCGATTTCAACGATCACCTTGGCCTCTGCGGTCTTCGGTGTGGTCGCCGGTCTGTATGTGCGGCGCAGAGGCGCGCGTGTCATCTTGGTTCTTGGGGCTGCAACGCTGGCGTTCGGTGTCCTGGCTTCGGTGCTGGTGCCCGCAGCCGCACTCCTGATCCTGGTACGCGCCGTTGAAGGCATGGGCTATCTCGCAATCGTCGTCGCGGCGCCGACGCTGATTGCGGATCAAGCGACCCTGCGCAGCCAGCCCGCCGCGCTCGCGCTCTGGGGAACATTCTTCACTCTCGGGCTGAGCCTCGCCGCAATTGCCGGCGGCACGCTCGCCCAAGCCTGGGGATGGCGCGGTTGGTTCGCTGCGAACGGAGCCCTTGTGGCCATGGTGACAGCGGTCGGGTTCCTGCTCCTGCCATCCGGGTCGACCGAGCCACTCCCGGCAGACCGCGAAGATCCCAAGGCACTTGGCGCAGCGGCCTGGTTGCTGGGCGGTTCATTCCTCGGCCTCACCCTGCTGTCGCTGTCCATCCTGAGCATGATGCCGACCTTCCTGATCGAGGCCCATGGCTTCAGCTCAGCCCAGGCCGGCAGCGCCACGGGTCTGATCGCACTCGCCAGCATCGCCGGCAGCCTCGTCTATGGCTTGCTTGGCAACCGGACAAATCCGACTGCGCCCATCCTCGCCGCCACATTCCTCCTGATCGCCAGCGCGCTTCCTGCCTTCGAATCCGGCTTTAGTGCCGGCACCGCCCTGGCCGCGGCATCGATCGCGGTGTTTGCCACCGGTATCCTCATGGCTTTCACCTTCGGGGCCGTGCCTCGGCTCGTGCGGCACCCATCCCAGATCGGGCCGGCCAACGGCCTGATCGCGCAACTCGGCAGCATCGGCGCCTTCCTCGGCCCGCCAGCGGTTGGCGCCCTGGTTTCCCGACATGGTTGGGGCGCGCTGTCGGTGTTGATCGTGGGGTTCACAGTGACCTTCGTCGGGCTCGCATTGGCAGCACTGACAGCGTCCAGAGCCACATCGCTACTGTCCCGGTAACGGCGAAGACGGAAACGCGAAATGACACGCAAAGAGGCGGCGGAGCGTTGAGAGCGACACCATTTCCGCCGACGCCCGATGCAAAATCCCCGGCCGGCGCCAATGAATGTTAACGCTGTGCCTGCAACGGTCTGGGACATTGGAAAAGCAGCCGGTCCGGTGACGGGACCCCGCATCAGGACCGTAAACGACCGACTCGAGGACGCTAGACCGACCAATGGCTAGGCGCTCGCGATCTCCATGGTCGCCTAACGCGCCCGGAACAACCCGCCCAGGATCCCGCGGACGATCCGGCGCCCGGTCGTGCCCGTTAGTTCCTTCACCAGCGCTGTCCCGATCGCCGAAGCGAGCGTATCCGCATTGTCAGAGCGCCTGGAAGAAGACTGTGGTCTACGTGTGCCGGAATACCGGCGCCCGGCGTGATATTCCCGCTCTGCCTGGCCCATGTCTTCCACGGCGGCTCCGGCCTTCTCAGCTTCCTTCACCGCGGCCGTGGCACGTTTCAGCAATATCTCATGGGCCGAATACCTGTCGACAGCCGTCTCATATTTACCTGCAATGGGGGAAGCGGCGATTATCCGGCCGCGCGAGCTGGCGTCGATCGCTCCAAGTTGCGAGGACGGCGGGCGGATCAGCGTCCGCTCGACCATGCCCGGCACGCCTTTCTCGACCAGAACGGATGTCACCGCCTCGCCGACACCGACCTCGCGGATCGCCTGAGCGGTATCAAAACGCGGATTTTCCCGATAGGTTTCGGCTGCAAGTTTCAAGGCCTTGCGATCGCGGGCGGTGAAGGCCCTGAGGGCGTGCTGGACACGGTTACCCAGCTGCCCCAGCACATCTTCGGGAATGTCCGCCGGAGTCTGCGTGACAAAATAGACGCCGACGCCCTTCGACCGGATCAGTCGCGCGACCTGCTCGACCTTGTCCACGAGGGCTTTCGGGGCGTCATCGAACAGCAGATGCGCCTCGTCGAAGAAGAACACCAGCCTGGGCTTGTCCGGATCACCGACCTCGGGAAGGGTCTCAAACAGCTCACTCAGCAGCCACAGCAGGAAGGTGGCATATAGCCTGGGGCTGGTCATCAGCTTGTCAGCTGACAGTATGTTGACCATCCCGCGTCCGTCCGTGCCGACCCGCATGATGTCCGAAAGCTCCAGCGCGGGTTCGCCGAAAAATTTCGCGCCACCCTGGTTTTCGAGGACCAGTAGCTTGCGCTGGATCGCCCCGATCGAGGCGGACGAGACGTTGCCGTAGCGAAGCGCCAGGTCACCCCGGCTCTCTCCGGTCCAAGCCAGGAGGGATTGAAGATCTTTGAGGTCGAGAAGCGGCCAGCCGTGCTCGTCCGCCAGCCGGAACGCGATGTTCAGCACCCCTTCCTGCGCGTCCGTCAGGCTCATTAGCCGCGCCAGAAGCAGCGGCCCCATCTCGGCCACCGTGGTCCGTACCGGGTGGCCCTGCTCTCCCAACAGGTCCCAGAAGGTGACGGGAAAACTCTCGTAGTGATAGTCCGAAAACCCGATCATCGCGGCGCGGTCTCTGAACGCCTTGTCCAGCTTGAATTCCGCGCTTCCGGCGGCGGCAAGCCCGGACAGATCGCCCTTGACGTCTGAAACGAACACCGGAACGCCTGCGGCCGAAAACCCCTCGGCCAGAATTTGCAGCGTCACCGTCTTGCCGGTGCCTGTGGCCCCGGCCACCAGACCGTGCCGGTTGGCATATCTCAGAGCCAAGCCCTGCGGCTGAGCATAGCGCTCGCCGCCTCCACCGAGGAATACCTTGCCGTCCATCCCGATCATCCTCTGCCCTTTCGTCGTTGCTGGTGACGCGTGATCAAGGGCGCCGTCCGCGCCACGTCGGCGTAAGCGGCGCGGTGCGGCCAGAAACGGGCGGGCCACCAGGGCCCGACCGAAGGTCAAACATGGGGGGCCTCGGCCGTCTTCAGTCGCCTATGCGGTCTTGTCTTCGAACTTCGCATCGGGGGCGTTGCGTTTGACAGCGTCGATGCCGTTCTCGCGCGCGGTCTCGCTGCTATAGGATTCACTGGTGCCTATCACTTGGCCATTGCTGGCCTTAAGATTGAACATCGGCTTGCCCGACGAGGTTTCCTTGCGTTCGTAGCGCTCATCCAGGGGCGCGTTCTTGCGCACTGAGCTTATGCCGCTCTCGGCGCTGGCCCTCTGCTTGTAGCCCTCGCTCGCCAGAATGGTCTCGCCATTGCCGGCCTTTAGCCGAAAGCGGAATTCGCCGGCCTTGTCCTGGTAGAGTTCGAATTTTCCAGCCATGGTTATGTCTCGCCTACAATGGTGTCTACTATCACGTAAAGTTGATACGAAGCGGAGCCAAATGGCAAGGCGACTTTAGGCTCGGGTTGTGGGAGTGCCGTGTCCCGGAAATTCCGGCGCAAAAGGGGGATATGTCTTGGCGCGGCGGAGCCCCGGCTTTCGCGTCGCAGAATCGCTAATCGAAGTATCCGGCAACACCAGAGGTCCACTCTTAGGGACAATGACGTTTTCTCGAAGATAAAAACGGCTCGAGCAGGACGGCGGCTTTGACGTCCCGCTAAACCGCTTCAACCCTTCTGAACCCAAATGAGCGCCGCCGCCGCTCGGTCCGTCCGCGCTTTCGGACTCTGCAACGGACCACTGCTTCGTCCTCCCTGCCTTCTGGAGATATTCGCTCGGGTAGTTGTCATCGAAACTGATGTCGCGTTTGAACTTGCTGCCGTCATTGACCGAGACGCTGGCAACGGCAGCATCGTCCGCACAAAGGTTACCCGAGATGTGATGGCCCCCGCAGATTTTCGCGAACGCTTATTTATTTCGAGGGACGCATTGTACAGTGCGGTTCGCCGGGCAACGCAACTCCATCGGTAAGGGGCTTGAGCAGGACGGTGAGACCGGGGTTGTAGTGCTAACATCTGCCCGACGTCAGTGGCTGTCCCGGCCCACCGGGTTGCCTCGGCAACCTTTCAGGAAATCGAGGTCGGCGCCCAGGTCAGCGCCCTCGACATGCTGCTGATGCAGCCAGGCGTAGCCCGA
>NZ_RRYH01000042.1 GCF_004010155.1 Solirhodobacter olei | reverse complement strand
GGTGAATGCGAAGATGCGCAAGGCCGAGATCGCGCGGGAGCGGGGCCAATTTCTACACCGCCAACAGATCAGGCGCAGATTCTGAAGATGCCCTTAAAGTTGTCGGTATCCATCTGGATTGCGCAGCTGCCAGTTCCAGGCTGACCTGCACATCTCATAAATTCCATACCGTGCCTTCCACCCAAGCTTTTTGTACGCCTTCTCAACTGAGGCGAAGCTCCGTGCGACATCACCATCTCGACGTCCCACAATCTTGAAGCGAATTTTTCGCCCGCTGGCAGCTTCGAAAGCTTCAATCATTTCGAGAACAGTTACACCATGGCCGGTTCCAATATTAATCGCTTCACATCCGACATGACACGCCCCAAACTCAAGCGCCGCGAGGTGAGCACTTGCGAGGTCCTCTACATGAATATAGTCTCGTTCTCCGGTGCCATCTCGAGTTTCGTAATTATCTCCAAATATACTTAAACACGCAAGACGTCCCACCGCTACTTGTGTGATGTATGGCATGAGGTTGTTGGGAGGGCCATTTGGGTCTTCACCTAGAATTGCAGATGCATCAGCACCCACGGGATTGAAATAACGCAACAGAACGGCGCTACGGTCTAAACCCGCAACCGTCCAGTCCTTGATTAATTCTTCAACGAAATACTTTGTTCTTCCGTAAGGACTTTCTGGGTTTCGAGGGTGACCCTCATCGAATGGAAGATATCTTGCAACCCCGTAAACGGTCGCGGATGAAGAGAAGACGATTCGCCTACATTGAACATCATCCATTGCCCTCAATATCTCAACGGTTCCCCCAATATTTTCTGCATAATATCGCAAGGGCACAATGCTTGACTCCCCTACGGATTTTAGGCCTGCAAAATGAATGACCGCGTCTGGCCTAAAGTACCGAAATGCATTTGACAATGCTACTGAATCCTGAATGTCTCCAATTATCATTTCCGGCTCGCGCTGGCTCAGATGTTTAATTCGACGCATGGCTTCGGGAGAGCTATTAGAGTAGTTATCAAACACAAGAATTTCATGATCAGCGCGAAGGAGCTGTAATACCGTATGCGACCCTATATAACCAACGCCACCTGTAACAAGAATTCTCATTTTGATACCTCAAATATGCCTTAAAGCCTCTAAGTGTCCAAACCGGCCGGTTACGCAAAGACATCGCCGTAGCCGACAGAAGACTCATAGCTGATGTCGTCTTCGGTATTCTCCAGCCGTCCCACGGCGCGATTGAGACCGTTGATCAAGGGATCAAGCTTGGCCGGGCTGAGCCTGTCCAGCCGGCCCAGATTGGCGACGACCTTGATGCGCACCTCGCAAGTCTCGTCGCGATGGCCTTCGACGAGTTGCAGGTAACGCCGACCGCCGGATTCGGAGATGCGCGTGTACATGGACGAACGATACAGCAGCCTTGTACAATCCAGCAAAGCTCATCAAGCTACGACGTGTTAGAACACGACTTCGCCGAAAGCAGCCGCCTGAGGCTCGTAACATATTGAAATCACACGAGCCGAAACAATCGCAAGGCCACAAAACGGCTCGTAGCTGTCGAAGTCGGGGTACCTGCCCTTCCAAAGAGACCGAAGGTGACCCACAGAAGTTAGACTTTCATCACATAGACTATAGATCCCGCTCCGGCGTGTACCTCAGTCCGCGCGATGGGTTCAGCCCCCATACGGAGGTAAAACCTGTGCGCGGGAGACAGAGCTGCACCAACCACAATACGGAAGGCGCCGACTGCCTGAGCGCGAAAGTGATCGGAGAGGGCGTTAATGAGTGTCTCCGCGACTCCAGTGCCTCGTGCTGAAGGAGCCACGACTATGCTAAACAATTCGTGTGATGGAAGTACCGGAATCGCAGTGCCGTCTCTTCTATCGACCGCGCGGCTGCGGCTGATAAGTTCAACAATCCCACGCAGGGTACCAGGACGCACCAAATGAGGCGCTAGAGCAAACCCTAAAGCAAGCGGTCTCCGTAGAAGACTACGGTAAATCGTCCCCATGCTGTTGCCTCCCGCGACGAAGCCCATCACCATTCCTTGGCGCTCATCGACGAGCAATACAGTGTTGGGATTTGCGTCGATAGCCTCATAAAGCAACACTAGAAACCGTGGTCCGAGACCCGAGAGGAACCCCTGGTTGAGCTCTGATACATGAAGCGCCGCAACTTGACGCAGAACATTCGCCTTAAGCGCCACGCCAATCTCCAAACTCTGCAAGTTCCAGCGGTGGAGAGGGTAAATCGGGAAACAAACGCCACGCAATCGAAGAGCGAGGTGCAACAACTACCCAAATAGTGAGACCTATCAGCAAAAAGTATAGCCCCACACCCTGCCGGTGAACATACCACTCTTCGAGCGCTCCTTTGTAGGGCATGATCACGTTATCATAGAATGCGTTCGGGTTGGTAGCCGAATGCATCAGTTCCTCCTCCCTGCGAAATACGATTGATCCAATACCCGAAAGCCCGGGTCGCACAGTTGTAATTGCCACTTGGGAGCCCTCGGAAAATGCATCGAAGCAGCGCTTCGTTTGGGGGCGTGGGCCGATCACGCTCATATCGCCCAGTAAGATATTGACTAGCTGAGGGAGCTCATTGATTTTGCTTTTGCGCAGGAATCGTCCGATCGGAAGGACACGCGGGTCGTCCTGGAGCGTCACCGTGCCAGTTCCAAGGTTGGGACTGTTTTTCAGCATGGTCGCGAATTTAATGAGGCCGAAGTAGCCGCCACCCTTGCCAACGCGGTTCTGCCGAAAGAATATTTCGCCCTCTCCCGTGAGCCGAAGAAGGATTGCTACAGGCAATAAAAGTGGAGACAGGATCAGGAGTGCCGAGCCGGAAAACACTATATCAAGAATTCGCTGCATCATTTACATCCTGCCGTCGAGATAGCGACCGTTATCCACATGTCGGAAATCGGGAAGCACCTCGTTAAAAAGAGTAACAATGTCTGTCTTGTCCCAGGTTGGCCCTGCATGGATACGTTTGAGCTCGGCAAGGAAATGGTCAAGCCTGGCTCCGTTGAAGTCAGCATTATTAAGGATAACTCCGATGGCATCGAAACGATCCATGTCAAGTATCTCAGATTGGGTAAAAAATTCCTCGAAGTCCTTTTCGCCAGCAGTGTCTGAAGCGAAAAAATAGACGGGCCAGCGCCGCTTTGCAATCAACTCGGCCGCACGGCCGCGCGCCTCGTCTTCGCTCGCGCATTCTTGTGGAGTGTAGCCCAATGTCTCAAGATATCGCACAGCAATGTCGGAAAAACGGGTGAGGTGCAGCGCTTCACTAAGCTTGGGAAAGAAGATATCGCGGTTGCCGCCCAACAGACACGACATCAGGCAAAGCTCACCGGATTCCTGAGGAGTGACAAAATAGCGGCGCACGTCGTAAGGGGCCGCAATGGGCTGCTTCTTAGCAATGCGCTGGTTGAACCCGTGCAAAAGGGAACCGTCGGAGAATGCAACATTTGCAAAGCGTGCTGTTGAGATCGGAAGCATGAGGCTTTCACGCATTAGAAACATTTCCATGATCCGCTTACTCGCTCCCATCAGGTTAACCGGGTTCGTAGCTTTATCAGTTGAGACGCAAAAATATTTGCGGGCACCCATTTTTTGTGCTACGGCAAGCGTCGAGAGTGTGTTAAGAATGTTCACCTGAATTAGCCGCATTAGCGTGAAAGGATCCTTTTCACTGCGAACATGTTTTAGCGCCGACAGGTTCAGTACGAAGTCGTAACCGGCCTCGGCCTCCATCAACGCCGAGAATTCTCGGGCGCCGCAGTCGATTGCGAACGTTCGGAAATCGCCGACGCCGTAACCTAGTGTGCTGCGGATATCTCTTACCAGCTCGACCATGTTGTTTTCGCTGATGTCCACAACATGAAGCGCGCGCGGATTGCGTCTAAAAATCTCACGAGTTACCGCTTGTCCGATGGAGCCTGCTCCACCAATTACGAGGAACCGTGACGAGCTCACAGTATCGGAGAGGGCCGCCCCGTTTGAGGCTATATCACCAGCGAAAAGAGCGCATTCACGCCCTATCAATCTCAGGATGTCGTTCATGGCTTTAGCCTTTCGAATTCGCTCTGCGGCACACTGGAAGGCAAGTTAACAACACGATCAACCAGCCAGCGTGCCTGTTCCAGCCCGTCCTGCTGACACTCAGCAAACATGGGTAGCTCGGTCATTAGCCGCCAAATCGGACGCGTCATCACACCGGTCTCGTTGCTAAACTTAAGGAAGTCATCCCGCGCCGCGCGGTCGTCGAAGAGGATTGCGTTCAGCCAATTGTTCGAGGTCGTCCCAGCAGGCGCTTCGATAAAGTGAAGGCCTTGTTCGCTGCAGAAAGCACGGTAGCGGGCGGCTACCTCAGCCTTGATCTTCAGCATCGCAGGTAGGACTTCCATCTGGGCGCAGCCTAATGCGGCATTGAGGTTAGGCAGGCGGTAATTGTAGCCAACTTCATCATGGAAGAACTCGTAACGATGTGGGCGCTTGGCGGTAGTGGTCAGATGCCTGGCGCGACGAGCAATCTCACCGTCATTTGTGACAATCATCCCGCCACCGCCGGTGGTGATTATCTTGTTACCATTAAAGCTAAAGGCGGCGATTTGACCAAAAGTCCCGGTGTGCTTCTTACCCACATAGCTGCCCAGAGATTCCGCCGTGTCCTCAACGAGTGCGATGCCAAATTCGGCGCAAATCTCAGCGATCATTTCGATGCGGCAGGGGATGCCAAAAGTATGCATCGGCACGCAGGCCTTTATCCTCGCGCCAGTAGCGACGTTTACCGTTCGCCCGCCCTCGCACCGAGTGTTAGTTTCCAGCCACGAACGCAATGCCTCAGGGCTCATACCCAATGTGTCGCGGTCGACATCGACGAAGACTGCTCTAGCACCGATATAGTTGATCGCGTTGCACGTAGCGACGAAGGTCAGCGCCTGAGAAATGACCTCATCCCCGCGCTCGACACCGACTAAGAGCAGCGCGGTGTGAAGCGCCGCTGTACCGTTAACTGCTGCGATGCCGTGGGTGGCGCCGGTGAACGCGGCTAACCGTCCTTCGAACTCTGTAACTCGGGCGCCAACGGAAGAAACAAAGTTGGAATCGATGCTGTCAACTAGATACAAACGTTCATTGCCCTCGAAAACTGGCCGGTGCAGTGTGATCGGTGGAGGACCATAGATCCCCTGTATGAAGTCAATCAAGGCTCCCTTTCGGGAGTCGGAGGCGCGGACCGTCATTTTCTTACTCCCTACGGGGCATCGAATTGGACACCGTGTTCTTTCCTTAGTCTCTTGACCAAGATAGATGAAATGAAGTGCGATAAAGCCAAGTGCGGCCACGGCTCAATCTTGACGTAAGTTATTCACACAATAACTCAACCTTAAATAGAGGTCCAGAAGCGCATTGCGCACTATGGATTGGGTATAGAGGCCCTCCACTCGAGCACGGCCATTGGCACCAATCTGAGCACGCTCACATCGCGTTAGCCCAAGTAGCGTTCGCATCACCGTGGTCAGTGCCTCCACATCGTGTACGGGTACCAACCAACCAGTTTCACCAGGCACCACGATTTCATTCGAACCATTAATGTCGGTGGCAATCACCGGCAGACACATGGCGCTCCCCTGCAAAAGTACGTTGGGAAAGCCTTCGCGATAGCTGGGTAGCACAAGCACGTCCATGAGACCCAGATAGGGCCGAGTGTCGTGCTGCCAGCCTGCCATTATAATGTTGGGATCGCTCGCCATCCGCGCCATGGTCTCTGATGGAATGGGGGCTGTCATATCCGGATCACCAACACACAACAACCACAGCCGTCCATTGAGCGCATCCATTTTAGCGCGATCAGCGACTTCGGTGAACGCCGCGACCATCTCCTTTAGTCCCTTGTCACGGTTAAGCCTTCCAATGAAACCTATGACAAAGTCACGTGGTCCAATTCCGAGCGTGATCCTAAGGGACGAAGCCGCGTTGACCACGGTGTGATCGAGTGGGTCAAAATGCACCGTGTCGACACCCGCAATATTGCCGTTACCCACTACTTCCAGAGGCTTATTAGTAATTCCGTGAGCTGAAATATCTCGCCGCACGCCTTCACCCTCGGGCACAACATTGGTCGCACACGCGCATATCAACCGATCAACGGCGATCAACAAGTGCCTCCTCAGGCCAACGTTGCTAGGAAATACCAGTCCAGTAAAGGTATGAATTCGAACTGGAATTCTGGCCAAGTATGCTGCCACCATTAATACCAATCCCGCTTTGGGCGTGTAAGAATGTACGATATCAGGCCGTATCCGCCGAATTGCCCGAAAGGCTTGCCAAATCGACAAAAGATCAGTAAGGGGTGCGATCCCGCGCCTCATTTTGATAGTCTTCGGGGTAATTCCCTCATTATCCGAAACCAGGCCAAGCAACTTTCCTGGGCTGGTTATTAAATGTATGTCGAAATGCTGCGCGAGCCAGCGCGGTTGGCCGGCCAGTATCGTTGCCAACGTCTCGGGCACAGTGGTGGCAATCAATATGCGGGTACGTTGTCTGTTCATCGCAGAATCACCGGTAGGAAATCAAAACAGTCGAGCGGGGGATAACGGAATTACTATAAACGTACGGCCTAAGTCGGTCCGATGCCGCAATCGGTCGATCAATGGCAAATCGGCCGAATGAAGATTTACCTTGTTCACCGGTTTCCTAAACGCAATAAACTAAACTGGCTTTGATGCTGTAACCGTCCCCGCAGGCATCCGTGCGCCTAGGTGAGCGGCCACAGCAACAGAGCCGCCTAGAGCGCGATGCTCGAGATCCAATTAAATGGCAAAAAGGGAGATTCTCCTTGCCCATACGCAGCATAATATCCAAAGACGTTTCCACTGACCACGATTAGTCCGGTGGTCAGCAAGACCAACTTCCCCGATCTAGATAACTTACCGCCACTATTCTCAATTTGCCGGCAAATCCAAATGGTAAGCCAAGATACCACCAAATCCATCATCCTCAAACCTGAATAGCTATATCGAGATATTACAAAGAAGGCAAAGAATAACACTGAAGATCTTACTAATGTGCCGCGAGATCCAGAGACCTGAGTAGACATCGACAAAATTGCGTACCCTAGGCCTGAAAACTCCAATATTAAAGACAGGCCTGAAAACGCAGAGGGTGCCGAAAAATTCCTATACATTGAAAACTTACCCTCCAAATAGGAAGACAGAAAATAACTGCCAATCACCAACCCTGCGATAATGCCTGTGGAAATCAGTAATCGGTGCCGACTGTTCTTCGCGCGTGAATCGAAAATGTCCATCCCGATAAAAAAGGCAGCTGAGTAGTGAAAACCAACGGAAACCATTTTCCTAATGAGGGCCTTTGACTCGAGCGCTCGCCTCTCATGGATCCCCGCTAGCATATAGATTGCTGTCGCAAGTCCGATTCTATTTACATTCATTGTATATGAAATAAAGAGGGTAGGAAAGATTACGGCACAAAACACAAAGCGACTACCCCGCCTAGAGTTGAGAAAAAATATTATGAATATAGCTGATATGATGCCGCTGACCACACGCATCGTTAGTTTGTTGTCGTTAGTAATCGAATTAATCCAACGGACCATTAAATAGAAAAGCGGTTCGCTCCCGTTGTATGAGTTTGGCCTTGAATATAATGCGACTAGGTGCTCATAGCTAAACAGATCCGTCCCAACATTGCCTCGAAACAAACAGACAATAACAAACGGAAGCATCCCAATGGCCAATATTGCTCGCCCACGGTAATTAGTTACCTCGGAAATCCCCCAACAAAAATAGTAGAACACATATAAGCAGATGTAAATCAAGCTGACACGATCCTCTTATTGTCCGAAACCCCGCGAATCAGACTCTTAAGAATCTGCCAACCTGCGCCGAAACAGTACTTTATTCCGTAGCCACGGATAAAATAGTCCAACATCAGACCTGCCATTGACGAATACGCCGATCGCGCCCTTCTGGCTGGACCACTGGAAGTATCTCTGTACGATGTGAGCGGCTCAGCAATAGAATGATATGTTAAGAGTCCACGTTCCTTTAATAATAACAGCAAAGCGTAGTCTTCGCAGTGCGCATTTGCCGGATATCCGCCAACTGTTTGCAATGCGGATTTTCTAAACATTATGGATGGATGAACCAGGGGGTTCCGCCAAAACAGCAGGCGATGCAGTTCGCTGGTGGACCGCGGTGCAGATCGATACCCTACAACACGACCATGGCTGTCAATCAAATTCACGTCGGTGGCCACGACGTTTGTTGCATTCTGGCAATCAAGGATAGAAGCTTGTCTCCGCAAGCGCTCCACCCCGGCAAGGTCGTCGGCGTCCATTCTGGCAATATACTTGCCGGATGCAACGTGAATTCCAAGATTGAGGCTAAAAGGTAAAAAGTTAATATCTGTAACCTCGATCTTGATACGGGGATCCCTCTCCATCATGGGCGCAATGTTTGAGTGGATCTCCCGACGACGGTCGCCGTTTACTACTATTACGAGCTCAAAGTCTTCTTGGGTCTGTGCTAGGCAGGATGCAATCGCATTTCGAAACATTTTATTGTCCACATTTGTGCAAAGTAGCCAAGAGATTTTTGGCGATTTTAAGGTCATCGGCTTCCCCGCCATTATATGTAGTTGTTCGCACGCCGAAGCATCAAGCTGAGCCATTACACAACCCGAGTGTTGGAGTGAACCCCACGGGCTGGACCACTGGGCTCCTTCGAACTAAGCCGCCCGCTGGGCGAATAGGGTTTCAAATTCCTTGGGCGGACGGTAGTCGAGGGCGGAGTGCAGTCTTCTGCTGTTGTAGACCTGCTCGATGAAGATCGGCAACCGGGTGGCGACATCGGCAAAGGTTTCGTAGCCGGCGATGCAGACCTCCTCGACCTTCAGCGTCTTTATGAAGCTCTCCGCCTGGGCGTTGTGGTAGGGGTTGCCGACGCCGCTCATGGACCCGCGCAATCCTCGGCGTCGAGAGCATCGCGATACAGCTGGGATGCGTATTGGCAGCCGCGGTCCGTGTGATGGATGCATCCCGGCGGAGGCTTCCTGCTCGCGACGGCGCATCGAAGCGCGGCAAGCGCGAGCGGCGTGTCCAGGCGCTGCGACAGCGCATAGCCCACGACCTTGCGGCTCCACGCATCCAGAATCACCGCGAGATAGCAGAAGCCCTGGGCTACACGGATATAGGTGAAATCTGCCACCCAGACCTGGTCAGGCCGATCGGGGATCCTGTTGCGATAGAGGTTCGGGTGGATCGGCTGGTCATGCCGACTGTTCGTCGTGCGCACGTAGCGTTTCCGCGGCCTGACGCCCAAACCTGCCAACCTCATGATCCGCGACACTCGCTTGTGGTTCACGATCAGCCCGCGGCGGCGCAGTTCATGGGTCACACGCCGGTAGCCATAGCGGGGAAACTCATCCTGGATGTCCTCGATCAAGGCCGTGATCTCCGCATCCGTCGGTCCGGTCCCCGAGGATCCGGCCCGATAATAGAAGGTGCTGCGCGGCAGGCTCATGGCTTTGCACCCTTGCCTGATGGAGCAGCCCCAGGGCCAGTGACGATCAAGGATCTCTCGCTGCCGGTGACGCTCGGGGGCCGCGGTGTTTTTTTGACGAGGTCCAGCTCCATCGTCAGCTGACCGACCTTGCGTTCGAGAGCGGCGATCTTGGCTTCGTACTCGGCGATGACGCTGGCTTCGGCCTCCTCGCTCGTGAGCTCGCCGCGATCGAACTGAGTCAGCCACAGCTGGATGAGGTTGGCTGAGATGCGGTGAACGCGCTGCGCGTCCCGCCGACCGATAACCCCGGCACGAATGTCTTGGCAGAGCTCCAGCTTCATCGGCAACGAATGTCGCCGGTAGGGACCACGTGAAGTCATGAGCCTTCTCCAATCAAGGCCCGGTCAGCGTATCAGCTCACCAGGGGCTCGTGGTCCAGCCCGTGGGGTTCACTCCATATCCAGATCAGTTCTCAGCGGAACTCAACTGCGGAGGAACCAGGACTTCTAATGACGAACTTCAAGATTCGTCAATTGTTAAGCCATGTATCCACATATTTCTGCGCAACCCGTACATGACCGTGAACAAGTTCAGCAAACCGTCTGGATTCCAAACCCAAATCCTTTATGCTGCTCCGCATGTCCAAGAGGTTCTCAATCTCAACGATTACACTTTTGGCACTCGGTAGTAAATTTATAACCGGAGTTTTCTCGACACCCAAGCTCTTTAATGAAAGAGGTTCCGCCCCACCCATAACCACCTTACCCATTGCCATAGCGTAGATACCATTAAGACCCAGAGAATGAGCATACATTTGATCGATAACTACGTTAGTGCGCCTCATCAATTCCAGATAACGGTCCAAAGGCATTTTACCGTCAATGACCAACTCAAGATCATTCGGATATTTCTTTGCGAGATAATCAAAAGCCTCCTCCACATGCCTCGTGCCTTTAAATCCGTATCGATTCAGCCCATGAAAAACGATAAGCTTGTTGCCGACCCTATTTTCCCGATATTCAACCTTTCTGGTATTAATTGGAATTGGAATGGTATCGAGTCTCTTCGATTCGCCACGATAGCCAACTTCATATTCATACATTATCGGTATGATTCCACAGGACTTTTCCAACAGCGACTTGTTGAATCTGTATGCCCATTCAGTATCCATGTAATATCTATCCGATTTGAGGTCATACTTTAAGAAATCATCAAATGGTCCATACGGCAAAATCCTTCGCCCATGCTTCCAGAAATACGCATCGTCGCCGGCGCCCAGCATAAAGAACTTTTCATTGTTCCTTATCAGCCAATCGAAAAAATAACTCATTGGCAGAAACCGGTAATACAAATAAAATGGATTGATTAACTGCACAATATCGTACCCTTTCAATTGATCCGAGGAAAGAATCGGCTTCAGACGGCGGCCCACCTTACCAAAAATACCGGGCAGCGAGGAATTGAAGTCAATATCAACGGGCACTTTCTTAAACCCGTCCCCCGAACCAGCAACAACAGCATCATGCCCAAGTTCTTGCAATCCCTCTTTTAGATTTTTGTGGAGAGAGCTATATTCTCCCAACAAGAGAATTTTCATAGATTTTTGTCCTTTATCTGCCGGGCATGAGAGTTTGTCTTTGATTGGTCGATACGGCTCTGTGTCTAGTGCGGCGGCCCCTTCTGATGGCGCCGCTTTGCGTGAAAGCAATGTTAATTAAGGCAGCACTGTGAAGAAGGGCGTCCCTTAAGACCTTCAGCCGCCTGATGTCGAAATTGATTCCTCAAATCAGGAAGCCAATTATATCAGGCTCCGGCCCACGCCCTTTTCGTAACGAAGATTATAACAATTAAGTAAATTGCGTAATTTGCGGCAAATGCATAACTAATCCCGACCAAGCCATACTGACCGACAAGCCACCTGGCTAAAAGGACCAAACTTAGGCTAAATGATATCTCCGTAACGATAAAAGTCTTGGACATAGATTTGGCAACCATCAAATACGCGAATAGCCAGGATGCGACCTTGAGAACATCTCCCACTAATTGCCACAAAAATAGCTGACGAATTGGGAGAAAGTCATTAGTAAACAGCAGCGCTATGATGTAATCCTTCATCAGAAATATCCCAACCGACGTAATAGCTACAAGAGGCATAATTATTTTGTAACCATGCCAAAGTTCACTTCTGATCGTGGCCTTGTCGGTGATTTCTGATAGCTTGGGGAGATAGTAGATGCTTAGCGTTGTAGTCACTGCCATTAGGTACATCGTTGAGATATACCACATTGCCTGCCAGTATCCCGCCTCATCCCAGCCAAGGGTTGTGCCAATATAGTTACGAATAACCAGATGCGAAACTGGCACCGTAATAGCGCTAACAACTGCCATTGCAGCGAAGGCCGCAAGTTTTTTGGCCTCTGGCTTGTCAAATGGCCTCTTGAAGTTTTCAAGATTAATTATTTTGTGGCCCCTCAGCATCCATAGCAATATAAAAAATATTACGGATTGATTGGTTGCCAGTGCTATGAGAATGCCATCCAGCCCGAGAAACTTTATCAATAGTGTTGTAAAAATTAGGCCATATATGCTTTGGATAATGTTAATTGCTACCCAGATTTTGATCTCCCTGAGGCCGTTAAGAATGGATAGCAATAGGTTGTTTAGGACAAATAACGAAATGGTAAAGCCAAGGATTACAAATATATAACCATAGTGATCCGACTTTAATATTTGCGTGGACGCGTAGTTTGCAAATACTATTATCCCCAATCCTACCAGCGCGGAGGAAGAAAGGCTGATCCTAACGGCAGTGCTAAGAAGTGCTGGAATGCGGTCTCCATCTTTGCCATACTCAGCGACGTATTTTGTAACCCCATTATTGATTGCGCCTTGAGCCGCGGTCATCATGAGCTGATTAAAGTTCTGAAATTGCCCGACCAATGCCAAGCCAGTAGGGCCTATATAGACAGCCACGGCTTTATTAATCACCAACCCCGCTGCCATTTTTACGGCCGTAGAGATTAGAGTTAGAATCGAGGTTCTTATTAAATTCATTTTTGTTCCAGCATCATTGATCTTTTGAGGCCAGAACAGGACGATGGCTGCAAGGGCGACGATGAAGAGTATGGCCTGCGGAAGGTCTGACTCATGAATAGTTAACGCTGCCAATCGGTTCTGTTGATGGCGTGGCTTCCCCTCCTGACGGCATCGCATTGTGCCAATGTGATGTGTGTTGAACCATCACTGTAGGAGAGGGCATCCGTGTCGGGAGTTACTATCTGACAAAGCGCGGTTTCCAGTTGTGTATCGGGCGAGAGGACGGGTTCGTCGTGTTTCGCAAGAAGCTTTTTCTGGGTCGGGCGCGGGCCTTAGTTGCAAAGAAATCCAAATGCGCTATCGCCATTGAGGCTTGCGCCACAGCGCATGGTTGGGACCTCGAGTTTGAGAAGTTTGGACACGATGTGCGGCTGATCCCGACGATCTATGTGAAGCCGTTCGTATAGCGCCAGAAAAAATGTTTCGGCGGATGCTGATACGATTGTCCAGGTTTCGAGCTAGTTGCGCAGCGATCAGTCGATGCGTGGCATCGTTTGAAGGCGCAGATGTTTGCGTCCTACCATGCGCTTCGTCGCGCTAGAGACGGAAGCACAGCGAGTCCGGGCGATGCTGTTTCCCGCGCTGCAGATGTTCGTCGGCCAACGTACCCAGATCTTCAAAGCCTTGCGCGGACACCTCGCTGAGCGTGGATTGGTCGCGGCGACGGGGACAGCGCAGCTCAAACGCCTTGCGGATACGATTGAAGATGGCGACACGTCGATGCCCGTAAAGGTCCGCGAACCGGGCCAGATGTATCTGGTGTAGATTAAAGGCCTGAATGCTCGGGTTGCCGAACTTGATCAGAAGACGAGATGCGCGGCCAAGAGGCCGACCTGGTTCGACGGGCGCAAACCATGCGGGCTGGGACTCGTGATCGCGATCGCGTCATTCGAACCAGTACTGGAGAGCTTTCGGCGCGGACCGGACTTTGTCTCTTGGCTCGGGTTCGTGCCGAAGCAGCAGTCGACGAGTGGCAAGGCTCGGTTGGGCAGCGTGGTATCCGCGCTCTTCTGATCTCCGGCGCCCCTTCGCGCATGTAAACATGCATTGCCGGGCTCCGCCTTCAGGCCGCGTATCGCATGCCTGTCCACGGCTGTGTCAAACGTCACATCGAGAGGCCTCTTAGACATTCGCACCCGATCACACGCTGATGTCTTTCAAAAAAATACTTGCACCAGTGCGGACATCAATACACGGGCAATTCGACTAATAGCCGAGATGCCCCTTTTCCCAGACAGACCTATCCCGCGTCTTCAGTCACGGGTATGCCGAGCAAGCTGTAGCCGTTTGGGACGGGGATAATGGCCTGCAGTTCGGAGACCTGGCGATTGAAGTTATGTACCATGAGGCATTGATCCAGCCGTCTTACGCAGTGAGTCATCGGGTCGACGCGGCTTCGATGGTGGTATCTACTCCCGATGCGCTACACATACGGCCGAGATATTTTGACGTCCCGAGGCCTTCGTTTTGCCCATCGTCATGCACCATGACGTCCGATCAAACCTTGGTTATCAAGTGATGGCCGTCACGCCAAGTGCCCTGAAAGGTGCATTTCGCACAGAACTCGGCCTCTTGAAAGAACCAAGTCTAGCGCTGGTTCGACGAATTGACACGGAAGCATCTGCAGCGCGGCGTCCACCGCACTGTCGCCGAGTTGGATGCCGGCATCTTGCCCCTCCTCTTGGCCCACATCGAAGAACCGAGGCCTTATTGATGTCAAATCTACCGAAGAAATCCTCTCCTCAGTCACGCGGTTCTGGAAGCGAACCTTGCAAATCCTATGCCGCGAACTCCGGATTAAGGTAGCTAGATTTCTTCGGCATTGATGCAGCATTCAATAATAAATTCCACCTCTTGAGTTGTCAGTTGCGGCCCCATCGGGAGGCTCAATACCGTGTTCGCGAGGCTCTCTGCGATAGCCAAGGGACCAAAGTCTGTGTCTCCATAGGCGCCCTGCATGTGCGGCGGTATCGGATAGTGGATCAGCGTACCTGCACCCGCTTTAGTCAATTTTCTTTGTAACGTGTCGCGCTGATTACTGCGTACAACATACAGGTGCCAAGCCGGCTCCGCCCAGTCGGGCACATGCGGCAGGATCAGTCTGGTCCCAGGGAGGCCCTCGGCGTAACGTGAAGCGACAGAACGGCGGCGTTTGGTCCAGTCGTCAAGATGACGCAGCTTGACCCGCAACACCGCCGCATGAATCGGGTCTAAGCGCGAATTGCTCCCGCGTACATCGTTCACATATTTCACACGGCTTCCGTAGTTTCGCAAAATGCGAATGCGGTCTGCTAGTTCATCGTTGTCGGTTGTCACAGCACCGCCATCGCCCAAAGCGCCAAGGTTCTTGCCGGGGTAAAAGCTCCAGCAGACAACATCACCATGCGCGCCGATGCGCTTCCCCTTGTAACTTGCGCCATGGGCTTGCGCGGCATCCTCGACCACAAACAGTCCATACTGACGCGCAAGTGCAAGTATCGGGTCGAGATCAGTGGGTTGCCCATACAGGTGGACTGGCAGCAGGACTTTCGTAGCCGACGTGATTGCGGCGGCGATGCGGGCGGGGTCGATATTATGAGTCGCCGGGTCGGGTTCAACCGGGACAGGGCTAGCACCAACAGCCGTCACTGCAAGCCATGTGGCAATATAGGTGTTTGAAGGGACAATCACCTCGTCCCCCGGGCCGACTTCCAGCGCACGTAGCGCTAAGATGAGCGCATCCAGCCCATTACCCACTCCCACCGCGTAATTCGCCCCGCAGTAGGCCGCCCAGTCAGCCTCGAACGCCTCGACCTCGGGGCCGAGGATATACCAGCCGGAGTCGAGCACTCGCGCGACGGCTGCGTCGATCTCGTCCTTGAGTTCGAGATAGGCGGTGCGAAGGTCGAGGAAGGGTACTTTCATTTGGTCCGCCTTTTTATCTCTTCCAAAAATCTATCGTAGGTACGCAGGTAATCTTCGCTTTCGTATGGACGCGACGCAAAAACGAGTAGAACGGCGTCGGCACTGTAGCGATACTGGGTGCCCCACACCATCGCCGGCATGAACACACCCATGTCGGGACGGTCCAGCGTCACCTCGCAGCGCCGTTCTCCATCGTCCAGCAAAACACGGCAGGAACCGTGCAGGCAGATCAGGAACTGATGGCAATGCTTGTGAGCGTGTTCACCTCGAAGCTCTTCGGAGGGCACGTCGAAAACCACAAAATAGCGGGTGGGAGCGAAGGGCACCTCGGTTGGCACCTCGCCCACAGTCAATCCGCCGCGCGCGTCGACAATGCGCCGCATCAGGTAAAGCGCTCCTTCACCGACTCCCAACGGCACACGGCTGGGCCGTGCGAGGTGCTGAAAATTATGGATGTCGACCAGCTTCGGACTTGGGCGTTCATCCGCCACGGCAGAAAACGCGCTGCTATAACCGACAACCTGTGCCGGATTTCCTTCGACGATGGAATTGGGCGGGACCGACCGTAGCACAACTGCCCCAGCCCGCACCCATGCACCCTGGCCAATCGTCACGCCCTCTCCGATGACCACCGCAGCATCAACACGCGCATTCGCGTGAATCTCGACGCCGGGTCCGGCTACCGTGACCCTGGATCCCAAGAAGGCATCCGACGCGATTACGGTATCCTCTGGAATTATGCTGCCATTATTCAGTTCGCGTTCGCTCATCGGCTATTGTCCTGTGATTGCCTTAAGATGCGTGGCGAGGTCTGCCTCAAATCGAGATCTGGGATACTCGAAATACAGGGAAAGTTCGTCCTTACCGACCAGATCCATGCCAAAACGTAGATAGAAAGCAGTTGCATGTAGGTTGTCGTGTCGCGCCTCGATCAGTGCCAGTGACCGTCCAAGGTCCGCGAACCCGACGCCCAATGACAGCACCGCACTCTCCAGCGCCGCCTTTGGTGGCTTGTTCGCATCCAGTATCCAGCTGCCCCAAGTGAAGCGGTCATTTTCAATGTCGTAGAGACGCACCAAGCCGCACCGCTGCCCGTTATCCAGACGTTCAATCACGTAATAGGCCTCCAAGCCCACGGTCTCGCGCCCCTTATAGCTCTCAATCCATTTGCGTTGATCCTCCGCGGTGCCCGCCACCCGCGACAAGTGCTGGTTGTAGGCGGGATCGGACCGTAGGCCGTGAATGTATTCAGCGTCTTCCAACCGCACCGTCCGGAGGCGCAACCGGTGGCCGTCCATTTGTTCGGGAATGCTCACAAATGTACCTCACTCTCGCGTGCCGGGATGCCGGCCCGTTGGGGCACTTTGCCCCCAATCTCCAGGTAGTAGGTGTGAGGCTGTGAGAGACGCGGACGAAGGGATCTAGAACACCCAACCGCGCGAAGCGCTTACTCTCGCGACCCCAGGCGGGCCTCGTCTGCCTCCGCCATCACTGCCTCGATCTCCACCTTGAGCCGTTCGTATTCCACCATCTTCCTACGCAAAAAACTTGCCGTCATTGCGGACTTCGCAGCCAAGCCCGCAGGGGTGAGAAGATAGGCGTAGCGCGGCTTGTTGGTGGAGGAGCGAAAGTTCCTGAGCTTGACATAGCCCTTGTCCACCAGTGCTCTAAGCACATAGTTGACCTGGCCTACGCTGACGCCGAGCGCCTCGCTTAGCTCCTTCTGGGAGAGGGTTGGATCTTCCTTCAGGAGCCTGAGAACTCGGAAACGTGCGTCATCGGCAGGATCAGACATAGCTACCGCACCGAGGGAGACCTTGGTCTCGTCCCGTGTCTCGCTAGTCACTTTGGGGCCAGAGGCAGCATTCAAGATTGATCGCTACCGGAATCTTCGGCGGTTGCAAACCAAAGAATTGTGGCGCCCATCAGGCGGCCATCCTTCCACGGGCCGATGCTGCCACACTCTCCTGACCCTGGTACGGCACAGAAAGCCGGGGCGAGCCTACGGGCACATAGTGGAAGATCTACTCACCCGAAGGACGTCAGGCCGACAAACCCCGAACAAGATGCTGCGCCAGTTTGGCTCCCAGGGGCGAGCGACCCGGCACGATGCCCCAGAACCAGAAATACTGGAACGTGGCCTCTGGCGCAGCGCGCAGGCGTCTCTCGCCAAAGCAAAGCGTGATCTTGCGGCTGAAGGATTTCCAAGTATCAGCCCCCTGCCCTGCCCTCTCCGCCGCAGCGCTGAGCCGCCCAGCGCGGGAACCCTACCCACCGTGGTCAGGCGAACTGCCTCAATCCGCTGTGCCACCAAGCTGCGGAGATATGCGGCTATGCTCGGTGATCCTCGTGCTGGGGAACACCACGACGCGGTCGCCCTCGGAAAGGCCGGAGACCACCTCGGCCATCAGGTCTGTCTGATGGCCGAGCGTGACTGGTGTCTGTATCGCTCGTCCGCCTACGTCGCGAAACACCGCCCAGCCATCGCCAGAGCGGAACAGCGCGCCGATCGGCACCTGCAGCACGTCCTTGCCGGACCAGGTCACCACCCGCACGAAGACCCGGTAGTTGTCGCCGAGCCCGCGGCGCTTCTCCGGCGGCGTCAGGATGTCGAGGCGAAGGCGGACGCGCTGCTCCTCGATGCCGAGGGCCGAGACCTTGGTGAAGGCCGCCGGCTCGATCTGGCGCACCCGCGCTTCGATCGGCTGCGGCCCACCCCAGCGCTCCACATGCGCTGCGGCACCTACAGGGACCTTCACCGCGTCCGAGGACAGGAGGTCCACCACTACCTCAAGATCATCGAGGCTGCCGATCGTCATCAGGGTTTCGCCTGCCTGCACCGGCCGTGCCGATGAATTGGCGAGAAACAGGACGGTCCCTGTTGCCGGCGCCTTGATCTCCAGACAGCAGGCACTGGTCACGGGATCCCGGCTGCCGGGACCGACGAGCTGTGCCTGCATTCGAGTCAGCGTCGCCTGCTGAAGGTCGACCGAAGACTGCGCGGCGTCGACGGCCGCCTGAGCGGTCTGCCGCGCGGCATCGGCATCCTCCAACATCTGCTGCGGAATGGTACCTCGGGCGGCCAGGGCTTGGGCCCGGATGTATTCGCTTTCGGCATGGCTCTGTGTGGTTCGCGCCTCGGCAAGCTTGGCCTTGGAGAGCTGTAGGCTTGCCTGCGCCTCGTCCACCGCGGCCTCGGCCTGGGCGCGTGCGCGAGCGTCGAGGAAGCCGGGCTCCAGCGGCTGGATCGAGGCGACCACGGTCTGGCCCGCCCTCACATCATCGCCGACCGAGACCGGCGCGCGCCGCACGGTACCCGCCATTGGCGCCGTCACCTCGTAGACATCGCGGATATGGGTTACGCCGTCGGCCGAGACGGTGACCTCCATCGGGCCGCGTGTGACCGTGGCGAGGTCGACGGGCACAGGATCCGGCCAGAAGGCCCAGGTGAGCGCGGCGGTAAGGGCGAGGATCGCGGCGAGCGCGGAAAGCAGGCGGCGCAGGCTCATGTCATTCCCTCTGTTTCAGGGCGGTGGCGAGGTTCACCCGGTCGAGCCGGCGGCGCACGAGAAGTGCGGCGGCAAGGGCCGAGACGAAGGCGATAAGACCGGCGATGGTATAGGTGCGCCGGGCAATGACCAGTGGGATGCGAACGACATCGGTGGAGAAGCCGGCCGAAATCAGTGCGGAGAAACCGTAGCCGCCAAGAAATCCCGGCGGGATCGCGAGCAACGTGAGCAACATCAACTCGCCGACAAGCACATAGCCGACCTCGCCGCGTGTGAAGCCGAGCACACGGAGGCTCGCCAGTTCGTAGGCGCGTTCCGAAAGCTGAATGCGGGCGGCGTTGTAGATGACGCCGATGGTGATCAGGATTCCGAGGACCGCGTAGACCAGCACCGAGGTGGTCAAGTTCTCGTTGATCGTCGCGCTGAACTGGTCGCGGATGTCGGTCCAAAGCAAGACGCCGTCCACCGCTGGTGCGTTCTTCACGGCAGCGTAGAAGGCGGGCAATTGTCGGCTGTCCACGAGCAGGTTCAACCGGTTCACCTCCGGCCCCTGTCGCATCAGGCGGAAGAGCGCGGGCGCTGCGACATAGACTGTCTCCCCCAGGCTTTGTCGCATAACGCGGGACACCGGCACGTCGAAGCTTTCGCGCGGCGGCGCGAGAAGCGTCATTGTCACCTGCCCCCCGGCCGCGACATCAAGCTTAGTAGCGAGGCTCTCGGGCAGCACCAGCCCCTCAGGCGGCATCGTGGCCACACGACCCTCTTCGTCAAGCACACGCACGAGGATGTTGCTGTCGTCCCGCGCCTCGACCTGGGTCAGCGCGCTCCGCCAGCCGCGGGTAAGGCGGACCGGCACACCGAAGGCACCCTCGACCCGGGTGACGCCAGGCAGATGGGCGGCTGCCTGTTCCGCCGTAACCGGAGCGTCGTGGCCAAGCTGCAGCGTGACCTGCTGGCGATTGGTGCGGGTGAAGGCCTCATCCACCACCGCGGCAATGGAATCGAAGGTGAAAAAACAGGCGACGAGGACGGAGATCGCCGCGGCGACGCCAAGAACCGTGATCGCCGCCCGGCCCGGCCATCGGGTGATGGAGCGCAGGATCATCATCGTCGTCTGCCGCAGCTGCAGCCTCTCTGCCAGCGCGTCGACCCAGTTACGGCGGTAGAGCGGCGGGCTCGGTGGCAGCATGGCGATGGCAGGCTTCAGCCGGGCGCTCGCGCGGACCGCGCGCAGGGCGCCGAGCACGACAGCGCCAAGCCCCATCAGCCCAGAGACCGCGAAGCTCGCACTTCCCGGCCGGTAGATGAGGTAGGGGAAGCGGTAGAAACGGGTGTAGAGTTCGGTCATCTGGCCGCCCATCCACCAGCCCGCGACCCAGCCGAGCAGCACACCGCCAATGCCGATGCCGATCGAAAGCTTCATGTAGTGCAGCGCGATCTCGCGCCCCGTGAAACCGGACGCCTTCAGGAGGCCGATGATTGGCCGCTCCAGCAGGATCAGCCGGCTCAGCACCATGTTCACAAGGAAGGCAGAGACGATCAGGAAGATCGGCGGCAGGATCAGCGCCATGGCCCCGAGCTGGTCGAGCTCGCTGGACAGGAACGTGTCGGAGACTTGCCTGTCCCGCCCATAGGCGCCGGTGCCGCCATAGGGCGCCAGCAGATGATCGAGCGCGGCGATTACCGCGGGCTCCACAGCATCGCGGGTCAGACGTAGGCTGAGATCGTTAAAGGCGCCGGAGAGGCCAGCTGCCGCAGCGGCCGGATCGTGGTTCATCCAGATCACGCCGTAATGGCGGTCGTCCGGCATCAGTGAGCCCGGAGCGATGAGATAGATAAACTCAGGCGAAAGCACGAGGCCGGTGACGGTCAGCTCGCGCTTCTGGCCGTTGAGGATCGCGGCGAAGCTCATCCCCGGGCGAAGTCCATTAGCTTCGGCAAAGTTCTCCGACAGCGCGACCTCGTCGATCCGGGTCGGATCCGGCAAACGGCCAAGACGGACCGTCGGCCGGTTCAGCACCGGCTGGCCGGCCGCTGGCAAGGATAGTACCCGGGCCTGAGCGGGCTTCTCCATCCCAGGAAGATCCAGCACGACATTCATCGAGATACTCGCCTCGACCTGCGCCACACCGGGGATCCGGGCGATCTCCGGCAGGATCTCCTTCGGCGCACGGGTCGCGGTAGCGAAGACCTCGGCAAAATGGGCGCGGTCGTAATAGGCGTCGCGCGTCATCCTGAGCGAGCGCTCGGTCCCAGTGGCCAGCACCAGCACCATGACCCCGCAGCCGAGCACCAAGGCGATGGCGAGGCACTGCGCCCAGAGGCGGCGCAGGTCGCGCAAGAGCTTGCGGTCGAGTGCACGCATCACCATTCGATCCCCGCGGGCTCGATCCGCTCGGTATTTTCCTCCACCGCCACTACCAGCCCGTCTGCGAGCCGGATTACCCGATGCGCCATCTGCCGGATCGCTGCGTTGTGAGTGATTAGGGCGGTGACGGTGCCGAGATCCCGGTTCACCTCGTAGAGCGCCTCAAGCACGGTCACACCGGTCTTGCTGTCGAGCGCGCCGGTCGGCTCGTCGCACAAGAGCACCTCTGGCCGCTTGGCTATGGCCCGGGCGATGGCAACCCGCTGCTGCTCACCGCCGGAAAGTTCGGCAGGAAAATGGTCCATCCGGCCGCCGAGCCCGACCCGCTCAAGCGCCTCCTCCGGCCGCATGGGATGCATGGCAATCTCGGTGACGAGGGCCACGTTCTCCCGCGCGGTCAGGCTTGGGACGAGGTTGTAGAACTGAAAGACGAAGCCGACGTGCTCGCGCCGGAAGGCGGTCAGGGCTTTCTCGCTCATGCGGGTCAGCTCATGCTCGCGAAAGAAGACCCGCCCGCCGGTGGGGCTGTCGAGCGCGCCTAGGATATTCAGGAGTGTTGACTTACCTGAGCCGGAGGCGCCGAGCAGTACCACGAGTTCGCCATCGAACAACTCGAGATTGACGCCACGAAGCGCCTGCACCGACACGGCGCCGGTCGTATATGTCTTGCTCAGGTCTTCGACCCTAAAGGCTATTGCTGGCGGCACGCGACGCTCCCTTCGCCGCCATAGTGGCACTCGTGTTCCGGCAGCCGCCTTGATTCAGGGCAACCCTGTCCGACTTCGCGTCGACGCGGCTGAAGTGTGCCTCGAGGATCGGAAACGCCGAACTGAACACGGCCGCGTCCTCGGTCAGGTGCTCCGCGACCGGACCCTAGTGGTTTGAGGTCGACTCTCTCACCCGTATCTCGAAGCCGAGATCGACATATCTCTCCGTCAGCTTCGTCGGGTCATCCAGGGCCTGGACCAGCATCTTCATCGCCTGGCTGCCCATCTCTTGCCGGAAGGTGCGGACGCTTGTGATGGAGGGGTTGGCCACAGCCATCATCTCGAAGTCATTGAACCCGCAGAGGCCGAGCTGGCGCGGGATCTCGATCCGCCGCCGCTGCGCCTCAAAGAGCGCACCCAGGGCAATATCGTCGTTGATGCAGAAAATCGCATCGGTATCGGGCGCGCTGCCCAGAAGCTCTGCAAAGAGCTCGGAACCCAGCGTGACCGTCGACGGCATCTGCGTGGTGCGGATCCGCGCCTCTGAATAGACCCCCGCCGCCATCGCGGCATCGCGGAACCCTTTCAGGCGGCGCTGTGTCCGCGGATCCATCCGCGCGCCGAGAAAGCCCAGCTTGCGGTAGCCCTGCTCGATCAGGTGCTGTGTCGCCGCCTTTGCCGCCTCGTAATGCGAGAACCCGATCATCATGTCGATCGGATCGTCAGAGATCTCCATGATCTGTACCACCGGACAGTTCGCGCGCTCGAGAAGCGCACGGGTGGACGGCATCTGGTCGATCCCGCTGATGATCAACCCGGCCGGACGCTGGCGCAGGAAGAGGCGCACGAGCATCTCCTCCTTCAGCGCCGAGTAGCGGGTGTTGCCCAGCTGGATGTCATAGGGCGTGTCGTCGGCCGCCTCGTAGATCCCCTGCAGCGTGGCGGAGAAGACGTTGTTGGTGACCGAAGGGATCAGCACTCCGATGACATTCGACCGGCTCGCCGCCAGCGCCTGCGCGACCGGGTCCGGAATGTAGCCAAGCTCCTCCACCGCGGCCCGAATCCTGAGCTGCAGCTTCTCGGAGACATGCTGAGACCCGCGCAGCGTCCGTGAAACCGTGGCAGCGCTTACACCTGCTTTTTTCGCTACGTCTGAAAGGGTAACGGTGGGGCGATCCGGCATAATTCGCTTTTTGAACAGGTTGTTAGGAAAATCCTAGCATCACACATGCCACAAAGAAAGCTGGATTGACAAATGTAAGCGCTTTCATTACGACCTCACTCCCACGAGAGGAGCGAGGGGGGAAGATGCTCAACAGGGGCATACTCGTCATGGGGGTGTGCGGCGTCGGCAAATCGACCGTCGCACGCGCTATCGCCGACCGCATCGGCGGTCGGTTCTTGGAAGCTGACGAGTTCCATTCCGTCGCGAATGTCCGCGCCATGTCGCGCGGAACGCCGCTGACCGACGAGATGCGCGCCGACTGGCTAGACGCCATCGGCGGCGCCGCCCGGGCCTGCCGGGAACAGGGCGAGGCACCCGTCGTGCTGGCCTGTTCTGCGCTGAAGCGGCGCTACCGCGACAAGCTGGCCGGGGCACTTTCTCCGATGTTCGTGGTCCATCTCACCGGCGATCCGGCGCTGATCCGAAACCGGCTGATTGCCCGGAAAAACCACTTCATGCCGCCCGAACTCCTCGACAGCCAGCTGCACGACCTCGAGCCGCTGGCCGCGGACGAAGGCGGCGTGACAGTCGATATCGCCGCCTCGGCAGAGGAGATCGCGGCGCGCGTGGTGACACTGATTGAAAGGGGGGAGACGGATGGGACTGAACTTCATCCGTAATGGGCGCATTGTCGAACTGCTGATGGCACTGGCGCTGGCAGTCATGGTGGTGCTGACCTTCGGCAACGTCGTGCTGCGCTACTTATTCAACACCGGAATCGACTGGGCGGAGGAGCTTTCGCGGCTCATGTTCGTCTGGATGATCTTCCTCGGTTCGATCCTCGCCCTGCGCCAGAAGGCGCATCTGGGGATGGAGATCCTGCAGGCCGCACTGCCACCCAGGCTTCGCCGTGTAAGCGCTATCATCAGCCATGTGCTGATCCTCTACGGGCTGTGGCTGTTCCTCGTCGGCAGCTGGGATCAGACCCTGATCGGCCTGCGTACCTTCTCGACCGTGATGCATTATCCGAACGCGCTGATGGCCTCGGCCGGCCTCGTATGCTCGGCCTCGATGCTCGTCATCGTGGGCATGAATCTCTGGTGGATCCTGCGGAACGATCCGCGGGCGCATATCCCTGGCACAAGGCCGCAGAACATCGCCGAGATCGAGGGGGCCTCCGAATGACCCTCGTAGTCTTCCTGGGCTCGCTGATGGCCCTCTTGATGCTCGGCATGCCCATCGCCTTCGCGCTGATGCTCACAGGCGTCGCGCTGATGTACCACCTCGATTTCTTCAACGCCCAGCTCGTCGCCCAGAACATGCTGGCGGGTGCGGACAACTTCCCGCTGATGGCGGCGCCCTTCTTCATCCTGGCGGGTGAACTGATGAACGCGGGCGGCATTTCGCGCCGCATCATCGATCTGGCAGTGAGCCTTGTCGGCCATATCCGCGGCGGCCTCGGCTATGTCGTCATCGGCGCCTCGGTACTGCTGGCAAGCCTCTCCGGCTCCGCCATTGCCGACACCGCCGCGCTCGCGACGCTGCTGATCCCGATGATGCGTGACAACGGCTATTCGGTGCCGCGCTCAGCTGGTCTCATCGCCTCCGGCGGGATCATCGCTCCAATCATCCCGCCCTCGATGTCCTTCATCATCTTCGGGGTGACGACCAATATCTCGATCAGCAAGCTCTTCCTCGCCGGGATCGCCCCGGGCGTGATGATGGGCGTGGCACTGGTCAGTGTCTGGGCGCTTCTCGCCCGCCGCATGGACGTGATTCCGCAGCGTAAGCGCACCTGGGGCGAGCGGCGCCATGCGCTGGTTGATGGTCTCTGGGCCTTGGTCCTGCCGGTCATCATCATCGGTGGTCTGCGCGGCGGTATCTTTACACCAACTGAAGCCGCTGTGGTCGCAGCCGTCTATTCGCTGCTGGTCGCTGTCTTCATCTACCGCGAGGTCAAGCTCTCCCAGCTCGCCGACATCTTCGTCGCTGCAGCGCGCACGACGAGCACGGTAATGTTCCTGGTCTGCGGTGCGCTCGTTGCGTCCTACATGGTCACGCTGGCCGACCTGCCCGAGCAGGTGAGCGAGCTTCTATCCCCCCTGATGCATGATCCGCGCGTGCTGATGGGCGGAATGATGGCTCTCCTGCTGCTGATCGGCACGGTGATGGACCTGACGCCCACGATCCTCGTCATGGGGCCAGTACTGATGCCGATCGCACTGAAGGCCGGCATCGACCCCACCTATTTCGGCGTGATGTTCGTGCTCGTCGGCACGCTCGGCCTGATCCACCCGCCGGTCTGCACCGTCCTGAACGTGATCTGCGGCGTCGCCAAGATCTCGCTCGAGAGCGCGACGAAGGGCATCTGGCCGTTCCTCGTCGCCTACATCGTCCTGATCATCCTGTTCATCGTCTTCCCGGGCCTCATCACCGTGCCAATGGCCTGGGTCAGCTAACTTTTTTCACCAGAGGAGGAAGAAATGAAGAAACAGATGCGTACGATCATGCTGGGCCTCGGCCTCGCCGCGATGACCGCGGTAACATCGCAGGCAGCCGACTATCACTCGCGGATCATCCGCTTCGGCTACGGCCTCTCGGCCGACAGCAACCAGGGCAAGGCGGTGGACTTCTTCGCCAAGGATCTGGCGAAGCGTACCGGCGGCAAGCTGCATGTGAAGGGCTTCGGCAACGCCAGCCTCGGTAGCGACATCCAGATGCAGAACGCTCTGATCGGCGGCGCGCAGGAGATGATGGTCGGCTCCACGGCCACCCTGGTCGGGATCGACAGCGATTTCGGCGTCTATGACCTGCCGTTCCTGTTCTCCAACACCAAGGAAGCCGACACGATCCTTGATGGGCCGTTCGGGCAGAAGCTGCTGAACGCGCTGCAGGCCAAGGGCCTGGTCGGCATCGTCTACTGGGAGAACGGGTTCCGTAACCTGACGAACTCGGTTCGCCCGATCAAGACCGTGGCCGACCTGAAGGGCATCAAGCTGCGCGTGATGCAAAACCCGATGTATATCGACATGTTTGATCGTCTGGGTGCAAACGCCGTGCCGATGTCCTTCTCCGAGCTCTTCACCGCGCTCGAGACGCATACCGTCGACGGACAGGAAAACCCGGTCAACACGATCGAATCCAGCAAGTTCTACGAGGTGCAGAAGTATCTCTCGCTCACCAAGCACGTCTACAGCCCCTGGGTCATGCTGGCCTCGAAGGCGTGGTGGGACAAGCTGACGCCGGACGAGCACAAGGCGATCACCGAGGCCGCCGTCGACTCGCGGAAATTCGAGCGTGACTACAGCCGCTCGGCCCAGAAGACCGCGCTGACCTTCCTGAAGAAGCACGGGATGCAGGTCACCGTCGTCAGCGACGCACAGCTCGCCAAGATGCGCGATCTCGCCAAGCCGGAGATGGAGAAGTTCGCTGCCGCTGGCCACCAGCAGGAAGTGAAGACGATCGAGGCCGATCTGGCCAAGCTTCGCAAATAACGCGGGGCAATACCAAAACGATCAGGCGAGGTCCTCGGGCCTCGCCTGAATTGTTTCGACCTCACATGCTCCAGCCCGTCGCAGCCGTTGCGGATCAGGTCTCGGCGCAGGTTCTGCAACGCACTGTCAATTGTCTTAGGTAACGCGATACCGTCGTGCTAAATTAAATTGTGCGGACTCAGCCCCACTCCCAATGGGCGGCTGTGAATGACAGTCTCTGCTGGGGCCGCACAACCTCCAATCTAGCCGAACGCACCGGAATTCCGCGGGGTTAGGTTGGTGCGTTTGATACACGAGTCCAATCTTTCGGCGCTTCGGATAGACCGATGACCTTGGGGTAAAGGGGACTCGGGCTCGCAAAACGCCACTCTCTGCATTACGTCGCCCGGCTTTCTGGCAACCCGGGGTTCGCCTTTGGCAAGCCCGGCACTCAATAGCCGGCTGCCAGTCCCGACGGTCGGCGGTTGTCGTTAGCGCCTTCTAGAAGACTCGTCGCAGGATTGCGCAGGATCGCTTCGTCTGCTCCCCAGGGGGAGTGCACCCTGAACGTGTATCCCATCCCTTCGAGTGCCACCTTGACCTTCGGGCTCAGATACCCGGGCTCGACTGTCACGATATCGGGTAGCCACTGGTGATGCAGGCGCGGTGCATCGACCGCCTGCTGCATGTTCATCCCGAAATCGACGACGTTGAGGATGCTTTCCAGCGTGGTCGAGATGATCGTCGACCCGCCGGGGCTCCCCGTAACCATGAAGAGCTTGCCGCTCTTGAGCACGATCGTTGGCGTCATGGAGCTAAGCGGGCGCTTGCCTGGCTGGATCTCGTTGGTCTTTCCCTGCACCAGACCGAAGGCATTGGCCACGCCGGGCTTCGATGTGAAATCGTCCATCTCGTTGTTCAGGAAGAAGCCGGTGTCTCCGGCGATCTTGCCGGTGCCGAAGAAGAAGTTGATCGTATAGGTGACCGAGACCGCGTTACCCTGCGCGTCGACGATCGAATACTGCGTGGTGTGCTGGCCCTCGTCGGCACCGAGGCTGCCTTTCACCTCTGACGACGGCGTGGCCCTGTCCGGTGCAATCTCACTCCGGATCTTCGCGGCGTGGTCTGCCGACAGGAGCTTCGCAATCGGGTTTGTAACGAAGGCCGGATCGCCGAGATAAGTATTTCGGTCGGCGAAAGCGCAGCGCTCCGCTTCAACCAGATAATGCGTAACTTGCGTAGAGCCGAAGCCCCACTTCGCGAAGGGATAGGGCGCGACGATCTGGAGGATTTCGCAAACTGTCGTGCCGCCGGAACTCGGCGGCGGGGTCGAGACGACCTGGTAGCCGTGATAGCGGCAAGTGACCGGCGCGCTCCATGGCGCGGAATAGTCCGCAAAATCCTTCATCGTAAATAGCCCACCGCCTTGCTGGCTGGCCGCGACAATGGCCCGGGCGATTGGGCCCTTGTAGAACGCGTCGGGGCCCTTCCTGGCGATCAGATCGAGCGTCTTGGCCAGCGCCGGCTGAACGAGGCGTTCCCCCGCCGAATAGGGCTTGCCGTCGGGATGCAGAAAGATCGCAGCAACATTGGGCTGGCTGGCAAAGACTTTGGCCCGGAGCGCGAGGATATGGGCATCGGAAGCATTCAGCACGAAACCTTTCCGAGCCAGCGCGATCGCCGGAGCCATCACTTCCGCGCGGCTCATCGTGCCATAGGTGGTCAAGGCTTCGTCGAGCCCCATGACAGTCCCGGGCACGCCGATCGCGAGCCAGGAGGACCGGCTTCGCTCCGGCACCACGTTTCCGTTTGCGTCTTGGAACATGGTCGTCGTCGCTGCGAGCGGTGCCTTCTCCCGAAAATCAAGAAACAGGTTCCGGCCATCGGCCAGATGCAGGGTCATGAACCCGCCCCCGCCGATATTGCCACAGCAAGGGTGAACGACGGCAAGCGCATAGCCGACCGCAACTGCCGCATCCACCGCATTACCCCCCTTCTTCAGGATATCGACACCGATCTCCGTTGCCAGATGCTGGGCAGTGACCACCATCGCATGCTTTGCGGTCACAGGCTGCGCCGCGGCGAGCTCGGCGCGCGTTGCGTGCACGGCCCCGAGATCGGGCAGAGCGGCAGGCGGGCCGTCCTTTGCGTTCACCAATGCTCCGGACCCAATGAAGGCAAGCGCCGATAGGAGGAGTGCGACACGGCGCATGGCCAAACCTCTTCGCTGTGTTCGTCAGGCTTGCAGTCTAGATAGCGCGGGAGGCTGTTGTGAACAGACTACACATATAATCGCGCACCGAGTCCCACCTCGCCTCGGCTCCGCTCTGGCCCGCATCGAAAGAGCCGTGTCCAACTCGTACATGCAGCGCCTTGGCCTATGATCCGGCTCGAAGTTTGCGGGCGCCCATCCACAACCCGACGGACGAGACAAGACCGGCCAGGCCACGAACGTTGAGTGCTTCCACGAAAGAATACCAAGCGCGTATGGGTCTGGCAGAAGAGACCACCTGCCTCGATAAAGAGCCATCCATGGACCAAAAGGCATGCTCGTCACATTGCACGGCCTGCCCTACCAGACCCTCGCCATAACGGTCGTGACGGCGCTTCTCGGGATCGGCCCGTAGTAGCGGCTATCATATGAGCGCGGGTTGCTGCCTTCGACGTAAAGGCGACCGTCCGGCTCAATGAAGCCGACGCGCTTGATGAGCTTCACCCGGTTCGGGTGGTCAGCGGTACATACCGGCACATCCGTGTGGCTGCTCTCGGGCAGCTCGGCCGAGGTCCAGGGCAGGCAGAACGCCACGTAGCGACCCACAGCTATCTGCGCGGTAATTGGCCGGAAGATCAGCCCGCGGACGGAAGGCGTCAGATTGAAGCGCCAGCCGGCCAGGCCGAGAGCGAGCGCCAGCGCGAAAATGGCGCCGCCGAGGCCGAGCGCGAGCCTAGAAGCCAAAATCAATCCCTCCCTTGTCGTGGTCGGGCTGTTGCAGCGTGCGGCCGTGCCCGCGGCCGAGGGCAGCGTCCCGGCCGATGGAAAGCTCCTTACGCTGTTCGATCACGTCGCGGACCATTTCGGACTTCACGCCGCGGTCTTTGCCCAGCTCTGCCAGAATGTAGCGCGAGGTCTCGGTCAGCATCCGGCCGTAGAGGTCGCGCGCTTCATGCTTGCCGGCTGCGTCGAGCGCGACATACACGGCAAACCTGTTGCGGGTTCGCGGTGGGAGCTGTTTGTAGTCCATCTCCTGACTGGCCTTGGCCAGCTCACGGGTCAGGCGGCGAACCTCTGCCCTTTGCTCAGGAGAGAGCGGTGCGACCAGGCCCCGGTAGAAGGTCGGGGAGGTCAGGACGGCCGCCTCCCGATCGAGCGCGGCCCGCTCTTCCTTCGACGGCGCCCGGCCCTCCCGGAGTTCAAAGGCTTTCCGCAGAAGCATCTGGTGATCGCGGCCCTGCTCGGTGGCGCCCGGATCCCGTCCCGCCACGTCCACGTCTACCAGCCTGCTGAACACGGCCGGATCCCGGCGAAAGGCATCGTCCACGGCGTCATAAGGCACCATCGCCCGGTCGATGAGCGTCCGCGCGAGACTGTCGAGGGTTCGCTCCGGCGCTTCATGAACCTGGGCCCTTCCGAACGCACCCTCGAGGCGCGCCCCGACCCGCTCCAGGAACTCGCCCACCGCGCGCCGCGCCGGTTCGAAGAGCAGCCGCCGTTCGGGCTTCTCGGACGCCTCGAAGGCGGCGCGGATGGCGTCGGTCTTGTCGGTGATCGCGTCGAACGCGCTGTGGCTCGGCCGCTCGCGCGTCACGAGATCGGACAGATACTCCTGCGCCCTCCCCTCCCCGCGCGGGACGTAGATCGCGAGGCTGTCAGTGTGGCGGGTGAAGGCCCGCTGCGCCGAGGCGCGATCGAGCCCGCCTTCGGCGAGCACATGGACAGAAACCACGCCCTCGCTCGGCGCGCGGTGGATCGTGGTGGCCCAGGCGTAATCGGCTCCCGCCAGATCGGCCGGGGTCAGGCGCAGAAGCTGACGCGCCTCCCCTGCCCCGATGCCAACAATGGCGGCGTCTTCCCTCGCTTCGATCACCTCGGCCTGCGCCCCGGCGCGTAGCCCGACCTCGGACAGGCCCCGCGCGAAGCTGATCTTGTCCCCGGCCGCGAGCACAAGAGCCCCCTGCCCTTCCCCACGTTCGTAGTGCTGCTCAGCGGGCCGCTCCGCTTCCGGGATCTCCGCCCGAAAAGCCGCGCGGATCGCCTGATTGAGCGCGGTGGCATCCGCCCGGGACAGCGCCAGCGCCAGCTTGTCGGATGCGGGGTCTCTGACAAAACCCTCGGCCAGCGCGGTGATGGCCTGTTCGGAGCGCTCGGCCGCCACCACCTGGCCCGCTGCGATGTAATGGGCGACGGCCTGGCGGGCCTCGGCCCCGCCGGCGAAAAGCAGCTCGGCCGCCAGCCGGTCGGCCGGATCGCGCTGACGCTCGAGGACGGTCAACTCGGCTGCGCCAAGACGCGAAGAGAGAAGCCGCAACCCGGCCCCGGCCTCCAGCGGATCCTGATCCGGGGCACTGCTCGCCAGCACCAGCCGCGCGCCGGCGATCTCGACCGCCTCAGCCAGCCTGTCGAGCGCCCGCACCCCAAGCCGCTCGGCCTGATCCACCAGCACGACGCTCCGAGGGCCAAGGTGAAGGCTGCCCGAGGACACCCGGTCCGCAAAGGCCGTCGCAGTCATCGGATCGAGCCCGGCGATCGAGCGCAGGGCATCGACCCCGCGCCCGGTCGCGGCCACCCCGATCACGTCCCATTGCGCCCGTGCGTAGGCGTGATGGATCGCCCCAAGCGTCCAGGTCACGCCGCTGCCCGGCCCGCCGGTGAGGATACTGAGCCTCCTGCCCTGCAAGACCTCGCCCAGGGCCGCGCGCTGCGCCGCGTTCAGGCTGTAATCCCGGGCCGCGAAGGGGATGGCACGGGCGTCCGGACGCATCGCCAGCCGCGCGCCGCGATCGGCAAGCGCGGCCTCGGCCAGAACCTGCGCCGCGGTGGTGTAGAGCTTGTCGCCCCGGCTCCCGCCCCGCTCGATAGCGACGAGATCGGGATGCGCCATGGCTTCGAAGAAGAGCCGCACGAAGGTCTCGGGATCGCGGACCTCGCGGGAGATCGCGCGGGCCACGTCCTCGGCCGTGATGGCCGATCGGTGTGCCAGAAGATCCTCGACCACCGCCTGCGGCGCCGCCACGGCCGCGCCCGCCTCGGCCGTCAGCGGCGATTGCCCGGCAACGAAGTCGGCCGAGAGAAGGCCAGCCGTGCGCGTGGCGACCTGCACCAGCTCCACGTCATCGACCTGGGAGGAGCGCTCGGACGGCCCGGCCGAGGCCACGACATCGGCCCGCCTCGCCAGCTCGGGAAGCTGGTCGAAGAGCGCGCGCACCGAGGACGGCAACGGCGCCTTGGGATCGAAGCCGTCCAGCCCATCTGTCAGGGTCATGTAGCCCTTGCGCTGACCGATGGCGATCAGGTCGGCCATGCCCGTCACACGCTTGCTGAAGGGCATATGCAGTTCGACATGATCGCGATGCCGAGAGAGAGCCACGTAGAGGAGATGCTGGTTCAGCGTCTCCGAGCCGAGGACGAAGGCGCGATCCACGGTCATACCCTGGGACTTGTGGATCGTCGCCGCATAGCCGTAGTCGAGATCCAGGAACTTCGCCGGATCGAGGGTCACGGGATCATCCCGGCCGTCCACCGCCACGACGATCTGCGGGGGCGTGGCGGCAAGCACTGTGCCGAAGGCGGAGCGCTGAACCGAGGCCTCCCGCTCCGGCCGGGTGAAGCGCACCCGATCCCCCTGCCCCAGTTCGAGCGGCGGCCGCGGCTCGGCTGCTTCCAGGAGGTCCGCCGCTTGCGGCCGGGGGTATTGCTGCACGCTCTCCGGATCGACCACACCCAACCGGATCGCCTCGGCCCTGAGCTCGCGGTTCAACGCGTCCACATCCGCGTTGCGATGAGCGAGCGCGATCCTGCTCTCCAACGCATCGCCGGTGAAGTAATGCTCCACGATGGCTTCGACCGCATGAGAAGCGGACGGCTGAAAGGTGATCTTCTTCTGAGCCTGGTAATGCCAGAGCGCCTTGCCCACGCTCTTCCCACCCATCGCGAGGTCATGGGTCGCGAGCCGGTCCAGAGGATCCGTCTGCCGCCGGACAAAATCGATCACCGCGCTACCGATCTTGTCCTGAATGACCTTGAAGGCCGATCCGGCCGAGACCGGCTGCAGCTGCTCGGCATCTCCAACCGCGATCAGCTTGCCGCCCATGTCGGCGATGTGGGCCTGCACCCGCGCCCAGGAGTTGCTGCCGACCATGCCGGCCTCGTCCATGAAGAAGACGAACGGCCCCTCCGGCACTTGGCCGTTGGCCCAGCGGCTCTCCCAGGCGGCCAAGGACGCAGCCTTCAACCCCACAATGCCATCAAGCTCCTGCGCAGCCTTGCCTGAGATCGCGCCGCCCAGAACCTCGAAGCCGCGCTCCTGCCAAACCCGCGCAGCCTCGGCGATGGCGAAGGTCTTGCCAGTGCCGGCATGGCCTGTGACGAGGGTCAGCGCCTCGGGCGCCACCATCGCCCGTACCGCCGCCGCCTGACCCTTGTTCAGGTTCTCGGACAGAGCCTCGGCCCCCTGCCCTTCCGCCAGCGGCACTGTCTTGCCGGCAAGCTCGATCGCCTGCTGCAGCATCCGAGCCTCGACAAGCTGCTGGCTCCGCGTCGAGAAAAGCGCCTCGCCGCGCGGCCCGACCTCCTCCATCTGCACCAGCTCGCGCGCACCCAGAACCCTATCCAGCACGTCACCAAACGCCTCTGGCTCAAGGTCATGGGCCTGTCCGCCGATGGTGACATTGAGCCGCTTCGCCAGCTCCTTGCGAATGTCCTCGGCCGAGAAGACAGTCTTCTTCGCGCTTAGAACCACCAGGATGTGCTCCGGCCGGGCGAGGAGATAATCCCGGTTGGCAATTCGCGCGGCCTCGGCCCGCTCCTTGCCCCGCGCGGTAACCCCGGCAGCTTCGGCATGAGCGGCCACATAAGGGCTAAAGCTCTCCGGCGCGAGTTCGATCCCCTGCTCGCCCAGCGTGCGATGATCTATCCGGGCCTCATGCCCGGCGCGCTCCAGCGCCATATTGGCGAAGTCGGCCCAGGACCGGCGCCAGTCCACCAGGAACTCCCGCGCGTTCCAGCCACGTTCCTTTAAACCCCAGCCCTCCTCCTCCAGTCGCCGCAGTGACAGCATCACATGGGCATGCGGGTTCTCGGGAATGTCGTGGATCACCCAATCCACCACCATGCCCCGAGCAGCGAAGGTCGAGGTCAGGTACTCCCGCATCAGGGTCACGCGCTCGGCGCGACCCAGTTCAACCGGAAGCGCAATGGTGAGCGAGCGCGCAAATTGCGCCACCCGCGCCCGGCTGCTTTGGGCCTCCCGGCCTTCAATGTCATTCCAAAGCCGCTCCGAGGCGCGCGCCACATCCGGCGAACCATACCGCTCCCGCGCCCAGGCCGGAGCGTCTGGGGGAAGAATGATCTCCTCGTGCACGAGCTCATCAGCCTTCCGGCTGTAGTCGCGCTCCACGCTCTTCTGCAGCGAGGTCATCGAGGTCGCATGGCGGTAGGCGGCGGACCAGACGGCGCTTGCTCCGGTGCTCGCGGAAACAACATTCGCTTCGAAATAATAGACCGCCATCCGCCAACGCTACGAGGTTCAAACATTCGATGCAATCGAATGTATAAACGCGCCTCCATCATTTCTTCGATCCGATGTCGGCCGGTCCAGGCACACAGCGCTCCTCGACGGCTTCGCCGACGGACCTCAAGACCAAGCCCCAAGCAAAGAGCTTCGCGCTCAGAAACGGGAGGAATGGAACGTGCAGAAACCCAACAGACGTGGCCTCAGGATTCTGCCCGGCCTCCCCCGAGATCGCGCCACGGCGCGCGGATGGAAGCCTCCCCGCCGAGGTGGACAACATCGTTGAAACGGAACCCGCGAAGGGCCAGGCGCATGCAGAACGCCGCACATGGTGATGGTTCTTGCCGGTCTCTCGAATGATCCGTCCACGCTCCCGGACGGGCCGCCCCCTTTGGGGACCGCCCCTTCTCTCAGTCACCGCCTAAGCGAAACGCTGGGCGATAAGGGGGAGGTAGACCTTGGCCGAGACGCCTCCCGTCCCCGTCGGCACAGGGTCTCCCGCCCTTTGCTCGTCCAGAAGCTTGCGAGACATGAATTCGCCCCTTTCCGGTCCTTGGCCCAGAAAGGGGGCACGGCCTTTTGGTCAACGCCTGCGCCGTGGCCAGGTCGGGTTCAGTAGTCCTCGGGGAGCATGATCGTGAGAACGCGGCGTGTCTGACGCGGGTCTTCAGGGCAAGCCGAGCCTAGCGCAAAGTCCTCGTCGTCAAGATCGATCGTCCAGCACGCCTTCTGGCGAAGGCCAGCATGGGAGACCTCCACAATACCGAAGTCATGTTCTGCCATCGGATCGTTGTCGTCGGTGAACGTGTCGAAATCCTTCACTGCTTGGGTCACGTCTGCGAGGAACTGTGAGCCCATCGCAAGCACAGACCGCGTCACCAAGACCCTGCCGTCGATCTCCTCTCCTTTGAAAACAGTCGTACCAAGGGCCCTGCGGAAGGCGTCGTTCTGGGTCGCAATCCGCTCGGTCCGCTCGTCTGGGAACCGGGGGTCGAACATGGTTGTTCCTTTCATGGCTGGCGGCAGGGACCGTTCGGCAGACTTGATGAGAGACAAGGTCCACTCCTGCGGCGTTTGGCAGCCGACGATTTCCGCGATGGCTTCAAAGTCGTCTTTGGTCTGGGGCAGCAGCCTGGGCGGCCGCCTCGATCTCGCGGGATCATTGGCATGCGCGCCAAAGTCGGCCGCTGTGGCTGGCGTTGGCGAGGGTCTGGCCGGCGCATCAAAGATGTCGCCGTCAGAACACTGAGACAGGCCAAGGTTGTAGCGCGTCAGATGTGTGATGCAGACCCATTGACAGGCGGCGAGGCTGCGCAGGGTCCCGCGCCAACGAATGCCGGATTAGTTCAACGGGCAGGGTTTCGTGCCGGTGACCGAGGCCGAGGCGCAGCCGGAAGCCAGTGTGCCCGGTGATCTCATTGCAATGGGCTTTGTCGGGGGTGTGTGACATGGTGGCGTTCCTGACCTGATGGGAAGGATGGGGCCGCTCACGCGGCCGCCCTCTGCTCTTCCGGCCGAGCCTTGCCGGTCAGGTAGTCCAAGGCCTTTTGCGCCTCAGAGGCGGCCTTGAAGATCAGGCGGGCGTCAGCCTTCAGCGCATTAAGCCAGCCCTCGACATAGGCCGCGCTCTGCGCAAAGTCGGGGACAAGGCCAAGGGTCGCACAGACCATGCACGCCCCAATCTCGGCCACCAGTTCCTCAAAGGCATAGGTCTGCCGGTCCCGGTTCAGCTCCAGCCGGTCAAGGCGGCTCTTGTGGCCCGTCCAGTGGCATCCTTCATGCGCCAAGGTGGCGTAGTACCGACCAGCATCGGCAAAGGTGACAATCGGCGGCATGTGGATGATGTCCCGCACGGGGTGGTAGTAGGCGCTCGGTTCTTCCGTAGTCTCGATCGTGGCGCCAGTCGCGGCAAAGAACGCATCAAGCTCCGCGTTCGGCTCCGTTCCGAAGTCTTGCGGCGCAACACCCTTCACCCCGTGATATTCCTCATGAAGCCCATCGATCTGGTCGGCATTGAAGACGCGGTAGGCCTTGGCGTAGGGCACAGCCCGCGTTTCTCCGGCCTCGTCTTCCTTTTCAAAGGTGCCGTATTTGACGACGGTAGCGGACTTCTCCCCCTTCCGGACATGTGCCCCCATATCGAGGGCCTGTTTGAAGGTGAACCAATGGGCAGAGCTGTAGCCACGGCTCGCGGCCGTCAGCCAAAGCAGGACAACGTTTATCCCGCGGTACGCTTCGCCGTTTGAGCGAAGCGGAAAAGCCGCCCCTCCGGTCGTGCCGGTCCACGGCTGCCGCCACGGCGGCGTGCCCGCTTCCATCGCGGCGACGATCTCAGAGGTAACATGGCTGTAAACGTCAAACTTGTCGGCCATTTGTGGCGCTCCCTTGGTCAGTGGCGCCAACCCCAAAATTGGGAGCGGTCGCCGGAAATGAGCCGCGCCTTGGCGCGTCACATTTCCGGGGACTGCCTCCCGGCGAGGGCAGGGGGGGAACCGGGCAACTGTAAAATCCAGCCGACAAGGGGGTGGTGCGGCCCGCAGCCCGCCAGGGCGAGGACACGGCCCCGCAGGCGGCGCAGCATTTTCCAGTTGATCCGGGGGACCGGCGGTCCCCTAACGGCCTCGCACCTGCGAGGCCCTGACGAAATGGGAAGAGGGTCGGGCGGGTGAAGCCCGACCGCCTATGTGTCCGGGGGCGTTCGGCTTGTCCGAATCCCCCCGGGTTCCGCGCCCGACGCGCGGAACACAATAGGGATATCCTGGAAGTCGAGGGTCAGGCATGCCCTCCCAAACCTCACGAGGCGGTTTCGGGCGGCGGACTGACAAGCTCTGGGCGCCAGGACATTCACCGGAACTGCTGTGCACCCCGAGATCCATCCTGCTGGCGCCAGAGTTCGGGGGTTGATTTGGTCCGATTGCGCCGCGGCAATTATTTGGGAGCGGCATAGCGGGCCTGCGAGCGGATCGATGCCGTAACCTTCCGGCAGGATCCGGTCGGGGGCCAACGCATCGAAGGCGCCGATGGCTAGCGTATGGTGTGCGTGCCCGCCAGTGTGCCGACTGCCTCGGGTGCCAGCCCTTGGAGCCGAAACCCGCCCGTCAGCCCGTTCACAAGCATTTCATGATCCTCGATGATCAGGATGCGCGATCTTCTTCTCCACAGCAGCGTCGGTGTCCCGATACGCGAGACACCTTAAGGCCATCCAAAGCCTGACCGTTCATCAAGCGGTCCGGTTTGGCCGGAAGTCTTTGTGTCCGGCCTCAGAAGGAGACCCGATGAAATATCCACTGCCCCTTGCAATGCCGCTTGTCCTGCTCCTTGCCTCCTGCGGAGCCTCACCCTTTCAGGTCAGCCGCGCGAGCCATAGACCGCCGCCCACGCAAACGCTTTCACCGGACCTCGCCGCGATGTATGGGGCGAAACCCGACGGCAAGCTGACCATCCCGGCCGTGCCGCCGCGAGATCTCTCAGAAGCGAAGAAGCGGGTGGAGGTCACCTACTGGACCTCGCAGCCGGTGGGGACGATCATCGTCGATCCCGGCATGTTCCATCTCTACTACGTACTCGGCCATGACAAGGCGATCCGCTATGAGGTGTCGGTCGGCAAGCAGGGCTACGGCTTCTCCGGCGACGCGGTGATCCCCTACAAACGGAAATGGCCGCGCTGGACGCCGACACCCTACATGCTGAAGACCACCCCGAAACTCGACGATCCCTGGCGCAATGGGATGCCCGGGGGGCTACAGAACCCACTCGGCGCGCGGGCGCTCTATCTCTTCCGCAACGGAAAAGACACGCTCTACCGCATCCACGGCACGCCCTATCCCTGGACGATCGGCCACGCGACGACGGACGGATGCATCCGCCTCTTCGATCAGGACATCGTTGATCTCTACAAACGGGTCCACTCCGGCACCAAGGTGATCGTCAGGCCACCGCAGGACTCAGGCAAGGGCACCTTCCCACCCGGCGCACCCGTCCCGGCGACAGTACTGGAGGCCCGTTCCAAGGCGATCGACTTCGCCACAAAGGGCCCAGCACCGTCGACCGGTCCTGCTTCACTCTCCGGGATGCCCGAGCCTTCAGGCTCCGCCTCGACCGGAACCACGAGCACCCCCCCTGGATTGCAGACCGCTTCAGGCTGAGCTGAATTGCTCGGGCGGTCCCGCTGGGGCCGCCTCGATCTAGCCTCAGCCGCGCAACGATGTCTCCGCCTTGCACGACGCGACGGCATCGAGATAGCCAGGGCAGATCCTCCATCAGACGATGAAGCCTGGTCTCCCTTGCCGTCCAGACGCATCCGCCTGACGACCGATCTCTCGGTGTTTCTCGCCATTCTCAACCGTGGCGCGATCCTCTGACCAACAGGCTTTGAACCCCGGCTCCTCCGGCGCCGCGGGGGCAAGGTGCAGGTCAACATCCATGGACAGAGCTACTGCGAGACTGATGCCCGGGAAATAGGTGCACAGTCTGCAGCACCTCTATCCAGGCCGGGTCACCGCTACACGACCGAGGACAGCACTTGCGGCACTCTTGGCGCTGCTGGTCAGCCGCTTCGCAGGCCCAGGCATCAAGTACGGCGCGAGCGCTTTGCAGGTCGCGCTACCCTACGGCGAGGGCTCCATAGCGCGCCACATCAAGCATTCGTGATATGGGCGTGAATCTACAACGAATGGAAGATACGCGCTTGGAAATATCACGCTAACCGTGTACCGCCGAGAAATAAACATAACCAATTCAAAGACTTCGCATGCACCCCCTACTTGCAGGACAAGGCCCACGAACCGCCACGGTTGTGCCCCCGGCTCTGCCCGGCACGCTCCGCACGGAGGGCGATGCGTCGAAAGCCGGATCAAAGACTTGGGTTGTTTTGCATTCAAGAAGGAAGCGGGATGATGAGCACGGTAGAACCACCTAACGGATCTGAAAAAGAGCGCAAAGACGCTGCTACAAGGGTCGACCAAGCGGCAAAATTCAGCAGCCGCTCGAATTGGATCTCCATCAGACTGAGAACGGCGGCGCGATAGTCGGCCACGGTAGCGGCGGG
>NZ_RRYH01000041.1 GCF_004010155.1 Solirhodobacter olei | reverse complement strand
CATCGCAACCAAAGGAGAAAAGCGATGAAAGTTGACGTGAACCGGCCCAAGGAGGGCGACGCTCTCTGGGTCGTGGGTGACCGCATCCGGTTTCTCGGGGGTCTTCCGGGCTCGGAACTCGAACTGATCGAGGTCGAGGTGCCGGACGGATCGGGAACACCGCCCCACAGCCACGCCTCCGCCGAGATGTTCTACATCGTCGAAGGCGAACTGACCGTTCGGCAGTTTCCCGGCGCAACCGAACCGCCGGTGGTGATCACGGCCGGTCCGGGCACTGCGGTCCGCATTGCTTCGGGCATGCCACACAACTATGCGAACGAAAGTGGCTGCACTGTACGAATGGTAGTATTGATCGAGCCGACCATGATCGCCTTCTTCCGCGACATCGGCACCGCCGAGGCGCAAGAGCAGCCTGACTTCGCCAGGATCGGTGCCGCGATGGAACGGCACGGCATCGACGTGCTTAACATGGCTGCCTGAGTAACGGCGACCTTTGCGAACTGCACCGTCGGCCGCGCGACCCCATGCGCGGCCGGCCCAGAGCTGGCGTTGGTCCTTGGTTCACGCCAACGTCCACTTCGCGTCCCAGACGCACGGAGCGGTCGCGCTATGCCACCGACACCTTGAGGCGCGCTCGCTGCAAAATTGGCGAACGCGTTAGAGAAGTGGTCGCGCATCAGGGGGCGATTGACTCCGATCAAGGCACAATGGCCGAAGACCTGCCAGTTCAAGAAATAGAGTTGTATGGGCGAATTGGCATGTCTTTCGAGAGGGCCATTGCAACCTGCCTGCATCAATATGCAAACTTCTCCGGGCGCGCCTCGCGGTCGGAGTTCTGGTGGTTCACTTTGGCAGTCACTCTCGCCTATGTCGTTGCCGCGCCCGCCCTCGGGTTTCTGGGTCTCGCACTTTTTGACGATCCACTTTCTGGGCGAGCCGCTCGACTGCTCTTGGGCTTTGCACTTTTGGTCCCATGGCTATCGGCCGGTTATCGTCGCTTGCATGATATCGGCTGGCCCGGATGGCCAATCCTGTTGCCGTCCGTAATGACTCTGGCGTGGCCTGCCACTTTCATAGCGATGTGGTTCTTTGGAGGCGATGCGAAGCCAGCGTCCGAGGTGCAGTTCGCGATTGCCCAGGTCCTGGCAGTGCTGCTTTGGGTTCTGACCTGGATGACACTGCCGACCTGGGCCGTCCTGGCCTACTTTCTTGCTCGGCCCAGTAAAGGTGCTGCGAGCGCGTCCGATCCCCCATCGTCTCTGGATGAGGGAGGGGCAGATGGAGCCGGATGACCAAGCCGATCTCAAAGGCCGTAGCTCGGCTCGTGTGCTTATCCATGCAATCTGGATAAGCGGCTTGGCTCTTCCCGCTTTAATGGGCGTGGTGGCGCGCGAGACGCTCAGGGCTCAGAACGTCTCTGTGGTCACTCTCCCGGACGGCCTTGCCCTCATTCTCCCACTTTCTGTTTGGTTCGAAATTCCCTTCCTTGTCCTGGCCTTGATTACTCGGTGGCTTCTCGCGCGGACGATCCAAAGACGGCCCCAACGCTTTTCCTTCTGGCTCACTGCCTTGATCGGCGCCTTCCTGGCGATGGCTGCGTTCGATGGATACTCGCTCTTCAATATGCTCATGTATCAAGGCCCCGGCGGCCTGGCAGAGGCCGTCTCCATGACGCTCGCCTTATGGATGCTGACCGTTCCTTTCTTGCTGATCCAAAGCGGCGGCGCTGCTCTGGCTGGCGGCGCTATCGTATCGCTTGCGCTGTGGGTCTCATCCAAAATCGGATACCGAGTAATGGGACGTTTCTGATAGCGACCCAGGCACGAACCGGCCATTCGTCCCTGCCGCAGCGAATGCCCGCATCCCGCCCTTTCTTCCCCAAGACGCAGGCGCGGCATTGGCGACGGTTGTAGGTGCTCGGAGACGCCCCAAAGGTCATGCAGTTTCCGACCGGTAGGAATTGCCGCATGACCTACAGTAAGGTCCTGTCGGGACTCGATTGGCCGTACCGGATTGCTCTGGATCAGGCGATCGACCCATCCTGGCTTCGTGAACCGGAGGTGTAACGATGGCCGAGATTGACCATGTCGTTGTGCTGATGCTCGAGAACCGATCCTTCGACAGCATGCTCGGACGGCTTTATCCCGACCGCTCGGATTTTGCGGGTCTAAAGGGGAACGAGACCAATGTCGTGAATGGCAAGAAGATCCGCGTGTGGACCAGCGGCGGAATCCAAGAGCCTTCTTTCACGATCCCCGACCCGGACCCGGGAGAGTCATTCGACGACATCACGGCCCAGATTTTCGGCGCGGGAAACGCGCCACCATCACCGGCCACCATGGAGGGATTCGCCACAAACTACGCAAGCATCCCAAATGCCACCGCGAAGGACATCATGCATGGCTACTCGCCGGATCAGGTTCCGGTCCTGAGCACGCTCGCGCAGTCCTTTGGTGTGTCCGACGATTGGTTCGCCTCGGCGCCTAATCAGACCTGGCCAAACAGGTTCTTCGTCCACACCGGAACGGCAAGCGGCTACGTGAACAACATGCCCCTGCATGTCCCCTACCTGATGGAGACGATCTACAATCGGCTGTCGGCTGCCAACCGGAGTTGGCGGGTGTACTTCCACGACATGCCCCAGGTGGCGACACTCTCGAGAATCTGGGCGGACCTGCCCGATCACCTCTATTCGTTCGAAGAGCATTTCATGGCCGACGCGATGGCGGGACGGCTTCCCAGTTACAGCTTCATCGAACCCCGATACTTCTCCGACCCACTTCTGAGCCGGATGCCGAACGATCAGCATCCACCGCATGACATCACTTACGGCGAACGGTTGATTGCGCGCTGTTACGACGCGATCAGAAATGGTGCGGCGTGGACCCGGACCTTGTTCATCATCACCTACGACGAGCACGGCGGCCTGTACGATCACGTCCCGCCGCCTGACGCAGTTCCACCGGATGATCTGGCGTCCGACGGCTTCAAGTTCGACCGCTATGGAGTGCGGGTGCCGGCGGTCTTGATCTCCCCATGGATCCCCGCTGGTAGCGTTGTGCGTCCCCCCGAAGGATCAACGTATCCGTTCGACCACACGTCGATCATCGCAACGGTGAGAAAGCTGTTCGGGATCACGGAGCCTCTGACCAAGCGGGATGCCGTTGCACCGGATCTCCTACATGCCCTTTCGCTGCAAGAGCCGTCGAATGTCGGCCCGGCTAATCTAACCGTCCCTGGTACGGCTCCCCGGGCTGAGGAGGTCAAAGCGGTTCATCAGCAGAATGCCAATCACATGCAGATGGCACTCTCGCAGTTTGCCGACCACCTCCCCTCCGGTTCGGCAAACGTGTTAGGGCACCTTGATGCTGACGGAGCGGAGCAGCTTGAGGACGACGCAGAGAAAGCAGGCTCGACCGTCGGCGCCACGCTCGACAGGGCCAAGAAAGGGCTCACTCGATTCTTGCAGGGCGAAGGCATCTCCAATTTGTAGAATTATGTGAGGCGTGGCGCTGCCGGCCCCGACAACACGCTTACACGATGCGCAGACTGGATGATCTCGCCGTGCCAACTCGTTTGAACTCTCTCTATATTGCTGGGCCGACGGTGGGTGCTCTTCGCGTGACCAGCCGCCTCGCGATACAGGGCAGCCGAACACCGGATGACAGCCATCAATGAGAAGATATGACACTCTTAGACAGTAGGCCTTGCGACGAACTCTTTCACATCGCAGGAGGTTCAAGATGTTCATCCAAAGTATTAGGCTGAAGGGCGCCGCTGCTACCTCTGCCGTGCTTGTCCTTCTTTTCGCGCCACTTCCGACCGCTGCGGCCGACTCTACGAGCATCGCGCTCGGCCAGATCGAATACATGCAGTCCTGTGCTACCTGCCACGGCAGCGACGCCAAAGGGGGCGGCCCCGTCGCTCCAGCACTCAAGACACAGCCGACGAACCTGACGGTTCTCGCGCAGAGAAGTGGGGGCACGTTCCCGAGGCAGCAGATCCGGGACTACATCGACGGTCAGTCCATGATCAATCCTCACGGAGACCGCGCCATGCCGGTCTGGGGCTACCGCTATCTCGCCGAGGCTTTGCAGAAAGCTCATGAGGTTCCTCATGGCGTGGACGCCGGGCAGCTTGCGAACAGCCGTATCGACGCGCTGGTCGACTACTTGGAGTCGATACAGGTTAAGGGGTGATCGTCGGGGTAGAAGTCTCTGGCAGAAGAGAATGGCCCCGGCGGGAGAAGAGACGCCGAGGCCACCCGGTCGCCGGGACCCGGTGTCGAGGGGCCGAGTCCCGACGGCATCGGCGGTCAAACGCCATGCCGATGCATTGCTTCACCACGGATCGCGCCCGACGGGCGGGACGGGTGACCAGCCGCCCGACCGCAGCGAGGCGATCGCGGCTTCGGCCGCCTGCATGGCGCGAAGCCCGTCGACGGCAGAGGCACCTTCCGCTGTGGGTATGCCGTTGCCGATGCCCTGCACCCAGCACGAGAGCATGACGCGATAGGCATCCGCAAAGCGTTCGACGAAATCGGCGCACGGTACCTCGACCATCCGGCCGTTCACGCCGACCTGGGCAAAGGACGGCGCGGCCATCTCGATCATGCCCTCGCGTCCAAGCACCTGGGTCCGAATGTCGTATCCGTAGCCTGCGTTCATCGACACTTCGATGTCCGCCAGAGCGCCGTTCGAAAGTTCCACGAGGGCCAACAGCGGATCGCGCTCCTGCGCATTCGCGGGCGGGGCCGATACCAGCACGCGGACGGGCTCTGCTCCTGTCAGCCAGCGCAGGATGTCGAACTCATGCACCATAGCATTGGAAATGCCCATCGCTCCAGTGAAGAAGGCGGGAGCGACCCGGTTCCGGTGGACGCAACGGATGAGGCGGAGGGGCCCGACCTCGTCGCGTGCCAGTTCCATCTTCAGGCTGCGATAGGCAGGATCAAAACGCCGCATGAAGCCGACGAGAACCGGCGGCGCTTCGGGTGACGCGGCATGGGACGCGATCTGACGGCAGGCGGCGGATGTGTCGGCGAGCGGCTTCTCGCACAGGACCGGCTTGCCCCGCCGGATGCAGGCCGCCGTATATCCGGCGTGGGTGTGGTCCGGGCTCGCGATGATGACCGCATCGACATCCGGCGATGTGATGAGGTCTTCCGGATCGGCGAAGATCGCGACCGGCCCGATCGCAGCCCGAAGCGCCGCGACGTTCCGCTCTTCCGGCTCGCTGACAGCCGCGAGTGCCGCACCCTTGATTTCACGATCGATCGCGATGGCATGCGCGCGCCCCATCGTTCCGGCCCCGATGATCCCTACCCGGATTGTCAACTCGGTACCCCCGCTTCGACCGTAGGCGGCATGTTCGCCGTCAGTGCATTCCTTGGTCCGCCGGGGTCGATCCAGCGGCCACCATTCCGGCTCGATTGAACACAGGCCTCGACAAAGGAAATGCCCAGGACACCATCGTAGATATCGGCGGCAAGGCATGGAACTTCGGATGGGAGCCCGGTAGCGCGCGCAGAAATATCGACCGCGATTTCCGAATAAAGGTTCGCAAATGCTTCCAGATAACCTTCCGGATGGCCACGCGGCACGCGCGACATTCGTTCAGTGCCGGCAAAGAGCCCCGGTTCTCCCCGCGCCAGAGTTCGGATGGCACGACCGAAAGGGGCGAAGCGGAGGTGGTCGCTATCCTCCTGCGCCCATTCCAGCCCTGCCTTCTCGCCATACACGCGCAGCCGCAGACCGCACTCGTTGCCGGGCGCCACCTGCGAAACCATCAGTGTCCCCTCGGCGCCGTTCGTGAAACGCAGCAGCACATGAGCGTTGTCGTCCAGTGCTCGCCCCGGGATGAAGCTGCGCAACTGCGCCGAGAGGCCTTTCACCTCGAGTCCGGTGACAAAGCGGGCGAGGTGGAAGGCATGAGTGCCGATGTCCGAGATTGCGCCGCCCTTGCCTGAGCGGCCGGGATCGGTCCGCCAAGCCGCGTGGCGATCACCTTCTTGGTCGATGGGCTCAGTCAGCCAGTCCATCATGAACTCAACGTGTACGAGCCGGATATCTCCCAGCAGTCCCTGTCGCACCATCTCTCGCGCCTGGCGGATCATTGGATAGGCGGCGAAGGCATGGGTGACGTAGAAAGCCGCGTTGCCGAGTTCGACGGCGCGTTGCAGGTCCAATGCGTCTTCAAGCGTCGCCGTCAGGGGCTTGTCGCAGATGACGTGGATGCCGGCCGCGACAAAGGCGCGGGCAATCGCGTGGTGGGTGTGGTTGGGTGTGGCGATGGCCACGACTTCAATCCCGTCGGCCCGCCGCGCCTCCCGCTCCGCCATCTCTCGATAGTCAATGTAGGTCCGCTTAGGGTCAAGGAAGAAAGCCGCGCCAGCGCGCCGGGCAGTTTCCGGGTTTGATGAGAGTGCTCCGGCAACCAGTTGGTAGCGATTGTCCATTCTTGCGGCGAGCGCATGGACGGGTCCAATGAACCCACCGCCCCCGCCGCCGACAAGGCCGAGGCGCAGCCGCGCCTTGGGAGCCGGGAAGCGGTTGGCGGAAACATAGGCGGTGGAACTCATGGGACACTCAATGCTTGATGCGGGCACGGGTGCGCAGGGTGTCGATATAGACCGCTGCAATCAGGATCACGCCGACGACGATCTGCTGGATGAATGGCGACATGCCGAGCACGTTCAGCCCGAACCGGATCTCCGCCATGATCAGCGCGCCGATGATCGCGCCCCAGACGGTGCCGCGCCCGCCCATCAGGCTGCCGCCCCCGATCACCACCGCGGCGATCGCGTCGAGTTCGTAGCCGAAGCCGATGCCGGGATGGGCAGAGTCGATCCGCGAGGCGAGGATGATCGAGGCGAGCCCCGCCGTGGCCCCCGAGATGGCAAAGATGGCAACTTTGTAGGCGCGCAGGTTGATCCCGGCGCGTCGCGTCGCCTCCTCATTGCCGCCCATGGTAAAGGCGTAGCGGCCGACTTTCGTCTCGTAGAAAACGCCGAGCATGATCACCGCAAAGACGGCCAGGATGATCACGGCGACTGGGATGCCAAGGATCGTGCCACCGGCGATCAAGTCGAATCCCGGCGGGAACCCGTAAAGTGAACGGCCGTTGCTGATCATCAGCGCCATGCCCTGGGCGATGCCGAGGGTGCCGAGGGTGACGATGAACGAGGGCAACCGGGCAAAGGCGACGAGGAAGCCATTCGCCGAGCCCATCAGAGCGCCCGCGCCAATGGCGACCACGAAACCCAGTTCCATGGGCATACCGCCGTCGATGACCGAGACCCCCATGGTGACCATGGCGAGCGACATCACCGTGCCGACCGAGATATCGATCCCGCCGCTGATGATCACCAACATCTCGCCAATGGCGAGGATCGCCCGCGTCGTCGCCTGCAGGAAGATCAGGCTCACGTTGCTGAAGGTTATGAAGCCGGGGCGGGCGGCTTCGAGAAGCGCCAGGATCAGAATGAAGACGAGAACCGTCGAGAGCTTGTCGAGCAGACGCAGCGTGAGGTCCTTCGTGGACGTGCTTCCGGCACCGACTGTGGTGATGTTCTCCTGTCCCGCGGTCATGTCCGTGCCTCCGGGCTGCCAGCCGCAGTGAGCTCCAGTGCTTCGTCGATTCCGGAGATGATCATCCGGATGAGCCCGTCCCGGTCGACCTCGCCGACGGGACGGTTGGTGACAACGCGCCCGGTCTTCAGGATGACCACGCGATCGGCCACCCGCATCACGTCATCCATGTTGTGACTGATCAGCACGATCGCCTCGCCGCGGTTGCGGAGCCCTTCAATCAGCGTCAGCACCTGCTCCTGCTGGGCCACGCCGAGCGCCGCGGTCGGCTCGTCCATGATGATGAGCTTGGCGGCGGAATAAACGCTCTTGGCGATGGCGATCGTCTGCCGCTGGCCGCCGGAGAAATCACGCACCGGGGCGTGAATGTCCGTGATGTTGATCTTCAGATCGGTAAGCAGGCGCCTGGTTTCCTCGGCCATCCGGCGGCGGTCGAAGACACTTACGAGCCCGCGGACCACGGACCGCCGGATCTCCCGTCCGAGGAAGATGTTAGTGGGCACGTCGACATTGTCACAAAGCGCGAGATCCTGATAGACCGTCTCGATCCCGAGTTCCTTGGCCCGGGCGGGCGAGCCGATCTCCGCCTCCTGCCCATCCACATGAATGCTGCCCTCGCTTGGAAACACGGCACCTGCAAGAATCTTGATTAGCGTCGACTTGCCGGCCCCGTTGTCACCCAGAAGAGCAACGACCTCACCTTTGTTGACATGGAAATCCACGTCCTCGAGGGCTGCGACACCACCGAAGAATTTCGAGATTCCACGCATTTCCACGATCGGCAGAATTCTCGTGCCGCTATCGCTTTGAGCGATCATCGTCGCCACCCTCCGCAACGGAATTGTGTTCTGGCCGTGGGGCGGCCGGTCCGGCCGCCCCACGGCGGATCAGGCTTTGATGCCGAGGATGTCGTGCCGGTAGGTGTCGACGTTCCAATAGTTGAGAAGCTTCATCCCAGAGTTGATGCTCTTCGGAAAATCCGATGGCTTCTTCTTGCCCGCTGCAATCTCGGTCAGAATCTGGACTGCCATCTCCCCCATCGCCTTGGCGTTCTGAGACACATCACCGGCAGATTCGTGTTCCTTGACCAAGGCAGTGCCTTCGCGGATGCCATCGAATCCGACAACGATGATATCCTCGCGCTTGTGGCGCTTGAGGACCTCGGCCGCGCCTACAGCCATCAGGTCCGACGAGGCGAAGATCAGGTTGAGGTCCGGGTTGCCAGTCAGGATCGCCTCGGTCGCATCCACAGCGCCAGAAGTTGTCCAATGGCCAGTGATGGAGGAGACGATCTTCATCTTGGGGTACTTGGAGATCCCCTTGTGGAAGCCAGTCCGGCGGTCGATCGCTGCCTCGGAGCCGGGCTCGCCCTCGAGCTGTGCCACTTTACCCTCGTAGCTCAGGAGCGACGCTGTGTAGTCTGCCGCGAGGCCGGCGGCCACGACGTTGTCGGTCGCGATGAGCGTGACAAAGTTCTTCGGATCTGTCTCGACGCCGCTGTCGATCATCACTACGGGAATGCCCGCCTTCGCGGCGCGTGCGACCACGGGTGCTAGGCCCTTGCTATCCAATGCGGCCAGCGCGATCCCGTCGACCTTGCGCGAGATGAGGTCTTCCATCATCGAGACCTGTTGCTCCACTGCCCCGTGGCCGGAGGTCGAATGGATCTCGATATCTACGCCGAGTTTCTTGCCTTCCTGTTTGGCGAACTGGGCAATGTTGTTCATAAAGACGTCGTTGATCACGGTCTTCGGCAGGACGCCGATAACAAACCGGCCTCCCGTCGCAGCAAAAGACTTGGAGGCAACAGCCATGGCGGCCGCCCCCACGAGCACCTCGCGTCGCGCAAGCTTCATCGATTCCTCCCTATCGCGCCTGTGGGTCCCTGAGCGGGGCGGCCAGGCTTAACCGCTTCCCTGCTTGGTCGTGCTCCGGCGCCCCCCTTCTGCAAATGTGCAGGGCAACTCCGTTTTGCTACCGGTAGCACAGCATTTGCTACCGGTAGCATATTAGTAACAAACATGTCAATATGCATCATGAGATTGTTCTCATCCCCCAGGGGGGCTATCGCCTCGGGGGCGGCAAATGGAGAAGCGAACTTGAAAGAAGATGGCGCGGCGGCGACGGCCGCAGATGTCGCGCGGCTGGCAGGTGTATCGAAGTGGACCGTGATCCGCGCCTTCAAGACGGATGGCCGGATTGCGGAGAAGACGCGCAGGCGCGTCCTCGATGCGGCGGCCACGCTGAACTACCAGCCGAACCTTCTGGCCCGCAGCCTTGCCACGCGACGGACGCATCAGGTCGCGATTCTGGTGGATGACTTCGACAACCCCTACAAGCTGCCCACACTGAAGCGGCTGACGGCGGGCCTCCAGCGCGAGGGGCTCCTCGCCTTCCTCGTGAACATCAACGACGACTTCACCCATTCGGTCGCACTCTCGAATGCGCAGCAGAGGCGCGTCGACTCGGTCGTCTTCTTCGGGACGGCCTATGACCCGACGGCCGCCAGCGCGCAGATTCTCCGGTCCTCAAGCCAGCCGACCTTCGTCCTGGCGCGGGAATCGGCACACGACACGCTGCCCAGCGTCTTCACCGATCCGGTCCACGGCGTGACCGAGTTGGCCGAACACGTCTATGAGCGGGGTTACCGCAAGCCTGTTTTCGTCGCCGGCCCGCCCCCGGCGGCCACCCCCCTCGGCCGCCGCCGCCAATATCAGAAGTTCTGGAAGGCGCGGGGGCTCGAGACACTCCCCGAGATCCGGGTGAACGTCTACGACTACAAGACCGCCTGCCGGGTCATCGGCGAGCGTTTCGAGAGCGACCCGCAGATCCGGGCCTGCGACGTGCTTCTCTGCGAGAACGACATCCTCGCGCTCGCAGCGCTCGACGTGGTCCGCTACGACCTCGGGCTAAAGGTCCCTTCCGACGTCGCCGTCGTCGGCTTTGACGGCATCGACCTTGCAGCCTCTGGGTCGTACCGGTTGACGACCTACCGGCAGCCGTTCCAAGAAATGGTCGACGAGCTCATTGAAATGATCACGGAACGAAAGCCCGCGAGGCGGCTCGTCCTGCGCGGAGAAGCGATCATCCGGTCTACGACATAGAGGTTTGAATGTGTCGGCCAAGCACCCTTGCGCGGCTCGCCAGTCGGCGGCTGCGCCACCCTACTGTGGTGAAGCCTCCGCTGGCCAACGCTTTTTTTGGGAGGCTCTGGCGAAAGAACCCGTTGCGTAAATTTGGGCACCGTCGCAAGACAAGTCCTGGCCCTTCTGCCCGATCCCGCCCCCATGCCGTGCTAACAGAGCTCGCGGCTCCGGTGCGACCTAACTGAAGGTTTGGGCCGACTTCATTGTCGGCCCAGAGCTGACTTTCGGACTGAGTGCGGCGGAAGTCTGGAGCCAACTCAATCCGTCCGGTCCAGCAGAGCTCGAACAGTTAAGTAGCGTCCGCGGCGAATTACCCGATTTGCGGGCGCAGTCAGCCTCCTTGGCGTCATGTGGCCGCCCTCGTGGCGTCTGTAGGGCCGCAATGCTTGAATTCCCTCAGCGACCACCCATCTCCACGAAATGAAGATTCGGCGCATTATGTTTTACCTCATTTTGCCCGTGTTTCTCGCACTCGCTTTCGTTGGCGTGCCTCCACCAATCATGTACTGGAATCCCCCGACCCAGCAGGTGCAGACGCAGATGCTGAAAGAGAAATCTTAGCGGTAGAGCTATGTCACTTGAGGTTTTTCGATGCCGTGTGGCTGTCAGGGCGTAGGCCGTTTGCCACTCCTTGAGGGTGGCTGATATCCGCTGGCTGCCTTAGCCGCAGTAAAACGCTCACGCGGGGCAGTTCTCTCAACATTCCGCCGATAGCATGTGATCAAGTTTGCGCCGCGGCGGACGTCGGGTTTGGAATGATCGAGTCCCTTAGCCATGCTCGCGTGCCAAGGCTTCTCCGCGTCCGCTTCGCTCAGCATGGCGGCCATTCGTCCCTGCCGCAGCGAGCGACGGCTCCCGGCCCTTCCTTTCAATGCCCTAACGGGAGCAGCATCGAGCGAGCAGGTGCAGCGAATGGCCGGAATATCCCCAAACCAGACATTCATGCCGCTCTCAGCACCCGCAAAGTCCCTCAGGAATTCATCAATGGCCGAGCTCCCAGCGAGCGTGGCGGCGGGGTCAACGCCGCAGGAAAGGTCAGGTCCAAGAGAACGTGAGCCCGTTTGCCTGCCAGCCGCACGCCACGTCTCGCGTAGCAAGGGTTGCAGCCGTTGCATAGGCGTCGGCGACAGCGGCGGAGGCGTGCTGCGCGTTCACAGTGAGGGCCGGGCCTGTGGGCGCCGCCTCGCCCGGGAGCGGATCAAAGATATGGCCGACACCCGCCGCCGGGTTCACCAGCGTCCCGAGCCGGTTCGACGAGGCGATGGCCCGGTCGTTTAGCACGACGCGCGAGCCATCACTCAGCCTCACCTCCCAGCCGCCGGCGGCCGGCCGATTGCCGATGGCACGTATCTCGCCGATATCGACCAGCATGTCGCGCAGCCCCGCCTCGCGCAGAACTTTGGTGATACGGTCGGTGATGAAACCCTGGGCGATGCCATTGAGCGTAAGCGCCATTCCCGGGCGAGCGAAGGCAATGCGGTCGGGCGAGATCGCGACGCCGTCGAAGCCGACGAGTGCATAGGCGGCGGCAAGCTCTTCAGCACTTGGCAGGCGGCCCTCTACCGCGAGGGTAGCGTAGAGTGCGAAGAGTGGCTGGACGGTCGGGTCGAAGAGGCCCCCAGTGCGGTCGTGAACGCTTCCCGCCAGGGAAAGCAGCTCAAGCATGTCCAGCGGCGGCCTATCGAGCCGACCTTCAGCGTTCAGGCTCATCAGCACGCTGTCGGCGCGGTAGAGGCTGAAGAGGCTCTCCAACCGGTCGAGCTCCGCCTCCACCCGGGCGAAGGTCGGCTCCGCCTCGGCATAGGTGAGGCCGGCGAGGCGAATCTCGGCATGGGCGCCAAGCGCATTGCCCTGCCAGCGCGCGACCGGCGCCGCCGCGGCGAGCTTCGGCAGGGCGCAGGCGGCGGCCGCGATGAAGAGCGCGCGGCGTCGGGTAATCCGGGGTTGCATCAGTTTGTCTCCTTCGCGTTCATGGCCCCCGCCGCGGCGCCCGCAGGCATCGCCGACATGCCGGGCATGTCCTGCATTCCGGGCATCGCCGCGCCGTTGCCGATCTCCGGGCGGACATAACCTTCCGGCACTTCGGAAAGCGCGGCGATCCGGCCGCCGGCATCCTTCAGGAAGGCCTCGGCATCGGCGCGGGAGGCAAAGGGGACGGCTTCGGGCATACCCATCCCGCCCTTGCGGTTGCTGTCGAGGACGTAGACGGCTTTGTTCCCGTCGGTCCACGCTTTCTCGCCGGGCACCGCCCAGCTTTCGGCCCGGGCTGTATCGGTGACGTAGAACGCAACGATCTCGCCGTCGCGTTCCGGGTTGTGCAGGTAGGCAATGGCGTCGCTCACCTGGCCGAACCAGAGCGGCGTCTTCACGCCCTTGAGGAAGATCTGCGACTTCGGACCCGCGTGGTCGGCCACCAGCATCTGGCAGTAGTGGCCGAGCGCATCGGCCGTCAGCTTTGCGGGCGCGGGAATGTCGGCAGCCGCGTCCTGGCGGCAGGCGGCGAGCGAAAGGGCGGCGATGGCGACGAGCAGGAAGCGCGTCATGGCTTGATCCTTCTTGTGAGTTGGGCGCCGAGCGCAAGCAGCGCGGCGAGCCAGAGGCCGAGCGCGGCAAGCGCCGCCTCGGGCGGGAATGGCATGGTGTGCGCGAGGCCGTCGACGCCCGAGACCGGGGCGGAGCCGAAGGCCGCGAGGTTGTAGAGGCGGAAGGCGTCAGCCGGGTTGGCAAGCACCAGCCAGGGGAAGATGCGTGTGGTGAAGAGGCCGTCGCCCGCCGCGATGACACCACCGAGGAGCGCCAGGTCGTAGAGTACGACGAGCAGGAGCCAGAAGCCGATGGCATAGGCCGCGGCCGTGGCGGTGCGGCCCGAGAGTGCGGAGAGCGTCATGCCGACCGCGACGAAGACCGCGCCGAGGGCGAAGCCGGAGCCGACGAGGCGGACCCAGGCGAAGAGTCCCGGGGCGCTGGCGCCGTAGGCTGCTCCGATAGCGGCGCCGGCGATGGTGAAACCGAACGTCACGGCGAGACCCACGGCGAGCGCCTGCGCAGCGAATTTCGCGGCAAACAGTTCCCACCGACGGGCGGGAGTGGCGAGGGTCAGGGCCAGCGTGCCTCGCTCCACCTCGCCCGAGAAGGCGTCGTAGGACATCAGGAGCGCGATCAGCGGGATGAGGTAGACCGAGAGCGTCGAGAGGCTGGCGGCGGTGAGGCTCAGCACGTCGGCCTGCAGCGCGGCGCCCTGCCCTGCGCCGAGAAAGCCAAGGGCCGCGGCGAAGAGCGCCAGCGCCACGGTGGCGAGGACGACCCAGAGGTTACGCCGGGCAAGGCGGAATTCTTGGGTGGCGATGGTCAGGAGACGGCGGATCATGGGCGGGCCTCCTCGGGGGCGAGGTCGGAGAAATGACGGTAGAGATCGGCGAGGCCGGGGCGGTGCAGGTCGACATCGCTGACGAGAGAGCTGAGGCCGGCGAGCCGAGCGACGGTTGGCAGCGTCTCCTCCGGCGGGCAGGTCAGGTCGACATGGCAGCCGTTGAAACGGGTGCCGCCGACCTTGGCCTGTAGCCGGTCGGCCTGCCCCTCTCGGGCGGTGACGCGGATTCGCGCCGGCAGGGCGGCGCGCCGGGCCAGCCCTTCCAGCGTGCCGTCGGCCACCAGTCTGCCGCGCGAAAGGATGGCGACCCGGTCGGTGCGGTGCTCGATCTCCTCGAGACCATGGGAGGAGAGCAGGACAGACGCGCCACGGCCGGCAGCCTCTGCGATCACCTCGTAGAAGTCGCGCCGCGAGATCGGATCGAGCCCGCTCGTCGGCTCGTCGAGCAGCAGCAGCCGCGGCGCACCTATCAGAGCCTGCGCGAGGCCGAGGCGCTGGCGCATCCCCTTGGAGTAGCTGCCGACCGGACGGCCCGCCGCCTCGGCGAGGCCGACTCGGGCCAGCAGCTCCGGCACCGCAGTACGCGGCGCGCGGCGTAGGCCCGAGAAATAGCGCAGCACCTCGGCCCCGGTCAGGGCGCGCGGGAAGGCGACCGTCTCGGGCAGGTAGTTGACGGCGATCCGGGCGGCATCGAAGCCGGGCGCATGGCCGAGCACTCGGATCCCGCCGATCACGGGGGGAAGGAAGCCGAGGATCGCCTTAAACAGCGTGGACTTGCCGGCGCCGTTGTGGCCGAGCAGCGCCACCCGCTCGCCCGGTGCGACCGTGAGGGTCACGCCCTCCAGCACTCGCAGGCGGCCGTAGCCGAGGCTCAGTGCCTCAACAGAAAGGATCGTCTCGCTCATTCGCTTGTTCCCTCTCGCTGCGGCAGCCCCGCGCCCGCGGGCGACATCAAGGGCGCGCTGTCGATCACGCCGCCCGGCATCAGACCGGGGAAGCGCGACTGCGTCCATCGGATCAGCTGCATCGCCGGCGCTCCCATCAGCAGCTTCACCATCGGCTGCGACCAGACGAGCCGGTCCACCGAGGTGTTCGGGCGATAGGGGCTGTCGGCCCGGCCATTGCCGTCGATGTCGAAGGCCACATGGTCGGACCAGTAATTGCCGGTGCCGTTCTCGGACCATTCCAGCCAGCGGGTGCCGACGTATTTCACCTGAATGCGGTTGCCGATGAAGGCGTTGCGGGTGATGGCGTTGCCCTGCGAACCGGCGGTGAAATGCACGCCGATCCCACAGCCTTCGAACCGGTTCGCGACGATCCGGTTGAAGTTGGAGTTATAGAGGAACAGGCACTTCTCGCCGCCGTGCCGCACCTCGTTCTGTTTGAGCAGCATGTGGTTGGCATAGTTCATGAAGAAGCCGTGGGCGGTGTCGCCGTCCGACAGGTTCCGCTCCACCGTGAGCCGGGTGGAATACATCAGTGCGAAGCCCATGTCGTTGCCGCGACTGACGTTGTCCTGCACGACGAGATCGTTGGAATACATCGAGTGGAAGGCATAGCGAAGGTTCGTGAAGACGTTCCGCCGGTAGATCGCGTGGTCGGAGGTGGTGATGAACACCCCGTCGCGGCCTTTCGAGATCCGGTTTCCCTCGACCAGTAGGCCCGGTGCGTTCCAGACGTAGATGCCAGGCCCCCGCTCGGGCACGCGCAGGTCGTCGCGCCCGGTGATGGCGTTGTCGCGGACAGTCACGCCCTGGGCGCCCTGCACGTCGACGCCGATCAGGTTACCGGCCAACCGGTTGTCCTCCACCAGCGCCCGGGTGGCGGTCTTTTCCAGCATGATGCCGCTGTCGCGCTGGTCGAGCCGCCTGCCGGCGCCGGTGACGGTGAGCCCACGGAGCGTCACGTCCGGCGCAGTGACGGTGACGACGGAGCCCTTGCCGGGCCCCGCTACCTCCGCCCCCTGCCCCGCCAGCGTCAGCGGTTTGTCGACGGTGACCGGCCCGGCGTAGCGACCCCGCATCAGGGTCAGCACGTCGCCGGGCCGGGCGGTCGCGATGGCGGAGGCCAGCGCATCCGGCCCGGGCGCAACCATGACCTTCCCCGCCGTCGCGGAGAGCGGCAGCAGGGCCAGGGCCAGGGCGGGCAGGAGCCGGATGCGCATCGCCGCCCCTCCTCAGGCCTTCGCCGGGTGGACGAGCATCCGGCCGCGCATCTCCATGTGGAGCGCGTGGCAGAACCACTGGCAGTAGTACCAGTGCACGCCGGGCCGGTCGGCGGTGAAGGTGACCGAGGCGGTTGCCTGCGGCCCGATCTCCATCGCGATGCCGTGCTTGCCGAGGGTGAAGCCGTGGGTGAGGTCGTCGACGTTGTCCATGTTGGTGATCGTCACCGTGACCTCGTCGCCCTCGTTGACCTCGAAGCTTGTCAGGCTGTACTCGGGCGCCACGGAGTGCATGTAGACGCGGACCTTCTTCGGGTCAGTCTTGTCGCGGACCACATCGGCGGCGTAGTCGAGCTCGATCCCGTCGGCCGCAGCCTGCTTGCGCGCCTCCTCCCACATCGGGTCGTCACGCTTGTAGATCGAGATCGGGTTGATGATGTCCGGGCGAACCATGATCGCATCATGCGGTTCAGCGAAGCTCGGCCCGTCGTGGACGAGGTTCATGCCTCCGCCGGAGATGTCGATCAGCTGATCGTTCTCCGGTTTCAGCGGTCCGACGTTCAGGAACCGGTCCTTCGAGAACTTGTTGAGCGAGATGAGGAACTTGCCGTCCGCATCAAGGGTTTCTCCCATGGTCGTGTGGTTGTGGCCCGGCTGGTACTCCACGTCGATCTTCTTGATGATCGGATCGACCTTCTCGCCGTTGAACGCCCGGACCGCCTTGTCGATGTTCCAGTGCACGATCTGGCTGTCGAGGAAGAGCGTGGTGAAGGCATTGCCCTTGCCGTCGAAAGCAGTGTGGAGCGGCCCGAGGCCCAGCTGCGGCTCCGCCACCACGGCCGAGCGCGGCTCAGCGCCGTTGAAGACGGCCTCGAGCTTGCGCACGTCGATCACCGTGACGGTGGGCGAGAGCTTGCCGGCGATGCAGAGGTGCACCTTGTCCGGCGCCATGTTGCAGCCGTGCGGGTTGTTCGGCACCGGAATGTAAGCGGTATAGGGCGAGCCGTGGCGGCCATCGAGGACCTTCACCCCATTGTAGACCTTGTAGTCGCCCTTCCTGATGCCTTCCTCGATGCGGGCGATGTTGAAGACGGTCACCCAGTCTTCCTCGCTCGCCGTCATCTCCTTGAGGGTAACGCCGCCTTCCGAGTTATAGCAGGTGGAGAAGGCGTATTTGCCCTCGTAGTCGGCGTCGCAGTTGTCGAGGTTGCCATCGACGATCACCTGCCATGCGACCTCCATCGTGTCGCCGTCGATGGCCGTGAAGATGGCGTTGTACTTCTTCGGCTCATCGAGGATCGAGCCGTCGTTCGGCAGCGGCACCCGGTGCTCGCCATTGGCGAAGATGTAGCCGGTGCGGGGATATTTCTGCGGCCGCATCCCGTGGATGTCGGAGGCGTTCGGGATCTCGATGATCTTGTCGGCCCGCATGATGTCGCAGCGGATTCGCGCAACGCGGGTATTGGCCTTGTCGTTGGCGAAGATATAGCGCCCGTCGTAGGTGCCGTTGGTGAACGACATGTGCGGGTGGTGCAGGTCACCATTGTCGTAGGTCTTCATGCCGCGCTTGGCCAGGAACGCCTTGGTGTCCGGCAGCAGATCCTGGGTCAGGATCTTCAAGCTCTCGTTGGTGATGCCCCAGCCGGTGGCAGAGCAGCGATTGAACACCGGGATCCGGATCAGCTCCCGCATCGAGGGCACGCCGAGGATGCGGATCTCGCCCGACTGACCGCCGGACCAGATGCCATAGTATTCATCGAGCTGGCCTGGTTTGATCTCGACATTGGCGCCCTTGGCGCGTGCCGGTCCGGCCGCGAAGAGCCCGCCGCCCGCGGTGGCACCCGCCAGGATCGCGGCGCCCGCCGTGCCCTGAAACAGGCCGCGACGTGAGATGCCAGTCTTGGTTTCGTCCGTCATTGTCCCTCTCCTTCATTCAGCTTTGACAGGGGATTTGGTTGCCTTGATCGTATTCGGATGACCTGTGGCGCGGGCGGCGACCGCCTCGGCCGAGCCCTTCGCCTTCTCCCGCCGCTTCTCGCGCAGGATCACCACCGGGCAGCGGGTCTTGTCCTGGTAGAGGACCTGACAGTTCAGGCAGGAGATGCACTCGTTGGGATTGATCTCGCCGGTCGGGTGGATCGCCTCCACGGGGCAGTCCTTGGCGCAGAGCTGGCAGGGGTTGCCGCAATCCTTGTAGCGCTTCAACCAGCGGAACATGTGCAGCCGGGCCGGTATTGCGAGCCCACCGCCGAGCGGGCAGACGTAGCGGCAGTAGAACCGCTCGATGAACAGGCTCGGCGCGAGGCAGACAAGCGCGAAGAGGACGTAAGGAAGCGGCCGAGCGAATTTCAGGATGATCGCGGTCTTGAACGGCTCGACCTCGGCCAGATGCTCGGCCAGCGACAGCGAGTAGAGCGAAGCACCGAAGAGGCCGAGGAACAGCACGTATTTCAGCGCCCAGAGCCGCTCGTGGAGGCCCCAGGGCAGCTTCACCTGGGGGATGTGGAGGAGGCGGGCGACCTTGTTGGTCAGCTCCTGCAGCGCGCCGAATGGGCAGAGCCAGCCGCAATAGGCCCCGCGTGCCCAGAACAGGAGTGCCGCGGCCACCGCGAACCACATGACGAAGATCAGCGGATCCATCAGGAAGGTGTTCCACCGGAAGTCAGAAAACAGTGCCGAGGCAACCGCGAGGATGTTCACCACCGAAAGCTGGGCATTCGCGTACCAGCCGACGAAGACCAGCGTGAACACGAGATAGGCGTTGCGCAGGATCGCGAAGGTGCGGGCGTTCCGGGTCGCGAAGGTCTGGAAGAAGAAGATGCCGGTCAGCAGCGCCAGCGCGATGGCCAGCACGACGAGCTGGGTCCGCTTCACCTGCCACATCCTCTTCCACAGCTGGTCGCGCGGGCTGGCCGCCGGCGCCGCGGCCGCTACGGCAGCGTGGGCCGCTGCGATGGTCTTGGTGTAGACGGCGGGCAGCTCGTAGGAGAGGTCGTAGGTAAGGAACAGCTTCTGGATCGGCCCGACGGCGCGGTGGACGAGGAACTGCAGCCGGAACGGGAGCGCCGGATTGAAGCCGGCCTTGGCCGGAACGATGAAGACATCCATCTCCGGCAGGTCCGGCGCGCCGGCCGCGGCAACGCTCACCAGCCGGCGGTGCTCGGTGTCGCGGAAGCGATGGGAGATCTCGCCCTGGATCAGCTCGAACCGGTCGAAGATGCCGCCGCGGACGTAGCCTGAGCCCTTGAAGGACCAGCGGCCGGCGCCGAAGATCGCGATTGCCTCGTCGCCCGGTTTCATCATGGCTTGGACGTTTGTGAACATCCGTTCGCCGAGTAGGCTCTTCCCGATCGCAGGCTCGCTCACCAGCGCCGTGTAAAGGTCGACATAGGCTTCGTCGAGCGGCGGCGGCTCGGCCTTGCTGGCCGCGCGAGGGTCACCAAGAGCTTGGAAATCCTTGTTTATCTTCTTCACGTCCACGGTCAGCCGGCGGATCGCGCCGTTGCCCGCGAGGGTCGCCCAGTCGGCCACTGCGCCAGCGCTGCGGTCTATCGCCCGGGTGGGCCCCGCCGCAGCAGGGGCCTCGAAGCCGTCGAGCTTCAGCGCCTGCGCCACCTTGATTCCGGCGCGCAGGATCGAGTCGTCGATCACCATCATGGTGACGGTGGCGCCCGAAACGATATCCATGTCCGCGGTGTCGCGACCCTTGATCACCGTGTGCAGGTCAAGCCCGCTGTATTTCCGGATCACCGCGTGGATCTTCGAATCCGGGATGCCGACGAGCACGATCGGCTCAGAGTGCTTCACCAGTTTCGCGCCGGTGATTACTCCCTTCGGCGAGAGGCCGACGACGATGTGGATCGGCTTGCCGGAATATCCGGTGGTCGAGACCCAGTCGGAGGTGAGAAACACCCAGCCGATTTGTTTGTCGCCCGCCAGCGCCGGAGCGAGGTTCCGCGCGTCGATCTGGCCGAAGTGGTCGGCGCCGGGGACGATCTCGGTCGGGCTTACCTTGTCGATGTACTGCGCAAGGATCGGCCCCGCCGCCGCGCCCTGGCCAAGAATCGCGAGAACGGCCGCAAGCAGGCAGGCCAGCCAGAGTTTTGCCGTCGGTCGTGTCATTCCGTCCTCGCATTCCGTCCGCCGTTCACGGTGGCGTGAGACGGGGGATAGGCGGGTTTCGGGTGACGAAGTTTGCGCTTTCGCAAAGTCCGGGCGGATTGCTGCGCCGAGGGCCGGCGATGCGCTTCTGAGTTTGCGCTACCGCAAACAGCAGCAGGACGGATTGGCCTATCTGGTCTCCAGTTCGAAAACCTCAAGGATGGAGAAAGTCATGAAAGGGTTACGGATTTCGGCGGCGCTGATGGCGACGAGCCTGGTGCTCGGGGTCGGTGCGGCGCATGCCGACGAGATCGTGGTGAAGATGCTGAACCGCGGCCAGAGCGGGACGATGGTGTTCGAGCCGGGCTTCGTGAAGGCGAAGGTCGGCGACACGATCAAGTTCGAGGCGACCGACGCCGGGCACAATGCCGAGACGATCCCCGGCTTCCTGCCGGACGGGGCAACGCCGATTGCCGGCAAGCCGGGCCAGACCGTGGAGATGACGGTCACGAAGGAGGGCCTCTACGGCATCCGTTGCCACCCGCACTACGGGCTCGGCATGGTGGCGCTGATCGAGGTAGGCAAGCCCGCCAACCTCGAGAAGGTGAAGACGCTGCACATCCCCAAGAGGCCAGAGGAAAAGCTCGAGAAATGGTACAGCCAGCTCTGAGCTGAACTGCAACCGCTTGCGCCGTATCGGTATTCCGGTCCGGCGCAGCGACAGGGGGAGGCGGCGAGATGGGCGCGGACATCGACGAACCTGACCTGCCGCTCGCCCGGATATTCGAGCGCTGGCCAGAGGTGGCGGAAGCCTTCCTCGAGCGCCGGATGCTCTGCGTCGGCTGCCCGGTCGCGCCGTACCACACGATCGCCGATGCCTGCGCGGAATACCGCCTCGACGAGCCGGCGTTCCGGGCCGAGCTTCGCCGGATCATCGTGCGTAGCAATCGTTGACCGGATCCTGCGGCTATGCACGCAAGCGATCATCCGTGCTGGAAGTCGGCGGCTACCGGCGGACGGCCCTAACCTACCCTGCCGCGCCGCTGAGCAGCACCAGCCGGTGCGGCGCGGTCACCACGATGTGGCGGCGGGTGCTACGGACGAGGCCGTCCTTCTCCCACGCACTCAGGAGCCGGCTGACAGTGTGCAGCGTGGTGCCTGTCATCTCCGAGATGTTCTGGCGCGTCACCGGGAAGGCGATCTCGATCCCGTCCTCCACCTTCCGGCCGGTCTGGTTGACCATCCGCAGGATCGCCCCCGCGACGCGCTGCTCCACTGCCTTGGTGGCGAGATCGGCCATGCGCGTCTGCATCTCGCCCAGCCGCTCCCCGACGGTGCGGTAGTTCTCGGTGGCGAAGCCGTCGTAGCGCGTTGCGAAATCGCGCCAGAGCCGGGCCGGCCAGGAGATCGCGAGCGACTCGGCCGCGGCCACGGCCGTCGCCGGATAGGTGTTTCGCTCGAGCGCTGGCGCGATCCCGAAGAGCTGGCCCGGCGCGATGTGGAGCGCAATGACCTGCTCTCCGGTCGCTGTGGTACGCACGACCCGGATCACCCCGTCGAGCAGGAGGAAGAACCGATCCGCCTCAGCCCCCTCGTCAAAGACCGCAGTGCCCTCGTCGTACCGTCGCGGGGTCGCGAGATCCAGGATCTCGCGAATCTCGGCGCGAGTCAGGCGGCTGAAGGGCGGCAGGTCGGTCAGCAGGCTTTCGTCGAGCTTGGCCAAGAAGAACTCCGGAATTTGCACCGGCAGAAAGAGCGCGGGGCGCTTGTAGCGCATCTCTCGGGAATGTGAAACCGGCCAGGGCGGCAGGGTGGTCCCTGCGCCACTCAGATCTCAGAAGCGCGGCATGCTGCGCCCGATCGCGGCCCTGCCCTGCTCAGCCTCTGTGTCCCTCCGTTCGTCGTGCTGCCAGCCTGTTCGGGGCGGCGACGATCCGCTCTGCCTTTGCGTTCGGATGGGGCGGATAACGCCGGCCAGACCATTCGATCCGATGGACCGGCACACCGACGAGATACTGTTTGGCTATGCCGGCGCGGTGCTGGCCGGATTCCTGTCCACCGAGGCACCGAACTGGACCGGGCGGATGCCCGCGCAGGCGCTCCTTCTGGCTGTGGCGGGGGTGTCCGGGCTCGGGAGGCCCGTAAGATGATGCTGATCGACGTGGCGTGCACCTCAGCCATAGCGTCGATCAACACGGCAGAGGTCGTCGCGCGCCGCAACTGGCGGGACCTGAACGTGGTGGTGCCAATGACGCTTTTCGGGGTTGCAAGCCTCTTGTTGCAACTCGGTGCGATAACCGAGGAAGGGACAGGCGCTGCGCGGCGGGAGGGGCACGCCCTTGTCGTCTTTCTTATCATGGCGATCGGCTGCCGGATCATCCAAAGCTTAACGCGCCGCTGGCTTGCGGCGCGCCGCGCGGTCTTCGTCATGCATGGTCCGTCGCGTACCGTTCAAGTCTCTCCCGCAGGTAGTCCTGGAGGACGACGGCTTGGTTGTGCTGACGGTCCCGCGCCGCGAACAGGAGCACCACGGGGCCGCGGCGGCACCAGTCGAGCGCCCGTGCGACTGCATCGGAATTGGCATCGAGTTCCGCGCGATAGCGCCGGCGGAACTCATTCCATCGCGCCGGGTCGTGACCGAACCATTGGCGCAGGGCATCGCTCGGGGCGATCTCGCGCAGCCAGGCATCGTGGCCGAGGGTGGCTCGCGCCACGCCACGGGGCCAGAGCCGGTCGACCAGCAGGCGCGCGCGCCCGGCCTCTGCCGCATCGCCGACCCGAGCCACCGCGATGTCGGCAGCGCCGGTCATGGTGCGTGCCCGTCCCCGGGCTCCATCGCCTCCAGCGCCACGAAGGCGTGCGACCAGGCGGCGCCGGCACGCATTTCGGCGGCGACCCAGATCGCCTCCATCACCTGCTCCGCACTTGCGCCAGCCCTTCGTGCAGCCTTGGCATGGCTCTCGATGCACCAGGGACATTGCGTGACATGCGCCACCGCAACCGCGATCAGCTGCTTGGTCCGGACATCGAGCGCCCCCTCCGCGAAGGCCGCTTGTGAGAAAGCGCGGAATGCCGCTTCCTGGGCCGGGGCAAGCGCCCCTCGCTGCGCAACCCGCGCCCGGCTCGCTTTGGGAAGATGCAGCTCATCCATGGGCCGGCACCCCTTCCTCGAACTGCGGAAATAGCACTTCGTTCTCCAGCCGGATATGAGCCTGAAGATCGTCGAGGAAAGTGCCGAGGCCGTCGTAGAGCGCAGCCCAGCTGCGGCAGGCCCCCTCGGGCAGCGCCAGATCGCCGGTCAGCCGCAGGATCTCGGCGCTGTCTCGGCCGTGATCGTCATGGTCGGCCCGCATTGCAGCGATCGGCTGCCCGATCCCCGACATCCCGCCGCGGCGGATGGCCGGAAAGAGGATCAGCTCCTCCTTCTTCATATGCACCTCCATCTCACCGCGAAGCCGCTCGAGAACATCGACCAGCCCCAGGGGAACGTTCTTGTCGCCGTAGTGGACAGTCTGAACCTTTTCGGCCAGGGGAATGAGCGTCGCCAGCTGCGCGCGGTGGGTTTCATGGTAGCGCGTCTCGATGAAGCGGGTGAGATCGGCAGGGTCATCTGGTACGTGCGGGTCCATTCTTCTTCTCCTTCAACTCATGTCTGGGATTGCGGCGTCTTGGCCTAAGACGGCCAGATGCAGCGAGCGGGCGATCCGTTCGGCTTTCTCCACCACAAGCGCGGCGCCGGCGGGTGGGCAGACCTCGCCGGCGGTCTCGCGGAAAAGCGCAAGCCAGCGCTCGAAATGCGCCCAGGTAACGGGCAGCCCGAGATGGGCCGGCACCGGCGCGCCGCGGTAGCGTCCCGTCATCAGCGCGACCGAGGACCAGAACGCGCACATCCGCTCGAGATGCGGCGGCCAGTCGTGAATGCGTGCCGCGAAGATCGGGCCGAGCACGGCGTCGGAGCGCACCTTGGCATAGAAGCTGTAGACGAGCTTTTGCAGGACATCATCGTTGAGCCCCGTCTGCGCCATGATCGCGGCCGTCAGCTCGGGCCGGACGGTCTGGCCAGCGATCTTCGGGGCTTCAACTGGCACGGTATGCCTCCTTTGGTTCGGATCGGATAGGTGCATCAACGGACCTCTATTGCGGCACAGAGGCATTGGCTTCGCCGTCGCCCGGCCGGAGGCTCGCCCACAGCATGCGGCGGTAGAACGCATCGTCGGTTTCCGTCGCCCGAGGCCCTCTGCCCAGCCTCTGGGCAAGATCGAAGAAGCCCCTGCCGGGCAGGCCGCTGCCCCGGCCGACGGCCCGGGCAGCGATGAACGGCCGGCCGGCCCGGGCGTCCTCGTGCATCGTGGTTTCGAGGGCCGCGGTCACCTGCCGGATCGAGCCGGGCAAGTACAGCCCGAGCGCACGCGCGAGCCGCCCGTATGTGATGGGCAGCCGGCCCTCCGGCAAAGCCTGGAGGTGGGCACGGATCCTGGTGGCGAGCGCGGCGTTTGCAGCGTCGGCCGCCGCGCGCTCGCGGGGCGGGGGAATCTCGTGGGCCGTGCCATCGGGCAGGATCTCAGCTGCCCACGCCCTTGCGGGACCGCGGACCGCAATCCGCAGGTGGTCCGAAGTGCCGCCGCTCAGGCGCTCCGTCGCCACGTCGCCATCGCGGAAGCCCGCCTCGAGGGCCTCGGCCGTCAGTCCCAGCCGCGGGGCGAGGTAGTCGGGATCGATCACGATCTGGCCGTCCTCAATGCTGACGGCATCAGGCGGAACCGGCCGGAAGAAACGGGGGCCCTCTCCGGACTTGCCCCGGTAGTAGGGGTTGGCTCCCCCCTCGTGGTCGGTCACATCGACGATCGCCCGAATGCCGGGGACCGCGGCACGCAGCATCTTCTCCACCCCCTCCCTCAGCGTGCGCGAGGAGGCGGCGCAGCCCTGGCAGCCGCCGGACATCCGCAGGGAGACGATGCCGTTCTCGACAGCCTCGGCATTGACCCGGCCGCCATGCCGCGCGATCGCGGGATTCGCCCGCGCGTCAAGAACCTCGGCCACGGCAGCAAGCATTGCCGCATCGTCGCCGTGTCCGACAGCCGCCTCGGAGGGTGGCCCAAGCGGCGGGTCGCCGCGGTCCAGAGCCTCGCGGATCGCAGCGGCGATGGGGGCTTTCAGCCGGTCCCAGTCGTGTTCGGGGGCGCGGGTCACAAGGATGGTCTCGCCAGAGACCTGCATGCCGGTCACGCCGTCGACAGCGAAGAGCGCCTGTGCCAGAGGCACGTCCGGCGCGGGCGCGTCGAAGCGCAGAGTTCCGTCGGTGTGGATCGGCGCGTCGAGAATGAACCGCATCACCAGAGGGTCGTGCGCCGATCCCTGGGCCCGAATGCGCCGGTGCTGGGTGGCTTCAGACATCCTCGGCCTCGCTGCCTTCGAGCGCACGCAGGGCCTCGAAGGTGCAGATGCCCGAGTCGTGGCCATCGCTGAAGGCGATGCCGAGCGCGTAGTTGCCGACGCTCCAGATCCGGACCGGCACCACATCAAGCGGCACCTTTGCCGGATCAAGCAGCGCCTTCCCGGTGAGTTCGTCGCGGCACGCCGCGCAGCGGCAGGCCAGGCGCAGCTCGCGCGGGTCGAGGTGCCGGCTGCCGTCGGGCCAGCCGATCGTCAGACCGGTCGCGTCGTAGTCGAGCGCCAGGGGCCGGCCGGCGGGGCCGTGGGAGGCCGGCGCGGGCCGGCCGGCGCCGGTGGCCAGCGTCCAGTCGAACGGCATGCGGAGCCCGCCGGACGGCGCCAGATCGCCCGTCAGGGCGTCAGCGACAACCTCGAAGGCGCGGGCGGCCAGGCTCGTCGGGGAGTCGACGACCAGCGGTACGCCACTGTCGCCTCCATCGACGATGGCCGGATCAAGCGGGATGGCGCCGAGGAAGGGAACGCCGAGACCTTCGGCGACACTCCGGCCGCCACCCTGATGGAAGATATGCGTGACCCCGCCGCAGGAGGGGCAGGTGAACCCGCTCATGTTCTCGACGATGCCGAGGATCGGCACGCTCACCTGCTCCATCATCCTTATCCCGCGACGGGCGATCTTCAGGCTCACGTCCTGCGGGGTGGAGACGACGACGGCGCCAGCGAGCGGAAAGGACTGCGCAAGGGTCAGCTGCGTGTCGCCGGTGCCGGGCGGCAGGTCGAGCAGCAGCACGTCCAGCGTGCTCCAGTCCACCTGGGTGACGAACATCCGGAGGTACTTCGTGACCATCGGTCCGCGCAGGACGGCGGGCCGGTCGTCGCCGGTCAGCATCGCCATGGAGATGACCTTCACGCCGTGGGCCTCGGCCGGGATCACCTTGCCTCCGGGCGACATGGCCGGAGGTGTATCGGCGGCGATGCCAAGCATGCCCGGGATCGACGGGCCGTAGAGATCGGCATCGACCAGCCCGACCCGCAGCCCACGCCGGGCCAGAATGGCGGCGAGATTGGCCGAAACCGTCGACTTGCCCACGCCACCCTTGCCGCTGGCAACGGCGATGAGCCGGCCGAGACGGGCCAGAGGATCGGCGGGCTCGGCCTGGCGTAACACAGCGCTCATGGCTTCACCGACCTTCCGTCTTCGGTCCGGGACCTGTGTTGCCGCGCGTGGCGGTCAGCGGCACCGTGACGCAGGTCAGAACCCGCCCCGTCTCGTCGGCGACGATCCGGGACCTGCGGTGGGGGGAGAAAAAGGTCAGGCGGATCCGGCCCGAGTCCTCCCCCTCGCCCCGTTCGAGCCGGCTTGTGATCGCGCCCTCGCGCATGCCGCGCTGCAGCTCTTCGGGGCTCAGGGCAAGCGCCCGGGCGAGGTAGGCGGCCTCGACCTGCGCGCGCCCGCTAACGAATTCGATCCGTGCCATATTTGCCTCTTTCCGTTTCCCTGGACGCATCGGAGAGGGACGCCCCTATGCCTCCGCCGTGCGGGTGATGGCGAGCTGCCACTCCTCGGGCCCATCTTTCAGCCATGCGCTCTCAAAGAGGCCTGGCCAGTTGGCCTCGATATGCCGCAGCAGCGGGAGCGGGGCGTGATCGTTGATCAGAACGAAGCTCTCCCCCGGCAGCAGCCGCTCGAGCGCGGCGAAAACCGTTGCATGTCGTTCGGGCGGAATGAGCGGGCGAAGGTCCAGGACGGTGGTCGCCTCGGTGGAGTCGGCGTCGGTCGGCATGACGGCTTTCCTTTCTGAAGATGGCCGCAGACTGCACCCTAAAAAAATATTGTCAATATTTCTTTTTTCCGATAGGTGAACCTCAGAATGGAGGGGACGATGGCTGACCGAATGCAGCAGTGTGTCACCTGCCCTAGTCGGGCAACGGCCAAGCGCACGCCGGCAGACCGCATCGCCGGTCACCACCACCCATTTGTCCGCCGCCTCGATCTCTGGCGTCTCGTTGTGATCGGCGGCGGCGATGCCGCGATGGACTGCGTGCGCACGGCGGTACGGCAGGGCGCCGCCGGGGTCACCTGCCTCTATCGGCGCGACCGCGCAAACGTGCCCGGCTCGGCGCGTGAGGCTTAACATGCCGAGGAGGAAGGGCATCGCCTTCGGCTGGCAGAACCAGCCCGAGGCGCTGATGGATGTGTCGGTGGACGTGATCACCTCGCGGCCGGAACTGGAAGCCAGTGCGACGGCGAGGTAAGGCGATGACCAACGACCTGCGGAGGAGCGCCCCATGCGGCTGACCATGGCATCCGACTACGCCCTGCGCGTGCTCCTCTTCGCTGCAGCGCACGGGGAGCGGATGATCACCATCGAGGAGACGCTCGCGGCCAACAACATCTCGCGCGGGCACCTGATGAAGGTGGTGCGGGTGCTGGCGAACAAGGGGTTTCTGCGGTCGCAGCGCGGGCGTACCGGTGGCTTCACGCTCGGCCGAAGACCCGCGGATATCCGCCTCGGCGATGTCGTGCGCGCGACCGAGCCCGACTTCCGCATCGTCGAATGTTTCGGCCCGGGTAGCGACTGCGCGATCCTCCCCGCCTGCCGCTTGCCTCGCATCCTGAATGAAGCGCTGGCGGCCTTCATGGCAGTCATGGACGCGCATACACTCGAAGAACTGATCCTGCGCCCCGGCGATTTCGGCCTGAGCCTGCCGGCGCAGTGACCACACGGGGGCGGTCCGCCCCAAGAGCCGTGCGATCCCGGGACGGGTTGAATGTCGTGGTCGGCGACGGAGCCTCGTCCCCTCGCCGACCATCAACTGGGCCGTTTCGCCGTTTCAGGATGAGGCAGCCGCCCCAATTCTCTCGATCCGGCGATAGCCGGCAGCGCCGTGATAGAAACCGTTGCTGAAGCCCGTTCCGGCACATAGGCCACCGAGGCGATCCCGGGCCTGCCCGGCCTCGAGATGCCCTGCAAGACAGGCGGCGAACACCTCCGCGACAGCCACCATGTCCACGTCCTGCGGCATGAGGCGGGCGTGGGAGACACCCATCCTCTGCAACGCCGGCAGTTCGTCCAAAAGCTCGACATAGCTCTCGGACTGGGTCTGGATTCCATTGACTCGAAGGATTGCGCCGCCATCGCGTGTGGAAAGCGGCATCCCGTCGGGATCCTCTTCACAGACGAACTGGCAGTTGTCCTTTATCCGTCCGTGGGCGCGTGCGTGATAGCAGCGCGCCGAGACGGCAAGCGGCGCTCGCCCGAAGACCTGAACCTCGACACCGATCCCGAGCGCCCCGGCCGCCTTCGACGCCGCCGCGATCGCTTCGGAGGGCATCTCGACCGGGAGGCAGACGTGGCTTGCCCCCTGCCCGGCCAGCCAGGCGATCGTCGCCTCGTTGTAGGCGTTGAGGAAGGGCCCGATCCGGTGCGGCCGGCCCCGTCGCGCAAAGAGCCCGGAGGCGTTGTTGATCTCGATCTCGGGACGCTCCAGCGAGGCGAGGCCCGCCGTCGCCTCGCGCTCGCGCTTGAGCATCACCTCGGCGAGCGACGACAGAACGACCGTCTTTCCCGCCCGTTCCAGCCGGGCGATCACCTCCGGCAGTTCGCGCTCGAAGAACGGTGCGCGCTTCGAGCAGATCACCTCGCCAAGATAGACCGTGCCGACCGGCACCTCGTCGGCGATGCGCGCGTAGAAGTCGCGCTTCTTTTCGGCGGACCAGTGATAGGCGATCGGGCCAAGAGTGAGTTCCATCGCCTTACCTCCACTTCTTCGATTTGAATGCGCCCTGGGTTTCCTTCTGGCCCTCGGTCAGGGCGACCAGATCAGCAAGGTTCGGCTCGGCGCCGGCGCGAATGTCGTCCACCGCGCGACGGAAATTCGACACGACGCTGCGGACATAGGATTTCGACCGCTGCCGGCCCTCGATCTTGAAGGCGTGGACGCCGGCGGCCATCAACTCGGGCAGGAGCCGGCCGAGGTTGAGGCTCACGGGCTCCTCGAAGGCGTAGTATCCTTCTGGCCGGTGCGGGGCGACATAGCGGCCCTTGCAGATCGTCGGGTAGCCGGCGTTCTCCTCTGGGCCGAAGGCGTCGATCGTGAAGCCTGCGAGGCAGCTTCGCATCGAACCGTCCGCCTCACGCTCATAGGTCACGTCGGAGGCGGGGGAACACACGCCGTCCATGTTCGTCGACTGTCCGGTGAGCCAGTTGGTCAGGCTGCACCGCCCCTCGACCATCAGTCCGTGATTGCCGAAGACGAAGGTTTCGATCTCGCAGGGGATCTCGCGCTTGATCTCGCGGATTTCCGGTATCGTCAGGATGCGCGGCAGCACCACGCGGCGCACCCCGAAATGCTGGCAATAGTAACGGATCGCTTCAGGGCTGGAGGCGGCGGCCTGAACCGAAAGGTGAAGCCGGGCGCCGGGGTGCGTTTCGGCGATGTAATGGGCGACCCCCATATCCGCGACGATGAAGGCATCCACCCCCGCCCGCACACCGATGTCCGCGGCGTCCCGCCAGAGGCCGACCTTGCCCGCAGGCGGGTAGGTATTGAGCGCGAGGAGCACACGAGCCCCCCGGGCATGAGCGTAGGCAACCGATGCCTCAAGTTCCTCGGCCGTGAAATTCAGGCCGGGGAAGTTGCGCGCGTTGGTGGCGTTGCGGAAACCGCAATAGACCGAATCCGCCCCCGCATCGACAGCGGTGCGCAGGGCAGCCGGGGTACCGGCCGGGCAGACGAGTTCGCCGGCCGCCGAGAAGTCACTCGTTTCGTTCATTGTCTTCCGCTTCTCCGCCTGAGGATGTTGAGGACCGCCCGCCCGGGCGGGCCGAACAGATCGGCCGTCTCCTGGGCAACCGATCCATCGATATCGTCGAGCGCGTTGCGCAGGCTGACGACGGCCTCGGTGTTGCCGGAGATCGTGAGGTCGCGCGAAAAGAAGGCAGCGTCTCCATCGCTTTCTCCATCGACCAGTTCCAGCAGCAGCAGGAAGCGCCCCTCGATACACGCGTGAAAGGGCGGCAGGCGATCCTTCGGCACGGCCCTGAGCATCGGCGCCGACGGCTCGGGGCGCAGATGCAGCGCAAAGGGCAGTTCCTTTGGCACGATGACAAAATCCGCCGTTTCGTAAGGTGCGATCCGGGCAAACATCTCGGGGTGATGCGCAGCTATACGGCGAACGACCCGACCGAGAACTGGACGCAGAGCGGTACACATCAGCCCAACGGGCATCATGCGCCCCGGCGGCGGACCCACGGCGGCATCTGGAGCATTCATCTCAGTCTCTCCTCTTCAGCGCACGCTTCCCGGCCCGGACCTTACGCCCCGGTCAAGGGCATTGCTGCGGGGCAAAACCGCGCGGTCCCGTGGTCGGGCCAGACGATCCGCTCCACGATCACTCGGCCAACGCCGGAGCTCGCTTGCCTCCTGCGGTTCGGATCGAACGCTGCTTCCGGAATGCGCCTCAAACCTTCCGCGATGGCTGCACTCTGCCGAGCCTACTTCGCCCCTTCCACTCAGGGCATGGCCTGCACCAGTCAACGACAGCCCGGCTACAGGCTCAGCTCGAGCCGTGGAGAGACCGATGGCCGAAGGATTGCGGCAGAAACCGCCGGGTTCGTGAACCGGCTAGTCGGCCCTGCCGAAGATGGCCCGGGTGCCAATACCAGCGCAAACACGACTAAGTTTGCGCGAGAACAAATAGCATACTTTTTTTGTCGGATATGGAAATGCCATCGACGACCGGACTGAGCCAGCCGCCGAAACTCGATGATGGAGATCATGATGGCTATTCATTCCACGGAGACGGCATGCAACGCGGGCCGGCGAGCCTTCCTGACGGCAGGCGCGACCGCCTCGGCAATGGCTGGGATCGTTCTCGCGGGCGCTCCCGGCAAGGCACTCGCGGAAACCGCTTCTGCCGCGCCTCCGGCGGCCGATCCGCTCGGGATCCCGACCGACAAGATCAATATCTCCACTCTTCCGCGCGAGAAGCAGACCCTTGTCGCCCCGCCTGCCGTGCCGGACCACGAACAGGTCGCCACCGGCGGCCCGAAGATCGTCGAGGTGACGATGACCGTGCACGAGAAGAAGATGCAGATCGATGACGATGGCACCGAGATCTGGGCGCTGACCTTCAACGGCTCCGTCCCTGGCCCGATGATCGTCTGCCACCAAGGCGACTACATCGAGCTCACGCTGCGAAACGCCGCGGAGAACGTATTCGAGCATAACGTCGATTTCCACGCCTCGACGGGCGCACTGGGTGGTGGCGCTTTGACCAAGGTCTCACCCGGAGAAGAGGTGAAGTTGCGCTTCCGCGCGCTGGAGGCCGGCGTCTTCGTCTACCACTGCGCGCCTGGCGACATCATGGTGCCCTACCACGTCACCCACGGGATGAACGGGGCGGTCATGGTGCTGCCGCGCGACGGGCTGAAGAAGCCCGACGGCTCGGCCCTTCGCTACGATCGCGCCTTCTACATCGGCGAGCAGGACTTCTACATCCCGCGCGACAAGGACGGTGCCTACAAGTCCTACGCCTCGGCGGGCGAGGACATGGCCGACTGGATGGATGTCGCCCGCACTTTGACCCCGACCCACGTCGTCTTCAACGGCCGCGTCGGTTCGCTCGCCGGCAAGAACGCGATGCAGGCCAAAGTGGGCGAAACGGTGCTGATCGTCCACGCCCAGGCAAACCGTGACACCCGGCCCCACCTGATCGGCGGTCACGGCGACTACGTCTGGGAAACCGGCAAGTTCGCCAACCCGCCCCAGGTCGACCAGGAAACTTGGTTCATCCGAGGAGGCTCCGCCGGCGCGGCGGCCTGCACCTTCCTTCAGCCGGGCGTCTACGCTTACCTGAACCATAATCTGATCGAGGCGTTCATGCTCGGCGCGGTCGCCCGGTTCAAGGTCGAGGGCAAGTGGGACGACAGGATCATGGCGCAGATCGGCAAGCCAACCGCGGCCTGATCCCCACTGGGCGCGGTGCCCGGCGCCGAGTGCCCCACGACTCCTGGCCGCCTTGGCGGCCACACTTCCCTGGCCGCAGGTCCGGTCAAGGGCTGGTGGCAGCGGGCATCTCGCGGATGACGGACACTGCGATCACTGGGTCCGCTGTCCGAGGAACCATCCCTCCCACCGCGTTACGATCGGGTCGATCAGGCGGCATTCGTCGGTCGTGTCCTCGAGTGCTTCCAGCATTCCGAGAAGGCCTACCCGCACATTGAAACGCGCCTCACCGCCGGAGTGCGCCGAGAACCCGTTTGTCAGCGCAGCGCGTCGAGGCGCGCGCGGGTTTCCGGCATTCGTTTCAGTGTGGCATCGAGACGCGCCCGCCACTGCGGCCCTTTCTCCCGGGCAGCCTCATAGGTTTCAAGAAGGTCCTCCGGGCGCTCTTCACTCAGAACCTCGATCAGGAACGCCGCCTGGGCACGGTCCTTACGCGCCTTGAGCTGGTCGGGATCCGCCCGGCGCCGATCCGCGATGATCAGCTTGTGGATCGCGAACCGTTCCGGTCTCGGGATCTGCACAAGGGCGCCAGACCGATATAGAAACGGGACCTGGATCGGATCGGCGATCAGGTAGTTCAGATGATGCAGGCTCTGGGCACTGACCCCTAGCGCTGGCAGGTCCCGTAGACCTTCGTGCTCCTCGAACGACGGTGTCAGGAACTCCACCAGTGTCGAGCGATCGGTTTGCCGCCAACGCCAGACCTTGCTCTTCTCCAGCGGCGGCAAAGGTTCGAACTTCAGCGTCGAAAAGACATCCGCCAGGCTCTCGTTCACCGTGTCGCCCAATGCGATCGACAACCGTTCGAAATTTGCAATGTCGATATCGTCCGTGATGGCGGATTGATCGAACGCGATCCGCACACCGAGCTCCCCCTCGTAGAGCCGGAACGCTTGCGTTCCAACAAGCGTGCCACCCAGCCGGAAAACACCCGACCGCTCCATCGCGGAGATGATCTGCCCTGTGGCCGCGTCACTCATGAGATAGCCTTCGGCGCGCAGGATACGCATCAGCCGCGCACGCTCGCGCTCGCCGGTTTTCCGAGCCTCACCGATCTCCCGGGCGCGTTCGAGCCGCGCACGCAACTCTTCGCTGTCCTCTCCGATGTAGCGGTCCACAACCTCGGACCCGATCCGGAAGTGATCATACCAGTATGATCTTCCTCCGACCGTCCGCATCTTTGGCACACCCCGGAGATCCGAGACCCGGGCGTCTTTTAGAAGACGCAGAAGATCCGACCAAGCGGCTGAGCCGATCTGACTGTGATATGTAACCATGCCTTACACCACAAACATTTGTCTGTGGTGTATATAGCCAAAACCATACACCACGTAATTTTTTTTGTGGTGCATAACCTGGGCGACCCTTCGCTTAAGAGACCCCAGCCTCCGACCGGCGATGGGGTGCCGGGAGACTCTGTCTCTCGTGGAGGCAAAAGGAGATCCGGAAGGTCTGCCCATCCCGGCCTTTCGCCTATCTCATTCCCGCGGCGACCATTTTGGGTTATCTCCACCAGGATGGGGATTTCCGATGAGACCCGCAATCTCACCAAAACGGGATCAGCTGGCCCCGTTCAGACCGGCCTGAGCGCGAGCGACCAGTTCCATCCGTCATGCCGCAATCCCAACAGCTGGCAATCCAAGCAGAGGTCTCGGATGCTCCTCTCTCCACCGCAGTTTGCGATACGACCGCACCGCCTTTATTCGGGGGTGTCGCGGACATCCGTCGCTCCGCTGTACGGAGGTTTCGGGACCTGAGCTCATTGGCCAATGGTCAACACAAGCCGTACGAGCTCCGCCTTCCTGCGCATGCCGCTCTTGGCATAAACGCCTTTGCCTGATTTCACACGGTGTGAATGCTGACGCCGAGCTGTGTGCCAGAGTGGGTCTGCAACGATCCTTTAGACTCAATCGTCATGTGCCAGCTTCGGTCCGATGTCCTCAGCGCCGGCCGGCGAGGTTCTGGGACTTGGATGCTCAAGTCAAAGCCCCTCACGCAGAGCTTGCGACTGCGCGCTCCCGGCAATGCTGGTAGAGCCTTTGAGCGATCGGCGACAGCAAGCGGTCGCGCGCCCGGAGCAGTTGGTAGGGCACCACATTGATCGGGTTGGTCAGCGCGAGGATCCGGAAGCGGGCAGCGATGCTTTCACCCACCATGAGGTCCGCCACCTCACGCGTCATCGCGGCGACTGCATCCGACTCGACGAGCAGCGCCATGATGAAGAGCAGCGAGGAGGTCGTGACCACATCGCCCGGCGGCGGACGACCGATCGCTGCGTAGGCGGTCTCGACCGCCTGCCGGATTGGCGCGCCGCGCTGCTGCAAGATCCACGGCAGGTTCGCCAGTTGGGACAGCTCGAGGCTGCTGCGGGCGGCAAGCGGATGGCCAGCCCGCACCAGGAGAACGACGTTCTCATGCAGCGCCGGTTGGATGTCGAAATCGGCCGGATCGAGATCCTCCGGGAGGCGCGCGAAGGCAAAGTCGAGCTCACCTCGCGCAAGGGCACCGACCAGGGCGGCGGAGGGAGCGACCTCCACGGCGATATCCGCGCGCGGAGCTTCGGACTTCAGCGCGAGCACCGCGGGCGCCACCGAACCCAGGGCCGGTCCGGTCACCGCGCCAACCCGCACCCGCCCGCCGCGGCCGCTGCGGAAATCCATCAGGTCGCGCTCCATGTCACGCAGTTCTGCCACCACGCGCGCCGCGCGCCGGGCGACGACCTCGCCGATGAAGGTCGCAACCATGCCCTTCGGCGTCCGTTCGAAAAGCGGCGCGTAGAGGTCACGCTCAATATCCGACAACATTCGCGACGCCGCCGGCGGGCTCATGTTGCAGGCCTGGGCGGCGAGCTGAAGTTGGCCGTGCTCAGCAATCGCGCTGACCAGACGGGCCTGCGCCGGCCGGAGATTGGTAAGGCGTTCGGGCATTGATGTTACCGCTTTTGTTAATCGAATTAATCATATTGGTATTTGTTTGTTATGTCACGCACGGATAACGATTGCGTGGGCTCGGGTTTGTGAGCCGACTGGGGCCGCGGAGGGCGGCCCTCAGAGGGAGGAGACAGATGAAGGTTCTGCATCTCGCGAGCGCGCTCGCGATCGGTATTTCTATGCTCGCTGGTCCGGGTCAGGCCGCCGACAAGGGCACCATTGGCATCGCCATGCCGACGAAGTCCTCGGCTCGCTGGATCGCCGACGGCAACAACATGGTGAAGCTCTTCCAGGCGCAGGGGTACAAGACCGACCTGCAATACGCCGAGGATGACATCCCCAATCAGCTGAACCAGATCGAGAACATGATCACCAAGGGCGACAAGGTCCTGGTGATCGCGGCGATTGATGGGACGACGCTTTCGAACGCGCTGGCCAATGCGGCAGCGTCCGGAATCAAGGTCATCGCCTATGACCGCCTGATCCGCGACAGCGCGAACGTCGACTATTACGCCACCTTCGACAACTTCAAGGTCGGCGTGATCCAGGCCAATTCGCTGGTCAATGGTCTCAAGCAGCGCTTCCCGGGTGTGCATCCCTGGAATGTCGAACTCTTCGGCGGCTCACCGGACGACAACAACTCCGGCTTCTTCTACAACGGTGCCATGTCGGTGCTGCAGCCGATGATCGATAAGGGCGATATCAAGATCGTCTCTGGTCAGATGGGCATGGACAAGGTCGGCACGCTGCGCTGGGACGGCGCGGTGGCCCAGGCGCGGATGGATAACCTTCTGTCGGCCTACTACACGACCGCGCATGTGAACGGCGTGCTCTCGCCCTATGATGGGCTGTCGATTGGGATCCTCTCCTCGCTGAAGGGCGTGGGCTACGGTTCGGGCGACCTGAAGATGCCGGTGGTGACCGGGCAGGATGCCGAGATCCCCTCGATCAAGTCGATCGAAGCAGGCGAGCAGTATTCGACCGTGTTCAAGGACACTCGCGAACTGGCCAAGGTCACGGTGGAAATGGTTAACGCCATGCTCTCGGGCGGTACCGTGCCGGTCAACGACACCAAGACCTACAACAACGGTGTGAAGGTCGTGCCGTCCTACCTTCTGACGCCCGTTCTGGTGGACAAGACCAACTACTCCAAGGTCCTGGTCGACTCCGGCTACTACAAGGCCGATCAGCTGAAGTAGGCCAAGGGCCGGGCCCCGCCGCATCTCTCCCCGCGGCGGGGCGCTTTCATGGACATAGAACACATGGTCCCCATCCTTGAGATGCGCGGCATTACCAAGACCTTCCCGGGCGTCAGGGCGCTCGACGAGGTCAGCTTCCAGGTGATGCCCGGTGAAATCCACGCCCTTGTCGGCGAGAACGGCGCGGGTAAGTCGACCCTGATGAAGGTGCTCTCCGGGGTCTATCCCCACGGCACCTACGAGGGCGAGATCCTCTACGAGGGAGCGCCCGTCCAATTCTCCGGCATCCATGACAGCGAGGCACGGGGGATCATCATCATCCACCAGGAGCTGGCGCTGGTGCCGCTGCTCTCGATCGCCGAGAACATCTTCCTCGGCAACGAGCAGGCGTCGCACGGCGTGGTGAACTGGCACGAGACGATGTCGCGTGCCCAGGCACTGCTGAAGAAGGTCGGGCTGGCCGAGGCGCCGGGCACACTGGTCGACAAGATCGGCGTCGGAAAGCAGCAGCTGGTCGAGATCGCCAAGGCGCTTTCGAAGAACGTGAAACTCCTGATCCTAGACGAGCCGACGGCGGCACTGCAGGAGAACGACTCGCGCAAGCTTCTGGACCTGATGCTGGAGTTGAAGGCGCAGGGCGTGACCTGCATCCTGATCTCGCACAAGCTCAATGAGGTGCGCTACGTGGCCGATACGGTGACCGTGATCCGCGACGGTCGCACGGTCTCCAGTCGTCCAGCCCGGTCAGGCCTGTCGGAGAACGACATCGTCCGTGACATGGTCGGCCGCGACATGTCCCAGCGCTACCCGGACCGCGACCGCCAAGCTGGCGAGGTCCTGATGGAGGTCACCGGCTGGAACGTCTGGCACCCGGACCATGCCGACCGGCATGTGATCCGCGACATCTCCTTCGACGTGAAGGCTGGCGAGGTCGTCGGCATCGCAGGGTTGATGGGCTCGGGCCGGACCGAGCTCGCGATGTCGATCTTCGGTCGCAGCTGGGGCCGTCAGATCAGCGGCGAAGTGAAGCTGCGCGGCAAGCCCGCCGATGTGAGCCGCGTGGACCGCGCGATCGACGCCGGCATGGCCTATGTCACCGAGGACCGGAAGGCCCTTGGCCTGATCCTCGAGGAAACCGTTAAGTTCAACACTTCGCTTGCCGATCTCGAGGCTGTGGCAAGCCGCGGCGTGCTTGATGACATGCGCGACATTGAAGTGGCGGAACGCTACCGAAAGGCGCTCGGCACCCGCACGCCATCGGTCTTCCAAAAGGTCGGCAACCTCTCCGGCGGCAACCAGCAGAAGGTGGTGCTGGCCAAATGGCTCTTCACCGGGCCGGAGGTGCTGCTTCTCGACGAACCCACGCGCGGCATCGACGTCGGCGCGAAATACGAAATCTATACCATCATCAACGAGCTGGCGGCGGAAGGGAAAGGCGTGATCATGATCTCGTCCGAAATGCCCGAGCTGCTGGGCATGTGCGACCGGATCTACGTGATGAGCGAAGGCTCCTTCGTGGCCGAGCTTCCGGCAGCCGAGGCCTCTCAGGAGCGGATCATGTCGCTCATCGTCAGCGAATGAGGAAATCCAGATGACCATGCCTGTCCAGATCGAATCCGAAACGCCGGCGACGGGGATCGGGGCCTACCTCAGTTCGCACATGCGCGACTACGGGCTCCTCTTCGCGCTGATTGCGATCATGGTCTTCTTCCAGATCGTGACCAACGGCACGCTGATGCGGCCGGTGAACATCACCAACCTGTTCCTGCAGAACAGCTACATCATCATCATGGCGCTTGGCATGCTGATCGTCATCGTGGCCGGGCATATCGATCTCTCGGTCGGCTCAGTCTCGGGCTTTATCGGCGCGGTGGCGGCGGTGATGATGGTACAGCTTCACCTCCCCGTGCTGGTGACGGTCGTGGCGACGCTGGCACTCGGCGGCGCAATTGGCGCGGCGCAGGGCTACTGGGTGGCCTATTGGCGGATCCCATCCTTCATCGTCACGCTGGCGGGGATGCTGGTCTTCCGGGGCGCCTCGCTTCTCGTGCTGAACGGGCAGTCGGTCGGACCCTTCCCGCGCTCCTTCCAGATCCTCTCCAACGGGTTCGTGCCTGACGTGATGCCGGCCGCCGTGACGAAGCCCCTCGCCGCGGCGGTGGGCGCGTTCAACTTCAACATGCTGGCCATGGGCATCGGTGCTGTCGTGGCACTGGCAACGATCTGGATGGGCCTGCGTGGCCGCGCCCGCGCCCGCCAATACGGCATGGAGAAGGAGCCGCCGGCCTTCTTCTGGGTCCGCAACCTTGTCGTCCTTGGCGCCTTCCTGTTCCTGACCTTCAAGCTCGCCACCTTCCGCGGCCTTCCGAACGTGCTGGTGACGATGGGGATCCTGATTGTCGTCTACGCCTTCGTGACCGAGAACACTGTGCTCGGCCGACGGATCTACGCGCTTGGGGGCAACCTGAAGGCCGCGAAGCTCTCGGGCATCAAGACCTCCTGGCTGACCTTCCTCGCCTTCGTGAACATGGGAGTGCTCTCGGCGCTCGCAGGGCTGATCTATGCCGCACGGCTGAACACGGCGACGCCAAAGGCGGGTTACGGGCTAGAGCTCGACGTGATCGCCGCGGTCTTCATCGGCGGCGCCTCGATGGCCGGCGGCTCGGGCAAGATCGTCGGCGCTGTCGTTGGCGCCTTCATCATGGGCGTAATGAACAACGGCATGTCGATCATGGGGATCGGCATCGACTACCAGCAGATGATCAAGGGACTCGTGCTGCTCGCGGCCGTGATCTTCGACGTCTACAACAAGCAGAAACAGGGCTGAAAGATGCATCTTTCACAACTGGTCGGCGGCGGAGTGATCTGCCGCCAGGGCGAGGCTGCGCGCCTGCTGCCCGGACCCGCCACCATCTTCGAGCTGGCAGAGGAGGCGGTACGCCGTGCCATGCCGCTCGCAGAGATCCTGCCCCGGGGCGGCGAGAAAGTGGACCTCGCAGCGCTTGCCGCCTCTAACCGGCTGGACGTGCCGCTGCGCCATCCGGAACCCGCGCGGATGTATCTCACCGGCACCGGGCTCACGCATACCGGCTCCGCCTCGGCGCGCGATGCGATGCATGCGGCGCAGGCAGGCGAGGCCTCGGACTCTCTCAAGATGTTCCGCATTGGACTCGAGGGCGGGCGCCCCGACCCAGGCCTTGCCGGCGCTCAGCCCGAGTGGTTCTACAAGGGCCCCGGCACCGAGGCCGTGGCCCCCGGCGCGGCCCTCGCCTCACCCGCCTTCGCACTCGACGGCGGCGAGGAGCCTGAGATCGCGGGCTATTACCTGATCGGGCCGGACGGCCAGCCCTGGCGGATCGGATTCTCGCTCGCCAACGAATTCTCCGACCATGTGACCGAACGTATCAACTACCTCTATCTCGCGCATTCGAAGCTCCGCCCGGCCGCCTTCGGGCCCGAGCTGCTGCTGGGCGAGTTGCCGAAACGCATCGAGGGCCGCTCCCGTGTGCTGCGCGGGGGAGAGGTGATCTTCGATGCGCCGTTCCTGTCGGGCGAGGATCACATGTCCCATTCCATCGCCAATCTCGAGCACCACCACTTCAAATACGCGCCCTTCCGGCGGCCCGGCGACCTGCACATCCACATGTTCGGTACGGCGACACTCTCCTTCTCGCGCGGCGTCACTGCGCAGGAGGGGGACGTCTTCGAAATCTCGGCGCCGCCCTTCGGGCTTCCACTGCGCAACCCGCTGACCGTGCTGTCGGGCGACCCCGAACGCGCGGTACCCATCCGCGCGCTTTGACCTGAACCGTAAACAGGGAGACCGAAGAGATGACCGCAAAGACCTTCACGCCGGCCTCCTGGCCCCGCCGCCTCCGTTCGCAGGAGTGGTATTCCGGCACGTCACGCGACGCGATCTACCACCGCGGCTGGTTGAAGAACCAAGGCTACCCGCATGACCTCTTCGACGGGCGTCCGGTAATTGGGATCCTCAACACCTGGGCGGAGCTTACCCCCTGTAACGGACACCTGCGCGAGTTGGCCGAAAAGGTGAAGACCGGCGTCTGGGAGGCCGGCGGCTTCCCCGTCGAGGTGCCCGCCTTCTCGGCCTCGGAAAACACCTTCCGCCCCACCGCGATGATGTTTCGCAACCTCGCCGCCATGGCGGTGGAAGAGGCGATGCGCGGCCAGCCGATGGATGGTGCAGTTCTTCTTGTGGGCTGCGACAAGACCACGCCTTCGCTGATGATGGCCGCGGCCTCCACCGATCTGCCCTCGATCGTTGTTTCCGGCGGGCCGATGCTGAACGGCTGGTTCCGGGGCGAACGGGTCGGCTCCGGCACCGCGCTCTGGCAGATGTCGGAGGCAATCAAGGCCGGCGAGATGTCGGAGGCCGATTTTCTCGAGGCGGAGCAGGCGATGTCGCGCTCCTCCGGCACCTGCAATACGATGGGCACAGCCTCCACCATGGCCTCGATGGCCGAAGCGCTAGGGATGGCACTCTCAGGCAACGCAGCGATCCCGGCCGTGGACGCGCGTCGCCGC
>NZ_RRYH01000040.1 GCF_004010155.1 Solirhodobacter olei | reverse complement strand
AAGGACGACCTCAAGCCCTCCGACATCCTGACACGCGAGGCCTTCGAAAACGCCATCCGCTGCAACGGCGCGATCGGCGGCTCCACCAACGCGGTGATCCACCTCCTCGCGCTCGCCGGCCGCGTCGGCGTCGACGTGACGCTCGACGACTGGGACCGGCTTGGCCGCGACGTGGCAACGATCGTGAACCTCATGCCCTCAGGCAAATATCTGATGGAGGAGTTCTTCTACGCCGGCGGCCTACCAGTCGTCCTGAAACGTCTGGGCGAAGGCGGGCAGCTCCACAAGGACGCGCTCACGGTTTCCGGCAGGCCGATCTGGGAAGAGATCAAGGACGTTACCAACTACAACGAAGATGTCATTCGGCCACTTGAGAAGGCCCTGACCCCGCAGGGCGGGATCGCGGTCCTGAAGGGCAATCTTGCTCCGAAGGGGGCGGTCCTGAAGCCTTCCGCGGCCTCACCGCATCTGATGCAGCACCGCGGCCGCGCCGTGGTCTTCGAGGACATCGACGACTACAA
>NZ_RRYH01000004.1 GCF_004010155.1 Solirhodobacter olei | reverse complement strand
CGCGCCGCGGGCCGCCGGGCTTGCCTCCGCCGGCACCACCGTCTTCGCGCTTCCCACCCTCGCGCCCGGGACCGCGCGGGCCGCCCGGGCGGGGGCCGCGCTCGGCGGAGTTCGCGCGGGGCGGGCGGGTTTCACCATCGTCGCGCGTGGGGCGGGGGCCGCCGAAGGATTTCTTCGCCGGTCCGCCCTCGCCGCCGCCGCGGGGCTTGCGCGGGCCCTTGGGCTTCGCGGGCCGGTCGTCCTCGGGGCGTTCGGCGCGGGCGCGGGCGAGCGCTTCGGGCGAGCGGGCGGCGCGGCGGGCCTTGCGGCTGTCGGCCGGGGCCTCGGGCGCCGCGGGCTGGGTTCCGGGCTTTTCCATCCGGCCGACGCGGCGTTCGCCGGGCACGGCGCGGGGGTTCACCCGCTTGACCGGGACGCGGGCGCCTTCCTCTGCTCCGGGGCGCTGGCGCGGCGTCACGGCCTCGTCCTCCGCCGGCAGGCCGAGCTGGTCGCGCAGCACCTTGGCGCGGACCTCCTGCACCTCGCCGGGCTGCAGCTCGTTGAGGCGGAACGGCCCGTAGGAGACGCGGATCAGCCGGTTGACGAAAAGCCCCACCGCCGCCATCGCGCGCCGGATCTCGCGGTTGCGGCCCTCGCGCAGGCCCACGGTCAGCCAGGCATTGGCACCCTGCTGGCGGTCGAGGCTGACCGTCATCGGCTGGAAATCCTCGCCATCGACGGTGATGCCCTGGCGGAGCGGCTCCAGCGTCGCCTCCTCCGGGCGGCCGTTGACGCGGACGCGGTACTTGCGGAGCCAGCCGGTCGACGGCAGCTCCAGCCGCCGCTTCAGGCCGCCGTCGTTGGTCAAGAGCAACAGGCCCTCGGAATTGAGGTCGAGCCGGCCGACGGGCATCACCCGCGGCAGGCCCTCGGGGAGATTGTCGAAGACCGTATCGCGGCCCTTCTCGTCGGAGGCGGAGGTGACGAGGCCCAGGGGCTTGTAATAGAGCCAGAGCCGTGCCGGCTCGCGCTGGGGCAGGGGCTTGCCCTCGACCATGATCCGGTCGCGCGCGGTGACGTTCAGCGCCGGGCTGTCGATGACCTTGCCATTGACCGTGACGAGGCCCGCCTCGATCAGCCGCTCCGCCTCGCGACGCGAGGCGACGCCCGCCCGCGCCAGCACCTTGGCGATCCGCTCGCCGGATGTATCCTGCTTGTCCATTGCGGCTCCCTACGCCACTTTTGAGGCTTGCGAAAGCGGGCTTGCGCAGCGGCGCGCGGCGGGCCATCAGATCGCATGGCCTTCACCAGTTTCATGCAGGATGCGCTAGAGGAAGCCCGCGCCGCGGCGGGGCGGGGCGAGGTGCCGGTGGGCGCCGTCGTCGTCTCGCCCGAAGGCCGGGTCGTGGGCCGCGCCGGCAACCGCACGCGCGAGCTTTCCGACCCCACCGCCCACGCCGAGATCCTGGCGCTGCGCGCGGCCTGTGCGGTGGCCGGGTCGGAAAGGCTGCCGGGCCACGCGCTCTACGTCACGCTGGAGCCTTGCCCGATGTGCGCCTCGGCGATCTCGCAGGCCCGCATCGCGCGGCTCTACTATGGCGCGGCCGATCCGAAATCCGGCGGGGTCGCCCATGGTCCCCGGGTCTTCGCCCATCCGCAAAGCCACCATGTGCCCGAGGTCTACGACGGCATAGGGGCGGAGGAGACCGCGGAATTGCTCAAGGAGTTCTTCGCGGGGCGGCGGGAGTAGGCGCCGGGGGTTTCACACCTCCGGACCCCCGTGGGATATTTGCAGACAGAAAATGGGAAGCCCCTCTCTTTCTGTCCGGAAATATCCCGGTGGTCTGGGGGCCGGGCCCCCGGCAAGCAGCCCTCAGATCTCGATTGGCTTCAGGACATCGGGCTCGATCACGTTCACGCCCGGCAGCGCCGCCTTCAGCGCGTCGGCGTTCTGGGCGAGGAGCGGGAAGGTGCGGTAGTGGCAGGGGATGACCGTCTTGAAGTTGAAGAAGGTCTTCGCCGCATAGGCCGCGCGCTTCATGTCCATGGTGAAATGCCCGCCGGCGCAGAGGATGCCGATGTCGGGGGCGTGGAGGTCGTTGAAGACCTTCATGTCGGCCATCACGTCGGTATCGCCGGTCAGGTAGATCGTGTGGCCCTCGCCCTCGATCATGTAGCCCGATTCGTGGCCGACATAGACCGGGGCGCCGTTCTCGCCGCCGACGGAGGAGGAATGGGTGGCGTTCACCATGGTCACCTTGGCGCCGCCGAGGTCGACCGTGCCGCCCTTGTTGAAGCCGATCCCCTCGATCCCCTCCTTGGCCTGCCACCAGCTGATCAGATCGTAGATGCCCGCGACCGGGAGGCCGAGTTCCTTGGCGATCGGCACCGTGTCGCCGGTATGGTCGCCATGGCCGTGGGTGATGAGGATATGGGTTGCGCCGGCCAGTGCCTCCGCCCGCCGGTCGGCGGGGAACATCGGGTTGCCCGTGAGCCAGGGATCGACGAGCAGCACCGCGTCCTCGATCTCGATGCGGAAGCCGGAATGGCCGAGCCAGGTGATTTTCATGGGATGTCCTCCGTGTCTGGTCCGGGCAGAGTGTAGGGCGTGGCGGGCGGAAGGAAATGCCCCTCGCGGTGCCGTGGCCGCCGGGCGCGGGGCGCCAGATGCTTGCAGCCCCGCCCGCGCGGCGATAAACGGTCCCGAACCCGGATTTGGAGCCCCATATGTCGATCGACATCGAAACCGCGCGCCGCGTGGCCCACCTGGCCCGCATCCGCGTCGAGGAGGAGGAGCTGCCCGCGCTGGCGGGCGAGCTCTCCGGCATACTGACCTTCATGGAAGAGCTGAACGAGGTCGATGTCGAGGGGGTCGAGCCGATGGTCTCGGTCACGCCGATGCGGCTGAAGCGCCGCGCCGACGTGGTGACGGATGGCGATATCCAGGCCGAGGTCCTCAAAAACGCGCCGGATGCGCGCGAAGGCTTCTTTGCCGTGCCGAAGGTGGTCGAATGAGCGGGCTGAACGAACTGACGATCGCCGAGGCGCGCGATGCGCTGCGGAAGGGCGAGGCGACCTCGGTCGACCTGACGATGGCCTGCATGACGGCGATGGACGCGGCCTCCGCGCTCAATGCCTTCGTGCATCCGACGCCGGAGATCGCGCTGGAGCAGGCGCGCGCGGCCGATGCGCGGATCCAGGCAGGCGAGGCGCCGGCGATGTGCGGCATCCCGCTGGGGATCAAGGATCTTTTCTGCACCAAGGGGGTGCCGAGCCAGGCGGCCTCTGCCATCCTCGAAGGCTTCAAGCCGGAATACGAATCCACCGTCACTTCGCGGCTGTTCGGGGCCGGCGCGGTGATGCTCGGCAAGCTGAACATGGACGAGTTCGCCATGGGCTCGTCGAACGAGACCTCGACCTACGGCAACGCCGTGAACCCTTGGCGGCGCGGCAATGACGCGACGCCGCTGACCCCGGGCGGCTCGTCCGGCGGGTCGGCGGCGGCGGTGGCGGCCGATCTGTGCCTGGCGGCGACCGGGACGGACACCGGCGGCTCGATCCGCCAGCCGGCGGCCTTCACCGGGATCGTCGGACTGAAGCCGACCTATGGCCGGGTCTCTCGCTGGGGGATCATCGCCTTCGCCTCCAGCCTCGACCAGGCTGGACCGATGACGAAGACGGTGCGCGACGCGGCGATCATGCTGCAGGCGATGGCGGGCGAGGACCCCAAGGATTCGACCTCGGCCGAGATCCCGGTGCCGGATTTCGAGGCGGCGCTGACCGGCGACATCCGCGGCAAGAAGATCGGCATTCCGAAGGAATACCGCATGGAGGGCATGCCCTCCGAGATCGAGGCGCTCTGGCACCAGGGCGCGGAGATGCTGAGCGACGCGGGCGCCGAGATCGTCGATATCTCGCTGCCGCACACCAAATACGCCCTGCCGGCCTATTACGTCATCGCGCCGGCGGAGGCCTCTTCCAACCTCGCGCGCTATGACGGGGTGCGCTACGGCCACCGCGCCCGGCTCGCCCAGGGCGACGGCATCACCGAGATGTACGAGAAGACCCGGGCCGAGGGCTTCGGCAAGGAGGTCCAGCGCCGGGTGATGATCGGAACCTACGTGCTTTCCGCCGGGTTCTACGACGCCTATTACAACCGCGCGCGGAAGGTGCGGGCGCTGATCAAGAAGGATTTCGAGGATGTCTTCGCCCAAGGCATCGATGCGATCCTGACGCCGGCGACGCCCTCCTCCGCCTTCGGGCTGGGTGAGATGGCGGATGCGGATCCGGTCGCGATGTATCTCAACGACGTTTTCACGGTGACGGTGAACCTTGCCGGGCTGCCGGGGATCGCGGTGCCGACCGGGGTGGACCAGAAGGGCCTGCCCCTGGGGCTGCAGCTGATCGGGCGGCCCTGGGCCGAGGCCGATCTGCTGAATCACGCGCACGTGCTGGAGCGTTCCGCCGGTTTCGTTTCCAAACCCGCGAAATGGTGGTAAGGCGCCCGACGGGACAGGATTGAGGACCAGCGATGCGGTGGACTATTCCGGTTGTGGCAATGCTTGCGCTTTCGGCGTGCGGCGCCCGGGTGCCCGATTCCGGGACGAGCTATGGCGCGGTGATGAAGCAGGCGACCAGCCAGGCTGGCGGCAGCGGGATCGAGAATCCCGACCGCCCGCGCGGCGGCGATGCGCCGGCCGGGATCAAGTCGGTGCAGAGCGAGCTGGAATACGACAGCAACGGCAAGCTGATCACCATCCCGAAAGAAAACCGGGCGGCGATCTCGGACGAGCAGAATTTCAACGCGGTGAAGGATCGGGTCTCGATCGCGCAGGACGCCGCGCGGCTGAAGCTGATGCGGCAGGAATACAAGATCATCCCGCCGAAGCCGCTGCCGCAGGCGCCCTCGAACATGGGGCCGAACTTGGTCAGCTACGCGCTGAGCACGACGAACCCGGTGGGCCATCAGATCTACAAGCGCTTCTCGCTGCTCTCCGGCAAGGCCGCCTATGAACGGGCCTGTGGCCGGTATGCCTCGTCCGACCTGGCGCAGATCGCCTTCCTCGAACATGGCGGCCCGCGGCGCGATCCGCTGGGGCTCGACCCCGATGGCGACGGTTACGCCTGCGCCTGGGATCCGGCGCCGCTGCGCCACGACCAGCCCTGAATGCGCGCCGTCCCGCATCCCTCGCCGAATTTCGGCGAGCGGCGGGACGGGCTGCGGCCTTCGCTGATCGTCCTGCATTACACTGGGATGGAGAGCGCGGCCGCGGCGCTTGAGAAGCTCTGCGACCCGGCGGCGGAAGTCTCTGCCCATTATCTTGTCAGCGAGGGCGGAGAGGTCCTGCAGCTGGTGGAGGAGGAGCAGCGCGCCTGGCATGCCGGGGCGGGCAGCTGGTGGGGCCTCGGCGACATCAATTCCCGTTCCATCGGGATCGAGCTTGCGAACACCGCCGGCCATCCCTTCCCCGAGCCGCAGATGCGCGTGCTGGAGGGGCTGATGGCGGAGATCATGGACCGCTGGGCGATCCCGCCCGAGGGTGTCATCGCCCATTCCGACATGGCGCCGGCGCGCAAGGTCGACCCGGGTCCCCGCTTCGACTGGCGCCGGCTGGCGCGGGCAGGACTGTCGGTCTGGCCCGGGGCGGACGTAGGGGCCGAGGCCGACCCGGAGGGGTTCGAGGCGGCGGCGCGGGCGTTCGGTTATCCTGAGGTGCCGGAGGCGCTGATCCTCTCCGCCTTCCGGTTGCGGTTCCGGCCCTGGGCGTCTGGGCCGCGCGACGCAGTGGATGCGGCCCTGGCGCTTGACCTGGCCCTGCGCTTCGGCATTGACCGGGGCGCGGCGAGCGCCTAACTCTGCGCCCGCGCGGATGGCTGGACGGCCGCGGGGGCGACCCCGAGGAAAGTCCGGACTCCATGAAGCAACGGTGCCGGGTAACGCCCGGCCGGGGAAACCCGAGGGAAAGCGCCACAGAGAAGAGACCGCCTGCGCCTTCGGGCGGCGGCAAGGGTGAAACGGTGGGGCAAGAGCCCACCGCGGGACTGGCAACAGGACCGGCATGGCAAGCCCCACCGGGAGCAATGCCGAATAGGGGCCCCGCGCGGCCGGAGCGATCCGGATCCGCAGGGACGCTTCAGCCCAGGGGCCCGGGTTGGCAGCTAGAGCCCGTCGGCAACGGCGGGCGCAGAGGAATGGCCGTCCAGGGGGTGCGAACCCCCGGACAGAATCCGGCTTACAGGCCATCCGCGCATGGCTTCCCAAGGGCCCTCTCAGGGGTGCTTCCGGGGCCGCCGGTCACGCCTTGGCCCGGGCAGGGTTTTTGCGGTTGACTCCGCCCCGTGCCCGAGTAAAAGGCGGGCTTCAAGGATTTCGCCGGGGCCGAGGCTCTGGCCGCACGAGAACGCCGCAGGAGAAATTACAATGGCGAAGCCGACGACGATCAAGATCCGTCTGAACTCCTCGGCGGGCACCGGGCATTTCTACGTGACCAAGAAGAACGCCCGGACCATGACCGAGAAGATGACCGTGAACAAATACGATCCGGTCGCGCGCAAGCATGTCGAATACAAGGAAGGCAAGATCAAGTAAGATCGCCTGTCCGACGGAATATGCGGGGGCCGTGCCTTGGGCGCGGCCTTTTGCGTTTCCGGGGTTCGGTGCGGTGCAGGGGCCTTGCCCGCTGGCCGTGCCGCGCTAGCATCCCGGCATGACCGGAACCCTGACCGTGCGTCCTGCCGAACCGGCCGACATGGCCGCGATTGACGCTGTCATGGCCCGCAGCTTCCCGCGCCTCCTGAAGGAGGCCTATCCGCCCTCCATCCGCGTTCTTGCCGTGCCGCGCTTCGCCCGGGTCAATCCGCGTCTGGTGGGCTCGGGGCGCTATTACGTGGCGCTGGGCGAGGGCGGGCGGATCATCGGGGCCGGTGGCTGGTCGGCCGGCGCGGGAGAGGCGGCGGAGGTGCGGCATGTCGCGACGGCCCCCGATTATCTGCGCCTCGGCGTCGGCCGTGCGATCCTGTCGCGCGTGATCGAGGCGGCGGCTGCGGCAGGGGTGAGGCGGCTCGACTGCCTCGCCACGCGCAATGCGGTGCCGTTCTATGCCGCCATCGGCTTCGTCGCCCTGGGGCCGGTGGAGGTGCCGCTGGCGGCCGGCATCAGCTTTCCGGCGGAGCGGATGGTGCGGGAGCTGTGAGGGCGGCGGGGCTGGGGCCTGTTGCGCCCGGTGCGCGCCGAAGGCGCAGGGCGAGCGCCTGCCCGCCCGGACGGGCTGGCGCTTTCTCACCCCGCGCGACGTTCCAGCTCAGGCAGGACATGGCGACCATAAATGGCGAAGCTCTGATGCCCCGAGGCGCCACCCCGCGGGCAGGCACGCGCCCTGCTTGAGCCGGGATGCGTGGGCTGCCCCCCCGAAAACGAAACGGGCCGGTGGTTTCCCACCGGCCCCCAATCCGTCGACCAATGATCGGATCAGTTGCGGTTGCCCATGAACTGCAGCAGGAACATGAACATGTTGATGAAGTCGAGGTAGAGCTGCAGCGCGCCCATGATGGCGGACTTGCCGAGCCATTCCTTGTCGCCCGAATGGGCCATCTGGAGATACATCGACTTGATGTTCTGGGTGTCGTAGGCGGTCAGGCCGGCGAAGATCAGAACGCCGAGGACCGAGACCGCGAAGGTCACCGCCGCCGACTGCAGGAAGATGTTGACCAGCATCGCCACCACGAGCCCGATCACCCCCATCATCAGGAAGGTGCCCATGCCCGTCAGGTCGCGCTTCGTGGTGTAGCCGTAAAGGCTGAGCCCCGCGAAGGAGATCGCGGTTACCAGGAAGGTCTGCGCGATCGAGATGCCGGTATAGACGGCGAAGATGAAGCTGAGCGACAGGCCCATCAGCGCGGCGAAGAGGAAGAAAATCCCCTGCGCGGTGCCGAGCGAAAGCCGGTTCACCATCGCGCCGAAGCCGAAGACCACGACCAGCGGTGCGAACATCACGACCCAGCGCAGCGGCGAGCCGAAGATCGCCTGCAGCAGCGCCGGATTTGTGCCGACCCCGTAGGCGACGACCGCGGTGACCGCCATGGCCCCCGACATCAGCCCATAGACCTTGTTCATATGGGCCCGCAGGCCCTCGTCGATCTGCACGCCGCGCGCGCCGGCGCGGCTGGTGCGGATCGTCTCATAGTCTGCCATCTGACGCCTCCTCATTGCGTTCCTGAAAGGCACCGCCCTTCGGGCGACACCTCTTGTCTGGCAATATCGGGAAGCTGGCGAGACATTTCAAGCAGGCGATGCCGAAAACGGACTTCGCGACAAGAAACAATGACTTGATCGGCGTTTCATACGCGCCAATGCGCCGGGGCGTCCCATTTCGGCAGCTGGATTTCGCGCGCCGTTTCGCGGGTCAGGCCCACGTCGCTCAGCAGGCGATCCTCCAGGCTGGCCATATGGGCCAGCTCGCGCCGCATCCGGCGGCGGGCAAAAAACCGGGCAATCGGGCCGGGGCGGGGGCGGGTGAGAGCGGCGAACATCGGGAGTATCCTTTCCGATCCGTGATGACTGGCCTTCACTTCATTTCCATGCTTGATCCAGATCGGCTTTTGCGGTTCATTTGTAAAACGAATGTTTATGACGTGACCGATCAGGAGTCGCGATATGGCCCGCAACCTCGACATGACCGCCCTGCGCGCCTTCGTCGCCGTGGCCGAATGCGGCGGGGTGACCAAGGCGGCGGGGGTTCTGAACCTGACGCAATCGGCCGTCTCTATGCAGGTCAAGCGGCTGGAGGAGGCGATGGGGCGGGCGCTTTTCCATCGCGGCGGGCGCAAGCTGACGATGAGCGGGGAGGGCGAGCAGGTGCTCAGCTACGCCCGCCGGATGCTGGCGCTGAACGATGAACTGCTGGCGCGGCTGAGCGACGAGGCGTGCTGCGGCGAGCTGCGCCTCGGCGTACCCGATGACATCGTCTATCCGCATATCCCGGGCGTTCTGAAGCGGCTGGCGCGGGAGTTTCCGCGCACCCGCATCACGCTGATCTCGAACTACACCAACGGCCTGCGCGAGGGCTTCGCCAAGGGCGAATACGATGTGATCCTGACCACCGAGGATCGCCCCGACCCCGCGGCCGAGGTGCTGACCGAATGCGACCTGGTCTGGGTCGGCGCAGAGGGCGGCTGCGCCTGGCAACAACGCCCGCTGCGGCTGGCGCTCGAGGAGCAGTGCATCTTCCGCCCTCTGGCGCTCGCCGCGCTGGAGCAGGCCGGGATCGCCTGGGAGATGGGCTCCTCCGGGCGTAATTGCGAGGTCATGGGGGCGACGGCGGCGGCCGATCTTGCGGTGACGGCGCGGCTGCGATGGGCGGTGCCGCAGGGCTGCGCCGTGATCGAGGGCGGAAACGCGCTGCCCGACCTCGGCCGCATCCGCATCGCGATGTATACCCGTGGCGCGGGTGCCGGCCGGGTGGCCGAGGCCCTGGCCGCCCAGCTGCGCTGCGCCTATAGCGACGGCCCGGCCCAGGTGCTTGCCGCGGAATAGGCCGGATCAGGCCGGGTCAGGCCGGCGGAGGCGCCGGACGCGGCGATCGAAGCCTTCAGGCGAAGCCGTTCCGGCGGCGATCTTTGCGAATCGCAAAGGATACGGGTTTCGGAATATTTGCAAAATGCGAAGATTGCTGGATTGCATAGGGGTGGTCGATCACGCGCGTGTTACTCTCCGCAAAGGTGTATCTAGCAGCCCCGTTTTCCCGCCCCGGGCGGGTGCGATTCGGCCTATCCTAAAGGACAAGGCATTGGTCAAAAAAGGTTAAAAATCTGCTAACCGGGCGATGGTATTGGATTTGGCACGAAAATTGCTTCATTAGTTGGTATGCAGACGAATATCCGCTTTGGAGAAGTTTGAATGAAGCACCCCGTAGACGCCCATGTGGGCAAGCGTATCCGCCACCGCCGCTGGATGATCGGCATGACCCAGCAGCAGCTGGCCGACAAGGTTGGCATCAAGTTCCAGCAGATCCAGAAGTACGAGACCGGCATGAACCGCGTCAGCGCCTCCCGCCTGTGGGACATCGCGGATGCGGTGGGCGTGCCGATCAGCTTCTTCTTCGAGGGCCTGGGCACCGAGCGCGACGTGCAACCGGTGGTCGAGGGCGACATCCTCGCCGACAAGGAAGCGCTGGAGCTGGTGCGGTCCTACTACGCGATCCCGGAGCAGCAGCGCCGCCGGCTGTTCGACTTGGCCCGCGTGCTGTCCGACGCAGCCTGACGGCTGCCGGTCCTTGACCGGCGTCCCGCCGACGGCTACCGCGTGGGGGCGGCAAGCCGGGGGCGCCAGATGACCCATATTCCCGATACGGATCGCGCCGGGCTGATCGCCCTGGCCGAGGAACTGGCCGAGGTGGCACGGGGTGCCACCCTGCGCCATTTCCGGACCGAGGGCCTGAGTGCCGACAGCAAGGAAACCGAGCGCTTCGATCCGGTGACGGTCGCGGACCGCGCCGCGGAGGCGGCGATGCGTGCGCTGATCGCGGAACGGCGGCCGCAGGACGGCATCCTCGGCGAAGAGATGGGTCCGGTCCAAACCCGGAGCGGGCTGACCTGGGTTCTGGACCCGATCGACGGCACGCGCGGCTACCTTTCGGGCACGCCGACCTGGGGCGTTCTGGTTGCGCTTTCCGACGCCGACGGGCCGCGGCTGGGCGTGATCGATCAGCCCTATATCGGCGAGCGCTTCCTCGGCGGGCTGGGCGAGGCGCGGGTCGACGGGCCGCTCGGCCGGCGGGCGCTGAAGGCGCGGGCGCCGCGGGCGCTTGGCGAGGCCATCCTTTTCACCACCTTCCCCGAGGTCGGCACCGCTGAGGAGGGCGCGGCCTTCCGCGCGCTTTCGGCAAAGGTGCGGCTGACGCGCTACGGCACGGATTGCTACGCCTACGCGCTGATCGCGGCGGGGCAGATCGACCTCGTCGTCGAGGCCGGGCTGCAGCCCTATGACGTCCACGCCCCGATCGCGGTGATCCAGGCGGCGGGCGGGATCGTGACCGACTGGCGCGGCGGGCCGGCCCATGGCGGCGGCCGGGTGCTGGCGGCGGCCAATCCCGAGATCCACGCCGCGGCGCTGGAGATCCTGTCGCGCGCGCCCTGATCCGGCGGGCGACGGGTGGGGGCGAGACGCCCCCGGCGGGTCATTATATTTTCCAATAAGAAACATGGGGTTGATCCCGGGCTGCGGTGGCATTGCCTGGTCGGTGTGATTTGATATTGTCGCGGCTGGCCGAGTCCTTTCCCCTTCTGTCGGCCGGATCCCACGGACCGAAGGGGAGGACTGTGGGAGCATTCTATGAAGGAAGTCTTGATCCGCGGCGCGGATTGCGTTGTCACCATGGATGCCGGCCGGGCGGAGATCGCCGGAGGCGACGTGCTGATCCGGGATGGCTGCATCGCGGCGGTTGGGCAGGGGCTACAGAGCCGGGGCGAGGTCATCGAGGCGCGGGGTTGCGTCGTCACGCCGGGTCTCGTCAACACCCATCACCATCTTTACCAGACGCTGACGCGGGCGGTGCCGGGCGGGCAGGATGCGCTGCTCTTCGGCTGGCTGAAGACGCTATACCCGATCTGGGCGCGGTTCGGGCCGGAGGAGATGCATGTCTCCACCCTCATCGGGCTGGCCGAGCTGGCCTTGACGGGGTGCACGCTAACCTCTGACCATCTCTATATTTTCCCGAACGGCGCGCGGCTCGATGACACGATCGCGGCGGCGGGCGAGATCGGGCTGAGGTTCCATCCGACCCGCGGCGCGATGTCGATCGGCGAAAGCGCGGGCGGGCTGCCGCCGGACAGCCTTGTCGAGGCGGAGCCGGCGATCCTGGAGGATTGCATCCGCGTCATCGACGCCTTCCACGACCCACGCCCCGGGGCGATGGTGCGGGTGGGCGTTGCGCCCTGTTCGCCATTCTCGGTCAGCCGCGAGCTGATGCGGGATGCGGCCCTGCTGGCGCGGAACAAGGGGGTGATGCTGCATACCCATCTGGCTGAAAACGATGAGGATATTCTTTACAGCCGGGAGAATTTCGGCTGCCGGCCGGGACAATATGCCGAGGATCTGGGCTGGACGGGCGCGGATGTCTGGCATGCGCATTGCGTGAAGCTCGACGCGGGGGAGATCGATCTGTTCGCCCGCAGCGGCACTGGCGTGGCGCATTGCCCCTGCTCGAACTGCCGGCTGGGATCGGGGATCGCGCCGGTGCGGGCGATGCGGGACCGGGGCGTGAAGGTCGGGCTGGGCGTTGACGGCTCGGCCTCCAACGACCAGGGGAACCTGATCGCGGAAGCGCGACAAATGCTTTTGCTTCAAAGGGTTGCGGGCGGGGCCGACGCGATGGCCGCGCGCGAGGCGCTGGAGATCGCGACGCTGGGCGGCGCCCGGGTGCTGGGCCGCGACGACTGCGGGGCGCTGGAACCCGGCAAGCGCGCGGATGTGGCGGTCTGGGATGTCTCCGGCATCGAGAGCGCGGGGAGCTGGGACCCGGTGGCCCTGCTGCTGGCCGGGCCGATGCGGGTGCGCGATCTCTTCGTGGAGGGGCGACAGGTGGTCGCCGGCGGGGCGGTCCGGACGATCGACCTGGAGCGCACCGTGGACCGGGCCAATGTGCTGGTCCGGCGGCTGATGGGCTGACCTGCGGGGCACCGTTTCCGCACCGCTTTCGCACCGTTAAAGCACCGTATTCCGGGACGGTGCCCTGCTGCTTCGCGCAACCCCCGTCAGGCGGCGTCCGGCCGGGCCAGCGCGATTCGCGTCCAGCGGACCCCGGCGGCGACATTGCGGGGCAGGGCGGGCGCTTCCGTCCGCTCGCGGATCACGCCGAGGCCCGCAGCGGCGGCGAGCGCGCGGATCTCCTCTGCGCCCACCTCGAACATCTGGCGGTCGGCGGGAACGGGGCCGTGGCGCAGCGACAGGATCAGCCGCCCGCCGGGGGCGAGAAGGCCCGCGAGGACGGGCAGCGCCGCCGCGCGCTCCTCTGCATCCAGGTGCATGAAGACCGCCGTCATCAGGATCAGGTCGAAGCGGGTGCGCCCGAGCGAGAGCGCTGGCAGTTCCGGCAGCGCGTCGTCGCACCAGCGGATCGCGGGCGAGGGGTGCAGGCGGCGTGCGCCCTCGCGCATCTCGGCGACCGGCTCCGCCGCCGTCACGCGGTAGCCCTGCGCGGCGAGCCAGCCCGCATCGCGCCCGCTGCCGGCGCCGATGTCGAGCACCTCGGCGGGCGGTTCGGGCAGAAGGTCGAGGATGCCGGCGTGGATCGCCTCGAACCGCATCGCCTCGTAATCGGCGAGAAGCGTGGCGGCGGCCTCGGCATAGCCGTCGGTGCTGGGCATGGACCACCTCCGTCGGGGAGGCGGGGCGCCTCCGGCGGGAGTATTCTAGCCAAGGAAAGGCCAAGGTCGATGGCCTTTCCTTGGGTCAAATACTCACGAGAGGGCGGCGCGGGCGGGGGGAGGCCTCAGGCCGGGGCGCCGACCTTCCTGCCGCCGACCCAGACGGCCTTCACCGCGCGGTCGTCGCCCATCATGATGGTCGGGAAGAGCGCCTGCCAGACCGTCTCTGCCCGGGCGCTGGCCTGGGCGATGGCGGGGGTGGACGCGAGGTCGAGCGCGATGATGTCGGCCTCCATCCCCGGGGCGAGGTTGCCGATGCGGTCGTCGAGCCTGAGCGCGCGGGCCGACCCCTGGGTGGCGAGCCACCAGAGCTCCGCCGGGTGGAGCGCGCGGTGGCGGAGCTGGGCCAGCTCGTAGGCCGCGGCCATGGTGCGCAGCATGGAGAAGGAGGAGCCGCCGCCGGTGTCGGTGGCAAGCCCCACGCGGTGGCCCGCTGCGGTTAGCCCGCCCATGTCGAAGATGCCCGAGCCGATGAAGGTGTTGGAGGTCGGGCAGTGGATGAGGCTCGCGTCGACTTCCTTGAGCCGCTCGATCTCGCGCGGCTCGAGGTGGATGGCGTGGCCGTAGAGGCCGCCGGGGCCGAGCAGGCCGAATTTCTCGTAGGTGTCGAGGTAGTCGCGCGCCTCGGGGTAGAGCGACTTCACCCAGGCGACCTCGTCCGTCTGTTCGGAGAGATGGGTCTGCATGAGGCAGTCCGGGTGCTCGGCCCAGAGCGCGCCCAGGGCTGCGAGCTGCTCTGGCGTGGAGGTGGGCGAGAAACGCGGGGTGATGACATAGGAGAGCCGGTCGACCCCGTGCCATTTCTCCAGCAGGCGCTTGCTGTCGTCGTAGGCGGAACGGGCGGTGTCGCGCAGGCCCTCGGGCGCGGTGTCGCGGTCCATGCAGGTCTTGCCGGTCAGCGCGCGCAGGCCGCGGGCCCGGGCCTCGGTGAAATAGGCCTCGACACTGTCGGGGTGGATCGTGCCGAAGGAACAGACCGTCGTCGTGCCGTAGGACAGCGTGAGGTCGAAGTAGCGCCGCGCGATAGTGGCGGCATAGGCGGGATCGGAAAACCGCATCTCTTCCGGGAAGGTGTAGCTCATCAGCCAGTCGATCAGCCGCTTGCCCCAGGAGGCGATCATCGCGGTCTGCGGGTAATGCGCATGGGCGTCGATGAAACCCGCCGAGAGCAGCGCGGAGCCGCAATCCGTGACCTTCGCCTGCGGATGCGCGGCGCGCAGCCTGTCCGCGGGGCCAAGATCGGCGATGCGGCCATCTTCCACGAGGATGGCGCCCTTCGCTTCATGCCTTGCGGCCTCGGGCCCGTGGGCAAACGGGTCCGCCGTGAAGGCGAGGGTCTGGCCCAGGATCAGCTCCGCCATCGGCGTCTCCATTGCTCAAAACCCGCGCACTCTAGGCAGTTTGTCGGCCGGGGTAAATTTCCCCATTGCCTCTGTTTCCCCGAAAGACTTTCGGCTAGGGTCCGGCCAATTTCCGGCGGAGGGCGTGCGCATGACCGACGAGGCGATCGCTGAAGAGGTCCATGGCGAGGAACCGCCTGCCCTCGACTCACGACGCTTCGAGGCGATCCGCGAGGCGGTGGAGGCGGGCGACACGGCCCAGCTGAACACGCTGATCGATCCGCTGCACCCGGCCGACATCGCCGACCTTCTGGAGCAGATCAGCGGGGCCGAGCGGCGCGACCTTCTGCGGCTGTGGTCGCGGGAGATCGACGGCGAGATCCTCTCCGAGCTCGACGAGTCGATCCGCGAGGAGGTGATCGAGGCGCTGCCGCCGGAGGTCCTGACCGAGGCGGTGCGGGAACTCGAGTCGGACGATGTCGTCGACATCCTCGAGGACCTGGAGGAGCCGCAGCAGGAGTTCATCCTCGGCGCGCTGGAGGATGCCGACCGGGTCGCCGTCGAACAGGCGATGGGCTATCCGGAATATTCCGCCGGCCGCCTGATGCAGCGCGAGACGGTGACGGCGGCGGAAGACTGGACCGTGGGCCAGACGATCGACTTCCTGCGCTCGGCCGAATGGCTGCCGGACCAGTTCTACCATGTTATCCTCGTCGACCCCCGGATGCGGCCGATCGGGAACGTGACGCTTGGCCGGATCCTGTCGGCCAAGCGGACGGCGAAGCTGAAGGACCTCGCCGAGGAGGTTTTCCGCACCATCCGCGCCACCGAGGAGGAGCGCGAGGTCGCCTACCTCTTCAACCAGTACCATCTGATCTCGATGCCGGTGGTGGACGAGGCGGACCGGCTGGTCGGCGTCATCACCATCGACGACGCGATGAACGTGCTGGACGAGGAGCACGAGGAGGACATCCTGCGCCTCGCCGGTGTGGGCGAGGGCTCGATCACCGACAACTGGATCGAGGTGACCAAGCAGCGCTTCCCCTGGCTCTTCGTGAACCTGCTGACGGCGATCCTCGCCTCCGGCGTGATCTCGCTCTTCGAAGGCACGATCCAGAAGATCGTGGCGCTGGCGGTGCTGGCGCCGATCGTGGCCTCGCAGGGCGGCAACGCCGCGACGCAGGGGCTTGCCGTGGCGGTGCGGGCGCTGGCGACGAAGAGCCTGACACGGTCGAACGCCCTGCGGGTGATCTGGCGCGAGATCGCGCAGGGGCTGGCCAACGGCGCCTTCTTCGCGGTGATCATGGGGATCATCGCCTATTTCTGGTTCGGCCAACCGCTGATCGGGCTGGTGATCGGCATGGCGATGGTGATCAACCTCTTCGCCGCCGCGCTGGCGGGGCTGCTGATCCCGCTGGGCCTTGAAAAGATGGGCTTCGATCCGGCGCTGGCTTCGGGCGCCTTCGTGACGACGGTGACCGATGTCGTGGGCTTCTTCTCCTTCCTCTGGCTTGCCGGGATGGTGCTGCTGTGAGCCTGCCCGAGGCCAAGGCCGCCGCCCGCAAATCCGCCTTCGCCGCGCGCAAGGCGGCCTTTGCCGCCGGGCAGGGCGATGCCGCCGCGCGGCTTTCCGAGGTGCTGGCGGCGCAGGCTGGCAAGGTGCTTGCGGGCTATATGCCAATGCGGACGGAGATCGACCCGTTGCCCGCGATGGCCGCGCATGACGGCCCGGTCTGTGTGCCGGTGATCGAAGGGCCGGGCCGCCCGCTTCGCTTTCGGCGCTGGACCCCGGGGGCGCGGATGGTCGCCGGCGATTTCGGCGCGCTGATCCCGGAGGCGGGCGACTGGCTGGAGCCGGAGGTCCTGATCGTGCCGCTGGTGGCCTTCGATGCGCGGCTTTACCGCCTGGGCTACGGCGGCGGCTTCTACGACCGGACGCTGGAGGGCCTGCGCGCCAGGCGTCCGACGCTCGCCATAGGCTTCGCCTTCTCGGCGCAGGAAATGGCGGATCTGCCGCTGGAGCCGACCGACCAGCCGCTTGACCTGGTGGTGACCGAGGCGGACGTTCGTCGCGCCTAAGGCGTGCGCCTCGGGGTGCCTGCCACCCCGCCGCCGTTTCCGCTTGCCCGAGCCTCTCCGGCCCCCTAATCCTGCGGGCCATGAAAATTCTTTTCCTGGGCGATGTTGTGGGCCGCGCCGGCCGGGCGGCGATTGTCGAGCGGCTGGCGAAGATGCGGACGGACTGGGGCCTCGACTTCGTCGTGGTCAACGGAGAGAACGCGACCGGCGGGATGGGGCTGACGCCGGAGCACGCCAAGGCGCTGCTTCAGGCGGGGGCGGATTGCCTGACGCTTGGCGATCATGCCTTCGACCAGAAGGACATGCTGCAGTTCATCGAGAGCGAGCCGCGCATACTGCGCCCGCTGAACTTCTCCAAGCAGGCGCCCGGCAAGGGCGCGCGTCTTTTCACCGCGACGGGCGGGCGCAAGGTGCTGGTGACGCAGGCGCTGGGCCAGGTCTTCATGAAGCGGCCCTTCGACGATCCGTTCTCCGCCCTGGACCAGGTTCTCAAGACCCATCCCCTGGGCGGGCTGGCGCAGGCCAGCATCGTCGATTTCCATGCCGAGGCGACGAGCGAGAAGATGGCCATGGGCCATTGGTGCGACGGGCGCGCGAGCCTGGTCGTGGGGACCCATACCCATGTGCCGACCGGCGATGCGCAGGTCCTGCCGGGCGGCACGGCCTATCTGACGGACGCGGGCATGTGCGGGGATTACGATTCGGTCATCGGCATGGAAAAGACCGAGCCGATGCGCCGCTTCATCACCGGCATGCCGAAGACGCGCTTCGAGCCGGCCCGCGGCGCGGTCACGCTGTCCGGCGTCTATGTCGAGACCGACGACCGCACCGGGCGCGCCAAGCGCGTCGCGATGGTGCGCAACGGCGGACGGCTGCAGGACAGCGCGCCATGAGAAGCCCGGGGCCGGGCCCGAGGGGCGCGCGCGCGGCGCCCTACGCGATCCTGCTGGCGCAGGGGATCGGGTGGGGGGCCACCGTGCCCTTCGCCAAGATCGCCGTCTCGACCGGCTACGGGCCTTTCGGGCTGATCGTCTGGCAGCTGGTGATCGGCTCCTGCGTTCTGGGCACGCTGATGCTTGTGACCGGGCGGAGGCTGCCGCGGGGACGGTCCTGGCGGATCTGCCTCGCGATCTCTCTTGTGGGCTCGATCCTGCCCAACACGGCCTCTTTCGTGGCGGTCCGGCACCTGCCGGCGGGGGTGGTGGCGATCCTGCTGTCCTCGGTGCCGATGCTGGCCTTTCCGATCGCGCTCGCCCTCAGGACCGACCGGTTCGGGTTCGCCCGGCTGGGCGGGCTGCTCTGCGGGCTGGCGGGGGTGGCGCTGATCGCCCTGCCGGGGGCGAGCCTGCCGGGGCCGGGCATGGCGATCTGGCTGCCGGTCGCGCTGGTCGCGCCGGCCTTCTATGCGCTCGAGAGCAATATCGTCGGGAAATGGGGAACGATGGGGCTCGACCCGATCCAGCTTCTGTTCGGGGCCTCGTTGATCGGGATCTGCATCGCCGTGCCGATGGGGCTGATCTCGGGCCAGTGGATCGACCCGCTGCCGCCCTGGGGGGCGCCGGATTACGCGCTGATGGCCTCTGCCGCGATCAGCGCGCTGGTCTATGCCAGCTATGTCTGGCTGATCGGGCGGGCGGGATCGGTTTTTGCCGCGCAGGTTTCCTATCTTGTGACCGGCGCCGGCGTGCTGTGGTCGATGGTGCTTCTGGGAGAGCGGTTTTCTTCGTGGGTCTGGGCGGCGCTTGCCCTGATGCTGTGCGGTCTGGCGCTGGTGCAGCCGCGCGGGGCCGCGGAGGCTTGCCAGCCGGCGCGGGCTGGGGAACCATCGGTCGAATCGATCTGAAAGGCGCCCCATGTTCGGCATCGACCTGACCGGCACGCCTGCGGCCATCGCCGCGATCTCGATCGTCCTCGTGATGCTGGTGATGTTCGTCCGCGAAAGCTACCCGGTCGAGGTGGTCGCGATCTCCGGCGCCGTGGTGATGATCGTGCTGGGGATCCTGCCGCAGAAGACCGCGCTGTCGGTCCTGTCGAACGAGGCGCCCTGGACCATCGCGGCGCTCTTCATCATCGTCGGCGCCCTGGTCAGGACCGGGGCACTGGAATGGGTGACGCAGCTCGCCAGCCAGCAGATCCAGTCCCGGCCGAAGACCACGCTGGTGGTGCTTTCGGTGGGGGTGGTGGTCGTCTCGGCCTTCGTCAACAACACCCCGGTCGTGATCGTGATGATCCCGGTCTTCATGCAGCTGGCGCGCGCGCTTGGCGTCTCGCCCTCCAAGCTCATGATCCCGCTGAGTTTCCTGACCATCTTCGGCGGCACGATCTCGCTTCTGGGGACCTCGACCAACCTGCTGGTGGACGGGGTGGTGCGGCAGGCGCACATGCGGCCGTTCACGCTGTTCGAGATCACGCCGCTGGGCATCGTCTATGCCGCGGTGGGGATGACCTACCTGGCGCTCTTCTCGCGCTTCTTGCCCGAGCGCGCCTCGATGAGCGCGCTGCTGGGCGACCGCAGCCGGGCGAAGTTCTTTACCGAGGTGGCGGTGCCGGAGGGCTCCAGCCTGATCGGGAAGAAGCCGGACGAGGTGGAGATCTTCAAGCGCGAGACGGTGCGGGTGATCGACGTCCTGCGCGGCGACGCCTCGCTGCGCCGCGACCTTGCAGCGGTGACGCTGGAGGCGGGCGACCGGGTGGTGCTGCGCACGCCGATGGCGGAGCTTCTGGGCCTGCAGTCGAGCAAGGAGGTGCAGCCGGTCGACAAGCTCTCCTCCGTCCAGACAACGACGGTCGAGGTGCTGATCTCGCCCGGCTGCCTGATGGTGGGGCGATCGCTGGGCACCATGCGTCTGCGCCGGCGTTACGGGGTCTACCCGCTGGCCGTGCATCGGAGAAACCAGAACATCGGGCGACAGCTTGACGATCTGGTCGTGCGCGTCGGCGACACGCTGCTTCTGGAAGGGGCGATGGCCGATATCCAGCGGCTGGCGGCCGACATGGAGCTGGTCGACATCGGCCGGCCGCGCGAGCGGGCCTATCGCCGCCGCCATGCGCCCCTGGTGATCGGAGTGCTGGCGGGCGTGGTGCTACTGTCGGCGTTCGATCTGGCGCCGATCGTGATCCTTGCCGCGATCGGGGTGGCTGTGGTGCTTCTGAGCCGGGCGATCGACGCCGACGAGGCCTTCGGTGCGATCGAGGGCCGGCTTCTGGCGATGATCTTCGGCATGCTCGGCGTGGGCGCGGGGCTGGAGCATTCGGGCGCGGCGCGGCTGATCGTGCAGGCGGTGACGCCGGCGCTGGCGCAGCTTCCGGCGCATCTGGTGATCTTCGCGGTCTTCTTCGTCGCCTGGCTGATGACGGAGCTTGTCACCAACAACGCCGTCGCGCTGATCCTGACGCCGATCGCCATCGGGCTTGGTCATGCGCTGCACATCGACCCGCGGCCGATCGTGGTGACGGTCATGTTCGCCTCCTCCGCCAGCTTCGGCACGCCGATCGGCTATCAGACGAATACGCTCGTCTACGGCCCTGGCGGCTACAAGTTCACCGACTATATGCGCTTTGGCCTGCCGCTGAGCCTTGTGATGGCGGTGGTCGTCAGCCTGCTCGTTCCCGTCTTCTGGCCCCTGGGGTGATCCGATGCGCCTTGCGTTCCTTCTGCTTCCCGTTCTCGCCGCCGCCTGCGCGGGGCTGACCACGCCCGTCCCCACGGCGGCGCGGCTGAGCCAGGACCGGCTGACCGTCACGCTGAGCAATGGCGAGATCTGCACCGGCCCGCGGCCCGCCGGGCAGGCGCCCGCGCGCGGCTGGTCCGGCACGCTTCAGGGCTGCGGGCAGGCGCTGCCCTACGAGGTGCGGATGGACCCGCATCGCAACCTGCTGCAGGGGCTGCTGGTCGAGCTTTTCGGGGCCGTCGGCGCGAAGGGCCTGCTGGCCCCGGGGGGCGAGGTGCGGGTGACGGACGCGCGGGGCACCCACCATGTCTTCGTCTCTCCCCCGCAGCAACGCCTTACCCACTGACGGGGAGCTTGCAGGCCTGCTGCGCTTCGTCCTATAGAGGCGCGCATCCCGGAATGTGACGACGGAGACGGACATGGCAGGCCATTCGAAATGGGCCAATATCCAGCATCGCAAGGGCCGGCAGGACGCCGCCCGGTCGAAGCTCTTTTCCAAGCTCTCCAAGGAAATCACGGTGGCCGCCAAAATGGGCGACCCGGATCCCGAGAAGAACCCGCGCCTGCGCCTTGCGGTGAAGGAAGCCAAGGGCCAGTCGATGCCGAAGGACGTGATCGACCGCGCCATCAAGAAGGCGATCGGCGGCGATGCGGAAAGCTATGACGAGATCCGTTACGAGGGCTACGGGCCCGGCGGGATCGCCATCATCGTCGAGGCGATGACCGACAACCGCAACCGCACCGCCTCCAACGTGCGCAGCTATTTCGCCAAATGCGGCGGCAACCTGGGCGAGACCGGTTCGGTCGCCTTCATGTTCGACCGGGTGGGCGAGATCACCTACAAGCCCGAGGCTGGCGACGCCGACACCGTGATGATGGCCGCCATCGAGGCCGGCGCCGATGACGTCGAGAGCGACGAGGACGGTCACTGGATCTATTGCGCCGATACCGATCTGAACGAGGTCTCCACCGCGCTCGAGGCGAGCCTTGGCGAAAGCGAGACGGCGAAGCTGATCTGGAAGCCGCAGACCCGGACCGAGGTCGATGCCGAGACGGCGCAGAAGCTGATGAAGCTGATCGACACGCTGGAGGACGACGACGACGTCCAGAACGTGACCGGCAACTTCGACATTCCCGACGAGGTGGCCGAGGCGCTCTGAGCCCCGGCCCGCCGGGGCCTTCCGGCCTCTGCGTTTCCGCCCTGAGACCCGCGTCACGCGCATGGCAGCCATGCGCGCGCAGAAAGGGCGGCCGGGCGGCCTTGCCATCGTCCGGGTGATGCTGTCAGGTCGCCCCCATGACTGCAGCGGTGATACCTCAACCGGCGGACCGGCCGGCCGCCGGCGCGCTTTGGATGGTTCTCTCCGGCGTGGCCTTTCTGGGCGTCAATGCCATCGTGAAATACATCGGGACCACGATCCCGGCGGCCGAGGCGGCGTTCCTGCGGTATTCCTTTGGCAGCCTGATCCTGTTGCCGACGCTGCGGCCGCTGCTGCGCCAGCGGCCCTCGGCGCGGGCGATGAAGCTCTTCGCCGGGCGCGGGCTGCTGCATGCCGGCGGCGTGGGGCTGTGGTTCTACGGCATGGCGACGGTGCCGATCGCCGAGGTGCAGGCGATCGGCTACCTCTCTCCCGTGCTGGTCACGGTAGGTGCGGCGATCTTCCTGGGCGAGCGGCTGGCGCTGAGGCGCATCGCCGCCGTGGTGGTGGCGATCCTCGGCGTGGGGGTGATCCTCAGGCCCGGCTTCGCCGCGGTCAGCCTGGGCGAGGTGGCGCTGGTCGCCGTGGCCTTCTTCTTCGCCGGGTCCTATCTCGTCGCCAAGCGGCTGACCGAGACCGTGGCGCCCGGCGTGATCGTGGCGATGATGTCGATCTGGGTGACGATCTGGCTGTCGCCGATGGCCATCGCGGCCTGGGTCGCGCCGCCGCTGGCGGTGGTGGCCTGGCTCGCGGTGACGGCGGGCTTCGCCAGCCTCGGGCATTACGCCATGACCCAGGCCTTCAAGCTGGCGCCGGTGACCGTCACCCAGCCGGTGACCTTCCTGCAGCTGCCGTTCGGGATCGCCATGGGCGCGGTGATGTTCGGCGAGCCGGTGGACATCTGGGTGGTGATCGGCGGGGCGATGATCATCGCCGCCATCGCCTTCATGACCTGGCGCGAGGCGGTGCTGAACCGCCGCGTCACCCCGCCGACCGGAGCGACCAAGATATGAGCAAGACCCCGATTCCCGCCGCCGGACCTGCCGCCGGGCCCTCTGCCGACCGGCCGGTAGCCGGCGCGCTCTGGATGCTGGCTTCGGGGCTTTCGTTCATCGCGGTCAACGGCATCGTCAAATACCTCGGCACGGCGCTGCCCGCGGCGGAGGGGGCGTTTCTGCGCTACGTTCTGGGCCTCGTCTTCCTGATCCCGATGTTGCGGCCGCTGCTGCGCGCCCGGATCACGCCGCGCCAGCTGGGGCTTTTCGCCGGGCGCGGGCTGATGCATGCGCTGGCGGTCATCCTTTGGTTCTTCGCCATGGCGCGGATCCCGATCGCCGAGGTGCAGGCGATCAACTACCTGTCGCCCGTGCTCGTCACGGTCGGCGCGGCGATCTTCCTGGGCGAGCGGCTGGCCTTCCGCCGCATCGCTGCCGTGGTGGTGGCGATGCTCGGCGTGCTGATCATCCTGCGCCCGGGGATCCAGGCCGTCGGCCCGGGCGAGACGGCGATGCTTTTCGTCGCGGTGCTGTTCGCGGGCTCTTACCTGACGGCGAAGAAGCTGACGAGCTTCGCCGCGCCGCCGGTGATCGTGGCCATGCTCTCGATCTGGGTGACGATCTGCCTTGCGCCCTTCGCGATCGCGGTCTGGCGGGCGCCGACGATGGGCGAGGTGGGGCTTCTGTTCGTCACCGCCGGCTTCGCGACGATGGGCCATCTCTGCATGACCCACGCCTTCCGGCTGGCGCCGGTGACGGTGACCCAGCCGGTGACCTTTCTGCAGCTTCTCTGGGGCACGCTTCTGGGGGTGATCTTTTTCGCCGAGCCGGTCGATGTCTACGTCATCGGGGGCGGGCTGCTGATCATTTCCGCCATCGCCTTCATCACCTGGCGCGAGGCGGTGCTGAACCGGCGGGGCATCACCCCGCCGGTGGGGGCGACCGAAGTCTGACGGGTCAGTTCATCGGCGCCTTGTAGCTGGCGGCCACCGAATGGGCGAGCTTCATCGCCGCCGCAGCCTCCTCCATCGTCAGCAGCTTGACCGTCGAGGCGCTGGCCACCGTGCCGGAGGCGCCGACGACCATGGCGGAGGCGGCCGCCGACATGTCGTCCTTGCCCTCGATCAGGCAGATCACGTCCCAGGTTCCCATTGCGAAGAACATGTTATGCAGCTTGCCGCCCACGGCGGAGATGATTTTCTCGGCCGCCGCACGGCGGTCCGAGGGATGGGAGATCATCGCCTTCATGGCCTCGGGCGTATAGCTCAACTGGTACAGGTAGAACGCCATCGGATATCCTCCCGCAATCCGGGCCGGCTCGGGCGCGCCCCGTTTCAGGTTGTCCGACAGGCCCGGAGCTGCCGCGCGAAATCGCGGCGCTATGGTCGGGGCGCGCAGACCGCAGGATAGCACGGATCACGGCCAATATCACGCGTCCGTGATCGCCGCGGGGCCGCCATATGCAGTCGGGGAATATCCTGCGGGGGCCGGGGGAAGCCCCCCGGCCGGGCGTCAGCCCGTGCGCCCGCCGGTGGGGTCGAGGATGCGGGCCAGCACGCTGTCGCGCGTCACCTCGCCGATGATCTGGCCGCCGTCTTCCACGCCCACGGGATGGGCGGAGCCCTGCACACGCTCCATCACCGCCTGGATCGTCTCTTCTGCCGCGACGGTGATCTCGGGCGTGCCGCTGAGCGGCTGCATCGCGTCGCGCGCGGTCAGTACGCCCAGCGGGTTCATGTGCGCCACGAAATCGGCGACGTAATCGGAGGAGGGGTTCTGGAAGATCTGCCGCGCGGTGCCGCACTGGACGATCCGACCGCCTTCCATCAGCGCGATGCGGTTGCCGATCTTGAACGCCTCGTCGAGGTCGTGGCTGACGAAGACGATGGTGCGCTTGAGCTTTTCCTGAAGCGCCATCAGCTCGTCCTGCAGCCGGGTGCGGATCAGCGGGTCGAGGGCGGAGAACGGCTCGTCCATCAGCAGGATCGGCGCGTCGGTGGCGAAGGCGCGGGCGAGGCCGACGCGCTGCTGCATCCCGCCGGAGAGCTCTCCCACCCGGCGCTCGGCCCATTGCGAGAGGCCGACAAGCTCCAGCTGGGCGTCGACCTTCTGGCGCCGCTCTGCCGGTTTCATGCCGGCGAGTTCCAGCCCGAGGCCCACGTTCTCGCGCACCGAGCGCCAGGGGAGCAGGCCGAACTGCTGGAAGACCATTGCGATGCGGGTAAGCCGCAGGCGGCGCAGGGTAGCCGTGTCGGCATTGGTGACGGAGACCATGCGGTCGCCGTCGTGCACGCGGACCTCGCCGCGCACCACCGGGTTCAGCCCGTTGACCGCGCGCAGCAGGGTCGATTTGCCGGAGCCCGACAGGCCCATCAGCACCAGGATCTCGCCGGTGTCGACGGTGAGCGAGCAGTTGTGGACGCCCAGCACCTGGTCGGTCGCCTGCTGCACCTCGGAGCGGGTCTTCATCTCGTCCATGAGCGGCAGGGCGGACTTCGGCTTGTCGCCGAAGACGATGGAGACATTGTCGAATTCGACGGCGGGGACTGGATTTGCTTGGCTCATTTTCGGCTCACCCTCAGCATGCGGTCGAGAAGGATCGCCACGACGACGATGACGAAGCCCGATTCGAAGCCGAGCGCGGTGTTGACCGAACCGAGCGCGCGCACCACCGGCACGCCGAGCCCGTCGGCGCCGACCAGCGCCGAGATCACCACCATGGAGAGCGAGAGCATGATGGTCTGGTTCAGACCGACCATGATCTGCGGAAAGGCGTAGGGCAGCTCCACCTTCCAGAGCTTCTGGCGGGAGGTGGCGCCGAAGGCCTCGGCCGCCTCGATCAGCGCGGCCGGGGTTTCGGCGACGCCGAGCTGGGTCATCCGGATCGGGGCGGGCAGCACGAAGATCACCGTGGCAAGCAGGCCCGGCACCATGCCGATCCCGAAGAAGACGATGGTGGGAACGAGGTAGACGAAGGTCGGCAGCGTCTGCATCAGGTCGAGGATCGGGGCGATGGCGCGGTAGACCGCGGGCCGGTGCGCGGCATAGATGCCGATCGGCACGCCGATCCCCATGCACACGATGCAGGCGGCGAGCACCAGCGTCAGGCTTTGCGTCGTCTCCTGCCAGTAGCCCTGGTTGAGGATGAAGAGCAGCCCGAGGAAGACCAGAAGACAGGTCTTCCAAGAGCGTTGCAGCCCCCAGGTCAGCGCCACGAAGGCGATGACGATGACGATCGGCGGCGGCGTCTGCAGCAGCCATTCGATGATGTTGATGGCCGTGCTCATCACGTCCGACAGGCCGTTCAGTAGCCAGCCGAGATGGCCCTGCACCCAATCGACGACGGCGCTTGCCACATCGCCGACAGGGATCTTGTAGTCGGTTACCCAGTTGAGCATTGCTCTGCGCCGGCCCCCTTCAGCCTCGCTTGCGGGGCCGCGCCGGCGTCCCCCCGGCCGGGCCCTGCGGTCATGGCGGCGGCGCCTCGCGCACGCCCTTATCCGCTTCAGGGAACGGTGTCCCCGGGGCGAATGTCAACCATTCGTGGAAAGTTCGGGCCCCGGCTGTGGCCGGGGCCCGTCGTCGGTCACACAGACCGATTACATCTTCAGCGCCTTGTCGACCGCGGCGACGGCATCGCCGCCGTCCTTGGTCTTCACGCCTGCGAGCCAGGGCTTGATGGCGTTCGGGTTGGCCTTCAGCCATTTCACCGCCGCCGCCTGCGGCTTCATCCCGTCGTCGAGGATGTAGCCCATGATCTGGTTCTCCATCGGCAGGGTGAAGACGAGGTTCTTCAGAAGCTGGCCGACGTTCGGGCAGTCCTTCACGTAACCGGCGCGGGTGTTGGTGTAGACGGTCGAATCACCGCCGAAGTATTTCTCGCCGCCCGGCAGGTAGGTCAGCTGGAACTTGGTGTTCATCGGGTGCGGCGCCCAGCCGAGGAAGACGATCGGCTTCTTCTGCTTGGTCAGGCGGGCGACCTGGGCGAGCATGCCCTGTTCCGAGCTTTCGACGAGGTGGAAATTCTTCATGTTGTCGAAGTTCGCCTTGATCATCTTCAGGATGATCGCGTTGCCGTCGTTGCCCGGCTCGATGCCGTAGATCTTGTCGTCGAGCGCCTTGGCGTGGCCGGCGAGGTCGGAATAGCTCTTGATGCCGATGGCGGCGCCGTACTTGTTGGTGGCCAGCGTGTATTTCGCGCCGGTCAGGTTGGCGCGCACGGTGTCGACCGTGCCGGCCTTGGTGTAGGGCGCGATGTTCGGTTCCATCGACGGCATCCAGTTGCCCAGGAAGACATCGACGTCGCCCTTGGCCATCGAGGTGTAGGTGATCGGCACCGACAGCACCTTGATGTCGGTCTTATAGCCGAGCGCCTTCAGCATGTAGGTCGTCACGGCGGTGGTGGAGGTGATGTCGGTCCAGCCGACATCGGAGAAGGTGATCTTGTCGCAGCCCGCGCCGAGGGCCGGACCGGCGAGACTCAAGGCCGCCGTGGCGGCGATGAGGGCTGAACGGAAGGATGTCATCAAGCGCTCCCTGCTTTTGTTGATTGACGAGTCAATAAACTTCAGGCTAGCCCCGTTTGGCAAGAGTGTTTCGCGAGGGCATGATGCCGAAGCTCGGAATGGAACCTATCCGAAAGGCCGCGCTGGTCCAAGCAACCATCGCGGAGATCGGCTCTGCACGCTCTCTGGACGTCACGGTGAGCCAGATCGCAAGGCGGGCAGGTATGTCCTCGGCGCTGGCACATCACTATTTCGGCAACAAGGAACAGATGTTCCTGGCGGCGATGCGTCATGTCCTTTCGCTCTACGGCGCCGAGGTGCGCGGCGCGCTGGAAACCGCGACCGGCCCGCGCGAGCGGCTGGAGGCGGTGATCCGCGGCTCCTTCGCCTCCGGCAGTTTCCGGCGCGAGGCGGTGGGGGCCTGGCTGAACTTCTACGTGCTGGCGCAGACGGTGCCGGAGGCGAAGCGGCTTTTGCACATCTACCAGAGCCGGCTGCGCTCGAACCTGATGGCGGGCCTGCGCCCGCTGGTGGGGGCGCAGGCGCTCGGGATCGCCGACGGGATCGGCGCGATGATCGACGGCGTCTACATCCGCGAGGCGCTGAGTGAGCGGCCGGCCGAGCGTGGGCAGGCGGCAGAGATGGTGCTGGCCTATGCCGCGGCGCGGATCCGCGACACGGGCGTGGCGGTACCCGGCTGACGGGCCGGAGGATCGCCGGGCACGCCGGGCGAGACGGGAAGACGGCCCGCAGGGGCCGAGGCAAGGACGGAAGATGATTACGGTATACGGGCGGGCCACCTCCTCGAATGTGCAGGCGGTGATGTGGGGCATCGGCGAGCTGGGGCTGGCCCATGAGCGGCTTGACTACGGCCATACCCACGGCGGGCTCGACACGGCCGAATACCGTGCGATGAACCCGCATGGCCTCGTCCCCACGATCCGGGATGGCGAGCTGGTGGTCTGGGAAAGCTGCGCGATCCTGCGCTACCTCGCGGCGCGCTACGGCGATGGCGGGGCGTTCTGGCCGGCCGATCCCGCGATGCGGGCGCTGGTGGACATGTGGGCCGAATGGGGCAAGACCTCGTTCAGTGGCGATTTCACCGGGCCGATCTTCTGGTCGCGGGTGCGCACGCCGGCGAAGGACCGGGACGCGGCGGCGCTGGCCCGGGCGCTGGAGCGGTTCGAGGGCCGGCTTGACCGGCTGGAGGCGCAGCTGGGCGACAAGGCCCATGTCTGCGGACCCTTCACGCTTGCCGATATCGTCATCGGCCACGTGCTTTACCGCTGGTTCGACATCGACGTGCCGCGCCGCCCCCGCCCGGTGGTGGAGGCCTATTACCGGCGCCTGACCGAACGCCCGGCCTTTGCCGAACATGTCATGGTCTCTTACGACCCGCTGAGCGTGGAGGGGGCGTGATGGAAGCTGATTACGTCGTCGTCGGCGCCGGGTCCGGCGGGTGCGCCATGGCCTATCGCCTTGCCGAGGCGGGGCGGCAGGTTCTGGTGATCGAGCATGGCGGATCGGACGCCGGACCGTTCATCCAGATGCCGGCGGCGCTCTCCTACCCGATGAACATGAAGACGTACGACTGGGGCTATCAGTCGGAGCCGGAGCCGCATCTGGGCAACCGCCGCCTGGCCACGCCGCGCGGCAAGGTGATTGGGGGGTCGTCCTCGATCAACGGGATGGTCTATGTCCGCGGCCATGCGCATGACTTCGACCATTGGGCCGAGGCAGGCGCCACCGGCTGGTCCTTCGCCGACGTGCTGCCCTATTACAAGCGGATGGAAAGCTGGCACGGCGGGCCGGACGAGGGCTGGCGCGGCACGAACGGGCCGCTCCACATCACCCGGGGGCCGCGCACCAACCCGCTGTTCCATGCCTTCGTGGAGGCCGGCAAGGAGGCCGGCTACCCTGTGACGGCGGATTACAACGGCCGCCAGCAGGAGGGCTTCGGCCCGATGGAGGCGACGATCTGGAAGGGCCGCCGCTGGTCCGCCGCCAATGCCTATCTGAAGCCCGCGCTAAAGACCGGGAAGGTGACGGTCGTGCGCGCCTTCGCCCGCAAGGTGGTGATCGAGCAGGGCCGCGCCGTGGGCGTCGAGGTCAGCCGGGGCGGCGCGGTCGAGGTGATCCGGGCGCGGGCGGAGGTGATCCTCGCCGCCTCCTCGCTGAACACGCCGAAACTGCTGATGCTCTCCGGAATCGGCCCGGCGGCGCACCTGGCGGAGCATGGGATCGAGGTTGTCGCGGATCGCCCCGGCGTGGGCGCGAACCTGCAGGATCACCTTGAAATCTATATGCAATATGCCTCGCTGAAGCCGGTGACGCTTTACAAGTACTGGAACCTGATCGGCAAGGCGGTGATCGGGGCGCAGTGGCTGTTCACCGGCAAGGGGCTGGGCGCGTCAAACCAGTTCGAAAGCTGCGCCTTCATCCGCTCGCGCGCCGGGATCGATTACCCGGATATCCAGTATCACTTCCTGCCCATCGCGGTGCGCTACGACGGCAAGGCGGCGGCAGAGGGGCATGGCTTCCAGGCCCATGTCGGCCCGATGCGCTCGCCCTCGCGCGGGGCGGTGACGCTGCGCTCGGCCCGGCCGGAGGACGCGCCCGTCATCCGGTTCAACTACATGTCGACCGAGCAGGACTGGATCGACTTCCGCGCCTGCATCCGGCTGACGCGGGAGATCTTCGGGCAGGAGGCCTTCGCCCCGTTCGTCAAGCACGAGATCCAGCCCGGCAAGGCGGTGGAGAGCGATGCCGAGATCGACGCCTTCATCCGCGAACATGCCGAAAGCGCCTATCACCCCTGCGGCACGGCGCGGCTGGGCCGGGCGGACGACCCGATGGCCGTGGTCGATCCCGAATGCCGGGTGATCGGGGTGGAGGGGCTGCGCGTCGCCGACAGCTCCGTCTTCCCGCGGATCACCAACGGCAACCTCAACGGCCCCTCGATCATGGTGGGCGAGAAGGCGGCGGACCACGTGCTGGGGCGCGGGATGCTGGCGCCCTCGAACGACGAGCCCTGGGTCAATCCGCACTGGCAGGAGAGCCAGAGATAACGGCGGCGCGGCGGCGGATTTGATCGGGGTCAAGGCCGCGTCGGGTGGCGGGCGATAGCCTTCCCCCGACGCGACTGGAAAAGGACCTGGCCCAGATGAAACCGCATGATTTGACGGAAGAGTTTCCCGAGGATGCCGCCAAGCTGCATGCCCTGAAGGGCCGCGACGCGCATTTCGCCCGGCTGGTGGCGGAGTACGAAGAGGTCAACGAGGCGGTCCATGAGGCCGAGACCCGCCTGGCCCCGACCGACGAGGCCCATGAGGAGGAGCTGCGCCGCCGCCGCCTTGCCCTGAAGGACGAGATCCGGCGGATGCTGCAGGCGGTCTGAGCCGCGCCGGCCTGCCCATGACATGAACCGACCGCCCGGCCTGCGCCGGGCGGTTTTTCGTTGCGCTCAGCCGATCTCGTAGGGCAGGAGGCCGCGGCGGTCGGCCTCGATCCTCAGGCGCCGCTCCAGCGGCGGGACGGAGCGCTGGTGGCAATCCGGCCGCTCGCAGATCCGGCAGGAGATCCCGATCGGTTCGAACCCGCCGCCGAGGTCCAGCCCGTCGGAATAGACCAGTTCCCGCGCATGGGCGATCTCGCAGCCCAGACCGATGGCGTAGCGGCGGGTCCGGGCGTGGAAACTGCCGCCGGGCTTGGAGATGTCGCGGGCGAGGCAGAGGTAGCGGATGCCGTCCGGCGTCTCGGCCAGTTGGCGCAGGAAGCGGCCCGGGGTCTCGAAGGCGGCATGGACGTTCCAGAGCGGGCAGCCGCCGCCGAAGCGGGCGAATTGCAGCCGCGTGGCGGAGTGGCGCTTGGTGATCGTTCCGGCCTGGTCGACGCGGACGAAGAAGAAGGGAATCCCTTTCGCACCAGGGCGTTGCAGGGTGGACAGGCGGTGGGCCACCTGTTCGATCGAGGCACCGAAGCGGTCGGCGAGGCGTTCGAGGTCGTGGCGCATCTCCTGCGCGGCGGCGAGGAAGGGGCGATAGGGCAGCAGCGCCGCGCCGGCGAAGTAGTTGGCCATGCCGATCTTGGCGATGGCGCGGGCGGTCTCGGTCTGGAAGCGGGCGAGGTCCAGCGTCGCCTCCAGAAGCTCGTCCTGGGTCAGGAGCGCGAGCTGGTGGAGAAGCTGGAAGCGCCGCGTGGCGGGCGCGGCGCGGGCCGACAGGGTCAGGGTGCGGCGCACGGGATCATAGGCGCGCAGCTCTGCCGCGTCGCCCTGGGCCAGGGTTATTCCCCGGGATTCCAAGGCCTTGCGGGCAGCCTCCGCCGGGTCCTCGCCGGGGGGCGCGACCCGTTCGGCGGCGCGGTCGACGGCGTCGATGTAGTTGTCGCAGTAGTGGAAGAAATCGCGGACCTCCTCCCACGGGGAGGGCTGGGCGTCGTCGCGGCCGAGCGCCTCGTCGAGGGAGGCGAGGCGCTCGTGGGTCTGGCGGTAGGCGCGGTGGAGATGGAGGAAGGCGCGGGCCAGCGCGGGGGCGTTCGAGGCGGTCAGCCGTAGGTCGGCGATACCAGGTGTTGTAGCCTGGAAGACCGGATCCGCAAGGGCTTCTCTCATATCGGTCACGAGGCGCTCCGGGTCGCCGGTGGTCAGCTCTGTCACGTCGAAGCCGAACTCGGCCGCCAGCGCCAGCACCACCGCGGCGGAGAGCGGGCGGTGGTTGTTCTCCATTTGGTTCAGGTAAGGCAATGAAATGCCGAGCTTTTCGGCAAAGGCCCGCTGGGTGAGGCCGAGGCCCGTGCGCGTCTCGCGCAGGGTGGTGCCGGCGTAGAGCTTCTGGGCGGGCATGGGCGGGTCCCCCGGTTTGCAGTCTTTGCAGGATAGGTTTGCAAAGGACCGTGCGCAAGATGGCGCACGGGCGCAACGGGCGGGCCGCAAGGCACTGGAAATATTGAGAAAAGCTGGCGCGGTGCGGGGAGATGGTTCAATGGTTGAACCATACCGCCTTTACACCGCTTTCGCACCGTTTTGGCACCGCAGTCCACCGGCGCCGGGGACGGCGCGCGAGACGGGCCGGGCGCGGCAGGGCGCGGGGGCGGCGGGGCGCTTAGTTCTCCGGCTCGCGGATGACGCGGATGATGTAGATCACGGTCCCGATCAGCACGACATGAACGAGCAGGAGACCGATGGAGATCAGCGAGCCTGAGAGCATGTCGGGGGTCCTTTCCTCGCGATCCGCCGTGGCGGGTTGGGGGCGGGTTAGCACGGCCGGCGGCCGAGGGACAGGGGGGCGGGCTGCGCGGGATTGCCGCGGTTCCGGGGGCGGGGGGATGCGGAGGGGGAGTGACCAAATTTGGGACGCCGCACGGGCCAGGCGGGGCGACTGGGCCGGAGCAGGGCTGGCTCCCAGTGGCCGAAGGTCTGCTCAGGGCCTGAAGCGGACCCACGTCCCTGACCTGCAATCACTTGACCACAGCTGGTAGGGCAAGATCGACTTCTGCTGCTCCTGTGAACCCGCCATATTCGCGCAAATCTGAGGGAAAGGTTGCGTG
>NZ_RRYH01000039.1 GCF_004010155.1 Solirhodobacter olei | reverse complement strand
TCACGCAGGGGGCTGTTGTAAGATCTGGTCGTGGTCACGCGCCTGCTCCAAATTAACGTCACTACAAGTGACACGTATTCGCGGTCGCGTCAATTGATGGCATTGCGAGTGACGCGAAATTTCCGAAATCGAGGCTGCCAACACTTGAGCATTCCACGTCCCGCGAAAGTTGCGCTTGACCGGGGGGTAGTCGAAGAGCAGATTAGACAGACCGGTCTATTTTGACTCAGGGAGGAAGCCATGAGGGTTGCGAAGGACGACGTCGACGTCAGGATTGAAGTCCCGGGCGCCACCTTGCGCCAGCGGAGGGGTTTTGGCACTGCCAAGGGCTACGACCGCATCGGTGGCGAGTATTTCTCGCTTTCGGCGGGGGTGGATACGGCCCCGCTGTTCGACGGGCTCGCCGGCAACCTTTGCCAATGCCCGCACTGGGGCTACGTGCTGAAGGGCACGCTCACGACGACCGACGCTGATGGGACGACGGAAAGCGTCACGGGCGGAGATCTGTTCTACTGGCCGCCGGGGCACAACGTGCATGTCGATGCAGATGCCGAGATCATCATGTTCAGCCCGGAGCACGAGCACACCGAGGTACTTGACCACATGAAGGCCCGGCTGCAAGCCTGAACCGACCGGGCGCGCCTTGCGGCGCGCCCCTCAAAGCGAAGACGATGGCAAAAGATACCAAACACCGGCTGATCGAAGCCGGCCTGGGGCTTCTTCTCGAGCGCGGCTACAGCGGACTCGGCATCCTTGCGGTGCTCGAGGCCACAGGCACGCCCAAGGGCTCATTCTATCACCATTTCCGCGACAAGGAGGATTTCGCTCTGCAGGTGATTGATGCCTATGTGAGCGAGGTCCACGCCCAGCTCGAAGCGTGCCTCTCCGACGAAGCGGTGGGCCCGCTCGACAGGATCCGCGGCTTCTTCGAGGCGACGGCCCGGGTCTACGAGAGCCAGGGATACATGGGCTGCCTGATGGGCGGGATCGGCCAGGAACTGGCGGCGACGAGCGAGGTCTTCCGCGAGAAGATCGAGGGCTGCTTCACCGCGATCGCCGAGCGCATCTCGGTCTGTCTTCGCGAGGCACAGCGGCGGGGCCAGCTTTCCCCCGACGCCGACGTTCTGGCGATCGCAGACCTCATCGTCGATGGCTGGGAGGGGGCCGCGCTGCGCAGCCGGTTGCGGCGCAACCCGGCGTCGCTGAGCGCAATGCTCAGGCTTTATTTCGATGCCCTGCCTGCGATTGCGCCAACTGCGGGCGCGGAGAGCGGGGCGGCTGCACCTTAGGACTGGATCAAATCCCCGGATCCGATAACACGCTGACCGGAGTTCGCCGTCGCTCCCAAGGAACCCAGCTCGGACCCTGAACGCCGAATGAATGGCAGGACTGGGGTCCGACTGCGGACTGGCAGGAGTTGGCTGTGCCCCCTGCAGAAGAAGACATTGACTCGCCAACCAGGCGCAGTCGGTTCCGGCTCGGCGCTGCCGTTCGCTGAGCTGCCGACGCTGCCCCTGCAGCGTTTCGCATTCCCGCCGTTCGTCTACCGCGCAGCATTTTCCTCCGCTGAATGCCAGCGGAGCCGACGACGGAGTTCTTCGGATCAAAGACAGGCTGGTCGATCCACCACTATCGCCACCCAGGCTCCCGTGAATTCCCTTCGACAGGCGTGGACCACCTGCGACGGCATGGAAGGGCGGGCATGCGCCGTTGTCGAAGCGCTCTACCATAGTGGACGGAACTTACGAACCGATCTTCAGCGGCTACCGACTGTTTCCGCCGGCGAGTCTGCGCGGTCAACACCAACGGTGACAGGCGCCAAGATCGCCTTTGCGATCCGAAACACCAATTCATCACGCCAACCGAAGCCCATGCCTTTCCGCGAGCATGGAGACTGTTGCGAAATCGATGTCCAACCCATACCGGGCCGCTACCTCCAAGATCGCATCGTGATTTACCTCGCGGTCGAGAAGCAGAGGTGCGAGTTCGCGGAAGTAATTCTCAAAGCCCGCCGGGGAAATAATCTCGAGCAAGCGCGCCGGTTCGTCACCGGCGTTCCAGAACGCATGCACAACGCCGCGCGGCTTGAACACGAGATCGCCGGGCCCCGCGACGAGCACCTCCTCGCCGAGCTGGAGTCCGACCCGACCCTCGAGGATGAAGCTATATTCGTCTTCGTTCCGATGGGTATGCAGCGGCGAACCGAGCGCCCGCGGCGGGAGAGGGTGCTCGACCAGACTGAATGCTCCTCCGGTTCTCTCGCCATCGATCATGAAACGGACGCCGAGCGCGAGCAGATGAACCATCTGGCCTTCGTCAGGGGCAAGAACGTTGCCGACATAGTTCATGATTTTCGCCTTTCGCCTAACACGATGTAAGTTGATGATGAGGGCAGAGGCAGGTTTTGTCAATTTTGGTCTTACGTCATGTCAGTCGAAAATAAAGGCAAGCGCAAATACGAACTCCGCAAGCGAGCGGCCAGGGCCGAAGACACCAGGCGTCGGATAATCGAGGCCACCGTCAACTTGCATCGAACGATCGGGCCCGCTCGCACCGAGATCACCGAGGTCGCGCGACAGGCCGGAGTGCAACGTGTCACCGTCTACAGTCATTTTCCGGACGAAACGGCGCTACTGAGTGCATGTTCGGCACACTGGCGCGGCCTGCATCCAGCCCCATCGCCCGAGCGATGGCGGGCCGAAGCAGATCCGGGCAGGCGTCTCCGGCTCGTGCTCTGCGATCTATACGGCTGGTATCGCGAGACCGAGCCGATGACCGCGAATGTGCTGCGCGACATGGAGCTGATCCCGGCCCTGCACAGCCTGATTGAAAACGGCCTCGGCAAATACTTGGCAAGCGTGCACGCGCTGCTGCTCGAGACCGCCGCGCCGGAGACCACCCAACGCCAAAGGACTTGGGCAGTGGTTCAGGTCGCCGCGGGGTTTCCCACCTGGAAGGCCCTTTCCGGTCTCGGTGACGAGACGGCTGCGGATCTGGCCGCCGGTTGGATTGAATTCGCCGCTGGCTGTTCCGGGTGAAGGCATTAGCGCAATTGCATTTGTTCGCCTACGTTCGTCCCTGTCTGCGAGATCGCCGACGCCGACGCTGCCGTCATCTTCAATCAATTGCGGGCGTGCAGGTTGACGCAAGTCAAGGCCGGCCAGTGGGCTTCCCTCCAATGTAGGCGTAGGATGCTGGGCTGCCCGGAGTTTGATCGGGGCACATGGCCGGTGCAGATTTCGTACGCTGATTGGGGAGGCGACGATGAGTCCATCGGGCTTGGGGGAGCGATCGAGGTTCCGCGCGCCGCGAGCCGCGGAGAACAATCTGGCCGGATTGGGCGCCGCACTTTCTCCTCTACCGGAATTCGGGGGCGAAATTATTCATTTGATCAGCCGATTTGCTGCCGGCCACATCCTGGTCGAGGAGAATGTCCCTTCGGACAGCGTTGGCTTCATTGTCAGTGGCCTCGTCGCTCTGACCATGCGGCTTCTGGATGGCCGCTGGCAAATTGTCGACCTGCTCGCCGCCTCTGATATTTTCGGATCGTCGTTCGATGCCCGTTCCGGCTATGGCGTCAGAGCGTTCACCGACTGCCAGGTGCTCTTCTACCATCGCTGCGAGTTCGACGCGCTCGCACGCCAAGATCCGATGTTGGAGCGCCTACTCCTGAACAAAACG
>NZ_RRYH01000038.1 GCF_004010155.1 Solirhodobacter olei | reverse complement strand
GTCACAACGCCCGAATGCGCTTCATATCCGTCTTCCCATGGGGCGCGTGGATCTCGCCCACTATCTTGGCACGCGCGCCGAGTCTATTAGCCGGGCTATCCACGCGCTGCGCGACAATGGGACGATCCAGATCAACACCCCAAACGATTTCGATATCCTCGATTTGCCCCGGCTGGCGGACATCGCGACGCTGGAGTTGTCGGAGCCGGACATCGAAGCCTTACGCGCCTTACGGAATGCATCTGCCGTCAGCGGCTGCTCACTCGACCTGAGCGGCACGAAGGCATCTCAAATTTGTGGAACTGCCGCGGCGTGAACGACTCGCAGCCGGCCTCTGGCGTTACCGCGCACCGCACCAAACCGCCCTTCATGCAAGTGGCCTCTCTCAGCCCCCTAAAGCGGGAGGAGATGGCGGTCGACGCTTGCGGCCCAATGCGGAGTATCGATCATAACCCGGTGAGGCATTGCAGCATCTCCAAACCAGCAATTCGAATAGGGCAGAAGCAGGCTAACATCGATTCCCGACAAAGCCGTCTCGCTTGTTGCCTTGGCCGTTTCGGATCAGGGCATCACTCCTCGTCTTGGATGCCAAACTGATCGAGATCGACGGGTTGTCCAGTATGATCCTGCACCTCGACCTCGCGCCCTCGCGCTCGCAAATCGCGGTAGTCTCTCGCGACTTGCTCCCTGGTGTCACAGCGAATCCTGTAGGTCTCCCCGTTCGGTGCCTTTGTCCAAATTTGCCAGGACAATGCTTCCTCCCTACCCCTCAACTTCACACCATAAGCGAGGTTGGCTTTCGGCGACAACGGGCCGTGCCAAACCATGAACACGTTGGACGCGTACTCTGCGCCTATCGGCTTGCCGCATTTCCGTCGTTGGCGGCGCGGTTCAATCTTCACCTCCCGAAGATAACGGGGCGAGTAATCTGGCACGGTCCGGTCCCGCCATCTCCAGCAGGCTGGCGACCACGTCCATTAATTGCCGAAGCGGCAGGTCAAACTGGACCGTCATGGTGAGACAGAACTGGACCGCGCACTCCGAGAAGGCTTGAGGATGGCCGCGCTTGTCGGCCTTCGCGGGGCGCCACTCCCTGTTCGGATCGAACCAGATCCAGAGCCAACCACGACGGGACAGTGACGCATCATAGGCCGAAAACCTGTTCCTGCAGTAATGAATGGCGATGGCTTCGGCATGCACCAGCTAACACGCCGGACTCGTCGCGTGAATCCGCATCACGGATAAGTGTGACAACGTCAATTATATGGGGGAAATACATGTATTTCCGATTTTAGACATAAGATACGTGTCTTCCTCGGCATGCGTCTCGACAGCGTAGGCGGCTGTCATTGGAGAGATCCGGATACCAGGTCCGAAGTGGCTCTGAACAAACCGGGTCCTCATCGGGGAGGGGATTATGCGTAGGGTGCGTTTGGCATTCTTGATGGTTGCGGGCCTGATCATTTTAGGTTCCGTTCTGGACCTGTCACTTGATCAGTCATATGCATTGAAATCGATCGAGATAATTACGCGCGGTGGCTATGCGGGTTTGAATGCGCTTTGGCTGACGCATTTGTCCGCGAGCTGGCAGAGTGCTATGGCGATATTGGCCGTTCCGATTGCACTTCTGGCGCTATCTGAGGCAATGACGCGTAATCTATGGGGCCTGGGAAAGTTGTCGGGGGTGACCCGGCCATTTGCAGATCCAAATTTGATAGACCTCGGCCTACTCAATAAGCGAGGCCCTGCCAAGACCCTATTAGCGCGTCTGCTCGATCAACTCATGAGGGACCCTGATGAAATCGAGAGGCGGTTGGGTTTAATCATTGACAATATTGGGGAGGGGATAATTACAATTGATGAACAAGGATATATTGGGAGCTTCAACCCGGCGTGCGAGCGGATTTTTGGTTGGGCTGCAGAAACGGTCATCGGCAAGAATGTGAATGTACTGATGCCGGGTGCACAAGCAAGAACACACGACGCCTATCTGCGACGATACGCGACCACGGGCAGAAAGCACTTCGATTGGACTGGACGTATCGAGCATGCGCGTCGCGCGGACGGAACTGAGTTTCCAATTGAACTCACTGTCACACAGATCCATATCGCCGGGCGGCTCGTTTATGTCGGCATCCTGCGTGATATCGCCGATCGGAAGGTGGCGGAAAAGGCCAAGTCCGAGTTCCTCGCGACGGTAAGTCACGAACTGAGAACCCCGCTCACGTCTATAAGAGGGGCCCTCGGAATGTTGCAGGCGGACTCGGTGAGCGAGGACCCCTCGAAGGTCAAACGATTGACGGCAATCGCCCTGCAAAACAGTGAGCGCTTGGGGCGGCTAATTGACAGTATTCTCGACATGGAAAAGCTCGAGGCCGGCAAACTCAAATTGTCGAGAGAGCCACTCGACCTCTGCAATCTCGTCCGGGATGCGCTCGAGGCATACGGTGGCTATGGTCAGCAATACGGCGTCACTTACGAGGTGACGGACCATTGCCGGGATGTGATCGTGTTAGGGGATCGTGATCGCCTCATGCAGGTAATGGCAAATCTATTGTCTAACGCCGTGAAGTTCTCGCCGACCGGCGGGGTGGTCCGTATTTCAGGGAAATTCAACCTTACCTCGAGGCGTATCCGTGTTGAAGTTAGCGACGATGGGTGCGGGATACCGGATGAAGCGAAAGCCACCATTTTCGATAAATTTACCCAGGTTGATACTTCGGACAGCCGGAAGCACAGTGGAACGGGATTGGGATTGGCCATTGCCCGCAAGATTGTTGAAATGCACGGTGGCCTGATTGACTTCAACTCTTATTCGGGAGCTGGGACAACATTCTATTTTGAATTGCCAGCAGAGTCCGGTCCATCATAGTTCGAACTGCGATCAGAAGTTGGATGGTTAAGCACAGCGCCCGCCAGCTCTGATAATGCGCTCACCGCATCCGCCGCGATGCGCGACCGTCGGTAATCGAGGACAATTTGGCGAAAGAGAGTGCGCATTCCAGCATGGGCCCGCCTGAGATAGCGAGGCTTGGTTTGTGTTGCTTGGAGGCTGGCATATAAACTCTATGTGATAAGTCGTGACTGTGCTATCTCTGATTGCCCAATTCTGCTCCTGTCTCGAGGTTCGCATCTCGGATTGCAGTGCGAACACCCGGATCCCAGTTCCGGGAGAGGACGCACTTCAATCATTGCCACACTCTCGGAGTGCGCACGTTCTTTAACGGGTCTCAATTTGTCGCGAGGACGCGGTCTGGGAGGTGGGCGTGCGGTTCCAGCCTAAGTGGGACGGGAAAAGTCGTTCACGTGCGTCATGCAGAAGAATCTCTGGGACCGGCTGCGCCTACACGAGTCGAGAATTCAGCCTTTGCACTACCGGTGATTGCACCTCCTGCGGGCGTGGAAAGTGGGTCATGCCCATCGCTGAGCCGACGATCAGTCGATTTCCGGCCTCAGGCAAAACGGCTTCTTCGAAAATTGATGAAACCACTGGATTTGTCCCCAACAGTGGAGTGCGCTGTCATATCAAGGATCGTCGCTCGACCAGGCCGGGTCGACCCGATCAGGTGCCGAGACTACGAAAGGCGAGCCGCATCTGCTTTTCCGTCTCGATGAGGGCGAAGAAGACGGTACCGGCAGCGACGATCAGGAGCCCGTCGCGAACCGGAACGGCCTGGGTTCCGAATATCGCCTGCAGCGGGGGCAGATAGGTGATGGCAAACTGCGCCACGGTCACGGTCACGACGCAGGCCCACACGATCGGTGTACCCCTCGCCGCGGCCCAGGTGAGCGATGCGCTGTAGATATTACGGATGAAGAACAGATGGAAGATTTCGAACACGACCAGTGTGTTCAACGCGATCGTCTGGGCGAGTTCCGTCGAATATCCCCGATTGGTGGCGTAGACATACATGCCGAAGACCGCGACCAGAAACAGGCTCGAGACGAACACGATGTGCCAGATCAGCGCTCCCGTCAGCAGTGGCTCGTCGCGCCGGCGGGGTGGGCGGCGCATGGTGCCGGGCTCGGAGGGCTCAAAGGCGAGGGCAAGCCCAAGAGTGGCCGCGGTGATGAGGTTGATCCAGAGGATCTGCACCGCTGTGATCGGCAGGGTCATGCCGGCGAACAGTGCGACGACGATGGTCATCGCTTCGCCGGTGCTGGTCGGCAGCGTCCAGTTGATGACCTTCTTGATGTTGTCGTAGACGGTGCGGCCCTCGCGCACGGCGGCCGCTATGGAGGCAAAATTGTCGTCGGCGAGTACCAGATCGGCGGCCTCCTTGGCCGCCTCGCTGCCCTTCTGACCCATTGCGACTCCGGCGTCGGCGCGTTTGAGCGCAGGTGCGTCGTTCACCCCGTCTCCAGTCATGGCGACCGTCAGCCCGCGGGACTGCAGCGCCGCGACGAGGCGAAGCTTGTGAGCGGGAGAGGTGCGCGCGAAGATGTCGGTGTCAACCGCTGCCTGGGCCAGCTCGGCGTCGGTCATCGCCTCTATATCCGCGCCGGTCAGGACTCGGTCGTGGTTCTTCAGCCCGATGATCGCGGCGATGGCGCGTGCCGTCGCGGCATGGTCGCCCGTGATCATCTTCACCCGGATCCCCGCGGCATGGCAGTCGGCGACCGCCTTGATCACCTCGATACGCGGCGGGTCGATCAGACCGATCAGACCAATCAAGGTGAGCCGGCCCTCCAGATCGGTGGCGTTCAGGATGGTATGGTCCTGCGGTACGGCGCGCAGCGCGACTGCGATAACCCTTTGGCCGCCGGCGGCAAGGTCTTCAACCAGTTCGTGCCACTGGGCGCTGTCGAGCGGCTCGACCCCGCCATCGGCGCTGCGCTGGTCGGCGCAGAGCGCGAGCACCGTTTCGGGCGCGCCCTTGACGTGGATGCAGGCGTGGCCTTCGTGGTCGTGGTGGAGCGTAGCCATGTAACGATGCGCGGCATCGAAGGGAATCGCGTCGGTGCGGCTCCATTGCGGGAAGGGCTCAGGACCATCTCCAGTGATCTTGCCGGCGAGTGCGATCAGCGCACCCTCCATCGGGTCTCCCTCGACGCGCCAGCCGTCGGCATGGGTATGGAGCATTGCGTCATTGCAAAGCGCGGCCACACGGGCGAACTCCATCAACGCGAGATGTTCCGCGGGATGGGCGTCAGCCTCGCGCCAACGCACGGCGCCTTCGGGCGCGTAACCGTTGCCTTCGACAGAGTAGACATGCCCGGCGGTGGCCAATGATGTCGCCACCATCTCGTTGCGGGTCAGCGTGCCGGTCTTGTCCGAGCAGATCACGGAAACCGATCCCAGCGTCTCAATTGCGGGCAGCCGACGGACGATGGCGTTGCGCTGCGCCATGGCCTTAATTCCCACCGCGAGTGTGATCGTCAGGACGGCGGGAAGCCCCTCTGGGATCGCTGCCACCGAAAGGCCGACGACGGCCATGAACAGATCCGGGAACGGAAGGTGCCCGACGAAATAACCGTAGACCAGGAGAGATCCAGCGACGAGGAGGATGAAGACCGTCAGCCAGCGCGCAAAGCGATCCATTTGCAAAACGAGCGGCGTCGTTAGGGTCTCGACCTCACCCAGCATTCCACTGATCTGACCTATCTGAGTCTGGGCGCCAGTCGCTGCGACTAGGCCCCGGCCCGTGCCTGCTGCGACAAGCGTGCCGGAAAATAGCATGGAGCTCCGGTCGCCGAGCGCCGCATCCTTGCTCACGGCCACTGTACTCTTATCGACGGGAACCGACTCGCCAGTCAGGATCGCTTCCTGTGTCTTCAGGCTGCGCGTCTCAATAAGCCTCAAATCAGCAGGTACTCGGTCGCCTGGCTCGACCAGAACGATGTCGCCCAGCACCAGCTCGGCCGTGTCCACACTCTTCCGCCGTCCATCGCGGAGCACGGTGGCGTGAGGCGCCAACATTCCCCGTATTGCCTCCATCGCCTTTTCGGCGCGACCTTCCTGCACATAGCCAATCATCGCATTGACGACCACAACTGCGAGAATCACACCCGCGTCGACCCAGTGGGAGAGCACAATCGCAACCGCCGCCGAGGCGACGAGCATGTAGATGAGGATGTTGTGGAACTGTGTCAGAAGTCGCATGATCTGGCTGCGCGGCGGCGGCTCGGGCAGTCGGTTCGGTCCGGTCTCTGCTAGACGTCGCTTGGCTTCGTCAGAGGTGAGCCCGTCGCGAGATGCCTGCAAGGTCCGCAGAAGTTCCGCCTCAGGAAGAGCGTGAGCGTTGAGTGTATTGCCGGACGCTGCGGTCGATTCCTGACCGCCAGGCGCAGTGCTCGCCGCCGCCGCACTCCGGAGCGTTTGGGAAGTCAGATGCGATGGCATGGCTCAGGGTCTCACCGACGCAATGTACCTCATGAACGGAGGTTAGCAGAGCATACCGCTTCCTTTGATGCGCTAGATCATTGTGCCCGGCATGCGCTCCTCAGACGTGATCTATTCCCCGCTCCGATAGCCCCCTCTACGGAAACTGTGCCGTTGTTGAAGGACTCATCTGCAAGGGAGCGGCGTGCAAGAACGAGATAGGATGGTGTCGGGTCAGTGCGGGGAAACGTCCCAGAAGGAATGATCTGGGCAGCGTAGCTTCTGCCTGATGGATCGCCACAAAAAGGGGCAGTGAGAAGCACCATCGTATCCACCCTCCGGCATTACCCATCCATATGAACCACGCCGACGAAGTCATCACCCACCACGGAGCGAATGACTTCGGCAAAGGCGGCGAGTCCTGGAGTCCGACCTGTAGTCTTTCGCCAGACTACTCCGATCGAGCGCGTGAGGCGGCCGTGCCGGAACGGCAGGAGTGAGACATCACCGTTGCGCGATCGGATCTCAGACTGAGCGTAGAGCGCTGGTAGGAGCGCGACCCCCATATTCATGGCCACCATCTGGCGTAACGCATCAAGGCTCGTTCCCTCGTAGTCCAGCCGAAGAGCCGCGCCAGCGTCATGGGCGAGTTCGGCGATCTGGGCGTGCAGCGCAAACCCATCCGACAGGGTCAAGAGCGTTTCCTTCGCGAGATCTACGTCCTCAGTATTGGAACGATCCGCCAGCGGGTGATCATGCGCCACCGCCAGCCAGAGCGGCTCGCGAAAGAGCCGCGTCACCATCAGGTCGGCCGAGGGCACCGGCAGCTGGGTCAGCACCAGATCGAGCCGTCCTTCGAGAAGGTCCGTCAACAGGTCACGTGGGATGCCATCGCGGATGAGGAGGCGCAATGCCGGATGGTCTGCATGAAGCCGACGCACCACTCGAGGCAACAGATAAGGACCAAGTGTAGTGGAGGACCCGAGCCGGAACGTCCCCGCCAGGCCGCTGCGCAGGCTCTCGGACGTCTCTGTCAACGCGGCCACATCGTCGATGATCGCCTTTGCCCGCGCAAGCACCTCCCGCCCGGCTGGGGTCAAGATCGCACCGGCCCGGCCACGCTCGACCAGCAAATGGCGCAAGGTAGCCTCGAGGTTGCCGATCTGTACACTCAGCGAGGGCTGGCTGATCCCCAGCCTTTCGGCGGCCTTGCGGTAATGCCCGGCCTCGGCCAGAGCCACGAAGTAGCGAAGCTGCTTGAGGGTCGGGAGTGGGGTCGGATCCATAGATTTTTCCAATCAGAGTTTCAGAATAGTTATGGTTGCACTTAGGACGCTGCAACATCACCTCCCTCCAAGTCGGAACGCTGACCTGGAGGACCCGATGCTTGACAGGCGCGCCATTTCAACCGGTCTCGCGGCTCCGAACGTTGAGGCCACACCTGCTGTAATTCCTGTTGCGCTGATCTCCGGTGCCGGCGTCGGACCCGAACTGGCTCGCGCGGCCCGGACCGTCATCAACGCGGTCTGTCCTGGGATCGACTGGATCGAGGCGGAAATGGATGGCGCGGAGCTGCCGTCGGAAGCTCTTGATGCGATCGCGACGGCAGGCGTCGTGCTGAAAGCCCCGATGGGGCCACCCCTCGGCGGGTTTGGTGACGGCGTCGGCCGCACCCTAGTGCAGACGTTCGAACTCTACGGAAACGTCCGACGCATCAGAACGCTTCCGGGCGTTCCGGGGCCCTATCCCGGCCGCGACATCGACCTGACCATTGTGCGCGATACGGAGGAGGGCTTGGTTGGCGCATTGGAGAAGATGCATTCGCCCGACGTGGCGCAGGGCGTCAATCTGGTCACTCGTCAAGGCGCGGAGCGGATCGCTCGGCTCGCCATTGGATTGGCACGAAACGAAGGACGCAAGAGGATCATCTGCGCCCACCGATCCGACACTCTAAAGCTGACGGAAGGTCTCTTCCTGCGTGCCTTCGAAAGCGTTGCGGCTGAGCATCCGGAGATAGGCGCCCATGATATCCTGGCCGATAACTGCGCCCGGCAGTTGGTTCTTCACCCTGAGCAGTTCGAGATGGTGCTCGCCAGCGGCACGTCCGGCGACGTCCTTGCCGACCTCGCAACCGGGCTCGCTGGCGGGCTGGCGTTCGTTCCTTCGGCCTATCTCGGTCGCGACGTTGCAATGTTCGAGGTTCTTCAAGGCTGTTCCCCTCGGCTCGCAGGGCGGGACCGCGCCAATCCGACCGCCATGATCCTCGCTGCCGCAATGATGCTGCGCCACCTTGGAATTGCCGGTGCCGCGGCGCGAGTCGAAGCGGCGGTTCGACGTGCATACGCGCGGCACAACACGCTGCGTTCCGATGCGGTCCAGTCTGGTGACGTCATATCGGCGATGGCGTTCGTCGAGGGGATCGTCGCCGAACTCGACGCGGTTCCACCGATTACCCCTGAGCCAGCACTACGAACGATCACTCATAATCCGCAACTGCGTCGGCGGTCCCCGCGAGGGGAGCTGATCCGCGTGTTCGAGGGCGTAGACATTTGCGTCGAGTGGCATGGCACCCCGGGGGCACTGGCAGAGCGGATCCACGCGATGGACACGGGCAACTTCCGACTATCTATGATTTCGAGCCGGGGCAAAGCAATTTGGCCGGCCAGATCGGCAACGGCAGAGACGGGGACGCATTGGAGTTGCCGGTTTGTGGCGACCGCCGGCGAACCCCTGGAGCACGAATTGCCCAAGCTACTTGTTGCTCTCGGCGAACAGCTGCGCTGGACGCACGTCGAGAAGCTTGAGGCGTACAATGGATTTCCTGCCTACGCTCGCTCCCAGGCCGCGGCCAGATTGCCAATTCCTGGGAGATCAAACTGATGACCAAGCACCCCGCCGCCCTCGAGGCCCGCATCGCGGCGATGCGCACCCGTCACCGAGCGCTCGACGCGGAGGTCGCCAGGGAAACACGGAATCCGCTACCTGAGGCCTCCTTGGTCCAGAGGCTCAAGCGCCAGAAGCTGCGCCTCAGGGACGACCTTGCTCTCCACGAGGGCCTGCTCAGGACCCTGAGCGCGCGGAGATGTCACGACTTGACCTTCCATCACGGCAGCAATGTGCGCGTCGGGGCGGGCTGTCCCTGCCCACCGTTTAAGCTCATAGGAGGCCTTCGGAGATGTATTTCAACAGTCTTCACGACATGATCATGGCAACGCGCTTCTTCCACAGTGCCAATATCAGCGAACTCGAAGAAGCGCTGACCCATGACGAGCGGGCGCCTGATGCGATGGGAGCGCCGCCACCCCAAACTCCTCGTGCGACCCGTCACTCGGCACGGGTAATCCCGCTGCGGGACCGGGCTAGCAGGAGTCCGGAGCCAGGCTTTGGAGCGCGTGGGGCTGGGACTCGCGAGCCTATGACCAAGTAGCTCGGAAGGCCGGGGTATCGCCACGGATTTCGATGAGATCGCCTGATTGCCTGAGATGGCTTCGATCGCGAAGCGTGAGCATTATTGCGGTGTGAATGTGGGTGTAGGCGGCGGTAGCCCGAAACTCCTCCAGCTCTCGGAAGCCGCACTGGTCGGGCTGGGGGTTCCCGCAGGATCTGCAATCGCAACGATCCACGAAAAGCGAGACGAGTTTCGACGTGTGATGCAAGGGCTGAGCCGGGGCGCCGGCGCTGGCGCGGTTCGTTTGAAGCGGACAAATGACGGTGGCACGCAATGACGATGGACATCCTGATCGTTCTCTCGCTCTTCGTCGCCGCGATGGTTCTGTTCACCACCGAATGGTATTCTGTCGATGTGGTCACGCTTGCGGTGGTGGCCGTCTTAACGATGACCGGCATTTTGACACCAGCCGAGGCATTCGCGGGCTTCGGAAGCGACGTTATCGTCATGCTTGCCTCAATCATGGTTCTCGCCGGGGCTATTGTTAAGGCGGGGGCGATGGAGCGGCTCGCTGACGCCCTCCACCGGCTGGCTGGGGGGCGTCAGAGTTCGCTGCTTCTCGCGCTTCTGTCGATCTCGGCAGCCAGTTCAGCCTTTCTCAGCAACACCAATGTTACAGCGATCATGACGCCAGCTGCCATCGGCGCAGCCCGCAACGCTGGAATCAGCCCGAACCGCGTACTCATGCCCTTGGCCTATGCGTCGATCCTCGGAGGGACCTGCACCCTCATAGGAACATCGACCAATCTCGCGGGCAGTGCGATGGTCGAGCGGCTCGGCATGGCGCCATTCTCGTTGTTCGAGTTCGCAGGAATAGGAACAATCATCGCCGGCGTGGGAATCTTGTGGCTGGTCTTTGGTGCGGGCTGGTTTCTGCCCGCCCGAACCGCGGAAGGGTCCGAGGATACGGCCGATCCGCAGAGCTTTGTGACGACGTTATGTCTTCCGGCAGGGTCACAGGCGATCGGGTGCCCAGTGCACGAACTGAAGCTCGATCAACTCGAGGCGGATCTACTGGCGATCGAGCGCGCAGGGCAAAGACTGGCGCCGCATCCCTCGCGCAAACTGCGGGACGGTGACGAGCTGATCATCCGCGCCACGCGACGGGGCCTCCTTCTCCTTAAGAAGTCAAAGCAATATAGGCTCGAGCCTGACGCGCATTTCTCCGAACGCTATTCAGAGAGGGAGGATCTCCTGCTCGCTGAGGCGTTGATCGCTCCGCAGTCACGCCTTGTTGGGCAGACTCTCAAACAGCTCAGTTTCTTCGATGAGTTTCGCGGCATCGTTCTCGCGGTCTATCGCCATAGGGGGAGTCGACCCGCACGCATCGAAAACATGCGCCTCAAGGCAGGTGATGTTCTGTTGCTGCAGGGGCCACGAGAAGAATTGGGCCGCTTTCACGGAGACAAAGATCTTCGCGTTCTGATGGAAGTTGACGCGGAAGCGATGACGCCACGCGAAGGCCTGCTGACACTCATTGCCATGGTGATTGCCGTCATTGCGGGCGCAGCCGGGCTCGTGCCCTTCCCGGTGGCAATCCTGACGGCCGTACTTGTCATTGTAGTAACAGGCGGGATCTCCATGCAGCAGGCCTACCAGTCGATCGATTGGCGCCTGCTAATCCTGATCGGAGGCATGACGAGCCTTGGCCTTGCGATGGAGAAAACAGGAGCGGCGCAGTACTTGGCCGGATATGTAGTGGTCGCCGGTAGGAGCTTCGGTCCGTGGGTCGCTATGGCAATCTTCGCGCTTCTTACCATCGTTCTGACTCAGCCGATGTCGAACGCGGCTGCGGCGCTTGCGGTTTTGCCAGTGGCGGTGGCCGCAGCACCCGGCCTTGATATGGACCCGCGTACGCTGGCAGTGCTGGTGACGCTCTCGGCGTCCCTGTCCTTTGTGTCGCCGTTCGAACCGGCTTGCCTGCTCGTCTACGATCTGGGGCGCTATCGGTTTCTGGACTTCGTGCGTGCCGGCCTTCCGCTGACGCTCCTTAGCCTGACGCTGCTCCTCGTTCTGGTGCCCGTCTTCTGGCCCTAGTGGCCCACCTTACGGAGACCGAAGTGCTTGAAGCCTGGCCCCTTGCGTCCCATTCAAGTCGTACTTGGGGAGAAAGGTCTCGGACGACCTCCGGAGAATACGAGATGGCGATGCATGATCCATGAGTTCATGGAAACAGATCGCGTCCGAACAAGACTATCCCAGATCGCCCGGAGCCCCTGAGAGGAGAGCGGCAAAAAGGTACTGAATCGCTTGGCTTGGCGTTCTGCACACTTTAGTTCGCTTCTGCCCGCCTTGCATGACGCCGACGTGCAATTGAGAACAGCTATCTCCGTTCAAGCGGCGCCAGAAGAAGGTCGCATGGGCAGTCCGCCAACATCTCCCAGGCTGTGCTGCCGAGGATCGAGTCCTGGAGCCAGGATCGCGAATGAAGACCAAGGCAAAGTAGGTCCGCGTTCCGCGCGGCTATTTGCTGTCGAAGAACATGATCTGGGGTGCCTTCGGCAAGGAAGCTCCGAACGTCCCGGCCGGTCGCATCAACCTCGCGCAGGAACGTGGCAATCTGTTTGCTCAGGCCACTCTCGATCTCATCCTTTTCAGCCTTGGACATATCGCCTTCCGGCCCGATGTGCACTGTCAACCCCTTGTAGGGAATGTGGTAGGCGTGCACGAGCGTCACCGCCGCTGTCGGGGCCAGAGCAAATGCGAGCCGCGCAGCGCCTCGCGCGCACTCGGAGAAGTCGACGGCGACGAGTACCTCTCTATATGCCTCAAGCGCCGGCGCCATAACCCGCAAGACAGGTCGTGCGGACGTTCGGGCTACACGCTCGATGGTCGTACCCTCAAACATGCCGCTAAGGCCGCGTCGCCTGTGGGTCCCTAGGACGATCAGATCGGCATCGACAAGATTCGCCTTCTGCACAATCGTCCTCCAGGGATCGCCAGGGACGACCTCCAGGCGGGCTTCGAGTCCGCGAAGGCCTCTGCCCACCGAGGTGAGCTGGTTCAGATTGACCTTCGCCGAGGCGATTTCCGCCTCGGCGATCGTTGCGGGCAGTTCCTCATCGACCACGTGAAGGATGTGAAGCGCGGCTCCGGTCTGGCGGGCCAGCTGACTGGCGCGCGCAAGTGCGCGATCGGACCGCTCAGACATATCGGTTGCAACGAGGATCAACTTCGGTGTCATGGGCTCCCATGCCTTGATCATTGCGTCGAGCGGCCCCCTGTCGGGCCGGACAAAATAATGCTGACCGCAAATCTCTTGGTGGGACATGACCCAGATCAACGTATCGCTGGCCTGCCTCCGCCGACCGGGTCAGAGCCCATGGAGGTAAACCGCGTAGGAGCTGAATAGGTAGACAACCAGCATCGACAGGCTGACCCAGCCGACGGTGCCGCGCAGGCGGGTCTCAGGCTTGAAGAGCATCGCCACGACGAAGATGCCCGACATGATGACCGCGGCGAAGGCGGTGATGGCATGAGCCAAGGCGACGGAGGAGAGCAGTGGCCCCTTGGTGTAGGCGATATCATCGATCGCAATGATTAGGATGTCGAAGAGGTTGCTGCCGAGGAGATTGCCGATAGCCATGTCCACCGCCCCGATCCGCAGGGCAGAGACTGTGACTACCAGCTCCGGCAGAGAAGTGGCCCCGGCGATCAGCAGCGTGCCGACGAAGGTCGGCTTCCAGCCCATCGCCGTGGCGATGTCCTGACCCACGAAGGGCAGCCAACTGCCCGCTGCGACGACGAAGATCGCAGCCGCCATGTAGCGCAGCAGGGCGGTCCGCAGGGTGAGCCCCTCAATGGCCTCCTCCGGCGCCGCGTGGCTCCGGCTCCGCCGCTCGTAGTCGAAGGCGGCGCGCATGGCGACGAGGTAGACCACGATGATTAGCGGTGTGTAGGCGCTGATGTGGAGGAAGCGGAGGTCGAGCTGCTCCCGGCTGAGCAGGACCAGTGCGCCCACCGCGCCGATCATGATGACGCCGAAGCCCGCCGTCAGAATGTGGCCCTGATCGATACGGCGGTACATCGGCTCCGAGCGGCTGAGCTCGTCAAGCAAGACCAGCAGGAGAAGGTTGAAGACGCAGCTGCCAAGCGCATCGCCCACCGCGATGTTGGGCGCGCCCGCAGCGGTAACGGCGCTGATTCCGGTGAAAAGCTCCGGCAGCGAAGTCGCCGTCGCCAACAGCACTAGTCCCACCCAAGAACGTGACAGACCGGTGAGGCGTGCCACCGCCTCCCCGTAGCGAACCAGAACCGAGCCGGCAATGGCAATCACCGCGGCGCAAAGCCCGAGCTCCAGCCAGGGGACGGCAGTGGGAGTCATGGCTCAGGCTTCCTTGCGCGGCGAGAAAGGATGATGACCTTCGAGAGCATGGTCGGTGCGGCTCTAATGCCGAACTCTACTGTCAGCGTCGGCCGCTCGACGGCGCGAGCTCAAGGCCCGTTATATGCGGCAAATGATATCATCCATGAATGAGGCTCCAGACGACAACGCCAGAGCCGATAGCAAGAAGCGTCAACGTCGCGAACGGGGCGAAAAACCGGATGCCTGGTGTCCAGTAAGCGATCCCAAGTCGCACCAACGCGTTAGCGGCCATCCCACTCAGCACGGCCAGTGCAATGTCTGAGGACGCGATTGCCTGAGCGGTCAGGCGCAGCGAGCTAAGGACCGCAACGTCGACATCGAACAATCCCGACACCGCAGCGCTAACGATCACGCTCTGTTCACCAAGGCGGGGTGAGAGTGCGGCGTTCAGCGTTGATACTGCCGCAAAGAATGCGGCGAAGACGAGTAGGGGCATCAGTTGAAAGGGGTTTCCAGGCTCTCGGCTATTGGCCGAGACTGCCGATGCTCGGAGCATAAGAAGGCCGCCCCCGATTCCGAGCACCGATGCGGCAACTGCGGTTACTGGGATGACCAACAGGAAAACAGAGGGAGACACAATCAGCACGATCACACTCGCCCGAAGCACGGAAACCATCGAAGCGAGTGCAGCACCCGCGGAAAGCAACCTTTCCGGACCTCCGGTTGCCGCCTGTCGAGCGAGGGCAAGAACGGTGGCCGTAGAGGACACCAGGCCGCCCGCAAGACTGCTGAGGGCCAAGCCGCGGGTTGGTCCTGCAATACGGATCAGGATGTAGCCGACATAAGAGATTGCCGCGGTGAGGACGGTGAAGAGCCATATATCCCATGGGTTGAGACCGCCCCATGGATCAACCGTCCTGTTCGGGAGCAGCGGCAGGATGACTGCAGTCATCACTGCAAGGACAATGGCGGATCGGATTTCGATCCATGTGATCCGGCGCAGCCACTGGTGCAGGATCTCCCTGCTCGCAAGGACCGCGGCCAGGACCGTTCCTCCGGCCGCCGCGACTTCGATCTCACCCGTCACCGCCAGACCGCCGAGCATAAAGACGCAGAGAGCGGCTATGGTACCAGTCACCGAGAACGTGCGATCCGCCCGAGCCTCGCGAAGCGAAAAGAGCCCGAATAGCACACCGAAGACGATGAGAGCTGCCACAAACACCAAGGGCATCGCAGGGGGTGGCATAACCGCCATTGCACTCCCGCCCAGCAGGCCTGTGACCGCATACGTCCGTATTCCCGCAGTACGGCTTCCGCTTTCGGCCTCTCTCTCTCGCCAGCCCCGCTCGAGACCGACCATAAGCCCTATCGCAGTGGCAACACCAAGCCTGTAAAAGAGGTCACTCTCAGTCACGCGGATCGCTCCTCGGCCGGACCTAGTGTTGAGCCAGGTTAACGCTCCAGGTATTTTTCGTCTTCACGCTGGACGACCCGGACCCTCTTACCAACCCGGAAGAGGTCGGAAGGTTGGATGACCCTACTCGTACTGCCGCTATCAAGGCGGATTGTCCAAGCCTGCGACGCATAGGTTCCAGAGCGTCTAAACAGATTGCTGCCAATGACCGCGCCGGTAATGACGCCGGCGCCCGTCATCAGGTCCTGACCGATCCCTGCACCGAACTCGTGGCCGATGACGGCCGCGACCAGACCGCCTGCGATGGCGCCGACCACCTGTTCGTCCTCAGCGGTGCGCTCCATCGTCGCGGATCGTACATGTATGATCGTGCCATCCTTACTGTAGGTTGCCGGTGACGCTGCGCCGTAGCCCAAGCCCAGCCCCTGCGCATAAGGCGTATAACTTTGATCGCAGGCGCGCACCGCAAGCGCAGCTGGCGCCAACATTGAAGGTTTCAGCATCGAACTGCCCCCTTCTTGGACCGTCCAGTCGCCAGCGGCATCAATGCCATCCAAGCTGCGGGAACAGCATTAGACTTGGTTCAGAACCTCGCCCTGCGGCGGTCAGATTGATCATCCAAAGTCCCCGCTCCCACGCCCTACCCAAGGCTGCATCGCGGCCCTGATCGCACGGTTTCGGATGATCCGCCTTGACGTGACGCAAGGACAGCGAAAGCTCGGCCGCGACTGCCATTCAGGCGAAGGCCGCCCCGAAGCGCATCATGTTATCCAAAACACCCAATCATTTCAGCGGCCAGTTAGAGGCCTGAAAGACCGATATCGGTTGTTTCCAAAGTCTCCTAACCGCATCCCGAACGCAGCGCCTCACCTGAAAGCGACTATCAGTTTTATCGCGACTCATGCGTCGCTGCAGCCGAGCACGAAAACAAACCTGGGTCGTTGATAACGGTCATTCGGCACTCTTAGAAAAGTCCCCATAGCTGCCGTAGGAAGTCTTCCCCGACAGAGGCGAGGGCAAGTTTTTCGTTTGTTTTCTTGGCCTCAAGGCAATTGCGCAATGTTTCCTGCCACGCTTATTGCTGTTCGTGCTCGGCGGCCGAGTGCCCATCGAAAACACCTGGAGAGGCACGTTTGTGGCGCCAAACCGCCGAGGCGAAGCCAAGGGAGCGTCTCGCCCCTCATTCGCCTTTCATTCGTTCCTCACGGCCCCATATGGCTCGCTACGGACGACGACTTGCCGGGCCAGAATGGGCCGACGGGACAAGCGAATATCGTCCACAGTCGTGACGTAGATACTAACCGTGCACGACCGAAGAAGGAGGCTGACATGAAGATAATTCTGATTCCGGCCGCTGTGGCGGCCGTGTTTTCATTCGCCCCGCTGGTGGCTTCCGCCCAGGACAGCGGAGATTATACTGGGGCAATTATCACGGCTATCGATCCCGCAGCGATGACGGTGACTTTCGCCCACGGAACGACCCACAACGTCCTGCCGGCCGCTTTGCACGAACGGCTGCAGCCGGGTGCCAGGGTGGATTTCCACTGGAAAGATATCAACGGCAAGTGGGTTGTCACTGACGTGACCCCTGCCAGCTGATCGCGCACCGCGCAGAGTGGAACGGGGCCCAAGGGCACCAACTCCCAAAGCGGATATCAAAGGCGCCCGCCCACTGGCGGGCGCTGACAAGTTCACCCGCCATCGGGCTAGCGAGCCATCGGGTAGCGTGTTTCGATCACGTCCCCGACACCACACATACCAACGCTCTCCCAACCTCCTGGCCCACATCTCGCCTCTCGGCTGGGCACATATCCTGCTCACGGGGGAGTACAGATGGCCGAAAAGAGCTTAGCGTAGGATCCTGCCCCCTCCGGCATCAGACCCCAACCTCGCCAAGGCCATCTCGAGAAGGACATCTACGCCCTGATGCCGCGGGCCTAAGCCACCGCCGCCAAGCGCTTAGAATAAGCTCATCCGGGAATACACAGTGAGGTCATTCTGATCTCTCAATTCACCGCCCACGGCTCGCACCTCCGGCACCATCTCAGCCCGCAACGGAATCACGATGGGGGGTGGGGGCGGCGCATGCTGTGAATCGGCCGGCATCAACCCATTGGTACGTCACCTGCGTTGATCCCGGCCCATAGCATCTGCAGCAGGCCTGGCAGCCGTCACGCGGAGGGTCGCGACGCGTCTTCCCGGTGACTGTCATTGGACAATAGGTCAGGTCCGAATGGCTGCCGGCCGAAAGCCGCTCGCACGCCGCCTACGGCGCTGTGCCCAAAAGATGAAGCCAAGAAGAAGCAGGCCAGGTATCGCGAACCAGTAGCGGGAGGGTCGCACCGCGGGCACGTTGATGCCGATGATCGTGTCACCGAATTGCAGGCCGAACTTGGCGGCCTGGCTGCCGAGGCGAACCGAGCTTACGGTCACGCTCTCCCCGAGCACATTGACTCTCAATCCACCCTCACTGAGCCGGGCTGCGGCGGTCTTGCCGTCACCGAGATTGATGCGGACGAGCTTCTCCACCTCGTCGCCCTTGTAGTCGAGCGATTTCACAAGAAGGTGCAAGGGCTGGCCGGCCTCGGTGTGATCGATCTGGGTCATCAGCTCGGTCGCGGGACGGGTGACGAAGGGGGCATAGATCTGGTCGAGCCAGAAGCCCGGCCGGAAGAGCGTGAAGCAGACAAGCAGCAGCGCCACCGACTCCCACCACCGGTTTCGGACGAGAAACCAACCCTGTGTCGCGGACACAAAGGACAGCATCGCCAGCACCGAGGTCACCAGCATCATCAGGAAGTCGAGCGGACCATTTATGCCAATCATCAGCAAGCCGCCGTTGAAGATGAAGATGAAGGGCAGAAGGGCAGTCCGGATCTCGTATTTGAACCCCTGGAAGCCGGTCTTCACCGGATCGGCGCCGGAGATGGCCGCCGCAGCGTAGGCGGCAAGTCCGACCGGTGGTGTCACGTCCGCCATCAGCCCGAAGTAGAAGACGAAGAGATGCACCGCCACCAGTGACACGGCAAGGTCGTTCTGGGCGGCGAGGTTGACAATCACCGGCGCCATCAGAGTGGCGACGACGACATAGGAAGCGGTCGTCGGCATCCCCATGCCTAGGATGATGCAGATGAAGGCCGTGAAGATCAGGATGATAATCAGATGGCCACCAGAGATGAACTCCACGAGCTCGGTCATCACAAGCCCGACACCTGTCAGAAGCACGGTACCAACGATTATGCCCGCCGTGGCCGTAGCGATACCGACCGAAGTCATATTTCGCCCGGCCGCCGAAAGGCCCTCGAAAAGCTCGACAAAGCCTGCCTTCCAATGCGGGCCAAGGTCGCGTTCGCGCCGGAAGTAGGCCGTGAGGGGCCGCTGCGTCACAATCAACGCCATCAGCGCCACGACGCCGTAAAACGCGGAAAGGCCGGGCGAAAGCTCCTCAACCATCAGGCACCAGATCAAGAGCACCACCGGCAGGATGAAGTGCAGGCCCGTGCGCGCGGTCTCGCCGAAATGCGGGACCTCGTCAAAGGCCTTGTCGATATCATCAAGCGGCAGGTCCGGGTGACCGGCGCGGTAGCGAACAAGGACGATGTAGAGTGCGATCAGCGCCGCGAGCACGATCCAGGTCGCGGCCGGGCCGAACACCACCTTGGTCCAGCCGATACCGTAGTAGACGACCCCCGCCAGCACTACGAAGCCACAGATGCCCATGAGCCCGCGGGCGAGGCTCTGAAAGCGTCCGGATGCTTGCGGGGACGGCAGGCCGGTCAAGCCCATCTTCATCGCCTCGATATCGACGATGTAAAACAAGGAGCCATAGGTCAGCAGTGCGGGCAGGAAGGCGTGCCTGACCACCTCTGCATAGCTGATGCCGACATACTCGGCGATCAGGAAGGCCGCAGCCCCCATCACCGGCGGCATCAGCTGTCCGTTGACGCCAGCGGCGCACTCGATCGCCCCCGCCTTCACCGCCGGATAGCCGACGCGCTTCATCAACGGGATGGTGAAGGTACCGGTGGTGACAACATTGGCGATCGACGAGCCCGAGATCATCCCGGTGAGGCCGGAGGCCACAACGCCGGCCTTGGCCGGGCCGCCGCGGTATTTCCCCAGAAGCGAGAAGGCGAGCTGGATGAAATAACCGCCGGCACCCGCCCGTTCCAGGAGCGTGCCAAAGAGGACGAACATGAAGACGACATTGGTCGACACACCGAGTGCCACGCCGAAGACGCCTTCGGAGGTCAGCCACATCTGCGAAGCGACGCGGGAGAGAGACGAGCTCTTGTGCGCGAGAAGCCCAGGCATGTAGGGGCCGAGGAAGATATAGGCCAGCATGATGACGGCAATGACCGTGATTGCCGGACCCACGGCCCGGCGCGCCGCCTCCAGAAGGATCAGGACGCCGATGACGCTGACCACGATGTCTGCCGTCGTGGGCAGGCCGGGCCGATTGGCGATCGCAACGTAGAAGACCACGAGGTAGAGGGTCGAGGCGGCGCCCGCGATGGCCAGCGCCCAGTCGAAAAGCGGCACTCGGTCCCGAGGCGACCGTTTGAAGGCTGGGAAGGTCAGCATCACGAGGAAAAGCGCGAAGGCGAGGTGGATGTCGCGCGCGATGCTGTCACTGATCACGCCCCAGGTGATCGCGTAGGGGATCGGCGACGCATACCAGATCTGGAAGAGCGACCAGGCGATAGCGACCGCGACGATCAGTTTGCCGGTCAATCCGCCGGGCTTGCGCCCACCGGTATCGGCCTCTGCGACCATCTCGTTGAGCGCATCGACATCGACATGCTGGTGTCCGTCGTCAACCTGGCTCATGGCCGGTCTCCCCGTTCTTCTCTTGCTGTTTGGCGCTCGTCATCTGTCACGACGAAAAGGCACGGAGGGCACCATGACGCGCCCTCCGCCGTCGGCAGGATCACATCCAGCCGCGTTCCTTGTAATACTTGATGGCGCCCGGATGCAGCGGCGCGGACAGCCCCTTCGTAATCATCTCCTTCGGATCGAGATGCGCGAAGGCCGGGTGCAGCTTCTTGAACTCATCGAAGTTCTCGAACACCGACTTCACCAGGTCGTAGACCACTTGATCGGGCGTGTTGGCGCTCGTGACCAGCGTCGCCCGCACACCGAAGGTCTTGGTCGGGTTTGGGTTGGCGTTGTACATGCCGCCCGGGATCGTGGCGTAGGAGTAATAGGGGTGCGCCTTGACCAGCGCGTCGACCGCCGGCCCGGTCAGCGGGATCAGCTTGGCGTTGCACTGGGTCGTCGGGTCCTGAATGGCGGCCGACGGATGGCCCACGCCGTAGAAGAAGCCGTCGATCTTGTTGTCGCAGAGCGCGGAGCCCTGCTCGTCGGCTTTCAGCTCCGCGGCCAGCGAGAAGGACTTGTCACTCCAGCCCATCTGCTTCAGCAGTTCCTCCATCGAGGCGCGGGTGCCGGAGCCGGGGTTGCCGATATTGAAGCGCTTGCCCTTGAAGTCAGCAAAGGTCTTGATGCCCTCGCCCGGGCGGGCCAGCACCGTGAACGGCTCGGGATGGACGGAGAAGACGGCGCGCAGTTCGCCCACCTTCTTGCCCTTGAAATGGCCGGTGCCGTTGATGGCCTGATACTGCACGTCGGACTGCGCCATGCCGAAGTCGAGGTCGCCAGTATGGATCGCGTTGACGTTGAAAACCGAGCCGCCGGTAGATTCGGTCGAGCAACGGATATGGGTCTCGGCCCGGGTCTTGTTCATCAGCCGGCAGATTGCGCCGCCAACCGCGTAGTAGACGCCCGTCACGCCACCGGTGCCGATGGTGATGAACTGATCGGCCGCCGAAACCGGGGCGGCGTTCAGGCCGCCCGCGACGATGGCCGCCGAGAACAGGGTTTTCAAGACTCTGGACATTCAATGTCTCCCATGTGGTTGTGCCCCCGGCCGGGGACATGTTTTGCGCCTCGGATTGTTGCCCCCGGGGCGGTCTTCCCGGCACCGATGCATCGGTCGGCCGGTCTTCTCTTCATCGCCCCGGCGCGATCTGCGCGAGCGCGTCCTCGACCGCTTCGCTGAGCCTGTTGGCGATGGTGTCGATCTGCTCTTCCGTCACGATGAAAGGCGGCGCCAGCAGGACGTGATCGCCGCGTACCCCGTCGATGGTACCGCCCATCGGGTAGACCATGAGGCCGCGGGCCATGGCGGCTGCCTTGATCTTTGCGTTGAGCTTCAGTGCGGGATCGAACGCTGCCTTGGTCCCTCGATCGGCGACAAGCTCGATGGCCTGGAACAGGCCACGGCCGCGGATATCGCCGATATGCGGGTGATTGCCGAAGCGCGATGTGAGCCGGTCGGCGAGAGCACCTCCCATTTCCCGTACGTTGGCCAGCAGGTTGTCGCGGGCGATCACCTCCTGCACCGCCAGCGCCGCTGCCGCCGCCATCGGGTGGCCCATGTAGGTATGCCCGTGCTGGAAGAAGCCGGAGCCACCTGCGAAGGCGTCGTAGATGTGGCGCCCGAGCAGCACCGCGCCGACCGGCTGGTAGCCGCCGCCAAGACCCTTGGCGATTGTCAGCAGGTCCGGCACGACGCCCTCCTGCTCGAAGGCATGCAGCGTCCCGGTGCGGCCCATGCCCGACATCACCTCGTCGAGGATGAGGAGGATTCCATGGCGGTCGCAGATCTCGCGGATGCGCTTGAAGTAGTCCGCAACGGGCGGCACCGCCCCTGCCGTGGCGCCCACCACCGTCTCTGCGACAAAGGCGACTACATTCTCGCCGCCGAGTTCCTCGACCTTGTCGGCGAGCGCCTGGGCGGCGCGGGCTGCGTAATCCTCGGCGCTTTCCATCGGATCCTGATGGCGATAGGCAAAGCACGGGTCGATGTGATGGGTCTCGACCAGGAGCGGCTGAAACTGCCGGCGCCGCCATGCGTTGCCGCCCGCGGCCAGCGCCCCGAGCGTGTTGCCGTGATAGCTCTGGCGGCGCGCGATGATGTGGCGGCGCTGCGGCTCGCCCATCTCGACGAAATACTGCCGCGCCATCTTCAGTGCCGCCTCGACGGCCTCCGAGCCGCCGGAGACCAGGTAGACATGCGAGAGGTCCCCGGGCGCGTCTGCGATCAGCCTTTCGGCCAGCGCCTCAGCTACCTCGGTGGTGAAAAAGCCGGTATGGGCATAGGCGAGCTTGTCGAGCTGAGAATGCAGAGCGGAAATGACGTCGGGATGGTTGTGGCCAAGGCAGGACACAGCTGCCCCACCCGAGGCGTCGATATAGCGTTTGCCGGCCTTGTCGATCAACTCGATGCCGTCCCCTCCCACTGCGATCGGGAGGTCCGTCTTGATCTGGCGATGCAGCAGTTGGCTCATGGGCGTTCAGGACCTCGGGTTGCGGGAATGGTGGGTCTGGAATTCGGCCATCAGGGCGTCGGACTTTCGCAGCGTGTCGAGCGCTGCCTCGCCGCCGCGCCCCGCAACCAGCACAGCGAGGATCTCGGCCAGCGCGAAGGTTGGCGCCATGGTGTGAAAGAAGGACGGGCTTTCGATCGGCGCCACCAGCGTGTGGCGGGCGATCTGCGCGAGCGGGGCAACCTCGCTGTCGGTCACTGCGACAATGGGCACACCCCGCTTGGCGGCATACCCTGCGATCTCCAGCGTCACGCGGGTGTAAGGAGAGACACTGACAACGACGAGCGCGTCCTCGGACGACGCGCTGCGGAGCCGGTCGGCGCTCATCCCGCCCGTGCCGTCGAGCATCACTCCGGCATCGCCGAAAAGCGACAGGATATAGCTGAAGTGCCAGGCCGCGCCGTAGCTCGACCGCAGCCCGAGGCAGAAGATGCGCCGCGCCGCCCCGAGCTCCCGAGCCGCAGCGGCAATCCGCGCGATCGTCTCAGGACCCGCCATCTGGCCGAACTGCCGCCCGAGCGACGACAACATGTCTGCGGCCAAAGCCATTTCGCCCTTGAGTTGCTGGCTCCTGACCTGATCACTCGCCCGCCCGGCGAAACCCAGGCCGCCATCGCGCACCGCCTCGGCATATCGTTGCCGTAGGGCGTCATAGCCATCGAAGCCCAGATGCTGGGCCAGCCGCATCATCGTGGCGGGCTTCACCTTGGCCCGCCGCGCCTGCTCGCGCATCGACAGCAGCGCCACGTCATGCGGGTGATCGAGCACGAAGCGCGCGGCCAACTGGAGCTGGCCGGGCAGGCTGTCGAATGCTTCGACGATGGTTGTGGCGAGAGGAGCAGAATCCATTCGCCGAGCCTAGGATCACAAATCCGGGATTGCAACACTTGTATCATAGTGGTCTACAATGATTCAGATGAATCATGTTCCCTCCTCTCAATCGATCGCTGAAGCGGCCCCACTTGTGGCCCTGATGGTGGCGCCGAATGGCGGTCGGCGCACCAAGGCCGATCACCCTGCGCTACCGCTGACGCCAAAGGAACTTGCTGAAACGGCAGCCGAATGTCGCGATGGCGGGGCCTCAATGATCCACGTCCATGTTCGCGACGGTGCCGGGCGGCATCTCCTTGATGCCGAGGCCTACCACGATGCGATCGCCGCCATTCGCCGCGCCGTGGGGCAGGACATGGTGATCCAGATCACCACCGAGTCCGTCGGCCGATATGCGCCCGAGGAGCAGGCCGCGGTGCTGCGCGCTACGCATCCAGAGGCCGCGTCCCTCGCCTTGCGCGAATTCGTGCCGGACCAGGGCCACGAGACAGCCTTTGCCGAAACGCTGGCATGGATGGCGCGGGAAGGCGTGCTACCGCAGATCATCCTGTACGACCCCGCCGAGGCCGTGGCATTGGCCGCGCTGATGAAGCGCGGCCTCGTGCCGTGGAACGCTGTGCCGGTGCTCTTCGTTCTGGGCCGGTACGCTGCGGGCCAAATATCCTGTCCGGCCGACCTGCTGCCATTCCTGGCGCCGGATATCCCACGCTTCGACCATTGGACCACCTGCGCCTTCGGCCGGGACGAGGCGGCCTGCGTCACCGCCGGCGCCTTCATGGACGGGCATATCCGGGTCGGGTTTGAGAACAACCTTCACTTGCCCGATGGCCGCCGGGCCGACAGCAATGCCGACCTCGTGCGTGCGATCGCTGGCATCCTGGGTGACGCTGGATGGAGCTTGGCGAGCGCCGACCGACTACGCGCCGATCTTCAAAGCGTTCTTCGCTAATCGATGGCCGAATTGGGCTTTCGCACCGAGGCCTTCTTAGGGCCGGTTCTGCCTGCCCATCATGCTTGGCGGGTAGACGCTCCAAACGGATCTTTCTGCGCAGCGCTGCCAGGCAGCATTGGGTAGTCTGGGCGCGACGCGCGCGTTCGCTGCGATGACCACGAATGGCCGCGATGCGCAGGAAAGCAGGCCTTTCCGCCTCCGTGAGACCGGGTCGGCGCAAGACCTCTTGGATTACACGAGCGAGCGCTTTCGTGCTCCGTCGACGCCAAGCGCCGCCGCTTTGCGCTTGGAGGACTCGGTAGTATCCTCGCATTAACAGAGAAACGTCATGGGGGGGGAGGACCGATGACTGCTGAGAACCACGATTGGATCGTGTTTCACCGTGTTCGATTTACAAATCCGATTGACGGCAGCGGAAAACCATTGCCTGGGCCAGGGAAGGCCGAGGCGTGGCGGTTCTATCCGGCCTCACCACTCGGCCCCGATGGCATGAGTACCAACGTCTCGGACGAATGGGGTGGGTTCGGTCTTTATCAGACGCGTGCTGACGCCGAGGAGGTCTATGAAAATCCACAGAGCCATCTCTCGTTTCTCGGTGATGCGGCCGAGGAGTATCACGCTCTGGTGGTGCCGTTCGCACATCGGGGGGAGGTGAACTGGCGTGGCGAGGTAAGACATAATGGTACCATTGCGGCGGCCCGAACAGATCCTGGCGGCCCGTTGATGGTCTTCACCTCGGCGGGATATGAAAATCCAGGGCGGGACGATGTGCCCCGCATCGTGTTGTTCCTAAAAGAGATCGGCAATGTCCAAGCCTACTACGCCACTCTTCCCGGCAATATCCGGCGCGCAGTCTATAGCGGAGCTGGCGTGGACGGACACGATGGGATCACGGTGTCGCTCTGGCGGGACGACGCGTCGATGATGGCCGCAGCCTATAAGCCCGGACATCACCGATCGCAGATCGACTATCACCGTGTGAACGGTCTGTTCGATCGAAGCTCGTTCAGCCGCGGCCGCATCATTTCCAGCAAGGGCGTTTGGGGCGGCAGTGACCCGGTACTCGAAATGTCCGGTTGAGATTCGCGCTGCCCCCGTAGCCGGCAGGCCTGGCTCCCTCGACAGCTTGGCCCTTTGGCGAAAGGAAGCCCGACATGACGACCGTCCTCGTGCATGGCAATCCCGAGACCGCAGCAATATGGGACGATCTGATTCCGCATCTGGCGGATGATGATGTTGTTTGCCTCTCGCCTCCGGGCTTCGGCGCGCCCGTTCCCAAAGGTTTCGACTGCACAATGGCCGCTTACAGAACTTGGCTTGTCAGAGAGCTTGAGACGCTGGCCCGACCTGTCGATCTGATCGGACACGATTGGGGAGGAGGCCACGTACTGGGCGTTGCGATGCAACGTCCTGACCTGATCCGATCATGGACCACCGATATTCTGGGCCTCTATGACCCTGACTATGTCTGGCATGATCTTGCGCAGGCTTGGCAGGCGCCCGAAACGGGCGAACAGGCGATCGCCCAAATGATGAAGGCGCCAATAGAGGCGGCTGTGAACCGCTACGAAAGCTTGGGCATGACGCGGTCGACCGCGGAAAAAATCCTGTCGGCACGAAGTACGGACATGGGACGGGCGATTCTGGCGCTTTACCGCTCAGCCGTACAGCCCGTCATGCTTGAAGCCGGAAAGCACTTGGACGCGGCAGCTGAACGACCCGGCCTCGCGTTGATCCCGACCGAAGATCATTTCTGCGGCGGCGAGAGACTGATACGGCGCTCGGCCGCGCGGGCGGGCGCTCAGGTTGCGGTACTTGAAGGTGCTGGCCACTGGTGGATGTGTCAGCAACCCCAAGCAGCCGCCGAGACAATAAATCGGTTCCTCAATGGGCTGAGCTAACGGACTTTCTTGGTAGCCGACCGCGACGCAAGGACCGTGCAACGAATGAAAGCCACACCATAAACTGAAGCACAGATCCACATCTGCCCTTCAATCGGAAGTTGTGGCGTGGTTACACCATCAACGCCTCGCACTTCCCCGGATCATCATGACCGTCGCGGCAGGACATAAGGCTGTGTAGGTTGACGACTCCAGTCTTAGTGATGGGGCGAAGGCTGAGTCGGCAAACGCACCAACTGCCACCGCGATCAACGACGGCAAGACATCCGCCTTCCAGTAGACGGGCCGCATCAGGAAGCCGGATATACGTCAGCAATCGTGACGCTCGACCCAGAACCAGCGAGACCGTTGCAATCAGGTGGGGTTCATATACGTCCACAAATGACAAAACTCGCTTTGCGCGCGCATCAGACCTGCCCGGCCGCTTTAAGGGCTGTAACCGCGATTTCGCTCCGATGGATGAAGTCATGCGCATCCTCTTGGCGTTGGACGGTCAGCAAGAAGAGCAGGTCGGCCAGTGCGAGCTGGGCGTCGCGGGCCATGATCGACGAGGAGCGCACATGTTCTTCGTCGGCAACCGTGTAGAGGAGAACATCAGCCAACTTGGCAAGAGGGTTATCCTGCATTCCGGTGATCGCCACCACCTGAGCGCCCTGAGCGCGGGCAAGCTCTGCAATGCGGCAGGTCTCCATGCTGGAACCGGAATAGGAGATGGCTATCAGAACGTCGGCCTCTTCCGCCCCGGCGACATTCGCCATTTGGATGTGGCTGTCGACTGTGTGAATGACGGCACGACCAAGCTTAAGAAGCTTGTAGCAGAGATCGCTTGCGACCAGCGACGAGGCGCCAACCCCCGCCAGGAAGACCCGACGGGCGGAGATGATCGCTTCGACTGCCCGCCCGACCTCGCGGGAGTCGTTGGCGGCCACCGTCTCCCGCATCGCGCGATATTTGGAGGAAACCAGCTTCTCGGCAATGGTCGTATAGCCATCGCCTTGCTCGATGGAACCGTGGATCGGTCCGGTGGGGATCCGCCAGTCCCGCGCCTGACCGGCCGAAATCGCCAGTTTGAGGTCTTGATAGCTGGCAAAACCCAGTTTTTGAGAGAATTTCACCACGCTTGACTGGCTGCGCCCCGTCTCGGCCGCCAGCGCGGCAGAAGACAGGCTCAACATCCGTTCCGGATGATCCGCGATGAACTGCCCGATTTCGCGGTCGGCCGGGGACATACGATCGAGATTTGCGAGAATCTTACGGATGACTGACATTGAGCCTCCCTTTGTCGTCTGCTCTGTGAGTTTGAATAGATTATTCCAACCTATATTGACAGCAGGGAATGGCAGGTGAAGATCTCCCAGGAAAGCGAGGCGCGATGGACAAGCTGAGAATTCAAGGCGGGCGGGCGCTGCACGGGTCCGTCGCGATCGCCGGAGCGAAAAACGCCGCACTGCCTCAGCTGGCAGCCACGCTACTCAGCCCCCATCCCGTTGAGCTAGCCAATCTGCCCGATGTCTCCGACGTCGCCAATATGCTGACCCTTCTCGAGCAATATGGCGCCCGGATCGTCCGCACCGACCGCGACGCCATCATCGACGCGGGCCCGGCTCGGCCGGCCGAGACCGGCTATGACACTGTCCGCCGCATGCGCGCCACTGTTCTGGTGCTGGGTCCGCTGCTCGCCCGCTTCGGAGAAGCGCGTGTTTCGCTTCCGGGCGGTTGCGCCATCGGAGCGCGGCCGGTCGACATGCATGTCTCGGCGCTTTCGGCGCTTGGGGCCGACGTTAGGGTGGAAGGCGGGTTCATCCATGCGCGTGCGCCTAAGGGGCTTCGTGGTAACCGCTTGGTCTTGCCGTCTCCGTCGGTCGGGGCAACAGAGACGGCGATCATGGCCGCGACCGCCGCCGCGGGCGAGACCGAGATCCTCAATGCCGCACGGGAGCCGGAGGTAATTGACCTAGCCGCAAGCCTTGGCGCGATGGGAGCAGTCATCGAGGGTGCGGGTACGCACCGCATTCTTATCAACGGCCCGGCTTCCTGGCGGCCAGCTGCGCATCGGATCATGCCGGACCGGATTGAGGCGGGGACCTATGCCATCGCGGCGGCTATCACCGGTGGCCAGATCGAGCTGTCCGGTGCTCGGCTGGAGCATATGGCCTCGGTCGTCCAGGCACTTGAGTTGGCCGGCGCACGAGTATGGCCGGGCGACCGTGGTCTCGTGGTCTCGGGCGATGGCGCACTTCGTGGCACGGATGTCACGACGGAGCCCTATCCCGGCTTCCCGACCGATCTGCAGGCGCAGTTCATGGCGCTAATGACGCAAGCGGACGGTGCGTCGATGATCCGGGAGACGATCTTCGAAAGCCGCTTCATGCATGTGCCGGAGCTGGTGCGCCTTGGGGCCAACATTCGCCTGCAGGGGAGGACGGCCGTTGTTCGGGGCGGGGCAAGGCTACATGGCGCACAGGTAATGGCGACCGACCTGCGCGCGTCCGTGTCGCTGGTGCTCGCGGGGCTTATCGCCGAGGGCGAAACGGTTCTCAACCGCGTCTATCATCTCGACAGGGGGTATGAGCAACTCGACCTGAAGCTACGCCGCTGTGGGGCGCAGATCGAGCGGGCCGCGCAATGACCGGACAAATGTTTCTCGGCGTGGATGGAGGCGGTACCGGTTGCCGGGCGAGGATCGAGGACGCCACAGGGCGGGTGCTTGGCCAGGGGCTGTCCGGCCCTGCTACACTGCGACTCGGACCGGAACGCGCGCTGGCCTCCGTTCACGCTGCAGCCGAGGCCGCCATGGCCGAAGCCGGGCTGTCTTCCGATGACTGGCAGCATCTCACGGCTGGGATCGCGCTCGCCGGGATCGGGCGAAAAGGCGCGCGTGCTGCCCTTGCCGATATGCCTGGCCGGTTCGCCTCCGCCGTTTACGCGAGCGACGCGGAGGCGGCCTGCCTCGGGGCGCACTCCGGGCAGGACGGCGCGATTGTGATCGCCGGTACGGGCTCGATCGGGATCGGATATGTTGACGGTAGGGAATTGCGCGTGGGCGGCTACGGCTTCCCTGTCTCCGACGAGGGCAGTGGTGCGGCCCTGGGGCTGCATGCGCTGCAGATGGCCTTGCGAGCGCAGGATGGGCGGGTGGAGCAGACCTCCCTGCTTGCCGAGGTCATGCAGCGTTTCAGGGACGATCCGTTCGAGGTTGTGAGCTGGATGGATCAGGCAACGGCCTCGGACTATGCCACGATTGCGCCGGTCGTGCTGCGGCACGCCGATCAGGGTGACAGCGCGGCCCGGAAGATCGTGCAGCGCGGGGCAGAACAAATCGACGCGCTGGTGCGTACCCTTGCATCAATGGGTGCGGCCCGCATTACGCTGCTTGGGGGATTGTCTAGCGCGCTTGAGCCCTGGTTGGCACCAGACGTGCGGCGCCGGCTCAAGCCCGCCGACGGCGATGCGGTGAGCGGCGCGATTCTCTTGGCAAAGCGGGCCGCAGGTTGACGCCTGCCGGGTCTGGTCATTCTTAAGAATATAATATTCCAGATGACAGTTGACAATTGGAATTCAATATTCACACTTGCCGCTGACACGTGAGTGCAGGGGGAATCTCTGCCGCAGCTAGGGTGAAGTTGAGGATGGGAATGCGTCGGGATCTTCTGAGCGAACTCGAAAGCCTCGTCTCGGAAGAGCGCAACCCCCGCACCGAAGATATCGACCTGCTGCCGACGCGCGAGCTTCTGGCGCGGATGAACGAGGAGGACGCGCGGGTTCCCGCAGCGGTCGCGGCCGTTCTTCCGCAGATCTCCGAGGCGGTGGAGCGGATCACCAATGCGTTCCGTGTTGGCGGCCGGCTGATCTATATCGGCGCCGGCACGAGCGGCCGGCTCGGCATTCTGGACGCCTCCGAATGCCCGCCGACGTTCGGCGTGCCGGAGGGAATGGTGGTGGGCCTCATCGCCGGGGGAGATCATGCGCTTCGCCACGCGATGGAGGGTGCAGAGGACGAGGTCGAATCCGCCCGTAACGATCTCGACCGGATCGGGGTTTCCGATCGCGACGTTGTCGTGGGCATTTCCGTGTCAGGGCGTACGCCCTATGTGCTGGGCGCGCTCAAGGAAGGCCGCCAGCGCGGCGCCGCGACGGTCTCGATTTCCTGCAACCCTGGCTCTGCGGCCGATGCGCTTGCCGATATCGCAATCGCCCCTGTCGTCGGTCCGGAGGTCCTGACCGGATCCACTCGACTGAAATCCGGCACAGCGCAGAAACTCGTCCTCAACATGCTGACAACGGCGAGCATGATCCGGATCGGCAAGGCCTATGGCAACCTGATGGTCGATCTGCGCGTCACCAACGACAAACTCGCCGCCCGCGCCACTCGCATTGTGATGCAGGCGACCGGCTGCAGCATGGCTGACGCCGAGGCGGCGCTCGAAGCGTCACAGCAGGAGGTCAAGTTGGCCATTCTCATGCTGTTGACTGGAGACGACGCCCGCGCGGCCCGTGCCCGACTTGACGCCGCTGGTGGCGTGCTGCGGTCGGCATTGCAACTGACCAAGAGCCTGAACGAAAGATAAAAAGCAACCTGCCAGGGAGACGAACATGAGTACCACCAAGAAAGGCTTGTCAACACTCGCACTCGCGGCGCTTCTTGCCATACCGGCGATTGCGCCGGTCCACGCGGATACGCTGAAGATGGCCTGGTCGCAGGACGCGACGGGGCTTGATCCGCAAAAGCAGACGGCCTTTTCCTCAATCCGCCTGTTGGAACTGATCTATGAACCGCTCGTCCGGCTTGATGCCAAGTTGGAGGTGGTGCCGGCGATCGCCAAGTCTTGGGCGTTCGGCGATGGCGGCAAGTCGTTGACCTTCCATCTCGATCCGAAGGCGAGCTTCTCGAACGGCGAAGCAGTGACGTCCTCGGACGTGAAGGCCTCCTTCGAGCGGCTGCTGGACGAGAAGACTGCAGCCGCCGCGCGGTCCAACTACCTTTCGATCGCCTCGATCGAAACGCCGGATCCCGAGACCGTCATATTCAAGCTGTCCCAGCCGGACGTACCTATCCTGGCCGCCATGGCGAGCGTCAACGCCGCCATCTTGCCGGCGAGCGCGATCAAGGACGGGTCCGTCGGCACAAAGGCAATCGGCTCGGGCCCCTTCATGCTGAAGAGCTGGGATCCGAACGCCAGTGAGGTGCTCGTCGCAAATCCCCACTGGGCGGGAGGCAAGACGGGCGTCGACCAGATCGACATCTCGGTTCTGCCCGATGAGACGGCTATCGTCGCCGCGCTCCGCACAGGCAAGATCGACTTCGCGTTGCTCAACGATCCTCTCGTCGCAACGATGGTGCCGAAGGTGTCGGGATTGAAACTCGTGCGCACGCCATCCATTTCCTACAACGTCCTTCAGCTCAACCCGTCGCGCAAGCCGATGACCGAGCTGAAGGTACGACAGGCGATATCCTGTGCGATCGACCGCAAGGCCGTGCTCGATACAGCCGCGCTCGGGGAGGGCAAGGTGACCGGCCCGATCACGGCGCCGGCCTATGCGACAGATCCCTCCAAGCTCTTCTGCTACAAGCCGGATCTTGCCAAGGCGAAGGAGTTGATGAAGGAGGCGGGCTATGCGAAGGGCTTCACCGCAACCGTGATTGCAGCGACAGGCGAGCCCGCGACCGCGGAGGCCGAGGCGCAGGTGATCCAGTCCGAGCTGAAGAAGATCGGCATCAAGCTCGATATCAAGATGATGCAGCTCAACGTCTACGTCGACGCCTGGTTGAAAGCGGACTTTGATATGGCCGTGGCACTGAACGGCGGTCGGCCCGATCCCTACACGATGTATAATCGCTACTTCACCAAGACCGGCAACCTGCTGAAAGTGTCGAACTACACCGACAACGAGCTCGACAGCCTGTTGAACCAGGGCCGGGTGGAGACAGATCCCGCCAAGCGCAAGGCGATCTTCGCCAAGTTCGACCTGCATCTGGCCGAGATGGCGCCGTGGATCTGGCTCTTTACGCCGGATACCTACGTGGCCGAACGCTCCGACGTTCAGGGCTTCGTGGGCTCGCCGATGGGGTCTCTCTTCGGGCTTTCCGCGGTCACGCTGAAGAAATGAACCCGGCGTCCCCGGCCCGTGCATGGGCCGGGGGCCTGAAAGGCCCGCGATGAATACCCTCATTCGACGACTGGCTGCCTTCCCATTGGTGCTTCTGGGCGTCTCCAGCCTCGTCTTCGTGGCAATCCGCCTGGTGCCTGGCGACGCGATTACCGCGATGCTGGGCACCCAAGCGGGGCTACTGACACCCGCCCAGAAAGCAGCACTGGCGGCCTATTTCGGCCTCGATCGGCCTTGGATCGCGCAATATTGGCACTGGCTGCGGGCGCTTCTGCACGGCGATCTGGGCATTTCCGTCACCTATGGCAAACCGGTGCTGGAGGTGATCTTGCAGCGCTTCCCATTGACGCTCGAACTAGCGCTTCTTTCCATGGCCATCGCCTTGGTGATTGGGGTTCCGGCCGGTGTCTATGCCGCCACCCACGCAGAGCGGCGCTCGGACTTGGTGCTTCGCATCGGGGCGATGATCGGCCAGTCGACACCGAGCTTCGTTTTCGGCCTGGTGATCATCTACGTGCTATCGGCGGGGTTCGGTGTGTTGCCCGCAATGGGCACCTTTACGCCCCTTCTAAAAGATCCGTTAGCCAATCTCGGCCAGCTCATCCTGCCGGCCCTGACGTTGGGTGCCGCCTTTGCTGCCGCGGTCACCCGCATTGCGCGCTCCGCGATGCTCGATGTGCTGAGCGAGGACTACGTCCGCACCGCGCGTAGCCGGGGCGTCCCGGCGCGCGGCGTGATTTGGCGTCACGCCCTGCCCAATGCCCTGATCCCCGTCGTCACCGTCTCTGGTATCGAATTTGGCTATCTTCTCGGAGGCGCCGTGATCGTGGAACAGCTTTTCGCACTACCGGGCCTCGGGCGCATGGTACTCGACGCGATCCTTCAGCGTGATTACGCGCTGGTGCAGGGAACCGTCCTGTTCATCGCGTTCAACTTCATGGTGGTGAACTTGCTCGTGGACCTGACCTATGTCTGGCTCGACCCGCGCATCAGGGCGCGGGGCTGATGTCCCTCCTTAAAGCCCTTTTCCGTCATCCGAGCGGGCGCATCGGCGCGACGATCGTGCTGGTCTACCTTCTGCTCGCCGCGATGGGTTGGATTGGGCTAACCCCACATGACCCGCTCGCACAGAACCGGATCGCACGGCTGCAGCCGCCGAGCGCGCGATATTGGCTCGGCACAGACCTCTTCGGGCGCGACGTGGCGAGCCGGCTGATGACGGGGATTGGCCAGTCGTTCCTGATCGCTTTTTTATCGGTCGCCGTTGCCGCCAGCGTCGGCACTGTGCTGGGCCTTGTGGCGGCCTGGTTCGAGCGGTTCTGGGACGGCATCCTGATGCGTAGCATGGACATACTCCTTGCCTTCCCGGCGATCCTGCTCGCGATGCTGGTGGTTGCCGTGTTGGGGCCGGGGACATGGACATCGGTCCTCGCCATCGCATTCGTATACATGCCGATCTTCACCCGCGTCGTCCGCGGCCCGGCGCTATCATTGAAGAACCGTGAGTTCGTCGATGCGGCCCGCACATTCGGCAGTTCCACCGGCTACATTGTTACCCGCCACCTTCTGCTGAACATCGTTGCGCCGCTGACCGTGCAGGTGACGCTCGCACTTGCCTGGGCGCTTCTGACCGAGGCCGGGCTGAGTTTTCTTGGCCTCGGCACACAGCCGCCCGCTGCCTCGCTGGGCGTGATGCTATCGGACAGCCGGAACCTGATGGAAATGGCGCCCTGGCTGATGATCTGCCCGGCCATCGCCATCATGGGAGGCATCCTCGGCTTCAACCTTCTCGGCGATGCCTTGCGCGATATCCTTGACCCGAAAACCAGGGTGGCGCGCGCATGACACTGCTGTCGGTAAGCGATCTCCACGTCGGCTTTGGCCGCGATCCGGAGAAGAGTGAGGTCGTCCATGGGGTCAGCTTCGACTTGGCCGCCGGAGAGACCTTGGCCCTGGTCGGCGAAAGCGGGTCAGGCAAGTCAGTGACCGCCCTTTCAGTGAATCGGCTCATCGATTTTGGTGGCGGGCGCGTCACGCGCGGGACGATCCTGCTCGAGCGGCAGGATGGCAGCCAGCTCGATCTCGTCGGTGCTCCCGAAGCGGAGCTTTCTCGCATCCGGGGCGCTGAGATCGGCATGATCTTCCAGGAGCCCATGAGCTCGCTGAACCCGGTGAAGACGGTTGGAGCTCAGATTGGGGAGGCCTTCCGTCTGCACCATGGGCTGAGCGGCCGGGCGGTCACCTCGGCTGCGCGGGAGGCGCTGGAGCGGGTGCGCATTCCCGATCCAGTGCGGCGTCTTGGCCAGTTCCCGCACGAGATGTCCGGCGGAATGCTGCAACGGGTGATGATTGCCTCGGTCCTGGCATGCAATCCGCGTCTGCTGATCGCCGACGAGCCGACGACGGCGCTCGACGTGACCATCCAGGCGCAGATTATGGCGCTTCTGGCCGAGTTACGAGACGAGACTGGCATGGGGATGATCTTCATCACTCACGACATCGGGCTTGTGGCCGGGATCGCCGACAAGGTGATGGTGATGCGGGACGGTCGCTCAGTGGAGCAGGGCGCGTTGGGCGCGGTGCTGGATGATCCGCAGCACCCCTACACAAAACATCTCCTACACTCGGTGCCGCATTTCGCACATGGCAAGGCTGTGCGCTGCGATGGCCCTGGCGCGGATGGATCAGAGCGGCCCGCGCCGGCGCTGAAGGTCGATGATCTTACGGTTCGTTTCAATATCAAGCGCACGCTATTCCGCCCCTCGCAGGGCAATATTCATGCGGTAGAGCGCGTCAGTTTTGATCTGCTGCCGGGCGAGACGCTCGGCATCGTTGGTGAAAGCGGGTCGGGCAAGTCCACTACGGCGCGGGCGATCCTCGGGCTGGCCCCCTCAAGCGGCAGGATCTCCGCCACTGGTCAGGGCCTGCGGCCGGTTCAGATGGTGTTCCAGAACCCCTATGCCTCTCTTAACCCGCGGCTTGCCGTCGAGGATCTTCTCGCCGAGCCGGTTCTTGCGGCGGGCCATCGGTTCGATGCCGATGCGCGGGAGCGGATGCATATGCTGCTCGACCGGGTCGATCTTCCGGCCGACAGCCTCACGCGCTACCCGCACGAATTCTCCGGCGGTCAGCGCCAGCGGATCTGCATCGCCCGCGCGTTGATGCTCAATCCCTCAGTAGTGGTGCTGGACGAAGCTGTATCGGCGCTCGATGTTTCGGTACAGGCTCGGGTGCTCGACCTCCTTGTAGATCTGCAGCGGGAATTCCAACTCGCCTATCTCTTCATCTCGCACGACATGGCCGTGGTTGAACGGATTGCCCATCGCGTGGCGGTCGTCTGCCGAGGCGAGATCGTGGAGATGGGGCCTTCAGCAGCGGTTCTCTCCGACCCGCGCCACTCCTACACACGGCGACTGATTGCCGCCGTGCCGAACATCGCCCGCAGGCGGGTACATTTTGATCTCGACACCAGCCAGGTGCCCTCGATCCTCCATCCAGCAGGATGGGAACCGCCGGAGGTCCGCTGGTTAGAGGTCGGCCCCGGTCATCTTGCTCGTGAGGAGGTGGCATGACGCTCTCCACCCGCTTCGAGAAGGCCTTCGCACCGCTCCATGCGGCGGTTGAGGCCGGGCGCGTTCCCGGAGGCGTACTTGCCGTAACAGAGTCGGGGCAGGGCCGCATCCTTCGCGCGACCGGGCAGGCCCAGATCGTGCCGAGTACGAGGGCGATGACAGAGGAGACCTGGTTCGATCTCGCATCTCTGACCAAGGCGGTCTTCACGACGCCGCGAATTCTCGCATTGGCGGAAGCAGGGGTGATCCATCTAGATGCACCCTTGACGACGCTGTTGCCAGACCTGCGCCAGTATGATGTCGGCGCCTGGGAGCGCCAGGTCACGTTCCGGCAGTGCCTTGGCCACCAGACCCCGTTTCCGGCGGTAGAGCCTATCTACACTTATGGGCGCGACGCCGATCTGCTGCGCGCCTTCGTGTTGCAGCGCGAATGGCGTAAGGGGGAGCCAGTCTACTCAGACATAAACTTCATCCTCCTGGGTTTCGCGCTCGAACGCCACATGGGCAGGCGGATCCGCGAGATGGACCCCGGCCCCGGCTTCTCCTTCGCAGCCGAGCCGATCCATGCCGCGGCCACGGAGGATTGTACTTGGCGCCACCGGGTCCTCTGCGGCGAAGTGCATGACGACAATTGCTCGGCGCTCGGTGGTGCCGGCCATGCCGGCCTCTTCGGGACTGCCGCAAGCCTTCTCGATTTCGCTGAGGGGCTGCTGGCCGCTCCGGATGCCCCGGCGACGCTGCTCATGCGAGAAAAGCTCTCGCCCCATCGCACCCATGGCTGGGAATGCGCCCATCCGGGCTGGATGGGCGGGGACCTGTGCCCGCCAGGCACGATCGGACACACCGGCTTTACCGGCACTGGTCTCTGGATCGATTTCGATCGAGGCCGCGCCTGGACGCTGCTTACAAACCGCATCCACCCCACTCGGCACTTCGACAGCGGCATCGCTTCACTGCGCCGGGCGACTGGCGATGGCCTAAACGAGGATTGAATATGGAACCTGCATGGTCGGTCGGTCTGATGACCGGCACGGTGCTTGACGGAAATATAGACGTCGCGATGATCCGGTCGGACGGCGAAACGGTCACAGATTTCGGACCCTATCGCCTTGCCCCCTATCCGGACTGGATCCGGGCGTTGCTGGCGGAAACGCTCGATCAGGCGCGCGACTGGGCCTTCGAGGGGCCGGAGCCGGATATTTTCGCCGTGGCCGAACTTGCCATCACCCGGGCTCAGTCAACGGCCGTGCGCGCGCTGGTGGAAGATGCCGGCATGTCGATGTCGGACATCGCGGCTGTGGGTTTCCACGGCCAGACGGTGCTGCACCGCGCGCCGCAGGCCGAGCGTCTTGGGCAGACGCGGCAACTGGGCGATGGGGCTCTGATGCACCAGCTCCTCGGCGTCCCGGTCGTCTACGACTTCCGCAGCGCCGATATGGCAGCTGGAGGGCAGGGGGCACCGCTCTCGGCCGCCTATCACCGTGCGTTACTGGCGCGTGCGGGAGCACCGGGGAAGACCGCGGTGCTTAATCTTGGGGGCGTCGCGAATGTAACTTGGTGGGACGGGTCCGAGGGGCTTCTGGCCTTCGATACCGGCCCGGCGAACGCGCCGATCAACGACTGGATGAAGTCCCACGGCCTGGGCGAAATGGACATCGGTGGGGCCACGGCCCGTTCCGGCCGCGTCGATGAGGTCCGCTTGACGAAGCTGCTCGAGCATCCGTACCTTTCCGCACCTGCGCCCAAGTCGCTTGATCGGTTTGACTTTAGCGCCGCCATGGCGGATGGGCTCTCCCCCGCCGACGGGGCCGCCACGCTGACCGCCTTCACAGCGGCGGCAGTCGGCCGTGGACTTGATCTGCTGCCCATGCGCCCCACACGCCTCGTCGTCTGTGGCGGCGGCCGCCACAACCCGGCAATTATGGAAGCTTTAGAGCAAAGGGCCGCGGTGCAGGCAGTTCCGGCGGAAGAATTCGGCTGGCGCGGGGATGCGATCGAGGCGGAGTGCTTTGCATTCCTCGCACTGCGCCGCCTGCGTGACCTTCCGACGAGCTTCCCGGGCACCACCGGTACGCGTGCGCCGCTGAGCGGCGGCCGCGTGGCCCGCTAAAGGGACTTTTGTAAAAAGACCCGGCTGCGTCCCTTTGGAAAATCGGACAATTGGCCGAAGCGGCGATAACCCTGCTTTTCGTAACTTCGGATGCCCGTCGGGCTGAAGGAGTCGATTAGCGCGCCGTGGCAGCCGCGGCGGCGGGCCTCATCCTCTGCGGCGTCCAGCATCCTTCCCGCGAGACCGCGACCGCGCCAGTCCTCGTCGACCCAGAGCCATTGGACGTAAAGCCAGCCCCAGCCGGTATAACCCGATAGGCCGGCGACGATCCGGTCTCCGTCGCGATGGAACACTGCAAGCGCCTGCCTATCCGAAGGCCCGACATCCGCGTCATTGAAGTTGGCCAGGGATCGGCCAAGAAAATCTAGGTCCTCTTGCGACGGGGACGCGGTGATCTCTAGCTTCGGCGACATGGCTGAATTCCGATGATTGACGCTCCCGAATTTCCGCGATCTGGGACGCGTTGTCGGGATCACAGTTTTCTACTCCGCGATCGCCGGGCTGCGCCAGCCTGGGTCCTCGGCAAGCCTCCGGATTGAGAATTGAACCGGTAGAAGCATCCGTGCAGTTCGAGTTCACCACATGGCGGGTTGCCATGATGCGGATGGCTTTGACCGACACGCACTTGGCGACCATCGGTTTCCCCCGAGCGGCAGCATTAATCGCCATCGTCACCATAACCTGCCGGTCCGCAGACAGCCCCAAACTTGCCTTTCCCACCACCATCGCCAGGATCAAGACCATACACACAAATCCGCAAGGTGCAGATCCCACCGCACGAGGCGACCGCCTTCCAGATCTTCGCCGGGCTTGCAGCATGATTGTATCCGCCGGCGGAGCTCCTCTCCTCCGGCAACATTTGCGGCGGAACCGGTTAGCGCGGGGTGACCGCTCGTTGGGCGCTATGATCTACAGGGGTTTTGATGAACTTCGGCCGCCATCCTCGTTCGCCAGAGGGAGCTTCTAAATCCGCGCATGTAGGTAAATTATTGTTATATAGTGCAAATGTTGTCTTCCGTCCGAAAAACCGAGGCCTAAGGCAGATAAGACTTCTTATGTAATATTATAACTCACCTGAGCGAGCGGACGGGCCTCAGAGCCATCGCACTGTATGCGTCGAATACTTTCCTTCGCGCGATCATCAAGAGGGTTGAATTTGGACTCAGCAATCTTCTTTCCATAACCAAGAAGATCACCCCAAGCGGCGATAGAGACTTGGAACGGAAATCTAACTCCCTTTGCAACTGGGGGCCTGTTTTTTGGGGGGCTCATATCCCACTCCTATTCTGTTTCTTGACTGAAAAGAGGAGCCGTATCGGCTAGCTACACGCCGTCGAACGCTTCGGCGATGATCTCCTCGACCAGCCGGATTTCTTCGTCGGTCAGCTTGTTGACCGGATCACGCTCCCTCCGGCGCTTCGAGAGCGAGCCGTCGTTCTGGCGGATGAACATGATCAGGTCTTCGGCCAACCGATCCGGCATTTCCACAGCATTCATGATCGCCGACATCGCCCGATCATGTCGCTTCAAATAGTTGATCTCCCGAGGCAGGTCTTCCTCAACCGTGCGCAGGACGCATTCGTAGAGGAACTCGGCCTCGGCCGTGCAGTCGAAATAGCGATAGAGGTCGGCCGTCTCGTTCAGGACCTCGACATTCCCGCTTGGCAGCGCGCGCCAGTCGATGAAGTCCATCAGAGGCCCGGAGTGTCCCTGAAGCACGTTTCTATAGTCGTCGATACGGTCCTGCATGGCGGCAGAAACGGGGAATACCATGCCCGGCGGGGTGAATGCGCGTTCCGCCAGAACGTGATGGATAAGGCAGCGATGAAGCCGCCCGTTTCCATCGGCCAGCGGATGAATGTAGACGAAGGCAAAGGCGATGCAGGCAGCCTGCACGACCGGATCGGCATCATCCTGGTCGCTGATCCGCATGCGGTTGTTGCATTCATTCAGCGCCGTCATCAGCTCGAACAGGTCCTGATGGCGCGCGCCGATGAATTCGGGAAGCGGGGCTCCGTCTACATCGCGCTCGCCGAGGAAAACGCCTTCCTCACGGTAGCCGATGGGGGTGAAGCGGTCATCGCCGATGAGGATGCGGTGCAGGCGGTAGATTTCGGTCTGGTTGAGCGGCCTCTTGCCAGCTTCAAGAACCGCGCGGCCCCAACGCTCCAGACGATTGACCGGCGCGCGCTCGCCCTCGATCTCGAAACTTGCGCGGCTGTCAGCCAGCAGCATGAAACTTGCTGCGCGCGCGATCACCTGCGCGCCCGTTCGGCCTATCGTTTCCTGCGCCTTGGCCGACAGGTCCTGCGCGACAAGACCTTGCAGCTTCTCCGTTCGCCGAATGACGGGACAAAGCGCGCCGGTTCCAAGCAGATTGTCCCGAACGCGGTGGCGCTGTGAAAAGTTCGGCTTGCCCGTGAAGTATGCAGCCGGATCAAGAGCATCGACCGCCGTGACCTTGGGAGCATCCGGCAGATCGAGAACGCGTCCCGTCAACGTCTCGTAGAAGAACCATATCCGCCGTGAGAGGGTCCCTGTTGGCGTTGCCTCGACGATCTTCTTGATCTCGCCTTCGGGCACGGCGTCGAAGACGCGTTTGAGAACGAGCAGATCGATAGGCTCGTGGCGCAGGGCAAAGCCAAGATGACCCTCCAGGCTGCCCTCAGGCAGATAACGTTTGTCGAAGACTTCCCATGGCCCCTCGGTTCGCTTGTTCCCACGGACATGCTTTTCGGAGATACAGGATAGATGGCGAAGCGGAGCGGCAATCTGTAGAGTGTGAACCAGCGCAGACCAACCGGCCAGACTTGTGCCGTACGGTAGCGGTTCGTCTCTCAGGAAGTCTGGGCTCAGTTCGTCTAGCTTCATCAGTCGAAAACCATTCACCTACGTCGAAAATTGATTACATGGCTATCCCATGTAGAAAATATATATACATCGAAACGCATCGAAAATCAATCACAAGCGTCGAAAATTACTCACATGCCACGCTCTCGCGGAAAACCATTTCCCAGAATCGATGGCAACCAGCGACCACGATAGAGGCCGCATGCGCGGGAGCGCACCGTTACGACGCCCCGGCAGGGATCACTCCGCGCGGCGGATCGTGAACAGCCAGCCGAACGGGCTGGTCAGCATTTCATCCACCCAATGGAGCTGTCCGTCGCAGGGCGCATAGAGCTCGACGGCCCCAAGATAGCCTTCAACCACGACCACGGCATCACCGCGGCGCACGGGTTGGCCGGTCTCGGCAATGCGGTGCAGATAGACAAGATTGCCGGTGTAGACGCGCAGGCGCGCACTGAGGCTCACGCGCATGAAGGCATCCGTCGCTATGACGCGCTCGCCCGTGATCAGGAAATAGTCGGTCATCATCACCATGGCGAAAAGTCATCCTTGTTGTGGTCATCGAGCTTTGCGGCGCGCGGTTTGAACTCCGGCACCAGGGCACCGGCCTTTTGCTTGCAGCGCGCATGCGTCAGGCGGATCGCCAGCCGCAGCGTATCGTCCGAGGCCAGGCTGAAGTGGCGGCACAGCTCGTCGAGTTGGGCCGCATGTTTGTCATCGAGATTGAGCATGAAGGTTCGTCGCATAGGGGTCTCCTTTCCTATTTCGGGGTAAAATCCGGGCCACGTCTGCGCTCGCGCGTAAGGCCTTGTTGCCGCTGACGGACCGCGCGTTTGCGCGCAGCGTCGGCAGGTTTCGTGAGTTCCACGGGCGCGCGGCCGCCCATCATCATGTACTGGGCGACATCGCGGTTCAGCGCTGCGATCTGTTCTTGCTGCTTCTGGCGCGCAGCTTCGATCCGCCGCTGAAGCTGGCGGCGTTCGGTCAGTTGTCTCTGAATCGTGGCGTGTTTTTCAGCGCGGTCGCGAGCTGGCTTTGTCAACTTGCCTGGATGGGTTTGAGATGGTCCCCG
>NZ_RRYH01000037.1 GCF_004010155.1 Solirhodobacter olei | reverse complement strand
TCAAGAGCCCAAGAGACGCGGGCCGGTGAATATCGTGGGGTGAAAGAGCCACTCCATTCTTGGACGAGCAGACTTTCAAAATTGGGACGAATCTGGAATGACTTGATCCTCTCATGGAACCAACTAACCTGCGCCCATAGCGAAGCCGCTCTCCAGAAAGGAAGCCGTTATGTCTGATGAAAGTGAGGGCCTCAATTATTCTCAACGCAACGGCTTGCTGCCCATTCCAGAGCAGTTGAAGCTTGAGCAGGTATCAAGCGAGTTTCGCCGATTGATCCACTACGCGTTGGATCAAGAAATCCACCGGGTCGCGCGTCATGGTGCCATGAGCGCCCATTTCGACCGTGAGTGGCATCGAGTTGCTCAAGACTTGCACGTCAGGTTCTTTGGAAAGCCAATCAGTTCGTTCGAAAACAATCCCTCAAAATTGAACAGAGAACTGGAGCACTCTATTGCAAAGGTTCGTTATGATGAACTGTTTAATATTATTGAGTTCTTTGCCAAGCACCGCGGGTGCACAGAGCAAGTCAAAACAGACTTGGCCCAAGCATTTGTCGATGCTCGAACGGCATACCGCCTCAAAGACGGTCTCGTCATTGCAGTTGGTACCAACGAGCAAGCCCAAGCGCTGCTAAGGGCGATAGATGACGCTGAGGGTTCGAATAATTTAGGGGCAAGGCAACATTTGATTGACGCCGGAAAAAAACTTGCGGATGCCGATTGGGTTGGAAGTGTTCGGGAGAGTATTCACGCCGTTGAAGCGGCAGCAATAAGTTTCGCGCCTGGAGAGACCCTCGGCCCCGCTCTGACCGAACTCGAAAGGCGTGGGAAACTCCACGGTGGCCTGAAGAAGGCATTTGGAGCGTTGTACGGATATACGAGTGACAAGAAAACTGGCGTCCGACATGCCAACGTTTATGGGGAAGATGAAGCTGTTGACGAAACTGACGCATTGTTCATGTTGGGAGCTTGCGCGTCGTTTGTTTCTTACTTGATCGCACGGAACACTTGACGGCATTCGGCGCAGTTGCAAACTCTGGCATTCGTCACCCAAATTGACCTTGCAAATTCAGCTATCTGCGCGGTCTCTTTGCCCAAGAGCGCTGTGGTGACCGGCGGCAAGCTGCGCAGAGTGGACCTCAGTGCCGTGCGGCTAACGACAGTTCACCGCCCGTCGTGCCTTGCTCGCCATCGGAGCGGGCGCTGGCGAGGCGGGAGCAGGGGGGGCACACCCAGCTCCCCCTTGGGACATTGGGCGACGGGAGAGATGGGGCGCCTGCCGGAAGGGCCGGTGCCCCCGCCCGCAGGCGCGCCCGGGTCAGGTCTCGCTTGACGGCGCGCCGCCCTCGAAGCGGTTGCCGTGGCGGTAGTCGCAGGGGGCCTCCTGCATCTCCAGGTGAAGGCGGCTGCCCTCGTAGGGATGGGCCAGCGCCAGGGCCTCGTTGAACTCGATGCCGAGGCCGGGCTCCTCTGGCGGCAGGATGTAGCCGTCCTCCCAGGTGATGGTGTGGTTGATCAGGGCCTGGTGGAAGCTGCCGCCGGTCTCGATCGTCTCGGCGATCAGCAGGTTCGGGATCGAGGTGGCGAGGTGGATGTTGGCGGCCCATTCGACGGGGCCGGCATAGAGGTGCGGCGCCATCTCGGCGTTGAAGGGCTCGGCGATGGCGGCGAGCTTCTTGGCCTCCCAGATGCCGCCGAGGCGGCCGAGGGCGGGCTGCAGGATCTTGGCGCCGCCGGTGCGCAGGACCGTGGCGAATTCGGTCTTGGTCGTGAAGCGCTCGCCCGTGGCGATGGGCAGCGAGGTGTGGCGCGAGACCTCGGCGAATTCCAGCAGGTTGTCGGGGGGGATCGGCTCCTCGAACCACAGCGGCTGGTAGGGCTCGATCGCCTGGGCGAGGCGGATGGCGCCGGCGGTGGTGAACTGGCCGTGGGTGCCGAAGAGGAGGTCGGCGCGGTCGCCGACGGCCTCGCGGATCGCCTTGCAGAAGGCGACGGAGCGGGTGATGTCGGACATGGCCGGCTGGTGGCCGCCGCGGATGGTGTAGGGGCCGGCGGGGTCGAATTTCACCGCGGTGAAGCCGAGGCCCACGTAGCGCAGGGCGGCCTCGGCGGCCTTGTCGGGGTTCACCCAGAAGTCGGGGTCGGTGTCGCCCGGGGCGGGGTAGAGGTAGGTGTAGGCGCGGATGCGTTCGTTCATCTTGCCGCCGAGGAGCGCCCAGACGGGCCGGTTCCGCGCCTTGCCGAGGATATCCCAGCAGGCGATCTCCAGCCCCGCGAAGGCGCCCATGACGGTGGGGTCGGGGCGCTGGGTGAAGCCCGAGGAATAGACGCGGCGGTACATCAGTTCGATGTTCTCGGCGCTTTCGCCTTCCATGTGGCGGGTGAAGACGTCCTCGATCACCGCCTTCATGGCCGCCGGGCCGACGGTGGAGACGTAGCATTCGCCGATGCCCTCTATGCCGTCGTCGGTGGTGAGCTTGACGAAGGTCCAGTAGCGGCCGCCCCAGCCGGGGGCCGGGGGGGCGACGGTGAAGAGCTGGAGGTCCTTGAGGCGCATGGGTGCTCCTTTTTTTGTCTCTGTCGGCGGCCGGGGGCGCTGCCCCGGTCCCCGGGATTTTCGGGCCAGGGGGGTGGCCGGCTTTGGGGGAGCCTAGGGGGCAGGCGGTGGCGGGGGCGCGCGGGTGGGCGACATGGGGGGCGACGCAAACGACCATCGGCCCGGAGAGGGGGAGGGGCGCTCAGCCGCGCGTGGCGGCGGCGAAGGCGCGGGCTTCGGACGGGGCCTCCCCCAATTGCGCCTCGGGGGAGAGGAGGGCGTGCCAGTCCGGGCCGGGGTGGTCCCGGGTGGCGAGATCGGCGAGGGGCGTGCCGGTTGCGCGGGCCTCTGCGGCCAGCGCCTTGACGGCGGCCTGCGCCTCTGGCCGGGGCATCTGGCGGGCGAGCGCGAAGGTCAGGGCCTCGGCATAGAGAAGCCCCGGCGGCTCGGCCAGCGGGGCGCGCATGCGGGGGGCGTCGGGGGCGATGCTGTCGGCCAGGGCCTGGGCGGTGAGGAGGGCGCGGCCGAGGGTGAGGGTGAGCTGCGGGAGGCTCAGCCATTCGGTGAGCCAGGCGGTGGCGTCGCGTTGCTGGCGGTGGAGCGCGGCGGAGGTCATGGCGCTGCCGAGGGCGGCCGCGTGATGGGCCAGCGCCACGAGGGCGGAGGCGGCGACGGGGTTGGTCTTCTGCGGCATGGTGGAGGAGGCGCCGGAGGCGGTGAGGCGCAGCTCTTCGATGCCGGACTGGGTCATCAGGATCACGTCTTCGCCGATGCGGCCGAGGAGCTGGGCGGCCAGCGCCAGCCATTGGGCGAAGCCTGCGACGGTGTCGCGCGCGGAATGCCAGGACGCGCCGGGGTCGGCGAGGCCGAGCTCTTCCGCCATCAGGGCGCGGACCTTCGGGGCCTCGGGGCCGATCGCGGCATTGGTGCCGGCGGCGCCGGAGAGGGAGACGGAGAGCAGCTCCGCCCGGACCGGGGCGAGGCGGGCGCGGTGGCGCAGGAGCGGCAGGCCCCAGCCGGCGACGACGGCGCCGAAGCTGGTGGGCGTGGCGACCTGGGCATAGGTCCGGGCGGCCATCGGAAGCTCGGCATGGGTTTCGGCGAGCTGCCCGAGGGTGGCGAGGAGGGCGGCGAGCCGGGTGTCGAGGGTGGCGGTGACCTGGCGCAGGCGGAGCGTCAGCGCGGTGTCCATGATGTCCTGCGAGGTCGCACCCCAGTGCAGGTATTGCGCATGGGCCGGGGCCTCCAGCGCCTTGCTGGCGGCGGCGACGAGGGCGGGGACGGGAACGGCGTTGGCGCCGGTTTCGGGGGCGAGGCCGGCGGGGTCGATCTGGATCTCGCGCAGGGCGCGGTGGAGGAAGGCGGCGGAGGCTTCCGGGATCAGCCCGAGCTGACCCTGGGCGCGGGCCAGCGCGCCCTCGACCAGCAGCATGGCGCGGATCTCGGCGGTGTCGGAGAAGAGGCGGGCAAGCTCTGCATCCCCGAAGAGGTCGCGGTAGAGGGCGCTGTCGAGGGGCGAGGCGGGCATCAGGCGGGCCTTTGGTCTTGGGAGGCTGGAAGGCGCGGCCCGGCGTTGGGCGCCGGGCGGTGCAGTGTCATGGTCCCCCGCATCCGCTCAGGCGGGGCGGAGGCCGAGGATGGCCCTCGCCTCGGCAGGGGTGGCGACGGGGCGGTCGTATTTGGCGCAGAGCTCGGCGGCGCGGCGCACCAGCGCGGCGTTCGAGGGCGCGAGGGTCTCGCGGTCGAGCCTCAGGTTGTCCTCCATCCCGGTCCGGGTATGGCCGCCGGCGGCGATGGACCATTCGTTGACGAGGATCTGCGCCGGGCCGATGCCGGCGGCGCACCACTGGGCGTCCGGCGCGAGGCGGTTCACGGTCTCGACGTAGAAGTCGAAGACGCGCTTGTCGGCGGGCATGGCGTTCTTCACGTTCATCACGAACTGGATGTAGAGCGGCTTTTTCAGCCGCCCGTCCTCGGCCATCTTCACGGCCTGGAAGATGTGCGACAGGTCGAAGGCCTCGATCTCGGGCTTCACGTCGTATTTCAGCATTTCGGAGGCGAGCCAGTCGACCAGATCGGGCGGGTTCTCGTAGACCCGCGTCGGGAAGTTGTTGGAGCCGACGGAGAGCGAGGCCATGTCGGGGCGCAGGGGCAGCATCCCGCCGCGCGCCTGGCCCGCGCCGGAGCGCCCGCCGGTGGACATCTGCATGATCATGCCGGGGCAGTGCTTGCGGATGCCTTCCTGCAGGCGGGCGAATTTCTCCGGGTCGGAGGTGGTCGAGCCGTCGTCATTGCGGACGTGGCAATGGGCGATGGTGGCGCCGGCCTCGAAGGCCTCCTGCGTGCTCTCGATCTGCTCGGAGACGGTGATCGGCACACCGGGGTTGTGCGACTTCTGGGGCAGCGAGCCGGTGATGGCGACGCAGATGATGCAGGGGTTGGTCATGGCTGGGCGATCTCTTGCAGCAGTTGGGCGAGCATAGCGGGGGCGGAGAAGAAGGGCGAGTGCCCGGTGGGCAGGGTGGAGACGGTGCCCTCGGGCCAGTCCGCGGTCATCGTCACCTGGAACTCCGGCGGGATGGTGCCGTCCCTTTCGCAGCGGATGTAGTGTCGGGGGAGGCGGGCGGAGGCCCCGGTGAGTTCGACCACCGTTTCTGTCGGGCGGACGGCCTGCGGGGTGAGGCGCGGCAGGGCGTAGTCGAGCGTGCCGGGCGGGCAGTCCTGGTAGAAGACATCGCCCGCCATCGCGGGGTCTGCCGTCCAGCTGAGCCGGTCGGGGGCGAGGCGGATGGCGGGCAGGAGCGGCTGATAGGGTGCCTCTCGGCGCCGGTCTGAGAGCGTCCGGCCGGGGGCGGGGAGGTAGGCGCAGAGGTAGACGAGCTTGGCGATCTTCTCCGGCGCGCGCTCGGCGGCGAGCGTGATCGGGTAGCCCGCCATGGAATGGCCGACGAGGATCACCGGGGCCGGCAGCACCGTGCCGATGGCGGCCAGGATCGCGTCGGCGTAGAGGTCGAGCGTGACATCGCCGACGGGCGTGCGGTCCGCGCCATGCGAGGGCAGGTCGATGGCGGCGGCCTCGTGCCCCGCCGCCGCGAGCAGCGGCAGCAGGTCACGCCAGCACCACGCGCCGTGCGCCGCGCCGTGGATCAGCAGGAACCGCGCCATCAGAGGTCGAAGAACACCGTCTCGTCCTCGCCCTGCAGCACCACGTCGAAGCGGTACTGGCCGGGGCCGGTCTTCTTCGCCAGAAGCGTGGGCACCCGGCCGCGATGCTCGATGCGCGACAGCACCGGGCAGGTGGCGTTGGCCTCTTCCTCGTCCTCGAAATAGATCCGGGTCTGCAGGCCGGTGTTGATGCCGCGCGCGACGATCCAGAGCGAGATATGGGGCGCCATCGTGCCTCCCTGGGGCAGCGTGACGCGGCCGGGCTTGATGGTGTCGAGCCGCCAGTCGCCGGTGTCGAAATCGGCGACGATGCGGGCCCAGCCGATGACGTTCGGATCCGCCGTGCCGCGGGTCTCGGATGGAGAGTTGTAGAGGCCCGCGGCGTCGGCCTGCCAGCTTTCCATGAGCGCGTCGCGCAGCACCATGCCGGCGCCGTCGCGGACCTGTCCGGTGATGGTGATCTTCTCGCCCTTCGCGCCGGGTTTGATCGGCGAAAGGCCGAGGTCCTGCGGGAAGATCCCGCCGTTGCCGAGAAGGTTCGGCGTGAGGCCGATGTGGACGTAGGGGCCTGCCGTCTGGGACGGGGTTTCCTTGAGGTAGGAGAGCGGCTGGGGCATCAGAGGCCTTCCTTGCGGTTCTCGAAATAGGTCTGGCGGCGGCCGCGCAGGACGATGTCGAACTTCCAGGCGAGGCAGTCCATGCCGATAGAGTTCTGCATGTCGAGGGGGGCCGTCAGGCTCTCGATCGCGGCCTTGTCGGGGATCGTGTTGACGATCGGGCAGAGCGGGATCAGGGGGTCGCCCTCGAAATACATCTGGGTGATCAGGCGCTGGCCGAAGCCGGAGCCGAAGACCGAGATGTGGATATGCATCGGGCGCCAGTCGTTCGGGCCGTTGGGCCAGGGATAGGGGCCGGGGCGAATGGTCAGGAACTCGTATTCGCCCGCCGCGTTGGTCACGGTGCGGCCGCAGCCGCCGAAGTTCGGATCAAGGGGGGCCGCGTAGCCGTCCTTCTTGTGGCGGTAGCGGCCGCCGGCATTGGCCTGCCAGATCTCGACCAGCACATGGGGGACGGGGCGGGCCATCTCGTCCAGCACTCGGCCGTGCATGATCATGCGCGGGCCCTGGGCGGGTTCGCCGGTGAAGTTGAGGATCAGGTTGTTGTCCAGCTCGCCCAGCATGTCGCGGCCGAAGGCGGGGCCGGTCTCCTCGGAGAGCGTCGAGGGAAGTGCGATCAGCGCGCGGGAGGGGGCGCGGGTGACCGAGGTCTTGTAGCCCGGCGTATAGGCCGGCGGATGCCAGAGGCGGTTGCGGGCCAGAAGCGGGCCGGTGCTGGGGGCGTCTGTCATTTCTCCTCCTTTGCCATCTCGTCGAGGATGCGGGTGGCGAGCTTGAAGGCGGTGTTGGCGCGGGGCACGCCCGCGTAGATCGCGACATGGAGCAGCGCGTCCTGCACATCCGCGCGGCTGGCGCCGGTGTTGGCGGTGGCGCGCAGGTGCAGCTCGAACTCCTCCCAGTTGCCGAGGCCCGCGAGGAGGCTGAGCGTCACCAGCGAGCGTTCGCGGGGCGTGAGCGTGTCGCGGGACCAGACATGGCCCCAGGCGGCCTCGGTGATCAGGTCGATGAAGGGGGCGGCGAAGGCGTTCTCGGCCCCCTGCGAGCGGTTCACATGGGCGTCGCCCAGGGTGCGACGACGGGTGGCCTCTCCCGCCTTGCGCATTTCGGATTTCGGGTTGTCAGACATGGCCGGTCTCCCTGAGGAACTTGGTGAGGAGCGCCGCGTAGGTCGCTGGTTTCTCGACGCAGGGCAGGTGGCCCGCGCCGCGGATGATCTCGAACCGGCTGCCCTTCACGAGGTCCACCGTCTCGCGGACGAGATCGGGGGGCGTGGATCCGTCCTCCGCCCCGGCGATGCCGAGGGTGGGGAGCGTCAGGGCCGCGGTGGTGGTGTAGAAATCAGTGCCGGAGATCGCGGCGCAGCAGCCGGCGTAGCCCTCGGCGGGCTGGCGGATCAGCATGTTGCGCCAGGCGGCGAATTCGGGGCTGGCGCGGAAGGGCCTGGCGAACCAGCGTTCCAGGATGCCGTCGGCGATCGGTTCGATCCCGCCCTTCCGGATCGCCTCTATCCGCGTGGCCCAGCTGTCCTTGGTGCCGATCTTGGCGGCAGTGTTGGAGAGCACCAGCGTGCGCACGAGGTCGAGCCGCTTGGTGGCCAGCCCCTGGGCGATCAGCCCGCCGATGGAGAGGCCGACGAAGCAGGCGTCACGCACCCCGAGCGCCTCCATCAGCCGTTCGGCGTCGCGCACGAGCGTGCCCATCGCGTAGGGGCCGGGCGGGCAGTCGCTGAGGCCGTGGCCGCGCTTGTCGTAGCGGATCAGGCGGAGCGATTGCGGCAGGAGCGGGATCACCTGGTCCCAGAGCCTCAGGTCCGTCCCCAGAGAATTGGCGAAGACCACGGGCCGGCCGGCCGGGTCGCCATCCTCGGCGTAATGGGTATGGAGCCCGTCGATGTCGATGACCTTCATGACCCCTCTCAGAACGGCAGGCCGGTGTAGTTCTCTGCCAGCGCCGTGCGGGCGGCGCGGCTGTCACCGAGATATTCGATCTCATAGGCCTGGATGTGAAGGTCGAAGTCGGACTGGTCGGGAAAGCGGTGCAGGAGCGTCGTCATCCACCATGAAAACCGGATCGCCTTCCACACCCGGGCGAGGGCGGTTTCGGAATAGCGGTCCAGCAGCTCCTCGCTGCCGTCGCGGTAGTGTGCGATCAGCGCGCGGGAGAGGTAATGGACGTCGGAGACGGCGAGGTTGAGGCCCTTGGCCCCGGTCGGCGGCACGATATGGGCGGCGTCCCCGGCGAGGAACAGGCGGCCCCAGCGCATCGGCTCGGCCACGAAGCTGCGCAGGGGGGCGATGGACTTCTCGATCGAGGGGCCGGTCACCAGCGTTTCGGCGGCGTCATGCGGGATGCGGCGCTTGAGTTCCGCCCAGAACGCCTCGTCCGACCACTGGTCCACCTTATGGTCGAGGGGCACCTGGATATAGTAGCGCGACAGGTGCGGGTTGCGCATGGAGCAGAGTGCGAAACCGCGGTCGTGGCTGGCATAGATCAGTTCTTCCGCCGCCGGAGGCGTTTCGGACAGCACGCCCAGCCAGCCGAAGGGGTAGATCTTCTCGTAGGTCTTCAGCAGCGCCTCGGGGATCGCCTTGCGCGAGGGGCCGTGGAAGCCGTCGCAGCCTGCGATGTAGTCGCAGTCGATCCGGTGCTCGGTGCCGTCCTTGACATAGGTGACGTAGGGCGTGTCGGGCAGGCCTTGAAGGGTGACGCCCTCGGCCTCGGTAATCACCGTGCCGCCCATCGCGTCGCGCGCGTCGTAGAGGTCGTGGGTGACCTCGGTCTGGCCGTAGACCATGACCTGACGGCCGATCAGATCCTTGAAGTCGATCCGGATGGCCCGGTTCCGCGCGGCCAGCAGGACGCCGTCGTGCGGGATGCCCTCGGCCCGCATCCGGCTGCCGACGCCTGCGCGCTCCAGTTCCTCGACCGAGCCCCATTCGAGCACGCCCGCGCGGATGCGGGCGAGCACGTAGTCGCGGCTGTGACGTTCGAGGACGATGCACGAGATGCCGGCGCGATGCAGGATCTGTGACAGAAGGAGGCCGGCAGGGCCGCCCCCGATGATGCAGATTTGCGCGCGCATGTCGAACTCCCTGCGCGCAGCATGGCGATGGTAGTTGGCAGTGTCAATTATATTCCGACACAGGGGTGGCGGGGCGCGCCCGGCGCGCGCCGGGCGCGGTCCGGGAAAACCTGCCGGGCCCCGGCCCGGGCGCCCTTGCCAAGGCCGGGGCTTTGGCCTCTAAGCGACGTCATGCGCAAACATTTTAAAGACAATATTTCCTTCTTCGCGGAGAACGCCCGCTGGCTGACGGCGGGGTTTCTGCTGACGCTGTTTTCGTCCTTCGGGCAGACCTTCTTCATCGGGTTGGCGGGCAATCACCTGCGGGCGGCCTATCACCTGTCGGGCGGGGAGTTCGGCGCGCTTTACATGCTTGCGACGCTGGCGAGCGCCTCGACCCTGCCGTTCATCGGGCGCACGCTGGACCTGATGGCGGGCTGGAAGGTGGTGGGCTTCTCGATGCCCGTCCTCGCGGTGGCCTGCGTGCTGATCACGGTGGCGCCGAACGTGGCGGTGCTGGGGATCGCGCTCTACCTGCTCAGGCTTTTCGGGCAGGGGATGATGACCGAGATCGCCTTTACCGAAATCGGGCGCTGGTTCGTGGCGAACCGCGGCCGGGCGATGGCGATCGTGGTGCCGGGGCAGCCGCTGGGCTCGGCGCTGCTGCCGGTGGTCGTGGTGCTGATCGACCAGGCGAGCGGGGGCTGGCACATGGCCTGGTGGCTTTCGGCCGCGGTGCTGATGCTGGTCGGCCTGCCGCTGATCGCGACGCTGATGCGGGTGGAGCGGGAGCCGCGATCCGCCGATATAGGTGCCCGGGAGGCGCAGACCGCGCGGGACTGGACACGGGGCGAGGTGGTGCGGGATCCGATGCTCTACCTGCTCCTCGTCGGGCTGCTGGCGCCGCCCTTCATCGGCACGACGATCTTCTTCCAGCAGGGCTATCTGATCTCGCTCAGGGGCTATTCGGCGCTGGAATTCGCGGCGGCCTTCCCGGTGATGTCGGTGGCGACCGTCCTTTTCGGCTTCGTCTGCGGCGCGCTGATCGACCGGTACGGCGCGCTGCGCCTGCTTCCCTACCTGCTGATCCCGCTGGGCTTCGCCTCGCTCGCGGTCGCGCTCGTCACCCCGGTCTGGGGTGTCTATGTCTTCATGCTGCTGCTTGGCGTCAGCTTCGGCTTCACCGGGACGCTGATGGGCGCCCTTTGGCCGGAGGTCTATGGGCTGGCCAATCTCGGCGGGATCCGCTCGATCATCGTGGCGGCGATGGTGCTGTCGACGGCGATCGGGCCGGGGGTTTCGGGGGTTCTGATCGACCGGGGCGTGCCGCTGCCGACCCAGATGCTGGGCATGGCGGTCTGGTGTGCGGTGGCGAGCCTCTGCCTGACGATCGCCTCGCGCAGGATCCTCGCGCGCCGGGCGCGCGAGGAGGGGCTGGCTCAGCCGGCGTAGCGTTCCAGCGCGGTGCAGAACATCGCCGGGTCGACGTTGCCGCCGGAGGTGACGGCGATCACTGCCGCGCCCTCTACCTGCTCGGGGTGGAAGAGGGCGGCGGCCAGCGCCACCGCGCCGCCGGGTTCCACCACGATCTTCAGCCTGAGGAAGGCGAGCGCCATGGCGTGGAGCGCCTCGTCGTCCGTCACCACGATGCCGGGGCCGCAGAGCCGCTTGAGGATCGGGAAGGTGATGTTGCCCGGCTGCGGCGTGACGATCGCGTCGCAGATCGAGCCGGTCATCGCCGGGTTGCGCTCGATCTGCCCCGAGCCGAGGGAGCGGGTGGCGTCGTCGAAGCCTGCCGGCTCTGCCGGGCGGGCGCGCAGGCCCGGGGCGCGGGCCTCAAGCGCCAGAGCGATGCCGGAGGTCAGCCCGCCGCCGCCGCAGGGGACGAGGACGTCGGCCTGCGTCACGCCGGCCTCGGCCGCCTGTTCGGCGATCTCCAGCCCCGTGGTGCCCTGGCCCGCGATCACCTGCGGCTCGTCGAAGGGCTTGATGAGCGTCAGCCCGCGCTCGGCCGCGAGCTGGGCGCCGATCGCGTCGCGGTCGCCGGTGGCGCGGTCGTAAAGGACGACCTCGGCCCCGAAGCCGCGGGTGTTGGCGATCTTCAGCGCCGGCGCGTCCGAGGGCATGACGATGACGGCGGGCACGCCGTGGAGCTTCGCGGCAAGCGCCACGCCCTGCGCGTGGTTGCCGGAGGAGAAGGCGATCACGCCGCGGGCGCGGGTCTCGGGATCCAGCGCCGAGACCGCCGACCAGCCGCCGCGGAACTTGAAGCTGCCCGTATGCTGCAGGCATTCGGCCTTCACGAAGAGCCGCCGGCCGGCGATCTCCTCAAGGAACGGCGAGGAAAGCAGCGGCGTGCGGCGCACATGCCCGGCAAGGCGCGCGGCGGCGGCTTCGATCATGCGGATGTCTGTCATCGGGTCCTCTGGGCGGTCTGGCGATGGGCGGAGGCGGCGGGGGCCTCCGGCGGGGATATTTTCGGACGGAAAGGGGTGTCAGGGGGTAAGACGGCCGAGCCAGGCACGGATGGCGGCCAGCGAGGCGGGCTCGTCGAGGAAGGGGATATGGGCGCGGCCCTCGATCTCGGCGAAGATCATGTCGGGGCGGCGGCGGCGCATCTCCGCGGCCGTGGCGGCGGAGAGGATCTCGGAATGCGCGCCGCGCAGAAGCGCCAGCGGCAGCCCGGCGGTGGCGTCGAAGAGCGGCCAGGCGTCGGGCGGCGGGGCGCCGGGGGCGGCGCCCTTCATCGCCTCGATGAACGGCTCGCGCAGCGCCGGGTCGTAGCGCAGGTCAAGGCCCGAGGGGGTTTCGATGTAATGGTGGCGGGCCTCCTCCAGCCAGCGGCTTTCGGGGACGCCGGAGAAACCGGGGGACATGGCGTAGACCTTCGCCATCTCGGCAAGCGTGCGGGCGCGGGGGCGATGGCCGAGGTAGCCCTCGATCCGGGCGAGGCCGGCGGGTTCGACCACCGGGCCGACGTCGTTGAGGCAGATGCCGGAGAGGCGGGGCTTCGCCGTGGCCGCGAGGTAGAGCGCAATGAGCCCGCCGCGCGAGGTGCCGAGGATCGCCGCCTTCGGCAGGCCGAGATGGTCGAGCAGCGCGATCGCGTCGGCCCCTTCCTGCGGGACGTTGTAGGTCTTCGGCCCGGTGAAGGCGGAGCGGCCGCGGCCGCGGTAATCCATCCGGATCAGCCGGCAGGGCGGCAGGTGCGGCGCGAGGTAGGAGAAATCCTCGGTGTTGCGGGTGAGGCCGGACAGGCAGAGGAGGGGAAGGCCCTCGCCCTCGTCCTCGTAATGCAGGCTGGCGCCGTCGGGGGCGGTGAAGAACATCAGAGGCGCCTCGCGAGATCGGGGATGGGGTGGAGGTCGGGCAGGATATGGGCGGGGCGCCAGGGCAGGCGGTCCACCGGCAGGCCCGCGCGGTTCACCCAGGCGGTGGTGAAGCCGTATCCGGTGGCGCAGCCCGCGTCCCATCCGTTGGAGGAGACGAAGAGGACCTCGGCGGGCGCGCAGCCGAAGTGCTGGCCGACCAGGTCGTAGACCTGCGGCGCAGGTTTGAAGATGCCGACGCTCTCGACCGAGAGGGTGGCGTCGAGGAGGTCGCCGATCCCGGCGGAGGCCGTCGCCGAGGCGAGCATGCCCGGCGCGCCGTTCGACAGGATCGCGGTGGCGAGGCCCTGCGCCTTCAGCGTGGCGAGCATGGCGGGGACTTCCGCGTAGGCCGCGAGGTTGTCGTAGAGCGCCATGAGGCGGCTGTGGAGAGCGGGGTCGGCAAGGCCCGCGGCCTCCATCGCCCAGTCCAGCCCTTCGGCGGTGACCTGACGGAAGTCGGCATGGGCGCCGGTGATGGCGCGGAGCCAGGAATATTCCAGCTGATTGCGGCGCCAGTCCTCGGCCAGGCGCGGCCAGATGGCGGCGAGCGCCTCGCCGCCCGGCTCGGCCGCGGCGGCGCGGGCGGCGGCGTTGACGTCGAAGAGCGTTCCGTAGGCGTCGAAGACGCAGGTGGTGATGGTCATGGGGGCCTCCGGCGCGGAGACTGGCACAGGCGGCAGGGGAGGGGAAGGGCGGGACGGGGGCGGGCGTGCCTCCGGGGCCCCGGCCCGGGACAAGGCGCGCAGCGCCGCCGGGCCAGCGCCCGTCCGCCCGGACGGATGGGCGCTTCTCGCACCTCACCGCGCGAGAATGCCGAAGGGGTTCTTTACGCCGTAAACGGACAGACCGCGTTCGCTGCTCGCGCCCACCCACGGACGGGCGCTGGCCCTCTGCCGGGTGGGGTGGGATCGGTCTTGCGGGGGCGTTAGGGTGCCGGCGAACGTGTTGGAAGGAATGCCGTGTCGGATGAATTGCAGGAGCCCTTTGCCTCGGGCCATCTGGCGATGGGGGATGGGGCGGAGGTCTATTGGGAGGCCTCTGGCAACCCGGAGGGGCGGCCGGCGCTCTACCTGCATGGCGGGCCGGGCAGCGGGCTCGGGAGCCGGTCGTATCGCAGCTGGTTCGATCCGGAACGCTACCTCCTCATCGGGCTCGACCAGCGCGGCTGCGGGAGGAGCCGGCCCCTGGCGGGGGAGGTGCCGGAGAGCCTTGGCGGCAACCGGACGGAGGTGCTGATCGCGGATATCGAACGGCTGCGGGCGCATCTCGGGATCGATGCCTGGCTGGTCGCGGGCGTCTCCTGGGGGGCGACGCTCGCGCTGGCCTATGCGCTGGAGCATCCCGGCCGGGTGGAGGCGCTGGCGCTGGCGGCGGTGGCGACCACGAGTCGGGCCGAGGTCGACTGGCTCGTCGAGGGCATGGGACGGATCTTTCCCGAGGCCTGGGAGGCGTTCGAGGCCGCCTCCGGCCGGCGCGAAGGCGAGCGGGTGGTGAAGGCCTATGCGCGCAGGCTCTCGGCCGGGACGCGGGCGGAGCGGCTGGCGGCGGCGCAGGCCTGGAACGCCTGGGAGGAGGTGCATGTCTCACTCGCCGCCGGCGGGCCGGGGCGACGGATGGACGAGGCGGCTGCGCTGAGCTTCGCGACGTTGGTAACGCATTACTTCGCCGCCGATGGCTTCCTTGGGCCCGGGTCCGAGATCCTGCCCCGGATCGGTGCGATTGGGCATGTTCCGGCGGTCCTGATCCACGGCCGGCGGGATATCTCGCTTCCGGTGGGCACAGCCTGGGCACTGCACCGGCGCTGGCCAGCGAGCCGGCTGGTGATCGTGGAGGACGAAGGCCATGGGGGGCCGAAGATGATGGCGCAGCTGCGGGCAGCGACGGATCGCTTCGCGGCGGCCGGATGATGCCGGGCGGGGGCGGCGGGGTTTACATCCGGGGCCATGGGGGGCAGGCTTTAGGGGAGCCGGAGTACCTGCGCCCACTGGCGCGGCCTCTGAAATTCCTCCCGCAGAGCGAGATTCCCCATGACCCAGGTAAAATCGGGCGACACCGTACGCATTCATTACACCGGCACCCTGACCGACGGGTCCGTGTTCGACAGTTCCGAAGGCCGCGACCCGCTGGAGTTCACCGCCGGCAGCGGCCAGATCATCCCCGGGCTGGACGCCGCCATCCTCGGCATGGCGCCGGGCGAGGAGCGCACGGTCACCGTGCCCGCGGCCGACGCCTACGGGCCGCACGATCCCTCCGGCCGGCAGGAAGTGCCGCGGGCGCAGGTGCCCGACGGCATTCCGCTGGACCCGGGCACGCGGCTGCAGCTGTCGCGCGCCGATGGCGGGGCGATCCCGGTCACGGTGGCCGAGGTCACCGAGGAGGTGGTGGTGCTCGACACCAACCATCCGCTGGCCGGGCAGGACCTGACCTTCAAGGTCGCCGTGGTCGAGATCGCCTGAGGCGGCGGAGACGCCGAGCGATGTGGGGGTGCGCAATGAATGCGCACCCTACGCGGCCTAGCCCCCGCCCGATGCGTGGTGCGCAGCACCGCCGGGCAGCGCCCGACCGCCCCCCGGGCGGGCGCTTCTTCACCCCGCGGCGCGGTTCGGGTTTTCGGGGAGCTTCACCATAAACGGACAGACCGGGGCGTGGTTCGCGCCCACCCGCGGTCGGGCGCCGCCCTCCGTTTGTGAGGGTGCAAGGGGCTCAGAACCACTGGCCCGGCTCCATCAGGCCGAGGTCCATCAGCTGCTGCGAGCGCCACTCGAAAGGGGTCGAGTTGTGCCAGCGGAAATCCGGGATGTCGAAGGTCGACCCCGGGTTCAGCTTCAGCGCCTTGGCCGTCCGGAACGAGCAGATCGCGGCCGTCAGGTTGTTGTGCCAGGGGCAGGCATAGGTGTTGTATTCCTCGACATTGAAGAGGTGCCCCTCGCGCAGCTCCAGCCCCGGCGCGGCGCGGAAGAGGGCGATGCGGTCGATGCGGCGGCGGTCCTCGGGGATGTGCTCCTCGAACCGCCAGCGCAGGCCGCCGAAGAAATCGAGCTGGCGGTCCTTCGGGGCGCCGCCGCGCGCCGGGTCCGGCCGGGCGAGCGCGTAATAGCCCGAGCGGTCCATCAGCGGCGATTGCAGCGAGACCGCGTCGGGATGCCGTCCGAGGTCCGCGGCGTAGAGATCCACCACATAGGCCAGCATGGCGTCGCGCCGCTCCTCGGCATGGAACCGCAGCATGTCGCGGATCGAGCGGCTCTCGCAGAACGGGTAGAACAGGTATTCGGCATTGTAGCCGTAGTAGAACCATGTCCCCGGCGCCGCCGCGATCAGCCGGTTGACGGCGGCGGGCACGGCCCCCTCGGCATGAATGTCATAGGCGATGCGGTGAAGGCGGGGGAGCAGGTCCCGCGGCAGGCCGCCCGTCTCCTGCCCCAGCAGCAGGAGCGTCGGGAAGCCGAGGCCGAGATGGTGGCGGATCGTGCTTTCCAGCTCTACCGCGTCCTCGGCGAAGATCAGGGCCACCGGCCCGTCCGCGAGCACTGCGGCACGGTCGGAAAGGAAGGCGTCGAGGCTCGCGTGCTCCATAGGGCCTCCGGCGGTGGCGCTGGAACGGGCAGGTTCCCCCAGGCCCGGACGCAATGCAAGCGTTGCGGCGGCGGCCCCTTGGGAGTAGGAGGGCCGCCGGAAAGGGACCGGGGCCATGACCGAGACGAAAAAGCTCTTCATCAAGTCCTACGGCTGTCAGATGAACGTCTATGACAGCGAACGGATGGCCGAGGCGCTGGGCGCCGCCGGCTACGAAAGCGTGGGCTCGGCCGAGGAGGCGGATATGGTCCTCCTCAACACCTGCCACATCCGCGAGAAGGCGGCGGAGAAGGTCTATTCCGACCTCGGCCGCCTCCGGCCGCTGAAGGGCGCGAAGCCCGATCTCAAGATCGGCGTGGCCGGCTGCGTCGCCCAGGCCGAGGGCGAGGAGATCCTGCGCCGGATGCCGCTGGTCGATCTCGTCGTCGGCCCGCAGAGCTATCACCGCCTGCCGGCGATGGCCGAGGCGGTGGCGGGCGGGGCCCGCGCCGTCGACACCGATTTCCCCGAAGAGGACAAGTTCGAGCATCTGCCCGAGCGCCCGCGCCGCTCGATCGGGCCGACGGCCTTCCTGACCGTGCAGGAGGGCTGCGACAAGTTCTGCGCCTTCTGCGTGGTGCCTTATACGCGGGGCGCCGAGGTCTCGCGCCCCGAGGCGCGGCTGATCTCGGAAGCCGAGGGGCTGGTCGACAAGGGCGCGAAGGAGATCACGCTCCTGGGCCAGAACGTCAACGCCTGGCATGGCGGGCAGGCGGGGCTTGGCGGGCTGATCCGGCGGCTGGCGAAGATCGAGGGGCTGGAGCGGATCCGCTACACGACCTCGCACCCGAACGACATGGACGACGACCTGATCGCCGCGCATGGCGAGGTGGCCGAGCTGATGCCCTACCTGCACCTGCCGGTGCAGTCCGGGTCGGACCGGATCCTGAAGGCGATGGCGCGCAAGCATACGGCCGAGGCCTATCTGCGGCTGGTGGAGAAGATCCGCGCGGCGCGGCCGGATATCCTTCTGACCTCGGATTTCATCGTCGGCTTCCCGGGCGAGACCGAGGCGGATTTCGCCGCGACGCTGGCGCTGATCGAGGCGGTGGGCTACGGCGCGGCGTTCTCGTTCAAATACTCCGCCCGTCCGGGGACGCCGGCGGCGGAGAAGCCGGGCGTCGATCCGGCCGAGGCGGACGAGCGGCTGCAGCGGCTTCAGGCCCTGATCACCCGCCAGCAACGCGCGGCGCAGGAGGCGATGGTGGGGCGCGAGACCTCCGTCCTGTTCGAGAAGCCGGGCCGGATGGCGGGGCAGATCACCGGCAAGTCGGAACATCTGCAGGCGGTTCATGCCGAGGCGCCGGAGCGGCTGATCGGCGAGATCGCGCGGGTGCGAATCACCCGGGCCGATCCCAACTCGCTGGCCGGGACGGTGGTGGATCCGGCCTGATCCGGGGCGGGGACAGGCGCGCGGCGGGGACACTTTTCCGCTGATTGGCGCTCGAGACTAAACAATTTCGGGTTGTAGTCGCCTCTGTCGCCCGAAGGGCCACGGCGCGCGCCTGAAATTCTTCACAAATCCGACGCGGGCGGTCACAGTTCAGGGGTCTGGGGAGGGATGTGCCCTTCCCCTTCCGTGTGTTTGTACGAGTGCGAGAGAGGTGCCTCTATGACGAGTGACCAACGGCCGGCGCATGCCGGATCGGGACTTGCCGCGATGGGCGCGGCGGTCTTTCTTGCGGCGAGCGCCGCTGCCGGGGCCGCGCGGGCGGCAAATTACCTCGACGATGCCAAGCCTTCGATCTGGACCGATCCGGACGGCTGCCAGCATTACGCGGTCTACAACGGCTGGCAGGGGTTCATGGCGCCGCGCTTCCGCGCCGACGGGACGATGGACTGTGCCGCGCGGCCCTGCCTCGTGGCCTCGGCCGACCAGCTTTTCGCGAGCGGCAGCGCCGTGATCGGCCCCGAGGGGCGGCGGCGGCTGCGGGAGTTCTTCCGGCAGGACCGCTCCTCCTCCTACGTGATCCACGGCCATACCGACAATGTCGGTGCCTATGGCTACAACATGCGCCTTTCGGTGCGGCGGGCGAACGCGGTGGCCGCGATCGCGCGCGGGGCGGGGGCGACCGTCTCGAGCATCGAGGGGCTGGGCTACACCGAGCCGCGGGCCTCGAACGCGACAGCCGAGGGCCGGGCGGAGAACCGCCGCGTCGAAGTCATGTGCGAGCAGTGAGAGGGGGGAGGCAGATGCGGATGAAGATGATGCTTGCCCTGATCGGGTCGGCCGCGGTTTCGGCCTGCTCGGGCGTGATCAACGCGCGGTTCGACAAGCCGCTGGCCCATCCCCGGGCCGAGGCGGTCGGCCTCTGGACCAGCCCGGAGGGGTGCCAGAACTGGTATTTCATCGAGGGCACCGGGGCCTTCATGACACCGCGCATCGCGCCGAGCGGGAAGCCCGTGTGCAATGCGCCGGGGATGCCGCCCAAGGCGGGTGCGGAGAGCTGACCCGGAGGGGATCGCGAGACGGGGGAGGGCGGAAAACCGGCCTTCCCCTTTCGCTTGCGGGCGGTGTGGTGCGCAATGAATGCGCACCCTACGGCGGGATAGGGCGCAGCCCCTGCCCGATACGCGGCACGAAGTGCCGCCGGGCAGCGCCCGACCGCCCCGACGGGCGGGCGCTTCTTCACCCGCGCGGAGGAGGATGGCGTAGGGGGAGCTTCACCGTAAACGGACAGACCGGCGGCGTTGAGGCGCCCACCCGCGGTCGCGCGCGGCCCTCCGCTTGCGCGAGGTGGCGGGGCCTTGGGCCTCGCCCCGCCCGATGCGTGGTGCGCAGCACCACCGGGCAGCGCCTGGCCGCCCCTGAGGGCGGGCGCTTCTTCACCCGCGCGGCGGGGTATGCCGATGGGGGGGCTTCACCATAAACGGACAGACCGGGGGCGTGGTCCGCGCCCGCCCGCGGTCGGGCGCGGCCCTCTGCCGTGCGGGGTGGCGGGTGCGTGCCGAAGCTGCCTGCAGGGTGGGCGGATCCGTGCAGAAATGACGCGGCCGAGCTTGATTTTGTCACATCGGCTTTATTTCCACACAATACCTTGCGCGAACCGACCTGAAGGCCCACCATAAAGTAAGGCTTAGCCAAGGAGTCGTTATTGGGCATCACAGCGCTGACCCCCCCGCCCCGTCCCGAAGCCCCACTCGACGCGCTTCTGGAATTTCCCGACAACCGCCTGATGATCGACCTCTGCGGGCAGTTCGACCGGAATCTCGCGCAGATAGAGCATCAGCTCGGCGTGCAGATCGTGAGGCGCGGCAATCAGCTCTCGGTGGCCGGTGACGGCGCGGCCCGCGCGCAGGCCTCCATCGTCCTGCGCACCCTCTACGCGCGGCTCGAGGCGGGACGGCCGCTGGAGGCGGGCGATGTCGATGCAGCGATCCGCCTTGGCGGGCCTGCGCGCGACGATGGCGCCACCACCCCGGCCGACCAGCTGGAGATGTTCCAGGGGGGGCGGGTCGAGATTCGCACCCGCCGCAAGATCGTCGAGCCCCGGACCGAGGCGCAGCGCGACTATGTCCGCGCACTCTATGCCAACGAGCTGGCCTTCGGGATCGGCCCGGCGGGTACCGGCAAGACCTACCTGGCGGTCGCGGTGGGCGTGTCGATGCTGATCGGCGGGCATGTCGACAAGATCATCCTCTCGCGCCCCGCCGTCGAGGCGGGCGAGCGGCTGGGCTTCCTGCCCGGCGACATGAAGGAGAAGGTCGACCCCTACATGCAGCCGCTCTACGACGCGCTGAACGATTTCCTTCCCGCCAAGCAGCTGCAGAAGATGATGGAGGAGAAGACCATCGAGATCGCGCCGCTGGCCTTCATGCGGGGCCGCACGCTCTCCAGCGCCTTCGTGGTGCTGGACGAGGCGCAGAACGCCACCTCCATGCAGATGAAGATGTTCCTGACCCGCCTCGGCGAAGGCTCCCGCATGGTCATCACCGGGGACCGCACGCAGGTCGACCTGCCGCGGGGGCAGGCCTCTGGCCTGTCGGAGGCCGAGCGGATCCTCGGCGGGGTCAAGGGTGTCAGCCTCAACTACTTCACGTCGAAGGACGTGGTGCGCCATCCGCTTGTCGCCCGCATCATCGAGGCGTATGAGCGCGACGATGAGGCCGCTGGTTGAGACCGTGATCGAGGACAGGCGCTGGGACGGCATCGGGCTGGGCCAGATCGCCGAACGCGGGGCCCGGGCGGCGCTGGCCGGTGTCGGGCTGATGCCGGACGGGTTCTCGGTCGCGCTTCTGGCCTGCGACGACGCGCGGATCGCGGCGCTGAACGGCACATTCCGGGGCAAGGGGTCTGCGACCAACGTGCTGAGCTGGCCCGCCGAGGAACGCGGGGCCGGGGCCGAGGGTGCCCGCCCGGACCTGCCTGAGCCGGGAGGCGCCGGGATGCCGCGGGAGCTGGGCGATATCGCCATCGCCTGGGAGACCTGCGCGCGGGAGGCCGAGGCGGCGGGAAAGCCGCTTTCAGATCACGCAATGCATCTGGTCGTTCATGCGACCTTGCATCTTCTCGGGTATGATCACATCCGGGAAGGCGACGCGGCGCTGATGGAAGGGCTGGAGACGCGCATCCTTGCCGGGATGGGCCTGCCGGACCCATATTCCGAGCCGGATTCATGACGGCCGCCTGGCCGGATTTCTAGGGACGAAAGGACCATGGGCAGTACGAGCGAAGGGGCCGCGGAGGCCGGGGGCGAGCTTTCAGAGCCCGAGCGAAACGGGCGGGGCCTCCTGGGCCGGCTGTTCAAGGGGCGCGAGAGCGAGGTCCGCGAGGGCGCCGAAAGCGGCGGAGGGGCGCCTGCGGTCGCGCCGGTGCTGGGCCTGTCGAACCTGCGCCGCCTGCGCGTCGACGACGTCGCCATTCCCAAGGCAGAGATCGTCGCCGTGCCGGTGACCATCGGCAAGGAGGAGCTGGTCGAGATCTTCCGCGAGCACGGCTATTCCCGTCTGCCGGTCTACAAGGGCACGCTCGACACGCCGCTGGGCCTTGTCATGCTGAAGGACCTGGCGCTGGGCTACGGTTTCGGCACCGGCGGCGGGCGGTTCAACCTTCGCAAGCTGTTGCGGCCGCTGCTTTACGCCCCGCCCTCGATGCCGGTCGGCGTGCTGCTGCAGAAAATGCAGCGCGACCGGATGCACATGGCGCTGGTGATCGACGAATACGGCGGGGTCGACGGCCTGGTGACGATCGAGGATCTGATCGAGACCATCGTCGGCGAGATCGAGGACGAGCATGACGAGGTGGAGGGCGATCTCTGGATCGAGGAGAAGCCCGGCGTCTACCTCGTGCAGTCCAGGGCACCGCTCGACGAGTTCGAGGCCCTGATCGGCATCCGCCTTGCCCCCGAGGACGAGGAGGAGGAGGTGGACACCCTGGGCGGGCTGGTCTTCCTGCTGTGCGGCCGGGTGCCGGCCCGCGGCGAGGTGATCCCGCATGAGAGCGGCGTGGCCTTCGAGGTGGTCGATGCCGATCCGCGGCGGATCAAGCGGCTGAGGGTGCGGCTTCCCGCGCGGCTGCTGGACGAGGAAGACGGCTGAGGATGGCGGTCGGATCGCTCGATTTCGGGCGCAGCCGCGTGCGGGCGCTGTGGCCCCTGCCGGCAGCCTTCGCGCTGGGCGCGCTCGCGGCGGGCGGGCAGGCGCCGCTGGGGCTCTGGGGGCTGACGCTCGCGGGGCTCTTGGGGCTCACCTGGCTGGTGGCGACGGCGCCGGGCTGGCGTTGGGCGGCCCTGACCGGCTGGGCCGCGGGGGCGGGGTATTTCGCCGCCGCGATGTTCTGGATCGTCGATCCCTTCATGGTCTTTGCCCGGACCGACGGCTGGATGGCGCCCTTCGCGCTGGTCCTGATGGCGGGCGGGATGGCGCTTTTCTGGGCGCTCGCGGGCGGGCTTGCCGTGGCGCTGGGGGGCGCTGACCGGCGCGGCCGGGCGCTGGGCTTCGCGCTTGCAATGGCGGGGGGCGGGCTTCTGCGCACCTACATCTTCACCGGGCTGCCCTGGGCCCTGATCGGCCACGTCTGGGTCGGCACCTGGGTGGCGCAGGCGGATGCGATCGCCGGGCCGGTGGGGCTGAGCCTGCTGACGGCGCTCGCCGCCGCCGCTCCGGTGGCCTTCGGTCCGGTCCGGGGCCTGATCTTCGGCTGGGCGGTTCTGGGGGCCGCCGCCGGCTATGGCCAGTGGCGGCTGGGCCTGCCGATGCCGGCGCCGCGGGCGCAGACGGTGCGGCTGGTGCAGCCCAACGCGCCGCAGAAGCTGAAATGGCGGCGCGACTATGCGCCGATGTTCTTCGACCGGATGCTGCGGCAGACCGAGGCGCCCGGCGCGCCGGACCTGACGGTCTGGCCCGAGACCTCGGTGCCGTTCCTGCTGAACCGGGCGGGCGAGGGGCTGAAGCTGATCTCTGAGGCCGCGGGCGGGCGCGAGGTGGCGCTGGGCATCCAGCGGACCGAGGGGATGTACGCCTATAACAGCCTTGCCCTGATCGGGGCGGGGGGCAAGGTGCAGCAGGTCTATGACAAGCACCACCTCGTGCCCTTCGGCGAGTATATCCCGTTCGGCGATCTCTACTTCGACATCACCGGCAACCCGGATTTCGCGCCCTCGCAGGGCTATGGCTACACGCCCGGGCCGGGGGCGGAGGTGCTGGACCTCGGCCCGCTCGGCCGCATGCTGCCGCTGATCTGCTACGAGGCGATCTTTCCGCAGGACCTGCGCACGAAGACCCGGCCGGACTGGATCCTGCAAATCACCGACGACGGCTGGTTCGGCACGCTTTCCGGGCCCTACCAGCACCTTGCGCAGGTGCGGCTTCGCGCGATCGAGCAGGGGCTGCCGATCCTGCGCGCGGCCAATACCGGCGTGAGCGCGGTGATCGACGCCAAGGGCCGGATCCTGAAGTCGGTCCCGCTTGGCAAGCAGGGCATCATCGACACGGTCATCCCCGGCGCGCTGCCCGCGACGCCCTACAGCCGGACCGGGGACTGGCCGGTGGCGCTTGTCCTGCTCCTCGGCGCCGGGGCGCTGCTGGCGGGCCGCCGACGGCGGCGGCGGGGCTGAGCGCGCCGGCGCCGCCCCTGTGGACAAAAACGGCAGCACCATTGACCCGGGTGCCGCCGAGGTCTAACTCAGAGGCTTGAACCGTCACAACGGCTTCCTGGCGTGGCGGATTTCTTTCCAATGGAGCACTCACCTATGCCGCGCACGAATTACGTCTTTACCTCCGAGTCCGTCTCGGAGGGCCACCCGGATAAGGTCTGCGACCGGATTTCGGATGCCGTCCTCGACGCCTTCCTGGCCGAGGAACCGAATGCCCGCGTTGCCTGCGAGACCTTCGCCACCACCAACCAGGTGGTCGTCGGCGGCGAGGTGGGGCTGTCGGACAAGGGCCGCCTGGCCGAATACATGGGCAAGATCGACGGCATCGTCCGCGACTGCGTCCGGGACATCGGCTACGAGCAGGACGCGTTCCACTGGAACACGCTGCAGCTGTCGAACTACCTGCACCCGCAGTCGGCCCATATCGCCCAGGGCGTGGACCGCGACGGCGCGGGCGACCAGGGCATCATGTTCGGCTATGCCGTGAACGAGACGCCCGAACTGATGCCGGCGCCGATCCATTATGCCCATGCCATCCTGCACCGCCTGGCCGAGGCGCGGAAGGCGGGCCTTGCCCCCGACCTGCGGCCCGACGCGAAATCCCAGCTTTCGGTGCGCTACGAGGGCGGCAAGCCGGTGGAGGTGACCTCGCTGGTGCTGTCCACCCAGCATGCCCATGACGGCCAGACCTCCGACGATATCCGCGCCATCGTGGAGCCCTTCATCCGCGAGGTCCTGCCCGAGGGCTGGCTGACCGAGAAGACCGAATGGTGGGTGAACCCGACGGGCACCTTCGTCATCGGCGGACCGGACGGCGATGCGGGCCTCACCGGCCGCAAGATCATCGTCGACACCTATGGCGGCTCGGCGCCGCATGGCGGCGGGGCCTTTTCGGGCAAGGACCCGACCAAGGTCGACCGCTCGGCGGCCTATGCCGCGCGCTACCTGGCCAAGAACGTCGTCGCCGCCGGTATGGCGGAGCGCTGCACGATCCAGCTTTCCTACGCCATCGGCGTGGCCAAGCCGCTGTCGATCTATGTCGACACGCATGGCACCGGCGAGGTGGACGAGGCCGAGATCGAACGGGCCGTGGCGCAGGTGATGGACCTGACCCCGCGCGGCATCCGCACCCATCTGGACCTCAACCGCCCGATCTACGCCCGGACCGCCGCCTATGGCCATTTCGGCCGGCATCCGGAGAACGACGGCGGATTCTCCTGGGAGAAGACCGACCTGGTCGAGGCGCTGAAGAAGGCGATCCGCTGATGACGACGGATGTCTCCGGACTGACCCAGCTGGGCGCCCATGTCGAGGCGCCCAAGAGCCCCGAAGAGGCGGTGATGGAGCGCGTGCCCTCGCCGCACCAGGGCTCGGCCTACGTGGTGCGCTTCACCGCGCCGGAGTTCACCTCTCTCTGCCCGATGACGGGGCAGCCGGATTTCGCCCATATCGTGATCGACTACATCCCGGGCGAGTGGCTGGTGGAATCGAAGTCGCTGAAGCTGTTCCTGACGAGTTTCCGCAATCACGGGGCGTTCCACGAGGACTGCTCGGTCTACATCGGCAAGCGGCTGGTGGAGCTTCTGGCACCGCAATGGCTGCGCATCGGAGCCTACTGGTACCCGCGCGGCGGGATCCCGATCGATGTCTTCTGGCAGACCGGGGAGCCGCCGCAGGGGATCTGGCTGCCCGACCAGGGCGTGCCGACCTACCGCGGCCGCGGGTAACGGTGGCGTGAGGCCGCCTATGCACGGCGGCCTCGCGGACTACCTGAGCCGGGACAGATACTTCCGTAAGCGAGGACGCCATGAACGACATGCCGAGCGACAGCGGCTATGTGCCCCCCAAGGTCTGGACCTGGGAAAAACCCTCCGGTGGGCATTTCGCCTCCATCAACCGGCCGATCGCCGGGCCGACGCATGAGAAGGCGCTACCGGTCGGCAAGCACCCGTTCCAGCTTTATTCGCTGGCCACGCCGAATGGCGTGAAGGTCACGGTGATGTTCGAGGAGTTGCTCGCCGCCGGCCACACCGGCGCGGAATACGACGCCTGGCTGATCAGGATCGGGGACGGCGACCAGTTCGGATCGGGTTTCGTCGACATCAACCCGAACTCCAAGATCCCGGCGCTGATGGACCGCTCCGGGCCTGAGCCGGTGCGGGTGTTCGAGAGTGGCTCGATCCTCGTCCACCTGGCCGAGAAGTTCGGGGCCTTCCTGCCGGCCTCGGGGCCCGCGCGGACCGAGGTGCTGAACTGGCTCTTCTGGCAGATGGGCTCCGCCCCCTACCTCGGCGGCGGCTTCGGGCATTTCTACGCCTATGCGCCGGTGAAGATCGAATACGCGATCGACCGCTTCACGATGGAGACGAAGCGGCAGCTCGACGTGCTGAACCGCAACCTTGCCGACCGGCGCTTCATGGCAGGCGACGAGATTTCCATCGCCGATTTCGCGATCTGGCCCTGGTACGGGCAGCTGGCGCTGGGGCGGCAATACGGCGCGGGCGAGTTCCTTGATGTCGAGACCTACGAACATGTCCAGCGCTGGGCGAAGGAGATCGACGCCCGGCCGGCGGTCAAGCGCGGGCGGATGGTGAACCGCACCTTCGGGGAGCCTTCCGAGCAGCTGCACGAGCGGCACGACGCGTCGGATTTCGAGACGAAGACGCAGGACAAGCTGGAAGGCTAGGGCCGCGCGCGGCGGCCAAGGCCGGGGGGCTTCGCGCCCCCCGGGCCCCCAGCGGGATATTTGGAGACAGGAAATATGGGGGCGGGGCTGAGAGGCTTCGCCCTTTCCTATTTTCCCTCGCGTGGGTTGACGCTGGGCAGGGGCGGGGGATAGACCCCGGCGGCCCCGAAACGCAGCGAAGAGCCATGTCCGATCCCAAGCCCACCGAATGGCGCAACTTCTATGGCCGTCGCCATGGCAAGACCCTGCGCGACAGCCAGCGGGAATACCTCGACCACGACCTCGCCGCGCTCGCGCCCGAGGGGGTGAGCTTCGCCGAGAACCCGGAGCGGGCGCCGGTCGATCCGGCGGCCTTCTTCGAGGGGGACCGCGAGATCTGGCTGGAGATCGGCTTCGGCGGTGGCGAGCACATGGTCCACATGGCCTCGCGCTACCCGGAGATCGGGCTGATCGGCTGCGAGCCCTTCGTGAACGGCGTGGCGATGCTTCTGGGCAAGATCCGCCAGGCGGGGGTGACGAACCTCGCCGTCTACCCCGGCGATGCGCGGGACCTGTTCGACGTGCTGCCGGAGGCGTCTATCTCGAAAGCATTCCTGAACTATCCCGACCCCTGGCCGAAGAAACGCCATCACAAGCGGCGTTTCGTGACGCAGGGGCATCTGGGCCCGCTGGCCCGCGTGCTGCGGCCGGGGGCGGAGTTCCGGGTGGCGACCGATATTCCCGATTACGTGCGCCAGACGCTGGAGGAGGTGCCGCGGGCGGGCTTCGTGCTGGAGCAGGAGAGCGGCGAGCCCTGGGCGGACTGGTTCTCGACCCGCTACGAGCAGAAGGCGATCCGCGAGGGACGCCCGCCGCATTACCTGACCTTCCGGCGCGCCTAACCCGCCAGCGCCTTGCGGGCGAGGGCCATGAATTGGGCTGTCTCCTCGGCCGTGAGGGGGGCGAGGATGTCGGCCTGCAGGCCCTCGACCAGCGGGCGGGCTGCGGTCAGCGCGGCTTGGCCAGCGGGCGTGAGGCCCAAGATGCGGGCGCGGCGGTCCTCGGGGCTGACCTCGCGGGCGACGAGGCCCTTCTGCACCAGCCGCCTGACCACCTCGCCGATCGTCGCGCGGTCGTAGAAGATCAGCGCGGCGAGCTGGGCCTGATCGATGCCGGGATGGCGCCAGAGCACGTCGAGGGCCGCGAACTGGACCGATGTCATCTCTATCGGCGCGGGCTTGATCCCGGCCTGGAACACCGCCGTGGAGCGCTGGTTCAGGCGGCGGATGAGATGGCCCGGCATCTCGTCTATCGGCTGGCTCACGGTCTGTCCCCCATTATTCGGTAAGTATACTTACTATATTGACGGGGGGCCGTCCAGCCGCGTATGGTAAGTAGACTTATCATTTGGGAGGGCGCCATGCAGTTTCATCTGGACGGGGTGCGGCGGGGCGATCCGGCCGTGGCGGAGGCCGCCCCGGGCGCGGGCGCGCGGCCGGCCGAGGTGGATGTGCTGATCGTCGGGTGCGGCCCGGCGGGGCTGACGCTCGCGGCGCAGCTTTCGGCCTTTCCGGAGATCTCCGTCCGCATCGCGGAGCGCAAGGCGGGACCGCTGGAGCTGGGGCAGGCCGACGGCATCGCCTGCCGCTCCATCGAGATGTTCGAGGCCTTCGGTTTTGCCGAGAAGGTGGTGAAGGAAGGCTACTGGGTCAACGAGGTCTCCTTCTGGCGGCCGGGGGAGGCGGGCGGGCTTGCCCGCGCCGACCGGATTCAGGACGTGGAGGATGACCTGTCCGAGATGCCGCACGTGATCCTGAACCAGGCGCGGGTGCATGACTTCTTTCTGGAGGTGATGCGGAACGGGGCGCGCCGCCTCACCCCCGATTACGAGCGCGAGCTGGTGGGGCTGGAACGGATCGGCGGCGACTATCCGGTGGAGGCGACCTTCAACTGCCTTGGGCCGGACGGCGGGACGGAGGTGATCCGCGCGCGCTATGTCGTCGGCTGCGACGGCGCGCGCTCTGTCGTGCGGCGCGCGATGGGGCACGAGCTGCGCGGCGAGGCGGCGCGGCAGCTCTGGGGCGTGATGGACGTGCTGGCGGTGACGGATTTCCCGGACATCCGGCTGAAATGCGCGATCCAGTCGGCCGGGGCGGGCAGCCTGCTGGTGATCCCGCGCGAGGGCGGCTACCTCACCCGCCTCTATATCGAGATGGACGCGCTGAGGGGCGACGAACGGGTCGCCGACCGTGCGCTGAGCGCCGAGATGCTGGCGGCGAAGGCGGCAGCGATCCTCGCGCCTTACAGCCTCGACGTGAAGGAGGTCTCCTGGTGGTCGGCCTACGAGATCGGCCAGCGCGTCTGCGACGGGTTCGACGACGTGCCCGAGGGCGAGCGGGGCCGCCGCGCGCCGCGGATCTTCATCGCGGGCGACGCCTGCCACACCCACAGCCCGAAAGCGGGGCAGGGGATGAACGTCTCGATGGCCGACGCGTTCAACCTCGGCTGGAAGCTGGCCGCGGTGCTGCGGGGGCAGGCGGAGGAGGGCCTGCTCGACACCTATTCGGCGGAGCGGCGGGCCAAGGCGAAGGAGCTGATCGATTTCGACCGCGACATGGCGCGGCTGTTCAGCGAGAAGCCGAAGACGCCGGAGGCCGCGGCGGAATTCCAGCGCTATTTCCAGAAGCACGGCCGCTATACCGCCGGGGTGGAGACGCGCTATGACGCGGGGCTTCTGGTTGGCGGGCGCGCGCATCAGGCGCGGGCCGCGGGGCTGGTGGTGGGAAAGCGCTTCCACTCGGCGCCGGTGGTGCGGCTTGCCGATGCCAAGCCCGTCGAGCTTGCCCATGCCTTCAAGGCGGACGGGCGCTGGCGGCTGGTGGCCTTCGCGCCCAGGGGCGACAGCGGCGCGGCGGGCGGGGCCATCGCAGGGCTCTGCCCGGCGGTGGAGCGACTCATCCGCCGCTACACGCCCGAGGGGGCGGATATCGACACTGTCATCGACCTGCGCGCGGTCTTCCAGATTCCGCACCGGCAGATGGATTTCGGCGCTCTGCCGCAGATCCTGCGGCCCGCCAAGGGGCGCTACGGGTTGATCGACTACGAAAAGGTCTTCTGCCCGGCCGTGAAAGCCCCCGACATCTTCGACCTGCGCGGGATCGACCGGGCGGAGGGGGCGCTGGTTCTCGTCAGGCCGGACCAGTACGTGGCGCAGGTGCTGCCGCTCGACGGGCTGGCGGAGGTGCAGGGGTTCCTCGATGCCTTCATGCGGCCGGTGCGCCCGCGCTGAGGCGGGTCAGACCGGCAGCGGCGCGTCGGGCTTGAACTGGTCCATGACGATCTGGCTCTGCACCCGCGCCACGGCCGGGTGCGGCAGCATCACCTCGTGGATCAGCCGGTTGAGGCCGGCGAGGTCGGGGCAGTAGACGCGCAGCAGGTAATCGGCCTCTCCCGTAAGGGTCCAGGCGCTGACGATCTCTGCCCGCGTCGCCACCAGCCGGGCGAAGGAGCGGACGAGATCGGGCGACTGGCTGGCCATCTGCACCTGCACGAAGGCCTGCACGGTGAGCCCCGCCTTCAGCGGATCGACCCGGGCGGCATAGCCGCGGATGTAGCCCTCTGCCTCCAGCCGCTGGCGGCGGCGGCCGGCCTGGCTGGGCGAGAGGTTGAGCGCCTGGCCGAGCGCCTCGGCGGTGACATGGGCGTCGCGCTGCAGTTCGGCGAGCAGGCGGGAATCGGTGGCATCGAGCATTTTGCGGTCTTCTCGCATGTGATGGCTACATGGTGCGGCAATTGCGCATAATGGTAGCACGGGATGCCGTAGAATGCGCGAATAATGCGAAGGCCTGCGCGTATCTTTTCCGCAATCGCAGACAGGAGGACGCGCATGGGACCCTTCCCGCACCAGGCCCCGAAAGCCAAGATCAGCCCCGAGAACCCCGCCGGCACCGACGGGTTCGAATTCGTCGAATTCGCCCATCCGGAGCCCGAGGAGCTGCGCGCGCTTTTCGCCCGCATGGGTTTCTCGAAGACCGCGACGCACAAGACCAAGGCGGTCGAGCTTTGGCAGCAGGGCGACATCACCTATGTCATCAACGCCGAGCCGGGCAGCCATGGCCGCGAGTTCGTGGAGAAGCACGGGCCCTGCGCGCCCTCGATGTGCTGGCGGGTGGTCGATGCCGATCACGCCTACAAGCATGCCATCGCGAAAGGCGCCAAGCCCTACGAAGGCCCGGGCCGGGTGATCGACCTGCCGGCGATCGAGGGGATCGGGGGCAGCCTGCTCTACTTCACCGACCGCTACGGCGATGCGAACCCCTATGACGCGGAATTCGACTGGGTCGCGACGCCCAAGCCCGAGGGCGTGGGCTTCTACTACCTCGATCACCTGACCCATAACGTCCACAAGGGGAACATGGACACCTGGTTCAAGTTCTACGGGGATCTGTTCAACTTTCGCCAGATCCGCTTCTTCGACATCGAGGGCAAGTATTCGGGGCTGCATTCGCGCGCGCTGACCTCGCCCTGCGGGCGGATCCGGATCCCGATCAACGAGGACCGGGGCGAGACCGGGCAGATCGTCGAATACCTCAAGCGCTACAACGGCGAGGGCATCCAGCATATCGCGGTGGGCAGCGAGGACATCTACGCCGCCACCGACGCGATCGCGTCGCGGGGGCTGAAGTTCATGCCGAAGCCGCCGAAGTCCTATTACGAGATGAGCCATGAGCGCGTCGTCGGCCACGAGGAGCCGCTCGACAAGCTGGAGAAGAACGGCATCCTGATCGACGGCGAGGGCGTGGTCGACGGGGGCGAGACGAAGATTCTGCTTCAGATCTTCTCGCGCACCGTCATCGGGCCGATCTTCTTCGAGTTCATCCAGAGGAAGGGTGACGACGGCTTCGGCGAGGGCAACTTCAAGGCGCTTTTCGAGTCGATCGAACAGGACCAGATCGAGCGCGGGGTGCTGAAGGCCTCCTGAGGCCCGTCGGCAGAATGGACAGAGGCCGCGCCATCAAGGCGCGGCCTTTTGCATGGGTTTGCGTGGGGGGCTCCGTCGGTGAGCGCGGTGCGCAATGAATGCGCACCCTACGCGGCGGCGAGGGGGGATCAGCCGCTCGGGATCACCAGCTGGATGTTCTGGCCGCTGCGGACATAGTAGAGGTTGTCGTCACCGATCGCGGCGACCTTGCCGCCGTCGAGGCGGTCACCCACTTTCACCCGCTTCACGCTGCCATTGGACAGGCGCACCAGCGCGGTTCGGTCGGCCGTCGTGCCGAAGACGCCGAGGAGGTTGATGCGGTTCAGGCGCATCGCCCGCTTGATCGTCGCTTCCTGCGAGACGGATGGGTTGGAGGGGATCATCAGTGCTCTTTTTTTAGGTTCGGGAGGAGAGGCGGCGGCGGGTTTCGCCGCCGGGGCGAGGGCGGAGGCGACAGCGGCATTGACGCTGCGCGAGATATCGTTCGGCCGGCGCGCCGGGCGGATGGAGGTGGCCACGGCGAGGGGGGAGACCTTGGGCGCGGCCGGGGTGGCCGGGGTGGCCTCTGCCGGGATATTGGCCGGGCGCGGCATCGGGCGGATCGCGCCGAGCCCGCCCGGCGCGGGGGGTGTCGGGGCGCTGTCGGCCGTGGCGAGGCTGTGGGCCACGGCGGTGCTGTCGATCGCGGCGGTGGTGTCGGCCGCCGGGGTGCTGCCGGGAGGGCTGTCGGTCGCGAAGGCGGTCGGGGCAGGCAGGCCCGGCTGCAGCTGGCCGGCCACCGCCGGGTCGATTGCGGCAAGGATGATATCGGACGCGGTATCGGGCGCGTCGGGCGTGACGGAGCCTTTGACATCGGTCACCGCGATGGGCCGCAGAGTCGGCACGCCCCGACCCGGCGCGGCCGGGGCCGCGGCATGCGAGGCCGGCGCCAAGGGCAGGGCGGCAAGCTGCGGCGCGCTGCCGGCGGGGCCAGTCTCTGCCCGGGGCGCGGGCGCGGTGGCGTCCGGACCGGGCGCGCGCGGCGTCGTCGGGGCGGCCGTCTGCGCGGCGGCGGCTGTGACCGTGTCGGTCGCGGGATGCGGCGCGGGCGAAAGGGCTGCGGCGGCACCGGGGGCGGGCGTGGTCTCGCCCGAGGGCGCGCTGGGCGCGGCGGTGCTTGCGGGCACGCGCGCCGGGCCGGCGGGGGCGATGGCGGCCGTCTGGTTGACGGCGGGGCGGTCGAGCGCGGCGTGCTGCGGCTCCAGCACCGCCCAGAGGGCATAGGCCGCACCGAGCGCGATCAGCAGCACCGCCGCGAGCACCAGGACGGTCAGCGGCAGGCGGCGTCGGTCGGGCTCTCGCTGCCGGGCGCCGAAGAGCGTCATCGCCTCCTCTTCGGTCGAGGGCGGCCTGAGCGGCGGCGGGGCCGGGATCACCTCGCCGGTGGAGGAGCCGGATCGGGCGCGGCTTTTGCCGGCGCGGCCCCGGCGGGGCTTCGGCGGCTTGCGCCCGGCGGGCTTCGGCGCGGGCGCCTCGGCTGCGGGCGGCGCGGCGGTCAGGCCTTCGGCGGCGTGCTGGAAGGCCTCCGGCAGGAAGCGCAGGCGGGCGGGCTGGTCGGTGCCGACGGGGGCGGCGAGCGCGGCTTCCTCCGCGCTGCGGCGGGTGGAGAATGCGGGCTGGCCCGGGGCGTCGGCGAATTCGGCCACCGGCGCGGGGCTGGCGGGTCTTGTCGCGGGCGGGGCCTCCGGGTCGGGAAGGGCGGGGTCGGTGACGGCGATGTCGCCCAGTGCCGCGTCGACCCGAGCTTCATCCACGGGGGCCGCATCGTCCCGGGCGTCTTTGGGCGCGGCCCGGGCGGGTTCGGGCGCTTCCTGCGCCGCCGGGGCGGGTTTCGGCGCGGTGGCGGTGATGCGGACGGGGGCGGTGTCGCGCTCCAGCGTCTCGCCGGACAGGAAGGCCGAGGCGCCCTTTGTCTCGCCGAAGAACGGCTCGCCGTCGAACTGTTCGGGGTCGGGCATGGCGACGAAGCAGACCGGGTGGAAGCGGTGCTCGGTCGCGAAGTGCTCTGCTTCGGCCAGCGTCTCGCGCGCGACGACGGCGACCTTCAGCTCCGGCCCGGGGCCGGACCAGTCGAAGACCAGCTCTGCCGCGGTATAGGGCGTCAGCCCCTCCAGCGCGCGGGAGATCTGGTTGCGCCGCTGCGGCGTGGTCGGCCCCGGGGCGGTGACGGTGGTGTAAAGGACCTGCGAGGCCGGCAGGATCACCTTCGTCACCAGGCCGCGCGGCTCCAGCGCCAGCGCGGTGGAGCGCAGGAAGCCCATCGCCTTGCCCAGGTCGGCGCTGTCGAGCGCGACTTCGCCTACGCTGCTCCAGCCATTCGGGGTCCGGTGCAGGAGGCCGATCCCGTCATGGCTGAGATTCAGGGCGAAACTTGGCTTCATTCGAAGGCTGTAACACAGGATATGGGGCCGGGGGAGGCGGCCGCTGGCTGCCTGAATATGTACAGCAGGAAACCGCCGAGGGGAAGGCGCGCGCGGTTCCGGCCCGGTTCCGGCCCGGTTTCGGCTTGTCTCGCGCGGCGGCGGGCCGCAGGGTCGGTGCGAAAGGAGGGCCGGTGATGGTGCTTTGGAAACATGCCCTTGCGGCGGCAATGGTGGCGGGGCTTGCGGGCCTCGGAGGGGTGCGGGCGGCCTGGGCCGGGCCGACGCTGACGGTGACGGGCGAGGGATCGGTCTCGCATGTGCCCGACATGGCGGAGATCACGCTGGGGGTGACGGCGGAGGGCAAGACCGCCGCCGCGGCCGTGGCGCAGGCCTCCGCCCAGCTTGCGGCGGTGCTGAAGCGGCTGGGCGCCGAGGGGATCGCCGCACGCGACATGCAGTCTTCGGGCCTCGATCTTTCGCCGCGCTGGTCGAACCCGAATGCGCAGACCGGGCAGGCGTCGAAGATCGTCGGCTTCGCCGCCTCCGGCACGGTGCGGGTGAAGGTGCACGCGCTGGACCGTCTGGGCCACGTGCTGGACGCGGTGGTGAGCGACGGGGCGAACCGGATCTCTGGCCTGAGCTTCGGGCTGTCCGATCCGGCGCCCTACCAGGACGCCGCGCGCAAGGCGGCGGTGGCGGACGCGATGCACCGGGCCTCGGTCCTGGCGGCGGCGGCGGGGGTGAAACTCGGCCCCGTGCAGTCGATCTCGGAAGCCGGGAACGCGCCGGTGCCGCTGATGCGGGCCGCGCCGATGATGCTGAAGGTCTCCTCTCCCGTGCCGGTGGCGCAGGGCGAGGTGGACGTGAAGGCAGAGGTGCAGATGGTCTTCGGCCTCTCCGAGTGAGGGGGCCGGGTGAGGGGAAGGGCGCGCCCGTCGCGGCGCGCCCTCCCGAGGCTCAGGCCGTGGCCTTGGCGAGCGCCTGGTCGAGATCCGCGATCAGGTCGTCGGCATCCTCGATGCCGATCGAGAGGCGGATGATCTTCGGCCCGGCGCCGGCCTTCTCCTGCGCCTCCTCCGACAGCTGGCGGTGGGTGGTGGAGGCCGGGTGGATGATCAGCGAACGCGCGTCGCCGAGGTTGGCGACATGGCTGAACAGCTCCACCGAATTGACCAGCTTCACGCAGGCCTCGTAGCCGCCTTTTATCGCAAAAGTGAAAAGAGCGCCGGCGCCGCGGGGGCAGATCCGCTCGATCCGGTTGAAATATGGCGAGGACTTCAGCCCGGCATAGGTCACGCTTTCTACCCTTGGATTCTTCTCCAGCCAGGTCGCGACCTTCACCGCGTTGGCGACGTGCCGCTCCATCCGGAGCGAGAGCGTCTCGATTCCCATCAGCGTGTAATGCGCGGCCTGCGGGTTCATCGTCATGCCGAGATCGCGCAGGCCGATGGCGATGCCGTAGAAGGTGTAGGCGAGGGGGCCGAAGGTCTCGTGGAACTTCAGACCGTGATAGGCGGGCTCCGGCTCGGACAGCGCCGGGAACTTGCCGGAGGCGGACCAGTCGAAGCGGCCGGAGTCCACCACCGCGCCGCCGGTGACGGTGCCGTTGCCGGTGAGGTACTTGGTCGTCGAGTGGATCACCAGCGTCGCGCCATGCTCGATCGGGCGGCAGAGCCAGGGCGTGGCGGAGGTGTTGTCGACCACCAGCGGCACGCCGGCGGCCTCTGCGATCTTCGCCACCGCGTCGAGATCGGTGATGTAGCCGCCGGGGTTGGCGATCGACTCGCAGAAGATCGCGCGGGTGTCGTCGTCGATCGCGGCGGCGAGCGCGGCCTCGTCGTCGAAATCGACGAACTTGGCCGACCAGCCGAACTTGCGGATCGTGTTGGAGAATTGCTGCACGGTGCCGCCGTAGAGCCGGGTCGAGGCCACGACGTTGCGCCCCGGCGCCATCAGCGGGAAGAGCGCCAGGAGCTGTGCCGCGTGCCCGGAGGAGCAGCAGACCGCGCCCGCGCCGCCTTCCAGCGTCGCGATCCGCTCCTGCAGGACCGAGACGGTGGGATTGGTCAGCCGCGAGTAGATGTAGCCGACCTCCTGCAGGTTGAAGAGGGCGGCGGCATGGTCCGCGTCGCGGAAGACGAAGGCCGTGCTCTGGTAGATCGGGGTCTGCCGGGCTCCCGTGGCCGGGTCGGGCCGCGCCCCGGCGTGGATTTGCAGCGTGTCGAAGCCATAGGTTGTTGTCATCGGATCCTCCTTGGTCTGGTCTGAGCCTAGGGGCTTGGCCGGTGCCGCACAACGGCGTGCTGAGGGCCGGGGTTCCGGGCGGAAGGGCCCGGCGCAAATGCCGTTCCGCCCTGCGCGGCGCGGGCGGAACGCGGTTCCGGGGCAGGATTCGGGGCCCGGCTCAGCCGACGGGGGCGAGGGGCAGCAGGCGGCTGTCCTCCAGCGCGGCGGTGCGGTGGCCGATACCGCCGAGGTAGGCCTCGTTCCGGGCGAAGGCGAGGAAGGCCTCGAGGCTCGCCTGCCGGATCAGCAGCGCGCGGTGCCAGTGTTCGGCCTCCGGCCCGATGAACCACGGCCCGCCGGTGCCGTCGAACAGGATCGCGCCGCCGCTTGCCTCCAGATGCGGGCGGGTGTGGGCGATGTAGCGGGCATAGGCCTCGGCCCCGGTGACCGGGGCGGGCGGGGCGAGGTCGGGGGTGGCCGCGTAATCGGCCACCCGGCGGAAACGCAGCAGGTTCAGCATCACGACCGGGCCGCGAATGCCGCGGCGCAGGGTGGCGATGGCGGCGGCCTCGGTGGGCTCCAGATGGGTCACGCGCCGTCCTCCGGGTAGAGGGCGCGGAGGTCCTCGGCCCAGCCCTCGGTCGCGGCGGCGAAGGCGCCGTGGTCGCCGCGGAAGAGGGCGCGCATCGCCTCCTCGTAGCCCGGGCGGTCGCCGGCGAGCTCGGTCAGGATGCGATAGGCCGCGTCTCGGCGCAGGCGCAGGCGGCTGGTCGGGCTCTCGGTGCGGCGCGCGGCCTCCACCAGCCGCCTTAGCGTCGCTGAGGCGCCGCCGGGCTGGGCGGCAAGCCAGTCCCAGTCGCGCGGCAGAAGCGTCACCTCGCGCGGCGTCACGCCGAGCCGGGGGCGGCCGCGGCCGCGTGGCGGGTCCCGCAGGTCGATGTCGGTCACCCGGCCGCTTTCCGCCTCGAAGACTGCGAGGCGGGGTCCGGCCTCGGGTTCGGCGCGGGCGGCGCGACGGGCGAGGAGGGCTGCGCGGATTTCGGCCTCTGGCCCGGCGGCGATGCGCCGGTCGCCTTCGAAGAGGAGGAGCTGACGGTCCATGGGGATCACTTTGCTATTTATACCCGGGTTAAAATATGCGAGAGAGCCGCCGGACACAAGAGCGGAGCGGCCAAGATGGAGAAAGATGCGCGACGGGCGGCGGTGGCGGCCTGGAAGGAAAGGGCCGTGGACGCCGGGGTTTACGCGTTCCGCGCGCCGGACGGGGCGTGCTGGGTGGGCGCGGCCCGGTCGCTGGGCGCGGCCGAGAACCGGCTGCGCTTCGTGCTGCGCACCGGCGGGCCAGCACCGGCGGAGCTGGCCGCCGCCTGGGGCGGGGCGGGCGGCGAGGGCTTCCGCTTCGAGGTGCTGGAGCGGCTCGATGCCGAGCTTTCGCCGATGGCGCGGGCGCGGGTTCTGAAAGAAGCTGTCTCGATTTGGCGGGATCGGCTTGCGGCCCGGCCGCTCTAGCCGCAGAATTGACGTAAGGCGATGCGGGGCCGGTTGGGGGGCCGTGCCGCGCACGCAGAGTTCGAAGGACAAGTCAGGAAGAACACCTATGCCGCACCGCAGTTTCCTTCCGGCCCTGGCGCTGGTCGCCGCGCTGGTCGCCCCCGCCGCCCATGCCGGCAAGATCGCCGATTTCGAGGCCGGGCTGCGCAAGGCCTATGCCAGCTACAGGGTGGCGCTGTTCGACAGCAACCAGGGCGATGCGTCGGCGACGGCGGAGGCGATCAACAAGTTTTCGGCGCAATGGGCGGGGCTGATGACCGACTGGCGCAGCACGCCCCCGCCGCAATATGCCGATGACCCGAAGTGGAGCGACACCCTCGCCAAGGTCGCTTCGTCGCTCGACACGGCCAAGGCGCAGGCAAAGGCCGGCAACGTGCCCGACGCGCACATGACGCTGGAGGCGGTGCGGCTGGCGCTGTGGAAGCTGCACGAGCGCAACGGGATCATCGGCTTCTCCGACCGGATGAATGCCTATCACGCCGAGATGGAGAAGGTGCTGGCGCTGGATCCCGCGCTTTACACCGGCAAGGTCGCGCCGAAGGTGGCGGAACTGGCGGGTGTGCTCGACTACCTCGTCGGCCAGATCGAGGCGCATCCCGCGCCGGAGGCGTCGGAGGCCGACTACGCCCCGCTGGAGGCGGCCTTCCGTGCCTCGGTGGACGCGCTCGTCAATGCCGTGGCCGCGGGCGACCCGGCGCAGGTGAAGGCGGCGATCGAGGGGCTGCGGGGGCCCTACCGGCAGTTCTTCGTCAAATACGGCTGAGGCGGCCTCAGCGGATCCAGAGCCCTTCGCGTTTCAGCCGGTTGCGGATCGCCTGTTCGCGGCGGGGCAGGTTCGCGCGGTCGAACAGGGCGCGGGCGCGGCGGCCCTGGTTGCGGTAGACGCAGGCCTTCACCGGCGCGTGGTCGCGCAGGATCCGGCGGTAGGCGGGGGTTGCGGCGATCTTTTCCAGCATTTCAACGGCCTGGTCGCTTTCCTTCGCGTAGAGCAACGGCAGGGTCCGGTAATGGCAGCTGATCCGCCCGTCGAGCAGGCCGGGCGGCAGCGTCGCGCGCCCGCCGCCGAAGCTGTGGATGACGAGCGGCAGGGCGACCTGGTCGAGCCACGGGTCGAGCGACTGTCCGGTGAGCTGCGGCGGCGGGTCGTCGCGGATCGCGAGCGCGCAGGACAGGAAGCGCTGCCCGAAGGCCTGCGGATCGCGGTGGAAGAACCAGCCGGCGTTGAAATAGAGGTAGCGCCGCCAGGACCCGTCGGGTTCGGAAAGGTCCAGAGAGCTTTGGAAATCCAGCGAGAATTTCCCGTAAAGGCTGCGCCAGATTTCGTCCGTGCCGGGGCCGTAGAGGTCGGGTTTCGGCCATGTGTCCTCGCGGTTGAGCGAGGCCGTGGGGCGGTCGAAGTCGAAGGGGACATCGGCGAGCGGGCCGAGAAAGAGCGTGTCGGTGTCGAAGAAGACGAAGGGGACGGGCGGCAGGGCGGCCAGGGCCTCGATCTTGTTGCCATAGGGGTAGGCGGCGCCGAAATGGCGCGAGGGGAAGCTGAGGAAGGTCACGCCCATCTCGGCCAGAAGACCGCGGAGCGCCTTGTCCCTGACGTGCGGGTCGGCGGGCCAGAGGGGCCCGGGTTCCGGCTCTGCCAGGTGCAGGCGGGAAAGGAGGGCGGGGTTCGTCTCGGCGAGGCTCGCGGCCAGCAGCAGCGCCTCGTATTGCAGGCGGCCGGCCTGGAAGATGGCGAGGAGGTTGAAGGCGGGGGCCTCGGTCATGCGGCGGGCAACCTTGCCGGCTGGGAACTGGTACGGGTGCGAGTATAGCGCGGCGGCGGCGGGATGCACGTTCTGGTTGATCTTCCCGGCATTGGGTGCGCATTCATTGCGCACCGTTCGGCGGCGCCTTCCCGCGCGGGACGCTGCGGCGCAAAACGGCCTCGCACCCCCGGGGCAGTTTGCCTATAACCGGGGCAGCGCAGCGTAGGAGCCGATCATGCCCGCCGACCTCTCTCCGATCGACAAGGCGAAGTTCGTGGCCGCCAGACGGGCGGTCGAATTCGTCGAAAGCGGGATGAAGGTCGGGCTCGGCACCGGCTCCACCGCCGCCTGGATGGTGCGCTGCCTGGGCGAGATGGTGCGCGAGGACGGGCTGAAGATCACCGGCGTGCCCACCTCCACCCGCACGGCGGATCTGGCGCGGCAGGTCGGCATCAAGGTGGTCAGCCTAGACGAGGCGAAATGGCTGGACCTGACCATCGACGGCGCCGACGAGTTCGATCCGGAACTGAACCTGATCAAGGGCGGCGGCGGCGCGCTGCTGCAGGAGAAGATCGTCGCGACCGCGTCTGACCGGATGATCGTCATCGCCGATGCGGCGAAGGAAGTGGCCCAGCTCGGCGCCTTCCCTTTGCCGGTGGAGGTGGTGCCCTTCGGCTGGCAGACCACCAAGGCGCTGATCGAGGAAACCCTCGGCGCGATGGATGTGCTGGGGCAGACCACCTCGCTCCGCATGAACGGGGACCATGCTTTCCTCACCGACGAAGGGAACTACATCGTCGATCTGCACCTGAACCGGATCGGCAACGCGCGCCAGCTTGCGCTCGTGCTGAACCAGATCCCGGGCGTGGTGGAGAACGGCCTGTTCATCGATATCTGCGATATCGTCGTGGTGGGCCATGGCGATGGCCGGGTGTCGGTGCGCGACATCTCCGGCGCGGTAAGCGAGGAGGGGCAGGTGGAGTTCATCGAGACCACGAACCTGTTCTCCGACCTCGGGGAGTAGGCAATGAATTTCGACTATGATCTTTTCGTCATCGGCGGCGGCTCCGGCGGGGTTCGCGCGGCGCGGGTGGCGGCCGCGGATCATGGCGCGAAGGTCGGGCTGGCGGAGGAAAGCCGCATGGGCGGCACCTGCGTCATCCGCGGCTGCGTGCCCAAGAAGCTGATGGTTTTCGCCTCGTCCTATCCGGCGGCGGTGGAGGAGGCGCGGGCCTATGGCTGGAACGCCTCGGCCGGCGCCTTCGACTGGCCGATGTTCCGCGGCAAGCTGGAGGCGGAGCTTGACCGGCTCGAAGGCGCCTATCGCAAGACGCTGCTGAATGCCGGGGTGACGATCCACGACTGCCGCGCGGTGCTGGAAGACGCGCATACGGTGAAGCTTTCCACCGGCGAGACGGTCACCGCCAAGCATATCCTCGTCGCCACCGGCGGCTGGCCCTTCGTGCCGGAGTTCCCGGGCTCGGAGCTGGCGCTGACCTCCAACGACATGTTCCACCTGGAGAAGTTGCCGAAGCGGCTTCTGGTCGTCGGCGGCGGCTATATCGCCTGCGAATTCGCGGGGATATTCAACGGTCTGGGCGTCGAAGTTACACAGTATTACCGCGGCGCCCAGATCCTGCGCGGCTTCGATGACGAGGCCCGCGGCCATGTCGCCGAGGCCATGCGGGCCCGCGGGATCGAGATCCACTGCGGCACCGAGGTGATGGAGATGGAGCGCGCCGGAGAGGGCGTGAAGGTCACGGCCACCGACGGCAAGGACCGGACGTTCGACGCGGTGCTCTACGCCACCGGCCGGGTGCCGAATTCGCATGGCCTGGGGCTGGAGGCGCTGGGCGTTAAACTTGGCCGGCGGGGCGAGATCGTGGTCGACGGCCACAGCCAGACCGCGGTGCCCTCGATCTACGCCGTGGGCGACGTGACCGACCGGATCAACCTTACCCCGGTCGCGATCCGCGAGGGCCATGCCTTCGCCGATACCGTTTTCGGCGGAAAGGTCGTCGCGGCGGATCACGAGCTGGTCGCCTCTGCCGTCTTCACCCAGCCGGAACTGGGCTCGGTGGGCCTCAGCGAGGAGGAGGCGCGGGACCGCGAGCCGATCGAGGTCTATTCCGCCGCCTTCCGGCCGATGCGCAGCCTCTTCGCCGGGCAGGAGGAGCGGGTGCTGATGAAGCTGATCGTCAGCCAGGACAGCCGCAAGGTGCTGGGCTGCCATATCGTCGCACCGGAGGCGGGCGAGATGATCCAGCTCGCCGCCATCGCGATCAAGATGGGGGCGACGAAGGAGGATTTCGACCGCACCGTGGCGGTGCATCCGACCATGGGCGAGGAACTGGTGACGCTACGCAGGCCGGTACGCAAGGCTTGACATTCGCGCGCGCGTGGCCAAGTCGGGAAGGCTAGGAAGAGGAACGGCTTTATATGGCGGGTAACAGCGGCGGACCCTGGGGCGGAGGCCCGAGCGGCCCGGGCGGGGACGACAATCGCAATGGTGGCGGTGGCCGGCGTCCGGGCGAGGGCCCCGGGTTCGGCGATATCGATGACATGGTCAAGAAGGGCCAGCAGCGGCTGAAGGTGCTGCTGGGCGGGCGCGGCGGCGGGCCGACGGGCCCGGCGGGCCGGGGCCGCGGCGACGGGCCGGGGCCACGTGTCATCGGCCTCGGCGTGGCCGCGGTGCTGGTTCTGATCTGGGCCTTCGCCTCGTTCTACACCGTCCGGCCGGAGGAACGCTCGGTCGAGCTGTTCCTGGGCAAGTTCTACAAGATCGGCGAGCCGGGCCTCAATTTCGCGCCCTGGCCGGTCGTCACCTACAAGGTGATCCCCACCACGGGCGAGCGGACGACGGACATCGGCGCCGGGCAGGGCGGGTCGAACGACACCGGGCTGATGCTGACGAACGACCAGAACATCGTCGACGTCCACTTCCAGGTGGTCTGGAACGTCGAGGACCCGTCGAAGTTCCTCTTCAACCTCGCCGATCCGACCGAGACGGTGCGTGCGGTCTCCGAAAGCGCGATGCGCGACATCATCGCGCGCACCGACCTCGCACCGATCCTGAACAAGGACCGCGGCGCGATCTCGGCCCAGCTGCAGATCAGCGTGCAGAAGACGCTCAACAGCTATGGCGCCGGGATCCGGGTGATCCGGGTGAACTTCGACAGCGCCGACCCGCCGAAGGAGGTCATCAACGCCTTCCGCGCGGTGCAGGCGGCACAGCAGCAGCGCGACCAGCTGGTCAACGTGGCGCAGGCCTATGCGAACAAGGCGCTTGGCGCCGCGCGCGGCCAGGCCTCGCAGCTGGTGCAGGAGGCGGAGGGCTACAAGGCCCAGGTCGTCAACCTCGCCGAGGGTGACGCGAGCCGCTTCGACTCGGTCTACAAATCCTATCTCGCGGCGCCGGAGGTGACGCGGAAGCGGATGTATCTCGAAACCATGGAGAGCGTGCTGGGTGGCATGCACAAGATGATCCTCGACGGCGTTGGCAGTGCCGGGACGGCGGCGAACGGCGTTGTGCCCTATCTGCCGCTCGACAAGCTGATGCAGCAGGCGGGCAAGTCTGCGCCGGCCAAGCCCGCCTCGACGGACGGGACGCAGGGCGGAAGCGCGTCCGCGACGGGCGGGACGCAGGGAGGATCGGGCCAATGAACAACCGCTGGACCTACATCCTTCCGGGCATCGTGATCCTCGCCGCGCTGGCGCTGTCCTCGGTCTATATCGTGGATCCGCGCGAGAAGGCGCTGGTGCTGCAGTTCGGCCAGGTCACCCAGGTGCGCGAGAAGCCGGGCCTCTATTTCAAGGTTCCGTTCCTGCAGCAGGTGGTGCGCTACGACGGCCGCATCCTCGGCCTGCCGACGCAGCCGCTGGAAGTGACCCCGCTGGATGACCGCCGGCTTGTCGTCGATGCCTTCGCGCGCTGGCGGATCACCAACCTGGTGACCTTCCGGCAGGCGACCGGCCCCGAGGGCGTGCGCTTCGCGCAGAGCCGGCTGGAGCAGATCCTGAACGCCGCCGTGCGCCAGGTGCTCGGCTCGGTCAATTCCGACGCGATCCTGTCGAACGACCGCACCAATCTGATGAACCAGATCCGCGACCTGTCCCGCAAGGAGGCGGACTCTCTGGGCATCGACGTGATCGACGTGCGGCTGACGCGGACCGACCTTCCGGACCAGAACCTCGCATCCACCTACGGGCGGATGAAGGCGGAGCGGCAGAAGGAGGCGGCGCAGGAGCTGGCGCTCGGCAACCAGGAGGCGCAGACGATCCGCGCAACCGCCGACCGCAACGCGCTGGAGCTGACCTCGGCGGCGCAGAAGAAGGCCGAGGTGATCCGCGGCCAGGCCGATGCGGAGCGCAACAAGATCTATGCCGGCGCCTATTCGAAGGATCCGAAGTTCTTCGCCTTCTACCGGTCGCTTCAGGCCTACAAGACCGCGCTGAAGGGATCGGACACAACGATGGTGCTGAGCCCGAACAGCCAGTTCTTCGACTTCCTGAACTCGGAAGCCGGGCGCGCCGGCAGCGCGGCGGCGGCGAAACCGGCCGGGGCAGGGAATTGACCCTGCTTCTGGGCCTGGGGATGGTGCTGGCCTTCGAGGGGCTGGTGCTGGCGCTGGCCCCGCGGCGGCTCGAGCAGGCGATGGCGGTCTTCGCCCGCCTCAGCCTCGAGGCGCGCCGCAGCATCGGGCTGGGCGCGCTGGCGCTGGGTGTGGTGCTGATTGCGCTTGCCCGGTGGCACATCGCCTGAGACACTCGCGGCCTGAGAAAACCGCCACCATCGGGCAACGGCCGCATGTTACAGGGTGTCACACCCATTTGAGGCCTGGCGAGTGGGATTGAGTTGTCACGCCTCAACCCTATTTGCCTTATGTCGCCCCGGCGCCGCCCCACGGCCGGCGCCCGGCGAGGAGGAGCGAAAGGAGCTCGACGTGAACAGGATATCCATGCAGACCCGAACCCGCCCGGGTGCCCCTCTGCGCGCGCTTTGGGTGGTCATGCTCGGGCTTGCGCTGGCGATGGGCCAGTTCGCCCGGGCAGAGGCGCAGGGCGCGCCGCCCGACGGCTTCGCCGATCTCGCCTCCAAGATCAGCCCGGCGGTCGTGGATATCACCACCATGTCGACCATCGCCGCGCCCACCGACCAGGGCCCGATGGTTCCCCCGGGCTCGCCCTTCGAACAGTTCTTCCATGATTTCATGGATCAGAACGGCCAGAACGGCCAGAAGAGCCGCCCGCAGCGCAGCGAGGCGCTCGGCTCCGGCTTCGTGATCTCGGCCGATGGCTATATCGTCACCAACAATCACGTCATCGACGGCGCCGACGACATCCAGATCCAGTTCTTCGACGGCAAGACCGAGAAGGCCAAGGTCGTGGGCGTCGACAAGGCGACGGATATCGCGCTGCTGAAGGTGAAGACCGACAAGCCCCTGCCTTTCGTGCAGTTCGGCGACAGCGGCAAGATGCGGGTGGGCGACTGGGTCCTGGCGATGGGCAACCCGCTGGGCCAGGGCTTCTCGATCTCGGCCGGGATCATCTCGGCCAAGGGCCGGACGCTGAACGGCACCTATGACAACTTCTTCCAGACCGATGCCGCCATCAACCGCGGCAACTCGGGTGGGCCGCTCTTCAACATGGCGGGGCAGGTGATCGGCGTGAACACCGCGATCCTCAGCCCCAATGGGGGCTCGATCGGGATCGGCTTCTCGATGGCCTCCAACGTCGTGTCCAAGGTGGTGGGCGAGCTGAAGGACTTCGGCTCGGTCCACCGCGGCTGGCTGGGCGTGCGGATCCAGGACGTGACGCCGGACATGGCCGATGCGCTGGGCCTGCCGAAGGCGGCGGGTGCGATGGTCACCGACGTGCCCGACGGGCCGGCGAAGCAGGCCGGGATGAAATCCGGCGACGTGATCCTGAAGTTCGACGGCTCTGACGTGCCCGACACGCGCGAGCTGGTGCGCAAGGTCGCGAACACCGCGATCGGCAAGACGGTTCCGGTGGTCGTCTTCCGCGACGGCAAGGACCAGACGCTGAACGTCACGCTGGGCAAGCGCGCCGGCAACGTGGACTCGACCCCGCCGGTGTCCGAGGGCAACGGCAGCCCGCAGGCGCCGCAGCCGCAGAGTACGACGATCCTCGGGATGACCGTGGTGCCACTGACCAAGGACATGCGCGACCAGATGGGCCTTGGCGCCGATCTGCAGGGCGTGGTGATCAAGGACGTCGACGGCACCAGCGAGGCCTTCACCAAGGGCCTGCGCCCCGGCGACATCATCACCGAGGCGGGCCAGCAGAAGGTGACGAGCGTTCAGGATCTGCAGGACCGGATCCAGGCGGCCAAGGATGCCGGCCACAAGTCCGTCCTGCTGCTGATCCGCCGCAACGGCGAGCCGCGCTTCGTCGCGCTGACGCTGAAGTAGGGCCGGACCGGCCGACGCGAGTTGCAAGGGGCGCCCCGCCGGGCGCCCCTTTTCGTTTGCGGGGGGCGGACGGGCGCTGGCCCTCTTTCAGGGCGGGCGTGCCGCCTCCCTGCGCCGTCACAAAACCTTCACATATGAATTGCGCGATTGTTACGGATGGTTACTATCCGGTCCGCATGGGGAACGGGATGGCGTCCAGCACGATGACTTTCGCGACGGCCGGCGGGCGGCCGGCGCCGGGCATCCGCCTTCGCGGGCTCGGCAAGGAGTTTCCGGGCCATATCGCCGTCGACGGGGTCGATGTCGAGGTCGGCGCGGGCGAACTGACGGTGCTTCTCGGCCCCTCGGGGTGCGGCAAGTCCACGCTTCTGAGGATGATCGCCGGCTTCGAGTCGCCCAGCCGCGGCGAGATCGTGCTCGGCGATCACAGCCTTGGCGATCTGCCCCCGGCCAAGCGCGACATCGCCATGGTGTTCCAGAATTACGCGCTCTTCCCGCATCTGACGGTGGCCGAGAATATCACCTTCGGCCTTTCCGTCCGCCGCACCGGCAGGGCCGAGACGGCGGAGCGGCTGGCCGCTGTCGCCCGGCTGATGGGGCTGGAGACGCTTCTCGAACGCAAACCGGCGCAGCTTTCGGGCGGCCAGCAGCAGCGCGTGGCGCTGGCCCGCGCCGTGATCTCGGAACGCCCGGTCTGCCTGATGGACGAGCCGCTCTCGAACCTCGACGCCAAACTGCGCGCCGAGATGCGGGTGGAGATCCGCAACCTGCAGAAACGGCTTGGCCTGACCATGGTCTACGTCACCCACGACCAGGTCGAGGCGATGACGATGGCCGACCGGATCGTGCTGATGAACGCCGGCCGGGTGGAGCAGGAGGGGCGGCCGGAGGAGATCTACGCCCATCCCGCCTCTACCTTCGCGGCGCGCTTCATCGGCAGCCCGCCGATGAACCTGATCCCGGCCGCAGCGCTGGGGATCGCGGCGCCGGAATGCACGGTGGCGGGGCTTCGGCCCGAGGACATGACGCTTGCGGGCGCCGGGGTGGCCGCGCGTCTGGTGGGGTCGGAATACCTTGGCGCGGATCTGTTCGTGACGCTCGATATCGGCGGCACCGAGGCCGTGCTGCGCCAGCCGGCCCGCGCCGGCCTGCCCGCGGGCGAGGCGTTTCACATCACCTGGGCGCCCGACGCGCTCCGGCTGTTCGACCCGGGGACCGGCCGCGCGCTTCCCCCCCGGCAATAACCAGAGTTCCCAACAGAGAGGATGACCTCGATGAGCTTTTCCCGAGTGACCCGGCAGATCGGCGCCGCAGCGGTTGCGGCCCTCCTCGCCGCATCGCCTGCGCTGGCGGTGGACCTGCAGTTCTTCTTCCCCGTCGCCGTCGGTGGCGGCGCGTCGAAGACCATCCAGGGCCTGACCGACGACTACATGAAGATGCACCCCGACGTGCATATCAAGCCGGTCTACACCGGCTCCTACACCGACACGATCGCCAAGGCGATCACCGCGGCGCGCGGCGGCAACCCGCCCCAGCTTTCGGTGATCGGCGCGGCCGAGATGTTCAACCTCATCGACGAGGACATGATCGTGCCGTTCGACGACTACGTCTCGGCCAAGGACAAGAAGGACTGGCTGGGCGGCTTCTACCCGGCGTTCATGGCGAACTCGCAGGCCTTCGGGAAGACCTGGGGCATCCCGTTCCAGCGCTCCACCCCGGTCATGTACTGGAACAAGGACGCCTTCAAGAAGGCGGGGCTCGACCCGAACAAGCCGCCGGCCAACTGGGATGAGCTGGTCAAGGATGCCGAGAAGCTGACCATCAAGGACGCCTCCGGCAAGGTCACTCAGTGGGGCCTCAGGATCCCGACGGCGGGCTTCCCCTACTGGCTCTACCAGGGTCTGGCCATCCCGGCCGGCGCGACGCTTGCCTCGGCCGACGGCAAGAAGGTGTTCTTCGACAGCCCCGCTGCGATCGAGGCGGCGCAGTTCATGCTGGACCTGACCACCAAGTACAAGGTGATGGAGCCCGGCACGCTGGACTGGGGCGCGACGCCCAAGGCCTTCTTCACCGGCAATGCGGCGATCATCTGGACGACGACCGGCAACCTGACGAACATCACCAAGAACGCGCCTTTCCCCTTTGGCGTGGGTTTCCTGCCGGCCAAGAAGCACTACGGCGCGCCGACGGGCGGCGGCAACTGGTACCTCTTCAAGCATTCGACTGAGGCGCAGAAGAAGGCCTCCGTCGCCTTCGTGAAGTGGATGACCGCGCCCGAGCAGGCGGCGAAATGGACCATGGCCACCGGCTATGTCGCCCCGCGGCCGGATGACTGGGACACCAAGGCCCTGAAGGACTACGTCAAGAAGGTCCCCGGCGCGCTCGTCGCCCGCAACCAGCTGAAATACGCGGGTCCCGAGCTGACGGTCTACCAGAACGCGCAGATCACCCAGATCCTGAACAACGCGCTGGAAGGCATCATGTCCGGCCAGGCGCAGGTGAAGCCGGCGCTGGAGGAGGCCCAGAAGAAGGCCACCGCCGTGCTGGCGCAATACCAGTAAGGACGAGGCCCGGGGGGCCTTCGCGGCCCCCCGGACCCGAGCGGACCCATATGAAGCGCGAGTGGATCTACGCCTATCTGATGCTGTTGCCGGCGCTCGTGGTGCTGGCGACCTTCATGCACGTCCCGACGGTGGAGACCTTCATCGCCTCGTTCTGGTCGACGGCGCGCGGGATGCGGCCCTCGCATTTCGTGGGCCTCAAGAACTACCACAGGATGATCGCCGACCCGACCTTCTGGCAGGCGATGCACAACAACCTGATCTACGCGATCATCACCGTGCCGCTTTCGATGGGCCTCGCGCTGGTCATGGCGCTTCTGGTGCAGGGGCGGCTGAAGGGCACCGGCTTCATGCGGATGGCCTTCTTCACGCCGACCGTGCTGCCGCTGATCGCGGTGGCCAATATCTGGATCTTCTTCTACACGCCCGGCTTCGGCCTGATCGACCAGATCCGCGGCCTTTTCGGGCTTCCGGCCTCGAACCTCCTCGGCACAGGCTCGACCGCGCTCTATGCCGTCTCGGCGGTGGCGGTCTGGAAGCAGGCCGGGTTCTTCATGATCTTCTACCTTGCCGCGCTGCAGACCATCCCGGTCAGCCTGATCGAGGCGGCCCAGCTGGAGGGGGCCTCGCGCTGGCAGATCTTCCGGCGCATCACCCTGCCGCTGATCATGCCGACGACGCTCTTCATCTCCGTCAACGCGGTGATCGACGCGGTGCGGCTGGTCGACCAGATCTTCCAGATGACCCAGGGCGGGCCGAACAACGCGACCGCGATCCTCTTCTACTACATCTACCAGGTCGGCTTTCAGTTCTGGGACACGGCCTATGCCGCGACGCTGACGGTGGTGATGATCGTCATCCTCTCGGTCCTCGCGCTGGGCCAGGTCCTCTTCCTCGACAGGCGGATCCACTACAAATGAAGCGGGGCGACGACACACTGATCACCATCGGGGGCTGGGTTCTGGCCGCGCTCTGGATCCTGCCCTTGGCCTATGCCGTCTGGACCGCCTTCCACCCCGGCGCCTACGAGACGAAGTTCGACCTTCTCGCGCCGCTGACGCTGCAGAACTTCCCCGACGCCTGGACCCAGGCGCCCTTCGCCCGGTATTTCCTGAATACCGTGATCCTGGTGACGATGATCCTGGCCGTGCAGCTGGTCCTCGGCACCTTCGCGGCCTTTGCCTTTGCGCGGCTGAAGTTTCCGGGCAAGAACCTGCTTTTCGGGCTGGTGCTGCTGCAGCTGATGGTGATGCCCGACGTGCTTCTGGTGGAGAACTACCAGACCATGCGGATCCTGGGGCTGACCGACACGATCCTCGGCATCGGGCTGCCCTATATGGCCTCGGCATTCTTCATCTTCCTTTTGCGCCAGACCTTCCTGCAGGTCCCGACCGAGCTTGACGACGCGGCCCGGATCGAGGGAGCCTCGCTCCTCGGCCTGATCCGGCGGGTCTATGTGCCGCTTGGCAAGCCGACCTACATTGCCTTCGGGCTGATCTCGGTCTCGGCGCATTGGAACAATTACGTGTGGCCGCTGATCATTACCAATTCCGTTTCGGCCCGGCCGCTGACCGTGGGGCTGTCGATCTTCTCGGCCGCTGACAGCGGGGTGCACTGGTCGGTGATCAATGCCGCGACGCTTATGACCTCGGCGCCGCTTCTCCTCGGCTTCCTGCTGTTCCAGCGCGCCTTCGTGCAGAGCTTCATGCGTGCCGGCATCAAGTGAGCCGGTTGCGCGGCAGGCCCGGCATGCTATGGATGCCGCGCCGGATGGGTGGCCGAGCGGTCTAAGGCTCCAGTCTTGAAAACTGGCGTGGGGGAGACCCCACCGTGGGTTCGAATCCCACCCCATCCGCCACCAATGATTTCAATAACTTATGAGGAAATCGAATCATCTTATTGTGGTGCTAATTGTGGTGGCTGCTGTGGTCCCTGTCGCAGGAAGCGTTGCTGCCGGATGGTGCCCCGATCAAGATGGATTCGCAGACGGGGGATGCGACAGCTGCCAGAGCGGTCACTTCGAATCGTCCCCGGACTTCATGCCTCGCATGATCTTTCCGACTGCGGTCGCTACATACATCGGATCGACGTCTCTGAGCACCTCGCCGTTGCTCTCTCAGCCTGCCAGCGGCATGTCCGACGTGCCCTGACTCGGCGAGGCCTCGACAGGCTCACGGCGGAAGACGTTGGGTGGCATGCT
>NZ_RRYH01000036.1 GCF_004010155.1 Solirhodobacter olei | reverse complement strand
CAGGATAGGGGATTTGTCGCAACCGAGTTTAGAATGTGCCCGCGTGCACATGCAAAAGGCGATAATAGAGATTATGTAATATAAATGTCTGCCAGAGGCATAGCGGATGCTGTTGCGGCATCCAGGACTACGAGCGCGGATCGCAGCCTTTGAACGGCTTTGGGCAACCAGACTCACGCGCTGGAGTCGTTGAGGGTTCACTTGTCGGACGCGGATGAAAGCGTCATCTCCCTATGGTGAGTGGCTCATTGGAGACAATGACGGCATCGAGATCAGCGTAGATCCAGTCACCCGCGCGAAACCGGGTACCCCCGAAATTAAGTTCTTGACCGCGGCTGGACGAAGCGGGGACCCAACTTCGCCGCGCAGTGGCGCCAAGAGCCTTTACCCCGATATCAATCGCGTTCAGCCCCATTGTGTCGCGCACGGCGCCATTGATGACCACACCCGACCAGCCATTCTCCTGCGCTTTTCCGGCAATGCGGTCTCCCATCACTCCAATCTTAAGCTCACCGCCCGCATCGACGACCAGCACTCTGCCCCTGCCCGGCTCCACCACTGCGGCGAGAACAGGCGTGTGATCCTGAAAAACCCTCAAAGTCTCACAGGGGCCACAGAAGCTTGTGCGGCGACCGAAGGATCGGAACTGCAAGGTGCAGACTTGAACGATGTCATGGTGGGCGTCGTAGAGGTCGGCCGTCACGATGGTCTGGCTGGTGTCAGTCATGGAAATATCCCCGGCAATGTCAGGCCGTCAGCCGGTCGACCTTGGCCGACAGCTCGGCAAGGTAGGGCGCAGTGTCAAGGCTGCGGCCCGTGGAAGACACCAGCAATTCGTCCGGCAGAAGCGACCGGCCGTGGCGATAGACGTGTTCTGTCAGCCAGGCCCGCAGCTCAGTGTAGTCCCCCGCCACAAGCCCGTCGGCGACACCAGGCGCCGCCATGGCGGCCTCGAAGAACTGTGCCGACATGACATTGCCGATCGTGTAGGTCGGGAAGGATCCGACGTACCCATGCGACCAGTGCACGTCCTGCAATACGCCCAGCCGGTCGGAAGGCACTGTGACGCCGAGGTAGTCGCGCATCTTCCCAGCCCAGGCGTCTGGAAGGTCGGCCACCGATAGATCGCCCGTGAGCAGCGCCATCTCGATCTCGGCCCGCAAAATGATGTGCATGTCGTAGGTAAGCTCATCCGCCTCGACGCGTACCAGGCCCGGCTCCGCGCGGTTCACGGCGCGCCAGAACTCCTCGACGCTGACATCGGCCAGCTGGTCCGGGAAGGCCGCGAGCAGTTCGGAGTAGTGATGTTCCCAGAACCGGGGCGAGCGGCCCACGCGGTTCTCCCACAGCCGCGATTGGGATTCATGCGCACCGAAGCTTGTGCCGCCAACGGCGTAGAGATTGACCAGATCCGTTGCGAAGATGCTGCGGGTGAATTCTGGCGCTATGTTCTGTTCGTACATCCCATGTCCCGCCTCGTGCCAGAGCGCGAAGAACCCGGCCGAGATCGCATCCCCGCGAAAGCGGCTGGTGATGCGCACGTCCTGCCGCGTGAACGAGATCTCGAACGGGTGCACGGTATCGTCGACGCGGCCGCGCGTCATGTCATAGCCCATCCGTTCGGCCAACTTGATGCCAAACGCCCTCTGGGCCGCCACTGGGAACCCGCGGGAAAGGAAGTCGGTACGCACCTCCGCCCCCCGCGCTCGGTCCACCAGCGGCGCGATCCCGCTGCGCAAAGCGTCGAAGAGCGGGCGTAGCTTCGCCCGCGTCATGCCCGGTTCATAGCGCGAAACCAGCGCGTCATAGGGATGGTCGTCATAGCCGATCGCCTCGGCAATGCTGCGTTGCAGGGCAAAGGTCTTCTCGATCACCGGAGCGAACAGGGCGAAATCATCCGCCGCCCGCGCCTTGGCCCAAAGGGAATGGCTTATCGCGCTCAGCTCCGCCGTCTCGGTAATCAGGGCGGCGGGGATACGGCGCAGGATGTCGATTTCGCGCCGGGCCTGCGCAAGCGCGCGGCGGCGCAGGTCGGTTTTTGGCGCATCGCTCAAAGCGTCCTCAGCGCGTGCGATGATCTCCTTCATCCGGTCCGAAGCCGCCGCGTCCCGCGCGATCGCGGTCAGAGTCGCAATCTGCTTGGAGCGCGTTTGCGCGCCGTCCGGCGGCATCTGCGTGCGGGCATCCCAGTTCAGCAGGTTGATCGCGCTTAGCAGATCGCTGACGGCCGCCAGTTCGGCGGTGAAATCGGTGTAGCTCATCGGGAAACCTCAGGCTGAAACGGCATGTGCATCGACAAGGTGGCAGGCGGCCATATGGCCGTATTCCGTTGCCCGAAGCTCGGGACGCTCGGTGAAACAGCGGCCCGTCGCCAACGGGCAGCGCGTATTGAAGGCACAGCCCGGTGGCAGGTTCAATGGGCTGGGCAGTTCCCCCCGCGCGGCAGGTTTGGTATTGCGGTGGCGTGGATCCATTTCAGGCGCAGCGGCCAGAAGGGCCTGCGTATAGGGATGCGCCGCGGCCGAGAATATCCGCTCGGTCGGACCGATCTCGACCACGCGGCCAAGGTACATGACGACGACCCGGTGCGAGATGTGGCGCACCAGCCGTAGGTCATGGGCCACGAAGACGACGGTCAGGCCAAGCTCTGTCTGAAGCCGCAGCAGCAGGTTTACCACCTGCGCCTGCACCGACACGTCAAGGGCCGAGACCAGCTCGTCAGCCACCAGTACCTCGGGTTCCACAGCAAGGGCGCGAGCGATGCCAATGCGCTGGCGCTGCCCACCCGAGAATTCGTGCGGGAACTTGTCCGCTGCGTCTGAGGGCAGCCGCACGGTGTCCAGAAGCTCCGCTATCCGGGCGGGGATCTCGGCCTTCGGGCGCATCCGGTGGACCGACAGCGCCTCGGCCAGAATCTGACGCACCCTCATCCGGGGATTGAGCGAACTGTATGGGTCTTGGAAGATCATTTGCACACGGCGGTTGAACTGCCGCCGGTTCGCTCCTTCCAGCTCGGCGATGTCATTGCCCTCGAACCGGATCCGGCCGGAATCGCAGTCATGCAGACGCACGAGGCAGCGCGCCAACGTGGACTTGCCGCAGCCGCTTTCGCCGACGATGCCGACCGTCTCACCGCGTCGGATTTCGAAGGTCACGCCGTTCAGCGCATTTACCCTCGATTGCGGCAGCCCCCGCATGAAGCGCAGCAGCGAACTGTTCATCGGGAAGACCTTGCCCACGTCCTCGAGCGAGATCAGCGTGGGATCTGTCATGCGAATTGCCCCTTGCTTGCCGCAACGGTTTCATGGTGCAGGCAGGCGACCTGCCGACCGGGCCCGATCTCCGCCAACTCAGGCCGGGTGGCCCGGCAGGCATCGTTTGCGAAACTGCACCGCGGACCGAAGGCGCAACCGGTGGGAAGGGCCGACAGTGCCGGTGGCGTGCCCTCAATTGCCAGAAGTGGCCCGCGCTCGGCCCCCGCCTGCGGAACCGACGCCAGAAGCCCCCGCGTGTAGGCATGGCGGGGTCCGTCGAAGATTTCCAGCACGCTGCCCGACTCAACGATCCGCCCGGCGTACATCACTGCAATGCGGTCGCAGGTGCCCGCCACGACCCCAAGGTCGTGCGTGACCAGTACGACGCCCATCTGCAACTCATCGCGCAGCGACAGGATCAGCTTCAGGATCTGGTCTTGGATCGTCACGTCCAGCGCGGTCGTCGGCTCGTCCGCCAGGAGAAGCTTGGGGTTGCTAGCCAATGCGATCGCGATCATCACACGCTGCCGCATCCCGCCCGAGAACTGGTGGGGGTAGTTCTCAAGCCGCCGCTTCGCGTCCGGAATGCCGACAAGATCGAACAGTTCGATCGCCCGCGCCCGGCGCTGGCCCCGATCAAGCGCGGTATGAGCGCGAAGGTTTTCCTCGACCTGCAGGCCGACGGTCAGGACAGGGTTAAGCGCGGTCATCGGCTCCTGGAAGATCATCGCGATCTCTCCCCCGCGCACGCGGCGCAGGCGGCCCGGCGGCACCGAAAGCAGGTCCTGCCCGTTCCATGTCACCTGCCCGGTTACCTTGCCCGGCGGATGGATCAATCCGATCAGAGACCGCAGTGTGACGCTCTTGCCGGACCCGGATTCCCCTACTAGCCCCAGGACCTCACCTGGATGCACGTCAAAGCTCACACCATCGACGGCGGTCACGGCACCGAGCGGCGTTTCGAACGTCGTAGACAGGTTCTTCACTTCAAGGGAAAGGCCAGCCTTCATCGCCGCGTTCTCATTTTTTCCGCCACGCCATCACCGGTCAGGCTGAAGCTCAGCCCTGCCACGACAATCGCTACGCCGGGGAAGACCGACATCCACCAAGCCGTCCCCATGAAGTTCTTCGCATCTGCGATCTGCACGCCCCATTCGGCAATCGGCGGCTGCGCGCCGAGGCCAAGGTAACCAAGGCTCGACCCCAGCAGGATCGCCAGTGCCATGTCTGTCATCCAATAGACGATTAGAGGCGTGATGATGTTCGGCATCAGGTGGCGGAACACGATCCGCGCGGGGCTGTAGCCCATGGCCCGGCCCGCTTCGGCGTAGTCGAGGCGCTTCTGCACCTTCACCTCTGCCACGGCGAGGCGCGCGTAGAACACCCAGTCCACCACGCCTACGGCGATATACATGTTATTGAGCCCTGGCCCGAGGACGGCCACGATGGCGATGACCAGCACGAGGAAGGGGAATGTAATGATCGCATCCACCAGCCGGCCGAAGATCGTCTCGGCCAGCCCGCCGGTATAGCCTATCACCGCCCCTATCGAGGTGCCGAAAAGGAATGGAAGGACTGTCGCGAAGAAGGCGATCTGCATGTCCACCGAATAGGCATGGATGACACGGCTCAGCACGTCGCGTCCGAAGTTGTCGGTGCCGAACAGATGCGCAAGGCTAGGTGGCTGCATCAGCGCGTTGTAGTCGAAGCTGTCTGGCGCATATGGCGCGAAGACCGATGGGAAGACCGCCAGCAGAAGCTGGATTGCCAGCATCGCGCCCCCGACTATCAACGAAACGGGAATGCGGCGGGCTCGCGTCTTCCGGCGCTGGCCGCGTAACGACAGGGCGAAGGTCATCGTGAAAGCCTCGGATCAAGCATGACCTGGATGAGGTCCGTCAGAAGGAAGGTGAGTGAAACGACCACGGCGAGGCACAGGGTCGTGCCCTGCACGACCGGGTAGTCGCGGCCGTAGATGCTTTCGATCATCAGGCGTCCGGCGCCCGGGATGGCAAAGACTGTCTCGGTCACCACCGCGCCGCCCAGAAGCGTGCCAATCTGAAGCCCGAACAGCGTCACCGTCGATATTAACGCGTTGCGCAGTACATGGCGCAACAGTACCAGCCGCGCAGGCAACCCCTTGGCGCGCGCGAAATCCACGTATTCGGCCCCGATTACCGACAGTATAGCCTGACGCAGGTTGCGCATTAGCACCGCAGACAGGCTCAGCGCCAGCGTCAGGGCCGGAAGGAAAAGGTGATAAAGGTGGCTCGCGAACGTGTCGCCATAGCCACCCACGGGAAACCAGCGCAGATAGGCCCCGAAAAAGGTCAGCAACAGAAGGCCGATGTAGAAGACCGGCATCGACAGCCCGATCTGGAACGTGCCCCGGATCAGCACGTCGGCCTCGCGGTCGCGGCGCAGGGCGGCGACAAAGGCCAAAGGCAGCGCGAGGACGACGGCGACGAGCGCGGACATGACGGTCAGCAGGATTGTTACCGGCAGGCGCTGCTCGATGAGCGACACCACCGACTGATGCAACTGGATCGAGCGGCCAAGATCGCCGTGCAGGAGATTGCGCAGGAACAGCAGAAACTGAACCGGCAGCGGCCGGTCAAGCCCAAGCTCATGGTTGATCCGGTTCACGTCCGCCGTCAGGGCCCTGTCGCCCAGCATAGCGCTAGCTGGATCGCCCGGCAGCAGGTGGACAAGCAGGAACACCACGAGGGCGATGAACAGAAGCGTCGGGATCAGTTGAATGATCCGGCGCAGGACGTAGAGCAACAGATGCAAGAATGTCCCTCCGATCGTCGGACATGGGCAGGCGGCGTGATGCCGCCTGCCCGATCAGCCTGTCAGTTGGAGGTCTTCTTCGACACCCAGGCCCCGCGGAAAATGTTGTTGCCCAGCGGGATCTGCACGAAACCGTGGACATCCTTGCGCAGCGCCACTGGATAGGGCGTCTGGTACAGAGAAACGGTCGGCCCGGTCGTGTTGAAGATCTGCTGGATCTTTGCGTATTCCTCCTTGCGCTTGGCCGCGTCCATCTGAGATTGGGACTGCACAAAGAGCTTGTCGACCGTGTCGTTCTTCCAGCCGGTATGGAGTGACTGGATCGTCGGCGAATAGGCGAAATAGGATGTGATCTCGCTCGGGTCAGCGATGTCATCGGTCCATGCTGACAGCCGCATCGAGAAATCGCCCTTGCGGTATTCATCCGTGCGCGTCGCGTTGTCGACCTGTTGAAGCTGTAGCTTCACGCCGATCTGCCCCCACATCTGCTGCAGCATGGTGGCGATCGAAAGCTCGTCCTGATTGCCGGCCAGAACCAGCAGCGAGGTCGAGAACCCCTTGCCGTAGCCCGCCTTCGCCATCAGCGCCTTCGCCTTGGCGAGATCATAGGGGTAAAGCTCTCCCTTGCCCGCGTGCAGTGGCGTGGCCGAGGACATGAACGAGGACATGGGCGAGCCCACACCATGCGTAACGATCTGGATGATCGCCTTCTTGTTTGTGGCGTAGTTCAGCGCCTGCCGCACCTCAGGATTCGACAGCGGGTTGGCTTTGCCAGCCACATCCTTGCGCACGTTCATCGTCACGTATTCGACCCGAGTGGAGGGGTAGAGTTCCATGTTGATGCCTGAAGCTTTCTTGAGCTCCTGCACACGGGCGTAGGGGATGAACTCCGCCCCGTCCAGCGCGCCGGACTGCAACTGAAGGATCCGGGTCGCATCGTCCGGGATGACCTTGAAGACAACCGAGTTGAGGTAGGGCAGCGCCTTTCCGTCCGAACCCTTGGCCCAATAATAAGGGTTGCGCACCAGCGTCATAGACTGGCCATGTACCCAGCTTTTTAGCACGAAGGGGCCAGACCCGATCGGGTCCTTGGCGAATTCGCGGGCCTTTGCCTCGTCCGTATTGCCGGGCTCAGCCTCGAATTCCTTCTCCGGCATGACCGCGGTGTTGAACACGGTCAGCGCATGCAGAATGGCTGGGTCAGGATGCTTGAGCATGATCTTGACGCCGTCGCTCCCATCCGGAACCACCTTGTCGATCGACGAGATCAGGAAGTTCCAGATGCCGTTCTTAGGGTTGGCGGCGCGCTCCAGCGACCAGATGACATCCTCGGGGGTGATGTCGCGGCCGTTGGAGAACTTCGCTCCTTTACGCAGCTGAAGCGTCACGGACATGCCGTCTGCCGACACATCCCATTTCGTGGCAATCCCGGCCTGGACCCCCTGCCCGTTGTCGGTCGGCAAAAGCAGCGTGTCGTAAAGGTTGGACAGCACCCAGATGTCCACGTTCGCATCGTTGAGAACGGGGTCGAGGAACAGGCTGTCCGCATAGCGCCCATAAACAAGGGTCCCGCCCCGCTCGACGGCGAGAGCTGGTTGCGCGGCGCTCAGCATCAGCGCTGCCGCGAACGCGCCGGCCAAAGTCTTCTTCATCTCGCACCTTCCTGTTGACGTTGTCATTGGTTAAAGTGTTATAGCACAGATTAGGCTTTCATATCGTACTAAGGCATGTCAATAAAATAATCAGAAAATCCAAGGGGGGGCCGCACAACATGATTACTGGTTGGGCAGAAACGCCTTGCCGCGAAGCATAAGCTGTTCTATTCTAATATAACACTTTTGATGGTGATGCATGGACTTCTCAATCGACCGCGCCTCGGGCACGCCAGTCTGGCGGCAGATAAAGGGAACGATCGAATACGCCATCGCCTGCGGCGAGCTTGCCATCGGCGAATGCCTCCCCTCGGTCCGCGAACTGGCCGAGGATCTGGCCGTGGCGCCCATGACGATCAACCAGGCCTATGCCGAACTCAAGCGCGAGGGGCTAGTGGAGGCGCGGGCTGGCTCTGGCACCTACGTTACTGACAGCGTGAAGGCGCAGATGGCGATGCGCCCGGAAATCGACAACTTGCATTGGGAAATCGACCGCATCCTTGACTACGGCGAAAGCATCGGGGTGCAGGCGACAGAACTGGCGGCTCTGCTGTCGCAACGCGTGGCCCTGCGCAATAGCGTCGGGCGCCAGGCCAGCATCGTCATCGTCGGCCTGTTCGCCGAGGCGACTGGGCGCTACGCCCGGCAGGTTGAACAGCAACTGGGCGAGATCGCCTCTGTGCGCCCGATGACGATGGATGCGATCCAGAAGGAGCCCGCGACCAAGGCGGCCGCGGGCGGCGCTGACCTCATCATCACCTTCTCCAACCTGCGCACGGATGTCGCGACTATGTTTCCGGCCACTAAGGTCGTCGCTCTACGCTTCATCCCGTCGGAAGAAACACGGCTTCGGCTGGCCTCCCTGAGCCCTATGGCGCGGGTGGCGGTTGCGTCGAAATTCATCGACTTCCTGCCGATCATCCGGTCGGGCGTGCAACGCTTCGCGCCTCACGTGCGCGATATTGTGGCGCTGAACGAAGATGACCCGGCCGCCCCCGAACTTCTGGCGGACCGCGACGTCATCGTCTTCGCAACCGGGGCGGATGCCGTCACCCGATCCGCACGAGAAGGCGCGCAATTCATCGAATACAGCCACATCCCCGACCCCGGCGACGTGGACCGTTTTGTCCGGCCCTTTGTCAATAAGGCCGGTGTATCGAAACCGACGAGGAGGAAGACGGAGCCATGAAGATAACCGACATGAACTGGCAGATGGTCGAGGATTACCTCGAGCGCGACGACCGCGCGATCCTGCCACTGGGCAGCACCGAACAACATGCCGGCCTGTCGCTGTCGGTCGATTCAATCCTGTCGGAAAAGGTGGCGGCCGATGCTGCCGAACAGCTTGGCGTGCCGGTCTTCCCTGTAGTGGCTTATGGGCTTACGCCCTATTTCCTTGGCTATCCGGGCTCGATCAGCCTGCGCGTGGACACCTATACCCGGATCGTGCGGGACATCCTTAACTGTATGGCCGCCCAGGGGTTTCGGCGCATCCTGATCGTGAATGGGCATGGCGGCAATCAACCGGCCGGGGCGCTGGCCATCGAATGGATGGCTGAGAATCCGGGCGTCGCCGTGAAGTTCCACAACTGGTGGAACGCCCCCAAGACCTTTGCTCGCGTCCAGGAGATCGACACTGTCGCCTCGCACGCGTCTTGGATGGAAAACTTCCCCTGGACGCGCCTGCCGGGCGTGGAACTGCCAACCCAGCAAAAGCCGATGATCGACCTTGGCCGGATGCGTGTGATGGACCCGAAGGGTGTGCGCGCCTACCTCGGTGATGGAAATTTCGGCGGCTACTACCAGCGCTCGGATGAAGAGATGCAGTCGATCTGGGATGTCGCGGTCGAAGAGACGCGCGCGCTGCTCGAGGGGCCATGGGCATGAACGACACCACCCTGATCTGGGGCGCCGGCGCCATCGGCGGGTCGCTTGGCGCGGCTTTCCTGCGCGCTGGCCAGAAGGTCGTCTTCGTGGACCGCGCGGCCGACCATGTGGAGGCGATCCGGGCAAAGGGCCTCCGGATCGAGGGGCCGATCTTTGAAGACACAGTGACCGCCGCGGCCTGCCTGCCGGAGGAACTGACGGGCACCTTTCGCAATGTCTACCTTTGCGTGAAGGCCCAGCATACGGCCGAGGCGATCCGTTCCCTTGCCCCCTTCATCGCCGCGGACGGGCATGTCGTTTCCGCCCAAAACGGCCTGAACGAGAAGGTTATCGCTGCCGAGATCGGCGCGGACCGCACCATCGGCTGTTTCGTGAATTTCGGCGCAGACTACCTGGAACCCGGCGTCGTGCACTACAGCGGCCGTGGCGCAGTGGTAGTGGGCGAACTGGACGGAAGCACCAGCCCGCGTGTGCAGGCGATCTGGAAACAGCTGAAGACGTTCGAACCGAACGCCGTTCTGACCGATAACATCTGGGGCTACCTTTGGGGCAAGCTGATCTACGGCGCGCTGCTGTTCGGAACGGCCGTGACCAACGACAGCATCGCCGATGTGCTTGACGATCCGCAAAGCAGGCCTGTCCTGACCGCGCTTGCGCTTGAGGTTGGCCGCATCGCCGCGGCCGAAGGCGTCGCGCTGCAGGGCTTCGACGGGTTTGAGCCGACAGCCTTCACGCCCACAGCCACGGCGTCGGAAACGACGCGGTCCTTCGACCTGATGGTCGCGCACAATCGCCGGTCGCTGAAGTCGCATTCCGGGATCTGGCGCGACCTCGCCGTGCGGAAGCGTCCGACCGAGGTCGATGCGCAGCTTGGCCCGATCGTCGAGGCGGGTACACGCCGGGGGCTGCCCTGCCAGATCACGGCGCGTCTCATCGAACTGATCCACGAGATCGAACGGGCGGAACGCCCACTGTCCAGCACCAACATTGAAGAGCTGGCAGGCACGGCTGCACGGGAGATCGAGGCATGAACATCCGCTTCGACGGGTGCACCGTCATCGTCACCGGCGCAGCACACGGGTTCGGCCGCGCCATCGCGCTGGCCTTCGCCTCCCGCGGCGCAAAGGTTCACGCCTGCGATGTCGTTGCCGACGAACTCGCCGAGACGGAACGCCTTTGCGGCGCCTCCACCACCGCTCACACCCTTGACGTGACCGACCGCGACGCGGTGCAGCGCCTTGTCGCCGGGATCGTGGAGGTGGACGGCGCAGTCGATGTCCTCGTCAACAACGCAGGCGGCGTTTGCGGACAGGCAGGACGCCCGATCGAGGAGATCAGCCAGAAGGACTGGCAGGTCATCTTCGACGTGAACCTGAGCGGCGCCTTCTACATGACGCAGGCCGTGGCACCCGGCATGAAGGCCAAAGGCAAGGGACGCGTCGTCAACATTTCTTCGGGCGCGGGCCTCGGGATCAGCCTGACCGGGATCCAGGCCTATGCAAGCGCCAAGGCGGGCCAGATCGGCCTGACCCGGCAACTGGCCCACGAGCTTGGCCCATGGGGCATCACGGTCAACAACGTGGCGCCGGGCTTCGTCCGCTCAAACCCCACGACCGAACGACAATGGGACGCCATGGGCCCCGATGGACAGAAGCGCGTGCTGGAAGGTATCGCCCTGAAGCGGCTTGGCGATCCGGACGACATTTCTAATGCCGTGCTGTTCTTCGCCTCCGAACAGGCGGGCTGGATTTCCGGTCAGATCCTGAGCGTGGACGGGGGCAAATGACCGAAGTCGAAACGGCGCTTCTGGCGGATGAGCCCGCCATCCTGTCCGACCTGATGGATTATTGCCGGATCGCCTCGGTCAGTACCGATCCTGCCTATGCGCCCGAGATTGCCCGCGCGGCAGATTTCGTTGCCGCGCAGCTGCGCGGGGCCGGCTTCCAGACGGTCGAACGGATAGAAACCGGTGGCCATCCGGCGGTCTACGCAGAGCGCTGCGACGTGCCGGGTGCGCCCACGGTTCTGGTCTACGGACACTACGACGTGCAGCCCCCCGACCCGTTGGAGGCCTGGCAGTCGCCCCCGTTCGATCCGACCCTGCGCGACGGCCGGCTCTATGCGCGCGGCGTGTCGGACGACAAGGGCCCGTTGCTGATCGCTATCAAGGCCGCGGCGGCCTTCACCCGCGTGCGCGGCAGCCTGCCGTTGAACATGAAATTCCTAATCGAAGGCGAGGAGGAATCCGGTAGCCCACATTTTGCCCAGACTGTCGCGCGCCTAAGCGAGCGTCTGTCCTGCGATCTCGTGCTTTCGGCCGACGGCGCAATGTGGCGGGCCGACCTGCCATCCGTGATGGTCGCGGGCCGCGGCCTTGTAGCTTTTGAGGTGCGGCTGACCGGCGCCGGAAAGGATCTGCATTCCGGCCGTCACGGCGGAAGTGCCCCGAACCCGATACGAGTGCTGACACGTATGCTTGCAGCCCTCCACGATGATGTAGGCCGTGTCATTGTCCCGGGCTTTTCCGACGGGACCGCTGTGCCCGATCCCGCCATCCTCAATGCGATCCGTCATGCAAACTTCGACCCCGCGGCCTATTTTGTCTCGATTGGCGCGGAGTTGCCTGACCCCCTGCCCGACGCCGAGACTCTTCTGCGCCGTCAATGGCTGGAGCCGACGCTGGAGTTCAATGGTATCTCCGGCGGCTACGCCGGCGCCGGCACCAAGACTGTCATCCCCACCGACGCAAGCGTGAAGATCACCTGCCGCCTCGTCGCCGGACAGACGCCCGACAGCGCGGCCCGGGCGCTGGAGGCAGAGTTACGCCGCCTTACGCCCACCGGGTACCGGCTGGAATTCACTCGTCACGGGCCGGGTAGCGCAGCCTTCGCGTTGGACCCGGCCGATCCCGCGCTTGCCCTTGCCGAAGAGGTTCTGGGCAAAGTTCTGGGTGCACCGCCGCTACGGGTCGCCATGGGGGCGACGATCCCCATTCCCGACGTGTTTCGTCGCGCGCTGGGGGTGGGAACGGTGTTCTTCTCCTTTTCGACGGCAGACGAGGACTACCACGCACCGAACGAGTTCTTCCGGTTATCCAGTCTGCGCCAGGGCCTCGTTGCCTGGGTAAGGCTGCTGGACCGTCTGGGAGGCATGGCCCCGGAAGACATACGTGCAGTGGCCTCGCAAGGCGCAGTCCGCAAAACCAGCAGAGAATGAATATGATGGCGCTACCGAATCTGAAGACTGGCTCAGCACGCAAACTTCAGGGCCATTTGAAACCCGACCATGACCTCGAAATACCCTATACATTGATCGAAGGCACTCGGCCCGGCCCGGTTCTCGTCATTACCGCCGGCGTTCACGGGTCAGAGTTCTGTTCGATAGAAGCCGCTACGCGCATGACGACGATGCAGCCCGAAGAGTTGGAGGGGACTCTTCTGGTGCTGCCGATCCTCAACGTAAATGGCTTTTGGAAACGTAGCATTTACGTGATGCCGGAGGATGGACAGAACTTAAACCGAGTCTTTCCCGGCCGGCCGGACGGTAGTGCGAGCGAAAGACTCGCGAACTGGCTTGTCACTTGCGTCTATCCGCTGGCGGATGCCTATCTGGACCTGCACGGAGGGGACCTTGACGAGTCCCTTTCACCTTTTGTGATCTATCCGCATGGCTGTGCCGCATCCCTCGCGCTTGCACGGGCCTTTGGCCTGCCTACGATCATTGCCTCCGGGAGTCCGGGCCACACGGTTTCGGCTGCGCGTCAGCTGGGCGTGCCAAGTATCCTGCCGGAGGTCAGCGGCAATGGCCTGTGGGACGATGACAAGGTGACTCGTATCACCGACGGGATTGCTCGAGTTATGGCGCATCTTGGAATGATCCGCACGGCCCCCGCCAATGGGGAAGCTGTACCGCGTCTTGTTACCATGTCCGTTCCGGTCGCCCCTTGCAGAGGCCTTTGGTATTGCTTCAAGGAACCGGATGATCCCGTTGCTAAAGGAGAGCCGCTAGGCGAAATTCGTTCCATCTTTGGCGAGGTACTTGCGCAGGTTAACGCCGGGCAGGATGGTCTGTTGCTCTATCGTCTTACGAGCTTGTCGGTGAACGAGGGCGAAGCGCTTCTCGGCATCGGTGAAGAGCTCGCCCTGACTGATGCATAATGAGATGATACCGTTTTCGCGCAGATAAGAGCTCTGCAAGACCGCGGTGGACCGCCTTAGGGCACGTCGGATATCATCCGCCAGGGCACGTCCCTGGCGTGTCTGTCCGTTCTCCCAATTCGCGCACTTGGCACCTGACAGAAGTGCGTCAGTAGGGTTCGCGCCGCCCCGTCCAAAGACTTGCGACATGTGGCCGCCGGCCCTACCGCCACACCTAATTCAGTCGCCTGTCTGAACAGCAACAAAGATCACAGCTCACCCGTTCAATTCGAACGTCATCTCAAATGATCCTTATATGGTGTTCCGTAGATCGTGGCTCGCCGCCAGGCCGATGCAACGACGCCGAATTGGGCGGTGAATGGCCAGGACTGGGTGCCACGTGGACCCTAATCTTATCCCCTTTTATCTCCTTTCAAATGCGTTGGCCCGAAGCGTGGTTGCTTTGGGGTTTGCATCGGCAAACGACTATTGGTCTGGGCGCTCACTTTCCTTGAAAGAGTTTCATACAGTCTAAGAAAATTCGGAAATTTCGAATCGTGTTTTTCTACTATAAGGTGCGTGAAGTTGGGGATTTGGGAAGTCAGGAAGTGATACGCATTGATCAGTTTGGAAATTCAGCTGTGATTATGGTTGCCGCATGGGATCCATTTAATCTTCATTCGTTCCATGAACGCGTCTCTGAATGGGCCAAGCAGAATCTAACTGAAAATTGTGTTAGAATGGCCGCCTATCTGGACCTGCGGGGCGTCAGCGTATCAAAGCTTGCCGAGAGCGACTTGCGGAGATTCATAATGCAGCGGAGCGCTGTAGCCGACGCAACTCGTGATATTCCAATTGCAGTCCACGTCAACAACTTGGCAGCGTATGGTGTTGTGCGCATGTTCGGCATCTTGGCCGAGTTATCTGGCCTCCGGAAGGAGAGTAGCATATTTCCGACTTTATCTCAGGATGAAGCCGCCGCTTGGATGGCCCCACTCGTAGGATCGGACGATCCGGAACAACTGGGGCGATGGCTGTCGTCTAATTTGGAGAGGTCGCTATAAACTATTTAAAATCAATTGGATAGGTGGAGGAGTCGGAGAGCCGGTGATTTCGGTGCACTCGCTCTGGAAATCCAAATTGAATGGGGCCGCGTTTCGTAGACACCCTCGTTTCTTGGTTTGCTCTATTGCTCTAGCTCGGCGTTCAGCCGCGTCCCATTGTTCGCATGCTTGGATCTCGGCTCGGAGAACAGCATCAATGCCTCGGTGGCGCTTGGGGCATTGTTCTGTCCAACTCATTTAAGAGCTCAAGTTGAGCAGAACTGCCATTTCGCGGATGCTGGATCGTCGGGTGGGCGCCCGATACTCAGTACTTAGAATGTGGCGGCAGAATGCTTCTGCGGGAGTCAATTCGGGCCGCTAGCGCCGGTACACTACCGGGAACCAATCTTCCCGCAGTCGGTCACCCGCCTTCATTCCATGACCGGGGAACGGCGGCGAAGTTCGGCCCGGTCGCTCTACATAGCGGGCGTCATCTCCCAGAAGGCGCAGGGAAAAGGCGCGTCGGCGTGATGCCGTCTCGTTGCCTCGGGCGCCGTGAAGCGTGCTATAATGAAAAGCGACCGCATCACCGGGCTCCATATTCCATTCGAGGACCTTCATCCCCTCGGCGTCTGGGTCCGGAACCGGCATGTAGGCATCTTCATCGGGATAGAAATTCTCCTCGGACAGCCAGCGCGTTGGAAGAACCGGCTTCTCCCAAAGGTGCGAGCCCGCAACGCATCGTAGCGAGGCTTCGCGCACCGGATCAAGCGGCGACCAGAAACTGATCGTTTGCCGGCCTTCGACGAAATAGTAGGGACCATCCTGGTGCCAGGGCGTCGGCTTGGACGTGCCGGGCTCCTTCACCAGCACATGGTCATGGAACATCTGGACCGTAGCGGATTGCATGAGATCGGCCGCCACCGCCGCCGCGGGAGAGGTGGTGATGACCTCCTTGAACTCCGAGATTCGTTGCCAGTTGCAGTAATCGTCGAAGAAACGGCCGCCTTCACCGGCTTTGAGGTTCTCAGCGGCATATTCGCTTGGCTGAGCCATGTTCCGTTCGATCCCGCTGCGGAGCAGGTCAACATGATCCTTGAACAAGCCGCGAACCAGAACCACGCCATCGCGCTGGAAGCTATCCACATGTTCTGGGGTCAAGAGCGCATGCAACATTTGGGGGTCCCCTTTGGCTTGTTTCCAATGTGCCAAAGCAGATGTTAATTTCAAATAATATATGGATAAGATACATATTAGCACATGCTATATCTTACGCTTAGACAGCTTGAATATGTCGTCGGGGTTGCGGAGGCCGGCAGTCTGACTGTTGCGGCCCGCCAGTTGAATGTTTCGCAGCCCGCCCTCTCGGTCGCTCTCACTCAAGTGGAGACGCATCTCGGGCAAAGGCTCTTCAACCGCCGTCAGGGAGCGTCGATCTCGCCAACCACCTTCGGGCGGTTGTTTCTCGCGGACGCAGCAACGCTCCTGGCTGATGCCGCCCGGCTGGAGGACCCGCGCGCATTTGGGAGCCGACGGGTTGGGCAGGTGACCATCGGGTTTTTCGAAGACTTGGCCCCGCACTACCTTGCGCCTGTGCTCCGGCGATTGCGTCAGTACTTTCCGGATATTGATGTCCAAACCAGGATCGAGTCCTTCGAGGCCCTCACCAAGGGTGTGTTGGCCGGGCAGATCCACCTCGCCTTGACCTACGACCTCGGACTGGACGCAAGCTTCGAACGCCGAACCTGCATCCGGGTCGCGCCTCGCGCGTGGTTTGCGGATGACGACCCTCTGGCGGCTTTCCAGGACGTCTGTCTCGCCGATCTGGCGGAACGCCCGCTCATCCTTGCGGAACAGGGCCTTTCAAGCCAGCACATGCTGCGACTGTTCCGGGCGAAGGGGCTTCTACCTCGGATAAGCCACAGGGCCGCGACGGTGGAAATCTTGCGGAGCCTCGCTGCGAACGGCGAAGGTGTGGGAATCAGCTATACGTCCCCGGCTGGGCTGCTTAGCTACGACGGAACGCCGCTCGGATCTGCACGCATAACAGACCCCGAGGCTGAAGAGCCCATCGTGCTGGCATATGCGGGCGCCCTGCCCGCCCCCCTGCCCGGCATCTGTACGGCCATAGCCGAGGTCGTCTGCTAATTTGATTGATGGGAATACTTGCCACTCGCGATTTCCGTGCTTTGCGTTGGGCCGACGGAGGTCTGCGGCGAGGCGCGAAACTGGCTTGAGACACCTGACGGACGCACGTGTTAGATTTGCTCCAGCGCAAAATCCATGACGAGCTTGTGCGGTCCGACGTCGGCTTGGAAATCGTCAAGCGTCCCGTCAAGTAGCTCCCAGATCGCCCATTTGAGAAGGCCCAGATTGGGGTGGTTGCACTGGCCGTAGCGGACCGTTTCCAATTGTCCGTCAAAGCGGACCTCCTGAACGACCCAATTCAGATCGTCGGAGGCAACCCCACAGATCACGCCGGTAACCGCGTGTTCAATGAATGCAGATCCTACTGCTGCGTAAGCCATAGCGCAGCTCCCCCTGCAGCGCCCTCATCTCATTCCAATAACGGAGTCTATCTTTGCAAATTGCAATAGAAAGGTGGATCCAAAATGCATGTTTGTGATTTGGAGCTGATTGACTGATACGTTCATGAAGCGTTTCGAGGAAGGCGAGCCGCTGGAGCAGCTTCATGAACTTCGCGTAAACCCCTGTTTCATTAGTCTTTCCAGTTGCGGTTCGGCTGGGCGGCAAACGCAACCTACCCAAGCGTATCTAGGTGATTGCCGACCAGATCCCCTGCACGACCTACGCCAAGCCGGTCGTCGGGAGGTGCAAGATACGCGCCCGCGGTCGTCCCGTGCCCTGCGTAACCAGCCTTGGCCCTTGGTCACTTGGCCGTCTGGCCGCCACTAACCTGACCTGCGCTCTATCGTGAGGTGCGGCAAGGCACCGGTTCCTGAGAGATGAGATCTGCGGGGCGCTGAAGGAGTTGGTCCGGCGGCTGTCGGGACGCCCCTTCGCCTGCCGTCCTTCTGGCTGAATGCGGGGCGGTTGCTCTACCGGGGATGAAGCCAGTCCTCCAGAGCACGAGCAACGCTAGACCATTCCTTGCTAGGCTATATCATTCCTGGCTACCCTCAAATGGCCGAACCGTCGAACCAGGCCAAGGTCAACTTGGATCGCGAGGCCTGTCGACGTTTCCGTTGCCGTCTATTCGGCGGCGGACATTTGGGTGCCGCCTCCTCTCTTGGCGCGTTTTTGAAGCCGCAGGATGCCGAGCACCGTCCCCCAGTAAACGATCCAGGCCCCCAGCGTCACCCCATCCGGTGCCGACCGATAGCCTGTCAGTGCCGAAACCAGGCCTCCGAGGCGGGTGCTGTCGTCGAGGATGGCGCCGGTGTTCCAGAGAGGGGCCTGGAACGGCAAGAACCCTGCGGCCACCAGGTCCCCGACGCCGGTGACGAACAGTGCGCAGCCGAGAAGCAACAGCATCACCTCTGACAGCCGGAAGAAGCCACGCCACGGCAGGATGCGCGTCCCGGCCCGCAGGAGGACATAGGTGACAATCGCGGCCCCGATCCCGATCACCACCGACGAAAGGACGCCCGTCAACGCCTCGCCCTGCGCCGCGGCGATGGAGCCGTATAGGAACACGACCGTCTCGCTACCTTCGCGGGCGACCGCAAGCATTGCCAATACGAAGACCGCCCACCAGTGGTTGGCCCCGGCAGCGGCGCTCAGTCCCGTTTCGATGTCGCGCTTCAACGTCCGGCCGTGCGCGCGCATCCAGACGACCATCTGCACGATCAACCCGGCCGCGAGAAAGACCATTGCGGTCAGCATGTCTTGGCGCAGCCCGGCGGACAGCACTTGGGAAAAGCCCAGAATCGTCAGCGCGAAGCCCAGGGCCAAAGCAAGTCCAGCCGCAACACCACCCCACAAATACAGCGTGGCGCGGCGCCCGGCACGCTCGTGGGCCAGCCAGCCGGCAAGGATGCCGATCACCAGAAGCGCCTCGATGCTCTCGCGCCATAGGATGAAGATGATCTGTCCGTTCATGACACCCTCCCACGTAGGGTCTGCAACCTATTTGGCGACGATCTCGCCCCGCCCGGTGGCCAGGTTCTCGTGAAATTCCTCGACGAAGGGATAGTGCCCCGCCGGCAAGGCCCGCAACTCGATCTCGGCACTGGTCCCGGCGGCGATGACCTGTTCGATGTGCAGGCGTTTGCTTTCGAATTCCGCCGGTCCCTTGCCTTCGTTCTTGACGGTCAGCCTGACGGCCTGCCCGGCCGGCACCTCGATGACCTGCGGCGAGATCACGCCGTCCTTGAAGGTCACCACCGGTCCCGTCCCCGCGGCGAAGACGGGATGGGCCATGACGACCACGACCGCCGCAGCAAATTGGAACATCCGGGACATCGTGCGCACCTTATCTGAGGATTCGTTGACACCTCATTACCCGACAAAATCTGTCAGATCAATAAATCCCGACGGAAACACTATGATATGCCTGTGAAGACCGGCGGGATCTGGGCTGCTCTCCGTGCGTGTCAGGAGAAGGGTTCCCGAAGGCCACTCTCCTTGCTCGGCAATGCAGCCCAGGCGTCACCCCGCTCCGAGATGACCGCCCTGCACCAGTGTGCCGAGCCGTCCGACCCAAGCCATGGAAAAAACTTGAAAGGAGCCGTGCCAAATCCCGACCTCGCACTAAGTTGCATCATACAACGACCGGGTTTTCCCGGCGCGATACGTGTGGGAGGGAGTTTCATGCAGCTTTATGTCAACGGCCAGATGGTCGAGGTGAATTCCGATCCGGATACGCCGCTCCTCTGGGTCATCCGGGACGAGCTCGGCATGACCGGCACCAAGTTCGGCTGTGGCCTGGCGCAGTGCGGTGCCTGTTCGGTGATGCTGGACGGCAAGATCGTGCGCTCCTGCGTCACGCCGCTGAGCAGTGTGGGCGATGCCCAGGTCACCACGATCGAGGCGATCGAAGCTGATCCGGTGGGCCAGCGCGTGGTCGAGAAATGGATCGCCCACCAGGTGCCGCAATGCGGTTACTGCCAGTCGGGTCAGGTCATGGCCGCGACGGCACTGCTCAAGGAGAACGCCAAACCCTCTCGTGATGAGATCGCCGCCGCGATGGTCAATCTCTGCCGCTGCGGCACCTATAACGTGATTAACGACGCCATGCTCGACCTCGCCGGTCTCGGCGCCAACAAGGGAGAGACGCTGTGAACGATCACGATCCGACCCCGGCATGCGATCTCGCAGGCGACAGCCCGCAGAACCTCTCCCGCCGTCGCTTCCTGCAAACCTCTGCCGGCGTCGCTACAGGCGCGCTGGTCATCGGCATGGGCATCCCTCTGCAGCCCGCCCGCGCTGCGGGCGCCGCGCAGATGGCGCCGGGAACCAACGTCCCGGCATTCCTCGAGATCCGGCCTGACAACCGCGTCCGCTTCCTGAGCCCGTTCAACGAGGGCGGCCAGGGCATCTTCACCGGCATGGCGCAGATCGTCGGCGAGGAACTCGACGCCGATCCCGAAAGCTTCATCGTCGAGAACGCCCCGGCGGGGCATGACTACCTCGTCGTCTTCGGCAAGATGCGGATCACCGGCGGCAGCTTCTCCACCCGGTCGAGCTACACCACAATGCGCAAGCTCGGGGCGCTGGCCCGCAACATGCTGCTGCAGGCCGCCGCAACCCGGATGAATGCGCCGATCGGGGAACTCACGACCGAGCCCGGTCACGTGATCCACAAGTCCACCGGACAGAAGATCGCCTATGGTGATCTTGCCAAGGACGCGCTGGACCTGCCAGTGCCCGATCCGAAGAGCGTGACGCTGAAGGACCCGAAGGACTTCCGCTGGATCCGGCAGCCGCTGAAGCGGCTCGACGTGCCGGAAAAATCGACCGGCAAAGCGATCTACGCGATGGACTGCAAGGTCGAAGGCATGCTGCATGCCGCCGTCCAGCACGCCCCGCGGCTTGGGCTGAAACCCGGCGTCGTTCGCAACCTCGACGAAGTGAAGGCGATGAAAGGCGTCCACTCGGTCCACAAGCTCGACGGCGCCGTCGCCGTGGTGGCTGAACGCTTCTGGGTCGCCAAGCTGGGCGCGGATGCGCTGCAGGTCGACTGGCAAGAGCCGAGCGCGGCCGAGAAGGCAAAGATCCGCTACATGCCGGCCGATTTCTCGACTGAGGCCTTCACCCGCCAGCTCATGGAGACCAAGGGTGACGGCAAGGAGGCGGAAACCCATGGCGACCTAAAGAGCGCCTTCGCCTCGGCCGGAAAGACGGTCTCGGCCACTTACCATAGCCAGTACGTCCACCATGCCCAGCTCGAGCCCGCCTCTACGCTCGCCCGGTTCAATGCCGATGGCACGCTCGACATATGGCTGCCAAACCAGGCGCCGGAGCAGTTCCAGGCCCAGATTGCGAAGACCGCGGGGCTGAAGCTGGAGCAGGTGAACATTCATTCGCCAATCCTCGGCGGCTTCTTCGGGCGACACTTCCTCTATCCGGGCGCCAACCCTTACCCGCAGGCCGTCGCGCTCTCCAAGGCCACGGGTCGCCCGGTGAAGGTGATCTGGACGCGTGAGCAGGAGTTCCTGCGCGACCCGCTGCGCCCGATGGCTGCCGTCCGCTTTCGCGGCGCCCTCGACGCCAGCGGAATGCCGGTGGCGATCGAAGCCATCAGTGCTTGCGAAGGCCCAGCAGAATCCCTCAATGGCCACAACCCGAACAAGGTCGACTCCAACGCGGTCGAGGGGCTGACGGGGAAGGCCTACGCCATCCCCAACCGTCGCATCGCGCAGGTCTACGTGAAGAACCCGACCTCGCTGGCCTATTGGCGCTCGGTCGGCCATTCGATGAACGACTTCCTCTACGAAGGCTTCCTCGACGAGATGGCCGATGCCGGCGGCAAGGATCCCTATGCCCTGCGCCTGAAGCTCTTGGAGGGGAACGACCGCCTCACCACGCTTCTGAAGGCCGTGGGCGAGCTGTCTGGCGGCTGGAAGCGCGGGCCGTTCACCGCGCCCGATGGCAGCCGCCGCGCGCGCGGCGTCGCCATGGCCTCGCCTTTCGGAAGCGAGGCGGCTGCGATTGCGGAAGTTTCGCTCAACGCTGCCGGTAAGGTCGTAGTCCACGATGTCTGGGAAGCGATCGACCCAGGCAGCATCGTGAACCCAGGGATCATCAAGCTGCAGGCGATGTCAGCGGCGACACTCGGCGTCTCGCAGGTGCTGATGGAGCAGGTCGTCTATAAAAACGGCGAGCCGGAGGCCCGCAACTACGACCTCTACCCGATCCTGCCGCCGGACCGCGCGCCGCGTATTCACGTCAAGGTGGTGGAAAGCGGGGCGCAGATGGGCGGGATCGGCGAGCCACCGCTGCCGGCCGTGCCCGCCGCCATCGCCAATGCGGTCTCTACGTTGACAGGCAAGCGGGTGCGCTCGATGCCGCTCGACAAGCTGTCCCTCGCGACCTGACGGCGTCACTTGCGGGCATGGCCGGCCTCACGGCCATGCCGCTGGTCCTCGACCCGGCGGGCGTCCCCGTCCGCCGGAGTGGCGCCCTCCCATAGCCGGAGCTTCCTTTGAAAAAGATCCTGTTCACCCTCATCGCGATCGTCCTTGTCGTGGCCGCTGGGCTGTCCTGGTATGTCACGCGCAAGCCCGCCTCTCCCTTCGACGCCGTCGCGGCCGTTGCCACGCCCTCACCCGATCTGATTGCGAAGGGCAAATACATAGCCCGCGCCGCCGATTGCGTCGCCTGCCACAGCGTACCCGGTGGCAAACCCTTTGCAGGCGGGCTGAAGATGGGCACGCCACTCGGGGCGATCTACACCACGAACATCACGCCCGATCCGAAGACCGGGATCGGCAAATACACACTGGCCGACTTCGACCGCGCGGTGCGCCACGGCGTGGCGGCCAATGGGCATCGGCTTTATCCGGCAATGCCCTATCCGTCCTATTCGAAGATGAGCGATGCGGATGTGCGGGCGCTCTACGCTTATTTCACGCACGAGGTGGCGCCGGCCGCGGTGGCAGACAAGCCTTCGGAAATCCCCTCGCCCTGGAATATCCGTTGGCCCATCGCCCTCTGGAACCTCGTCTTCGCCCCCGACACGCCTTATCAGCCGGTGAAGACGCAGGACGCCGAATGGAACCGCGGGGCCTACCTCGTTCAGGGGCCGGGCCATTGCGGCAGCTGCCACACCCCGCGCGGAGCCGCCTTCAATGAGAAGGCGATGGACCAGGGCGGCAAGCTCTATCTCTCCGGGGCGCTGCTGGACGGCTGGTACGCGCCGAGCTTGCGGAACGATCCGAACACCGGGATCGGCCGCTGGCGCGAAGCGGATATCTATGCCTTCCTGAAGAACGGCCGGAACGGGCACGGGGTTGTCTTCGGCTCCATGCTGGATGCCTACAACAACTCTACCCAGTTTCTGACCGACGCCGACCTGCATGCGATCGCGCATTACCTGAAGTCGCTTCCGGGCGATCCTGCGCGGGATGGCAAGCCTTGGGCCTACAGCGCCACGGCCGTGGCGGATCTCGCGCCCGCCAAGCGTAGCTCGGTGCCAGGAGCTCAGACCTTCGCGGCCAAGTGTAGCTTCTGCCACCAGCCCGACGGCAAGGGGCAGAGCCCGTGGATCCCCGCGTTGGCGGGGTCGACCTCGTCGCTGGTCCCGGATGCCGCCTCGCAGATCAACATCGTGCTGAACGGCTCCGGCCGGGTGATGGCGAATGGGATGCCGGACTCCTACCGGATGCCACCTTACCGGGCGCAGCTGTCGGACAAGCAGGTGGCGCAGGTCCTCAGCTTCGTGCGCAGTGCCTGGGGGAACCGTGGCGGGCCGGTCACGGCGAAGGCCGTGGCCGATTTGCGCAAGAAGACCGACCCGGCGAGCCCGCAGGTGATCGTGCTGCAGATGCGCTAGGGCGCGGCTTCGAATGGTATGAGCCCGGCGGGTTTGAGGCCTGCCGGCTCAGGCTCGATGCGTCCATATCAGCCTGGTGGTAATGCCCAAGATCGGGCGCAAAAACCTTCACAGGCCGCGACCACGACCGCTAGCGGCGCACCGACCGGTTGATACCCTCGTTGATGACGTTCCGCATCGCCTCTCGGGCCGCGTCGCTGTCGCCGACGGAGATCGCCTCCGCGATGGCTCGGTGCGCCATGGCTGAGTGCTGTGATCCACCAGGGTCGTCGCCGGGCCAACTTCGCCGCAAGGAGGCCGTCAGCGAGACTTCGATCAACGCGCTGATCGCACTCAGGAAGGGATTCCCAGAGCCCGCAGAGACAGCAAGGTGAAACTCCAGGTCCGCCCGGGCGAAAGCCTCTGCGACAATTCCTCGTGCGGCCATTCTCTCGGTCAGCCGGAACAGGTGGTCGACGTCGAAATCAGCGTGCCGCCGGGCCGCCAGGGCGGCCGCCTCGGGTTCGAGGATCAGCCGCATCTCGCCTAGATGGCGCATGAACTCCTTCCCGAGACCCGCATCGGCCTGCCAGATCAGCACGTCGGGGTCGAAGATGTGCCATTGGGACCTCTGCCGAACCTTGGTCCCCACCCCAGGCTTCGCCTCCAGCAGCCCCTTTCCGGTCAGGACGCGTACGGCCTCGCGCAGGACTGTGCGGGATACGCCGAAGCGGGAGCTGAGGTCGAGGTCCGGTGGCAGCGTCCGGTCCTCGGGGTACCGGCCCGACAGGATGTCGATTGCGATCGCGCGCGCCACCTTGTCGGTGTAGGAAATGGCGGCGGCGCGCGCCGTAGTTGACCGCGGCTTGGTGCCCTGGCCGGTTCGGTCCTGACGCCCCGCTCGCACTGCGCCCTGTTTCGGCTTTTCTGATCTTGCCGAATAACCGAGCGCAACTGCGGCCTCCGCAACGCGTCTGCGAGTCTCTTCCGGAATCGAATGACCGGGGACGTTATTCAGAACGAACGACACCGTTGTTTGTGAACATCCGGCGGCCGCGGCAATGTCATTCATTGTCGGCGCCTGGCTTCGCTTTCGTCCCATTTCAGTCTCCCCTCCCCGTCCATACACCACTTAATATTAGTAATCCGAATAGCTCGCGCTCCGGTAATCGGAATTGGCATCGCTTGCACGTCGTCATCTTAAGCAACTGATAAATATCAATAGTTTATTTATACTGAAAACGGAATTTATCCAAAATCATACTGAATTCTAGCCTGTTGACTCGTCTCAATCCAGAAACTTAGTGTGACTAGTGTGGGACAAGGGGCGAATGGGAAGTACAACTTCCGGCGTGTCTTACCCGAACCCATGCGCAAGGTTTTGCGCTTGTTGTGGAATTGGTCGAAGGGAGAGAGCGGCCGGGGAGGCCTGCTCCAAGGGAGGATAAATATGAAATTCACTACCAGAATCGCCGCTTCGGCGGCGGCCGGTCTCGTATTGGCTTCTGTTGCGCAGACACCGGCAATGGCCGCGTCAAAACCGATGCTGGTTTTCGTCACCAACGGCTCTTCCGATTTCTGGAAGGCGGCCGCCGCGGGCGTGAAGGCCGCGCAGAAGGAACTGCCGAATTTCGACATGTCACTGCAGTATCCTGACCAGGCCACATCGGCTGCGCAGCAACAGCTCCTCGACAACCTCGTCACCGCCGGTGCCAAGGGGATCATGATGTCCACCATCGATCCCAACACGGCGACGGGGATGCTGAACAAGATCGCGAGCGAGACGGACCTCTTCACCACCGACAGCGACGCACCGAAGTCGAACCGGATCGCCTATATCGGCTCGTCGAACGTGCTCGCCGGCAAACAGGCGGCCGAGATTGCCAAGAAGGCGATGCCGAACGGCGGCACCTGCATGGGCTTCGTCGGCCTGCCCGGCGCCGCCAACTCCCAGGAGCGCATTGAGGGCTTCAAGGAGGGGATCAAAGGCACCAAGATCAAGCTGATCGACGTGCGCGGCGACAACATGGACCAGACGGCGGCGAAGAAGAACGTGGCCGACACGCTGGTTGCCGACCCGAACGTCAACTGCCTCGTCGGGATCTATTCCTACAACACGCCGGAAATCTATGCGGCGCTGAAGGATGCGGGTGAACTCGGCAAGATCACCGTGGTCGGCTTTGACGGCGATCCGGTCACCCTCGGCGGCATCAAGCAAGGCGTGATCGCAGGCACCGTGGTGCAGCAGCCGTACCAATGGGCCTACCAGGGCATGAAGCTGATGGCAAAATACGTCAAAGGCGACAAGTCCGGCGTGCCCGCCAATCACCTGATCATCATCCCGACCAAGATCATCAACAAGGCCAATGTTGATGCCTACGCGGCGCAACAAGAAAAGATGATGAAGGGCTCCTGACGGACCTCGGAGGGCCGCGCAGCGCGCGACCCGACCCATTGAATGGCTGCGCCGGAGGCGAAAGCCCGCCGGCGCAGCCTGCCCCTTTCCGCCTGAGCAGGATGACCATGCCTGATAGACCGATCGCGCCGAGCCGGCCTGCCGAGCCGTTCCTGACGCTCGCCGACATTCGCAAGACCTACCCCGGCGTCGTCGCGCTGAGCCGCTTCTCGATGACCGTCGCCCCCGGCGAGGTCATCGGACTCGTTGGCGAAAACGGCGCGGGCAAATCGACCCTGATGAAGGTCCTCGGCGGGATTGTTGCGCCCGACAGCGGCACGATCACGATCGACGGGGTGCCGCACGAGGCGCTCGACGTGGCCGAGAGCATCGGCGCCGGCATCGCCTTCGTGCATCAGGAACTGAACCTCTTCGACAATCTGGATGTCGCCGCCAATGTCTTCATCGGCCGCGAGCCGCGGAAGGCCGGCTGGCTGAACCTCGTAGACACAGATAAAATGCGGGCGATGGTCGCCCCACTTCTAGAGCGGATTGGCGCGAATTTCCGGCCCGATACGCCGCTCTCCTCCCTCTCGCTCGCGCAACGGCAGATGGTGGAGATCGCCAAGGCGCTTTCGATGAAGGCCCGGCTCGTGATCCTGGACGAGCCGACCTCGAGCCTTCCGATCGCCGAAACAGAGAAGCTGCTCGATATCATTGCAGGGCTTCGGGCCGACGGCATTTCGGTGATCTTCATCTCCCACCGCCTGCACGAGATTGAGCGGGCAGCGGATCGTGTCGTGGCGCTGCGTGACGGGGCGCTGGCCGGAACGCTCGCGCGGGAGGAGATCACCCACGACGCCATGGTCAAGCTGATGATCGGACGCGACCTGAAGGCCCAGGTGCGGGCGAGCTCGGTGCGGGCTGGGAAGGTCATCCTGCGCGCCCGCGGGGTGCAGACCAATGCCCATCCGGGCAAGCCCGTCGATCTGGATATGCATCGGGGCGAGATCCTTGGGCTTGCCGGCCTGGTCGGAGCCGGGCGCACTGAGCTCGCCTGCACCTTCTTCGGCGTCGACCCTATGCTGGCGGGGGTCCTCGAATTCGACGGCACGCCGCTCGCGCTCGGCTCGGCTGCCGATGCGGTGGCGCGCGGCATCTTCCTGGTGCCTGAGGACCGCAAGTCGACCGGCCTCCTGCTCGACATGTCCATCGCAGAGAACGTCTCGTTGCCAGATCTGCGATCCTACTCCCGCCGGATGATCGTGTCGCGCCAGCGTGAAACGGCGGCCGCCGCGCGCCAGCAGGCCGAACTCGACATCCGCGCGGCGCGGCTCTCGGTCGCGGCCAAGACGCTTTCGGGAGGCAACCAGCAAAAAGTCGTGCTGGCCAAGTGGCTCTCCATGAAGCCGCGCGTGATGATTTTCGACGAACCGACCCGCGGTATCGATGTCGGCGCCAAGGCCGAGATCTACAGACTGATGCGGCGGCTCGCTGATGCAGGTGTGGCAGTTCTGATGATCTCCTCGGACATGGAGGAGGTCATCGGCGTCTCCGACCGCATCGCAGTGATGCACGAGGGCGCAATCACCGGCGTCTTGGCGCCGGAAGAGTTCAGCGAGGAGAACATCCTGCTCCTCGCCGTGGGTCGAAACCTAACCGCCAGAGCGATAGCATGAACAAGAAAGACCTTGGCCTTCTCCTCCTGATCCTCGCTGTGGGCGCCGTCGTCGCGGTTCTCAACCCGCGCTTCCTCCTACCGATCAACATCTCCAACACCTCGAACCTCGTAGGCCTCTTCGGGCTCTCGGCGCTCGGGCAGGCTTTCGTGATCATCACCGGCGGCATCGAGCTTTCGGTGGGGTCGATGATGGCGCTGATCGGTGTGCTCTTCGTCGATTTTGTCGCGACCGAGGGTCTGCCCTGGCCGGTGGCGGTGGTCCTGATGCTGGCCCTTGGCGTGCTGATCGGTCTTGCCCATGGCTACCTGATCACCAAGGTGAAGCTGCAGCCCTTCGTGGTCACGCTCTGCGGCCTTCTCATCTATCGCGGGATCGCCCGGTTCTACACGCATGACGCAACCGCGGGCTTCGGTTTCAACCAGAACTTTCCGGTGCTCCAGGGGATCACGACCGGCAAGCTCTGGGGTATTCCCGCCTCGGTCATCGCGTTGGCGATCGTGGGCACGATCATGTGGATCGTGCTCCACCGATCGACCTTCGGGCGATACCTCTACGCGGTAGGAAAGAACGAGGAGGCGGCGCGCTACTCCGGCATCAAGACCGATCGCGTGATCGTCTGGGCCTATGTCATCTGCCAGATCCTCAACACGATCTCGGCGCTCTATTTTGCGATGTATACCCGTTCGATCGCGCCGGCCTCGCACGGCAACTTCTACGAGCTCTACGCCATCGCTGCGGCAGTGCTCGGTGGGTTCTCGCTGCTGGGCGGCGAGGGTTCGCTGGTTGGTGTGATCCTTGGTGTTGTGCTGCTTCAGGAGCTGCAGAACCTCGTGAACCTGCTTGGCATTCCCTCCTCGCTCAACTTCGCGGTGATGGGCGGGGTGATCCTGATCGGGGTCACGCTGGACCAGCAATGGGGCCGCTTCCGCGAGAAGCGCAACGGCGCCCGGGCCGCGCGCGACGCGACCGTCGGGCGCCCGGCGGCGGAGAGTGCGCAATGAGTTTCGTTCCCGCATCCTGGCCGCGGCAGCTGCGCTCGCAGGAGTGGTATGGCGGAACCGCGAAGGACAATATCTATTACCGCAGCTGGATGAAGAACCAGGGCCTGCCGGCCGATCTCTTCGACGGTCGCCCGGTTATCGGTATCTGCAACACCTGGTCGAACCTGACGCCCTGCAATGCCCATCTGAGGGATCTGGCGGAGCGGGTGAAACACGGCATCTACGAGGCGGGCGGTCTCCCGGTAGAGTTCCCGGTCTTCTCGACCGGGGAGAGCTCGCTCCGACCCACCGCGATGATGTTCCGCAACCTCGCCGCGATGGATGTCGAGGAGGCGCTGCGCGGCAATCCGGTCGACGGTGTCGTCCTGATGGCGGGCTGCGACAAGACCACTCCCGCCCTGATGATGGGGGCGGCCAGCGTCGATCTGCCCGCGATCGTCGTCTCCGGTGGGCCGATGCTGAACGGCTGGTTCCGCGGCGAACGGGTCGGCTCCGGCACGGCGCTCTGGCAGATGTCGGAGGCGGTGAAGGCCGGCACGATGACGGAGGCCGACTTTCTCGACGCCGAGGCGGCGATGAGCCGCTCGCCCGGTTCCTGCAACACGATGGGCACGGCCTCGACCATGGCCTCCATGGCCGAGGCGCTCGGCATGGCGCTTTCCGGCAATGCGGCGATCCCGGCAGTGGACGCGCGACGCCGGATGATCGCCCAGGTGACGGGGCGGCGGATCGTGCAGATGGTGAAGGACGACCTGAAGCCCTCCGATGTGCTGACACGGCAGGCCTTCGAGAACGCGATCCGGGTCAACGGCGCGATCGGCGGATCGACCAATGCGGTTATCCATCTTCTTGCGCTTGCCGGCCGGGTTGGAGCACAGCTGACGCTGGACGACTGGGACGAGCTCGGCCGGGACATCCCAACAATCGTCAATCTCATGCCCTCGGGCAAATACCTGATGGAGGAGTTTTTCTATGCCGGCGGGCTGCCGGTGGTGATCCGCGCCCTCGGCGAGGCCGGGCATCTCCACCGCGAGGCGCTGACCGTCTCCGGCGGCCCGATCTGGGACGAGGTGAAGGAGGTCCGGAACTGGAACGAGGACGTCATCCGCCCGCTCGACAAGGCATTGACTAGCCATGGCGGCATCGTCGTTCTGCGCGGCAATCTCGCGCCGCGCGGCGCAGTGCTCAAGCCTTCCGCGGCAAGCCCGCATCTGATGGTCCATCGCGGCCGTGCCGTCGTGTTCGAGGATATCGACGACTACAAGGCCAGGATCGCCGACGAGAGCCTCGAGATCGATGAGACATGCGTGATGGTCCTGAAGAACTGCGGCCCGCGCGGCTACCCCGGCATGGCCGAGGTCGGCAACATGGGGCTGCCGCCGAAGGTGCTCCGCAAGGGGATCACGGACATGGTGCGGATCTCCGACGCGCGGATGTCGGGCACCGCCTACGGCACGGTCGTCCTTCACGCCGCGCCCGAGGCCGCGCGGGGCGGGCCCCTGGCGATCGTCCGGACCGGCGATTTCATCGAGCTCGACGTGCCGAACCGACGGCTGCATCTCGATATCTCCGACATGGAGTTGAACGCGCGCCTGGAGAGCTGGTCCCCGAATGTCGAGCGACCCTCGGGGGGTTGGGCGCAGCTTTACCACGATCACGTCGAGGGTGCCGAGGCCGGCGCCGACATGGATTTTCTCAAAGGAAGCCGCGGCAAGGCCGTAGGGCGGCACAGCCACTGAGGGCGAAGTGGGCACGTAAGGGTAAGGGAAGAGACGGGAATGAGCCTTCTGGAACTGAACGGCGTCTCCAAGCATTTCGGCGCGATCCGCGCCCTGACGGATGTCACGCTGCATATGGAACCGGGTGAAGTGCTGGGGCTGATGGGCGACAATGGCGCCGGCAAGTCGACCCTGGTGAAGATCATCGCGGGCAACTTCCCACCCTCGCATGGCGAACTGCGCATCAACGGCGAGGAAGTCCATTTCCACAAGCCGATCGACGCCCGCGCCAAGGGGATTGAGGTGGTCTACCAGGACCTCGCACTCTGCGACAACCTCACGGCGGCGGCCAATGTCTTTCTCGGGCGGGAGCCGCGCTTCGGAGTCTGGCCCTTCCGTTTCCTTGATCACAAGGAGATGTATCGCCGCTCCGCCACGCTTTTCAAGGAACTGAAATCGGAGACCCGGCCGCGCGACCTCGTCCGCCAGATGTCGGGCGGGCAGCGGCAGGCGGTGGCCATCGCGCGCACCCGCCTCGCCGAGGCGCGGCTGGTGCTGATGGACGAGCCGACGGCGGCAATCTCCGTCCGGCAGGTAGCAGAGGTGCTGGATCTGATCCGCCGCCTATCCGATCAGGGGATCGCGGTGATCCTGATCAGCCACCGCATGCCGGACGTCTTCACGGTGGCCGACCGCGTGGTGGTCATGCGACGGGGCAGCAAGGTCGCCGACAAGCCCACCGCCAACTCCTCTCCAGAGGAGGTCACCGGCCTCATCACCGGTGCGATCGAGGCGGCCTGAGCCATGCGGGATGACAGCAGCAAGACCGCCGGGGCCGGACAGGAGCAAAGGATGACGACACTTTCCGACGAGCCGCAGGACCCGCAGACCCATACCCGCTGGAGCGCGATCGTCTCCAACCATGTCTTTTGGGTGGTAATCGCGACGGTGGTGGCCTGCGTTCTGCTGTCCATCGTCACGTCGACCTTCGCCACCTCGCAGAACCTGTTCAACGTCACACGGAACTTCGCCTTCGTCGCCCTTGTCGCGCTTGGGATGACCGCAGTGATCATCACTGGCGGGATCGACCTCTCGGTCGGATCGACCATCGGGATCAGCGGCATCGTGCTGGCCGTGGTGATGAATGCCGGCTGGCCGCTCTGGGCCGGGATCGGCATGGCCCTTCTGACCGCCGGTCTTGTCGGCCTCGTGAACGGGATCCTTATTGCCTATCTCGACATGCAGCCCTTCGTCGTCACGCTCGGCATGCTCAGCGTGGCCCGCAGCCTTGCTATGGTGATCTCCAACAACCGGACGATCTTCGATTTCGGGCCGGGTGGGAACAGCCTTCTGGCGCTCGGCGGAGGCTCCTTCCTGGGCGTGGCCAACCCTGTCTGGTTCCTGCTGGTCTTCGCAGTGATCTTCTTTGTGGCCTTCGTCTGGTCTCGCTGGGGGCGCTATGTCTATGCGGTCGGCGGCAACCGGCAGGCGGCCAACCTGACCGGGGTGCCAGTGCGGGCGATAACTTGCTCGGTCTACGTGATCTGCGGGCTGATGGCCGGGGTGGCGGCAATCCTGGAAGTGGGCTGGCTCGGCGCCGTGACAACGGGCCTCGGCACTGGCGACGAACTTCGCGTCATTGCGGCTTCGGTCGTGGGCGGTACCAACCTTATGGGCGGCATCGGCGGCGCGTTTGGGACAGTCGTTGGCGCGGCGCTGATCGAGGTGATCCGCAACAGCCTGATCCTGCTCGGGGTCAATTCCTTCTGGCAGGGCACCTTCGTCGGCAGCTTCATCATCCTTGCCGTCCTCTTCAACCGGCTGGGAGGAGATCGCCGTGGCGAGTGAGCGCCCTAACGCCTGCTCCGTCCGTGCGACCGCCAGCCGCCGGGCAGCGCCCGCCGCTCTCCTATCGGGCGCTGCCCAACCTTTTTGACCTTCCGGCGGGATGTGACGCGCGCTCGCGCCGGCCAATACCCTTCCCGACACACGGGAGTTACGCGCGATCGAAGACCAACCTGAGGAGGAGGAGACAATGAGGATATCGTCCATCTGCTTTGCGGCGCTCGGCGCTGCCGCCATCATGGCGGGATCGGCATCGGCGAAGGACTACAAGACGCTCGCGCTTGTGGTGAAGGGGCTCGACAACCCGTATTTCGACCTCATGCACCAAGGCTGCGAACGCGCCAACAAGACGCTGCACAAAGAGGGCTACAGCTGCTACTACACCGGCCCCGCGACGGCAGCCGATGAAGGCGCCGAGGTCCGCATTATCAACGACCTGCTGACCAAGGGCGTCGCCGCAATGGCTATCTCGCCCTCGAATGCGCCAGCTGTGGCTGAGACCCTGAAGCGCGATGCCGGCAAGACGCCGATCATTACCGCAGACGCAGACCTGCTGCCGAAGGACGCAGCGCTGCGGAAGACCTATGTCGGCACCAACAACTACGAGCTGGGCGTGAAGCTTGGCGAACAGTTGAAAAAGCTGATGCCAAAGGGCGGCAATATCTGCCTCGTCCTCGGCAACCCGGCGGCCGAAAACATCAACCAACGCGCTGCGGGGACGCGGGATACGCTGGCCGGCAAGAAGGGCGTGGACAAGCTGACCGGCCAGAACGGCTGGAAGGAGATCAACGCCTGCCCGCTCTACGTGAACGACGACGCGGCCAAGGCCAACCAGATGATGCAGGATACGCTGACCGCGAATTCCAACCTGCAGGCCTTCGTGCTTGAGGGTGGCTGGCCGCTCTTTGCGCCACAGGCCTATTCGCAGGTCGTCGCGCCGCTCATGTCGAAGATCAAGGACGGCAAGTTCGTGATCGTCTCGGCCGATACGCTCGGGCCGGAGCTGACCGCGCTCAAGGACCATAAGGTCAACGTGCTCGTCGGCCAGAGGCCGGAGGAAATGGGCTACCAGGCGGCGATGGTCATGCACGACCTTGCTACCGGCAAGACCGTCAAGCCGATCTACTACACCGGCCTCGACACTTGCACTTGGGCGAATGCCAACACCTGCCTGAAGCACTGAATGACAGTAATGCGCGCTCCGGCGCGCATTACCCTTCGGGGGGGCGACCGGCTGCTGGCTACGACCAGACAGAGCCGCCGCGGCTCAGTGAACCACCAGCACCGGCAGCGTACTATGCGCCACGACCCGGGCGGTCTGGCTGCCGCTGACCAGCCGCTCGATGCCCTCGCGGCCATGGGTTGACATCACGATCAGGTCGCAGCCCTTCGTCTCGGCGGTGCGGATGATCGCCGCTGCGGGCGCGCCGTCGGTCTCGCGGAGGAACTCGACCGGAAGCCCGACTTCGGATGCCTTCGCCTGCACCGCGTTCTCGATCTCGGCCAGCGCGTCATTGAGCCGGGTCTCGTAGGTGTCGAAGGCCTCGCCCTGCACCAGCGCCTCCATCGCGAGGCCGGTGATCGGCTCTACCACGGTCAGCACTGTGACGTTCGCGCCAAGCGCCTTGGCGAGCTTCAGCCCTTGGTCGAGGCCGCGCTCGCCGAGCTCGGTTCCATCCGTCGCGATCAGGATATGGCTGTACATGGGGAGGACTCCTTTCCCTCCGCCGGTACGCCTTCCGCGCGACCGCGGCAAGAGGGTCAACCCGCCTGTCGGCAGACCTGCATCATGTTCGACAAAAGCCCCCGGCAGCGCATCGCGGCAGGTGACAGGCGGCGGCCGCGCAGTGTGATCAACGCATAGGGGCTTACTGTGATCTCGCGATCGATCTGGACGGTCGTCAGGCTCGGCTCGCGGGCGGTCAGAAGGTTTGCCACTTCGCGGGCCATTGGGGCCAGAACCGCCGTCTCGGCCAGCAGGGTAAGGGTCACGAGAAGCGATCCGGTATTTACAACGTTGCCAGGCACCGGCGCGCCCGCCTCCACGAAGGCCTGTTCCAATGCCTGTCGGATTGGCGCGCCGGGGCCCTGGATCACCCAAGGCTCACCCGAGAGATTGGCCAGCGGAACCTTGCGGCCACCAAGCCGGTGGCGCCGGCTGGTGACGATGCTGAGCCGCTCCGTCGCGCCGGGCATTAGCGTGAAATCCGCGGGTGCTGCGTCGGGTGGAAGGCGGCCTATGACCATGTCGTGGCGCAGCTCGACCAGACCCTTCACCAGCTCCTCGCTGGACGCGACGTCGATGTGCAACTCCACCTCGGGTGCCAGCTCCTTCAGCCGGCGCAGGGCCGGGACGGCGGCGCTGACCGCAGCCCCGGTGACGGCGCCGACGCGGACCAACCCGCCGCCGCCCTGAGTGAGCTTTTCAATCTCCTGCGCAGCCTCGCTCAGCTCGTCCAGAACGTTGCGGGCATGGCGCAGCAGCGCCTCGCCCAGCGGTGTGGGCGTTAGGCCCTTCGGGTGACGTTCGAAGGCAGGGGCGCCGGCCATGTCCTCGATTGCCGAGAGCATCCGTGAGGCCGCCGGCTGAGTGATGCCGACCCGCTCAGCAGCAAGCGAAAGCTGGCCGAGATCGGCAGCGGCAGTGATCAGGCGCAGGTGCTTGATCTGCAGGCGGGTGGAGAGACTCTGGGGCATGTGTATACCAGAAATGATATGAAGATCGTCCGACTTGTAATTTGAATGGTATACCGTCTCCTGTCTACTCTGCGCCCGCCCGCGGCGGGGACGCGCGCGGCTCCGGGGAGGATCGAATGCATCTCATTCAGTTGAAGGATGGCGGCGTGATCTGCCGTCGGGACGGCACGGCGCATCGCGTCTTGGGCGCCCAGACGGTCTATGCGCTGGCCATGGAGGCGATCGGCGCGGGCCGGTCCCTTGCCGAGGTCGTCACGGCCCATGGCGACGGCCCGGCAGAGGATCCTGCGGCGCTGCTGGCCGCGGGAAAGATCGACACGCCGTTACGCCATCCCGATCCGGCGCATCTGCATCTGACCGGGACTGGCCTCACCCATCTCGGCTCCGCCTCGGCGCGGGACGCGATGCACGGGGCGACGGAGCTGACCGACTCGATGAAGATGTTCAAGATGGGCATCGAGGGCGGTAAGCCGGCCGGTGGCGAGGTCGGCGGCGCGGAAGGCGTGCAGCCGGAGTGGTTCTACAAGGGCAATGGCGACGGGCTGGTGGCGCCGGGCGCGGCACTCACCTCTCCTTCCTTCGCCAAGGACGGCGGCGAGGAGCCTGAGATCGCAGGGCTCTACATCATCGGGCCAGATGGCACGCCCTGGCGGCTCGGCTTCGCGCTGGCCAATGAATTCTCGGACCATGTGACCGAGAAGGGCAACTACCTTTGGCTCGCCCATTCCAAGCTGCGCCCCGCCTCGGTGGGGCCAGAGCTGCTCGCAGGCCCCCTGCCCCAGGACATCCGCGGCACCTCGCGCATCCGGCGCGGCGGCGAGGTAATTTGGGAAAAGCCGTTCCTGTCGGGCGAGGCGAACATGTCCCACTGGATCGCCAACTTGGAACACCACCATTTCAAATACGACCTCTTCCGCCGCCCGGGCGATGTGCATATCCATATGTTCGGCACCGCTACGCTGAGCTTCGCCGACGGGGTGAAGACGGAGCCCGGTGACGCCTTCGAAATCTCGGCACCCGAGTTCGGCTTGCCGCTGGTCAATCCGCTCGCGGTGGCGCCGGCTCGGCCGGCCACGGTGCGCGCGCTCTAGGAAAGGATGCATCATGGCTGAGGCCGTAGATCCGATCCCCGTCGCCGTGGTGGGCGTGGGCAAGATCGCCCGCGACCAGCACCTCCCCGCCATTGCCGGGGAGCCGCGGATGCGGCTGGCCGCTGCCGTCTCGCGCAACGCTTCCGTCGACGGGGTGCCGAATTTCGTCGATCTCGAGACCTACCTCGCGGCGGGGCCCAAGGCGGCGGTCGCGCTCTGCACCCCGCCTTCGGCGCGACTCGAGGCCTCGCTTCAGGCTATCGCGGCAGGGCGGGACCTGCTGATCGAGAAACCCCCGGCGGCCACGCTGGGCGAGATCGAGACGATCCGAGGGGCGGCAGAGGCGGCGGGCGTTGTACTGTTCGCGACCTGGCATTCGCGCTTCGCCCCGGGTGTCGCGCCCGCCGCCGACTGGCTGAAGGGCCGCGCGGTGGAGCGGGTGGCGATCACCTGGAAGGAAGATGTGCGGCGCTGGCATCCTGGACAGGACTGGGTCTGGCGGCCGGGCGGGTTCGGGGTCTTCGATCCCGGGATCAACGCGCTTTCCATCCTCACCGAGATCCTCCCGGGGCAGATGCATGTTGCCGCGGCGCGGCTGGAGGTGCCGGAGAACTGCGCCATGCCGATCGGCGCCGAGCTCGCCATGCGGGGGCCGGAGAACGTGCCTGTTTCCGCTGTCTTCGACTGGCGCCAGGAGGGGCCGCAGACCTGGGACATCGAGGTGGTAGCCGATGGACGGAGCCTCAAGCTCTCCCACGGCGGCGGGACGCTGGAGATCGACGGCCAAGCGGTTGATGTCGGCGGGAAGAGCGAATATCCGAGCATCTATCGGCGCTTCGCGGAGCTGATCGCGACCCGCCAAAGCGATGTCGACATCGCGCCGCTGCGAATCTGTGCGGATGCCTTCCTGCTGGGCGACCGTGTGCCGGTAGCGGCTTTCATCGAATAGATCTCGAGAGGAAGACAGCATGACTTTCGTTCCCCATGGCAACCACCTGATCGCCGGGGCACACGTCGCCTCGGATGAGCGCTTCACCTCTTCGCCCGCCGAGGGGGCGGGCTTTTCCGTCGCCGAGGGCGGCGTGACCGAGGTGGCCGCCGCCGTCGAGGCAGCAGAAGTCGCCTTCGAGACCTTTGGCTGGACCAGCCGCGAGGCGCGGGCCCAGCTGTTGGAAAAAATCGCAGATGCGATCGAGGCGCGCGGCGCGGACATCACCGCCATCGGTACGGCCGAGACCGGCCTGCCCGCAGCACGCCTTGAGGGCGAGCGTGGGCGGACCACCGGGCAGCTTCGGCTTTTCGCGGCGCATATCCGCGACGGCGCCTATCTTGACCGCCGCCATGACAAGGCGCTGCCGGACCGTGCGCCACTGCCACGCCCCGACCTCAGGATGATCGAGCGGCCAATCGGTCCGGTCGCGGTCTTCGGCGCGTCGAATTTTCCGCTCGCCTTCTCCACCGCGGGCGGGGATACCGCTGCGGCGCTGGCGGCGGGCTGCCCGGTGGTGGTGAAGGGCCATCCGGCCCATCCCGGCACCGGCGAGATCGTGGGCGAGGCGATTGCCGAGGCCGTGGCTGCCTGCGGCCTGCCGGGGGGTGTGTTCTCGTTGATCCAGGGCTCGACGCGGGATCTGGGCGCGGCGCTGGTGCAGCATCCGTTGATCCGGGCGGTGGGCTTCACCGGCTCGCTCGGCGCGGGGCGGGCCCTGTTCGACCTATGCGCGCAACGGCCGGAGCCGATTCCGTTCTTCGGCGAGCTGGGCTCGGTCAACCCGATGTTCCTGCTGCCCGAGGCGATGGCGGCGCGGGCCGATGCGGTCGGGACCGGCTGGGCCGGCTCGCTCAGCATGGGCGCGGGGCAGTTCTGCACCAACCCGGGCGTGGTGGTGACGATCGACGGCGGTGATGCCGACCGCTTCGTGGCGGCGGCGGAAGCAGCGCTTGCCAAGGTGCCGGCGCAGACCATGCTGACCGACGGGATCGCGGCGGCCTATCGCGCGGGCGTGGAGCGGGTGGCAGGGACCGCCGGGGTGCAGGAGGTGCTGACCTCGGTCTGCGACCGGCGCAACGCGACGCCTTATGTCTACCAGACCACCGGCGCCGAATGGCTCGCCAATGCGGAGCTGGGCGAGGAGGTGTTCGGGCCGCTCGGCTTGATTGTGCGGGTTGCCGATGAGGCCGAGATGGTGGCGGTGGCCAAAAGCCTCGCCGGACAGCTCACCTGCACGCTGCATATGGATGCGGGGGACACGGCGCTCGCCGGGCGGCTGATGCCGGTGCTGGAGCGCAAGGCGGGTCGGATCCTCGCCAACGGCTTCCCGACCGGGGTCGAAGTCGCCGATGCGATGGTTCACGGCGGGCCCTACCCGGCCTCGACCAACTTCGGCGCGACGAGCGTAGGGACGCTGGCGATCCGGCGCTTCCTGCGTCCGGTCTGCTACCAGGCGATCCCCGAGGCGCTGCTGCCCGAAGACCTGCGCTGAGGCGCAGCCGCTTCGGCCGGGCGCCACAGCCGCCCGGCCGGGGAGGTTCAATTAGTCTTGGTGCGGTTCCAGATCTCTACGATCTGCTGAGCGAGCGTCATCGGGTCGAAGGGCTTGGTGATCACGTCGTCGGCGCCTAGCTCGCGTAGCCGGGCCACTTCCGTGGGCTGGGCCTTTGCAGTCATGAAGACCGCCGGAGTGCCCGCGAATTGAGGCATCGCGCGTAGAGCGAGGAAGGTCTCCTCGCCGTTCATGCCGGGCATCATCACGTCAAGCAGGAAGAGATCCGGCGCCACGTCGGCGACGCAGTCGAGCGCTTCCTGGCCGGAAGGGCACTGCACCACGTCGAGCCCGCCAACGGTGTCGAGGGCCAACAGCGCGATCTCGCGGATGTCGGGGTCGTCTTCAACATGCAGGATCTTCGGCAAACTCATGGAGCCCCCTTCTGTCGGTCTTGGTCCGGGACGGCCGGCGAGGGACTTTGGATGGGCGGTTGCTCAGGCAGCCCCCCGAAACTCGTCCCGCTTCGGCAGATCAATCCAGAACGTCGTACCGACTCCGACCTCGCTGGTAAAGCGGATCACGCCACCATGATGCTCGACAATCGCCTTTGAGATGGAAAGGCCAAGCCCGGTTCCCCTACGGCGGCCCTGATCTTTGCTGCCGGCTTGAGCAAAGCGTTCGAACACATTCCCTTGGGCCTCCTTCGGGATGCCCACGCCGCTGTCTTGCACAAGAAGCTGAAGGGAATCGTCCCGCTCGCGGACTGACACCTTAATCTCGCCGCCGGGGCGCGAGAACTTCGCGGCGTTGCTCAAAAGGTTGTTCATCACCTGAATCATGCGCTGTTGGTTGCCATTGAAGATCCAGGGGCATTCCAGTCCCTCGCTGGTGATTGAGACGCCAAGCTCTTCGGCATAGGCGGTGTTGCCGGCGATCGCTTCCTGGACCAGGGCGGAGAGATCCGTCGGTTCCAGCTCGATCTCCATTTTGCCGGCGTCGAGCTTCTCAAGGTCTAGAAGGTCGTTGATCATCAAAACCACTCGGTCGACGTTGCGCAGTGCAACATCCAGGAGCGCCGAGGGCTTTTCGGGCAGCGCGCCGAAGGCGCCGGCGGTGATCAGCTTCAGCGCTCCCATAACCGAGGTCAGCGGCGAGCGCAGCTCGTGGCTGACGGTGGCCACGAAGGCAGTGCGGGCAGCCTCCACTTCCTTGCGCTGGGTTATGTCGCGCACAACTGCGAGGAAATATGCCTTTCCGTCGTAGCTGCCCTCAAGCTGAAGGTTAATCTCCACCGGTCGGCCGCGATGAGCACTTTCATAGGTTAACACCTCGGTGTCGCCGTTCAAAAGCGGCTGGACACGAGCGCGGAACTCGCCCTCGTCGAACATGTCGTCGGTGTCGAAGAGTGATTTTGTTCGGCATTCCTCGTCGGTCCACCCCTGGAAGGCGCGAGCGTGACGGTTGAGGTAGATTAATCGCAGGTCGACGGGCGAGAACATATAGACTTCGTCATGGAGTGCGTCGAGCAAGGCGCGGCTGTGCGCCTCGGCCTGGCGCATTTTGCTCTCCGTGATGTCGGTGCGGATCGAGACTGTGCGGACGATGCCTCCGTTGCGGTCGCGCAGCGCGACGATGGTGGTTCGGGTCCAGAAAAGGCTGCCATCCTTGCGGCGGAACTTGGTCTCGCCAACCCAGGTGGCGCCCCGGCTGACGACACCGGCGACGGCATCGGCATCATTCGATTCGGCGCTCAGCAGGAAGTCGCGGATACGGCGGCCGATCAGCTCCTCGCGCGGATAGCCTGTCAGCGTTAGGAAGGTTTCATTGACATAGACGATGCGGCCGTCCTGGTCCGAAATATTGACCATCGCATGGGCGTCCATGGCCTGCCAGAGGATCTCTAGCTCGGCCTCGGCGGCGCGCGAAGCCACCTGAGGGCGGTTGATCAGCAGGTAAACGACGGCTGCGACGGCACAAATTGCCACGAAGCAGGCGAGAACGGCAATTGCAACAGGCGTTGTCAGGTCACTACCCAGCGTGCTCGCGAAATGTGCGAGACCCCCATTCATAATCGTCACTCCCTCGTTGCCGGTTTCCCCGGCCCTCTCCGCCTATTTGCGCCCCGGCTGACGGGTTGGGGCCCCGAAAATATCCTGCGCCAGCCGAAACCTTCCCGCACAAATATGCGGAAATTGTGGCAACTTTTATCCAAAATGTGCCGTTAAGGCTGAGCAGCCACCTGACGGTTATTCCGCAGCTTGTCTGGTCTGCCTGGGCCGCGCGCGGATGTAATTGAGGCAGGCCACCACGATCTTCTGCTCAGGTGTGCGCGTTTTCACGAAGGTGCGGCGCACCAGATGGCTAGGCCAGGGCACATCGTTGGCGGTTAGTGCGATCACTGGAATGTCGGGGTTGCGTTCCAACAGAAGCGCAATAATTCGGCCACAATCGCCGTCTTGGCCGGTCTCGTCGAGAATGGCGAGGTCGAAGGGCGTGGCCTCGATCAGCCCCCGGGCTTCGACCAGCGAGCGGGCATGGACGATCTCTGCCCGGGTGCCGAAGGAGGCGGCGAGGATATGCGAGAAGTCCGAATCCTCGTCGACATGGAGAATGCGGGGGCGGTCAACGGCGGGGATCGGTTCGGTCTTCTCCAGCGGCGTCGTCGCGGCCTCGTGAGTGTTAGACAGCGGCAGCGTAAACCAGAAGGTGGTTTCCACATCCGGCTCGGAATCGAAGCCGATGGTGCCGCCCATCCGCTCCACCATCTGGCGGGTGATCGAAAGGCCAAGGCCGGTGCCGGGTTTCTTACGCGTGGAGGAGGAATCCGCCTGGCTGAAGGCCCCAAAGATCTTGGAGCGGAACTCTACCGGCACGCCAGAGCCGTGATCTGTCACAGTGACGCGAACCAGCCCGCCGAGGCGTTCGGTGGCAATTTCCACCGCGCCGCCCGGAGGCGAGAATTTCACCGCGTTCGACAGTAAGTTAGCCATGATCTGCTGGAAGCGGTTGGTGTCGACACGGGCGTAGAGCTCCTCCTCCGGCTCTGTCAGCACGAAGCGGACGCCGGCCGGCTCGGCATAGGGCCGGGTGTCGGCCGCCGATTGAGCGACGAGCTGGCCGATCGGCGCCTCGACGAGATCGAAGGTCATCTTGCCGGAGGAAAGTTTCTCCATATCGAGAATGTCGTTGACCAGCAGGATCAGCCGGCTGCAGTTCTTGTGGGCGATGGAAAGCATCTTGTGTGCTTTCTCGGGCACCGTGCCCGCGACGCCGTTCAGCACGAGTCCGAGCGAGCCGTTGATCGAGGTCAGCGGCGTGCGCAACTCGTGGCTGACGGTGGCGACGAATTCATTCTTGATCCGCTCCACCTTCTTCTGCTCGGTGATGTCTTGGACCTGTGCCACAAAATTGTCCGGTCGGCCCATGCCGTCGCGGACCAGCGCGAGCGAGAGATTGCCCCAGACCTCGTAGCCTTCGGCATGCAGGCAACGGATTTCCGCGGCAAAGTTTTCGCACTTGCCGGCGAGAAGCTCTGCCACCTGCTCTCGCACGGCGGGGCGGTCATCTGCATGCAGAAATTGGTGGAAGGGTATCTTCAGAATTTCCGCCTCGGGCATGCCGACGAGGCCGCTTAGCGCGTTGTTGACCTTCAGGAAGCGGCCATCTAGCGCGATCAGGGCTGTGCCGACCGGTGCGGCCTCAATTGCAGAGCGGAAGCGTTCCTCACTGGTGCGTAGCGCCTCCTTGCTTGCAACCAGCTCCTGGATGTCGGTCATCGCGCCGATCAGGCGAGTAGCGCGGCCGGAGGCGTCGCGCTCGCCCACCACCGCTTCCGAGCGGAACCAACGCCAGCTGCCGTCGACAACGCGCAGCCGGATCTCGGAGATCGAACGTTCAGTCTTGCCTTCAATGCACTGGCGGTCGGCCTCCTCCAGCGCGGGGCGGTCGTCGGGGTGAATGCGGGCGAAGAATTCCGCCTGCGCATCGATCTCCTGATCCGACGCGAAGCCGAAGAGCAGCTTCCATGTGGGCGAGACGATCGAGACATTGGTGGCCAGGTCGAGCTCGAACACGCCGATCTTGGCGCCGGTGAGTGCGACATCCAGCCGGTGCTGAGCGTGGCGCAACTCCTGCTCCACCCTGCGTTTGTCGGTCACGTCGGTGATCAGCGCTGTGTAGCGCCGCTCACCTTCGGCCGAGAGCCAGGCGTTGATCAGCACATCGAGGATCACTCGCTCGCCGCGGGCATCCGTGGCACGAACCTCGGCGCGGAAGCTGGTGGGCTCGCTGCGTTGACTGGACCAGCCAAAGTAATCCGCTGTCGCCCCGTCGAGAAGCGCGGCGAGCGGTCGGCCGCGCAGCTCGGTACCAGGCGCTGCAAAGAGATGAGTGAAGGCTTCGTTCGTGAAGAGGATCCTCCCCTGCGCGTCCATCATCGCGATATTGGCGTTGGGGGTCTGAATGATAGCGCGGTTCTCCTCGATCTGCGCAGCCAGCTCGCGGGTACGCGCGGCGACCTCGGCGCTGATCTTGTCCTCCCGTCGGGTCAGCGTCAGCAGGTAGAAGCCAAGCAGCGCGGTGAAGGCGAGTCCGCCGGCCAACGTGACCGAGGCCGTGGCCCGGTTGACCGAATTCTCGAAGGCAGGTGTGCTTTGCCAGACAATGGTCCAGGTGCGGCCGAAGACCGGCAGTTTTTGCACCACGCGATAAGCCGGATGGTGCGCGCGGTCGTTCGCAGCGCTGTAGATCAGATGCTCGGGTGCGATCGTCGAACTGTCGTAAAGCGTGATGGCGAGGTTCTTATGCTGGCTCGAAGACAGGTCTTTGACCAGCGCGGCGGCCGGGATCGGGGCATAGACCCAGCCGTAGAAGCCAGCGATGCGACCGGCCTGGGTCGTCGGGGCGATAGTCGATTTGTAGATCGGGTCAAACAGAAGGAAACCAGGCCCGACGTCGGGCTCGCCGATCAGGCTCATGCCACGGGTAATGCGCGGATCCCCGCTGTCGCGGGCGGCCAGTGCAGTGGCGTGACCGTCGGGATTGGCCGCGATGTCGAGCCCGAGCGCGCCGGGATTGATGGCGAGCGGCTCGAAATATTGCACGACGAAATGCTCAAGCCGGTCGCTTGGCGGATGTATCTTCAGATCACCCGCTCCGAGATGTTGCTCGTTCGCCTCGAAGGCCGGCAGGTCGGCGTTGGCGACCGGCACTACGAGCCCGATCCCCATCACGCCGGGCAGGCGGCGTTGCACGTTCAGGGTCTGGCAGTACTTGCGCCATTCCTGCGCGTTGACCGACTGCGAACCCTCGATCAGCCCCTTTGCACCATCCAGCGCGAAGGCGATGCTCTGCAGTCTGTTGTCCAGCGCGCCGCGGTTGTCGTGCACGAGGGTCTCGAACTCGCCCTTGTTGAAGTTGACGATGAGCGAAGTCACCGCCTGCCAGCCCGCCATGGTGACAAGGAGCGAGAGCAGGATCCAGTAGATCGCAGAGGTCTTGAACCGCGGCAGCGCTCCGCCCTTCCAGTAGAAATGTGATGCCGCGCGGAACGGCCAGAGGAGCGCCAGCGGCAATGCGATATAGATACCGATCAGGTCGCCGACCCACCAAACTATCCAATTGCTCAGCAAGCCGGACGGCGCAACGTCGCCGGAGGCCAGGAAGATCAGAAGCCCGAGCGCCGCTGCGGCCATCGAAATCGGCGGCAGAATCACCAGAGCCGCCAGCGCCACGTCACGCCCGCTGTCCAAGCACATTGGGAAGCCGAAGCGGCGACGCAGAGCGAAGGCGCCGGTCCAGGCTTGGGCCGTTTGCACGCCTGCGATCCCGACGGCTGACAGAACGTGGACCGCGTCGAACGCGATGCCGCTCGCCCGCATCACCGCCAGCCAGCCGAGCAGCGAGATTGCCAGGATCATTGGCCAGTGGCGACGGCCGAGCACCAGCAGGAGCGCCAGCGCTATACCAGCCCCGCGCGGCATCACCACCGCGTCGGCGTAGGCGGGCTTGGCCACCAGTCCGGCAGTGCAAAACAGAAGAAACCCCACAGCGTAAAGACACCATTCCCACCAGACGATGTCTGGCGAGACGGGCGCGACCTGCGGCGCGTCCTCTGCGGTTGTCATCCGTCGGAACCCATACCTGCTCCGCGCTTCGTGATCGGCGCTTTCCCTAATGATCGAGCAAACTATGTTGTATTGCCACTGTTGATTGCAAATCCAGTCCCTGTGCCGGTGCACGTGACTTTTTTGCCCAAGGCATTGAGATTACCAAAAGCGAATGTGGCGCAGGAATTGGCCGAGACCGGTAAGTATGCCTAATTGTTGCCTCAATCACGTGTAATTTGAGGAAAATCAGCGCTAAAGCGCCGTTTCGGCAAAGCGCCCGGATGCGGCGAGCCGGGAAGCTCGTGGCAACCTGAGGGAGAATCTGGACTCGAATGAAGATCCTGGCTGTCGATGATGATCCGCTGAGCCTCGCTATGCTCGAGGCGGCCGCCCGCGAGGCGGGTTTCGGCGATGTCACGCCGGCGGCCAGCGCCGAGGAGGCGCGCGAGATCGTTCTGGCGTCGACGGACCTCTTCGGTTGCTTCCTCGTCGATATCCAGATGCCCGGCGCCGACGGGTTCGACTTCTGCCGCATGCTGCGGCGGATGCCGGGCTATGCCAGCACGCCGGTGATCATGGTCACTTCACTCTCGTCCCAACCAGCCCTGCTGAAGGCCTTCGCGGCCGGCGCTACGGACTATGTCACCAAGCCCTGCGATCCGAAAGCGCTCGCCGCCCGGGTGCTCAAGGCCGCGCGCCAGGAGGATGTCGAGGCGCGGATGCGTGCGGCGGCGGCCTCGGTCGTCGCACTGAAGGCGGAGCTGGCGCAGACGCGCCGCGTCGGATTCGATGCGCCGGTGACACTGCGCGAGGTGGAAAACGGGATCGATTACCTCGCGCTGGAGACCTATCTGCAGCGGCTCGACCGCGGCGACCTGGCCGGTGCCAGCCTCTTCACCTTCCGGATCGACCGGATCGAGACCTTCTTCGCTCGTTGCCATCCGGCGCTGTATAACGACATGCTGGCGGACGTGGCAGAAGCACTGCTGGAGGCCCTTCTCGGCCATCGGCCGCTGGTCTCCTATGCCGGGTCGGGGGTGTTCGCGGCGGTGGTCTCGGGCGGCCATACGCTTGACCTTGCGGAGGTCGAGCTGGCGGTCAACCAGGCGGCGGAAGAGCTTTGGCTGGACTACGGCGCCGGCGAGGGTATGGGGATCCGGCTGACCGCCGGCGCGCCCGCGCATCTTGGCGGCGAGACGACCGGACGCGGGGCGGTGAGCGCGCTGCGCGTGGCGATCGACCGGCTGCAGCCGCAGCCGCATCGGGCCACGCCCGCCGCCCTGGCGGCGCGCTGGAGCATGGGCGTTTTCGGCAGTTTTCTCAGGGCGATTTAGGGGGACCTCATGCGTAGGGCAGCAAGCCTCACATCAACGATTGACAGCATCCGGCCGCGGTTCGTGGCCGAGACAGCAGAGCGGCTGAGCCGGATCCGGGCTGTCCGCAGCGATCTGGACCGGGCGGTCGAGATCGAGGCGGCGGTGACCGAGATCCGCTTCGATGCCCACAAGACCACAGGTATCGCGGCGACGCTCGGCTTCGCCTCGCTGGGCAAGGCGGCCCAGGAGGTCGACGCGGTGCTGACGCCGATGAACGGACGCCAGACCAAGGGGCCGTTGCCGCGCAAGGTGACGGAACTGGTCGATGCGATGATGGACGAAATGGCGCGGGCAACAGCGTCGAAGACCGGGGCTCACTGAGCTTCCGGAAGGGAATTGGGTGGGGGTTGAAGGCAGTGCAGTGCTCGCGCCTGGGGGGCAGTCGCGGGTTTGGCAGGAACCAAGGTGTGGCAGAAGCTGCACCCCACGCGATTCGAACAGGAGAACGCGATGAAAATCATGGTGGTGGATGACGACGAGCTTGTGCGCGAGCTGGTCCGGGACATCCTGCACATGAAGGGCTATCGCAATGTAGCGTTGGCCGACTCGGCCGACGAGGCGGAGAAGCTGATAGGCCAGGCGAGGATTCCCTTCGACTGCTTCTTCCTCGACATCCAGATGCCGGGCCGTGACGGGATCGAGCTTTGCGGCTGGATCAAGTCGCAGCCGGCCTATGCCAAAGCGCCGGTGGTGATGCTGACGGTTCTGTCGGACATCTCATATGTCGACCGCGCCTTTGCTGCCGGAGCCTTCGACTACGCAACCAAGCCCATTGTGAAGGGCCAGATCCACGAGAAGGCGGCGACGATCCGGCGCCTCATCGAGGGGCAGAAGACCCTCGGCCCGCAGGCCGTGCCCGCGTTAGCTGAGGCGCCGCGCCCTGCTGGAATGATCGACTACCTGGCGCTGGAGAACTATGTGAAGCGGCTCTCGCTTGCCGGACTCTTCACGCGGCAGATTTTCGCCTTCAAGATCGTGGCGTTGAACCATCGCGGCTTGCCCCATGCGGGGCCGCAGTTCGACCGCATCGTCGATGCCGGCGCACGGGCGATTATCGCTAGCCTCGCACCGCGAGACCTGTTTCTGGCTCATGCCGGCGATGGGGTGCTGCTCTGCGTGGCGCGCTCGACCGGGGATATCGAACTGGAGAAAATTGCCGAGGACGCCAATGCTCGCTTCGCCGAGGCGCGCGACGCGGCCGACGTGCCACATGACCTGGAGGTGACTATCTGCGTCGGTCACCCGATCCGGGTCGGTCAGGTCCGCTCCGGCCGGACGGCGCTGCACTCGCTCAACCTTGCCATCCGCAGCGCGACGCGGGCGGCCCAGGAGGCCCCGATGGACAATGGCGCGGCGGGCTATTACGGCCGCCGCAGGGTCGCGGCCGGGGGCCGTCACTGAGGACGGGGCGGCACCGCCGCCTCACCTTTCTCCTATCGCTCAAGGAGGCGCCGCCGGGATCAGGCGGCGGCTTTCTCTATCACCGCCGGCCGCTCTCGTTTCCGACGGTCGAGCGCCTTCAGGCTGACCAGATGGGCATTGAGCGCCCTGAGAAAGCCCACGCCTCGCAAATCGAAGAACCTCTAATCCGAGATCCCGTCCAGGCCGCCTCGCCCGCCGTCGTGGGCACAAGCACAGTGCTCGTCCGCCCGCTGGATTCGGAGAGCATCGGCATGACCTATCGCAGCAGGTCGAATGCCAACAAGTCGTCTCAGAAGGGATGGGTCTATCGCGCCGTCACGCAGTATCGGCGGGCCCCGCCTCGCGTCCGGCAGGGTCGTCTCGAGCAGACGGGTAGCCAGCCGCCCGGTGCCACAACCGAATTCGAAGACCGAGGTCGCCATGTCGAAATGGCCCTCTCGTACGGCAGTGCAGAAATGCGGGCTGAGGCGTGACTTCCCCTTTCCCCTTCAGGCTCAGGCCACACGGACGATCTTTGCGGTTCCGAGGGCGTTAAAGCGGTTGATCAATGCGACGCGGCTGTGGGCATGGTATCCGGTCAGGCGCTTCCAGAACGCGCGTCCATAATGGCGCGTGGCCCGGAGGGTTTCGTTGCGCGCCCTGGCGGCCGGGCAGTCCTCTTTCCACGGACGACCGTTCTTGCGGATTGGGATGATCGCAGTGCCACCGCGCGAGATGACGGCGCAGTGGCAGCGGCTGGTGTCGTAGGCGCCGTCCGCGATCACGGTGCCGATGTCTTCGCCCTGGGGGATCTGGTCGAGCAGGCCGGGCAGGACGGGGCTGTCGCCTTCCCGACTGGGCGTGAACTCGATGGCGCGGATGTCCGAGGTGGCGGTGTCCATGGCCAGATGCATCTTGCGCCATTGGCGGCGGCCCTGAACGCCATGCTTGCGGGCCTGCCATTCGCCGTCGCCGAGAAACTTGATCCCGGTGCTGTCCACCAGCAGATTCAGTGGCCCGTCGGCGCGGCGATAGGGGATCTGCACCTTGAGGGTCTTCTGTCTGCGGCACAGGCTCGAGTAGTCGGGAACGGGCCAGTCCAGTCCTGCGAGCCGTAGGAGGCTCGCGATCATCCCGGCTGTCTGCCGGAGCGGCAGCTAGAACAGCACCTTGATCGACAGGCAGAACTGGATCGCTGCATTGGAGAAGACCGGCGGGCGCCCTGGGCGCCCCTCATGCGGCGCGTGCCAGCCCATCTCCTTGTCCAGCCAGATCAGCAACGACCCGCGCTTGCGGAGCGCAGCCCACGCCATTGTGCTCGGATCATGGCGCATCAATGGTCGATAGGCTGACCAGTTCGTCGTGCGGTAGCGAGCGGGCTTGGGCTTGCTCATGCCGCCCGTCTAACCGCATGGATTCGTGATGTGAATCCTTCACGACGAGAGTTCTGCAACAACGCCTCCGGAAACCCGCCGCGTCAAATTCCTGAGCCGTGACGAGATGCCAAGGCTGGCGCTCCCTTACCCTGCGGATGTGCTCTTTGGCCCTTGGGAATCATGCAGGTCCTGATTTTGCTCTTCCGGCTCGACAGCCTGGAGAGCAGTATTCACGCCGATTGAAAACATGGAGAAACGACGCATTATGAGTGCATATGAGATGCGCGTGCTCCTGCCCGCGTGGGGAGTCGATGCCGAGACTATTGCACATCAGCTATCATGCATCTTGATTTAACTCAGCAAATATGACATATAATACGCTGTATTCGGTCATATATGGTGTATTATCATGGGGTCTCCCAAAGTTGGTCCGGCTCTTGAACGGCTCGGCCAGGATATTCGGAATGCGCGCTTGCGGCGCAATGTCGCTGTCGCCGATCTCGCAGTTCGGGCTGGAACATCACCGAGCTCTATCGCTCGACTCGAAAAGGGCGATCCCGGCGTCGGAATCGGCACGCTCGCCGACGTGCTCGTCGTTCTCGGGCTGTTGGAGCGGCTGGCCGATCTGATCGATGTTCGCAAGGATGATCTGGGGCTCGCGCTCTCAACTGAGCATCTGCCGCGACGAGGCAAGTCATTCACCGCCAAGGTTCGGAAGCAGAGTGGTAAACCGGCGGCAGCGAAAGACCGGAAGGACATCGTTGACCCCGATGGGGCTTCCTTCTGATGGCGGAATATCTTGCCAATGTCGTTCTCGGTGAAAGCCGCACGACGGTTGGTCAGTTGCGTTTTACCCATGCAGGACCGCGACAGTTCTCGACCTTTGCTTATAGTCCCGCGTGGATCGAGAATCCGCGCGCCTTTGCCGTGCAACCGACTTTATCGCTGGAAGGCGGTCCCTTTCATACTTCAGGTCAGCCAGGACATATGCGCGATGCGCTGGCGGGGGTGTTCGCTGATGCCGCTCCAGATAGCTGGGGGCGAAGGCTTCTGGAACGCGCCTACGGCAACGGCCTCAGCGAGTTCGAGTATCTGACACTGTCCGGTGACGCCTGCCGTCAGGGCGCATTGCGCTTTCAGAACGAGGATGGAGAGATCATCAGGGGCAAAGCGGCCGATGCGGTGCCGCGCCTCGTCGAACTGGAAGCCTTCACGGCCATCGCCCGCGCTTATGAGCAGGGCAAGGAAATCTCTTCCGAGGAGATGCAGGCTCTGGCGGGCGCGGGCGGCTCCGGCGGCGCACGCCCGAAAGCCAATGTGCGGGATGGCGATACGCTCTGGCTGGCCAAGTTCACCTCGGTCCACGATCAGCAGCCGATAGAGCGGGTCGAGGTGGCGACGCTTCGCCTGGCTGAAGCCTGCGGCATTCGTACACCTACCGCCAGACTGGAACTGGCCGATACTCCCTTTCCGGTGGCGCTTGTGCAACGCTTTGATCGACGGGGGCCGTCCCGTATACCCTATATCTCGGCTCGCACCGCGCTTGGCAAGACCGGTACGGAACTCGGCTCCTACACGGAGATGGTCGATTTCATCCGCGCCAGCGCCGCTGATCCGGAAGCCGACTTCCGCGAACTTTATCTGCGTCTGATTTTCACGATCCTCGTGTCCAACAAGGACGATCATCTGAAAAATCATGGCTTCCTCTATGTGGGTGGGGGGCAATGGCGATTGTCGCCGGTCTTTGACGTGAACCCTGCGCCCGACCGAAATCCGCATCTCGAGACAGCGATCATCGAGGGCGGCGCCCATGACCGGTCGATCACGCTCGCGCTCGAAGCCTGCGAGTTTTTCGAAATTGCAGAAGATGAAGCGCGGCAGGTGATCCGTGACACGGCGCAACGCATTTCTGATGGCTGGCGTGAAGCGCTGCGGCAAGTCGGCGTGTCGGGGGCGCTGGTGCGTGATTACGAGCCTGCCTTTGTAAACGATCAGACCGAAGCCGCGCTGAGCCTTTGAACATAACAGATGGCTCATCCCTCTATGTCAGGCAAATGGAACGACTGGTAAAACTAGAGACTGCCCGGCATCCTTCGACGAGTTGACGGATGGATGCCACCGGCGGAAATCTTTCGCTCCATATGGCCAATTGGGGCGAGAATCGATAGGATGCTGTGGCGGCGGCGACTTTCGGCCTTGGAACGCTCAAAAATCGTGTTTGCCGTCATCGGCGATAGATGGCGAAGTTTTTCACATTCCAATCAGCCGAAAAACCCAATGTTTTCATAAGCGGTGGCCTTTCGACGGTAAGCGCGACGGTATATTGCTTTTTGAAGATATTATTTTGCTGTGTTTTTCAATTGGATAGGTCATGCGGCCGATAATTGCGTGGGGGCGATGCAGTTCGTGCCGCACGGCCAGGACGCGGGGAATCCCTTCGTCATCACGGGGGAGGTGCAGAGCGAGGCGCAGATAGCCGAGACGCTCCGCCACCTGACGCGCGATCCGCTCGGGATCGTTCAAGGCGGGGAGCCGCTGCGCATCTCGCTCGCGGGGGCCCAGGAGAAGACGACCTACATGCGGCAGGGAGAGGATTGGGTGAAGCCGCGCGGCCTGACGCCCACCACACATATATTCAAGCGCCCGATCGGCGTGACGCAGCGCGGTCTCGACCT
>NZ_RRYH01000035.1 GCF_004010155.1 Solirhodobacter olei | reverse complement strand
CACGCAACCTTTCCCTCAGATTTGCGCGAATATGGCGGGTTAACGCAAAGCGAGGCGGAGAGGTCAACTTTGGCCTGCCTGCCACCATTGCTTGAGGCTGTGGCACGACGGCAAGGTCCACCCAACCGATCTGCAAGATACCGCGTCGAACGGCAGGTATTGGGGCTCCCTACTCCGGGGGTGAACGACCGTCTTGAGGGCTCTCAGCTGCCGGATGGCTCAGGGCCTGGCAGCGGCCCGCTGGCTCGGGGGCCGTCTACAGCCAGGCAGGTTACGGGCGGCCGACCCGAGGAAGCAGACGGTCACAGGGTACGTCGCTTGCTATTCCAACCAGCCCAGACCCGCCCTGTATTTGGGCGCAGTCGGGCCCCAGACCGCCATTTTAGCCGCAGGTGATCCGCAAGCGGCACGTCACGGGGTTTCGGTCGAGCCGCGGGAGGCCTTAACGGGCCTTCGGTTATCCCGCGTGCCGGGCGATGAAACCCTGCTCAGACCCCGCGAAGCTCCGCCATTGTCGGGAAGGCCGATAGGACGCCCGCCCGGCCGACGGTGCGCGCGGCAAGGGCCATGGCCCGCTCGATCGCCTCCGGCAGGGGTAGCGCCCCGGCGCGCAGCGCAGCGATCGCGCCGATCGCCATGTCACCGGCGCCCGCGGTGTTGACCACCTCCACCTTGGGGGCGGGAAAGGCCTCAGCCTGACCGGCCTGGAGGAGCAGTGCCCCCCTTGCGCCGCGGGTCATCACGATGTCGCCGGCGCAGCGGCCCCGGAGCGCCGCAAGGTCCTCCGGGGCGGTGCCGCCGGCCAGCATCCCGATTTCCGGTTCATTGCCAACGACGAGATCGGCGAGGCAAAGCATCTCGCTCATGTCCCACCAGATCGGCGCTGTGTTTAGCAGAACCGAGGCGCCGCGCGCCCGGGCGAGCCGGGCCGCCGCCACAGTCGTCTCGGCGCCGAGATTGCCCTGCAGCAGCAGGATGTCCCCCGACGCGAGCGTCGCGACCGGGCCGAGTTCTTCGGGGCGCAGCGACCGCGCGCAGGCGGCGGAAGATACGATCTGGTTCTCGCCGGCCTCGATCGTCCAGATGGTGGAGATATCGGTCGGCGCCTCCCGGGGCCGCCAGTGCGGGGTCAGGCCGGTCTCGCCACGCAGGGCCTCGTCGATGAAGGAGGCGTTCGCATCCTGCCCGATCGGCGCGAGAAGCTCCACCCGGACGCCGAGCCGGGCCGCGGCCACAGCCTGGTTCAACCCCTTGCCGCCCGGGCTCTGGGTCATCTCGTCGGCCAGGACCGTTTCGCCCGGCGCGGGCCAGCGCGCCATGCGGAAGACGAAGTCCACCGTCGCATTGCCGATCACCAGGATGCGTGTCACGGGAAGGCCTTCCGCGCAATGGCCACGAAGTCGCGCACCCGCTGCGGGTCGACATCGTTCCACCAGGAGCCGTCGTGCTTCAGCGCGCTGGCGATGATAACCGCGTCGGCGTAGCGGAAGATGTCGGCGACATTTTCGCCAGTGACGCCGCTTCCGACCATGACGGGGAGCGCCGTGGCCTCGGCAAAGAGCCGAAGCTCATCGAGGTCGACCCCGTGGCCGGTGCGCTGGCCAGTGACGATGATGCCGTCGCTGTCGAAGAATTCTGCATCGCGCGCCAGCTCGGCCAGCGGCCGGTCGGCGACGATGGCATGGGCGCCGTGCTTGACATGGACATCGGTGAAGACGCGGATGTCGCGGCCGCCGATCCAGGACCGGTACCGGCTCGCCGCGCCGGCCTTGCCCTCCACGAAGCCCTCGTTGGCGACATAGGCATTGGCCCATTGGTTGACGCGGATGAAGTCGGCTCCGGCCGCCTTGGCGACGGCGAGTGCGGCTACCGCGGCATTTGCCAGCACGTTGACACCGACCGGGCCGCCGACCGCGGCGCGGACCGCCGCCGTCATCACCGCCATGGTGGCCACCGTTTCCGGCCCGATCTCGTCGGGCTTGGCGAAGGGGATGTCGCCGTGGTTCTCCACGATGACACCGTCGCAGCCGTTCTCGCGGTAGCGGCGGGCCTCGGCGATGGCATAAGCGCAGAGGCTTTCGACGGTTTCGCCGGAGTAGCGCGGGGCGCCGGGCAGCGGGCGCGCATGGATAACGCCGATGATCGCCTTTCCGCGACCGAACATGGCGCGGATCGGATCCGGTTTGGACTGATGGATCGAGGCAGGATGGGGCATGGCTTTTTCTCCGGGGTGGCCGGCTGGGTCAGGGCCCGTAGGCGGCGTCGTGGAAGTCGATTTCAAGCGCCATCGCTTCGGCAAAGACCTGCGACAAGCGGCGGCGGCAGGCGGCGTCGGCACCTTCGCCGAGGCTGTCCAGTTCCCGCTTCAGCCACAGCGCTTGGTCGGCAAAGTCCTGTGCAGCATGCAGGCCGACCCAGGCGCGCAGCTCCGGATTGCCGATTTTGCAGGTGTTGGCGGCACGGCACCAGGTCCAGTACATCCATTCGGCAGCGAACATCGCCGTGATGATCTCGGCATGGCTGCCCCGCTCGGCGATGGCGCGCATCCCGTCGTTGAAGGCGACCACGCGCGGGTCGCCGGGAACCGCGGCGGGGTCGATCCCGAGGATGGCAAAGCTCCGCTCGAAATAGCCGATCTGCTCGTTGGCGAGCGCCTCGAGTACGCCGATCAGCCAGCGCCGCCCGGCGATCGACGGCGCCTTCGCGACCGCGAGCGCGAAGATGGCAATCGCGGTTTCGACGAAGCCGGCCTCGTAGACGAGGTAGCGGCGGAACACCGCATCGTCGAGCCGGTCTGCCATGATGTCCCGCACGAAGCGGTGGTCGACCATCGCCTCGAACCTGCCGGCGTTCTCGGCGAGGATGTCATCCGAGAGCATCGCGTCCAGCCCCGGTGCCCGCCACGCGGCCACTCCGCACGCGGCTCATGCCCGCGCCTCGGACAGCCAGCCGACGAGATTGGTCCAGAGCCGGCCGTAGCCCTCCCAGGCGCAGAACTCCGGAGACAGCCAGTGCGGCCCGATGTCCGAGGTCCAGGCTGCACTCCGCCCCTTGCCGGAGCGACCGAGAACCAGCAGCGGATGGCCGCCCTGATCCTCGGGCAGCCGCGCCACAACCTCCACGTCCGGACGCTCCCGCACCACGACCTCGTTGACGCCGAGAAGCGGCGGCCAGTCGCCCGAGAGCCCGGCGAGCACCGGATGCCCGGGCCGGGTCAGCACCGCCTGCGCGCCTTCCGGCATCTCCACCCGGTCGTCGTAAGGCAGGCAGGTCACCGGCAGCGCCGCCTCGACCGGGGTGCGGTGCCAGCGGGCGCGGCCGTCGATGCCCTGGAACGACAGGTAGCCGCCGACCATCAGCAGGCCGCCGCCCTCCTCCTCGACCCAGCGGCGCAGCAGCTTGAGCCGGTTCGGCACCGTGCGCGAGTGCAGCCAGACCTCCGGCGGCAGCAGGATGGAATTGGCGCCGATGTCGGATAGGATCACTGCATGATAGGCTCGGAGCCCCGCCATCTCGTAGGGGAAGTGCTCCACTGCCTCATGAGCCTTCATGTAATCGACCTCGAAGCCGCCGGTCCGGAGCGCAGCAACGAAAGGCTCCGCCCCAAGATGAAAGGTGACGCTTCCGAATGCGTCGAAGCCCTTGTAGTGGGTCGCCGAACTCATCCAGCTTTCGCCGACCAGAAGAACCTTCTTTGTCATCTTTCCTCCCAAATACGGTTCGGCCGCTTATACATCGAAGGTCGCATCGAAGACGCGGCGGGGGTTGTGCTGCATAAGGGCCACAAGCGACGGCTCGTCGAAGCCGTGGCGCTGCAGTCGCGGCAGGAAATGCCGCAGGATAAAGGCGTAGCCGTTCCCGCCATAGCGCGTGAGCATCATCTTCACGAAGACATCGTGCGACAGCAGCACTCGATCGAGATAGCCAGCTTCGGCGAGCCGGGCAATGCCGCGGGCGGCCTCGTCGTCGCTCGGGCACTGGACCTGCTGGTCGGCATAGAAGAAGTCCATTCCGATCATGTCGTATTCAACAAAGGCGCCGCGCGCGGCGAGCGAACGCTGGTAATCGAAATCGCCGTGCGACGGGTTCATGTGGCAGAGCACGGTGTGGCGAAGGTCGGCACCCTCCTCTGACACGATGTCGAGCACCCGGTGGGCGAGCCGGAACCACCCCGGCAGGTGGACCATCAGCGGCAGCCCGGTCCGGGCTTGCGCCCGGGCGGCGCCGCGCAGCGATTTTTCCTCCTCGGCGGTAAATTCGGAGGAGACGCCAATCTCGCCGATCAGCCCGATGCGAACACCGCTGCCGTCGACGCCGTCGCGCGCTTCGGCCACGATCTGATCGGCAACATCTGCCGCCGACATCGCGGCCAGCTCTGCCGGATGCGACGAGGCGAGGTAGTACCCCGCCCCCATGACGATGCGCAGGCCGGTTGCCCCGGATATACGGACCAGCGCTGCCGGGTCGCGGCCGATGCCGCGGCAGGTCGGGTCGACCACCGTGCGGCCGCCGGCGGCAGCGAACTGGCCCAGCTCCTCGATCGCCAGTGGCTCGTCGTCGAGGGCGATGTTGTGGAGGTTTACGAACGGATCCTGGCGCAGCTCCGACAGGATCTCGATGCTCACCGGACGATGCGCGAGGTGCTCCCGCTCGGACTCCTTTGGGGCGTGCCACCAGCAGCGGCAGTCGTTCAGGATGTGCTCGTGCATGAGGGTGACGCCGAGGTCGGCGGCCGCGACGGGGCCGGTGACGGTCATCACCTGACCGGAGCGGATATGTGCGGGCGACAGGTCTTCGGCGGGTGGATTGGCCACGACGCTAACCCTCCTTTCGCTGCTTCAGACGAAACCTGGTGGAGAAGATGCGGGTGTTGATCCAGATCGCCGCAAGGATGATCGCGCCAGTGACGATCTGGGTGAAGAAGGGCGAGATGTGCATCAGGATCAGCCCGTTGCCGATTACCGCGATGGTGAGCGTGCCCAGGATCGTGCCGAGGATCGTGCCACGTCCGCCCATCAGCGAGGTGCCGCCTAGGACGACTGCGGCAATCGCCTGCAGCTCGAAGCCGACCGCGGCGTTGGAGGAGCCAGAGCCGAGTCGGGCGGCGAGCATGATCCCGGCCAGGGCGGCGCATACGCCCGAGACGATGTAGACAGAGGCGACGATCCAGCGCGCGGGCATCCCGACCCGCCGCGCCGCCTCGGCGTTGGACCCGACGGCGACGACCTGGCGGCCGTATTTGGTCCGGCCAATCGCGACATAACCGACGAGCGCCACTGCGGCGGCGATGATGGCCGGAAGCGGGATGCCATAGACCGTCGCGCGACCGATGGCGAGAAAGCCTGGAACACCGGAGATCGGGATCGAATATCCCTTGGTCAGATAGAGCGCGACGCCGCGCAGGATTGACAGCCCGGCGAGGGTGACGATGAAGGCCGGCACGTCCTGATAGGCGATGAACCAGCCCTGGGCGAGGCCGATCAACCCCCCGAGGGCGAACATCGCCAGCACCACCAGCGGCCAGGGCAGCCCGGCGGCGAGCGCGATTGCGGCCACCGCGTTGATCAGTGCGATCAGCGAGCCGACCGAGAGGTCGATCCCGGCTGTGACAATGACGAAGGTCATCGCGGTGGCGACTATCAGGAGTGGTGCCGCCTGGCGCAGAATGTTCAGGATGTTGCCTACAGTCAGGAAGTAATCGGCAGAGGCCGAGAAGAAGATGGTGCAGGCGACGAAGAACACGGCGATCGACAGGACCTGTGCATTGTCGATCAGGAAATCGGCGATGTCCGGGCCTTGCCGGCGTTCGGCATATTCGGTCACTGCAGAGTCCCCTGTCCAACGATGAGCTTGACGAGATCTTCGAGGTCGGTGTTCTCGATCGCCCGCTCGGCGACCTTGGTGCCCTCGTACATCACCGCGATCCGGTCGCAGACTCGAAATAGGTCCTGCAGCCGGTGAGTGATGAGGATGACCGAAACGCCGCTCGCCTTGACCCGGTTAATCAGGTGCAGCACCGCCTCGACCTCTGCCACGGCGAGGGCAGAGGTCGGCTCGTCCATGATCAGGACCTTGGGGCGGAACGAGGCAGCGCGAGCGATGGCGATCGCCTGGCGCTGTCCGCCTGAAAGTTGAGCGACGCGGGTCGTCAGCTTCGGGATCCGGATTTCCAGCGCGTCCAGCATCTGCCGGCCCTCGGCCAGCATCCGAGCGCGGTCGAGGAAGGGGCCACGGGTGCGTTCCCGTCCTAGGAACAGGTTCCCGACCACGTCGATGTGGTCGCACAGGCTCAGATCCTGGAAAACCATCTCGATGTTGCGGCCGCGCGCGTCGGCCGGGCCGGTCAGCCGGACCACCTCGCCGTCGATCTCGATGGTGCCGGCGTCTGGGATGTAAGTGCCGGAGATGATCTTGGTGAGCGTCGACTTGCCGGCGGCATTGTCGCCGACAAGGCCGAGGCATTCGCTGGGAAAGAGCTCCAGATCGACGCCCCGCAGGGCGTCAACCGAGCCGAACCGCTTGCGGATTCCCCGGAGGCGGATGCGGGGAACTGTCCCGCCCACGGCGGAGCGGAGGGGCGATGCCCCTCCGTCCGTTAGCGATGCGCCTGTCGCCATCACTTGAACACAGACCGGTAGGGGGCCACGTTCTTCTCGGTGACGATGGTCACGGGGACGTAGATGTTCTTGTCCACCGTCTTACCGTCGGCGACCTTGACCAGCGCCTTGATCGCCTCCTCGCCCATCAGCGCCGGATCCTGCTGGACGACAGCGATGACTTCGCCCTTGTCGATGCCTGCGATTGCCTCAGGGCTCAGATCCCAGCCGAAGATTTTGATCGACTTCTGCTTGCCTTGGCTTGCGACGGCGGCGATGGCACCGATCAGCGCCGGCTCGCCGGTGGCATAGATTGTGGTCATGTCCGGGTTGGCGGTAATCAGGTTCTCGGCCGCATTCAGCGCAGTGTCCTGCACGTTGCGGCCATCGACCACGCCGGCGATCTTGATGCCGGGCGCGGACTTGACGACATCCTCAAAGCCCTTCTGGCGGACGTTCTGGATGTAGGAGTTCAGCGCTCCCACGATGCCGAGCGTAGACTTCCCGCTCATATGCGTCTTTACGTAGTTGAGGTAGTAATGCGCGAGATCAGCACCGGCCTTGGCGTTGTCGACGCCGACCTGTGCCTTCTGCGGACCGGCGGGCAGAATCGCGTCGAGCGCAACGACGGGGATGCCGGCCTTCGTCGCCTGCTCGATCGCCGGCATAATGCCGTTCACGTCGATCGCGTCCACCGCGATGCCGGCCACCTTCTGCTGGATGTAGGTGTCGATCGCGTCGTTCTGCTTCGACGGGTCGTTGTTGGCGTTGTAAATCACCAGCTTATTGCCGGTCTCCTTGGCGCCCTTCTCGGCGCCGGCATTGACTTGGTTGAAGAACAGCGCCTGCTGGTTGATTTGGACCAGCACGAAGGTCTTGCCCTGGGCCCAGGCCGGAGCCGTACCGGCCAGTCCAAGCACGAGGCCGGCGCCCATCGCCGAAAGAAACACTCTTCTGGGTATGCCCGTCATCATGTCGTTCTCCTCTGTTGGGGTTCGCGTTGCACTGGTTGTTCCGCGGGCGGCGCAACGGAATTCCGCACCACGAGTTCTATCGGCAGGAGCTCTTCTGGCATTGTCGGGTCGAGGGCCTGCCAGCTGGTATCGAGCAGAAGCTCCAGCGCTCGGCGGCCGATCTGCCGGACCGGCTGACGAACCGCCGTGATCGCTGGAGCGAAAAGATGCAGCGGTCCGACGTCGTCGAAGCCGATGACTGAAACGTCGCGCGGCACTACGATGCCGCGGTCGCGGAACACTTCAATCACGCCAATGGCAATCTCATCAGAGCTGGCGAAGATCGCTGTTGCCGGACAGCCCTCATCGAGGAAGCGACGGGCCGCGGCGCGACCAAATTCGATGGTGTATTCGCCCTCGTAGCGGGTCAGCTCGGCGCGGGCACCGAAGGCCTCGCGTAGCGCGTGCTCCAGCCCGGCGTAACGGCGGTGGGCGCTGAGCATCCGGTCGCCCTGCCCCGCGAAGAGAACATGCCTGTGCCCATTTTCGGCCAGATGCGCGCCGGCAAGATAGCCGCCCATCTCGTTGTCGCAGAAGAGCCGAGGGGCGCGCGCGTCGGGCACGTCCTCGTCCACAAGCACCACCCTGCCGGTGCGGTTGATCGCCCTGCCCAGATTGCCATCGTCGGCGTGGTTGGTGATGAAGATTAGACCGTCGACATGATTGTCCTCGATGCGCCGCAGATAGGACAACTCGCGCCCCGGACGGTTGAGCGTAGCATAGAGCGTCAGCGCCATGCCGCGGCGGTCGGCCTCCTCTTCCACCGAGGCCACCAGCATGGCGAAGAACGGGTTGGCTATGTCCGGAACAACGAGTCCGATGGTGTCGGAGCGCCCGCGGCTCAGGCGGCGGGCATGCGGATTGGGTTGATAGTCGAGGCTGCGGATCGCCGCCTCGATCCGCAGCCGCGTCTCGTCCGGTAGCTGGAGCGAGCCGTTCAACATCCGTGAGACGGTGGTAACGGAGACCCCCGCTGTACGAGCAACATCCTTGAGGCTGGGAGAGCGCCGGTCTGCCATCGCTTCGTGGATTCCTGCCAGATACGCTAGTGAATCGGTTTACTAAACCGCTTTACAAGACTTGGCGGGCATTAACCTGTCAAGAGCTTTTGCCAGTCCGGCCGATCGAGGCGGGTTAACCCAGATGAAACGCCCACCGTTCGTGCATCGTGACGCTACGACCGCCTTCGGTTTCGGCACTCCAGAGCGGCGAGCCGTGGCTGAGCCGTTCTGCCGGGGCCCGACCGATTGCAGAGCGACGCGGTCGCTCCTGGTCTTATGGTGTGAGACTTCCAAAGCGCCTTCGCACTTTGGTTCGAAGGCCGTCTTAACTTCTCAGCAGCGCGTCGATCTCGCCCGGGGTGATAGCGGATCTCCTCGAACCGCGCGTCGCCCATGTCGTCGATCAGCAGCCGGCCAAGAACGTCGGCCTTCACGTACTCCGTCGCCAGAAGTCCGATCACCGGATTGTCGGTGCGCACCGCCTCAACGCTATCGTCAGGGTGGAATTCGGCCACGATCGCCTCGCGCCCATCCGCAACCAAAGTCATCAGGCGCCGTCCTGCCATGCGCTCCATCGCCGAGCGCCCACAGGCGGTGAGGTCATAGGCCACCGGCCCCTCCAGACGTGCGGTGTCATAGAGCGCCAGATGGACGCGGCACGTGGTGAGCTCTCGGCGGCGCTCTCCGCAATCCCCGTCATTTCCTGACACGTGACGCGGTCGGGCGCCGAACGTGCGGAGACGACGCGGAGAGAGCGAATTTGGTGACGGGTCGGGGAGTTTCTCGCGCCACTGAAACAAAAGTGTGGCTGTTGGCTATGGTAATTCATACCAATCTACAATCAATACAATATTGATTGTAGATTGGTATGATGAAAACGTCAACCCATTAAGCTATTGGAAAATATGGCGGCACATAGCAATTAGAAAGCGTTCTGCTGCAGAAGGGAGCCCTTGCAGCGGGGCAGCCTTCGCCTCATGTTGCGGGCATGGACGACGTATTTCAACACATCCGCGCAAGGCAGGCGGCGATCCAAAACGAGATCGACGACCTCAATGACGAAGCACGTTCGTGGAAACTGGCCGGCGATCTCTACTACCACCGTCACCTTCTCATTCCTGAAGATGTAGTCACCAAGCGTACCGCTCACAAGTTTGCGGTGCTTGGACAGGTGGCTAAATATCTGACGAAAAATGCGTATAACCGCCAAAGCGGCGCGTCGGCGACTGACATCTATCGGCAGATCGCGCGCGATTTCCCGACGATGTCACCCAGTACGTTCCGTAGCCAGCTCACGCGTTTCAAGAATGAAGGGCGACTGATCTACGACGACGACAAAGGAACCTGGAACTTGGCCAAGCGAGAGGAGGTAGCGCCTTAGGAAATTAGCGGACGGGAGGCCGGTCCAAGTTTGGCGACTACGAGCCGGCCCCCGCCCTGACTTTCACACCCAGCACGCTGAGCGTTGCCACCAATTTGCCAATCAAGAAGCTAATGTCAAGTTGACGTGGCGTTCAGCGTGTCCTCAGCCATAGGACGCTGAACATGAAAATCTTGAACTACGACACCGAGTCCACTGGGCTCGAAAAGCCCTTCGAAGCACCGCTCCAGTTTGCGGCGAAGGTCTACGATGCGACGGGCAGCGAGTTGTCCGCCGTAAACTTGAGGGGCCGTCCGCCGCTGCACGTTCTGCCAAGTCCCGGCGCGCTTGCTGTCACTGGTCAGCGGATCAACTCGGTCATGAGGCAGGAAACCAGTGCCTATGCCCTTGCGAGGCAAATCCACCTTTTCTTCGAGCAAGCAGCACCTGCCGTGGTCACTGGCTATAACATAATCGGATACGATGAGGAGATTCTGCGGCATACGTTTTACGCCAATCTTCTGCAGCCCTACGTGACCCAGTTCGGGGGAAACGAACGTCTCGACGTTCTGCTCGCTATGAAGGCGGCGGCGATCTGCGACCCGGATGCCTACGACCTGCCGGTGAACGAAAAAGGGAAGCGGTCGTTCAAGCTGGAACACCTGGCACCGGTGTTCGGGTTTGAGAACCACGACGCCCACGACGCCTTGGGGGACGTGGACGCCACCATGCACGTCGCGAACACGATCCGCGCCCGTTCGCCGAAGCTCTGGCGCGCTACCCACTCGCTCCGATCGAAGAACTCGATCGACGAATTGCTCGCCTCGGGTCAACCGGTGGTCAAGCTGGACTGGAACCACCGCGGCGACAAGGCCACCACGCGCGTCCTGCTGCCGATCTGCCGTGACGCTGAAATCTCGACGAAGTGGTGGTGCGTCAACTTGGCAGCCGATCCTAGTCGCGTGATAGGGATCCAGCCCGACCAACTCGTTCGCGCCTTCAAGTCGTCGGGCGGTCTCACGCCTATCGTCGGGGTCACGACCAACAAGATGCCGCTTGTGTTCTCGATGGAGGACCCGGCCATTGCGGGTCTGATCGTCGAGTTCGACGGCATGCTCGCCGAACAGCTGCGCATGGACGGCTCGCTGGCCACGAGCATTCTGACGGCGAGCCAGATGATACGCGACGGCTATGAAGAAAAGGTCCATGTGCAAGAGCAGTTGTACTCGGGCGGCTTCTTTCCGGCTGCGGACGACCGGGCGCTATTCGATGCGTTCCATCGGGCCGATCCCGCGCAGAAGCCCGAGATCATCGCGGCCTTCCACGACCCGCGCGCTCGTGAACTGGGCAAACTGCTCATGGGTTCAGAATGGCCGGAGGCAATGCCTCCGGGCGACCGCGCGACCTACCTCGATGAATTGCAGTATCGCATGACAGCCATGGACGTGCCGTGGATGTCGATCCCCAAGGCGCTCGACGAGATCAAATCCCTGCGCCCGGCGGTCGGCGAAACCGCTGTCATCCTGGATGAGTATGAGGCCTATCTCCGGGCGTGGTCGTTGCGCGGTGCCAGCTTCGCGGCGGAATAGTTCACCGAGTGGAAAGGGCTGCGCGAGTTTATCCTCCCGCCGCTTTTCGCTTACTCCGAGACCTGAAACGCTGCAGCATGATCTGGGCGCAGTAAGATACATGGATGGCGTAGCCCGACCCTGTTCGAGGGCGAAGGCGTAACATGACCGCGTCGAAAGGGGTGAGATTATGTTGCCGGCTGTCTGTTTCAGTTGTCGGCGACAGTTGTCCTCGCTCTCCGGAGAAAGTCGTCTGTCCTGATCAATGATAACCGCCCGTGGAAGTGAGTGTGCGTTGTCATTCGGCCCATAGCGCCAGAGCTACCCACGCGCAAGAACCGCGTCATTCGCGTGGCAATCGAAGGGATCTAGGCGGCTTCCGGCGTCAGGCCGAGGCGATCATAAGCTTCTGCTGGGGCATCACTTTTCCGCATCAGCCGCAGCATCTTCGCGACCATTTTCGCTTCCAGCCGGTCGTCGTGGAGGGGTTTTTCCTGCATGGGATCGCTGGTCAAGTCGTATAGCCGGCTGTCGTCCTCCATCAAGGCGCCCGGGCCGTAGTTGTTGTACATCGGTGAGCGCTCGATGACCGGGACCTTTAGCAGGGGCACTTCCTTGGTCCAGTCGAAGGGCGGCGCGAGGGTCGCGGATCGCAGCTCCTCTGGCGTGAAGCGCGAGGTGATGTGGGTGGGCATTAGGGTATACTGATAGATCTCCTGATCTTTTAAGTGCTTAGGGAACCGGTGGTAGCTGGTCTGACCGTCGGTGACATTAACTGCCCCGCCGAAATAACCGAAGATTACCGCCTCTCGTTTGTTGTCCCGAATCACCGACACGCCCTGGGTCTCGACCGGGGGCGCAACCCCCCAGAAATCAAGGAAGGTGGCCGCGATGTCCGTGCTCTGGGTCAGGCGCGAAACGCGGGCGGGACCGGGACTATGCGGGTTGTGTACGAACAGCGGGATATGTGCCAGCTCCTCGTAGAGGTGCATTCGGTTCTTTGCCCAAAAGTCGTGCTCACCTAGAAGGAAGCCGTGGTCGGTCGTCACGACAAGCGCGGTGTCCTTCCACATGTCGTGCGTGTCGAACTCGTCGAGAACGCGGCCAAGAAGCTCGTCGCACAGCGCGGCAAGGGCGTAGTAGTTGGCACGCAGTTCCGCGGCTTCTTCCGGCAATTCCTCAACACGACCATAGCGCGGCCAGTCGTAGATGCCGCCGGTCCAGCCGGTGTCAAAGCGGTCCCTGAACCTCTGCGGCGCATAAAAGGGCTCGTGCGGATCGAACGTCTCGATCTGGAGAAACCAGTCGTCAGCCTCGCGGTTCTGGTCAAGGAATTCGAGTCCCTTGGCGAAGACCTGGACTGACGGAAAGTCCTTCTCTTCGCTCATGTATTCACGGTTAATGATATGGGCGCGGTGATGGGGTGCGGCGTCGAACATTGCCTGTTGGCGGGCGTGATATTTCTCTCGCAGCCGCTCCCACGGTGGCTGGACCATGGCCTTCCACGGATCGCTCTCTTGCCCCCTGACAAAGTCGAAGGTGGAGTAACGATTGTGGTAGGTCGCGCCACCATCTTCCCAATAGTGATAGTGGTCGGTGACGAGGTGGGAATGTACACCTTTCGTCTTCAAAAGCTCAGGGAATGCATTATCGAAAGGCTCGAGCGGGCCCCAGCTCCGGTGTAGAAAGCTGAGGTGGCCGGTCAGCATGTCCCGCCTCGCGGGCATGCATGGCATCGAACCCACATAGTGGTGATCGAACACCTGCGCCCGAGCAGCCAACCGATCAAAATTCGGCGTCGATATACGGGTACCGCCATAGGGACCGAGCAGATGGCGGTTGAGGGAGTCGAACAGGACAAAGACGGTTTTCATGGCGGGCTCTCTGATTTGACCGACCCAGGCTCAGGCCAGCCGAAGGCCTGTATCTTGCCGGAATAAGTGAAGATGGTTCTGGTTGGCCGCTAGGCTTACCTGCTCGCCGACGTTTATGCGGAGGGTGCCCGGCACTCGCCAACAGAGCTCGACGCCTGAGCAATTCAGGAAGACATAGGTCTCCGCGCCAAGGTGCTCGACCACCGTCACTTTCCCTGCGAGCGGTCCGTTGTCGGCCTTCTGAAGGTCCTCTGGACGGATGCCGACGTCCACCGCGCCCGCTGGCGCGCGCTTGAGGTTCAGTTGATAGCTGCCGTTGCCCATGGCGAGGCGGCCGCTCTCGGACAGCTCGCCGGGCACGATGTTTATTGCAGGCGAGCCGATGAACTCGGCCACGAAGCGGTTGGCCGGGCGCTCGTAGAGCTCCAGCGGACTGCCGGCCTGGACGATGCGGCCCTGGTCGAGCACGACGATCCGGTCAGCCATCGTCATCGCCTCCACCTGATCGTGGGTGACGTAAATCGAGGTCGCGTTGAGCTGCTGATGCAGGCGCCGTACCTCGGTCCGCATATGAACCCGAAGCTGGGCATCGAGGTTCGACAAGGGTTCGTCGAATAGGAACACCTGCGGCTGGCGTACGATGGCCCGTCCCATCGCTACCCGTTGGCGCTGTCCGCCGGAGAGCGCGCGAGGAAGCCGGTCGAGAAATTTCTCCAACCCCAACGCTTTGGCCGCGCCGCTGACGGCTGATTGGGTGTCCTCGGCCGGGGTCCTTTTCAGCTCCAGCGAGAAGCTCATGTTCCGGGTGACGTTCATATGCGGATAAAGAGCGTAGCTCTGGAACACCATGGCGATGTCGCGCTCGCGGGGTTCCAGCTCGTTCACGACCCGCCCACCGATGGATATCTCGCCGCCGGAGATCTCCTCCAACCCCGCGATCATCCTCAGAAGAGTGGACTTGCCGCAACCCGACGGGCCTACCAGCACGACAAACTCGCCGTTCCCGATCTCAACATTGATGTCCTTCAGTGCTTGAAAGGCACCGTAAAGCTTCTGGACGTTCTTCAGGACGACCTGCGACATGTCTTGCCTTTCGACCTATTTGACCGCGCCCATGGTCAGACCTTGGACGATGAACCTCTGACCGAAGAACATCAGCAGAAGCGCGGGAATGGTGGACAGAATGGAGGCGGCGGCCATTTGGCCGTTCTGCACCTCGTACTGCTGCGAAAACTGGGCGATGGCGACCGGCACGGTCGCAGTGGCCCGGCCGGTGAGGTTCAGGGCAACCGCGAACTCATTCCAGGAGAACACGAAGGCCAGCACGCCCGCCGCGATCAGGCCAGGCCGGACCAACGGCAGGGCTATGCGCCAGAAGGCGTCAATTCGGCGGCATCCGTCGACCATTGCCGCCTCCTCGATGTCCTTCGGCAACTCGTTGAAATACGCCATCATCATCCAGACCGTCATCGGCAGGTTCAACGTTATGTGCGTCAGCGTTAGCGCGAAGAGCGTCTGATAAAGGCCGATCTCGCGGAAGATCAGGAACCATGGGCCAACGAGAGTCAGAGGCGGGATCATGTTGAAGATCAGCGTCCAGCCAAGGAAGACCGCGGCAATCCAACGCTTCCATTTCAATCGCGAAAGGGAATAGGCCGCCAGCGTGCCCACGAGGAGAACGCAGATCGTCGAACTGGTCGCCACGATCATGCTGTTTGCGACATTGGTCATAAAGTCGGACCGCTGCGACCAGAGGACGTCGATATAGTTGTAGAGCGTCGGCATCGTGAACCAGGTGCCCTGAAGGATCTGGATCTCGTACTTGAAGCTCTGCATCGCAACCCAGAGGAAGGGGGCGACGATGATGAAGACGCCGAGCGCCAGCAGAAGGATGCCGACGATCCGGGAGTATCCGCGCAGCACAAGCATCACAGCCGCCCCATCGCGCTGGAAACCCGATGGCCGATCCAGATGAAGACGACCGTCGCGGCGATGATAGCGACGGACATCATCGCCCCGTAGCCGAGCTGATTCTGTTCGAAGAACACCTGATAGAGGTGGAGGCTGACGACTTCCGTTGCGTTGCCAGGTCCACCGGATGTGAGCAGGAAGATTTCGTCGAACACCTTGAAGGCCAGGATCATCCGGAACAGCGCCGCGACGACGATCGCGGGCTTCAAAAGCGGAATGATGATCTTGAAGACGATGCTCCAGGTCCCGGCGCCGTCGATCCGCGCGGCCTCGATCACCTCGGACGGCAGCCCCTCGACCGCGGCAAACAGAATGAGGAAGACGAACGGCGTCCAGTGCCAGACATCGACGATGATAACCGACATGAGCGCGAGGGAGGTGGAGCCGAGCCAGTTTACAGGCTGCAAGCCAACGCCGGTGACAATCTGGTTCAGCACTCCGAAATCGAAGCTGTACATCAGCTTCCACATCGAGCCGATGGCGACCGGAGGCAGCAGGATCGGCACGATCAGCAGCGTCCGCAGGATGCCCTTGCCGCGGCGCATCGAGCTTACGAGAATCGCAAGGCCAAGACCGAGGACCATCTCCACAGCGACCGAGATGGCCGCATAGATCGCTGTGTTGCGCAGCGCAACGCCGAAGATGCCGTCGTGAAGAAGGGTGGCGAGATTGCTCCACAGCGAGAATTTCCAGATTTCATGACCCTGCTGAAAATTGATCGTGGAGCCCGCCATCAGCACGAGGTTGACGATCGGGTAGATCGTGAGCAGCACCAGCAGGACGATGGCTGGGCCTAGCGTAAACCAGCCGAGGTGCCGATCGATGAAGTCGGAAAGGCCAGGCCGGGGCGCCTCGGACGCGGGGGCTTGCGCGAGCGCCATTGAGTCAGGCAGGGGCATAGCTTCGGCGCGCGCCAAGAGCGACGCCGGATACGAGAAACAGGTTCACGCGGTATTCCATCTCGGCTCCTTCGGTTCCAACGCTTCCTGGTTGGGTTGGCGAATGCAGAAATGCAGGAAGTCAAAATCATGAAGTGGTCGCCGCCACACCGCTACTTGGTGCGGCGGCGACCTGTTGGCCTTACTCCGGAAGGGGAGGAAGCATCCCGGTCTTGCGGCCATCCTTCTTGAACAGGTCGTACATGTCCTGTGCGCCCTTGTTCAGCGCGGCAGCGGGGCTCAACTCGCCAACGAGCGCCTGGTTGTATCGCAGGCCAAGCATCTGGTTGATCGCAGGACCTTCCTTGAAGCCGAGAATCTGCTTGCCGTATTTGATCTCGTCCAGATAGGCCGTCATCCAACGATACTTCTCCTTGTTTTTCAGATCAGAGGAGAAGACGTCGGTCCGGACCGGAATCCCGCCGGCTTCGGCATAAGCATACTGCGCTTTGTAGGTCAGGAACCATTTCGAGAATGCAATCGCACCTTTCTTTCCAGCTTCAGAGGCGTTCTTCGGGATAGCAAACACCCAGCTGCCGATCGCAACGCCGGGCTTCCCGCCCGGTGTCGCGGCAGGTAGAACTGCAGCGTTCATCTTATCGACGACAGCGGACTTTCGTGGGTTGTCGAAGTTCGGGAAAGCGGCGATGACGGCCTGAGCCTGCAACCCCTTACCGGTCTGGACCAACTGAATCAGATCCCCCTGCCCTAGCGAACCGGCATTGGCCGGGCCGCAGGCCTTCTGTATTTGAATGTACTTCTTGAGCGCTGCCAAAGCCTGTGGGCTGTTGATCTCTACAGTAAAGTCACCGTTCTCGGCGTCTTTGACGTATTTGGCGCCGTACGCCAGCATGAAGGCGTTCATGTCGTAGAAGATCGAATCACCTTTCTGGCCGCGGACGACATAGCCATAGGACTTCGGCGGCTTCTGCAGCACCTTGCAGTTGGCCAGCACGTCGTCAAAAGTCTTCGGGACCTTGAGGTGCAGTTTGTCGTAGACGTCCTTGCGATAGTAGAAGAGCTCGATGTTGCCATTAGGGGCATAGCCCATGAGCTTTCCAGTAGAGCACGTGCGAAACTGCTTCTTGGCGTCCCAGCAGCCTGCATCGTCCAGCGTCAGGACTTCCTTGGGCAGGGCGAAGCTCGGGTCGATCTCTTTGAGTGGCTCAAGGAAGCCGCCAGCATAGAACTCAACGACATTCTGGCTGTCGATATTGAGTAGATCGAGTGGACTCGTGCCACCGGCTCGGACGGCGTTTCGCGCTTTTTCCAACATGCCGGGGAATGGGGTGACCTCAAGATTCACCTTGTTTCCGGTCTGCTTCTCATAAAGCGCGACGACCGCTTGAAAACCATCATACCATGGCGACGCATTGATCAGAACGTTGATCGGGGCCTGTTTGCCGACGTCGAGAAAACTTGCCCCAAGCGCAGGTGCTGCCAGTAGTGGCGCGATGATGGCCGTGGCAACCAGCCGCCGGCCCGTCGTTGTCCATTTCATTATAATCTCTCCCTGTTTGCCGACGATTTCCTGCGGCGTTTTGGCCAATGCTTGCTGGCGCAGGCCACGCGCGCAGCCACCGATCCCTCCCCGGTCGAAGGCAGCTGCCTCGGAGGACGATAGCTTGCGCAACGATGACAAAGAAATGATATATTCTACCCACATCGATAACCGAGAGGAATGGAATGGATCGCAATCTCAAGGCGTTTCTGGCGGTCGCTCGATCAGGAAACCTTACCGCAGCGGCTGAACAGATCGGCCTGACCCAGCCTGCGTTGACCAAGGCCATCCGGAGGACCGAGCAGGAGTTCGGCGCCGAGCTTTTCGAGCGATCCGTCCGGGGAATGGCACTGACGCAGGCTGGGCGAATGCTCTTTTCACGGAGCGAAATGATCGAAATGCACCACCAGCAAGCTCGGGAAGAAATCCAGCTGATCCGGGACGGAACGCTCGCCGAGTTCAGGATTGCTGCAGGGACGGCCTACCACAGCGCCGTCGCGCCCGATGTCGTCAAGCAACTCAGTCTGGAGTATCCGCGCATGCGCTTCCGGCTTGGATTCGAGGCGGCCAACAACGCGCTTCCGAAACTCATGGATGGCGAAATTGATCTGCTGTTCGGAGCGTTGCTCTCCGCCTTTACCGAAGGGATCGAAACCCGCCCTATCATCAATGTGCAGATCATCGCATACGCCTCCCAGGACAGCGCCCTGGCGCAGGCTGAGAGAGTCACGCCCGCCGATCTCGTCAGGCGAAAATGGGTGATCTATCATCGCGACCGCCTCAACGCGGAGCGGCTGCGGGAGTTCTGCTCGGATCACATGCTGCCTGATCCTGAGATCGCGATGGAGGTAGACTCGCTTGTCGCCACGTTCCGCATCGTCGCCGGAACCGATTACATCACACTGGCGAATCCTTACGTGCGCGACCTCGCCGAACGTGCGGGTCTGGTAGCGCTTCGGCTCGAACAGCCGATTTGCTCCTTCGAGTCGGGCGCTTGGTATCGACAGTCCCTGCGCGATCACCCAGCGCTGCTCCGCGCAATCGAGTTGGCCCGGCATTTTGCAGAGACTCAAATCTCCGGGCATTCCTAAGAGTTATCGAGGCACAACCCTAATATCATTATTCCGTCATATCTGGACCTCCTATGTTCGGCACAACATCAGGAGCAAAGCCGAATGTCACAGGGCCGACCGAACGTTATCGTCTTCTTCACTGACCAGCAGCGCCACGACACGACCGGTGTGCATGGAAATCCAATGGGGTTAACCCCTAACTTCGACCGCCTGGCCCGGTCAGGGACGCATCTCTACAACTCGTTCACAAGCCAGCCACTGTGTGGGCCTGCGCGCTCATCGATGCAGACAGGTCTCTTCGCAACTCAAACCGGGGTCTTTCGCAACGGAATTCCGCTGTCAGAGGACGCCGAGACAATGGCCAAGGTCTTCGCCCGGAACGGATACGACACCGCCTACATCGGCAAGTGGCACCTCGGTGGAAGTGACCCAGTTCCGGCGCGCGAGAGGGGAGGCTACCAGACGTGGCTTGCCGCGAACCTGCTGGAGTTCTGCTCGGACGCATATGACTGCGTCCTATTCGACACTGAAGACCAGCGCACCAAGCTGCCGGGTTACCGTGTAGACGCAATAACCGATGCGGCGATCCGCTATTGTGATGCGCATCATGACAATCCGTTCTTCCTCTTCGTGTCCTTCCTCGAGCCTCATCACCAGAACCACGTGGACGACTATCCCCCGCCGGAGGGCTACCGCGAAGACATGACGGCGAAGCTCTGGATCCCGCCGGACCTCGCGACTCTGAAGGGCACCAGCGGTTGGCACCTGGGCGGTTACTACGGGATGGTGAAGAGGCTGGACGAGGCCTTTGGCCGGCTAATGGATGCGCTGAAGAGCCTCGGCATGGCAGAGAACACTATAGTCATGTTCACGTCCGATCACGCCTGCCACTTCAAGACTCGCAACAGTGAGTACAAGCGCTCCTGCCATGAAAGCGCGGTAAGGGTTCCGACGATGCTCACCGGCCCGGGCTTCAACGCCGGCGGGCAGGTCAGGGCGCTATTCAGCACCGTCGACGTGGCCCCTACGCTGATCGAGGCGGCGGGTCTTGCGGTCCCAGAAGGAATGGTGGGCCGTTCGATCATCCCAGTTGTACGAGACGCACGCGCACCGTGGAGGGAAGACGTTTTTTTCCAGATAAGCGAGACGGAGACTGGCCGTGCGCTGCGAACGCACCGCTGGAAATACGGCGTGACCTCCGAGTACGACGAGGACGCGCCGCGATCGCAAGTGTATCGCGAGGCCTATCTTTACGATCTCGACAGTGATCCCTACGAAATGGTCAACCTCGTTGGGCTGACTGTGTTCCGAGACTTGGCGGACCAGCTCAAGTCGCGCCTTTTGGCCTGGATTGCCGAGATAGAGCAGGGTCATTCGCCGGAGATCCTGAATGCGGAGCCACGATACTCGCGTCAATATCGGCTCAAGCCGACAGACTTGACGGGCTTCAGCGACGCCGAAGCTCCCGTGGGCGCGATCCGGGGCGGCTGAACTCAGCATCGGTGCGGAGCCTCGGCAGCAGTTTCTCACGGGCCGCATTATTGGATAGCCAGCAAACAAGCGCGAATATTGACCCTTTTCAGCTCGCAACTCTACCTCCGTCGCCTCCAGGACAGTGCCTTCTGCCTTAGGTTTTTTGGATGTTGAGACGGGCCCCTACCCGTTTAGTCTGGTCGCACGGGTCTGCGGCAGTTCACGCTTACCCGCCCGCGAGCACTCGACCACAAGGGCGCCGAAGACTGTTCAGTTGCGAGCGGAAAGTCGGGGGAAGCTCTTGCGCATGAAAAGATCCCCTTACGAAATCCAAACTTTTTGCCGAAGATTCGGCCTCATTTTTGCCATTTTTTGTCACTTTCAGAACATCTCTACCAAACGTTTACGAAGCGGAACCCAATGCCATCGCAGAGCCGATGCCGCTCTTGCCAGATCCCACACCTATGGAGTGCCAATCGGCAATCCCAGAAATTCAACCGCGCTCAAGTGCCGCTTCACAACATAGCCTCCACGGGTAGAAGGCCGCGTCCCCAACAGGGCAATCCCAATTCGAGGAACGGCAGAGGCACAAGCAGGTCCGGTTGCTTGAACTGAACCAATTCAGCCCGTGAAGCCGGATTGCTGATCTCAACCAAGGTTGCGCCCAGAAAATGACGCCTCAGGTGCACCAATACGACATTTTCCGAGGGTGAATTCTAAGGCACGGGGCTTGCGCGGCGAAAAATGTGAAAGCGCTCAGGAGCAGACGAAGGTGCCTCACCGACCTACCAGTTCGACCGGCCATGGCCTCCCGGCCGCCTTCTGCGAATTGATGCCCGCGGAGCCGTCGCAGACCTATGCCCCCCGCACGAGTGTTCGCTCGATACTCCCGCGTCTTCGCCGGCACCGTAAATCCGCAAAAGGCGTTGCGCGCCAGCAAAGACGGATGATCGATCAAATACCGGGCGCCAGAGCGATGCTCGTTGCCGTGATCCTATTCGGAGCGGCACTCGTTGCGAGCACCGGTGCCGGATTGCTTGCCGGCGGTCAGTTTTAGGCCACTCCCCCCCATCACGCTGCCTCGATCTCGGAGAGATCGTCGTGCATTATCTTAAAATTACAATGTCTTAATCACATTTCTTAATTATGGATTGGCCTTGCCCTCTACCCACACACCCTGCAATTCATAGTCATCTGAAAACCAGACAAAATCGGCACGAGCACCCGGCTTGATAAGCCCGCGCTCAGCCTCAAGCCCAATGCAAGCCGCTGGAGCTGCCGTTATGGCCTCTAACGCCGCCGCTTCCGACAAACCCGCGATTTCAACGAGAAAACGGAGTGACACGGGCAACGTGACATCTGCTCCTGCAAGGGTGCCATCGGCCAGCGTCAAACGGCCGTCGCGACGCAAGACCTCCCGACCGGCCAGGTGGAAGGACGGCAGGTTGGTACCCGCAGCAGCCATCGCGTCCGTGACGGCAAACAGTTTCACCCTGCCCCGCTTGGCGGCGAAGGCCACTCGCAGGACCTCGGGCGCGACATGAATGCCGTCGCAGATGATGCCAGCGAAAACATCGGGGGCATCCAGCGCGGCGCCGACTACTCCCGGCGCCCGGTGGGACATGGGGCTCATCGCATTGAAGAGATGGGTCACGCAGGTGGCGCCGGCGGCAATAGCGACGTTCGCCGTCTCGAGAGACGCATCGGTATGGCCCAGACTTACAATTACGCCGGCCCGGACCAGTGAAGAGATCTGGTCCGTTGTGACGGCTTCCGGGGCAAGCGTCACCATCAGGCGGGGCAGTTCGGCGGCCGCGTGCAGCAAAAGCTCCAGATCGTCTTCCGTCATCGGCCGGATGAGCCCGGCATCATGCGCGCCCTTGCGCCGCGGGTCGAGGTGCGGGCCCTCCAGATGTAGGCCGATAAAGCCTGGCACACCCAGGTTGGCAGCCGCGATCCCGGCCTCAATCACCCGCGCCGTCATCTCCGGGGTATCGGTGATGAGTGTCGGCAGCAGGCCCGTGGTTCCGGCCGACAGATGCGCCCGGCAGATCGTTTCAATCTCCGCCAGCGTGCCCTTCTCGCCGAGCATTACGCCGCCGCCACCATTCACCTGCAGATCGATCAGGCCCGGAGCGAGTATGCCACCGGCAAGCTCTGTCACCTCGCCGGGCGGCGCATCACATCTCCGCAAAAGCGCGGCGACCCACCCGTCTTCTACGACGACGGCCGCGTCCTCAAAGAATTCAGACCCATCGAAGACACGAGCGCCAATCAGGATCTGTCGGGTCATACCGTCTCCGTCACTTTCCGCAGATGTTGTGGGATATCGGGATTGAGGCCTCTGCGGCGGGCCAGTTCTTCGACGAAGATGTAGAAGCTGACGACCAGAACCAGCGGCGCTACGAGCGGGTGCAACCCTTGAACTGCAGGCAACGCTGTCGCGCCCGAGACCGGTTCCGGGCCGGTGAAGAAGGCGTCCGCGCCCTGCCCCACCAGCCTGGTTACGGTTTCGGTCGCCTGTTGAAGTGCAGCGTCCTGGACGCCGAGGGCAAGAACGGGAAACCGCGCGTTTACGATCGCGGCCGGTCCGTGAAGCACCTCAGCCGAGGAATATCCTTCGGCATGCAGGTCGCAGGTCTCCTTGAACTTCAACGCCATCTCGCTGGCGATGGCGAAGCTTGGGCCGCGACCAAGGACGTAGAGAGATCGGGCCCGGACAAGGCGATCGGCCAAGGGCGTCCAATCGCAGGTCAGCGCCTGTTCGAAGGCGATGGGAAGCGTGGCCACGGCACGGCGGAGGTCGTCATCACCGCTCCATTCCGCCAGCAGTGCGAGCCCCGCAAGGACGGATGTCACGAACGTCTTTGTTGCTGCGACGCTGCGTTCACGTCCGGCATGAAGGGCCAGGGTATGAGCCGCCTCTTCGGAAATTGGGGCATGGCGATCGTTGGTGATGGCTATGGGGAGCGCTCCGCCCTGCCCCGCCGCTCGCATCATAGCGACGATATCCGGGCTGCGACCCGATTGGGAAATGCCGATGCAGGCCGCGCGCTCCAGTCGCATCCTTGCGCCGTAGATAGACGCGATAGACGGGCCGATCGAGGCAACCGGCACGCCGATCATCAGCTCGATCGCGTATTTTAGATAGGTCGCGGCGTGATCCGAAGAGCCGCGCGCCACGCTCACGACGAACCGCGGATCAAGCTCCCGAAGCGCAGCACCGGCAGCGGCAAGCGCAGGGCGGCCGGTGTCGAGAAAATGGGCAGCGATTGCGGGGATCTCTTCGATCTCCCGCCGCATATGCGTCTTGGCTGTCATTGTACCTCTCTTTGGAAGATTTGCGTGCCCCGACTGGCCGTCCTAGGCGGAACCGCGTTGCGAGCCGCGCAAGGCCAGGTCGGCGACCCCCACCACACCTGCTTTTGCGCCGAGCGCAGCCGGCACGATGACCGGGAGGAAGATTGAGGGATAGGCCTTCAGGGCACCCTGCAGGCGTGCCTGGTAAGACGGAAGCAGACCGACGCCACCGCCCAATACGACGCGCTCGATATCCGCGATGGCCTGCAAGTTGACGAGCGCTCGAGCGACTTCGCCCGCTGCATCCGCGATGATGGAGGCGGCCCAGGGTTCACCGTCCGCGAGCGCCGAGAATATGGCCCGCGTATCGTCAGGCCAGCCCTCGGTACCGGCGCGCCGGCTCATCGCGAACCCGGACGCGAAGCTTTCCAGTCGGGTGCCATCCGTGAGCCGGGTCTGTCCAAGGCTTCCAGCGAGACCCCGGCTCCCACGCCAGAGTTGTCCGCCAATGACAATACCTCCGCCAATTCCGGAGGAAACCGTGACAAAGGCCATGTCTGTGCCACGCCCCGCGCCGTACCGATATTCCCCCCATGCAGCGGCCTGAGCGTCGTTGACTGCCAACGCGCTATCGCACTGAAAGATTTCAGCCAGTCGCTCGGCTAGAGGTGTTTCGGGCGGAATATCGAGCGTGTCGGAATTCAGAGCGCTCCAGCGCCCTTCTCTGACGACACCCGTCACCGCGGCGCCGACGGCACAGTACCGGCCGGCCCAATCGGCGGCCAGGGTCCTCAATTCGGCGAACCAGTCCTCAGTAGCGATCCGCCGCATCGTGGGAGCCGTCCGCTCGTCAAGGATTTCGCCGTTTTGGACAAGCGCAAGCAGGGATTTCGTTCCGCCAATATCAAGCGCCAACGCCGTTCCTCGGCGCACAGCGTTGGCATGCGCGATCGCATCCCCGAACCAGCGCGTAACATATTCCTGGCGGGTAATTGCGGATCCCGCACAGACGGCATCCGCTCCAGCCTCGATCGCTGAACCCGCAAGAGCTGGTGTGTTGAACCGCCCTTCAGCGATAACAAACGTGCCCAGTCGGGAGCAGACCGACAGCAACTCGAAATCCGGGGCTGTCGGTATCGGACCGCCGGTGTAGCCGGACATCGTGGTCCCGATGATATCGAAGCCGAGGTCGCATGCGGATCTCGCCTCATCCAGCGTTGCCAGATCCGCCATTGCAAGGCATTCGGTAGACCTTATCGCGGCAAGCAGATCCGACACAGACACGGGGCGCACCCGTTGGGTCGCATCGACAGCGATGACCGTCGCGCCGGCTTCGGCAAGTGCCCGAACATCTCGGACGAACGGGGTAATCCGTACCGGGCTCTCGTCAAGATCCCGTTTGACGATGCCAATTATCGGCAGGTCGCAGGCGGCGCGCACCGCGGCAACCCGGCTTGCACCCTCGATTCTCAACGCCCGCGCGCCACCATCTCGTGCAGCCAACGCCATGGCGACCACGGTTTCCGTCGTATCCATCGGCCCGCCATCCACGGGCTGGCAGGACACGATCAGGCCGGCCGCCAGTCTCTCAAGGAGCGGTTCGCGGGGCATCATATTATGGCCTCATCCCGAATGCAGGCCATGCTGTGCCCGGGCACCATCTCGCGCAGCGGCGGGACCGACGTAGCGCAGGCATCGACCGCGAGAGGGCAGCGGGTGCGGAAAACACAACCCGAAGGTGGGTTCGCGGGGCTGGGAATGTCCCCGGTCAGGACCTGCCGCTTGGCCCGGCGGATCGGATCCGGTGTCGGGATCGCTGAGAGCAGGGCGCGGGTGTAGGGATGCCTTGGGCGTGCATAGAGTTCAGCCGCCGGAGCGATTTCCATGATCCGGCCGAGATAGAGGACGATCACCGTATCGCAGATGTACTCGACCACGGCCAGATCGTGGGAGATGAACAGCATGGTGAGTCCCAGCCGCATCTGGAGACCGCGCAGCAGATTGAGAACCTGTGCCTGAATCGAGACGTCCAGAGCGGACACCGGCTCGTCAGCCACGACGAACTCGGGCTGCATCGCCAAAGCCCGCGCAATCCCGATCCGTTGCCGCTGGCCACCGGAGAATTCATGCGCGAACCGGTCGAACGCGTCTTCAGGAAGCTCGACCATCTCAAGCGCTGCTCTCGCTCGAGCCTGCCGATCGGACTTGGAGCCCAAACGCTGGATATCCAGCCCTTCCATCAGGATCCGGCCGATCGTCATGCGCGAAGACAGACTCGCGAAGGGATCCTGGAAAACGTATTGCATCTTGCGCCGCTGACGCCTCAGACCGCGTGCCGACAGTCGCACGACGTCAGTACCGTTCATGATGACCTGTCCGCTCGTCGGCTCAATCAAGCGTAGGATCGAGCGCCCGATTGTCGTTTTTCCCGACCCGGATTCTCCGACCAGGCCAACGACCTGCCCGCGAGGAATATCGAAGGATATGTCCTGCAGCGCCTTCACAGCAGGGCCACGGGAAAACCCGGAAGGCTGGAAATGCTTCGTCAGGTTGCGGACCGAAAGGTAAAGATCATCCATTACTTACACCTCCCGCCAGCGGATGCAGCGCGCGTGGCGACCCGAGCTCACCTCCTCAAGCACCGGGACCGCGGCCCGGCAGCTCTCCGTTGCGAGCTCGCAGCGGTTCGCGAAGGCGCAACCTGGAGGCAGGTGGCGCAATGAGGGAACATTTCCGGCAATGGTCGGCAGGTCCCGACCTTGCGCCTTCAGCTGGGCCGCCTCCCCGAGCTTCGGCACCGATCTGAGGAGGCCCTTGGTGTATGGATGACGCGGGTGGTCAAAAACGTCCTGCACCGGACCGGTCTCGACGATCCGGCCCGCATACATTACGGCAACCCGGTCCGCGATCTCTGCGACGACGCCCAGATTGTGGGTGATGAACAGAACTGCCATGCTGCGCTCGGCCTGAAGCTTCGCCATGAGCGTGAGGATCTGGGCTTGAATGGTCACGTCGAGGGCCGTTGTCGGCTCGTCGGCGATCAGCAGCTGCGGGTCGCAGGCGAGCGCCATCGCGATTGTGACCCGCTGACGCATGCCGCCTGAAAGTTCATGCGGATATTGCTTCGCGCGCCTCTCGGGATCAGGAATGCCAACCTCGCCGAGCAAACGTACCGCGTCGGCCGCCGCGCTCCGATGCGACTTGCCCAGGTGAATCCGGATCGGCTCGGCGATCTGCTCGCCGACCGTGAATACCGGGTTCAGGCTGGTCATGGGCTCCTGAAACACCATTGCGACATCGTTGCCGCGGAGCCGCCGAAGCGACTCCGGGTCAAGCCCTGTCAGACTGGTCGTTTGCCCCGACTTGCAGCGCAGCCGGATCGAGCCTGCCGCTACCTGCCCCACTCTTCTCGGCAGCAACCCCATGATCGAGAGGCTCGTGACGGATTTGCCGGAGCCCGACTCACCGACCAGGGCGACGGTTTCCCCCGCAGCGATGGCCAGGTCGAGATCCTGGACCGCCGGGATAGCCCGCCCGCCGATGGTGAACGTGGTCGTGAGGCCGGAGATATCGAGCACGGCGTCCTTCATTTTGCCATCAGCCCGGTCGCGGAAAGAATGGCGTCGATCCGGCTGGTCTCGGACTCGTTCAGCGCCCGCTGCGGCCGCGCCATGGTGTTGCTGGCGATGATACCGAGACTGCGCATTGCGGTCTTGAACGCGCCGACACCGGCCGAGCCCGCACTTGTGCGACCCAACGAGACCCAGACGATCTCGAAGAGCGCGCACAGCCGCTCCTGCTCTGCCCTCGCTGCAGCGTGATCGCCGGCTTTCATGAAGTTCCAAAGCCGGACGTAGCCGAGCGGATCGACGTTTGCGAGGCCGGGGACAACGCCGTGTGCGCCCATTGCAAGGCAGCTGTCGACTACAATCTCGGAGCCGGTCATGCCGAAGAAGGTCTTGTCCTCCTTCATATCGGCGAGAACGTAGCGAAGGTTGCCATCGTCGCCGCTTGAATCCTTGAGCCCAACGATGGTCCCTTCGCGCGCAAGTGCGACCGTCGTTGCGCGCTCAAGCTTCAGGCCGACGCAGACCGGGATGTCATAGGCGATCAACGGCAGATCCACCGCGTCCCGCACGTAACGGAAGTGATCGAGCGTTTCGGCCTGGTTCGTGCGCGTGTAAAATGGCGCGGTGACAACCGCCGCGTCTGCACCCAGATCCTTCGCTTCCCGCGCATGCGCGATCACGCGATCGGTGGTCGGGTCGATCACGCCGACGAGCACGGGCACCCGCCCGTTAACAACGTTTAGTGCATGTTCGACGATCTTTCTGCGTGTCGCCAGGTCGTGGAAGACAACCTCGCTGGTAGAGCCGAGCACAAAGAGGCCATGCACACCGCCCGCGAGCAGATGCTCGAGAACCCGGGTGAAGGACGCATAATCGACGGTGAAATCCGGGTTGAGAGGAGTGACGACCGGAGGAACGACGCCAGTAAAGAGGGGCATTTCAGAGCCTTTGCTAATTGAGATCAGAGCGCGGATCGAACGCATCGCGTAGACCGTCGCCGATGAAGTTGATGGCCAGAACGGTCAGCACCAGGGCGGCGCCGGGAAACATCCATTGCCAGGGGTATTGTTCCAGAACGACGCTGGACCTGGCGGAGTTGAGCATGTTGCCCCAGCTCGCCTCCGGCGGTGGGATGCCGAGGCCCAGGAACGACAGGCCCGCCTCCAGCAGCACAGCGTTGGCGATCTGAAGCGTCGCGAAGACCACGATGATGTCCATACAGTTGGGCAACCCGTGGCGCAGAAGCAGATGGCGTATCCCGGCGCCCATGCCCCGCGCCGCAACGACGAAGTCACGTTCGCGAAGCTCCATCAGCCGGGCTCGCACCATGCGCGACAGAACGGGCCACGACAGCAGCGCAATCACCATGATTGTGGGGAACAGGCCGGTCCCTGCGATCGACGCAAGCACGAGAAGGAAGATCACCGGGGGAAGCGTCATGGCCAGATCGACAAGCCGCATGAGCGTGCCATCCACAAAGCGCCCTCCGAAGGCGGCAAGCGCCCCCACAAGGAACCCGAGCGCCGTGGAAATGACCACAGAGACGACCGCCACGGTCAGCGATGTCCGCCCGCCTTGCAGGAGCCGCGCGAACACGTCCCGGCCGACTCCATCACTGCCAAGCCAGTGCGTCATCGAGGGGCCTTGGTTGAGAGCGGACAGATCGATCGCGTTGGGCCCATAGGGCCACCAGAGGCTGTAGGTGCAGATCGCCAGAAGAATCGGAAGAAAGATCACAAGTCCCATGACGGCGGCGCGATTGGACAGGAAGCGCAAGGTCGCGCGCATCATTGACCCCGAGGGTGCCATGCCAACATCGTTCGGTGCGGTAGCGCTCATTTGGACACCTGAATTCGTGGATCGATGACCGCATAGAGCAAGTCGGTCAGCAGATTGACGAGGATAACGCCGGCTCCCGTGATCAGCGTCGCGCACATGATGACCGGGTAGTCGCGGCTGCTCACGGCATCGACGAGGAGAAGCCCCATACCCGGCCAGTTGAAGACGCTCTCCAGGAAAATCGCCCCGCCGACTGCAACGCCGATGGTCGATCCGATCAGCGTTATGACCGGAAGCAAGGCGTTGCGCGTGGCGTGCTTCAGGATCACCCAGACTTCCCGGACTCCCTTTGCGCGTGCGGTGCGCACATAATCCTGGTTCAGCACCTCGAGCAGTGACGACCGCATGTAGCGCATGATCATTGCGGCATAGCCGAGCGACAGAAGACAGGCGGGCAGGATCAGGTGCGCGAGAAGGTCAGTCAGCGAGAATGGTACGCCAGGCGTCAGCATCCCGCCGGCCGGTGCAACGTGGAACTTGACCGCGAACAGATAGAGGCCCAGCAGCGCCGTCAGGAACGCCGGGCTGGAAATACCGAGCGATGCCACCGCCGAAAGCGCGACATCCAGCGATGAATTGCGACGAACCGCGCTGACGATTCCAGTCGCGATTCCGGCGACTGTGGCAATGACGAGACCGGTTCCCATGAGCAAGGCAGTGGGGCCCACCCGCCCGAGGACCAGAGGCAGAACCGGCACACCGCCGCGCTGGATCGAGTATCCGAAATTCCCGCTGAGCGCGGCCCGCAGCCAGGCCAGATACTGCACGGGCAGAGGCTGGTCGAGACCGAGCCGGGCGCGCAATTCGGCCAGCGCTTGCGGCGACAGAGGCGCGGAGGGATTGATATAGGCCGCCACGGGGTCGCCCGGTGCGAGGCGCAACAGAATGAAGACGAGAACGCTCAGCGCCAGGAGCATTGCAAGCCCGACGGCAAGACGCCGAAACATATAGGTAAGCATGATCGGTCCAGGTCGGAGGGAGGCGGACGAAAGGCCGGCGGCGCGATCTGTCGCGCCGCCGCAGTTGGGGAGGATCGTTACTTGATGTCCCACTGTTCCGGATGGTCGGCGAACGGGCCGCCGGCCGGCGCCGGAGTCCAGACAAAGTTGACCAGCTTCTTCGAGGCGACCCCGTAGCGGTTGGCCGCCCACATCGTTCCCCAAGGCAGCTCTTTGTTCATCAGACGGCAGACATCCTGCCACCTCGCGTCGACCTTGGTCTTGTCGGTCTCGCCCAGGGCCGCGTCGAAGGCTGCGCTCAGATCATTGAACTGCACCCGCATGATGTTGGCGCCGGCGGGCGGAAGCTGTGACTTGTTCAGCCCGACGTTTATGCTGGCCGGGTTCGGTCCGTCCTGCAGGCCGGCATAGACCATCGGGAAGGCGCTCCAGTCCGGATTGTTCTGCTTGTAGACGATGCCGTTGTAGGTCGGCGCATCGACTACCCGAGGAACGACATTGATCCCAACCTGCGCGAGCATCGACTGGATGGCCGCCATCACATTTGCGGCCTGCTGGCTACCGTAATAGGTCAGCCAGGTAATCGGCTTGCTTCCGTTGATCTTGTTCCAACCGGCCTCGGCGAGAAGCTTCTTCGCCTTTGCCGGGTTGTAGGCGTAGTCGTTCAGCCCGGACGGTACCAGTTGCGGCGCAACATATCCGCATTGTGCGGCCTTCGCGGCGCCACCGTAGAGGCTCTTGATGATGGCCTCGCGGTTGATCGCATACATGACGGCCTGGCGAACCCGGACATCCTTCCAGAGATCAACCTTCTGATTGAAGCCGATGTAGTTCACGACATAGGAGGAGCCTTCGATCACGCGGAAATTGGGCTTGCCTGCGAAGGTTCGCGCGTCGTCCGGCTCGACATAGGTGAATTGAATTTCACCGGCCCGGAGCGCGGAGACGGCCGCGGCAGCATTCGCGAAATACCGGTTGATGAGATGGTCCACCTTGGGCTTGCCGCCGCGGTAGTTGTCGTTGGCCGACAATTCCACGTATTGATCCGTCACGTACCGGCTGAAGGTGAACGGCCCCGTCCCGATTGGCTTCGTCGACCACCAGGAGCTGGTCGCAAGACTTGCGGGCGCCTTGTCAGCGAGCGCGTGCTTCGGAAGCATCATCACCTGTGTCAGCGTCGAGAGTAGACCGCTGTCCGGCCTCTTGAGCTTCAGGATGACGGTCTGATCGTCCGGCGTCTCGACGTCGGCGATAGCGCCGAGGCGTGCGACGAAGACGCTGCCGGTCGCGGCGTTGCGCGCCAGATCCAGCGTGAACTTCACGTCGGCAGAGGTGAATGGCGCACCATCCTGCCAGTTCGTCTTCACCAGCTTGAAGGTGTAGGTCTTCTGGTCCGGGCTAAGCGAATAGCTCGACGCCAGATCGCCCTCGATCTTCGAAAGGCCCGCATTGTAGATCACCAAGGGCTCGTAATAGGTCGTGAGCCAGGTGAAGCCAGCCGTGGCCGCCAAGGGATTGAAGTTTTTCGGGAACCCGCCGGGCCCGACGTCAAATCCACCGGTGATGGTCTTGCCCTGCGCGAGCACGGGCCCCGGCAGCACCGCCGCCCCCATCATCAGGCCCGCAAGCATGAGGCCCCGCGACACCGTCTTCACGTTCATCATTCACTCCTCCTCTGATTTTTCTTGGTTCAGGGCCTTGCGGCTCCGACCGATCACGTCGCGGATGCCGCTGTAGTGGTCGCGCAACCGCGACTTCGCCAACTCCACGTCCCGGTTGGCTATGGCCTCGACGATTTCGTGGTGGTCGCGCCAGGTGCTCAGCGGATCGGGGTTTTGCAGATTGCTGAAGTCCGACGCCTTGTTGAAGGCGAGCCAGAAGATGTCGATCAGCGCGCTCAGCATGCTGTTGCCCTGGCAGCGAAACAGCAGCTGGTGAAACCTTTGGTCTTCCGCCGCGAAGCTCTCGTGGCGCTCGGCGCGCGCCTTCATGCGCTTCGTTACCTCACGAAGCTCCGCGAGGTCCTCCGGACCAATCATCTCGATCGTCTTCTCGATCAGACCGGTCTCAAGGACGCTACGGATCTCCCGAAGCTCATCGACGCTGCGAAGTGAGTCCTGCAGTCCGTAAGCCAGGTTGTCGAGCAAGGGCTCGAAGGAAAACTCCTTCACGAAGACACCGATTCCGCGGCGCGTCTCGAGAATGCCAAGCGACTCGAGCGCCTTGATCGCCTCCCGGACGGAGTTGCGACCAACCCCGAGCTGCTGCGCAAGGATAGCTTCGGCCGGCAGCGGATCCCCGCCCCGCAACCCATTGCTTTCTATGTATCCCTTCAGCGTCTCCTGCACGGTCACGTGCAGCAGCTGCGGACGCTCGACCTGCGGTATCGTCACTTGGCGCTCCATCCTCAGGGTCCCGTTTCTCTTTCTTCATCGGCCCACACTTAAAGGCGCGGCACACTTCGCGGCTTGTGCTATAGCAACATATGGGATATCCCACAACCCCATATCGGATAGGGAGTCAAAATGAAGATCGCGTTGCTGGGAACGAGTCATTGGCACGCAAAGATGCACCATGAGGCCGCCCTGGCCGCCGGCGCCGAAATCGTGGCCGCCTGGGATGCGAGCGAAGCGCATTCGGCAGAATTCGCGGCGCGCACCGGGATCCCCAATGCGGCGACACCTGAGGCCGCCCTCGCCGGTGCGGACCTCGCCGTCCTGATGGGGCATCCGCGAGAGATCCCCGACCTGGCGAGACGACTCTTCGCCATGGGAATGCCGATGATCCTTGAAAAGCCGGCTGCTGCAGGGACAGTCCAGCTGGAGGCGCTCCTGGCTGAGGCGGCACATAACAATGCTTTTGTCGCCGTGCCTTTGCCCAACCGGCATGGCCCCGCGATGACAGAGCTTCGCCGACTGATGGCCGAAGGGCACACCGGGCACGTCCGCCACGCGGGGTTCCGCCTGATCAACGGCCCCCCGAAGCGCTACCGGCTGGACGGGGTGGACTGGATCCTTGACCCGCACATTGCAGGCGGTGGCGCACTGCGCAATCTCGGCATCCATGGCGTGGACGCAGCAATTTCACTCGCCCGCGGCCCGCTTCGAGTGGCATCGAGCCATATTGGGAAGAGGATCCACACCAATGAGGCCATTGAGGATCATGCGGTCGTCGTTCTGTGCGACGAAAGCGGCGCACTCTTTGTCATCGAAACCGGCTACACCTATGCCTCGATGGAGCCCGGCGGCGATTTCGAATGGCGGATCGCGACCACAAACACCACTCTGATCGATCGCGGCGACATGGCCTTCGCCGTCCGTCTGGATGACGGCCAGAGATATGAACTTCCGCCAGAGCCGACCTCCCTTCGCTACCGCCGATTCATGATCGACACATTAGAAAGGCTCGCGTCCGGCCGACCACCGGCCGTCACGCTTGCAGACTATGTCAAAGCAATGCGGCTCATCGACGTCGCATACGAAAAGGCAAAACAATGATCGGTATCGGGATCATCGGCGCGGGTCACTTCGGCGCCGTCCACGCGCGGGCAATAACCGAGGTCGAAGGATTGGAGATCGTTGCTGTCTGCAGAGAAGACCAACAACAGGCGGAAGTCTTCGCAAGAGAATACGGAGGCAAGGCCTATTCCGACTGGCAAGTCCTTCTCGAGGATCCCGATGTCGATGCGGTGGTTATCGCGACCCCCCACCACCTGCACAAGGAGATTGCCCTCGGCGCCGCACGGGCCGGCAAGCACATCCTCCTGGAAAAGCCCATGGCCCCATCCGTGGCAGACTGTGACGAGATCGCGCACGCCGTCAGCGAGGCGGGCGTCCAGTTTATGGTGGGGCACGTGATGCACTTCGCTCTCCCTTGCCTGATGGCGAAGGAGATCATCCGGTCGGGAGCCATTGGCCTGCCGGCCGTCGGCACAAGCGGGATGATCAAGCTCTGGATGGAAGGAAACCGCAGGCCATGGCATCTGCATCGCGAGACCGGTGGCGGGATGCTGATGACGGCCGGCATCCATGCCCTCGATCGGCTCGTGTGGCTCATGGGGCAGGACGTGGTCGGCGTATCGGCTATGATGGGTAGCCATTTTCATCAGCAACAGGCGGACGATACCGCGCTCATCGGCTTGCGATTTTCCGACGGTGCTATCGGACAGGTCCAGAGCATCGGCTATCGTGACGGCGGCTCAAGCTTCGCGATGGATCTCGTGTGCGAACGCGGCGCCCTTCGCATTGATTTCAGCAGCGGGCTCTGGCTCGGACGAAACGGCACATTCGAAAAGATACCCGACTCGCTCGAACCGGAATGGATGCATCGGGCGGTCGTACGGGAATGGGAAGCTATGTGCACAGCCATACTTGACCAGGCCGCTCCGCCGGTCTCGGCGGACGATGCGCGTCAGATCCTGGCGATCATCGAAGCGGCATATCGTGCCAACGATGAGCGTGCGGAGGTGGAGATCGCTTATGACCGTTGAAATTGACCTGATTGCTGGCGCTTTGGTCGCGGCACGAACCGGCGCTGGACCACTGGTCGGCGCCGAACAACTGAGCGGGCTCTCGGAAGATCAGGCAATGGCTGTTCAGGCCGCCGTCAGACGACGGCTCGGTCAGAGTGCCCCGGTAGTCAAATTGTCCCTTTCCGGCGAAACGGCCCTGGTCGCGCCCATCCTGTCCGACGAAGTGGTGACATCCGGAGCAAGCCTCGTGGTCGGCGAAGGCACCTTTCTCGGACTGGAAATCGAAGTTGCCGCCGTTCTTGGCGAGGATCTCACAGCCGAACACGCGTCCGCCGGACGGGCAGGTGTGCTTGCTGCGGTCAGTCATTTCTCGGTTGGAATCGAGCTCATCGGCACCCGCCTCGACGATCGAACAAAGGCAGGAAGATTTGGCGCGCTCGCCGACAACTTGTTGAGCATGGGCTACGTGATCGGACGCCAAGCCATCCCGCAGCTGCCAGCGGTCGACGGATTGGCGGTCAAGGCATTGATTGACGATCGAGCCCACTATTTGGGCGAGGCCAAACATCCTTTTGGCGACGCCTTGGCTCCACTCCTCGCTTACGCCCGACACCCCTCGGAGCCCTTTGGGACTCTGCGCACAGGCACCGTTGTGACCACCGGCTCGCTCGTCAATCTGTTGAATGCGCCAAAGGTCTCTTCTGTTTCAATTGCGCTTGGGGACTATCAGGCAATCGAAGTCCATCTTCTCGAGCGTCCAGGCTGAATGTCTGCATCCGAACTGGCTTGGCTCGGCGTTTCTTAGAGCCTCTTGTGGATTTCGCCAATTGAACCACGCTCGATCAGCCGGGTTGGGACAACGAGGCGCCGGTGCTCGTCAACGCCCCCCGAAATCCGTGCGAGGACCAGGTCAGCAGCGCTCTTGCCAAGCTCATAGATGGGTTGGTCCACAACGGTGACTTCCGGCGCGGTTACCCTCGTCCAATCGGCGTCGAAGTAGGAAATGAGAGAAACGTCGTCTGGAATGGACTTTCCAAGCGCCCGAATTGCCGAAAACGTCTCGACTCGGCCATTACCTATCGCACTACCGGCGGTCGGCCGGGGCGACCGTAGGTCGCCATAACCTCGCAGAGCCGCGCGGTGTCGATCCCTGGGCAGATGCCGCCGACCGGCTTGATGCAAGGAACATCCTCCCCTTGCACGATTGAGTTGATCACGCTTTCCTCCACCGCTTGGGCAGCGGCCTCATAGATCGGGTTCATCTCGTCCCAGTTCAGGCTGTGGCGGGTGATAACATGGCCCGCCTTCGACGGCGTGGGTATCTCGTCGGCAACCGAGAAGGCCAAGAAGATGTCGCCGGAACTGTTGCCGCTCGGCGTTCCCGTTCGCGCGATCCCCATCCCCGCGCGCTTGGCAAGCCCGCGCAGGAGCGTGTCCGACAGCGGCGCGTCGGTGGCGAGTACCACGATGACCGAGCCCACCTCCTCCTTCGCTCCGCGGAAGGGTTTCACCGGCATCTCTAGGCCGACGGGGACGCCGAGAACGTTGAACCATTCGCGGATGCCGAAATTGGCTTGGACAAGCGCGGCGACTGTATAGCTCTCTCCCCCGATCTCCACGCGGCGCGAGGCGGTGCCGGTGCCGGCCTTGAACTCGTAGGCGATCATTCCGTTGCCGCCGCCCACCGAACCCTCGGCCACCGGGCCAGAGGCAGCGGCCTCGAGCGCAGCCACCGCGTGCTCCGGGCAAACATGGGCCGTGTTGATGTCGTTCAGCACGCCGTCGTAGGTTTCTGCAACGACGGGCATCGCCCAAGCGTGCTCCTCGCGGAAGTAGGTGTCGTACGTGCGGATCATCCATTCGATCGCGCCTTGATGGCAGGCGCCGATTCCGTGGGTGTTGGTAATCAGCACCGGGCCGAGGAAGTAGCCGGCATCGTTGATCCAGTGGACGCCGGTCATCTCGCCGTTGCCGTTGAGCGCGTGGAACCCGGCCCAGACCGGGTTCGGCCGGCCGGTATCGGGCCGCGGCAGGATCCCGGTCACCCCGGTCCGCATCTTTCGCGCGGGATCGGTGAGCGTGGTGAAGCCTACGCGGACGCCGGGCACGTCGGTGATTGCGTTGAACGGCCCGGGCGTTCCGCGGAACGGCAGGCCGAGCGCGCGGGCACGGGGTTTCTGGGTCATGCTGGCCTCCTTTGCGCCGGCGCGAGCCCTCTATTTGGACGGCGGGGACCGGTCCGGTGGGTCGCTCGTCTCATACATGCCGGCGGCCGCGAAAAAGGCCTGCGTCGTCTGCGTACTGAGGCAGATCGAGATGATCTCGGCCTCCCCCTCGCCGATGCTAACGAAGGCATGTTCCATCTCGCTGTCGATATAGGCGCTTTCGCCGACCTTGAGCTCTACCGGGCTGTAGAACTCGGTGTAGAGCCGGACCGTCCCCTTCATGATGAAGATGAACTCCTCACCGGCATGCGAGCTCCAATTGGTGATGTCCTCGAGCGAGCGGGCCTTGATCCTCATGATGAGCGGAATCATTCGCTTGCGTCGCAGCTCGCCGGAATGCACCTCGTAGTCATACATGCTGGTGGCGAAATGGACCGTGTCGCCGGGGCCGGTGACGACCAGCCGTCCACCTGCGCGCGAGGCGCCGACATCCATCAGCATGCTATCGAAGGTGACGTTCAGGCCCTGGGCTACCTTGACCAGCGTGTCGAAGGTCGCAGCAACCTGGGCGTTCTCGATCTTCGACAGCGTCGCCGTCGAGACCTGCGCCCGGCCGCTGAGCTCCTTCAGCGTCCAGCCCCGCTCCTTGCGCAGATGCTTTATGCGCTCGCCAATCTGGTTACCTGAGAGGTCCATCGTCAAAGTTCTCTGATACGGTTCCTACGAGTCTCCGGGATAATGCAAACCGCGGGTGGCGGCAGGTCTGGTCCCCTTTTGTCCCAGTCTCCGGGTTCTGGATCATGCGGAGCCGTTGTTCAAGCGGCGTAATCGATCCCCTCGCCCCGCGTGGCCTCAGCGCAAGACCGCTGACATGGCGGAGATCGCGTTCATCCAGCCGATTGCCTCGGCGACCGTGGAGATCGCGAAGCGGACCGTTACGGCATCCGTCCGCTCGGCCGGGGGCAACGCCTCAACCAGATCGGCGAGCGACGGATGCGTCAGCGTGAACTCGACCATACGCGGCCTTTCGATCACGAAAGGGGCTTGCCGCTTCTCCGCGCCGAGCGCCGCCTCGGCCCCAGCGCGTATCGCGTCGCGTGCCGCCTGTACCGAGATTGCCTGTGCAGCGCGGTTGGCCAGTGCTGTCTTGACTACGACGAAGCCCGCATCGGGGAAGAAAGGCCGGTTCTCGGCGGCACAGCGATCGTCGCCGGTGACGAGCACAACAGGCACGCCCATCTCACCCGCATAGGCGCCGTAGATCCCGGGCTCGCCCAGCCGCTGGCCGTCGATGCTGACCGTGCGGAAGGCGAAGCCGTTGGTAGTGTGGGCGAGCACGCCGAAGCCGGAGGCGCTTGCATGATGGCCGACGCAGAACACCGCGTCGAACTTCGGTGTGAGGCCGGAGAACATGTTGAAGGGCTTGGGCCTGCCGATGATAAAGGACGCCTCGGGCCGGAGCATCTCCGGCACGAGATTCGTCATTGGCCCGTGAGCGTCGTTGACGACGACGGTTTCAGCTCCGGCGGCCAGCGCGCCTTCGATGGCGGCGTTGGCCTCCTCCGTCATCAGGCGGCGGGCGCGTTCGTATTCCGGGTTGCCGGGCATCCCCTGTTGGGGATTGACCACGCCGGCCACGCCTTCGATGTCAACACAGATATAGACCTTCATCTTACGCTCCCTCTGCTCCGGACGGTGGGCCCCGGAAACGATTGTCGTCTCTGCCGATCACGGATCGGTCGCCTCGACCCGGAAGGCGAGCATCTGGATGCGTGCTGGTTCCGGCGGACCGAGCCAGACGGTGGCCGTGATCACTCCGGTGCGGCACGGCATCCGGACCTCGAAGCGGCCGAACATCCCCGTGTCGGCCGGTCGGATCTCGATGTGACCGGCATCAGGCGAGCCGACCTTTGCGACGAGTCCGGCAAGTTCCGCGCCACGCTCGGCGAAGGGGCGGTCCATCGCGACGTTTTCGAGGCAGAGTTGTGCGAGCACGCTTTCGTCCCAGTTCGCAACCAGCCAGACCAGCTTGCGGCCGAGGACGACGATCTCCTCCGGCGGCTCGGGCGTCGGTGCGTCCGGGTGCAACCGGTCAAGAATACGCCGGAGCCCAGCGGCAACCGGCTTCCAGGCGCCGGAATAGGTCGCATTTTCGAATCCGACGATGCCGATCTGCGCCTCCGGGCTCCAGCGCATATGCGAGCTGAAGCCGGGATAACCGCCCGAATGGTGGACAGTCAGCCCGTGGCGGGCGTCCGTCTCGGCCATCAGGCCGAAGCCGTAGCCCTTCAATAGCAGGCCCTCCCCCGGCTCAGGAGCGATCGGGCAATGCACCCGCTGCATCTCGCGCCGGCTCGCCGCCGAGAGTGGGCCGCGCTCGGGCACATCGTCGCGGAACGCCTCGAAGAGCCAAGCGGCCCATTTCGCGAGATCCGCGCCGGTGGAGATCACCCCGCCGATGCTGGAGAAGGCACCTGGCTCGCTCAGCTGCAGGGCCAGCCAGTCGCCGCCCACAGGACGGTAGCCGGTGGCCATCTGCTCTTTCGGCACGGTGGTATAATCGAATGTCGTCATCCCGAGGCCGAGCGGGCGCAGGAGCGTCTCGGCCACGAAATCCGGGAAGGTCTGGCCGGTGACCTCCTCGATCACCTGGCCGAGAAGCGCGAAGCCGAGGTTGGAATATTCGAACCTGCTACCTGGCACGGTGGAGAAGCGTACTCCCTTCGTCAGGATGGCGAGGAAGGCTTCGCGAGAGAGCGACTCCTGCCGGTCTGCCCATGGGTCGTCGGTCGGTAGGCCCCCTGCCATCGACATAAGCATCCTGAGCGTCGGTGCGACCGGGGAACCGGTCGGCAGCGTGGCGCGCAAAGCCGGCACGAAGGTGGTGACCGGCTCGTCGAGAACGAGCCTGCCTGCGTCGCGCAGAGTGAGGAGGGCGGCGATCGTGAAACTCTTGGTGCAGGAGGCGATTCGGAACCGCGTTTGCCGGTCGGGCGCCGGCCCGTCGAGGGTGCGACAACCGAAGCCGCCCTCGAACAACACCCCGTCTCCATCGAAAACCGTGAAGAAGGTGCCGGGGGTCCGGCCCTCGCGCACCCGCGCCTCGAAGAAAGCGGAAATCTCGGATTTCATCTCGTCGAAATCGGCGCGGGTGCTCGCTGATGGCATCGGGTCCTCTTCGCTGCGGCTCTCGTGGCGCTATGGCAGATCGGGCGCAGCAGCTAGGAGCTGCCGCGTGTAGTCGTGTTGCGGGGCGTCGAAGATGGCCTGGGTAGCGGCCACCTCCACGATCTCGCCTTGACAGATGACTGCCACCCGGTCGCAGAGCGAACGGACAACGGCGAGGTTGTGGGAGATGAACAGGATCGACAGGCCAATCTTGTCGCGCAGGTCGGCGAAGAGATTGATGATGCCGGCTTGCACCGAGACGTCGAGTGCCGATGTCGCCTCGTCCGCCACGACAAGCCTGGGATCGACTGCAAGCGCGCGTGCGATCGCCACCCGCTGGCGCTGCCCACCAGACATGCCGGCCGGGCGGACGTCGAGCAGGCCCGCCGGCATGTGGACGAGGCGCATCAGCTCCCCGCAGCGCTCGCGCCGCGCCTCTCGCGTGCCACCGATGCGGTGGACGACAAGCAACTCCTCGAGCATCTGCCAGACCGTCATCTGGGGATCGAGCGAGGCGTAGGGGTCCTGGAAGACCATCTGGATCGCCCGGCGCTGCGCGATGGTGCGCCGGTGGGCGAGCGTCTCGCCGTCGAAGCGGACGCTGCCGGTGTAGCTCTCCTGCAGCCCCACAATCACCCGGCCGAGGGTGGACTTGCCAGAGCCGGATTCGCCGACAAGGCCGACAATCTCACCCTTGCCGACGCGCAAGCTCACATCGGTCAGGGCGCGGTGACCGGGATCGTGCCGCCGCGTGGCAAAGGTGACGGAGATCTTCTCCGCGACGAGCTCCGAGCCGCTCATGCCTCGCCTCCAGCGCTGAAGAGTTCGATCTCCTCCTTGCTCGCCGGCGCGGCCTGCCAGCCGGGCCCGACCTCGGCCAGCGACGGCCCGGGCTCCTGCGACCGTTCGGTCAGCGGCGGGGCGGAGGAGGAGAGCCCCTTGAGCCGCTTCGTTGGGCCCTTAATGCGTGGCACCGAGGCCAGCAGCGCCCGCGTATAGGGATGGACCGGCGCGGCGATCATCGCCTTGAGGTCGTCGGCCTGTTCGACGATCCGGCCGGCGTACATCACGCTCAGCGTGCTGCAGAATTCGGCCACCACCGAAAGGTCGTGCGTGACGTAGAGGAAGCCCGCGTGCAGATCATCCTGCAGCTTCTTGAAAAGCTTCAGGATCTGCGCCTGTACCGTTACGTCCAGCGCGGTCGTCGGCTCGTCGCAGAAGATCATCTCCGGTTCGCAGGCGATGGCGGCGGCGATCATCACGCGTTGCCGCATGCCGCCCGAGAGCTGGTGGGGATAGGCGTCCACCCATCTTTGCGGGTCGCGGATGCCAACCTGCGTCATCAGCTCGACCGCGAATTCCCGCGCCTGCTTCCGGCCCCAGCCGCGCCGCCAAGCGACGCTGTCGACGATCTGCCGGCCGACCCGCAGCACCGGGTTGAGCGCCACCGCCGGTTCCTGGAAGACCATGGAAATGCCGGTGCCGCGGATCGCGGCCAAAGACTTCCCTCCGTCTGTCAGTAGGTCGCTACCCTTGAAGCGTACGCCGCCGGAACTCACGGAGAGCGTCTGCGGCAGAAGTCCCATCGCCGCGCGCAAGGTGATGCTTTTGCCCGACCCGGATTCGCCAACGAGGCCGCGCGCCTCGCCCCGCCGCACGGTGAGCGAGACGTTGTCGAGCGCCTGCCAGTCCCGCCCCTCGATCCGGGCCGAAACGCAGAGGCGGTCGATCTCGAGCAATGCATCGTTGCCGGCCTGGGCAACGCCGCGCGCACTGGCTTCGCTCATCTCTTCACCCTGAGCACATTGGCAAGGCCATCGCCAATCAGCGAGAGGCCGAAGCTCGTGACGATGACGGCGAGCGCCGGGATGACCATCAAGCCGTAATAACCGCCCACAAAGAAGGGCTGGCCGTCCGCCATCATGCTGCCCCAGTCCGGCGTCGGCGGCACGATACCCATGCCGAAATAGCTTAGCGTGACGATCACCCCGATGTTGGCCACGATGTCGCTCATCGCATAGACGATGGCCTGACTCACGACGTTGGGCACGAGGTGGCGGAACACGATGCGCACGGTGCCGATGCCGCCAACGCGGAGCGCATCCATGAAGTCGGTCGAGCGGATCACCAGGGCCTCAGCCCGAACGATACGGGCATAGGCGACCCAAGAGACAATGGAAATTGCGGCGAAGATGCTGCCCACGCCGTTGCCGAAGATGAAGACCAAGCTGATGACGAGGACGTAGAAGGGAAAGGCCACCACAATATCGGCGATCCGCATCACGATGACGTCGAACCAGCCGCCGAAATAGCCGCTGAGGGCCCCGACCGCCGTGCCGATAACGAGCGGCGCGGCCACGGCGACGGTGGCCAGGAACAGGTCGATCCGCCCACCATAGAGGATACGGCTCCACAGATCGCGGCCGAGGTTGTCGGTGCCGAGGAGATGGGTCCAACTCGGCCCTTGCAGCGTGGCAGAGAAATCCTGATCGATCGGGCTGTAGCGCGTAAGCAGTGGCGCGAAGATCGCCATCATGACGACGATGCCGACGATCGCCACCCCGAAATTCAGATGCTGGTTGCGCCGCCGTCCACTGCGGGAGGTGCGCATCATCGGCCCGACGCGTTCGGTGATTTGGGACGCCTCGGTCATTTCAGCCTCACCCGCGGATCGAACAGCCCATAAGCGATATCCGTCAACAGATAGATGAAGATCACCAGAAGCGCGAACACTAAGGCGCTCGCCTGCACGACAGGGAAATCACGGTTCAGAATCCCTTTCATCAGGAAGGTTCCCATTCCGGGGATTGCAAACACATTTTCGATCACAAGAGACCCCCCGGCCAAATACCCGACCTGTATGCCGAGAATGGAGATCCCGGTAATGGATGCATTCTTCAATGCATAATTGATCCAAATCGCCCTGCGATTGAGCCCCTTCGCCTTCGCAAAATTCACGTATTCGCTGTTCAGCGCGTCCATCAGGGCACCGCGCAATCCCCGGATAAGGAACGGTACGATCACCAGCGCCACCGAGAGTGAGGGCAGGATGAGCGAAGCGATATGCTGCGAAACGGTATTTCCGTATCCCGCGACGGGGAACCAGTGCAGATTGAGACTGAAAATCGCAATCAGTACCGCACCAGTGAAGAATAGCGGCGTGCCCTGCGCTATGGCATTGAAGCTGCGCACCCCGGCATCGACTGCTCCGCCCCGGCTCACCGCCATCCAAGTTGCGAGCGGGACCGAGATCACAATGCTGAACAGCGTCGCCATCGCCATGAGCCAGAGCGTCGGCGGCAGCCGGATCGCGAGAAGGGTGATAATCCGGTCGTGAAAGAACATCGACCGCCCGAGGTCACCGACAGCCAGGCCGCCCATGAAGTTAAGATACTGGCGCCAGAGCGGTTGATCGAGCCCCCATTCGTGGCGCAGGGCGGCAATCGCAGCGGGGTTGGCGCGATCGCCGAGATAGGTTCGCGCCGGGTCGCCAGGCGCCATATGCATCAGCATGAAGGTCAGCGTAGCAACTCCGAGGACCACGGGAACGAGAAGCAGCATGCGCCTTGTGAGAAATCTCAGCATCAGTCCTTCCTGAGGAGACCGGTGGACGGGCAAGGCCCGGCGGCACCGCCGCCAGACCCCGCCCGGATCACAGGATCACTTCGACATCCAGACGTTGACCAGCCCGTAATTGCCGGTCACGAAAGGATGGAAGCCGTGGACATTACCCGAATAGGCATAGACTTCCGGCGTGTAGAACAGCGGCACGTCGGGGGAATCCTTGTTCCACTGCTCCTCTACCTTGAAGTAGAGCTTCTGCCGTGCTGCTTGGTCGTTCAGCATCGCCGCCTTGTTGATCCACTCGTCGATCTGCTTGTTCTTGTAGAAGGAATAAAGCGAGTGCGACCCGCCTTCGTACGAGCCGACGAAACGGATGATCTCGTCGGGGTCGACGATATCAGTCGTATCGTATCCGAAGCCGATCTCGTAATTGCCGTTCTGCAGCGCCTCATAGGCCGCCGAGGGATCGAGCGTCTGGATCGTCAGCTTGATGCCGAGCTTGGCCACCGAGGCCTGGATGATCTGCGCCATGGTCTGCTGGTCGGAGTTCCCGCTGGCCACCATGATCGTGCCGGAGAAACCGTTCGGCACTGGCGATTTCTTCAGATACGCCTTGGCCGCCTTCATGTCGTAGGGATAGCCCTTGATGCTCTTGTCGAAGGACCAGGAGCTTGGCGACATGTAGGCGCCGGCCGGCGTGCCATGGCCGAACAGCACCACCTTCACCAGCGTATTCTTGTTGATCGCCGAGGCGATGGCCCGGCGCACGTCGACGTTGTCGAAAGGCTTCTTAGTGTTATTGATCGACAGGAAGTCGACCCGGCTGGAGGGGAAGGTGCCGACCTTCACAGACCCGCCCGAGTTCTGTAGTGCCGAGATGCTGGAATATGCGGGAAACTCGTCGATCTGAGCCTGACCACCCTGCACTTCATTGGCCCGCGTGTTGCTGTCGGCCACGGTTTTGAAGGTGATCGAATTCAGATAGGGCAGGCCTTTGCGCCAATAGTGCGGATTGCGATCGAAAGTCGCCTCCACGCCCGGCGTCCAGCTTTTCAGCATGAACGGCCCGCTGCCAATCGGATGCTTTGCAAAGTCCGCAGGCTTCATGCCGGCATAGTTATAGGGCACGATCGAGTTGGCGAAGATTGCCATGTCGGAGGGCAGCGGCGCGAAGGGTTTCTTCGTTGTTATCACGACCGTATAGGGATCGGGCGTTGTGATCTTGGCGATCGAGGCATCGATGAAGGCGAAGGGGCTGGAGGGCTTTGCAGTCTGCTCGATTGAGAATTTCACATCCTTCGAGGTCAACGGCTGGCCGTTGGTGAAGGTCACGCCGTGGCGCAGATGGAAGGTCCATTCGAGCCCGTTGGAGGATTGCGTCCACGAGGTCGCCAGATCGGGAACCACCCCTGTTCCGTCCGCCTTAGGCAAGAGGAGCGTGTCGAAGACCTCTTCAATGACCCAGATAGAGGCATTGTCGGTCGGCTGCGAGGGAAGGAGCGTGCGAAGTTGCTCCGCCCGGAGCATGACAAGGTTGCCGCCACGCACTGGCGTGTCCTGGGCGCTCGCGGCGGAAAACGCGAGCGGGCTCACGCTCATTGCGACCCCCGCCGCCAGACCAAGTAGGCATGAGCCGATTGGTGATGCTTTCATTGTAGATACTCCCTGTGGATTTAAGGTTATGGCCACTGGTTCCCTTCGTGCGGCATTTGATGTCTTTTCCGAATCGGAACTCCAATTATGCTGATTGCTCTCAGTCATTTTTCTTCGGTTTCCCGAACTATACAGCGAAACTCAGGATGTGCCCGATAACTATAGCGTTAGGGTCCGTTGCGCTGAATTATTCACCAAGGCTACTTCACCAATTGCGTCGGAAGAGGCAGAAATTGAAGCTTTTGCGTTTGACTTGAGTGAGCTTCGGGAAAGGGCTTCCGCGAAGCGCACCTCCATTGTGGAGGCGACCGGGATAGCCGGCTGCGACGGGGTCTGCCGACCTTCCCGCGCCGATCGACGGCCAAGTCAAGCTCGGGGGTCAAAGGCAAATGAACCTCAGGGCGCGTTGGATCTCAAAGAAGTCGGTTGTCTCGAAGGCCACGGCGCAGGGCCCGTGGGCCTTCGCGCCAGGATACCAAGACGCCTTGTAGGCGTCTGATGGGTTATTGAACTCGATGATCATCTCGAAGCGGTCGGCAATCGTTGGGATTTGGCCGGCCATGTCCTTCGATAGGGCTCGTTCCACGCCCTCCCGGATCATCGCCCGCGCACGCTCGGGAGAGTGCGAAGAGGCGCCATAGCCGGCACCTTCCAGCGTTGCGACGGTCACAATCCCGGGCAGCATCGCCTCCGCGTCGGCACAGATGCCGGCATCGCCCGACAGGAACGCCGAGGGCACGCCGTAACCAGCAGCGCAGAGCGCGTTGAGCGTAAGTTCTGAGGCCATCTCGCCATTCAGAAGGAGCCGATTGATGCGCCCGGTGAGCGTATGGGCCAGCGGATTGGCATCGCTGCCTGCCTTGGCGTGGTAGCCGGTGTAGATCGCGGCCGCGAAATCCGGATCAAGCCCGTACATCATCAGATCGGGGTGGCCCGACCAGCCGCGGATGATGCGGGCATAATCCGGTAGCCTGTCTAGGATAAGATTCCGTGCACTCGAATGGGCATCTTTGATAACGATCTCGTCAGCCCCTGCCGCGCGGGCACCCTCGCAGGCCGCGACGACCTCACCGGTCATTAGCGCGTGGAATTCGGCATAGTCGGAATGGGTTCGGGTGGCTTCGTCCCAATGCACGATTCCGGCCGTGCCCTCGATGTCGGCGCTCAGAAAAACTTTCATGGCGATGCGGCCTCCTCAACCCCCTGGAGGCCGGGACTGGCGGGGCATCGAATTACGGCCCCTGGTGTCCGGGTCTCGCGCTACGGCTCGCTCACCCGTCGAGCTAGACCCTACGGGCGAGCCCTGCGGACCACTCGCCGGGCCCACCGATGGGGCAACCATGCGAATGGGAGTGATCACCGTCAAGGGTAAAATTTTCTTTTAAGAATTTTTTTTACTATTATAAACTGCACGGATTCCGCCAGTTGCGGTAGGGCGGGCCAGCTGCACTCAGCTAACCCTTGAAAAGGATCGAACAGAGATGCTGGGTGTCTGCGACTCCCTCAATGACCTGCTGACACCCTGCGTTTGCGTCGACGAAGACCGTATGCTGGCCAACATCGACCGCATGGCCGACTTGGCCCGTAGCAGCGGCGTGGCACTGCGCCCGCACATCAAGACCCACAAGTCGATCCGGCTCGCGCGCGCGCAGATAGCACTGGGCGCGAGCGGGATCACTGCGTCGAAACCGGCCGAAGCCATGGTGTTTATCGAGGCAGGCTTTACGGCGATCACCCTAGCGTACCCGCTGTTCCATCCGCAGGTGGTACGTGAAGTCCTCGCCGCGGCCGCACGTCACGGTACCGCGCTACGACTGATCGCGGACAGCCCCGAGACTGTGGCAGTCGCCGCCGACGCCAGCCACGCGCTCGGTCAGCACACGGAGGTGCAACTCAAAATCGATGTCGGCCTGCACCGCTGTGGGGTCGATCCATACTCCCGAGATGCGGTCAGCCTGGCCCTTGCCATCGCCAGGGCCCCTTACCTCGCCTTTGCCGGGATATTGAGCCACGCGGGCCACGCCTATGCTTCGGGCAGCGCCGATGCAGTACGACGGATTGCCCGTGAAGAATGCGCGACCATGGCCGACATGCGGGCGCGGCTCGAAGCTGCCAAGCTGGAGGTGCCCGAAGTCTCGGTCGGCAGCACACCTACGGTTCTGCTGAACGATGGTTTGGACGGCATCACGGAGATCCGACCCGGCAATTACGTGTTCTTGGATCGGATGCAGATTTCGCTCGGAGCTGCCCGGCCAGAAGATGTCGCGCTAACCGTCCTGGCGAGCGTGGTCAGCTCGAACCAGCAGTACGCGATCATCGACGCCGGATCGAAGGTGCTCAGCTCGGATCGTGGGCCGCACGGCTCCGACAATATTCCGGGTTTCGGCATAGCGGTGCGCCTGAACAACCCGTCGGACCAGCCCTTCGTCATCTCCCAGCTGTCGGAGGAACACGGGTTCATCGCCCGTGAGGGGCGCCCGCTGGCCGTTGGCGAAAAGCTACGGATCATTCCAAATCATGCCTGCCCCGTCATGAATCTGACTGACCGTTTTGTGATGGTTCGAACCTCAGGCCGATGCACGGCGGTGCCGGTCGACGCCAGATGCACCTCTAGCCAGGCTCCTTTACCCCAATCCGCTTCCACCTGACTGACAGAGCTTTGTTTTCAACGAGCCACGGCTTAGTGCGCTGGAGCGGTCGAGCGGGTCCGATCATTGTGTCGAAAAGCCAATAGGTCCACTGACAATCAAGACCCGGAAGTCGCGCAGGTGGTTGTCGGAAACTGTAAGGTAGGCCTTCGCGGAGAACCGCGGTCAGTCGGCCTTGACGTGACACGGCAGTATTCCAGGCCCAGGGCAGTAGCTCGGGCAGGCGTGAGACCGTCATATCCGAGACGCGGGCGATGACACGAGCAAGCCAGGCCTGCGGGACGATGCCGTTGAGCTTCGCCGAGCCGATCAGGGAATACTGGAGGCTGCGCGGCGGCCCCCGCGTTCTGAGCCGGCAAAGAGCCATGATTTTCTGCCGAGAGCGCCCCCCGCAGTGATCTCTCGGCACAATTGTTCGTAAGGCAGACCCTGCCGTCCGACATTCCGGGGCGGTTATCTGCCATCTCTAAACCGCGACACGCAATGGGCGAGGCAGCCGCGCGAATGCTTCTTGAGCGCTTTTCCGGCTTGGCTCTTCCGGCTCGGCGCCTTGCAATGGCACCTCGATTCATTCGGCGCGACTCCGCGGCACTACGCGGTCGAACAGCCTCACGTTTCGGCGCACGGAGAAATTGACGCAGGTCTTCCGCAGATGGTTGTCAATCTGCCGCTGCGGGTCCTTCTGCCCAGTTGACCCTGCACGCGGGGGGCGCGGAGCGCGATATTCGAGAGTTCTGGGATTGTTCTATAGCACATCCGTTATGTTATAATATCACATGTCGGCATTGGGGTTTCCGTGCGAGCGGTCTGCGGAATCCCGGCGTGACCCCCAGCGAAGTCCCGGCGTCCGTGCAGCCGGTCGAGTTGGTCCCACGGCTGGCGCCCCAAGGCTTTCAAGATCACAGTGTCAACGATTGGTGGAGAACCGAGCGAGGCCCCTGGCCAACCTGGGCAGACCCCCTTGCGCATAGGTTGGCCAGCATTTCGCCCTTATTTTTAAGGCTGTGGCCAACCTGGTCAACCTGGGCAACCTGTTTCTAATAGAGTTGCTAGAGGGAAAACGGAAAACACCGCCGAAGGCGCGGTGAGACACCCGCGAATCCACGCAAGGGCCCCAAAACCGTCTCACATTAGGAGAACAGGTTGCCCAGGTTGGCCAGGCCCGGAATCGGTGTTTGATTCCAATGCGTTACCCCGGGCAACCTATCTCCGGCCTAGGTTGGCCACAGCGGGTAGGTTGGCCAGGATTTCGGGCATTTCGGCGCGCAGCGCCCGGTGAGTTCGCCCGGAGGCCCGGTAGTCTACGAAACGTGGAAAAGGAAAAGCCGCCTTTCGGCGGCTCTACCAAATATTGAAATGCGAGATTCGAGTCAGGTTCCGGCCTCGAATGGCTCCCATTCGGCCGCTTCCCAATCGGACCCGTTGCGGGTCATCATGGTCGTCCGGGCTCCAGTGCTCAAGCGGCGCCGTGCCTGCGTCCAGCCGGGAACCATCCGCATCGCGGCGCCAAGCGTGGTCGTGTCGGAGTGGTTCATCTCCCGGTCTTGCCCGAGGCCGATATGCCAGACCTCGCTCATCGCCGCTCGAACCCGGCGCATCATGACGCCTTCACCCGCGCTCTCCCGGTCGAAACGGTCGTCTCCGCCCTCGGTGATCGAGGACAGGTCCCGAGGCGTGTTCAGCCACTCCTCGATCTTCTCGGCCATGAGTTCGGCCGGCGATACCTTGCGGCTGGCATCCTGGAGGGCCACGCTGATCCGCTTCGACTCCTCGTCGCGCAGATAGAGCGGCAGCGTGCCGAACGGCTGGACCCGGCGGGCCTCCAGATACCAGGTGTAGACCTCGGCCCAAATCTGCCGGACGACCTTCTCCAGTGCCACGGTGTCGATCTGCGGCACCTTGCAGAGGATCGGCCAGTACCGGCGGTTTCCGGTCTCGTCCTTGAGGTACTGCTCCTGGTTGGTCGTGCCCCCGAAGACGCACGTCCGCTTGAAGGTCTCGGCGTTGTGCCGGTAGGCCAGCCGGAAGGTGTCCTTGGTCTCGGTGATGAACTGCTTCACCTCCTCGGAGTCGGCCTTGGAGAGCGTCGTCAGTTCGCCGATCTCCACTATCCACTTGCCGAGCATCGACTCGATCATGCGGCCCAGGTTGTTCACGTCCGTATGCAGGGCGCCCGAGTAGCCGAGCGACATCACATCCACGAACGTCGATTTCCTGATCCCCTGCGCACCGCCGAAGATCGGCACGAAGTCCCATTTGTGGCCGGGCTCGAACAGGCGCACTACCGCGGCCAGGAGCCAGAGCCGACACGTCTCGCGGTGGTAGGGGTTATCCTCGACGCCGAGGTAGTCGATGAATACCGTCTCGGCCCGCCTCATGCCGTCCCAGGGGAACGACCGGATGCGATCCCGGAGAGGGTGGATCGAGTTCTGCCGCGAGGCCAGATCGACCGCCGTCCGCACGTCGAGAAGGGCGACATCGAATTCCCAGCCGCCGAGATCGTTCGGCGCGGCAAGCGCGGCTCGCACGTCGCTATCATCGGTGTCCAGCCACTCCCGGCCGCCGTGCAGCTTCAGGTCGTCGGCCGTCACCGGCCCACGGGCCAGTGTCGTGAGGTCCGGGAGGTCGATGGGCTGGGTGCAGACGATCTTCTTCGAGAACTCGTTGAAGGCCACCCGCCCACGGAAGGCGGGGTCGTTCTGGAGGATGAGCGCGGCGTTGTGGACCGACTTCGCGAGGGTGCCGGTCTCCATGTTCATACGAAGGTCGGCCTTCCACTTGCGCTTCTTCTTGGGCTTGGTCTTCTCGCCCGGCTCGTTCAGACCCAGGAAGTCGTCATCATCCGTCTCCCCGAGACCGAGGAAGTCGTCGTCATCGTCATCGAAGCGGGCGTCGGACGTGTCGGTCGCATCGTCATCTTCGCCCGACGTGTCGAAATCATCGCCGGATTCCGACTCGTCGTCCTCGTCGTAGCTCTCCTCGAACTTCCCGCGGGTGTTCTCGATGAGTTCGAGCTTGACCGCCTTGTCCTTCGAGGCCATCTCGACCATCGCCTTGTGCGACGGGAGCTTGGTCGGGCTGTCGTCTTCCTTCGCCTTGGCGTCGAGGTGGCCGAACTTGTGCAGCCGCACCATGTCCCAGGCGTTCGCCCCGCCTTGGATCGGGTCGGTGCCGTGGTTCGAGTAGATGACCAGCCCGTCGTCGTAGACCACGGCGCCATTGGCGGCCGAGCCCAGGGCATAGGTGTAGCGGATGTCGGAGCCGGACGAGTCCCCCGGGACATAGACATCCGGTATGAACTCGGCGATGGCCGCCTCAATGTCGTAGGCCCGGCAGAAGGCGCCGATGATCCCCTGCTTGTCGCGGGGGTCTTCGAACCGCTTGTTCGGGTCGGAGCCGGCGGCGGACTTCTCGTGCTCCTGCCGCGGCAGCGTGGTCACGTCCTGCCAGTTTGGGTGCTCGGCCAGGAACTCGTCCACCCGAACGATGGAACCGGAGGTGTTCCGGTCGGTCTCGTAGGGCTGACCATCCGAGATCGACGGCCAGTACATGGCCTGGTTGTTGCGGAACGACACCTGGTCGCACATGTCGACGCCCTCTTGCGGGTCGTCGGCGAGCAGGGTCGCGAGCAGGCGGGCGAGCGCGTTGGCCTCGTCCAGATCGACCATGCGGTCGAGGAAGACGATCAGGCGCCAGCGGGGCTTCTCGGGGGTGTGCGACCGGGTGGTGTGGCCGATCCAGACGAAGCGATTGATCGGGGCCAGGCCGAGGCGGATGTGCTCGATCTGATCGGGCTGCACATCGTCCAGGTCGAGCGAGATCGCGGAGACGCCCAGGAGGTGGCCGAGCTTCCGCCGACCGTCCTCATACTGCCCCATCTTATACCAGCCCGGTTTGGCCTTCAGTTCGGCCTTGAGGGTCTGGTCCTTCTGGGAGGACGGGTTCAGATTCAGGTACTTGGCCCACGTGATCGACGTATCGACCATCGGCTTCTGGAACTTGGTCCAGAGCTTGGTGGCGGTCCACAGATCGTTTTTGCCCTTGCCGCGGTGAGTACCGTGGCAGATGGCAAAGCGGGATGGTGCGATGTCGCTCATCAAGGCGTTTCGCCTGACCCATCGCGGTTCGACCAACAGAACCAGCGCACCGTGTCGACTATCAACCGAAACCCTAGCTTTTCCCTGAGGCCGGCCAAAATCATGTGGCGTCGAACGCCCGCATTCGATCCCAGCAAGCCCGCATCACTCGCATGCCAATGCATTAGTCGACCTCAACGATATGACTGTCCAGCCAAGCGTCGAGCTCAGATCGCCGATACATCACCACCGAGCCGATTTTCAGATATCGAGGACCTTTCGACTGACTAAATCGCATGCGCATTTTCGCAAGCTTGGATTCCGATAACCCACAATAGATGGCCGCAGCTGGTGGCCGAAGATATTCGCTGGCCGGCCGTTCGCTACCAGTCCAACCAAGCCCACTGCCCATAGGTTTGTCATGATCTGTCATTTCCAATCCTCCTGTATGACTTCGCTTCAGGAGGTATGACAGATTTTCAAAGAGGTCGCGTACACAGGCAAGGCCTGAGTCTGCGTGTACAGAATCCGATCACTCGGAAGCGTTGTCGAAACGCGCCTCCAACGCGAGAGTCCTGATGACCTCGTAGTTCAATCTGCTCTTAAGATCTCCACCTTCCCCTCTCTCCGGATCGAAAATCTTATTTTGCACCGTTCCAAAACCGATCTCTGCAAAGCCTGAGTCCCTCAGAGCGTAGAAAACCACATCGCTTGCTGCCGTTCCCTCAGTTTCCTTATTTCTTGTCAGACTAATGTCATAGCGATCGCACAGCAACCGAGCCACATGATTGATCATATAATCCCTAACCCAATTTAGCCGACCTTTCTTCCTTTTGGTGGAACCCTGTCTTGGGCGAACACCCCGCAGCTCATCGACAACCCTTACCCTCCAGGCGTCCGGTATCGGCACGCCTTTGGAAATAAATGATGCCACAAACTCCAGAAAGAGATCGAAGGCATCATCATTCGTTTCGGCCTCTTTGAGAAGGAAAACAGCTTGCTCTTCAGTCAGAGACGGATCGTCGCGCAAATCGGAGGTATCGGTGAGACCAATTTCGTACCAATATCTTGTCCAGTCACGGCCTTGCTCGTGGATCATCGCCGAACTTAGATTCTTGATCTCCTCCCTAGCCACATTCAAAGCCTCTGACAGGCCGTCAGCCTTTATTTCTTCGATGGTGCGCGCGGCCCAGCCATCCGGTTCATCACCTGCAGCCTTTAGCTTACTCATCTCACCCACCATTTTCGGAGATCGAATGTCCGGGCGAGCACCTTACTGGACTTAGATCGGAACGCTTAGCCAGCTCCGATGTAATTTGTTGCATGGCGGGTCTTAGCCCACGATATTCACCGGCCCGCGTCTCTTGGGCTCTTGAGG
>NZ_RRYH01000034.1 GCF_004010155.1 Solirhodobacter olei | reverse complement strand
CACGCAACCTTTCCCTCAGATTTGCGCGAATATGGCGGGCTTAGGGCATCAAGCGATGGACGCACGTAACGTCGCCCAGTGATGGATAACGGCGTGTGGTTTAGCAGACGGCCGACAACTTCCTCCAGGACGCCCGCCTCCATTGCCACCGTTGCGAATGTGCGCCGGTGCGCATGCAGGCTCCATTCAATGCGCTCGGGCGCCACGAGATGGCCCGACGGCGCCTTCGGCGAGGGAAACACCCATCTCCGGCCGAGACCTTGAAGCGGAGCCAATATCTCGTGGTGCACTTGCAAGATGGGCAGGTCGAAACTTCGGCCGTTCTTGGTCATTGGCAAGTGGATATGGTCTTCGTGAATGTTCCGCCACTCCAGCGTGAGCGCTTCCGTCTTGCGCAGCCCTGTAAAGAGCAAAAGCTCGTAAAAGACCTTGTGAATTGGATTGAAGATCCCATCGACGGCCTGCCGCCATGCGATCAGGTCTGCTATGACGGCTCCATCAGCCCGCTCATCGAACCACTCGACGGCCATCGTCGGGGACTCCGGCAGATCATGGATGCGTCGGGCATGGTTCCATACCGTGCGAAAATACTTCAGCGTGTGATTGGCCGCTGACGGCGTCGCCGACATCGAGCGATGGCGCTGGGCGACCATGCCTTTGGTGATCTCATCGAGCGGCAGGCGAAGCCAGTCCTTGAGGTGCCGCTCGATTTGCTCCTGGACATTCCGCCGATGAGCGTCCGAGCGGAGTTTAGGCCGCGCCAGATAGGCCTCCATGGCCGCCTCCAGCGTGGGCGCGCCGATCTGGATCTTCTTGCCAGCGCCCCTGCCCCATTCCAGCGCAAATCCCAGCGCGGTTTGGCGGGCTGCATCCGCCGATATTACCGGGTACCGGCCGATCAGCGCCCGGCGGGTTCGGCCTCCCACATCGCGTTGATAGTACCAAGTCTTGGATTTCTTACCGACGTACAAGATCAGCCCTCTGACCTCGCTGTCCCAGTACTTCTCCGTCCCAGTGTGCGCCTTAGGAATCTTACGAGCGAATGTCTCTGTGAGCTTGGGCATTTGTCCGTATTTTGTCTGTATCGGCAGGAAAACCTATACACCAAGGAGAACCCATGCGAATGCAATATGTCAATGAAAAGAATGCATTGGAACAGAGAGGAAGCTGGCGGAAAAGCCCATCACTTGCTTGGAAGGCTGCTGCTCTACCATTGAGCTACACCCGCGCCGGTCACAAACCCCTATTTTACGCCGTCTGAGAGGTCAAGCGGCAAGGCGTCATGTCCAGTGACGACACGCGGCAGGGCAAGTGCGCCGAACCCGGGGGCAGATGCGGCACCCTCTGACACCCCAACCGGGAAAGGCGCCACGGGCCATGGGATCCTCCAGCACGGGGTCACGGCCCCGACGCAGGGCATTGAAGTAGATCAATGTCCCCCCGGCGCGGGCCCCGTATGGTTTGCCTGAAGCAGGATGTCTCTGGCAGGAGCAAGCGCTTGGGGTAGACGGCCGAATCGTGCAGGTCGACGGATCCGTCGTCGACGTCGCCTTTGACGCCGGCGGACTGCCGGCGATCGGCTTTGCGCTGGAGGCCCGTCCCCGCAGCGCTCCGGCGATCACGCTGGAAGTCCACCAGCACATCGACGCCACGACGATCCGCGCGGTGGCCCTGCAGGAGACGGCCGGGCTCGGCTGCGGGGTCGCGGTCGCAGACCTCGGCAGCCCGGTCTCCGTGCCGGTAGGCCGGGCGCTTCTGGGCCGCATGGTCGACGTTGCCGGCCATCCGATCGACGGTGGCGCAGCCTTCGCCCCGGACGTTCCGCGCCGCGCCATCCATCGGCCTGCCCCGGGCTTTGCCAGCCAGCGCGGCGGCGCGGAGGTCTTCCTGACCGGGATCAAGGTCATCGATCTCTTCGCGCCGCTCTCGCGCGGCTCAAAGGGCGCGATGTTCGGCGGCGCCGGCGTCGGCAAGACCGTCCTGATCATGGAGCTGATCCGCGCCACCGCGGAACGTTACGGCGGGCTTTCGGTCTTCGCCGGGATCGGCGAGCGCTCCCGCGAGGGCCACGAGCTTTGGACCGAGCTGACGCGGTCGGGCATGATCCGGAACACCGCCCTCGTCTACGGGCAGATGAACGAGCCCCCGGGCGCCCGCTGGCGCGTTGGCCTCGCCGCCCTGACCGTCGCCGAATACTTTCGCGACGAGCAGAAGCAGGATGTCCTGCTTCTCGTCGACAACGTCTACCGGTTCGTGCAGGCGGGCAGCGAGGTTTCGGGCCTGCTCGGCCGGCTGCCGTCCCGGGTCGGCTACCAGCCCACGCTTGCCTCCGAGATTGCCGAGTTCCAGGAACGCATCGCCTCCGTCGAGGGCTCGGCCGTGACCTCGATCCAGGCGGTCTACGTGCCCGCGGACGACTTTACCGACCCGGCCGTGGCACAGATCTTCACCCATCTCGATTCCTCCATCGTCTTGTCCCGCGACATGGCAAGCCAGGGCCTCTACCCCGCTGTCGACCCGCTGGCCTCGGTTTCCTCCCTCCTCGATCCGACCATCGTCGGCCAGGAGCACTACGACACCGCTCAGGAAGTCCGCCGCCTGATCGAACACTACCGGGAACTGCAGGAGATCATCTCCCTCCTCGGGATGGAGGAGCTTGGCGCCGACGACCAGACCGCCGTCCGCCGCGCCCGCCGCCTGATCCGCTTCCAGACCCAGCCCTTCGGGGTCACCGCGCAGTTCACCGGGATGCCGGGCGCCTCGGTCGCGCTGGAGGATACGCTGAAGGGCGTGCGCGCCATCCTGGACGGCGCAACCGACGACTGGTCCGAGGCTTCGCTCTACATGGTCGGAACGCTGGCCGAGGCCGAGGCGAAGGAAAAGGCCGCCCGCGCCGCCGGCCTCAGCGAGGGCGGAACATGAGGCTTGTCGTCACCACCCCCGGGGCCCTCGTCCTCGACGTTCCGGATGTCGCCGCGGTCCGCGCAGAGGATACGAGCGGCGGCTTCGGCATCCTGCCCGGTCATACCGATTTCCTGACCGTTCTGCCCGTCTCGGTCCTGACCTGGATCGACGGCGCCGACGCCGAACACAACGTCGCCCTGCGGCGCGGCGTGCTCAGGGTCTCGGATGGCACCCTCGTCTCGGTCGCGGCGCGCGAAGCGGTGGCAGGCGGCACGCTGGAGGAGCTTCAGACGGCGGTAATGGATCGGTTCCGCGCCGCCGAGCAGGAGGAGGCCACGGCCCGCGTCTCCACCGAACGCCTGCACCTGGCGACGATGCGGGTCCTGCACCGCTACCTCGGGGCGCAGGCCGGCCGCACGCCGGCGCCAGCGCCCGAGGAAGGAGGCGGGCCATGAGCCAGCGGCGCCAGAAGCCGAACCCGCTGGCGGATGCGGTCGACACCCGCCGCCGCCGCGCCGAGCGGGCGCGGGCCGAGGGCGAGCGAACGCCCTGGGAAAACGTCGCCCTGATCGGCGCGCTGGCCTGGCAGATCGTGGTGCCGACCCTGATCGGCACCGCGCTCGGGCGCTGGCTGGACGGTCTGAGCGGGCACCGCGTGCTGTTCAGCGCGCTCGGCATCGTGACGGGGGTGTCGCTCGGGTTCTGGAGCGCGTGGCGAAAGGCAAGGGTGAAATGACAGCAGTGCTTCTCCTCTACCTCGCTCTCGGGCTCGCGCTAGGCGGGGCTTATTTCGCCTTGATGTGGCGCGGCGTCCGGCTTCAGGCGGAACAGGCTGCGCCGGTCTGGATCGTCCTGCATGCCGTGCTGCGCCTCGCCGGCGCGGGGCTCGTGCTCTGGCTCGTGGCGCAGGCGGGGACCTGGCCGCTTCTGGCCACCTTTGCCGGCTTCCTTCTCGCCCGCGTCGGGGCCACCCGGCTTGCCCGGCGGATACCGTGATGCAAAGCCCGTTTGGCCCGCAGATCCTCTTCCACCTCGGACCCGTGCCGATCAGCGAGGCCGTGGCGACGACCTGGGCGGTCATGGCCGCCCTCACCCTCGTCTCCTGGCTCGGCCTTCGCCGCGCCCGGCCCGACGGCGGGCCCCTACAGGCCGCGCTGGAGATCCTCGTCACCACGATCGAGGGCCAGGTCCGTGCAGTCCTTCAGCGCGATCCCGGCGGATACATGCCCCTGCTCGGGACGCTGTTCCTGTTCCTGGCCGCCGCCAACCTCTCGCCCATGCTGCCCGGAGTGCAGGCGCCCACCAGCCGGATCGAGACCCCGATGGCCCTTGCCGCGATCGTCTTTCTGTCGATCCACTGGTACGGCCTGCGCAACCAGGGCCTTGCCGGCTACCTCGGGCATTTCCTGAAGCCGAACCCGCTCCTGCTGCCGCTGACGCTGCTTTCGGAATTCACCCGCATCCTTTCGCTCATGGTCCGGCTCTTCGGCAACATGATGAGCCACGAGCTGATCCTCGCCATCCTGGTCTACCTCGCGGGCTTCGTCCTGCCGGTGCCGTTCATGATCCTCGGCCTGCTGATCGGGCTGATCCAGGCCTACATCTTCACCATCCTCGCCACCGTCTTCATCGGCGCCGCGATCGGCGCTGTGGACAGCTGAGAAAGGACACTGCCCTTGGACATCCAGATGATATCCGCCCTGGGGGCCGCCATAGCCGTCGGCCTCGGCGCCATCGGCCCCGGGATCGGCGAGGGCCTCGCGCTCGCCGCGGCGATGGATGCGATCGCCCGGCAGCCAGAGGCGGCGGGGACGATCTCCCGCACCCTCTTCGTCGGCCTCGCGATGATCGAGACGATGGCGATCTACTGCCTCGTCATCGCGCTCCTGCTGCTCTACGCCAATCCCTTCGTCGGGTGAGCCCATGAAGATCGACTGGTGGACGCTCGGCCTGCAGGCGGCGAACTTCGCCGTCCTCGTCTGGCTGCTGCGCCACTTCCTTTACGCGCCCGTCCGCCGCGTCATCGCCGAGCGCAGGGCCGAGGCAGAGGCGCTCCAGGCGGAAGCGGCCCACGCGAAGGCCGAAGCGGCGGCCGAGACGCAGCGGCTGCGCGATGCGCAGGAAGCCCTCGCGGCCGAGCGGCAACAGGTCCTCGACCGCGCCGCGGCCGAGGCCGCGGAGGCCGCCAGGGCCACGGCAGAGGCCGCGCGCGCCGCCGCCGCGCAGCAGCTTGCAAAGGCGCAGGCGGCCATCGCGGCGGAACGGCAGGGCGCCCTCGCGTCAGCAGGCCGCGATCTTGCGGCCCTCGCCGCCGGCATCGCCGGGCGCATCCTCGAGGCGACGGCGGGGAAGGTGGCACCGGGTCTCTTCCTCGACGGGCTGGCCGACACCCTCGCCGCCCTTCCGGAGCAGGAACGGCTACGCCTCGCCGCCGACATGGCGCGGCCCGGCGCGGTCGCCACCGTGGTCACGGCCCGCCCCCTCGCGCCCGAGGATCGTCCGGTCTGGTCGGCCCGCCTCCTGCCCCTTCTTGGCGGCGGCGGCAGCCTGAGCTTTGCGGAAGATTCGCAGCTCATCGGCGGGGTGGAGCTGCGGCTGGCCCATTCGGTTCTCAACTTCGGCTGGGCGGACCGCATTGCGGAAGCGGCAGAGGCGATGGCGCAAAATGACGGAGATTGACGACAGCATAAGGTCCTGGTTCGCCCCGGCCAGGGCGCGTCTTGCCGCAACGCCCGCGGCGCCGGGCATCCTCCACGTCGGCACGGTAACCAGCATCGGCGACGGCGTGGCGACGGTCGCCGGCCTGCCGGAAACCCGCGCGGAGGAGGTCCTGGAATTCGCCTCCGGCACACGGGGGATCGCGCTCCGCGTGCGCGAGGACGAGGTGAGCGTCGTCCTGCTGGACCCACCCGGCGGGATCGAGGCCGGGAGCCCGGTCCACGGAACGGGCGAGGTCGTGCGCGTGCCCGTCGGCGAGGCGCTGCTCGGTCGCGTGGTCGATGCCATCGGCCGCCCGCTGGACGGCGGACCCGCGATCGTCGGAGAGCGGCACGACCCGGTGGAAAGCCCCGCCCCCGGGATCATCGACCGCGATCTGGTCACGGAGCCGCTTATGACGGGCCTTGTCGTCGTCGACGCGATGATCCCCCTCGGCCGCGGCCAGCGGGAGCTCATCATCGGCGACCGCAAGACAGGCAAGACCGCCCTGGCGCTCGACACGATCGTCAACCAGAAGGACAGTGACGTGATCTGCGTCTACTGCGCCATCGGTCAGAAGGCCTCGACCGTCGGCCAGGCCGTAGAGGCGATCCGCTCCCACGGCGCCTTCGAGCGCTGCATCGTCGTTGTTGGAGAGGCCGATGCCCCGCCGGGCGCCCAGTGGATCGCGCCCTACGCCGCCTGCACGATGGCCGAGTATTTCCGCGACCGTGGCCAGCATGCGCTGATCGTCTACGACGATCTCTCCAAGCACGCGATCACGTATCGCGAGCTTTCGCTGCTGCTGCGCCGTCCCCCGGGGCGCGAGGCCTATCCCGGCGACGTGTTCTATCTGCATTCGCGGCTTCTGGAACGCGCCGCGAAGCTGACCGCCGGCAAAGGTGGCGGCTCGCTCACCGCGCTGCCCATCGCCGAGACGCAGGGCGGCAACCTCACCGCCTATATCCCGACCAACCTCATCTCGATCACGGACGGACAGATCTACCTCGAACCGAAGCTGTTCTACGAGGGCCAGAAGCCCGCGGTGAATGTCGGCCTCTCCGTCAGCCGCGTCGGCAGCCAGACGCAGGCCCCGGCGATGAAGGCGGCAACGGGCAGCCTGAAGCTCGACTACGGCCAGTTCACCGAGCTGGAGGCCTTCACCCGCTTCGGCGCGATGATGGATCCCCGCACTCAGGCGAAGATCGATCACGGCCGCCGCATCCGCGAGGTCCTGGTTCAGCCGCAGTACCACCCCGTCGCGCTCGCCACCCAGGTTGCCCTGCTCACCGCGACGGCGGAGGGCCGGCTCGATGCCGTCCCGCTGTCAGAGGTCGCGCGCCTGAAGGCGGCGCTTCCCGCGCTGATCGCCCTTCGCTGCCCGGATGCCGCCGCCCGCATCACCGCGGCGGGCGCGCCGGACGAGGCTGACCGTGCCGCCCTCGCCGCCGCGGTCGATGCCGCACTGGCAGGAGGATGAGATGGAGCAGGAGCAGATCCTCCGCGCCCGCATCGCGAGCCTCACTGAGCTTCGCGGCCTCTTCCAGGCCCTCCGCGCCCTCGCCGCGAGCCGCCTTCAGGAGGCGCTGGCGGCGCTGCCCGGCATCCGGGCCTATTCCGACATCGTGGCAGAGGCGCTGGCCGACGCGCTCGCCCTTGGCGGGACCGGCGTCCGCAGCACGGGCCGCCGCGCCGCGATGGTCGTCGTCTGCTCCGAGCATGGCTTCGCGGGAGGCTTCAATGCCCGCCTGCTGGACGAGGCCGCGGCCCGCCTGCGGCCGGGCCAGGATCTGATCGTGATCGGCAAACGCGGCGGGGTCACCGCGGCGGAACGCAAGTTGAAGCCGGACCTCGTGCTGCCGACCGCGACGCATATCGCAGGCGTGGGGGATGCGGCGCATGACGTAGCCCTCGCGCTCTCCGGCCATGCCGAGGCGGGTGTGGTCTTCGGTCGTTACCGAAAGGGCGGTGGCTTCGATCCGGCCTACCGGCGGGTCCTGCCACCCGATCCGCCCGCGCCCGGCGGCCCTCGCCGCGCGCCGCCGCTTGTGCAGCTTCCGGCACCAGCGCTCCTCGCCGAACTCGACCGCGAGTATCTCTTCGCCGCACTCTCCCAGACCCTGATGGAATCCTTCGCGTCAGAGAACGCGGCCCGCCTGCGCGTGATGGAAGCGGCCGATCGCGCCATCGGCGACAAGCTCGAGGCGCTCGCCCGGGCCGAAAATGACCTCCGTCAGGAGACGATCACCGCCGAACTGCTCGATGTCGTCACCGGCTGGGACGCCGTGACGCGATGACCGGAGACGGGCCACGGCCACGGCCCCGCTCCAGCGGGCCGTAAGGCGGGTCCTTCAATGCTCGGACAGATGGGCAAGCAGCCAGTAAGCCAGGAACGCCCGGAACCGGGCCAGACGCCCGGCCTTGTGCTCAAGCACCTGGCGGGGCATCGGCATCGGCGCCTTGGGCAGCGCGCCCAGACGCTCTGTCCGGGTCTTCTCGTCGATCGGCGGTGTGGCGCGGTCTTCGGGCATGTCCAGGTCCTCCTCCCCGCTCCGCCATCCCCGGCGCTCCCTTCAGCGCACCGTCTCGCCCCTCCGCCGCACGATGACGTCAACCGTGATCGAGGCCAGCAGGACCAGCGCCGTCGCCATCAGCTGAACGGCCGCCGGAAGGCCCAGCAGCGCCATCCCGTTCACGATTGCCGCGATGACGATGCCGCCCAGAACCGGGTGCAGAGGATGTCCGCGCCCGCCGAAAAGGCTGGTGCCGCCGATGACGGCGGTCGCGACCACGTAAAGAACCACCGTCCCGCCGTCGAAGCTGGTCGAGATCGAGCGGAGCCGCGACGCATAGACGATCCCGCCCAGCCCCGCCGTCAGCGCGGCCAGCGTGAAGGCCATCGTGCGAATACGCGCAAGGTTGATGCCCGCCCGCCGCGCCGCCTCGGCCGAGCCGCCGATCGCGAAGACATAGCGCCCGAAGCGGGTGCGGGTCAGAACCACCGACCAGAGCACCAGCACCGCGAAGACGATCGGCACGACCCAGGGCATCCCGTTCACCGGATAGGCCGGCACGCCGCGATCGAAGTTGGAGACCAGCACGATCGCCGCGCCAGCCAGCGCCGCGGCGGCTACCTTCAGCGCCGTAACACCCGGGGGTGGGGCGACGAGCCCGCTGCGCCGCCGCTTTCTGTCGCCGAGCGTGGTGAACGCCGCGTAGGCCACCAGCACCGCGCCCACCGCGATCCACCCGCCCGCCGGGCTCAGCGTGCCATTCGCCAGGTTGTTGATCGTCTCGCTGGGGATCGGGATCGTGCCGCCGGTGCCCAGCAGTTCGATCATCAGCCCCTGGAATCCCAGCAGACCCGCCAGGGTCACGACGAAGGACGGAAGCCGCACCCGGGTGATGAGCAGCCCCTGAAAGGCGCCGAGCACGGCCGTCACGGCAAGACCCGCAAGGATGGCGCTCCACCAGGGCGCGTTCAGATCCGGCTGCACCAGGATCGTGGCAATCGTCGCGCCGATCCCGGCGACGAAGCCCAGCGACAGGTCGATCTCGCCCAGCAGCAGCGCGAAGACCTCGCCCATGCCGATCAGCATGAAGACCGACCCCTGTACAAGGAGGTTCACAAGGTTCCCGGGCGAAAGGAACTTGTCGTTCTGGCTCTGGAAGATCGCCGCGATCAGGATGACGCCAAGCACGACCGGAAGCACCCCGCTCTCGCCGGCCAGCACCCGGCTGCGCAGAAGCCTGGCGTAGCCGGAAAGCGTATCGGCCCGCGCGCCCGCGACAACGGCCTGGGTTTCGGAGGCGCCCGCCTCCGCCTCCTCGGCAACGGGCGCGGCGGGGGGCGCTTCGGGGCCCGTGCCGGCAACCTTGCCCAGGCGATCGGAGGTGCCGGTGGTCATCAACTCCACCGCCAGCGGACGGTCGAACTCCGACGCCGGCCCCTGCGCCACCATGCGCCCGAGCCGCAGAACCGCAAGCCGGTCCGCCACCGCGAAGACGTCGTTGAGGTTGTGGGAGATCATGACGACCGCCAGCCCCTGGTCCGCCAGACGGCGCACCAGCGCCAGAACCTGCCGGGTCTGCGCCACGCCCAGCGCCGCGGTCGGCTCGTCGAGGATGACCAGCTTCGAGTTCCACATCACCGCCTTGGCTACTGCGATCGACTGCCGCTGCCCGCCCGACAGCGACGAGACCGGCTGCCGGATCGAGCGCAGCGTGGTGACCTGAAGCCCGGCCAGCGTCTCCGCCGCCGCATGCTCCATTGCATCCTCGTCGAGAAGGCCGCCTGCGATCCTTTCGCGCCCAAGGAACATGTTCTGGACCACGTCGAGATTGTCGCAGAGCGCGAGGTCCTGATAGACGACCTCGATGCCAAGGGCGGCGGCGTCGCGCGGCCCCCGGATGCGGACCGGCTGGCCGTTCCACAGAATCTCGCCGCCATCGGCCTCATAGATCCCCGCGATGCATTTGATCAGCACCGATTTGCCGGCGCCGTTGTCGCCCACCAGCGCCGTCACCTGCCCGGCGGGAACGTCGAGGTCCGCGCCGGAAAGCGCCTGAACGGCGCCGAAGCTCTTCCTGATCCCCCTGGCCCGGAGGAGCGGCTCGCCCCCTCCGGGCCCCTGTGCGTTCGGTGCCATCGGCGGTCTTCTACTTGATGCCCGCCGCGGCACAGGCCTTGCTCATCGCGCTGCCGGCGCAGAGCTTGGCACGGGGCACGAAACCGTCCTTAACCACCGTCGCGCCCATGTTCTTCGTCGTCACCCAGAGCGGCGTCAGCAGTACCGAGGGCACCTCGGTGTTCGCCGATGTGTCGGCGGTCTTGCCGTTCACAAGGGCGGCCGGCGGTTCCTCGCCCGCGCGCAGGTAGAGCGACAGCGCCGCGGCGGCCTGCGCCTCGAGGTAGATCGCCTTGTAGACCGAACCGCACTGATAGCCGGTCAGCACGTTCTGCATGCCCGTCAGCGTCGCATCCTGACCGGTCGTCGGGAAGGTCTTCGGCGGCACCTTCAGCGTCTTCAGATAGGAGATGACCGCGTTGGCGTTGTCGTCATTCGGAACGACCACGGCGTTGATGTTCGGATGCGCGGTGAACTGCTCTTCGAACGTCGTTCGCGCCGTCGCCGGGTCCCAGGTGCCCGCCGGCTCGCCCACATTCGTGTACTTGCCGGAATCGAAGCCGGGCTTCAGCACGTCCATGTAGCCCTGCGCGAAAAGCGTCGCGTTGTTGTCGGTGGGCGCGCCGCGCATCACCAGGATCTTCGGCTCCTTCACGTTCCAGTCGGTCAGGCACTGTTCCATCCCCTGCCCGATCAGCTTGCCGACCTCGACGTTATCGAAGCTCACGTAATAGCCGCGGCTGCCGCCCAGGGTCAGCCGGTCGTAGTCGATGACCGGCACGTTGTGTTCCTTGGCATAGGTCTCGATCGAGGCGCCGACGCCGGAGGAGATCGGATCCATCACCAGCACCGTGGCACCCTGCGAGATCGCGGTCTGCGCCTGGGTCAGCTCGCTCGACTCCGACCCCTGAGCGTTGGTGATGATAAGGTCGCGCGCCGGCAGCCCCGCGGCGGCGAAGGCCTTCTTCAGATAGGGCGCGTCGAACGAGGTGTAGCGCGCCGAGGTGGTGGTTTCGGGCAAGAGGACGGCCACCTTGCCTTTGCCCTTCGCCACCAGCGGCTTCAGCGTCGACATCACCTTGAAATCGGCGGCGAATGACGAGGCGCTCAGCTCCTGGGCGACGGCGGGTCCGCAGGCAAGCACGAGCGCAAGCGCGGTCGCGCCCTGAAGGCCGGCGAAGCGGCCGCGACGGTGGGAAGACATGGCTTTCTCCTTCTCGAGACTGGCTCATGGGCGAGCCCGGATGGCCAACGCTAGCGATCGCCGTCGGCACGTCGCATTGACGGCTGTCACAAAATCCCCGGGCCGGAGAATGTGCCGCGGCCCGCGCGGTCCTGGGGTCTTGCGCCGCGTCAATGCGACCGGGCCGGGCCGGTGCAATCGCTCTTTCGCCGGAAGGAGACCGAACGATGAGCTACAAGATCGTTGCCTTCGAATCCGAAGCCCGCGCCAGCCTCCTGCGGGGCGCGACCGCGCTTGCCGATGCGGTGCGGGTCACGCTGGGGCCGAAGTCGAAATCCGTCCTGATCCAGAAGAAATGGGGCACGCCGATCGTCTGCAACGACGGCGTGACCATCGCCAAGGAAATGGAACTGAAGGACCCGGCCGAGAACCTCGGCGCCCAGATGCTGCGCCAGGCGGCCGAAAAGACGGGCGAGGCGGTGGGCGACGGCACATCCACCTCGACCGTGCTCGCCCATGCGATCTTCGTCGAGGGCGTGCGCAACGTCGTGGCAGGCGCCTCCGCCGTCGACCTGCGCCGCGGCCTCGACGACGGGATGGCAGCGGTCAGGGACTATCTGAAGACCGTGGCCCGGCCGGTCCAGTCCCGCCGGGAAATCGAACAGGTGGCGACGATCTCTGCCCATAACGACGGCGTCATCGGCGCGCTCGTCGCCGATGCGATGGAGAAGGTCGGCCGCAACGGCGCGATCACGGTCGAGGATGCGCGCAGCACCGAGACAGAGCTCGACGTGGTCGACGGGATGCAGTTCGACCGGGGCTACATCTCCCCCTATTTCGTCACCGCGGTCGACACGCTGCGCTGCGAGCTGGAGGCGCCCTATCTTCTCATCCACGAAGCCAAGCTCTCGGCGCTCCGCCCGCTGGTGCCGCTTCTGGAGGCCGTGATCCGGCAGGACATGCCGCTTCTCGTGATCGCCGAGGACGTCTCTGACGAAGCCCTCGCGACGCTGGTCGTGAACAAGCTGCGCGGCGGGATGAAGGTCGCCGCCGTGAAGGCGCCGGGCTTCGGCGACCGCAGGCGCGCGATGCTGGAAGACATCGCGGTGCTGACCGGCGGCACCCTGATCTCGCAGGATCTCGGCCTTCAGCTCGAGAAGGTGACGCTTGACCACCTTGGCCGCGCGCAGCGCGCCGTGGTGACGAAGGACGACACCACGATCGTGGGCGGGCACGGCAAACGCTCGGAGATCGACAGCCGCATCGCCCAGATCAAGCAGCAGATCGAAGATGCGACCTCCAGCTACGACAAGGAAAAGCTGGAGGAGCGCCTTGCCCGGCTTTCCGGCGGCGTCGCTGTGATCCGGGCCGGTGCCCCGTCCGAGGCAGAGCTGAAAAGCCGCAAGGAGGCGCTCGACGACGCTATCAGCGCCACCCGGGCCGCAATTGACGAGGGCGTCGTGCCCGGCGGCGGGCAGACCTTCCTGCGTGCCATCGCCGCGGTCGAGGCGCAGGCGGCAAAGGCCGAGGGCGACCGGAAGACGGGTCTCTCGATCCTCGCCCGCGCGCTGGAGGCACCGGCCCGCCAGATCGCGGCCAATTCCGCCATGGACGGCGGTGTGGTGATCGCCGAAGTCCTGCGCGGCAGCGACACCTTCGGCTTCGACGCGGCGGCCAAGCAATATGGCGACATGGTCCAAGCCGGCATCATCGACCCGGCAAAGGTGCTGCGGGTGGCCCTCGAAAACGCCGTTTCGGTCGCCGGGACACTGCTTCTGACAGAGGCGGTCATGACCGAGGCACCAGAGCCGGAGGCAAAGGCCGTGATCCCGGACAACGTCGGGCTCTGACGGGCCCTGCCCTTCAGCCCCGCGCGGCGCTTTCCTCGATCACCAGATCATGGCCGGCCACGTCGATCAGGCCGGGCACGTCGAGAATATCGAAATCATGCGGCGAGTTCATCCGCAGCAGCCCGTCCCGCTCGAGCTGATGAAAGGCCCGGCTCAGCGATTCGGGCCGCGCGCCGAGGTACTGCGCCAGGTCCGGCCGCCGGATCGCGAGGCGCAGGTTTATCGGATCGTCGTCAGTGTCGGCAGGGATGGCCCCGCGCATCTTGCGCCGGCACAGGATCAGCAGGAACGAGGCCACCCGCTGGACCACCTTCGGCCCGCCAAGGACCAGGATCCACTCCCGCGCCGCGTCGAGTTCGTCGAACATGTCGACCATGAACAGCCGCTCCGCGACCGGCGCCTGCTCCAGTAGCGCCTCGAAGGCCGGGCGTGAGCAAACGACAAGCTCCGCATCGCTCAGCGCGTCGATCTGGTACGAGAATTTTCCGTTGAACAGGCGGCCGTACATGTCTGTCGGGACCAGAAGGCCGATGATGTGCCGGCGCCCGTCAGGGAGCAGCTTCACCATGCCAAGCATCCCGCTCAGCACGTAGCCGATGACGAGCGAGTCCTCGCCCTCTTCCACAAGCACCTCGCCGGCCCGCACCGAGCGGCGCTGGCAGATGGATTCGAGCTTCGGCCGAAGATCCGGCGGCAAGGTCGCAAGAAGGCGGTCGAGCTTGCCCTCGGCAACCTCCGCGCCCTCTGCCGAAGGCGCGGGTTCAAATGGGGAATCCGTCATCAAAGCCTCCGCCGGCAGCTGCCTTTCACGAGCCATGCGCTGCACGCGCAGAAATCTCCGTCTCCGGAGACGTGGGATCACATTAGCAGCGGATGCCTCACCGTTTCTTGATCGACATCAATACAACCGGCAGTCGCAGGGTACAAACTGCTCTCATTGAGAGAGTCGATCGGGTCTGCCAACCCCGGGGCATTGGAATGCTGCCACAGACGATTGAAACCCGGCCGAGCGGGTGCCTGTCCTGCCAGGCATATACGAAAGGCATCTGCGGGGGGCTGCCCGCGCGCGCCCACGCACGGCTGAAGGCGCGCAGCTATGCTGTGGGCTACCACGAAAACCAGGGCCTCTGGAACGAGACGAGCGACAAGGCCTTCGTGGGCATCCTGCAATCCGGCTACCTCCGCATGGCGCGGTATTCGGCCGAGGGGCGGCGCCAGATCATGGGGCTGGTCTTCCCCGGCGAGCTCGTCGATGAACGCGCCGACGTGCGCATGGGCTACGAGCTGGAAGCCGTCACGCCGGCGCAGGTCTGCCGGATCGAGCGTCCGGCCTTCGAGCGGCTCATATCCGAGGAACCGGAGCTGCGCCGCGCCGTCTACCTCCAGCACGCCGTCCGGCTCGACGAGATGCGCCAGCTCGTCTGGTCGCTCGGGCTGCAGACGTCCGACGAGCGCCTCGTCCGGTTTCTCGCGCTCGCCTGCGAAAAGCTGCGCTATCAACCGATGCCCGACGGCGGCGGGATCCTGACCGTGGATATTCCGCGCGCCGATATCGCGGACCTGTTGGGCACCACGCGGGAATCGATCAGCCGCATCACCCACCGCCTGCAGGATGAGGGCCTGATCGAGATCCGCGATCCGATGCATTTCGGCATTCCCGACCTCGACCGCCTGCGCCGCAGCGCGGGGCTGGTACCGGCCCGGGCCGCGAACGCCAACCGCAGAACGACGGGGCACGTGCAGGGCTTGGGCATCGCGCCGGACGATCTCGCCATGAAACCGCCCGGGACAGGCGGCAGGACGCCCGCCCCGCCGTCGGTCGTGGCGTAGCGCCCGGCCACGCCCGGCCCCGGTGGGCAGCCCTTTGCCGAAGGCCCTCTCCAGCTGCGCCAGGCGCGGGAATTTTTGACCACCGTCAACGCTCGCCCGCCCTGTCCGGCTTTCACTTCTTCCGTCGGCAGCCAGCTGTGAAGATCCGGCCCTCTCCCCGTTGCCACGACCAGCCGCATCTCCGCATCCGGCCGCCGGCGCCACGCCGACCCGCGCGGCTGCGCACCACATCCAGAAAGGATCCCACCATGGCCGAAACGCCGACCAAACTCGCCGTCCAGTCCACATCCGCCCCGCAACCGAGGGAGCCGGAGCGCTGGGCCCCGTTCGACATGCTGCGCCGCGAAGTCGACAGGCTGTTCGACGATTTCCTGCCCTCGCGCAGGCGCACGGCCCCCTACTCCCCGATGTCCTGGCCGACCGCCGCGGAATGGCCCCTCTCCCCCGTCGTCGACGTGGTCGAGGAGAACGGCGGCTTCAGGATCACCGCGGAACTGCCGGGCATCGACCCGAAGGACATCGAGGTGAAGGTGTCCGACGGACTGCTGACGATCCGGGGAGAGAAGACCCAGGAGGAGAAGGAGGAAGACGCCGACTACTACATGTGCGAGCGCCGCTACGGCAGCTTCCAGCGCAGCTTCGGCCTTCCCGACAGCGTCGATGCCGACAAGACCGAGGCGAGCTACGCCAACGGCGTTCTGACGCTGACCCTGCCCAAATCCTCCAAGGCGAAGGCCAGCCAGAAGACGATCGAGGTCAAGGCCGCTTGATCCCTCCCCATCGCCTGCCGGGCCGCGCATCCCGAGGGATGCCGCGGCCCGGCGCTTTCAGAGCGCCTCCACCACGGTGGCGACCCGCTCCTCCAGCTCGGCCTCGGACAACCTGATCAGGTTCTGGTCGATCTCCGCCGCGACGCGGCCGCGCAGCGTGGCAGGCATCGCCTCCCGGAGGCGGGCAAGTACCTCCGGCGCGCCGAAGACGACGAGCCGGTCGAAGTCGCGCGCCAGGCGATGCGACTCGAGGAACGCCACCACCTGCTGGGAAAAATCGTTCTCGTCCTGCACCAGCATGTCGTTCCAGACGCCGTGGCTTGCCGGGTAGGCATGCCCGGAGATGTGCGGCCCACCGTAGGTTCCGTTGCCCAGCACCGACCTCAGCCGCCTCTGGCGCGACCGCAGGACAAGTTCGCTTGGAACCGACCGGCGATGGTCGATCCCGCGCAGGATCCGCGCCCGTGTCGCATTCATGATCAGGATCCAGACACCACTCGTTTCCATTGCAGAACCCGCGGTTTATCCAGGTTCCGTCTGAATAGACGAACCCGCTTCTGATGCGTTGACGTCAGTCAATCTTCACCGCAGCGCGACGAAAACCCGCGCAGGCACAGGGGCAGGCCGCATGGTCGACGTTCGGGGATGAAGCCAGGCAAGGGGCCTGAACCGGGCCCTTGCCTGTGCAACCGGCGCCAGCGGATTAGATCCTCCCGGAGCCTCGCTTTTATCCCGCAACTCTCATCGAAGGTAAGTGACATGAAGGACCGCTATGACATCGCAATCTTGCTCGGAAGCCTTCGCAAGGCGTCGCTCAACCGCAAGCTGGCCGAGGCCCTGACCGGACTGGCGCCCGACAATCTGGCCTTCCGCTTCGTCGACACCGGAAATCTTCCCCTCTACAACACGGACCTCGACGAGGAGAACGTGCCCGAGGCATGGTCGTCGTTTCGCGCGTCGATCAGACAGGCGGACGGGGTCCTGTTCGTCACCCCGGAATACAACCGGTCCGTCCCGGGCGCCCTGAAGAACGCCATCGACGTCGGATCGCGCCCGGCGGGTCAGAGCGCCTGGAAAGGAACGCCGGCCGGGATCGTGACCGGCTCCCCGGGCGGCATCGGGGGGTTCGGCGCGAACCACCACCTGCGCCAGTCCCTCGTCTTCCTCGACATGCCGGCGATGCACCAGCCGGAGGCCTACATCGGCGGGCTTGCGACCCTCTTTGACGGTGACGGCAGGATCGCCCGTGACGATACGCGCGACTTTCTGAAACGCTTCATGTCGTCCTTCGCCGACTGGGTCGCCAGAAACGCGGCCGGATGACGTAAAGGCCGGCCTCCCCCCTTCTGGACCTTGATGCCGCCCGCGGCGAACGGCCGGCCCGCGGGCAGGCTTCCCTGCCCCGCTGTCCCATGCGGGATCAGCGGGAAACGGGCCCTCGCCGCATCACGCCGTCACGCCGAAGACCATGCCGACGGCGGCCGTAAGGGCCATGGCAAGCGCGCCCCAGAACAACACGCGCACGGCCCCCCTGACCTGCCCTGCCCCGCCCGCGGTCGCGCCAAGCGCCCCGAGGACAGCCAGCGCGACAAGCGTGGTCGCGGCAACCGCGATACCGACCGTGCCCGCCGGCGCCAGCAGCGCGACAAGCAGAGGCACGACGGCACCGACGGCGAAGGTCCCGGCGGACACGAGCGCGGCCTGAACCGGATGCGCGGTCACCGTCTCGGAGATCCCAAGCTCGTCGCGGGCATGCGCGCCAAGCGCGTCCCGCTCGGTAAGCTGAACGGCCACCTGCCTTGCCAGGTCCTCATCAAGTCCGCGCGCGGCATAGATAGCCGTTAGTTCGGCAAGTTCGCCCTTGGGGTCTTCCGCCAGCTCCCGCGTTTCACGGGCAAGATCCGCGCGCTCCGCATCGGTCTGGGAACTGACAGAGACATACTCCCCCGCCGCCATGGACATCGCGCCCGCAACCAGACCGGCCAGACCGGCGACGAGAACTTCGGTCTTGCCGGAGCCCGCCGCCGCCACCCCCACGACAAGGCTCGCGGTGGAGACGATGCCGTCATTTGCGCCAAGCACGGCGGCCCTCAGCCAACCGATGCGATGCACCATGTGATATTCGGAATGGGTCAACCTGCTCATGGAGAAGCCCCCGGTTTTGCATCGACAGGATTCGATACACGCGCATCCAGAGGCACTTGTGCTGACCGGCGCAATGGCCTTCCGCGAAATCCCGGCGCGCTGCGTCAATCAACGTCACCCGGCCCCGCCGCCCGCTTTTGCCCGGTGACCATCGATCGCGCCAGGTTCTCCTGATGGCGCAGGCTGGCATAGGCGACGCCGGCGATATGCACGAGGATCAGCAGCAGCGTCAGATTGGCGAGCGCGCCGTGAAGATCCTTCAGCGCATGTTCCGCGCCCTCACCGCCAGATCCGCCCTCCTCCTCTTCGGCATAGGCGGGCGAAACGACCGCAGGTAACATGGCGACGCGCGCCGGGCTGACCATCTGCCAGCCCGTGTAAACCGTACCCGACAGGCTCAGAAGCAGGGCGACGATCATCACCGCACCGGCCGGATTGTGCCCCAGATAGCGCCGCTCGCGCCTGACGATCAAGTCACCCAGATACCCGATGACCGCCCTCGGACCCCGCATGAACTGCGAAAACCGGGCATATCGTGGCCCGATCACGCCCCAGACGATCCGGAACGCGATCAGCCCTCCGGCGATGTATCCGGTGGTCTGATGCAGCGCGTGCCCCTCGTCCGAACTGAGCCAGGCAACGGCAAAGGCCGCAACGAGGCTCCAGTGGAACAGACGCAGCAGCGGGTCCCAAACACGAACGGTCATTTCTTCACCTTTCCAATGCCAACAGATGCAGGAACCCACTCGGGCGAATGGGACCAAAACCCCGTTCCAATGCCCGCGCAGGCCTTTGCCTTTCCAAACGGCCCCCTGGGCTTTTCCTCATGCTTCGACGGCCATGCCCTAATGGCCCGTCGGGTCGCGAACGCGGTCCGGCATGCCATCCTGAAATCGATCGCGGTCGCGATCCTTGCCGAAGTCCCGTTGGTAGATGCGATCGCGGGTCCGGTCCTGGTCGGGGGCGAGGTTATCCCACAGCAACGCTCCGGTCGCGGCATCATAGACCAGTCTGCGTGTGAGACTGCCGCGCTGCGCCGTGACGCGAATGCGGTTTCGGGTACGGTCACGCACGGTCCGAATGTTGGTGAACCCCTGCTGCTGCAAGGTCCGGTAGACCGGCCCCATCCCCCCAGTGGTCTGCGCGGTTGCATAGGCCACGGAAATCAGAAGCGCCGCGGATGTTATGATCATGTAAGGCATATCTGCCGCTCCGACGCCTGTCACCCCTGCGCCCGAACAGTCAGGCGCGTGGTCTTCACGCGCATTTCACAGCGATCCCCTGCCCGCACATTGACGGCACTCAAAACGCCCGCGCGGACGACGGATTTGTCGTCCGGTCGCGGGCGGGGGCGATGACGCCGGGCCCGGCGCCGGGCTTGCCATTCGCGATGGCGCCTAGTGGGCGAGCAGAATGACCCCGGACACCAGCGCGAAGCCAAGCACGATCTGCCGCGCCAGCCTTGCGCTCAGCCAGCCGTGCGCGTGCCGGCTCGCCAGGACACCAAGCGCAACGGCGGGCATCAGCGCCACGGCAAAGCGCAGCTCCGCCACGTTCACGCGGCCGACGGCCAGAAGCGAGGCGAGCGAGACGACCTCGCCGATCAGGAAGCAGATGGCGATCGTGGCGCGGATCTGCTTGGGCTCGTGATGCTGATAGACCAGCGCCAGCGGCGGCCCGCCCACCCCCGTCGCCGTCTCCGCCACGCCGGCGACGACGCCCGCCGTCAGGAAGGCCTTGTGCCCCGGCACGAAGACCGGCGAGGTGACGCTCGCCAGCACGGCAAGGATGATCGCCGCCCCGATCAGCAGATGCAGCGAACTCGGCGGGATCGTCGCCAGCACCGCGATGCCGCCGAAGGTGCCCGCCAGCCGGCCCACCGTCACCCAGCTCGCACCGCGCCGGTCGATCTCCGGCCATTCCCGGGCCGCCACGAAAAGGTTCAGCGGGATCATCAAAACGAGAAGCGTCGCCGGCATCAGGTCCGGCCGCACGTAGCCGATGACGGGCGCCACGATCAGCGCGAAGCCGATCCCCGCCACGCCCTGCGCAAAGCCTGCCAGCGCCACGACCAGCGCCGCCACGGCCAGGATCGAAAGACTCATTGGTTCCCTCCGGCGACGAGGCGCATCGCAGAGCGGTGCTCGGTCGACCGGCTGTGGATCCGCTGGATCGGGGCCGAGGCGATCACCTTCGCCGCCCGCTCGGCCATTCGCCGCATCAGGGCCTTGCCGTCCCAGTCCACAGGCCAGCCCTGCCACAGGCGCAGCGCGCCCGCCACGAAGACCGCCTCGATCTGGTCGCGGTTGCCAAGGCGCACCAGCTCCCAGACCAGGTCCCAGGAGGGGCTGAACTCCGGCACATCGATATCGACGACAAGGAAATCTGCCGCCTTGCCCAGCGCGATCTCTCCGGTGACCGCGCCCAGCGCCGCCGCATCCGCGCCCCTGGCGGTGGCATGCTCAAGCCAGGTCCAGCCCGCCCCGCAGGAGAAATCCCCGGTGCCCAGCCCGAAGGCAATCCTTTGCACCGCCTCGGCCGCATCAACCAGCCGGAACCCGTCGCTCCGCGTCCCGTCCGTGCCGATCCCGAAGCGGATGCCGAGGCTCTGCATCAGCGTCGCGGGCGCGACCGCATTGCCCTTCCATTGCGAGGCGACGGGGTTGTAGGACACCGCCGTCCCGGTATCGCGCAGCATCATCAGCTCATCCGGCGTCACCAGCGTCGAATGCGCGATCAGAACCTGCGGCCCCAGCACGCCAAGGTGGTGCAGAAGATCCAGCGGCCGCCGCCTGCGGCTGACCAGCGAACGCTCGACCGCGGCAAGATGCTCGTTCACATGGGTCTGAAAGACGGCGCCCGCCTCGGCCGCCATGCGGGAGGTGTCGCGCAGCATCTCGTCGCTTGCCGCCTCCGGGATCGAGATCGCGAGCGAGGGATGGGTCAGCGCATGGCCCGACCAGGCGCCCAGATGCCGTTCCGCCCGCTTCCGGATCTCCGCGCGGTCCGCCCCGGGCGCCGCGTCGTTGCAGATCAGGCCAAGGACGGTCCGCAGGCCTGCCTCCTCGGTCGCCCGCGCGATCGCGCCGATGTCGCCGGGGGACCGGGTCCCCGCATCCACCACCGTGGTAAACCCGCCTCGCAGCGCCTCCAGCGCCGCGGCCTTCGCCGCGAGGTAGATCAGCTCGGTGTCGAGCGCGCCCTCAAGCGGCACCCAGATCCGCTTGAAGATTTCCGAAGGCTCGCCGAAGGCAAGCGCCTTGCCGAAGGTCTGGGTCAGGTGATGATGGGCATCGACGAAACCCGGCATGATCAGCTTGCCGGGAAGGTCCTGCGCAGTCAGGTGCGGGTTCCGCGCGATGACCTCCTCTCGTGGTCCGAGGTCGGCGAACCTGCCATCGGCGACGACGACAGCCTGGCCGGTCGCCGGTCCGTCGGGCAGCAGCAGATGCTCGGGCAGCAGAAGGCGGGGGCCGGTCGAAAGCCAGCTCGGGTCGGGCGGGGTACGCATGTCGGTGTTCCAGTCGATGGGATCTTAAGGGGACCCGCCGCCCGATGCGCGGGCGGCAGGCGGCCGGAAGGGGCTATTCCTCCGTCAGCTCCAGGCCGGCGCGCATGTCGGTGAACCCGACCCTCGGCGCCCGGCTCTGGAACAGGATGTTGACCAGCACCGCCGTCACCGTGCCCGCCGCCAGACCATTGCCGAGGATCATCTGCGCGGCATGCGGGAAGTGGCTGTAGACGCCCGGCACGAGGATCGGCAGCAGGCCCATCGTCAGGCCCGAGGCAAGCGTGAAGACGTTTCCATGATCCGACATGTCGACGTTGCGCAGCATGTCGATCCCCATCACCGCGATGATGCAGAAGACGATGATCGCGGTGCCGCCGACCACGGGGCCGGGGATGGCGTAGACCAGCCGCCCGATCGGCGCCAGAAGCGCGATGCCGATCAGGATCACCCCGCTCACCGCAGTCACATAGCGCGACTTCACGCCGGTCGCCTTCACCACGCCGATGTTCTCGCCGCTGGTGATGATCAGCGAGGTGCCGAAGAGCCCGCCGATAAGCGAGATCAGCGCGTCGCCGCGGATCGTCTTGGGAACGTCGACGCGCTGGTCGATGTCCTTTCCGACCGCATCGGCGATCGCCACGGTCTGGCCCGTCGCCTCGGCCATGGAGATCACGCTGAACACGATCAGCGGCACGGCCGCGTAAAGGTCGAAATGCGGCATCCCGAACGGCAGGAGCGTGGGGAAGCTCACCACCGGCCCGGGCAGGATCGACCCGAAGCTCATCTGCCCCAGCGCCGCGGCCACCGCAGCCCCGGCGAGCAGGCCGAACAGCACGCTCAGCTGACTCAGCATCCCGGTCAGGACGCGGGCGAAGACCAGCGTCAGCCCGATCGTCATCAGCGCCATGAGGATGTTCGCCGGGTCGCCGAAATGCGCGCTGCCGGGCTGGCCGGTGACGATGCCACCGTAGATCTTCACGAGGTTGATCGAAACCAGAATCAGCATCGTGCCGATCACCAGCTTCGGGAAATACCGCAGGCCACGCGCGAAGACCGGGATGATCGCGAAATAAAGCAGGGCCGTGATGATCACCGCGCCCACGGCCGTCTGGATATCCGTCTGCTTGGCGATGATCAGGAAGATCGCGATCGGTGCGCCGCCCGGAACCATGATGAACGGCAGGCGCGCGCCGAACTTCCACGGCCCGAAGCTCTGCAGCAGAGAGCCGAGGCCGCAGACCAGGAAGGTCGCGCTGATCAGGTTGATCGTCAGGTCGGCCGAGAGGTTGAGGGTGCGGCTGACGATGAAGACCGAGGTGATGGGCGATGCCGCCATCACCAGGACATGCTGAAGCCCGAAGGGGATGAGTCTGCGAAGAGCCATTCGCTCGTCGACGGGTTGGACGTGTTGAGACATGGTCGATCCCTGTTTCGTTGTCGCGGACGCGACCGCCCGGCTCGCCCGCCCCCACCGGCGGGGGCGCCGGGGGCCTGGGCGCGGAAAGCCACGGTAAAACGTTTACTCGTTGTTCGCGCCGCAGATTCACTATAGTAAAACGTTTTACTATAGCGCCACAGCGCCTCTGACATGTCAAGCATCCAAATTTCCTGTCAGACGGGACACTTGCCCAGATGCGGGTGACGGCCGATAGAGGTACGGGGGGCTGCAACGGCCTCTCGAACGGCAAGGTGGCGATGTCCCGCAGTCCACAGAAACCCCGCCGCGCCCGCGTGACGATTGTCGATATCGCGCGCGAGGTGGGGGTGTCCCCGGCCACTGTCTCGAACGCCCTCTCCGGGCGGCGGTATGTCGATGCCGACACGCGCGAGCGGGTGAAGGCGGCGGTTCGCCTGCTGGGCTACACCCCGAACATCAGCGCGCAGCGCCTCCGCACCGGCCGGTCGGAGATGATCGCGCTCTTCTCCTCCATGCCCTTCGCGGTCGCCGCCGGCCCCTCCCAGCTCGGCTTCCTGATGGAGATCGCGGCGGTCGCTGCGGCTGCGGCGCTGGAACGCGGCATGGCCCTCGTCCTCGTCCCGCCCACCGAAAAAAGCGGCCGCCCGATCGAGAGCCTGTCGATCGACGGCGCCATTCTGGTCGAACCGGCCAGCGACGATCCGGATGTGGTGCGCCTGCGCAAAAGCGGTCTGCCGATCGTTTCGATCGGCCGCCTGAACGGCGCGGAGGCAGAGGTGCCCTACGTCGACCTCCGCTCGGCAGAGACGGTCGACCTTCTTCTCAACCACCTGGACGAACAGGGGGCGGGCCACATCGCTCTGGTCCTCGGGGCCTCGCGCCGGAACTCCTATATCGAGGCCGAGTCGGTCTACCGTGACTTCGCCCGCGCCCGGGGGATGGAGCCCATCATCCTGCGGACAGACGAAAGCGACGGGGAGGAGGGCGCGTATCGCGCCATCCGCGCCCTGCTGGCCGAGCATCCGCGCATCGACGGCCTCTGCGTGCCGGTGGACGCTTTCGCGGTCGGGGCAAATCGCGCCGCGGCGGAAGCCGGCCTCAGGGTTCCCGAAGACATAAGGATCGTCACGCGCTACGACGGGCTGCGCGCGCGCCAGTGCCGGCCGATGCTGACCGCGGTGGACCTCTCTCTCGACATCGTCGCCGCCCAGGCGGTCGACCTGCTGCTCGACCATCTGCGGCAGGGGGACGGTCAGGGCCATGTGGCGGGCCCGCGGCCGACCCTGATCCCCCGGGGATCGAGCGTCATTCGCTAGGCCGCCGCACCGAACCGCCCGATTCAGATATCGATCACCTCGAAGTTAATGATCAGCTTGTGGGGCCCGACGCTGCTCTGAAAGTCTTCGAGGGTTCCGTCCGAACCTTCCCAGAACGCCCAATGGAGAAGCCCGAGGCAGGGGTGATTGAACTGGCCGAAATGAACGGTCTCGTCCCCTCCCCCGGGCCCGGGAACGACGTCCTGCCCCCAGACCAGGTCATAGGCATAGATCCCGTAGAGTTCTCCCGTCTCTACGTGCTCGATGAAAGCCGTACCAATTATGGCATGGGATTGAGCCAGTGCGCGCGCCTTCGTTTGGGTCGCCGGGCTTGCCCCCCACGGCTCTGCGCGCCCCTGAAAAGTTGTATCTGGGCCTTACCTATAGCTTTCCGGCCGGGTGTCGAGGCCACAACGGGCCGAAAAAGCCCGCTTCCCGCCCTCCTGACCGGGGCCCCGCGCGATGACGTCACGTCGCCTCAGCCGGACGCCTGACGAAACAGGATGCCGATCCCGGTGTCGAAGCAGTCGATCTCCTGCCGTTTTCGCTGCTCCACAAGGTCCGTCAGACTCGGAGCGTTCAGCGCGAGCCCCGGGCCGTGCCCGAATTCAGCGCCTGCAGGGTCCATGATCGATCCATCGGGCCGCTCCATGACCCAATGCAGCGCAACCGCGGGAATTAGCCAGTACGACGGTCCGACCCGCGTGACCCGAAGAAGGCGCTCGCCGGCGCCCGGATGCGGGGGCGGGCTTTCGACGACCTCGACACGCAGTTCGGCCGAGCGCGCGATTTCGGACCGGTACACGAACTCCAGCAATGTGCCGATCGGGTTGTTCGCGATGAAGACGGTCGCCTCGAGGCCCAGCACGGCCGCGACCTCGCAGATGTAACTCGGCAGCGAGTGGCCGAGGCTCGCATAGGGAATGCTTCCGGCGCTGCCCGAGGTGACGGAAAAAATCCGCAATTCACTGGTCTGATCGCAGCTGAGGGGGACGGTCTCGGTCCAGAGCTCTCCCCAGGCACGCCTGCCGGGCAGTGTCGTGCAGCCAAGCTCGATCGCGGCGCACAGCAGGCTGGCCGCGCCGCAGGATCCCGGCTGGGTCTGGCGAAACCCATACGCCTGCCCGCCATCCGGCTTTGCGCTCACCTGACGCAACGGGACGATCGTCCTGAGGTCTCGCGACGGCCGCGAGACGCGCCATGGATCACGTCCGCCCGGCGCAGATCAGCCCCGCTGATGGGCCAGCGCGCCACAGCGTATCGTGAACCTGTCCCCATTCAGCCCCTTCGTCCAACCTGCCAGAACACAGAAATCTCTAAGCCTTTTTCACCATAGCACACAACGCCAGCCGACCTCGGTCACACCGATGCGAGGCCGGTCCCGATGGTCCGGAATCACGACCCACGGTTTGCCCCGCTGCGGCAGCGCGGATCAATCGCGCCTGCAGCGAACGGCAGCGGGGTCCTGCACCTCATCGCGACCAGCGGTCGCGCGGCCAAACGGCCGGGATGCGGGCGCAAAGCGGGCTTGCCGGTTTCGGGGCCATCCACCTAGAACTGGGACAGTGTCCGCCAGAGGAAATCCGCATGCCTGGTTCCCCGCTTCCGCGCCTGTGCCTTGTGGCCCTGGCGGCTCTGCCTGTCGCGACCACGTCTGCCGCGGCGCAGCCGGTGGCAACGGACGCCGCCGGCGCCCCAGAATTCCCGCGGCCAGCCCGGTCCTGGGGCGGCACCGTCCGATCGGGCCCCGGCAAGACCGACGCGCGCATCGCTGCCCTGAGAGAGGGAGAGCCGGTTACCATCCTCGGCCGCAGTGAGAATGCGTGGAACGGTTTTCCATGGTTTCATATCCGCTACGGCGCCAACCGGACCGGCTACCAATGGGGCGGCATCCTGTGCCCGGTTGGCACGGCCCTGCCCGGAACCTACAAGGTCTGCCAGACCAAGGGTGCCATGCTCGCCGCCACCGCACCGGCGCATGTGCATGACCTCGGCGCGGTGCCGGGCGCGATCGCGCAGCCCGAGGGCAAGCGCAGCTTCGCCAGCCAGATCGGCGGCACGCCCGACACGGGCCCGCTCGGCACGCCCCTGCCGGCCGGGCTGACGCGCGACGCGGTGCTGCGGCTCGTCGCGCCGGAGGCCGATCCGAAGCGCGTGACGCTGGTCGGTGCGAAGCCATGGCCGCATCTGGCCAATGGCTATGTCGCGCTTGTCTGCGCGGCGCATGATCCCGCCGACCTGCCACCGGCGGGTGCGCCTCCGGGCTGCGACAGCAATCCCGACGTCTATCTCGGCGTGCTGCGGATGCCTCCGGGCGGCACGCCGCACCTGGTCGCGCGCACACCCAAGGGGTTCGTCCTGAACAGCGACTGGGCCCCGCCCGCTGGTGCCCCGATCCTGCTGCCCTCGATCGCGCCGGAGGGGGCCGATACCTGGCCTGCCGGCCGCTCCGACAACAGCGTTTCCGGGTTCGATCTGGCGCCCTACCGCATTGCGCCGGGCACCTATGCCTTCGGGCTGCGCAGCGACCAGACAGAGGGCTATTCCGGCGGCTATGCCACGTTCGAAACGCTGCACCTGTTCCAGATCGACGGCACGACGCTGCGCCGGATCCTCGCGCAGCCGATCTACGTCATGAAGATGACCGCCGGGGACTGGAACAAGGACGGCACCCGCCAGCACGACGTGTCAGAGGACAGGCTGGTGCTCGCGGTGCTGCCGCATCTGGTCGCCGGGCATTACGAGCTGCGCGTCGCCGAACTCGGCAAGCAACCCCGTTCCGCGATCCTGCGCTGGAACCCGGCGCGGCAGGTCTACTGGGTGCCGGGCGAATAGGCCGGCCCGCGCGGGGCATGCGCCGTCAGTCGCCGGGGCCTTCCGCGCGCGGGGCCGCGTTCCGGATCTCGGCGGCCTCCTTGCCCGTGTCGGGGGCTTGCCCGAAGTCGAACCCCTCGCGGTCGCGCATATAGGCCTCGAAGAAATCGGTGAAGGTGGCGACCAGCGGCGGCAGGGTCTCGTAGGGCGGATAGTAGAGCATGAGATAGAGCGGCGGCATCTTCCAGTCGGCCAGCACCGGCACGACCTCGCCCCGCCGGATGCCCTCCCGCGCAAGGAAGGCGGGAAGGTTGACGATGCCGTTTCCGGTCGCGGCGAGGCTGTAGAGGACCTCTCCGTTGTTCGTCACGATTTCGGTGCCGGCGCGAACGCTGCGCGTCACCGATCCCTTGTGAAAGCGCCACGTCTCCGCCCTTCCCTCGCGCCCGTAGGAAAGGCAATGCTCGGGGATCAGGTCCCCGGGGCTTTCGGGGCGCGCGATCCGGTCGAAAAGCGCGGGCGCTGCGATGAGCTGCCGCGGCACCTCGCAGATCTTGCGCCAGATCGTCGACTTGTCCTCCGGCGGCCCAGAGATGCGGATCGCGAGGTCGCAGCTTTCATCGACGATATCGACCAGCGCATCGGTCAGCTGCATGTCCAGCGCGATGCGCGGGTAGGCAAGGCGGAAGCTGCTCACGAGACCGGCGAGCAGCGGCCCGCCCAGCGAGATCGGCGCATTGATCGACAGCCGCCCACGGTCAGCGCCGGTGGCGGCCAGCAGGTCCTCGGTCGTGCTGTCGAAGGCCTCGATCAGCGGGCGGTAGCGCGCCGCCGCCACCGCGCCCGCGCTGGTCAGCGAGACCTGCCGCGTGGTGCGCAGCAGAAGCTGCTGGCCAAGCTCGGCCTCCAGCCCGGCAACCAGCCGGGTGACCGACGCGGGCGTCAGGCGCAGGCTGCGCGCGGCCCCGGCAAAGCTGCGCTGGGCGGCGACTTCCAGAAAGACACGGATGGGCTTGAGGTCCTGCATCCCGCCATTATTGCATATTTGATAATAGTAAATGAAGATATGTTTCTATTCCTGATAATGCACGGCGGCCCTATGTTGACCTCAACGCCAAGCGGACAGGTCAGGAGGACCTCAGGATGATCACCGATGTGAAAGGGCTGCACCACGTCACCTCGATGGCGGCGGATGCCAGCGAGAACAACCGTTTCTTCACCCGGACCCTCGGCCTGCGCCGGGTCAAGAAGACCGTGAACTTCGACGCGCCCGAGGTCTATCACCTCTATTACGGCGACGAGATCGGCACCCCCGGCTCGGTCATGACCTATTTCCCCTTCGGCCAGATGGCCCGGGGGCGGCGCGGCACGGGCGAGGTCGGCGTGACCGAATTCGCGGTGCCGAAGGGGGCGCTCGCCTTCTGGAAGGACCGGCTTGCCGCGCAAGGCGTGGCCGGTCTGAGCGAAAGCAGCTTTCTGGGCGAGGCGCGGCTGAGCTTCGACGGGCCGGACGGCGACAGCTTCGCCCTTGTCGAAAGCGAGGCGCGCGGCCGCACCCCCTGGACCGGGGCGGGCGTGCCGGAAGACGCTGGCATCCTCGGCTTCCACGGCGCGCGGCTGAGGCTGCGCGACGCCGGCGCCACGGCCGAGCTGCTGGGCTTCATGGGCTACCAGAAGGACGAGAGCGACAGCAACGTCACCCGCTTCCGGATCGAGGGCGGCAATGCCGCCGACACGATCGATATCGAGGCTCTGCCGGGCGGGCCGGTGGCCGGACAGGGCGCAGGCTCGGTGCATCACATCGCCTTTGCGGTTCCCGACCGCGCGGCCCAGCTGCGCACGCGCCAGGCGCTTCTCGACACCGGCTACCAGGTGACGCCGGTGATCGACCGCGACTACTTCTGGGCGATCTACTTCCGCACCCCCGGCGGCGTTCTTTTCGAAGTGGCGACCAACGAACCGGGCTTCGACCGCGACGAGGACACCGCCCATCTTGGCGAGGCGCTGAAACTGCCGACCCGCTACCAGCCCTATCGCAAGCAGATCGAGGGCCTGCTGCCCGAGATCGCCGAGTGAGGAGAGCGACGATGACAAGCGATCTCTACCCCGAGCTGACCCGGGCGCCCGAAGCCGGCGCCCCCCTGATCTTCGCCTTCCACGGGACCGGCGGCGACGAACATCAGTTCTTCGACCTGGCCGGCGCGCTGGTCCCCGGGGCGGGCGTGATCTCGCCGCGGGGCGATGTCTCGGAACACGGCGCCGCACGGTTCTTCCGCCGCACCGCGGAAGGGGTCTACGACATGGACGACCTCGCCCTGCGGACCCGGCGGATGGCCGACTTCGTGACCGCCCGGAAGGCGGCCTTTCCCGGGGTGCCGGTCTATGGGTTCGGCTATTCCAACGGGGCGAACATCCTTGCCTCGGTGGCGATGGCACGGCCCGATCTCTTCGACCGCATCGGCCTCCTGCACCCGCTGATCCCCTGGGATCCGGCGCCCGTGCCGGGCCTCGCCGGGCACCGGGTGCTGGTCACGGCCGGGCGGAGCGATCCGATCTGCCCCTGGCCGCTGAGTGAGCGCCTGATCGACTGGTTCGAGGCCCAGGGCGCCGAGGTCGCGACCGAGGTCCATGACGGCGGCCACGAGCTGCGCCAGACGGAACTGACGGCGCTGGCCCGTCTGTTCGAAGGCTGACCCGCCGCCTCGGCGGGCGGACCATGACGGTCCGCCCAAGGTCGATCTGACGGGCACGAATGTGCGTCTCCCCCCGCCTGGCACGCGTCGGGCGGCCGGGACACGCAGGCGGTGATCGGCGGGATGGCAGGAACCGCGGGCTGAGCGCAGATCGACCCTGCCCCCCCGGAATGCCCCCCTGCACCTGAAATGCTCCCCGATGGCCGGCTTGCCATCCATGCTGCGCAACTCTTTTTCAACGTTCTCCTGCGAAATGTCGGATGCATGGCATGGTGGAACCCAAAACCTAACTTCCTGCAGGTTTTGGTCGAACCCTCGCCATATTCCAGGGGCATTTCACTCAGGAGTTGTGGTTGGACGATGCAGAAGCACAGGCCCCCAGCCCGCGCCTTTTGTGCCCTGTCGCGTGCGTTTGCCTTATGAAAATTCTTGGTCTTCCCAGCTGGTCCATGCGCAGTCGCATCGTCGTCGGCACCTGTGTCGTCTCGATGCTCTTCGCCGCGACGCTCTCCACCTTTTACTACCTGGAGGGGGCCAGGGCGGCCGAGACCCGCGAAGTCGCGAACATGGGGGAAACCGCGCGCCTTCTGGCAACGAGTTACAGGAACCTGCAGGATCAGGTCAGGCAGGACGCCGTGATTCTCGCGGCCTCGCCGACGCTTCACGCCTTCCTGCACAGCGTTATGACCGCCCCCCGGCATTCGGAACATCACGATCTGCGGCCCCTTGTGGATCTCGAGGCGACGGCAAGAGACCTGTCCATCGCGCTGCTACGGTCCCGGCCGGAGTATCTTCAGCTCAGCGTCGTCAGCACGCAGGACAACGGCCGCGAACTGCTGCGCGCGGTGCGGGAAGGCGGCAAGATCTCCAGCTCCGCCGCCGAGGGGCTCCAGCGGCGGGATGTCGCCTTGCGGCTCCCCGGCGTATTCGGCCACCACTGGGCTGACGCACCCACCACCGGGCCCGGCACGGCGCATCTCGTGTTTCTGAATTCCGCGCTGAACCCGGGGCCAGGCAGGGCCGTTGTCAACAACACCAATACCATAACGGTCGCCTATCCCGTCTACCACGAGGGGATGGCCCCCTTCGGCTTCATCGTCCTCGTCATGGACATGAGGACCTTCGTCGCCTCGACGTTCGCGCATCTGCCAAACGGCGAAAGCGCCTATCTGCAGACGCCCAGCGGTCTCTTCCACCACGGGCCGAACTGCAGCGCCTGCCTGGTCTGGCCGTCGCAGATGCCCGCGAAGGTCGCGACACTGCTCTCCCACGTCAGGGCGTCCGGTAAGCAGAACGGCGCACATTTCGGCTCCGACACGCTGTCCTACTTCGTTCGGATGCATACCGGCGACGCGGCCCGCGGAAAGGACTCCATCCTCCTTGTGCAGGAGCCCAAGGCGCGGGTCATGGCGGCGGTGAATGCAATCGCCCTGCGGGGTATTCTCATAGTCTTCGGCTCGCTCCTGCTCGTGGGATTGCTGACGGAACGGCTGACCCGGCGCCTCGTTCGCCCGCTCAAGGTTCTCGAAGCCGAGGCACAGAAAGCCCGCCATCGGGAAGAAGCGCCCCACCTGCCCGTCAGTTCCTCCGACGAGGTCGGCAATGTCGCCCGCGCCGTGCAGGCCCTGCTGGATGACTACGTGCAGTCCGAGCATCGGCTCTCCACCCTGATCGAAAATCTGGCGGAAGGCGTCATCACCCTGGACGCAAGGGGCAAGATCCACAGCTTCAACGCCGCTTGCGAATGCATTTTCGGGTGGAAGGCCGGCGAGGTCCTCGGCCGCCAGGTCGAGATGCTGATGCCAAAGGAAATGGCCGCGGTTCATCAGTCCTTCCTCTCCCGGTTCCAGGAACAGGGCCGGCAGAATGCGCCCCTTCATGCCCGCGAGGTTCTGGGCCCGCGCAAGGACGGCCGAACCTTCCCGATGGAACTGACCGTCTCGAACGTCCAGATCGACGGCGAGGTGACCCTGATCGGCATCGTCCGGGACATCTCCGAGCGCCGCATCGCCGAGAAGGCAAAAGCCGAATTTGTAGCGACGGTAAGCCACGAACTGCGCACGCCACTGACGTCGATCCACGGTGCGCTGCGGTTGATGGGCACCGAGAAGGTCGCGGAAAACCGCGAGACCGTGCTGAGGCTCGCAACGGTCGCGACGCAGAACAGCCAGCGGCTGATGCGGCTGATCAACAACATCCTCGACATCGAGAAGCTGGAAAGCCTCGACCTGCCGATCATCCAGAAGCCCATGAAGCTGCGTCCGGTGATCGAGAGTGCGATATCCTCCTTCGAGGGCTATGGTCAGGAAGCCGACGTGTCGTTCGAATTCATCGACACCGGGACCGACGCGACCGTTCTGATCGATGCCGAGCGCATTACCCAGGTAATCGCCAACCTTTTGTCCAATGCGGCGAAATTCTCGCATCCGGGGGCGCCCGTGCGGGTCAGCATCGCGCGTCTTGCCGACGAGAACATGGTCCGGGTGCTGGTCGAGGACGAGGGCTGCGGCATTCCCGAGGCCGCCCAGGCGACGATCTTCGAGAAATTCACCCAGGTCGATTCCTCGGACCAGCGCAAGTTCGAGGGCGCGGGCCTGGGACTGAACATCGCCCGCACGATCGTGGAGCGGCACGGCGGCAGGATCGGGCTCTACTCGACCGTGGAATCAGGCAGCACGTTCTATTTCGACCTGGTGATCGAGAACGGCTTGCACGACGCCCGGAAGACCTCCGCGCCCCGGCCCGCCGCCGACATGCCGCAGGCGGACCCGGCGGGCTGACCCGGCAAACGGGACGCCGCGCGCCCCCGCCCCCCGGGCTTCACGCCACGGGATCCCGTTTGCCCACCGCCCGGTTGTCCGAAAGCGGAAGCTCGATGAAGAACGTGGTGCCCGGTCCCGCGTTCTTGCGATAGTCGATCGTGCCGCCATGCGCCTCCACGATCTGCTTCGAGATGTTCATCCCCAGCCCTGTCCCACTGATCTTGCGGGTATCGGAGGAATCGATCTGGCTGAACATGTCGAAGACCAGGCTGCGCTTGTCCTCCGACAGCCCCACCCCCCGGTCGATCACCTCGATCCGGGCCATGGGGCCAGTGATGGAAAGCTTCACCGTCACGACCCCGCCATGGGCAGAGAACTTCGCCGCGTTCGACAGCAGGTTCGACATGACCTGGTCAAGGCGCTGCTCATCTCCCGTGATGGTGACGGTGCGGCCCGGGACATCGGATATGGCCTCGAATGTGACATCCAGCGAATTCGCATAAGGGCGGTTCACCTCGCAGGATCTCTCGATGAAACCGTGAAGATCTATTGTTGAGGATTTGAAATCCATCTTTCCGGCCTCGATCTTCTGAAGGTCGAGAATGTCGTTGATCAGGTTGGAAAGACGGCGGCAGTTCGACTGCGCAATCCCAAGCAGCCTTTCGAGGTCAGGCGTAAGCGGGCCGGCCTTGCCCGAGGCTGCGATTGCCACGGCCCCGTTTATCGATGTCATTGGCGTGCGAAATTCATGGCTCATGGTCGAGAGGAATTCGGACTTGGCCCTGGACGCCACCTTGGCCTTGTCGGCCTGGTCGCGGAATTCCACCATCTGCTGCAACTGCTGGCGGTAGATGCCCAGAAAGACACGGGAAATCTTCACGATGAACAGCAGCACGACAGCGACCGAGAACATCTCGATCCATTCCGGCGAGTGCAGGCGCGCCCCGGTTTTCATGATGTCGATGACCGGGATCGCAAGAAAGGCCCCGGCGTAAAGGCAAAGGCGGGTCTTGAGCAGGAACAGGACCTGGTTGTCGTTCATGGCCGTGAAAATCGACGCGGCGAAAAGAAAGAAGAGGGGCAGCAAATGGGTGGCCGGCGCCTCGTGGAACGAGACGGAGACAGCGTAGTAAACCACATTCGATGAACTCAGAACGCTCGACAGGAAGAGCAGCGCAAAGTTTCTCCGCACCGTCGGAATATCGGTCGAAGTGTTCTTGAACACCCTTTTGTGGATGAAGACATCCAGGGTTTCGCTGACGGTGATCAAGACCAGGCTGATCATCGCGATCATGGGGTCGTAGAAGAAATAGGCGATGGCCAGGGCCGCGACATACATGATCGCTCGCTGCCAGAACTGGCGGTCGCCGCTTCTCGAATAATCGCGCATCTGCGCCTGCAGAAGCGCAGGCGACTCTCCCATGAACCGGGCACCCGAACGTCCCTGCAGGTCCTTCGGGTCGAGTTCGCTATAGGTGGCGATCATGTCTTCGCTCGTGGCGGCTTGCATCTTCCAGACCTTCAGGGCGAGCCCGGCACGCGTCGGCATCGGCCGGCGATGTCGCCACGGCGCACGCGTTGCGCCAAATTTTCAATTCCCGGTTGCGACGGGACACGACACAACCGGGCGCACAGTGAGGGTGTAACAGATGAGTGGCAAGCCGATAATCGGGGCAACGCCGCCCCGCCCCGTCACGTCAGGACGGGCCGCCGCGAGCGCCCCTTACTGGTGGCGCAGCGCCTCGATCGGGTCCAGGCGGGCGGCCCGGCGCGCCGGGAAGTAGCCGAAGACCACCCCGACCGCCGCCGAGAAACCGAAGGCCATCAGCACGACCAGCGGATCCGGGCTGATGGGCACATGCAGAACCCGCGCGCCGGTCAGGCCCAGCGCCAGCCCGACGACGATGCCGATCAGCCCGCCTGCAAGCGACAGCACGACCGCCTCCACCAGGAACTGGACCAGCACCTGCCCCTCCGTCGCTCCGATGGCCAGCCGGATGCCGATCTCCCGCGTGCGTTCGGTCACCGAGACCAGCATGATGTTCATGATCCCGATGCCGCCCACCAGAAGGCTCACGGCCGCCACCGCCGACAGCAGCCCGGTCAGCACGGTCGAGATCCCCGTAAGCATGCTTGCGATCTGCTTCAGATCGAACACGCTGAAATCATCATCCTCGCCGGGCCCGATGTGGCGGCGCTCGCGCATCAGGCGTTCGATGTCGGCCTTGGCCGTATCGGTCGAGGCGCCGTCGCGGATCGAGATGAAGATCGTGCTTATGTTCTGGTTGCCGGCGATCCGGCGCTGAAACGCCTTGAGCGGCATCAGGACCAGCTCGTCCTGATCCGAGCCGAAACTGGACGCCCCCTTGGCCGCCAGAAGCCCGATCACCTTGCAGGCCACCTGCTTGAAGCGGATCGTGGCGCCGATCGGGTCGGCCGCGCCGAACAGCTGGCTGCGCACCGTCGCGCCGATGATGCAGACGGCGCTGCCCGCGCGCAGCTCGCCGTCATAGAAATCGCGCCCTTCCGCGATCTGCCAGTCCGCCGCCTGCAGATAGCGGTTGTCCGTTCCGGTGATGGTCGTGTGGTGGTTCTGGTTGCCGTAGACCACGGTCATCGAACTGGAGCTCAACGGCGCGGCGATCTCGACCGACGGCACCTGCTCCGTGATCGCCGCCACGTCGCGGGCGCTCAGGCTCGGCGCGGAACCGGCGGTCGCGCCGGGGCCGCCGCCCTGCCCGGGCCGAAGGATCAGCAGGTTGTTGCCGAGCTTCGCCACGTCGGACTTCACCTGCTGGGTCGATCCCTTGCCGACGGTGAGCATCGCAATCACCGCGGCCACCCCGATGACGATGCCCAGCACGGTCAGAAACGACCGCATCGGGTTGCGCAGGATCACCTGCGCCGCAAGCCGCAGCACCTCAACCAGCATGGGGCGCCCCCGACCCGTCCGCGGCGATGCGCCCGTCCAGGAAATGAACCAGCCGGCCGGCATAAGCCGCCATGTCCGGCTCATGCGTCACCATAAGCACGGTAATGCCCGCATCGCGGTTCAGCGTCGACATCAGCTGCATGATCTCGTGCGACCGGGCACTGTCGAGGTTCCCGGTCGGCTCGTCGGCCAGGATCACGTCGGGCTGGCCAACGATGGCCCGGGCAATCGCGACGCGCTGCTGCTGGCCGCCGGACAGCTCTGACGGGTCGTGATCGACGCGCCCCTCAAGCCCCACGCGGGCGAGCGCCTCGAAGGCCAGGCGCCGCCGCTCGGCGCGTGGCACCCCGCGGTAGACCAGCGGAAGCTCCACGTTTTCCAGCGCGGTCGTCCGGGGCAGAAGATTGTAGCCCTGGAAGACGAAGCCAAGGCAGTTGCGGCGCAGCAGAGCACGCTGATCGCGGTCGAGATCGCCAACCTCGACCCCGGCATAGCGGTAGCTGCCGCGCGAAGGCACATCGAGGCAGCCGAGGATGTTCATCGCCGTCGACTTCCCGGAACCGGACGGCCCCATGATCGCCACAAACTCGCCTGCCCGGATCGCAAGGCTGATATCGGCCAGCGCCTGGACCTCCGCCTCGCCCGAGCCATAGCTCTTGCCGACGCCCGCAAGCGCGATCAGAGGCTCCGCCCCGCCGGTCATGACCCCGACACGCTGGTGATGACGGCGTCGCCGGCCTGAAGCGACCCCGCGGCGATCTGCGTCAGGGAACCGTCCGTCTCCCCCACCGTGACTTCGACCGGCATGGGGCTGCCCCCCTTCAGAACCCAGACCCGCTGGGCGCCCCCCGCGGCCGCCGCGGGCGTCGTCCGATCTGAATGGGGCGGCCGGATGAGCATGCCGACGAAGCCGGAACCGCCGCTTGCCTTCTTCGGGGCCGGCGGGGTGAAGCGCAGCGCGGCATTGGGCACGACCAGGGCATGCTTGACCGACGCCACCGTGATCACCGCCGTCGCGGTCATGCCGGGCCGAAGCGCCAGGTCGGCGTTGTCGACCGAAAGCACCGCCTGGTAGGTCACGACACCATCCACGGTCTGCGGCGCATATCGAACCTTCGAGATCACGGCCGGAAAACGCCGGTTCGGATAGGCCTCGACCGTGAATTCCGCCCGGTTGCCCGCCGCGACCTTGCCGATATCCGCCTCGTCTATGTCGACGTCCAGCTCCATATGCGTCAGGTCGGAGGCCAGCGTGAAAAGCACGGGCGCCTGAAGCGAGGACGCAACGATCTGTCCGACCTCGACATTGCGCGACAGCACGATGCCGTCGATGGGCGAGGTGATCGCCGCCTTGGCAAGCGTCGCCTGATCGAGCTTCAGATCGGCTTCCGCGACACGCACGTTGGCATTGGCACTTTCCACCGCGGCCTGCGCCCGCGCCAGCGTGGCGCTCGCTGTCTGCAGATCCTGCGCCGTGCCGGATCCGCGCTTCTCAAGCTCGGAAACGCGGTTGTAGGTGCCCTGTGCCTCGACCACCGTTGCCGCGGCCTGGGCCACCATCGCTTTCGCGGCCGCAAGCGTTGCCTCTGCATGGTCGACCGTCGCCTTCAGCTTGTCGGTATCGAGCTTCGCCAGCAACTGCCCGGCAGAGACGTGGTCGTTGTAATCCGCCGCAACCTCGCGAACGGTCCCGCTGAGCTCGCTCGAAACCTGCACCTCGTCGGTGGGCTGCACGGCCCCAGTCGCGGTGACCTGAACCGTCAGGTCGGCATAGCTCGCAGGCGCGGTCGCGTAGACCGGTCCCGCCGTGGTCGCGGCCTGCCGCCACCACAGCCCCGCTGCTGCCAGGGCAAGAAGCAGAAGCCCGAGCGCACCCCATCGGGGCCAGCGTCGGCGTCCGGCCTTCGCTGCAAGGATCTTCTGAAGGTCTTCGGTCGAGGTGGGCATGAGAACCGCTTTCCTCTGGTTCAGGCGTCCACGCGCCATCTGTGGCGCGGGACGCTCCCGATACTGCTAGCACGGCCTCTGCAAAGCTCCTTGATCTGTCGCAACTCGGACCCGCCACGATCGAATTGGCGGGCGTCTCAGGGTCGCAGGCGGGGATCGCGGAATACGGGCGGGCCGGGATGAGGCGCCACGCCGGCGAGGGGGGCGTTGCGCGCAGGCCGCCCACACCGTCCGGATTTGCGGTATGATTACGGTGTCAAAGCGGTGCTGAATCGGTGCGGAATCGGTAGGTCTATTTTCTAGCCGAACCAAGGACTTTCCCGACCTTCTTCACGCCGGGCAGCCGGTTCCCCGTCCGCCCGGCCAAGGGTTTCTTAACCAGATTGAAGCCGTGGCGAGGCGGCTTTCGGGGCCGCCCCTAGGGCCGCTTTCCCTTCGGGCCAGAGCGCGGTTTGCCGCCCGCCCCCGCCCGCGCGCTGCCCGCCTTGAAACCGCCAGCCTTGCCCCCGGCAGGCTTGCCTCCGAAGGGCTTGCCCCCCGGCGCATGCTTGCCGCGCGGCTTCTTCCCCGGCTCGGTGGTCCGGGGTTTCTTCCAGCCCGTCCTGCCCTCCGACGGGGCGGCCGCGGAGGCCTCCGACCGGTGTTCGGCATGGCCCTCGGCGCGATGCTCCCGCGCCGGCCTTTCGGCCTTCTTTTCCGGGCTCCAGCGCGGTTTCTTACGAGGCGCCTCGGCGGGCGCGTCATGCTCCTGCAGCGCGGGTTCGGACCGTTCCAACCGCTCCGGTCTGGCCGGGCGCTCGGACCGTTGGGGCCGCTCCGCCCGGGCCGGGCGCTCGGGCCGCTGGGGCCGCCCGCGCGGGGCCGGCTCGGAGCGATCGAAGCTCGGCGCGCTCTCCAGCCGCGACAGCGAAAGCCCCGCCTCGATCTCCAGCCCCGCGCCCAGCGCGGCCTCGAAACCGGCGGCCTCCCCGGCGGCGATCTGGACGAAGGTGACGTTGCGCTGCACCCGGATCGCGCCGATGGCTGCACGGGTAATTCTGCCATGATCGCAAAGCTTTGGCAGGATCCAGCGCGCCTCCGCCCGGCCCTCGTGGCCGACCGATAGCGCATACCAGACCGAGTCGCCGAAGGCCTGCAGATCGCGCTTCACCGCCGGCGCCGGCGCGGCCGGGGCAGCGATCGTCGCGATCTCCTCCGGCGCAGAGCGCCCGGCCCGCCAGAGCCGCAGGAAGGCCGCCGCCAGCGCCTCGCTCCCGTGCGCCTTGGTCAGCGCCGCCACGGACGCGGCCTCGTCCTCGGCCACCTCGCCGGCCAGTTCGGGGGCGGCCAGAAGCCGGCTCTCGTCCTTCTCCAGCACCGCTTCGACCGAGGGCGCAGGACCCCATTCGGCCCTGAGCTTTGCCGCCTGCAAAAGCCGCTGTGCCTTCTTGGTGTCCCGCGGCGTGACGATCAGCGCAGAGACCCCGTGCCTACCTGCCCGCCCGGTCCGGCCGGAGCGGTGCAGAAGCGCCTCGGGATTCTGCGGCAGGTCGGCGTGAATGACCAGCTCCAACCCCGGCAGGTCGATCCCGCGGGCCGCGACATCGGTCGCGATGCAGACCCGCGCCCGCCCGTCGCGCACCGCCTGCAGGGCATGAAGCCGCTCGGTCTGCGACAGTTCGCCTGACAGCGCCACGACCTGGAAGCCGCGGTTGTGGAACCGGCCCAGAAGATGCGAGACCTCGGCCCGTGTCTTGCAGAACACGATCGCCCGCTCGGCCTCGAAGTACCTGAGAACATTGATTATCGCATGCTCCCGGTCGCCCTGGGCCACGCTGAAGCAGCGGTAGTCGATATCGGCGTGCTGACGGGTTTCGGAGGCGGTGCGCAGCCGCAGCGCATCGCGCTGGAAGGTGGCGGCCAGCGCCTCGATCTCCGGCGGAACGGTGGCGGAGAACATCAGCGCCCGGCGCTCCTCCGGCGCGGAGCCGAGGATGAATTCAAGGTCCTCGCGGAAGCCCAGGTCCAGCATCTCGTCGGCCTCGTCCAGCACCACGGCGCGGACGGCGGAGAGATCCAGCGAGCCGCGCGAGATATGGTCGCGCAGGCGGCCCGGCGTGCCGACGACGATATGCGCCCCCCGCGCCAGCGCCCGCCGCTCCGTGCGGTAATCCATGCCGCCGACGCAGGAAGCGAGCTCCGCCCCCGCCCCGGCATAGAGCCATTCGAATTCACGCCGGACCTGCAGCGCCAGCTCCCGCGTCGGGGCGACGACCAGGGCAAGCGGCGCGGTCGCGGGTTCCAGCCGCTCGGCCCCGGCCAGAAGGTCGGGCGCGATGGCAAGGCCGAAGGCGACGGTCTTGCCCGATCCGGTCTGCGCCGAAACCAGCAGGTCGCGCCCGGCGACGCCCTCGTCCAGCACCGCAAGCTGCACCGCCGTCAGCGTGTCATATCCGCGGTCCGAAAGTGCCTCGGCCAGCGCCGGGGCGATTCCTGTGAGATCAGCCATGTCCGTCTTTCAACTTGGGAGGCCCGTGGCCTCGGGTAAGGGCTCACCCTTCCCCCTGTCCCGCCCGGGGACACCTCGGAAATCCGGAGCCTGAGGCGCGGCTGATACGCCCCCCGGGCCGCCATGGCAAGCAGCCTTGCGCAGCGGCCCGCGCGGGTTCAGGCGTCGCCGGGAACGCCGTAGGACGGCGCCGCCGTCGGGTTCAGCGCCCGGGTGACGTAGTCGTCTGCCTGCGGGGCGTAGACCTCCCATGTCCGCGCCAGCGCCTCGATCGGGCAGGCCTCGTCGAGCCAGTCGATCCGCAGCTCGGCATAGGGCCAGGCCTGACGGTCGGCGATCAGCAGACCCGCCGAATGGACCGGCCCGGCCTCGCCGCCCGCGGCAAGCCCCGCCTGCATCGCCGCGACAAGCCGGGCCCCAAGTGCGCCCTCGGCCGCCTCGAACGCCGCCACCATCGCCCCCGGGACCCCGGCATTCTCAAGAAGGTTCCCCCCGGCCACGCAGTCGCGCCCGGCGGCGGAGCCCCAGATGCCGAGCGCCCTTTCGCCGGAATGGACCGCGCTCCGTCCCGCGCCGTCGATCGCGAGGAGCTGGCGGTAGGCGGGATGACCATCGGCCGCGACGGCCGCGGCCACCGCCGCCTCTGCCGAGGCGCCTGTCGTCATCCGGTCAAGCGTCCACGGACCCAGCGCCGGATTCGTCACGTTCTGCGTCGCGACCGCCCCCACGCCCGAGCGCGCGAAGGCGCAGCGCGCCGCCACCGCCGGCGAGGAGGATGAGATCGCGACCCCGAACTGGCCGCTGTCCGCGCAGCGCGCGACGATGGAAAAGGTCATGGCTCCCCCCTGTCTTGCCCCTACCCCTTGCGGCCCCGTCTCAATCCGGGATCACCGCGGTTGCGTCGATCTCCACCAGCCAGGACGGCCGGGCAAGGCAGCTGACCACCACGCCGGTGGAGACCGGATGCACGCCCTTTATGTACTCGCCCATGGTCCGGTAGACCGCCTCGCGGTGGCGCACGTCGGTAAGGTAGACCACGACCTTGCACAGATGCTCCATCTTCCCGCCGGCCTCCTCGATCAGCTGGCGAATGTTCTGCATCACCTTGTGGGTCTGCTCGACCGGGTCGAAGCTGCCGATGTCCGCCGCCGTGTCGAGGTCCTGCGGGCATTGCCCGCGCAGGAAGATCGTTGTCCCGCGCGCGACGACGGCCTGGCAGAGGTCGTTGTCGAGCTTCTGCTCGGGATAGGTGTCGCGGGTATTGAACTTGCGGATGCGGGTATGGGCCATCGAGGTCTCCAGGGGTGAGGGTCAGGGGCCGTCCGGCGGGGCCGTGCCGGTGCCGTCGTAGGCGAGGTAGCCGCGCTGCTTGGCGATGTGGTCGCAGACATATCCGGCGTCGTACCAGACGCCCCAGATGAAGGAGGAGCCGCGCCGCGTCTGCCAGGGTAGGCCGAGGAAATAGACCCCGGGTTCCGTCGAGACGCCACGCCGGTGCAGCGGCTCGCCCGACGCGTCGCAGGCGCCGAGCTTCATCCAGCCGTAATCGCGCGCGTAGCCGGTGGCCCAGATCACGGTGGAGATGCCCGCCTTGGCCAGATCGAGGCTCAGGATCGGATCCCGCAGGCAGGCCGGATCCGGACCGATCAGACGCGCTTCCGGGTCCGGGGGCAGGTCGAGGCCGGTCCGGGCGACGAAGGCATCCGCTTCGTCGAGAAGGGCAAGGTAGTCGGCATCCCCGGCCGCGATATTGGCCGCGAGGTCAGGGGCGAAGCTCAGCCGGCCCTCGGCAAACCCTTCCGTCCGGCCGAGAAGCACCATGCCGGCGGCGGCCAGGCGACGGAAATCCACGGTCTCTCCGCCCCGCGCGCCGCTGACGGCGATGGTGACATGCTCATCGCCCGGCGAGGCTTCGGCATCCCATTTGTTCAGAACGCCGAGCCACCATACGAAATCGCGCCCCCTGTAACGCCGCGGCGGCCGGCCATGCGGACCCACGGAGAGGTAGACCTCCCGCCCGGCGCGCAGCAGCTCGTCGGCGATCTGCACGCCGGAGGAGCCGGCGCCGACGACCAGCACCGCCCCCTTCGGCAGCGAGGCCGGGTTGCGGTAGGCGTTGGAGTGGATCTGCGTGAGCCCCGCCCCCTCGGGGATCAGCCGCGGCATCACAGGGCGCTGGAAGGCGCCCGTGGCGACGACGACGTAGTCGGCCTCGACCCTGCCCTCGGAGGTCCGCGCGCTGAAGCCCGCGCGACCCTCGTTGCGGGTCAGTTCCAGCACCTCGACGCCGCAGCGGATCGGGGCGGCGATCTTCTCGGCATAGGCCTCGAAATAATCGGCGACGGCATCCTTCGGCACGAAAGCGTCGGGGGAGCCGGGGAAGGTCAGGTCGGGGAAACGATCGTGCCAGGCGGGGCCGTTGGCGACCAGCGAGTCCCAGCGTTCCGAGCGCCAGCGTTCGGCAATGCGGGCGCGTTCGAGAACGAGATGGCCGATGCCTGCAGCCCCGAGATGCGCGCTCATCGCAAGGCCCGCCTGCCCTGCCCCGATGACAAGCGCTTCGACCTTCTCGACTGACATGCGGCGTGTCCTCTCCCATGGCAGCGCATCGGGCGCGGCGCCTCTCAGCGCAAGACCTAGCACCAGCGCGGCGGCAGGCTCAACACCAAGGACGACACCCGCAGCCTCGCCCGGCCCGGCACCCGCCGCGGCCGTGTCTGCGCCACCGAAGAATGGCGCGGTGACCGGCTGCCCGGGAATCACGGGGCAGCCAAGCCTGCGCGGGGTGAGTCAAGAACGCGCGGCAGACGGCTGCTTTTGCCCGACTTTCCGGCATTCGCGCCACACCTGCCCGAGATCACAAGCCTTTGAACTGGACGCGACTCCCTAACACTATTAGTGAGAGAGGCGTTCAACCCCTGGGGATACGCACCACAGACCGGCTCGCCGCGCCGAACAAACCGCCCGATCCCTTCGCAACGGCAGCAGAACCGAAGCGGCACTTCCTTGCCTGGGTCCACGCCGCGCCCTACCTACCTCAACGACCGCGCCCGCGTTCCATAACCCGTTTCGCTGACTTCCATTTCAGATGAGCTTGCACATGACCGAAGCGCCGACGCCCGACGCTCCCGCCAAGACAGCCAAACCCTCGACGCTGAAACGCATGGCGCTGATGATCCTGTTGGTGATCGTCCTGGCAGCCGCGCTAGGGTTCGGATTTTACAAGCATGTTCAGACCCTGATCGCGAGCGCGCCGAAACCGACGCCGGCGACGGTCTCCGATATCGTGGTGCAGCCCTCGGCCTGGCAGCCGCAGATGACGGCGGTGGGCACGCTCTCCGCGGTTCAGGGCGTCGATGTGCCGGCGCAGGCCGCGGGCGTGGTGACAGGGATCCCTGTCAGCTCGGGCGCGAAGGTCGCCGCCGGGGCCATTCTCGTCCAGCTCAACGACGCGCCGGATCGCGCCCAGCTCGCCTCGCTCCAGGCGGCGGCGGACCTCGCGGCGAGCACGCTGAAGCGCGACCGGGGCCTGATGGCGGGGCAGACCGTGTCGCGGGCCACACTCGATGCCGACGAGGCGGAGCTGAAGGGCAAACAGGCCCTCGTCGCCCAGCAGAAGGCGCTGATCGACGAGAAGACGGTGACCGCGCCCTTCTCCGGCCAGGTCGGCATCGTGCAGGTGAACCTTGGCCAATACCTGACGCCGGGCACCACAATCGTAACGCTGCAGGACCTGAGCGCGATGCATGACGATTTCGACGTGCCGCAGGGCAGCGTCGGCAAGCTGTCGCCCGGCGATATCGTCAAGGTCAGCCTGGATGCCTTTCCGGGAAAGAGCTTTCCCGGAAAGGTCACCGCGATCAACCCGAAGGTCGACGCCTCGACGCGCAACGTCACAGTGCGCGCGACGATCCCCAACCCCGGCGGGCTGCTGCGCCCCGGGATGTTCGTCAAGACCACGATCCAGACCGGCAAGCCCAGGCAGCTTCTGACCCTGCCCGTGGCCGCGATCGCCTATAACTCCTACGGAGCATCGGTCTATGTGGTCGAACCCGCGCCGAAGGGGAACGGCAAGATCGTCAAGCAGGTCTTCGTAACCACTGGCCCCACCCGCGGCGACCAGGTCGCGGTGCTGAAGGGGCTGAAGGCGGGGCAGCATGTCGTCACCAGCGGCCAGCTGAAGCTGAGCCCGGGCGCCGCGGTCAAGGTGGACAACTCCGTCCAGCCGCCGAATTCGCCCAACGCCGCGCCGCAGGAAGAGTGACGCCGACATGCGTTTCACCGACATCTTCATCCGGCGTCCCGTCCTTGCGATGGTGATCAGCCTGCTGTTCATCGTGCTCGGCCTGCGCGCGCTCTTCAGCCTGCCTGTCAGCCAGTATCCGCAGACGCAGTCCGCCTCCGTCACCATCACCACGCTATACCCAGGTGCGGACGCGGCGACGGTCGCGGGCTTCATCACTCAGCCGCTGGAGGCCTCGATCGCGCAGGCGCAGGGGATCGACTACCTCTCCTCCTCCAGCTCCTCTGGCGTGTCGACGATCACCGCGCAGCTCCGGCTGAACTACGACGCCAACAAGGCGCTGACCGAGATCAACACCCAGATCAGCGCGGTGAAGAACCAGCTGCCGGCCGCCGCGCAGACGCCGATCATCAACGTCTCGACTGGCCAGACCACCGACGCGATGTACCTCGGCTTCTACTCGAAGACGATGACCGCGAACGACGTGACCGACTACCTGAACCGCGTGGTGGTGCCGAAGCTGAACGCGGTCGACGGGGTACAGACGGCAGAGGTTCTGGGCGGGCGCACCTTCGCGCTGCGCGCCTGGCTCGATCCGGTGAAGATGGCGGGTCATGGCGTGACCGCGGCCGATGTCTATTCCGCGCTCTCGGCCAACAACTACCTGACCGCGCTCGGGTCGGCAAAGGGCCAGTGGGTCTCGGTGCCGCTGACCGCGGACACCGACCTGCACACGGTCGCAGCCTTCAAGAAGCTGGTGATCAAGAACAAGGGCGGTTCCGTCGTCCGGCTGGAGGACGTGGCCAAGGTCGTCCTCGGCTCCGACAGCTATAACCTGAACGTGGCCTTCAACGGCATCCATTCGGTCTTCATCGGCATCAAGGTCGCCCCCGACGCCAATATCCTCGACGTCGCCGCCCATGTGCGCCAGGCCTTCCCGTCCGTCACCTCGCAGCTTCCCGAGGGGCTGACCGGCAAGATCGTCTACGACTCCACCAAGTTCATCAACTCCTCGATCTCCGAGGTGATCAAGACGCTGATCGAGACGCTGGCGATCGTCACCGTGGTGATCTTCCTTTTCCTCGGCAGCTTCCGCGCCATCGCGGTGCCGCTGGTGGCGATGCCGCTGTCGCTGATCGGCGCGGCCTTCGGGATGGAGTTGCTGGGCTATTCCATCAACCTGCTGACGCTGCTTGCGCTTGTGCTGGCCATCGGTCTCGTGGTCGACGATGCGATCATCGTGGTGGAGAACGTCGACCGGCACATGAAGGAGGAGAAGCGAACGCCTCTGCAATCGGCGATCATGGCAGCGCGCGAGCTCGGCAGCCCGATCCTTGCCATGACACTGGTTCTGATCGCGGTCTACCTGCCGATCGGCTTCCAGGGCGGATTGACCGGCGCCCTCTTCGTGCAGTTTGCCTTCACCCTGGCCTCGGCGGTCACCGTCTCGGGGATCGTGGCGCTGACGCTTTCGCCGATGATGTGCTCGCGCATCTTCAAGCCGGCGCAGGACGATGCCTGGCTGGCCCGGCATATTGACGAGGTCTTCGAGGCCGTGCGCCGCTTCTACCTGCGCATCCTTCGCTCGCTGATGCAGACCTATTCGGTGCCGGTGGTGATGTCGGTGATCCTGATCGCCATGCTCGCCGCGATGTTCACCATGTCGCAGAAGGAGCTGGCCCCGACCGAGGACCAGGGCGTGGTCGCGGCCCTCGTCACCGGCCCGCCGACGGCGACGGCCAGCCAGATGGTCACCTACAACAACCAGATGTTCGACATCGCCAAGACGCTGCCGGAATACGACCAGATGTTCCAGATCTCGGGGTTCCCGACGGTCAATCAGGGCTTCAGCGGCGTCCTGCTGAAACCCTATAGCGAGCGCAGCCGCAGCGCGACGCAGGTCCAGCACGAGCTGCAGGCGAAGTGGAACGGGGTCGCCGGTGCCAAGGTGGTGGCCTTCCAGTTCCCCTCGCTGCCCGGATCCTCGGGCCTGCCGGTGCAATATGTCATCAAGACCACCCAGCCGTTTCAGAACCTTGAGGACGTGGTCAAGAAGATCGTCGACAAGGCCAAGGCCGAGCACAAGTTCTACTACATCGACTCCAACCTGAAGATCGACCAGCCTCAGGCGAACCTGATCATTGATGCCGACAAGGTCGCGGCCCTCGGACTGACCAAGCAGCAGGTGGGCCAGGCACTCGGCGCGGCACTGGCCGGGGCGAACGTCAACTACTTCACCATCGACGGGCGCGCCTACAAGGTGATCCCGCAGGTCCTGCAGGTCGACCGTCTGGCGCCCTCGGACATCCTCAACCTGCATATCCCTACGCCGAACGGCCCGGTCGCAGTCAGCACGGTCGCGCACCTGACCACCAGCGTGGTTCCGGAGTCGATCTCACACTTCCAGCAGCTGAACTCGGCCACGATCTCTGGCGTGCCGGCGGGGTCGCAGAGCGCGGCGCTGAGCTTCCTTAACAAGACGCTGCAGCAGGTCGCCCCCTCGGGCTTCACCGCCGACTATGCCGGGCAGTCCCGGCAGTTCATTCAGGAGTCGGGTGGGTTCCTGGTGACGATGATGTTCTCTGTCATCATCGTCTTCCTTGCCCTTTCGGCATTGTTCGAAAGCTTCCGCGACCCGATCGTGATCCTGATCTCGGTCCCGCTGGCGCTGTTCGGGGCGGTGAGCTTCATCTTCCTCGGCTTCTCGACCATCAACATCTACACCGAGGTCGGGCTGGTGACGCTGATGGGGCTGATCTCGAAACACGGGATCCTCATCGTGCAGTTCGCCAATGCGGCGCAGGAGGCGGGGATGTCCAAGCTCGAGGCGGTACTCGACGCGGCCTCTACCCGTCTGCGGCCAATCCTGATGACGACCGCGGCGATGGTCTTCGGCGTGGTGCCCCTGGTCGTGGCAAGTGGCGCGGGGGCGGCCGGGCGGCACGCGATGGGCCTGGTGATCTTCACCGGCATGTCGATCGGGACGCTCTTCACGCTCTTTGTGGTGCCGGCGATGTATCTGTTGCTCGCCTCCCGGATCGCACCGCGCAAGGATGAAGCCGGGGCGCTCGCGGCGCACTGAGCGCCGGGCGCCGCGGCGCCCGGGCTCGCTTGTCGTCCCAGGCCGCTCAGCCGCCGTGGCGGGGGATCATGTAGAAGAAGTCGCGGTTGTCCGGATAATCGACAAAGCGAGCCATGCGCTGGCCTTGCGAGTTCTTCATGTCGACCACGGCCATTCCGGGGATCAGATGCTCGATCCGCCGCTTGCCGGTCGCGCGGTCGTAGAGCGCGAAATAGGTGTGCTCCAGCGCGTTCATGTCCAGCAACATGGCATAGCTGCAGCCATACCCCTCGAAGGTGCGCGCCATGGCCGAGGGCGTCGCAGTCGAGAAGAAGGCATAGACGAAGTAGCGGCTGCCATTGCGATCGAGCATGCAGGCCCCTGCCCTGAGCGTGCGGAGCCGGTTGTCGGCAGAGCCGGACCAGTTGCCGCCGTCCGCGCTGGTGACCAGCGCGCCGGGAATCCCGGCACCGCCGGCCGGGTTGCGCCTTAGCAGCGGCACGCCATTCTGGCGGGCGAAGCGGATCTTCGGCAGCAGGGCATTGTCCGCCTTGGTCCAGGTACCCATGTGAATGCTGCCGTCATCCATCACGTAGATCGTCGACAGCCCGGGGTTGAGCTTGCTCATGATTACGCCCTGCTGGATGAAGCCGTAATGCGAGCCGTGGTTGATCTTAGAGAAGGGCCCGGCCATGAAAGCCCCGTGGCGGCGCTTGAACCCGGCCGCGAAGGTGGCCGTGACGCGCGGTGCGAGAACCGGGTTCAGCATTCCGTTCGGCACGACCGGCGCCGGATTGCCCACCCCGTCCGGCCCCGGCAGCGCCGGATCCTGCGACGCGGCCGGTGGCCGTGGGGACCAGCCGAGGCTGGGATGCGCGGTGCCGAGCGCATAGCCCATGTCGAAGCGCGAAAGGTCGAACGCCACGAAGTAATCCATCGAGCGCGCCTCGATCCGGTCAAGCGGGTCGGTCTTTCCGGGCCCATTAAGGATCGATTGATCGATCGCCGCCGGCTGCATCGCGCTGGCGAAGACGCCGGGAATATCGGCCACCGGATACCAGCGGCCGAGCACCATCACGCCTGGCGTGGACGATACCAGCTTCAGCCCGATCCGGCTGCGCACCCGGAAATGCCGGCTCTGCGCCGGATCCGGACCGTTGGCCCCGCCGGTCGCCCCCGCGCTTCTGCCCTTTACGTCCTGAGGAACGATGCGGAAGGCGTCCTTGTAGAACACGTCCTTGACAAGGCCGACGATCATCTCGCCGCCCAATATGTTCTGGCGAATGAAATTCGCCGTCCATTCCAGTTCGGTCGAATGCCCGGGCACGGGGTTGCGCAGGAACAGATGCCCTTGGCAGATCGGCGCGTAGGGGTCGTGCGTCGCACGCGCGCCGCTCAGCGACTTGTCCCCATTGGCCCAGGGGGCGCAGGACGTCTCCTTCCCGCCGATGGTGACAACGAGGCGCGGATCCGGCCCCTTGGAAAGGCTGACTGTCTGCCCACCAGGAGACGGGTTCTGGATGTGGTAGACCCGGTTCCAGTTCCACTTGCCGACCTGAAGGATGAACCAGGAGTTCACATTCGGATTGAGGGAGATCAGCTTGATCTCTTGTCCGTCGGAGAGCCGTGCCGTCTCGGTCGAGCGGAAGGGCTGCAGTTCGACAATGTTCTTCGGGCGGACGGCGTCATAGGCCGCCATCTGCCGCGTAAGAACGGGGGCCGCGGGCATCTGGAAGGCCTGCAACTGCGCCGCCATGGCACCGGTGGAGATCAGGCCCAGGGCAAGGGCCAAGCCAGGCCCGGCCATGCGGCTCGGAACGGGGAAAGTTCGGGAGGATAAGGTCACGGGTCTCTTTTTCGCTGCTCGTTCGGGGCCCGATGGGCCGTTGGTCGTCGCCATCTAACCGGCGTCGCGCGGGTGGAGCCAAACACTTTCCCGCTTGCACTGTCCTGACGAAGGCAAGCGCGAGGGCAACCCGCCTTCCGGCGCGCAACGCCACGCGAACGGAATCAGGACCTCCATCGGCCTTCCTCCCTGCCGGTGTTTACCAATTCTCAACCCTCTTCGGGCTAGCGATCAAGCCTGATCGAACGGGGGACAACATGCCGGCGCAGGCCTATACGGTCGCCTTCGACGGGCTGGAGCCACGGCTGGTGGAGGTGCAATGCGCCGTCTCGCCCGGACTGCCGGCCTTCGGCATCGTGGGGCTGCCCGACAAGGCGGTGAGCGAGGCGCGCGAACGGGTGCGCGCTGCGCTGAGCGCCCTTTCCATCGCGCTGCCGTCGCGGCGGGTGACGGTGAACCTCTCCCCCGCCGATCTGCCCAAGGAGGGCTCTCACTTCGACCTTCCGATCGCGCTTGCCGTGCTTGCGGCGATCGAGATCCTGCCGGTGGACGCCACAGCCCAGACCGTCTCGCTTGGCGAACTGGCGCTTGATGGCAGCCTGATCGCGGTCACCGGCGCGCTGCCTGCCGCCATGGCCGCGGCAGAAGAGGACCGCGCGCTGCTCTGTCCGGTCGCCTGCGGAGCAGAGGCGGCCTGGGTCGGCGCGACGCAGGTCCTCGCCGCGGCCTCGCTGGCCGAGGTGATCCGCCACTTCACCGGCCAGGCCGCCCTTGCACCGGCCGAGGCGGGCGAGATCGCGCCGGAGCGCGGTTGGCGGGACATTGCAGAGGTTAAGGGCCAGGAACGCGCCAAGCGCGCGCTGGAGATTGCCGCCGCCGGCCGCCATCACATGCTGCTGACCGGCCCGCCCGGGTCCGGAAAATCCATGCTCGCGGCGCGCCTGCCCGGCCTCTTGCCGCCGCTCTCGCCCACCGAGGCGCTGGAAACCTCGATGATCCACTCGATCTCGGGCCTCCTGAGCGACGGCGGCATCTCCCGCGCCCGACCGTTTCGCGAGCCGCATCACACGGCTTCCATGGCCGCGATCATCGGCGGGGGCCGGGGCGCCAAGCCCGGCGAGATCAGCCTGGCACATAACGGGGTACTGTTCCTCGACGAGTTTCCCGAGTTCAGCGGTTCGGTGCTGGAAACCCTGCGCCAGCCGATCGAAACCGGAGAGGTCGTGATCGCCCGGGCCAACGCGCATGTCCGCTATCCGTGCCGCTTTCAGCTGATCGCGGCGGCCAACCCGTGCAGGTGCGGCTACGTCACCGACCCTGGCCGTGCCTGCAACCGGGCGCCGATCTGCGGCGACGAGTACCTCGCCCGGATCTCCGGCCCGCTTATGGACAGGTTCGACCTGCGCGTCGACGTGCCGCCGGTGAGCTATATGGATCTGGACCTGCCGGCCAATGGCGAAAGCTCCGCCGCGATCGCCGCCCGCGTCGCAGAGGCCCGCGCCATTCAGGCCGAGCGCTATGCCGGAACGAACCGCATCCGGGTCAATGCCGATGCCGAAGGCACGCTGCTGACCGATCACGCCACGCCCGATGCCGATGGCAAGGCACTAATCGCGCGCGCAGCGGAGCGCTATGGCCTCACGGCGCGCGGCTACTACCGCATCTTGCGCGTCGCCCGCACCATTGCCGATCTTGCCGGCTCGGACGCGGTGCGCACCAACCACCTCGCGGAAGCGATCGGCTACCGCCTGGCGATCCCCACGCGCGCCTGAGCGCAGCACGCCCTGGCCGCCACCCGTCAGCGAAATGTCGCCCGTCGGATCGCGGCAGCTTGACCGCCGCCGCCGGCATCGACAAAACCTTGATTAGAACGGCCCGAAGGGTGGCCTCGCGCAGATTGATCCGCGCTTAGGGGTCCTGGAGGGTGGGCGCTGGGTCGGGGCAATCCAATCCGACGGTCGGGCCCGCAATGACCCCTGGCTGATGCAGCGGGGCGACGGGGACAGGCAGCGATAGCCTCCATCACGGGACCGGACCCGCGGCGCAGCATGCCGCTCCGGATGGGTTGTCTCCATCGCGCTGTCCGACATTTCAACAGTCGGCCCCGGTCCATCTGGCCGGGACCGGTCGATCCATACCGGCAGCAGGTGACTCATGAGACAGATCAGCCCCGCGGCCTGGGCATTCGCCGCCATCCTTCTCGCTACCCCCGCCTTCGGCGCCAACGCCGCGCCAGCGCCCTGCGCCCCTGGACTGAGCCGGGCCATCCCTGCCCGCTCCTCCAGCGCGCCATCGGGTCGTGCCGTGATGGACCGGGTGATGGATATCCGCGGGCCCGACCGCGATGCAGTGGTGGAGGCCCAGCTTCTGGCAGGCAACATCCCCGCCTTTCTCCGCCGGCTTGTTCCGGTCACCCTGACGGGGCACACCCCCGCTGGCGCTGCGGTAAAGGTGACTATCTGCGTGACACCGGACTACCTCTCCGTTGGCTCCAATGCCGATTTCGTTCGCACGCCGCTCGGCCTGCCCGCCGCCGCCAAGATCGCGCTCCGCCTCGGGTTCCTTCTGCCGACGCCGAAGATGGTCGATGCGATCTACCACGCCGCCCGGGTCCGCCTTGCGCCGCGGCCCATGCCCGCCGGACCGGAAATGACCTCGACCGGGTATCTCCTGCGCCACAACGAAACTGTGAACGCGCAGCTCGGCCCGCGCGCGGCGCGATCCGACGAGCTGGTTGCGGGCGATCAGAAAGACCTTGTGCTCACGAACCGGCTGATCGCCCACCCGGGAAAGGTGGCGATCTACGGCTGGCACCGGCTGAACGGTGCCCCGATTCAGCCGCTTACCACCGTCCACCAGGCGATCTACGCCGATTACAGCCACGGCATCCGGCTTGTCAGCGCCACCGCCTATGTGAACGGCCGGCCGGAACGTCTGGCCAAGGTTATGCAGGATCCGGACCTGGCGGGCCTCGTCAGCCGCGAGGGTCCGATCGACAACCCCGTGGGCCTGCTGAAGAAGGAATCCCGATAGCGCCTAGTTCAGCGTTTTGCAGCAGCGGAAGCCGAGGTGGTAATTCGCGTGGCTCTGCGGGTCGAGCACCCGGCTGCCGTGCCAGAATGGAGCCCGCCACCGGCACCAGTCGGGGTGGGCGTAGTAGCGATCGAAGATGAACCAGCTGCCCTTCATCTCTGTGACGCCAAGGGTCAAGGAGCCCGCGCTTGACATCTGAGAGGAGGCCAACGGCAGGTTGACATGCTCGGCCGCGTTGCCGTTCAGATCGTAGACGCCGAGCGCCGAGCGGCATTCGGGGAAGCTTCCCGCCGGGTAGGTGTTGGATCCACAGCCGCCGAAGTCGCCGCCGTTGCAGCCCTCGGTCTTGAAGCTGGCCGCGGCGCAGACCCCGCGCTGGTAGGTCGGGCCATAGCTCCATTTCCGCGTCGGGCCGAACCTGGCATTGTGGGCAGCCTGCATCCGCGCAACCGCCACCTCTGTCGGCTGACCCTGGGCGAGATCGAAGCGATAATCGGGGGGCAGAAGCGCGCCGGCACAGGCCCCCTCCCATTCATGTGTATCGCACAGCCGCTTGCCTTCGGCCCAGCACAGCTCCGCCGCCTGCCGCGCAGTCACCCAGACCACCGGATAGGCGCAGGGGATGTCGGGGAACTCGAACTGGTCGATGCAGGCCTTCGCATCCTGAGGGCGCTGGGTCGCGGGATCATAGAGCGGGGCCATGTAAGGCGCGCCGCAGATCCGCCTGAAGCTTCCGTTCCGATAGCTCTCCGGCCCGCCGGGAATACGGGCGGCGCATTCTTCCCGCGTCATGGGGTGGCGGGTTACGGCCGGATTGCCCTGGCTTGTATAAGGAAACTCCGTGAAAATCTGCCGAATGCGATCCATCTGGGCCGCAGTCAGTTTCTGCGCCGCCTGAAGCTCGTCAAAAAGGACCGCGTTCTGCTGTTGCAGCGCCGTATCGCCAAACGCTGGACTGGCGGCCATTATGAGCGCGATGACCAGACCTCGCCATCTCGTTCCCCGGGCTCTTATACGCGCCCGACCGCATTCGGCGCCTTTCGCCATGAGAAATCACCACCTTCACGCCTTGCGCGCCCCCGATGGGGAAAGATTACTCTCTGGCAGAACCCATGGGATTGATCGGGCGCAAATGGACATCTGGATATCCGGACGAGCCTTCGGAACCCCGTGACGGACGAGGACAACCCGCCCCCATCACAAGAGGCGACCGTGGCCGCGCTTACCACCGCTTCAGAGGGCGGTTCCGTCGCAAGTCATCAAACCAACTTCCCAACGGCGTCCCAGCCCGGTTTGTGTGACCGAGAGTTCCCCAACCTGAGACATGGTGCTTCGACCTGCCTTGGCTTCGCGCTCTTGCACCCAGCCGCGCCAATCCGGCGGGCAGCCCTCGGCGGATTGGTTACGACTGACCGGATTCAGCAGGCGGCGTCCGGGGATCACGCTTTTCTCTTTCCGAGGACGAATGAGCAGTCACGGACCGCCGAATTCGCGCAATTCAAGGTCGGCCTCGAAGCTATCTCCCATGACCTTTGCAGCATTCAGGACATCGTTGCCACGCACACGGCGCAAAGCGCCATCAAGTGGAAGACCATGCTGCAGCCATCGATCGATCAGTCTGTTCTCGAGTGTTTGCATCGATGGCGCGATCATCACGGTCGCATCGAAAAGCGGCTTCAGCTCTGCCCAGCCGCCAGAACGCAGCAGGAGGTAATTGCCCTCTACGATGATGATGGGCGTGCCTTTCGGCACGCATCCGGCGCGCGGGATTGTGCGGTCATGCGCCCGGTCGAACAGAGGATACCAAACGTCCGCTTCGCCCTGCCTCAGTGCACGGACCAGGGCAAGGAATTCTTCTACATCGAAGGTCTCCGGAGCCCCCTTGACCGCTCGCAGTCCGCGAGCATCGAGAACGCTGTTTTCGAGATGGAATCCGTCCATCGGCACCAGTCGGGCGCGATCCGATGGTTGGTTCCGCCCATTCAGATCTCCAACCACTCTCTCGCCAAGGGTGGATTTGCCTGACCCCGGCGGTCCGGCAACGGCGATCAGCGTCGGCAGCCCTGGGCGGCGGACACTCTCTATCAGGCCCAGCACGGCCGTCACGTGGGAATCGAAACCCGTCATTTCACGCCGCCTGAGTTGCCTCTTCTGGGACCTTTGCGCCGGTCATGAAGGCCACGGCATCGGCCAT
>NZ_RRYH01000033.1 GCF_004010155.1 Solirhodobacter olei | reverse complement strand
TCGGTCTTGGTGATCAGGCAGGCCTTCACGGGCGCCGCCATCGCAGGCGCGGCCGACATAAGCGCGATCGCCGTCGCGCCCATCAGCGCGCTGGTGGTGAATTTCGTCACGATAGTCCTCCCAAGGTCAGGCCGGGCCACCCTCGGGTCCCCGGCATTTTGGTCGCGGGCAGAACGCATTCCCCTCCCGCGATACTGGCAGGTAAGCCGATTCGGTCAAACCCGTCAATCTAAATAAATCACTCTGATTTATTATTGACAGTCCGCCCAATCCCGCACAGTCTTCCCACAGGGTCCCGGCGTCGCGGGGCCAGGCGGGGCGGGACGCAACCCGCGCCGGGAGGAGATGGCGAAACCGCCCAGGCCGTACCGCTGCCCCGCGCAGCGCGCGGCGGGGGCCGCCCTCTGCCCCGGCGCCCCCGCGGGAGGCAGGGGAACACCAGCATGCTGATCGGATTGCCTGCGCTGCTCGGCCCCGACCTGCTCTATACGCTGCGCGCCATGGGCCACGGCGACGAGATCGCGATCGTGGATGGCAACTATCCCGCGCAGGAACACGCCCGCCGCCTGATCCGCGCCGACGGCCACCGGCTGCTGCCGGTGCTGGAGGCGGTGCTTCAGGTACTGCCGCTCGACCGCGCCGTGGACCGGGCGATCTTCCGCGCCTCGGACCAGGGCGACCCCGCCCGCGCCGCCCCCATTCATGCCGAGATCGACCGCTGCTGCGCCGCCCGCGCCCCGGGCTTCGCCGTCACGCCGCTCTCCGGCGAGGCCCTTTACCCCCGCATCCGCGCCGCGCATACAGTCGTCGCGACCAGCGAACCGGCCCTGTTCGCCAATGTCATCCTCCGCAAGGGCGTGATCCTGCCGCCCGGCGAACCCGAAAGCGCATGATGCCGGCGACAGAGCCCACGCCCCTTTCCCCATCGGCCTCCGAGCGCCCCGCCGAGGGCGGCCTGCGCGGCTCCAACCAGGCCGGCATCCGCGCGCATAACGAGCGGCTGGTGCTCTCTATCCTCCGCCGCCAGGGCGCGCTTGCCAAATCCGACATCGCCCGCATCACCGGGCTTTCCGCGCAGACCGTCTCGGTCATCATGCGCGCGCTGGAGGCCGACGGCCTCCTGATCCGGGGCGAGCCGGTGCGCGGCCGCATCGGCCAGCCCTCGGTGCCGATGTCGCTCAATCCCGAGGGCGCCTTCTTCTTCGGGCTGAAGATCGGCCGGCGCAGCGTCGACCTGGTGCTGACCGACTTCCTCGGCCGCATCACCGCCCAGCGCCGCCAGACCTACCGCTACCCGACCCATGACGCGGTGGTGGATTTCGTCGCCCGCGCCCTGCCGGAGATGATCGCGGCGCTGCCGCCGCCGCTGCGCGCCCGCGTCGGCGGGCTCGGCATCGCCATGCCGTTCCAGCTCTGGAACTGGGCCCAATACCTCGGCGCGCCCCAGGCCGAGATGGACGACTGGCGCAACCGCGACATCCAGGCCGAGATCGCCGCCTTCTCTCCCGTGCCGGTCTATGTCCGCAACGACGCCACCGCCGCCTGCGGGGCGGAGCTTGTCTTCGGTACCGGCGAGCGGCCGAAGGATTTCCTCTACTTCTTCATCGCCTATTTCATCGGCGGCGGGCTGGTGCTGAACGGCCAGCTGTTCACCGGGCGGACCGGCAACGCCGGCGCGCTCGGCTCCATGCCGGTGCCCGGGCCGGACGGGGCGATGCGCCAGCTGATCTCGGTCGCCTCCATGGCCTCGCTCGAAACCTACCTGTCCGAGGCCGGCCTCTCCTCGGACGCGCTCTGGGACACGCCGCCCGACTGGACCATGCCCGAGGCGATCCTCGACCGCTGGCTGACCGAGGTCGCCGCCGGCCTCGCCCACGCCACGCTGGCTGCCGCGAGCGTCGTCGATGTCGAGGCCGCGCTGATCGACGGCTGGATGCCGCCCGAGGTGCGCGCAAGGCTGGTCGAGCGCACCCGCAGGGCGCTTGCCCGGCTCGATGTCGCGGGGATCGAGCCGCCCCCGATCCGCGAGGGCAGCGTCGGCGCCCAGGCCCGCTCGCTCGGCGCCGCCTCGATCCCGCTCTCGCAGCGCTACCTTGTCGACCAGAACGCCTTCCTGAAGGAGGGCTGAGCCCACCTCCCCCCGCGCCCCCGCACGCCGACAGCGCCAGGCCGGCCAAAGGGCCTGTGACTTCCCGCCCCCGTGGTGTAAGCGAAGGCACGACCAAGGGGAGGGACTACATGCTCGATCTGACCGGCCACTGGGCAGGCCTGCTGTCACTGGTGATCTTCGTGGGCGCCTATATCCTCGTGATCTTCGAGGAAAGCACCCAGATGCGGAAGTCGAAGCCGGTGCTGATGGCGGCGGGGCTGATCTGGGGGCTGATCGGGGTCGCCTATGCCATGGCCGGCCACCAGGCGGACCTCCATGCCGAGGCGACCGGCGTGATCGAGGAATACGGCGAGCTGTTCCTCTTCCTCCTCGTCGCGATCACCTACGTCAACACGCTGGAGGAGCGCCGCGTCTTCGACGTGCTGCGCGCCAAGCTGGTGGCCCTCGGCCTCAGCTACCGCCAGCTTTTCTGGCTGACCGGGATCCTCGCCTTCTTCCTCTCCTCCATGCTCGACAACCTGACCACGGCGCTGATCATGGGCGCGGTGGTGGTGACGGTGGGCCGGCGCTCCACCCGCTTCGTGACGATCGGCTGCATCTCCATCGTCGTCGCGGCCAATGCAGGTGGCGCCTTCTCACCCTTCGGCGACATCACCACGCTGATGGTCTGGCAGAAGGGTAAGCTCGACTTCACCCAGTTCTTCGACCTCTTCCTGCCCTCGCTGGTGAACTGGCTGGTGCCGGCGCTGATCATGTCCTTCGCCCTGCCGAAGACCCGGCCGGAACCGGCGGCGGAACGCGTGCGCCTGAAACCCGGGGCGCAGGGCGTGATCCTGCTCTTCGCCGCGACCATCGTGACGGCGGTCTGCTACAAGAACTTCCTCTCCCTCCCCCCGGCCGTCGGCATGATGACCGGCCTTGGTTACCTGCAGATCTGGTCCTACTACCTGCAGATCCGCGGCAAGCGGCGCGACGACGCCGACATGGTCCTCGACAGCTTCGCCCAGGTCGCGCGGGTCGAATGGGACACGCTCTTGTTCTTCTTCGGCATCATCTTTGCGGTCGGCGGGCTCGGCGTGCTGGGCTATCTCGCGCTCAGCTCGCAGGTGCTCTACGCCGGCCTCGGCCCGACGGCCGCCAACACGATCATCGGCGTGCTGTCCTCCATCGTCGACAACATCCCGCTGATGTTCGCGGTGCTCACGATGGACCCGGCCATGTCGCATGGCCAGTGGCTGATGATCACGCTGACCGCCGGCACCGGCGGCTCGATCCTCTCCATCGGCTCGGCCGCCGGGGTGGCGCTGATGGGCCAGGCGCGCGGCACCTATACCTTCATGAGCCACATGAAATGGGCCTGGGCCATCGCGCTCGGCTATGCCGCGGCGATCGCCGTCCACATGCTGGTCAACGCGCCCCTGTTCCTCAAGCCGGTCTGAGGCCGCAGGCGGGGGCGCCAGCCCCCTCCCCCGCGCCCTCCGGCAATTCCTGACCAAACGGTCAAAACGCCTTGCGCGCTCCCATCCGCCATGCGAGGGTCGCGCCAGCCCTGCGACGGGAGGAGCCCTTGCAGACCGACAGCCTGAGCCCGGCGAAGACCGCGGCGCATCAGCTACCGCAACTCGCCCATGCCCGGAACCCCGGCACCGGGCTCGATCTCGACTGGGTCGCCTCGGTCCAGGCCAACACCTCGGCGATCGAGCGCCGCGCGGCCACGCTGCCCGGCCGGCGCTCGGTGAAAAAGGCCTATCAGGCCGCCTGGCTCTGCAAGGCGATCAGCCTGATCGACCTCACCACGCTCTCCGGCGACGATACCGAGGGCCGGGTGAAGCGCCTCTGCGCCAAGGCGCGCCAGCCGGTCCGCGCCGACCTGCTGGAGGCGCTCGGGATGGAGGGCCTGACCACCGCAGCCATCTGCGTCTACCACGAGATGGTGCCCACCGCGGTCGCAGCCCTCGAAGGCACGAATATCCCCGTCGCCGCCGTCTCCACCGGCTTTCCCGCCGGCCTCTCGCCCCTGAAGACCCGGATCGCCGAGATCGGCGAAAGCGTCCGCGCCGGCGCGCGAGAGATCGACATCGTCATCTCCCGCCGGCACGTGCTGACCCAGAACTGGCAGGCCCTCTACGACGAGACCCGCGCCATGCGCGAGGCCTGCGGCGAGGCGCATATGAAGACGATCCTCGCCACGGGAGAGCTCGGCACGCTGAGGAACGTCGCCCGCGCCTCCCTCGTCTGCATGATGGGCGGGGCGGATTTCATCAAGACCTCCACCGGCAAGGAATCCGTCAACGCCACGCTCCCGGTCTCGCTGACGATGATCCGCGCGATCCGCGACTACGAGGCGGCGACCGGCTTCAAGGTCGGCTACAAACCCGCCGGCGGCATCTCCAAGGCCAAGGACGCGCTGACCTACCTTGCCCTGATGAAGGACGAGCTGGGACACCCCTGGCTTCAGCCGGACCTCTTCCGCTTCGGCGCCTCCTCGCTTCTGGGCGATATCGAGCGCCAGCTGGAGCATCACGTCACCGGCCGCTATTCCGCCGCCAACCGCCATGCGATGGGCTGAGCCATGACCACCCGAGAAATCTTCGACGCCATGTCCTACGGTCCCGCCCCCGAATCCGCAGCCGAGGCCATGGCCTGGCTGGACAAGCACGACCGCCGCTTCGGCCCCTTCATCAACGGCGCCTTCGCCGCGCCGGGCGAGACCTTCGCCACGAAGAACCCCGCCACGGGCGAGGAGCTGGCCCAGGTCACCCAGTCGACCGGCGGGGACATCGCCGCCGCCGTCGCCGCCGCCCGCCGCGCCCAGCCGAAATGGGCGAAGCTCGCCGGGCACGAGCGCGCCAAATACCTCTACGCCCTGGCGCGGCTGGTCCAGAAGCATTCCCGCCTCTTCGCCACGCTGGAAACGCTCGACAACGGCAAGCCGATCCGCGAAAGCCGCGACATCGACATCCCCCTCGTCGCGCGCCATTTCTACTATCACGCCGGCCTCGCCCAGCTGCTGGAGGCCGAACAGCCCGGCATGGAACCGCAGGGCGTCTGCGGCCAGATCATCCCGTGGAACTTCCCCCTCCTCATGCTCGCCTGGAAGGTGGCCCCCGCGCTTGCCGCCGGCAACACGGTGGTGCTGAAGCCTGCGGAATACACCTCCCTCACCGCCCTCCTCTTCGCCGAGATCTCGCGCGAAGCCGGCCTGCCGAAGGGCGTGCTGAACATCGTCACCGGCGACGGCCGCACCGGCGCCGCCCTCGTGGGCGCAGATGTCGACAAGATCGCCTTCACCGGCTCGACCGAGGTCGGCCGCCGCATCCGTCAGGACACCGCCGGCCGCGGCATCGCCCTGACGCTCGAGCTTGGCGGCAAGTCCCCCTACATCGTCTTCGACGATGCCGATCTGGACTCGGCCGTCGAGGGCCTGGTCGACGCGATCTGGTTCAACCAGGGCCAGGTCTGCTGCGCCGGCTCCCGCCTTCTGGTTCAGGAGGGCGTCGCCCCCCGCTTCCACGAGAAGCTGAAGCGCCGGATGGACGGGCTGCGCATGGGCGACCCGCTCGACAAATGCATCGACATCGGCGCCGTGGTCGATCCCGTCCAGCTCGAGACCATCACCCGCATGGTCGACGCCAATACGGAAGGCGAGACCTACCGCGCCGCCACGCCCGTCCCCTCGGGCTGCTTCTACCCGCCGACGCTGATAACCGGCCTCTCCCCCGCCGCGCGCCTGATGCAGGAGGAGATCTTCGGCCCTGTCCTCGTCTCCACCACCTTCCGCACGCCGGCCGAGGCGGTGGAGCTCGCCAACAACACCCGCTACGGCCTCGCCGCCTCGGTCTGGACCGAGAACGTGAACCTCGCGCTCGACATGGCGCCGAAGGTGAAGGCGGGCGTGGTCTGGGTGAACGGCACCAACATGTTCGACGCCGCCGCCGGCTTCGGCGGCATCCGCGAAAGCGGGTTCGGCCGCGAGGGCGGATGGGAGGGCCTGCTGGCCTATCTGAAACCCGCCGGCAAGGCGAAGCCCGCGGTGGCGATCGCGCCCGTAGCCGAGCCCGCTAACCCCGAGGCCACGGGCCTCGACCGCACCGCGAAGCTCTACATCGGCGGCAAGCAGGCCCGGCCCGACGGCGGCTATTCACGCGCCGTCTGGTCGGCCAGGGGCAGGCTTCTCGGCCATGCCGGGATCGGCAACCGCAAGGACATCCGCAACGCGGTGGAGGCCGCACACAAGGCCTCCGGCTGGGCCAAAGCCCCGGCCCACAACCGCGCGCAGGTGATCTATTACATCGCCGAGAACCTCTCCGCCCGGGCCGAGGAATTCGCCGCCCGCCTTCAGGCCATGACCGGCAAGCCCGGCAAGGCGGAGGTGGAGGCCGCGATCCGCCGCCTCTTCACCTATGCCGCCTGGGCCGACAAGTTCGACGGCGCGGCCAAGTCGGTGCCGCTGCGCGGCGTCGCGCTGGCGATGAACGAGCCGGTCGGCGTGATCGGCGCCCTCTGCCCCGACGAGGCGCCACTTCTCGGCCTCGTCTCGCTGATGGGCCCGGCGATCGCGATGGGCAACGCGGTGGTGCTGGTGCCCTCGCAGGCCTATCCGCTGGCGGCGACGGACCTCTATCAGGTCCTCGACACCTCGGATGTGCCCGCGGGCGTGGTCAACATCGTCACCGGCGATCCGGCGGAGCTGGCGAAGACGCTGGCCGGGCATCTCGACGTCGATGCGGTCTGGTCCTTCGCCGGGGCGGATCTGGCGAAGCTGATCGAGACCGAGAGCGCCGCGAACCTCAAGCGCACCTGGATCGGCGGCGCGCGGGACTGGACCGGCCCGTCGGGCGAGGGCCGCGAGTTCCTGCGCCAGGCAACCGAGGTGAAGACCGTCTGGGTACCTTACGGGGAATAGGTCCCAGGACCCGCCCGGCCCCGTGGGGTGCGCATTCATTGCGCACCACCGGGCGATGCCCAACCACCCACTCCTTTCGGCCCGAAACGGCGGTGCGCAGCACCGCCGGGCCAGCGCCCGTCCGCCCCCAACGGCGGGCGCTTCTTGGGCCTCACCACCCCGGCAAGTCGAAGGGGGTCTTTAAACCATAAACGGACAGACCCGCGCCGCCGCCGGGCCCCACCCGCGGACGGCCTCTGGCCCTCCTCTCGCCCGCAGCCGCACCCCGGTTAACGCAGCCTTGCCCGGCCGCGCCGAAATACGGTGCTTTTACGGTGCGAAAGCGGTGCCAAATCGGTCCCCGCCCGTGACCTCAGATCCCGGCCTCCAGCCGGTCCACCAGCCGGGCCAGCATCGCCTCGCAGCGCGCCATCTGCTCGAGGCTGACGAACTCGTCCGGCTTGTGCCCCTGCGCCATCGACCCCGGCCCGCAGATCACCGTCGGGATCCCCAGCGCCTTGGTGAAAAGGCCCCCTTCCGTCCCGAAGGCGACCTTGATCGTCCCGTTCGCGCCGGTCAGCCCCTTGACGAAATTCACCACCCGCGCGTCCGAGGGCGTGCCGAGCCCCGGGTAATCCCAGAGCCGCTCGATCCGGATCGCGGCTTCCGGGAACGCGTCCCTCAGCGGCGCCACGATCCCCTCCGCCGCCGCCTCCAGCCGCGCGATCAGGGCGGCCGGGTCGTCCTCTGCCAGACTGCGGATCTCGAAATCGATAACGCATTGGTTCGGAACGATATTAACCTGCACGCCGCCCTGCATCTTGCCGACGTGGATGGTGGTGTAGGCCACGTCGTAATCGCCGTCCTTCAGGCCCGTTTCCGCCACCTCGGCCTGCAGGTCCCTGACCGCGCCGATGAACTCCGCCCCAAGGTGCAGCGCGTTCAGCGCCAGCGGCGCCAGCGCCGAATGCCCCTCGCGCCCGATGCAGGTCGCCCGAAGCGCCACCTTCCCCTTGTGGCCGGTCGCCACCTGCATCGCCGTCGGCTCCCCCACGATGCACATCGCGGGCCGCACCGGCGCCCCCTCCAGCATCCCGATCAGCGAGCGCACGCCGAGGCACCCCACCTCCTCGTCATGGCTGAAGGCGAGGTGCAAAGGCACCTTCAGATCCCGCTTCGCCGCCGCCAGCCCGGCCGAGATCGCGCAGGCCACGAACCCCTTCATGTCCGTCGTGCCCCGCCCGTAATAGCGCCCCTCCGCCTCCACCATCCGGAACGGGTCCCGGCTCCAGTCCTGGCCCTCGACCGGCACCACGTCGGTATGGCCGGAAAGCATGACGCCCGGCACGTCCTTCGGCCCTATGGTCGCGTAAAGATTGGCCTTCTTCCCGCTCTCGTCGGGGATCAGCACCGCCTCGATCCCCGCCTGACCAAGGAGATCCCGCACCCATTCCATCAGCGCCATGTTGGGTTCGCTGCTTACCGTGGGAAAGCCGATGAGCCGGTCGAGGATACTGCGGGTGTCCATGAAGAAGCCTCCGGAATTTGCGCCCAAGGAACTCCAAATCCGCGGCAGAGGAAACCCCGCCCGGGCGCAATCTCGTACTCCCCCCCTTGACCTTCCCGTAACTGGAAACCTTATCTCACACTCGGGCACCACCAGACGGGCCCGGGAAGGACCGCCATGACCACCACCACGCTCGAAGTCGAAGGCATGACCTGCGCCTCCTGCGCCGGCCGCGTCGAACGCGCCGCCAAGGCGGTGCCCGGTGTCACCGAGGCCTCCGTCAACCTCGCCATGAAGACCCTGCGCGCCGATTTCTCCTCCGGGGCCGATCCGGCGGCTCTGGCCGCGGCGGTCAAGAAGGCGGGCTACGACATCGGCAATACCGACACCCGGCTGAATGTCGAGGGGATGACCTGCGCCTCCTGCGTCGGCCGGATCGAGCGCGCGCTGAAGGCCTGGCCCGGCGTCACCGGGGCAGAGGTCAACCTCGCCACGGGCGATGCCCTCGTCCACCACCTCGCCGGTTCCGTCACGCCCTCGGAACTGGCCGCCGTGGTGAAGAAGGCGGGCTACGAGGCGACGCCCGTCCACAAGACCGCGACCGCCCCCGCCGCCCGCCACGACGCCGAGGCGAAGCGGCTGAGGGCCTCGTTCATCTGGTCGCTCGTGCTGACTCTGCCGGTGTTCCTCGTCGTCATGTCGGAACACATGATCCCCGGCGCCCACGCCTTCATCGCCGCCACGATCGGAGAGCGGACCAGCTGGATCATCCAGTTCCTGCTGACGACCGCCGTCCTCGCCTTCCCCGGGCGGCAGTTCCTGACCCACGGCGTCCCAACGCTCCTGCGCGCGGCGCCCGACATGAATTCGCTCGTCGCCCTCGGCGCCTCCGCCGCCTGGGCTTATTCGACGGTCGCGACCTTCGCACCCGGCCTGCTGCCCCCCGGCTCGGTCCATGTGTATTTCGAGGCGGCCGCCACGATCTGCACGCTGATCCTGCTCGGCCGCATGCTCGAGGCCCGCGCCAAGGGCCGCGCCGGCGAGGCCATCGCCCATCTCCTGTCCCTCGCCCCCGCCGTGGCTCATACCCGCCGGGGCGGCACCGTCATCGACCTTCCGGTCGAGGAACTCCGCGCCGGCGACGTGATCGAGGTCCGCCCCGGCGAACGCATCGCCGCCGATGGCGCGGTGGTCGAGGGGACGTCCTACATCGACCGCTCCATGCTGACGGGCGAGCCCCAGCCGGTAGAGGCCGGCCCGGGCGATGAGGCGATCGGCGGGACTGTCAACGGACAGGGCGCGCTGGCGCTGCGCGTCACCCGCACCGGCGACGACGCGACGCTGGCGCGCATCATCCGCATGGTCTCGGACGCGCAGGGCGCCAAGCTGCCGATCCAGGCGCTGGTCGACCGGATAACGCTCTGGTTCGTGCCCGCCGTCATGGCCGTGGCCCTGCTGACGGTGCTGGCCTGGCTGGTCTTCGGCCCCGCGCCGGTCCTTGGCCATGCGCTGGTCGCCGGTGTCTCGGTCCTGATCATCGCCTGCCCCTGCGCCATGGGCCTCGCCACGCCGACCTCCATCATGGTCGGCACCGGCCGGGGGGCGGAGCTGGGCCTTCTGTTCCGCAAGGGCGACGCCCTGCAGCGGCTGGAGGCCGCCCGCGTGATCGCCTTCGACAAGACCGGCACGCTGACCCTCGGCCACCCGACGCTGGTCGAGTTCACCACGGCCCCCGGGGCGAACCTGAACGAAACCCTCACCCTCGTCGCCGCGGCCGAGGCGCGCTCCGAACACCCGATCGCGCGCGCCATCCTGGCAGAGACCGAAGGCCGCGGCCTGGCCCTGCCCGAGGCCTCCGACGCCGCCGCCCGCCCCGGCCTCGGGCTGCTGGCGACGGTCGAGGGCCGACGCCTGGCCATCGGCACCTCCCGGCTGATGGAGGCCGAGGGGATCAACACCACTCCCCTGGCCGAACGCGCGAAGACCCTCGCCGCGGAGGGCAAGACCACGGTGCTCGCCGCCATCGACGGCAAGATCGCCGCCGTGCTCGCCGTGACCGACCCGCCGAAGGACAGCGCCGCAAGCGCCATCGCCGCGCTGCACAAGGCCGGGGTGAAGACCGCGCTGATCACCGGCGACAGCCGGGCCACGGCAGAGCGCGTCGCCGCCACCCTCGGCATCGACCATGTCGTGGCCGAGGTGCTGCCCGAGGGCAAGCTCGCCGCCATCGAGGAACTGCGCGCGGCCCACGGCCCCACCGCCTTCGTCGGTGACGGCATCAACGACGCCCCCGCGCTTGCCGCGGCGGATGTCGGGCTGGCCATCGGCACCGGCACGGATGTTGCCATCGAGACGGCCGACCTCGTGCTGATGTCGGGCGACCCGCAGGGGGTGGCCTCGGCGCTTGAGCTTTCACGCGCGACGATGCGCAACATCCGCCAGAACCTGGGCTGGGCCTTCGGCTACAACGTGGTGCTGATCCCGGTCGCGGCGGGGGTGCTCTATCCCTTCGGCGGCCCACTCCTGTCACCCATGCTCGCCGCCGGGGCGATGGCCGCCTCCTCGGTGATCGTAGTCTCGAACGCCCTGCGCCTGCGCCGCTACGGGAGACGGACATGAACATCGCCGAAGTCGCCCGCCGCTCGGGCCTGCCGCCCAAGACGATCCGCTATTACGAGGAGATCGGCCTGATCCGCCCCGCGCGATCCGGAAACGGCTACCGCGCCTTCGCAGAGGCCGATCTCCACAAGCTCGCCTTCCTCGGCCGCGCCCGCTCCCTCGGCTTTTCGATCGAGGAATGCCGGACGCTTCTGGCGCTCTGGGAAGACCGCGCCCGCGCCTCGGCGGACGTCAAGCGCATCGCCCGACAGCACCTTTCCGCAATCGACGCGAAGATCGCGGAACTGGAGGGGATGCGGGCGACGCTTGCCAACCTCGTCTCCTGCTGCGCGGGGGACGACCGGCCGGATTGCCCGATCCTCGCCGATCTGGCGGGGGAAGCGACCAGTTGATACCGTCGGACCGGGGCTCTGCCGTCGCCATTGATTTCTAGAACCAATGGCGCAACCAATGGCGGCCCCCGGGATATTTCCGGACGGAAAGTGAGGGGGCACGAGGGAAACCCATGCCGGCGGGACGACGCATCCGGGTGCGCGGGCAGGTGCAGGGCGTGGGCTTCCGCCCCTTCGTCTGGCAGCTCGCGCAGCGGATGGGGATCGCGGGAGAGGTCTTCAACGACGCCGAGGGCGTGCTGATCCTCGCAACCGGCCGCGCGCTCGACCCTTTCGAGGCCGCGCTCTCGACCGAGGCGCCCCCCCTCGCCCGCGTCGAGCAAATCGAAAGCACGCCCGCGACCGTCGCCGCCACGGACGGTTTCCACATCACCGCCTCGCGCGGCGCGGGGGCCGAGACCGGCGTCGCACCGGATGCCGCGACCTGCCCGGACTGCTTGGCCGAGATCCGCGACCCGGCCGCCCGCCGCTTCGGCTATGCCTTCACCAACTGCACCCGCTGCGGCCCGCGCTTCTCGATCCTGAAGGCCCTGCCCTACGACCGCGCGCAGACGGCGATGGCGGTCTTTCCCATGTGCCCCGCCTGCCGCGCCGAATACGAGGATCCGGCCGACCGCCGCTTCCACGCCCAGCCCATCGCCTGCCCCGCCTGCGGCCCGCAGCTCTGGCTGGAGGTCGCGGGCCAGGAGGTCCCCGCCGATCCCATCCCCGAGGCCGCCACCCGGCTGCACGCCGGCGAGATCCTGGCGATAAAGGGCCTCGGCGGCTTTCACCTCGCCTGCGACGCGCGCAACGCCGGGGCGGTCGCCCGCCTCCGCGCGCGCAAGCACAGGCCCGCCAAGCCCTTCGCCCTCATGGGCACGCTGGCGATGATCCGCGCCCACGCCCGGCTGACAGAGGCAGAGGCCGCCCGTCTCGCCGCCCCCGCCGCACCGATCCTGCTTCTCCCCCGCGCCGGAGCGCCGTTGGCCGAGGCCGTCGCCCCGGGCCAGCCCACGCTCGGCTGGATGCTGCCCGCGACGCCGCTCCACCACCTCCTGCTCGACGCCTTTGCCGGGCCGCTGGTGATGACCTCCGGCAACCGCTCAGGCGAGCCGCAGGCCTTCGCGAATGACGAGGCCCGCGCCCGCCTCGTCCCCATCGCCGACGCCTTCCTGATGCACGACCGCGACGTTCTCCGCCGCCTCGACGACGGCGTCGAGCGGCTCCTGCCCTCCGGCCCGCTGATCCTGCGCCGCGCCCGTGGCCGCGCGCCGGAAGCGCTGGCCCTGCCCGAGGGCTTCGAGGCCGCCCCCCGGGTGCTGTCCCTCGGCGGCCAGATGAAGGGCGCGCTCTGCCTCGTCAAATCCGGCCGCGCGCTCCTCTCCCACCACCTCGGCGACCTCGACGCGCCCGAGGCGTGGGACGCCTTCCTGCAGGCCGAGGCCGACTACGCCGCCCTCTTCGACCACGCACCCGAGGCGCTGGCCTGCGACCTGCACCCCGGCTACCGCGCCACGGCCCATGCAAAGGCGCGGGCGGCGGCCGAGGGCCTGCCGCTGATCGAGGTCCAGCACCACCACGCCCATCTCGCGGCCACGCTCGCCGATGCCGGCTGGCCCCGCTCGGCGCCGCCGGTCGCAGGCGTGATCCTCGACGGCCTCGGCCTCGGTACGGACGGCACGATCTGGGGCGGCGAGCTGCTGCTGGGGTCCTACGCCAGTGCCGGGCGCATCGCCCATCTCGCCCCGGCCCCCCTGCCCGGCGGCGATGCCGCGAACCGGGAGCCCTGGCGCAACCTCCTCGCCCGGCTCGACGCGGCGGACCTTGCCGCCGAAGCCGACACACTGCTGCCGGAACGGCCCCGCGCGCTCCTCCGCCAGGCGATCGCGGCCGGGGTGAACGCGCCCCTCTCTTCCTCCGCCGGGCGGCTCTTCGATGCCGTCGCCGCGGCCCTCGGCCTCGCCCCCGGCGCGCAGAGCTTCGAGGGCGAGGCCGCCATGGCGCTGGAGGCGCTGGCGGGGCAGACCCGCGCCGCCCCCTATCCCTTCGCCCAGAACGGCCCACGCATCGACCCGGCCCCGATGTTCCGCGCCCTGCTGGCCGACCGCGCCACCGGCCGCCCGGCGGCAGAGATCGCCGCCGCCTTCCACGCCGGCCTCGCCCGCGCCGTCTGCGCCCCCGCCCGCGCGCTGGTCGAGGAGGGGCAGGCCGGGGCCGTCGCCCTCTCTGGCGGCTGTTTCCAGAACGCGACCCTGCTGGCGCTCTGCCGGGAGGAACTGGCGGGGCTGACGGTCCTCCTGCCCCACCGCACGCCCCCGAACGACGGCGGCCTCGCGCTTGGCCAGGCGCTGGTCGCCGCCGCGCGCCTCTCGCCCGCCTGACCCGCCGCGCAAAGCGCACTGGCCCGAACCCCGCCGCGCGCCTATCATCGCTCCCGGGGCAGGCCCCACCCGGCCCGCAGCCCACTTGATCCACGTCATGGAATCCGGGATCGAAGATGCATGAAATGTCGCTGGCAGAAGGGATCCGGCAGATCGTCGAGAATCAGGCCCGCCAGCACGGCTTCACCGCCGTCCGCAGCCTGCGCCTGGAGATCGGCCGTTTCGCCGGGGTGGAGAAATCTGCCCTCGCCTTCTGCTTCGACATCGCCATGCGGGGCAGCCCCGCCGAGGGCGCAAGGCTGGAAATGATCGACCTGCCCGGCCGCGCCCTCTGCCACGACTGCAACCGCGAGGTCGAGATCGAGGATCGCCTGGATCCCTGCCCCCTCTGCGGCGGCGGGCGGCTGGTGCCGGTGGCGGGAAGCGAGATGCGGGTGAAGGACATGGAGGTGGCCTGATGTGTACGGTCTGCGGATGCGGAGAGGGAAAACTGGCGGGCGAGGACCACGGCCACCATCACGACCATGACCATGCCCACGGTCATCACCACCACCCTCGCGGCCATAGCCATGACCACTCCCACGGCCACCTGCATTTCGGCACCGGCCCGGCCGGCACCTCCGTCCCCGGGCTCTCGCAATCCCGGCTGATCGAGGTCGAGACCGACATCCTCGCCCGGAACGACGCCCTCGCGCTCGGCAACCGCCGGGTGCTGGCGGCGCTCGGCGCCTATGCCGTCAACCTCGTCTCCTCCCCCGGCTCGGGCAAGACGACGCTGCTGGTCAAGACGATCGAGGCGCTCTCCGCCACCCCCCTCGCCGTGATCGAGGGCGACCAGCAGACCGAGAACGACGCCGACCGCATCCGCGCCACGGGCGCGCCCGCGGTGCAGATCAACACCGGCAAGGGCTGCCACCTCGACGCGCATATGGTCGGCAATGCGATGGACCGGCTGGCGCTGAAACCCGGCAGCCTCCTTTTCATCGAGAATGTCGGCAACCTCGTCTGCCCCGCCGCCTTCGACCTCGGCGAGGATGCCAAGGTGGCCATCCTCTCGGTCACCGAAGGCGAGGACAAGCCGCTGAAATACCCCGACATGTTCACCGCCGCCTCGCTCGCCATCCTCAACAAGACCGACCTCGCCCCGCATTGCGACGCCGACCTCGCGGCCTACGAGGCGAACCTGAAACGGGTCAATCCGGCGATCGAGATCCTGCGCCTCTCCGCCCGCACCGGCGAGGGGATGGGAGCGTGGATCGCCTGGCTCCGTGCCCGCCACGCTGCCAAGACGCTGGCCCAGACCAGTGCGAAGGCAGGCTGAGATGTGCCTCGGCATCCCCGGTCAGATCCTCGCCATCACCGACGAGGCCCGCCAGCTCGCCCTTGCCGACGTCTCCGGCGTCCGGCGCGAGGTCAACGTCACCTGCATCGCCGAGGGGCCGCTGGAGGACCTCGTCGGCTGCTGGACGCTGATCCATGTCGGCTTCGCCATGAGCCGGATCGACGCGGAGGAGGCCGAGGCAACCCTCCGCGCGCTCCGCGAGATGGGCGAGGCCCAGGCCGCGCTGGAGGAAATGGAAGCCGGCCGCGCGGCGCTGACGGAGGGCACCGCCCCGGGGCCCACGCGATGAAATACGCCAGCGAATTCCGCGATCCGGTCGCCGCCAAAGCCGTCCTCGCCGCCATCGCGCGCACGGCGGAGGGCATCGGCGCCACCCGTGAAAAACCCCTCCACATCATGGAGATCTGCGGCGGCCACACCCACGCGATCTTCCGCTACGGGCTCGACAAGCTGGTGCATGAGGGGGTGGAGTTCATCCACGGCCCCGGCTGCCCCGTCTGCGTCCTGCCGATGTCGCGCGTCGACGAAGCGCTTCAGATCGCGGCCCGGCCGGAGGTGATCTTCACCACCTTCGGCGACGCGATGCGGGTGCCCGGAACGCAGGGCTCCCTGCTGCAGGCCAAGGCCAGCGGCGCCGATATCCGCATGGTTTACTCCCCCCTCGACGCGCTGGAAATTGCCCGCCGCACGCCGGGGCGCGAGGTGGTCTTCTTCGGCCTCGGCTTCGAGACCACGACGCCCTCCACCGCCCTCTCCATCCAGCAGGCGGCACGCGAGGGGCTGGGGAATTTCTCCGTCTTCTGTAACCACATCACCGTGCCGGAACCGATCCGGGCGCTGCTTGACGACCCCGACATGCGGCTCGACGGCTTCATCGGACCGGGCCATGTCTCCATGGTCATCGGCACCCATCCCTACGATTTCATCGCCCGGGACTATGGCAAGCCGATCGTCGTCGCGGGCTTCGAGCCGCTGGACCTGCTGCAATCCGTGCTGATGGTCCTCAGCCAGATCGCCGAGGGCCGGGCGGAGGTGGAAAACCAGTACGCCCGCGTCGTGCCCGAGCACGGCAACCAGGTCAGCCTCGCCGCCATCGCCGATGTCTACGAGCGCCGGCCCAGCTTCGAATGGCGCGGGCTGGGCGAGATCGACGCCTCTGGCCTCAGGATCCGCGCACCCTACCGCGCCTTCGACGCGGAGGCGAAATTCGGCGTGGGCTACGGCGCCGGGCCGCGGCAGGTGGCGGAACCGGAGGGCTGCGCCTGCGGGGCGGTGATGACGGGGAAGATCAAGCCCACGGCCTGCCCACAGTTCGGGCGAGGGTGTACGCCGGAGCGGCCGCTGGGGGCGCTGATGGTGTCTTCCGAAGGGGCCTGCGCGGCCTATTGGCAATACGGCGGCGCCCGGGCGGCGGCGGAGTGATGGGGGGCGCTGCCCCCCGGCCTGCGGCCTCCCCCCGGGATATTTAGGGACAGAAAAAGTAAGGCATCATGGCGCTGCGCGATACTCATGTGACCCTGGCCCATGGCGGCGGCGGCAAGGCGATGCGCGACCTGGTGGAGGAGGTCTTCGCCCGCGTCTTCGAGCCGCCGGGTATGGAGGATCAGGCGCGCCTGATGGATGCCGCCTTGGCCGAGCCCGGCGCGCGGCTCGCCTTCACCACCGACAGTTTCGTGGTCACCCCTCTGGAGTTTCCCGGCGGAGACATCGGCAAGCTCGCGGTCTGCGGCACGCTGAACGACCTCGCCGTGGGGGGCGCGCGGCCGCTCTGGCTCTCCGCCGCCTTCATCATCGAGGAGGGCTGCGAGATCGCGCTGCTCGCCCGCGTGGCCGGGACCATGGCGCGCGAGGCAGCGGCGGCGGGCGCGCGGATCGTCACCGGGGATACCAAGGTCGTCGGCCGCGGCGCGGCGGACGGGCTTTTCGTCACCACCGCCGGCATCGGGGTGATCCCGCCGGGCCGCGACCTCGGCGCGGCGCGGATCCGGCCGGGCGACGTGGCGATCGTCAGCGGCAGGCTGGGCGACCACGGCGCCGCGATCCTCGCCGCGCGCGGGGACCTGGCGCTCTCGACCGATCTCATCTCCGACTGCCGGTCCCTCGCCGGGCTGATGGAGGCGGTGATCCGCGCCGCCCCCGGCACAAGCGCCGCGCGCGACGCCACGCGGGGCGGCCTCGCCGCCGCCCTGAACGAGATGGCGGAGGCGGCCGGCGTCGGGGTGGAGATCGAAGAGAACGCCCTGCCGATGGCCGAGGAGGTACGCGGCCTCTGCGAGATACTCGGCCTCGACCCGCTCTACCTCGCCAACGAGGGCACGCTGGTGGCCTTCGTGCCGGAAGATCAGGCCGAAGCCGCGCTCGCCGCCATGCGCGGCACCGAGGCCGGGCGCGGCGCGGTCATCATCGGCCGGGCGGTGTCGGCCCATCCCGGCCGCGTCACCATGACCACGCTTTTCGGCGGCAGCCGCATCGTCGACATGCTCGTGGGCGAGCAGCTGCCGCGGATCTGCTAGGCCTCAGCCCGCGACCTCCGAAAGCTTCACCACCCGCCCCTCGGCCACGGAGCGCACCGCCGCCTCGGCCAGTGCCAGCGCCGCCAGCCCGTCCTCGCCAGAGGGCGCGGCCTTGCCCTTGCCGGAGACGGCCGCGACGAAGGCCGCGATCTCGGCCGCATAGGCCTCGGTGTAGCGCGTCATGAAGAAATCGTGCAGCGGCGGGCGGGTGTAGCCCAGCGAAGAGGCGATCTCGATCGAGACGGGCCGCTGGTTCTCCGCCGCCACCAGCCCGTTCGATCCATGCACCTCGATCCGCTGATCGTAGCCATAGGTCGCCCGGCGCGAGTTGGAGATCATCGCCTGCTTGCCGCTGGCGGTCTTCAGCATCACCTGGACCGAGTCGTAATCCCCTGCCTTGCCGATCGCGGGATCCACCAGCACCGAGGCCATGGCGGAAACTTCCGCCACCTCCTCGCCCAGCAGGAACCGCGCCATGTCGAAGTCATGGATCGTCATGTCGCGGAAGATGCCGCCGGATCGGGCGATATAGTCCAGCGGCGGCGCCCCGGGGTCGCGCGAGATGATGGTGACCATCTCGACCGTGCCGATCGCGCCCTTGTCGATCTCGGCGCGGACGGCCGCGAAATGCGGGTCGAACCGGCGGTTGAAGCCGACCATCAGCGTGGCCTTCGTGTCCCGCACCACCTTCAGGCAGGCCTTGACGCGGTCGAGCGAGAGGTCGATCGGCTTCTCGCAGAAGATCGCCTTGCCGGCCCGCGCGAAACGCTCGATCAGCTCGGCATGGGTGTCGGTCGGCGTGCAGATCACCACCGCGTCGATGTCGGAGGCCGCCTCGATCTCCTCGATCGTGCGAATGGCGCAGCCGTATTGCTCGGCGATGGCACCCGACGCCGCCGGCATCGCATCCGCCACCGCGACAAGGCTGGCCGCCGGATCGCCCGTGATCGCCTTTGCATGGACCTTGCCGATCCGCCCCGCCCCAAGAAGTCCGAACCTGACTGTCATGTCTTCCTCGATGATCTGCCGGGCCCGGCCCGACTCGCTGCGGAATTAATATTCCAATATATGCCGCACTCAATTGGAAAATTCCACCGCCCGAACGCACGTCAGGCCCGATCGCGCAGCTCGCCCCGGGCGCGCTCGCGCTCCGCATCGCGGCCGGCGGCGGCCTCGGCGGCATGGAAGGGGGCGGCGGGCTCCGCCCCCGGCGCCTCGATCCCCACCGCGCGCCATTCCTCCAGACGCGCCTGCCGCTCCGCCGCCATGATCGCCGGCAGATCGTCCAGCCGCGCCTCCGCGCCGCGCAGATGCTGCAGCAGGCGGTGCGAATGCAGGATCGTCGGCCGCGCGTCCAGCGGCTCCCAGGCGTCCATCATCGTCACCCGGCGCAGGTTGAACTCCGGCGGCAGCACGTAGAAGCGGATATCGCTCTGCCAGAGCAGGTCGCGGAAGCTCACCTGGTCCCGCCCCACGCCCGCCGCGCGGTACCGCCGCTGCCAGTCGGCGAGGAAGGCCGCCACCGCGGGCGAGCTGCGGTAGAGCATCACCCCGCAGTTCATCTGCGGAAAGGCATAGGGCGGATCGACCGCATGCCCCTCCCGGATCAGCGCCGAGGTCCGGCGCACGTCATGCGCTACCGCCAGCTCGAACCGGTCCAGCACGTCGAAGAGATCGTCGAAGGGTGCCAGCACCAGCGTGTCGCAGTCGAGGTACAGCGTGCGCTCGAACGGGCTTTCGGGCAGGCTGGCGAGCTTCGGTGTCGGTCCGCCCTCCGGGATCGGCAGGACCGCGTCGAAAAGCCCCGGCGCCACCGCCGCCTGGTCGGTGAAAAGCGCAACACCCACCCCCGGGGCCCGCGCCCTCAGCGACATCGCCGACCGGATGGCGAGGTCGAGGTAATCCGCCCCGCGCGCCACATAGATCACCCCGTCCCGCATAAGCGCCCCCCGCGCGTTCCGGCCCGCTCGCAAGGCCCCCACCGCATTCTAGGCCCGCCCTTCGATCCGTCCAGCGCCGCCGTGCGCGCCCGATTGCGTCCGCCCGCCCCGCGTGGCAGGGAGGAACCGCCAGCCGGAGTCCCGCCCCATGCGCATCCACCTCATCCTCACCGCGGCGATCATCGCCGAGGTCATCGCCACCACCGCGCTGGCGCGCAGCGCGGCGCTGACCCGCCTTGCCCCGAGCCTGCTGGCCGGCGTCGGCTACATCATCGCCTTCTGGCTGCTCTCGATCGCGCTGAAAGCGATCCCGACGGGCATCGTCTACGCCGTCTGGTCGGGGCTCGGCATCGTCTTCATCACCGCGGTCGCCTGGATCTTCTACCGCCAGCGGCTCGACGCCCCGGCGCTGATCGGCCTAGGGCTGATCGTGGCCGGCGTGCTGGTGATCAACCTCTTCTCCGGCACCGTCAGCCACTGACGTTTCGGCCCCGGCCGTAACATCCGGCGCCCGCCGCCTGCTATCCCGGCCCCGCACCCCAACGGAGGCCACCATGCTCACCTGCATCATCCGCTACCGGATAGACCCCTACAAACACGCCGAATTCGCCCGCTACGCCCGCATCTGGGGCGAGGCGATCCCGCGCTGCGGCGCCAGCCTCACCGGCTATTTCGCCCCGGCGGAGGGCTCCGCGACGCTGGCCTACGGCATCTACGACATCGAGAGCCTCGCGGCTTACGAGGCCTACCGCGCCCGTCTCGCCGCCGACCCGGCGGGGCAGGAGAACTACGCCTTTGCCGCCCGCGAGCGCTTCATCCTGCGCGAGGACCGCACCTTCCTGCGCCGCGTCGACCGCCCGGAAGGCTGATCCCCCTTCCCTTCCCCCGATTTCCCATCTTCAAATATCCCCGGGGGCGAATGCGTGCCCCCGGCGCGCAGAGGGAGCAGGCCGCCCCCATCCCTGTCCCGCCGTCCACACCAGCCCGAAAGGCCCATCCGCCATGATCGCCGTCATCTTCGAAGTCACCCCCGCCGAGGGCCGGATGGAGGCCTATCTCGACATCGCCGCCCGCCTGAAACCCGAGCTTGAAGAGATCGACGGCTTCCTCTCGGTCGAGCGCTTCCAGTCCCTCACCGATCCGAAGAAACTGCTGTCGCTCTCCTTCTGGCGCGACGAGGCCGCGGTGGCCGACTGGCGCGCCCGCACCCATCACCGCGCGGCGCAGGCGGCAGGCCGCTCCGGCACCTTCGCGGGCTACCGCCTTCGCGTCGCCCATGTCCTGCGCGACTACGGCCTGACCGACCGCGCCGAAGCCCCCGAGGACAGCCGCGCCGCCCACGGTTGACCGGGACGCGGCCCGCGTCTAGACCGGAAAGCGACCTCAGCGGGCCACGGCCCCGAAGTCGTCCCCTCCCCCCCGATCCCGGCAGCCCTTGCGCGGCGCCCGCCGTCCGGCTGCCCGCGCGCCAATCCAGGAGTCCGCCTCATGGCCAATGCCCAATGCAGCTGCGGCGCCCTAACGCTCTCGCTGGACGCCCCGCCAGAGTTCACCGTCGCCTGCCACTGCCGCGCCTGCCAGCGCCGCACCGGCGCGCCCTTCGGGGTCGGCGTCTTCTATCCCGCCGGGGCCGTGACCGTCTCAGGGGAAGCGGGGGAATACGTCCGCGCCGGCGACAGCGGCGGACGCGTGCACAACCGCTTCTGCCCGCACTGCGGCTCCACGGTCTGCTGGACGGCCGATGCGCTGCCCGGCCTCGTCGGCGTTGCCGCGGGGGCCCTCATGGCGGCCGACTATCCCCCGCCGGCCCTCTCGATCTTCGAGCACTCGATGCATGGCTGGGTCGCGGTCGACTGTGCACTGAGACATTTCCCAGGTGGCAGCCGCCCCGCCCCCGGCTGACTTGACCCCGCCCCGGCTTGGGCCTATACGCCCAGCAATCCACCGGAAGCAGTCCGTCTTCCGGTCCCTTGGGCTTGTCCCGGGATCGCCATCCGCCAGCGCGTCGCGCCCGCGGGTGACGTTGGCGTTTGGAGCGTTCCGTCTTACATGGCGGGGCAGGCAGCAACAGGTCGAAGGAGGCCAATATGTTCGAGACCCTCTCCGCCCGCCTCGGTGGCGTCTTCGACCGCTTGACCAAGCAGGGCGCGCTCAGCGACGCCGACGTGGCCACCGCCCTGCGCGAGGTCCGCACCGCGCTTCTGGAAGCCGACGTCTCCCTCCCCGTCGCCCGCGATTTCGTCAAGCGCGTGCAGGACCAGGCCACAGGCCAGGCCGTCACGAAATCCGTCACCCCAGGCCAGCAGGTCGTCAAGATCGTCCATGACGCGCTGGTCGACGTGCTGACCGGCGACGCCGACCCCGGCGCGCTGAAGATCGACAACCCGCCCGCGCCGATCCTGATGGTCGGCCTGCAGGGCTCGGGCAAGACGACGACGACCGCCAAGCTCGCCAAGCGGCTGAGCGAGAAGAACGGCAAGCGCGTCCTGATGGCCTCGCTCGACACCAACCGTCCGGCGGCGATGGAGCAGCTGCAGATCCTCGGCGCCCAGATCGGCGTCGACACGCTGCCGATCGTGAAGGGCGAAAGCGCCGTCCAGATCGCCAAGCGCGCCAAGACCCAGGCGAGCCTCGGCGGCTACGACGTCTACATGCTCGACACCGCCGGGCGTCTGCATATCGACGAAGTCCTGATGGACGAGGTGCAGGCCGTCCGCGACGCCGTGAACCCGCGCGAGACGCTCCTCGTGGTCGACGGGCTGACCGGCCAGGACGCGGTGAACGTCGCGACCGAGTTCGACGGCAAGGTGGGGGTCACCGGCGTCGTGCTGACCCGGATGGACGGCGACGGCCGCGGCGGCGCCGCGCTTTCCATGCGCGCGGTCACCGGCAAGCCGATCCGCTTCGTCGGCGCCGGCGAGAAGATGGACGCGCTCGAAACCTTCGAGCCGGACCGCGTCGCCGGCCGCATCCTCGGCATGGGCGACATCGTGGCGCTGGTCGAGAAGGCGCAGGAGACGCTGGAAGCGGAACAGATGGAACGCGCGATGAAGCGCTTCCAGAAGGGCCTCTTCAATATGAACGACCTGAAGGGCCAGCTCGACCAGATGATGAAGATGGGCGGCATGCAGTCGGTCATGGGGATGCTGCCCGGCATGGGCAAGATCTCCAAGCAGGCCGATGCCGCAGGGCTGAACGACGCGATGCTGCGCCGCCAGATCGCGCTGATCAACTCGATGACCAAGAAGGAGCGCGCCCACCCCGAGCTGCTGCAGGCCTCCCGCAAGCGCCGCATCGCGGCGGGGGCGGGGCTCGAGGTCTCAGAGCTGAACAAGCTCCTGAAGATGCACCGCCAGATGGCCGACACGATGAAGAAGCTCGGCAAGGGCGGGATGCTGAAGCAGGCGATGAAGGGGATGTTCGGCAAGGGCGGCGCCGGCGCCGGCATGCCCGACATGGCCAACATGGACCCCGAGCAGCTGAAGGCCGCGGCCGATCTCGCAAAGGGCAAGATGCCCAAGGGCCTGCCGCCCGGCATGGGCGGAATGGGTGGCATGGGCGGGGGGCTTCCCGGCCTCGGCGGCGGCATGAAGCTGCCCTCCGGCCTCTCTGGTTTCGGAAAGAAGAAATGAACGCGCGCACCCCGGGCAACGCCCTCATCCACGCCCCCGTCCTGACCACCGAGCGGCTGATCCTGCGCGCGCCCGAAACGCAGGACTTCGACAGCGCCGCCGCCTTCTGGGCGACGGAGCGCTCGCGCCACATGGGCGGCCCGCTCGCCCGCGCCGCCGCCTGGCGCGCCTTCGCGGCCGAGCTTGGCCACTGGCTGCTGAAGGGCTACGGCCTGTTCCATATTCTGGAGCGCAGGACCGGCGCCCATGTCGGCCATGCCGGCTTCTGGAACCCCGAGGGCTGGCCGGAGGTCGAGCTTGGCTGGGCCGTCTACGAAGGCTTCGAGGGACGCGGCTTCGCGTCCGAGGCCGCGCTGCGGCTGCGCGCCTATGCCTATGACACGCTCGGCTGGGGGCCGCTGACCTCCGTCATCGCGCCCGACAACGCCCGCTCCATCGCGCTGGCCGAACGCCTCGGCGCGACGCACGAACGCGACTGGATCTCGCCCGCCGGCAAGCCCGCGCTGATCTACCGCCACCCCGGCCCGGCCGTGGCTGCCGCATGACGATCGCGCCCACCCTCTCCACCGAGCGGCTGACGCTGCGGATGCCGAGGCTCGAGGATTTCGAGCCCCGCGCCGCATTCTTCGCCACGCCCCGCTCGGTCCACGAGGGCGGGCCGCTCGACCGCCGCGCCGCCTGGCGCCTCTTCGCCTCCGAAGTCGGGCAATGGCCGCTGATGGGCTACGGCCCCTTCGCGGTCGAGGACCGCGCCACCGGCGCCTATCTCGGCGAGGTCGGCATCTACCACGCCGCCGATTACCCTGAGGCCGAACTCGGCTGGTTCGTCACCCCCGAGGCAGAGGGCAAGGGCGTGGCCCACGAGGCCGCCCGCGCCGTCATGGGCTGGGTCGTAACCGACCTCGGCTGGACCCGGCTGGTGAATTACATCGCGCCGGAAAACGAACGCTCCATCGCGCTCGGCCTGCGCCTCGGCGGCCGGATCGACCCGAACCTGCCGGGCACCGACCCGGGCGATGTCGTCATCGTCCACGACCTCGGGAGGGCGGCATGACACCGGCCCTCGCCAATATTCCCGTGCTGGAAACCGAGCGGCTCGTGCTGCGCGCGCCGGAGGCCGGCGACCTCGACGCCGTCGCGGCGTTCTACGCCAGCCCGCGCTCCGCCTTCGCGGGCGGCCCGCTCGATCCGGCCCATGCCTGGCGCCAGCTCGCCATCGAGATCGGCCATTGGCCGATGCGCGGCTACGGCCGCTGGACGGTGGTCCGCCGCGATACCGGGGCCAGGGCCGGGCTCGTCGGCATCATCCATCCGCCCGCATGGCCCGAACCGGAACTGGGCTGGGATCTCTTCGACGGGCACGAGGGCCAGGGCCTTGCGTCCGAAGCCGCCCGCGCCGTGCGCGACCATTGCTACCGGACCCTTGGCTGGACCACGCTGATCAGCCTTATCGCCCCGGACAACACCCGCTCGGCCGCCCTCGCCCGCCGGCTCGGCGCCCGGATCGACGGGCGGTTCGACCATATCCGCCACGGCAGCCTCGACATCTGGCGTCACCCCGCGCCGGAGGAGATCGCCGCATGACCCCGATCCCGACGCTGACCACGGACAGGCTGATCCTTCGCGCGCCCGAGGCGCGCGACTTCCCGCCCTTCGCCGCCTTCTACGCCGGCCCCCGCTCGCATTTCGTTGGCGGCCCGCTGACGCGGGAACTCGCCTGGCGGATGCTGGCGATGGAGATCGGGCAATGGCAGCTCAACGGCTTCGGCCGCTGGATCGTGGCGCGCCGCGACAGCGATGAACCCGTCGGCCTCGTCGGCCCCTACATGCCCGACGGCTGGCCGGAGGGCGAACTCGGCTGGGATCTCTTCGACGGCCACGAGGGCCAGGGCTACGCCACCGAGGCGGCGCTCGCCGCCCGCGCCTTCGCCTACGGCCCGCTCGGCTGGACCACCGCGATCAGCCTGGTGAAGCCCGCCAACACCGGCTCCATGGCCGTCTGCCGCCGCCTCGGCGCCCGGCACGAGGGCGAGTTTACCCACGAACGCCACGGCACCATGCAGGTCTGGCGCCACCCGGGACCGTCGGAGCTTGCGGCATGACGATCCTTAAGATTCATACCGCCCGCCCCGTGCGGGTGATGCCGGTGCCAAAGCGGTGCCAAAGCGGTGCGAATACGGTGCGTTTGCGGTATCCACCGCACGCCGCCTTAACACATTCGGGAGGACGCCATGACGGCAGAGCTGACAGAGGACGCCCGCCGCGCCCAGGTGCTGCTGAAAGAGCATCGCGAGTCGATCGACCGGCTCGACGCGATCCTCGTCTACACCCTGGCCGAGCGCTTCAAGCACACCCAGTCGGTGGGCCGCCTGAAGGCGGAACACGACCTGCCGCCCTCCGATCCGGCGCGCGAAAGCCGCCAGATCGAGCGGCTGGAGGCGCTGAGCAGGGAAAGCGGCCTCGACCCCGAATTCGCCAAAAAATTCCTGGCGTTCATCATCTCCGAAGTGATCCGACACCACGAGAAACTGCAGAAATAGGCGGCCATCCCCAAGCCTGAACGCCGCCCCAACCCAAACCCAAGGAGACCAGAAACATGTCCATGAAAATCCGCCTCGCCCGCGGTGGCTCGAAGAAGCGCCCGCACTACGCCATCGTCGCCACCGACTCGCGCATGCCGCGCGACGGCCGCTTCCTTGAGAAGCTCGGCACCTACAACCCGATGCTGCCGAAGGGCGACGAGAACCGCGTGAAGATGAACATGGAGCGCGTGCAGTACTGGCTCGGCCAGGGCGCCCAGCCGACCGACCGCGTCGCCCGCTTCCTCGAAGCCTCGGGCGACCGCCCGAAGGCCGAGCGCGCCAACCTGAAGGCCGGCGCCCCGGGCAAGAAGGCGCAGGAGCGCGCCGCGGAGAAGGCCAAGAAGGCCGAAGCCGCCGCCGCCCCGGCCGAGGCCGCCGCGGAGGAATAATCCTTCCACCACAGGGGTTTGCCTGGGCGCTATCCGGCGCCCGGGCTGTCCCGGAGGGATCATGACAGAGCCGGAACGCATCATGGTCGGTGCCATCGCCGGGGCCTTCGGGGTCCAGGGCGAGGTGCGGCTGAAAAGTTTCTGCGCCGACCCGGAGGCGATCGCCTCCTACGGCCCCCTCTTCACCGAGGACGGGTCGCGGAGTTTTGACGTCACGCTGACGCGGCAGATCCCCCAGGGCTTCGCGGCCCGGCTGTCGGGGGTGCGCGGCCGCGAGGCGGCGGAGGCGCTGAAGGGCACCGCCCTCTACGCCGGCCGCGATGCCCTGCCCGCGCTCGGCGACGACGAATTCTACCATGCCGACCTGATCGGCCTGACGGTCTACGACACCGGCGGCGCGCCCGTCGGCAAGGTCACGGCCGTCCACAACCACGGCGCCGGAGACCTCCTCGAGGTGACCCGGCCGGGCCCGAAAGGTGCCGCACTTCTGCCCTTTACGCGTGCGATCGTCCCGACCGTGGATCTGGCCTCTGGCCGGATCGTCGCGGATATACCGGAGGGACTGATCGAATGATGATCGGGTTGATAAAGCACCGCATTTCCATGGCCTGCACCGGACTGCTCTATATCGGCGCCATGCTGGCCGGCCTTGCCGGCTTCGGCTGGGGGCTGATCCTCGCCTTTACGGTGATCTTCTTCATCGGCCTCGCGGCCCAGTCGCCCGACATCTGGCCCGAACGCGCCGCCGACTGGCTGCGCGGCGAGACGCTCTCGCGCAATGGCCTCCGGATCCTGATCCAGCTCCTGCTGGTGACATTCTGCTTCTCCGTCGGCCGTGGCATCGGCGGGATCGCCGGAACCGTCGCGCCGTTGCCGCTGGGCGTGCCCCTCGGCCTTGCGCTCCTGGCGCTGCCGATCACCCGCCTGCTGCGCGGCGATGCCGGCAGCCCCGGCGCACCGGCCCCCGACACCGGAGCAAAGGAAGCGTGACGGAACGGAAGCCGGATCTCCCCGCCAAATCCCATGGCCGCCTGTCGATTTCGGCTTCCGCCAAACCCCGCGACCTGATGGGCGAAAGGCCCCGGCTCAAAGGGGCCTGGACCGCGCGCATCATCACTCTCTTCCCCGAGGCCTTCCCCGGCACCCTCGGTCTGTCGCTGACCGGCAAGGCGCTCGAGCTCGGCCTCTGGGCGCTCGAGACGATCGACCTGCGCCCCTTCGGCGAGGGCCGCCACAAGAACGTCGACGACAATCCCGCCGGCGGCGGCGCCGGCATGGTGCTGCGGGCCGACATCGTCGGCAAGGCGCTGACCGAGGCCGCCCAGGGCACGCCGAAGGACCGCGCCCGCTGGCCCGTCGTCTACCTCTCGCCCCGCGGCAAGCCCTTCGACCAGGCCATGGCCCGGCGCTTCTCCGGGGCCGAGGGGATCACCCTGCTCTGCGGCCGGTTCGAGGGCGTCGACCAGCGCGCGCTCGACGCCTTCGAGGTCGAGGAGGTCAGCCTCGGCGATTTCGTCCTCACCGGCGGCGAGATCGCCGCGCAGGCCTTGATCGATGCCACCGTCCGGCTTATACCGCGCGTGCTCGGGAATCAGGCGTCGGCCGAGGAGGAATCCTTCTCGGACGGCCTTCTTGAATTTCCGCAGTACACAAGACCCTCGGTCTGGGACGGCCGCGCGATACCGGAAGTGCTTCAATCCGGCCATCACGCGAAGATCGCCACCTGGCGCCGGGGGATGGCCGAAAGGCTGACAAGGGAACGCAGGCCTGATCTCTGGCGGGCTTACTGTGCAGCGCACGGTAGGGACCCGGACGAAGACCGAGAGCTCTGAGGCGGCATCACACCGGGGCTGAAACCCCGCCCGTTAGAGGATTTGCGATGGATATTATCGCGCAACTCGAGGCCGAGCAGATTGCTTCGCTCGCCAAGACCATCCCCGATTTCAAGGCCGGCGACACCGTGCGCGTCGGCTACAAGGTGACGGAAGGCACCCGTTCGCGGGTGCAGGCCTATGAAGGCGTCTGCATCTCCCGCAAGGGCGGCTCGACCCTCGCGGCCTCCTTCACCGTCCGCAAGATTTCCTTCGGCGAAGGCGTGGAACGGGTGTTCCCGCTCTACTCGACCAACATCGACTCGATCGAGGTTGTCCGCCGTGGCCGTGTCCGCCGTGCGAAGCTCTACTACCTGCGCGAGCGTCGCGGCAAGTCGGCCCGGATCGCCGAGAAGACGAACTACAAGCCCAAGAACGGCGCTGAGGCCTGAGGAGCTGGACGATGAAAAAAGACATCCATCCCAATTATCACACGATCGAAGTGAAGCTGACCGACGGCACCGTCTTCCAGACCCGCTCCACCTGGGGCAAGGAAGGCGAGCAGATGGCGCTCGAGATCGACCCCTCCGTCCACCCGGCCTGGACCGGCGGCAACGCCAAGCTGATGGACACCGGCGGGCGCGTGTCGAAGTTCAAGAACAAGTACGCCGGCCTCGGCTTCTGAGCCCGAGCGACAGCGAACTGGCAAAGGGCGCGCCACCGTCGCGCCCTTTTGCGTTGGCTCGGAGGGCGGGACGCCCGGCTGGGGCCGATTTCCGGGGAATATCGCCCCGCACGGCAGTCACCCGATGACTGTACCGCCCCCGTCCGATGCCGGGCGCCGCCGAAACGCGTCGTGACCCCTGCGGCAGAAGGGACCCATCACCCCGCTCCAGCCCGCGCAGGGCCACCCGGCGGCCGGGTTCCATCGCCCGGCTACGGCTTCGCTCCTGACCCACCCGTGCCCTTCCTGCGACGCCCCGGGATTTTGCTCCGGCCTCTTGCACGGTCGGCTTCCAAAGGGTAGCCCCACCACATATGGTCGAACGGCGCCTGGGACGGCGCGCCTCTTGTGATCGGAGCCGGGCTGTGGCGCATATCATCGTTGTCGGAAACGAGAAGGGCGGATCGGGCAAATCCACCACCTGCATGCATGTGGCGACCGCGCTTGTGCGCATGGGCCATACCGTGGGCGCGCTCGACCTCGACCTGCGCCAGCAAAGCTTCGGCCGCTACATCGAGAACCGCCGCGCTTTCGCTGCCCAGAACGGCCTCGACCTGCCGATGCCCGAGATTCGAGCCCTGCCCGAGGTCGACCGCGCCACGCTCGCGCCGGAGGAGAACGTCTACGACCAACGCCTCTCCGCCGCGGTGACGGAGCTGGAGCCGGCCTGCGACTTCATCATCATCGACTGCCCCGGCTCGCACACCCGCCTCAGCCAGGTGGCGCATTCGCTGGCCGACACGCTGATCACGCCGCTGAACGACAGCTTCATCGACTTCGACCTGCTGGCCCGGATCGACGCCGAGACCAACAAGGTCAAGGGCCCCTCGATCTATTCCGAGATGGTCTGGCACGCCCGCCAGCTGCGCGCCCAGGCCGGGCTGAAGCCGATCGACTGGATCGTGGTCAGGAACCGCCTCGGCGCGCAGCAGATGCACAACAAGCGCAAGGTCGGCGCCGCGCTGGAGGATCTCTCCCGCCGCATCGGCTTCCGCGTCGCGCCGGGCTTCTCCGAACGGGTCATCTTCCGCGAGCTTTTCCCGCGAGGGTTGACGCTGCTGGACCTGAAGCATGTCGGCGTGGAGCATCTGAACATCTCCAACGTCGCCGCCCGCCAGGAACTGCGCGACCTGATGACCGAGCTGAAGCTGCCCGGCGTCTCGGTCGACTTCTGAGCCGGCATCCCCGGCCCGCCGTCCGGACCGATCTTCCAGACCCACCTTCCCGGCCCGCGCCCGGTCCCCATAAGGGCGCGCCCGGGCCGGGGTGATTCGCCCCGATCCGGCCCGATCCGGCCCGACGACCGCCAATTTTCGGTCCCGTTCGTTTTGTCACCCTACCGTCACAAAACGTCGCAAATCCTTCAATCACTGGTGATACCGACGCCGCGACTGAAGCGGCGTCCTCCTCGCTTGCCATGCGCTCGATTTGGCCCTTAGCTGGGTCTGCTCGGGCGAACCGAACGGCAAGACGCGGTTCGCGGACCCGCCGCACACGCGGCTTCAGCCGAGCCAACACCGATGGGGAGCGACCCGAATGAAAGTGACCAATCGACTCTTGATCACGGCAGGCGCGCTGGCGCTTTACGCCACGGCCAACATGGCCGCGGCCGCCGACATGAACGCCCTTTACGCCGCCGCGAAGAAGGAAGGCGAACTGACCACGATCGCCCTGCCGCATGACTGGTGCGGCTACGGCAACGTCATCGCCAACTTCAAGAAGAAGTACCCCGGCATCAAGGTGAACGAGCTGAACCCGGATGCGGGCTCTGGCGACGAGATCCAGGCGATCAAGGCCAACGAGAACAACAAGGGCCCGCAGGCGCCGGACGTGATTGACGTCGGCCTGGCCTTCGGCCCGGCGGCCAAGAAGGAAGGCCTGATCCAGCCCTACAAGGTCTCGACCTGGGCCTCGATCCCGGATTCGGCCAAGGATGCCGACGGCTACTGGTACGGCGACTACTACGGCGTGATGGCCTTCGGCGTGAACAAGGACATCATCAAGAACACGCCGAAGGACTGGTCGGACCTGCTGAAGCCGGAATACGCCAATGCCGTCGCGCTCGCGGGTGACCCGCGTTCCGCGAACCAGGCGATCCTCGGCGTGATGGCCGCGGGCATGGCCACCGGCGCCGCGCCGGGCAAGGCCTCCGGCGATGCCGGTCTGAAGTTCTTCGCCGAGATGAACAAGAAGGGCAACTTCGTGCCCGTCGTCGCCAAGTCGGGCACCATCGCCCAGGGCGCGACGCCGATCGCGATCGCCTGGGACTACAACCTGCTGGCGTGGAAGGACAGCCTGAAGGGCAACCCGCCGATGGACGTGGTTGTGCCGAAGTCTGGCGTCGTGGCCGGTGTCTATGTGCAGGCGATCTCCAAGTTCGCGCCGCACCCGGAAGCCGCCAAGCTCTGGATGGAGTACCTCTACTCCGACGAGGGCCAGCTCGGCTGGCTCGCCGGCTACTGCCACCCGATCCGCTTCAACGACATGGCGAAGCGCAAGGTGATCCCGCAGAAGCTGATGGACGCGCTGCCGCCGGCCGAAGGCTACGCCAAGGCCGTCTTCCCGACGCTGGATGAGCAGGCCGCCTCCAAGACCGCCGTCGTCGGCGGCTGGGACGGCGTCGTCGGTGCCAACGTGAAGTAAGCCGCAAGGCGCAACACCGGGCCGCCCCGCGCTTCCGCGGGGCGGTCCCGCTTCCTCTGCCGGATCCGCGAGCATGGCCTCCCTCTCCTCCAGCGTGATGACCCAAGCACGCCCGCAGCGCCGCGAGGCCTGGCTCAAATGGGTCGGGATCATCCCCTTCGCGATCTTCTCGGTGATGTTCCTGATCCTGCCGACGCTCTACATCGTCTTCGGCGCCTTCCAGACACAGGCCGGCGCCTTCACGCTTCAGAACATCCGCGACCTGAACACGGACCTGATCCGCGCGGCCTATGCGATCTCGATCAAGATCAGCCTGGCCTCCGCGTTGATTGGCTGTGTCGTGGGCTTCGCCATTTCCGCCGCCGTCGTCTTCGGCGGACTGCCGAAATGGGTGCGCGGCCCGATCATGACCTTTTCCGGCGTCGCCTCGAACTTCGCCGGCGTGCCGCTGGCCTTCGCCTTCATCGCGACGCTCGGCCCCGTCGGCATCGTCACCGTGCTTCTGCGCGACTACGGCATCAACCTGCGGGTGCTGGGCTTCAACCTGCTGACCTATTACGGCCTCGTCATCGTCTATCTCTTCTTCGAGATCCCGCTGATGATCCTCATCATCACCCCGGCGCTCGACGGGATGAAGAAGGAATGGCGCGAGGCGGCCTCGATGCTCGGCGCGAACACGCGGCAGTACTGGCAATATGTCGCGCTGCCGATCCTCTTTCCCTCGCTTCTGGGCACCTTCGCGCTTCTCTTCGCCAACGCCTTCGGCGCGGTGGCCACGGCCTATGCGCTGGCCGGCCCCGCCTTCACGCTGGTCCCGATCACGCTCTTCTCGCAGATCCGGGGCGACGTTCTCGGCAATCCCCAGCTCGGCTTCGCGCTGGCCTTCGGGATGATCGTCATCACCGGCATCGCCAACGTGATCTACATCGTGCTCAGAACCCGCGCGGAAAGGTGGATGCAATGACCCGCCGCCTCGTCTCCTGGATCATCCTCGTCCTGGGCGCGACCTATTTCATCCTGCCGCTTTTCGGGATGTTCAACTTCTCGCTGAAGATGAAGCGCGGCGTGCTGAGCTTCGAGGCGTACCGCGTCGTCCTCAACGATCCGCAGTTCCAGCAGACCTTCGGCTATTCGGTGATCCTGGCGCTGCTGACGATCGTTCTCGGCGTGCTGATCGTCGTGCCCACCGCCTACTGGGTGCGCCTGCGCCTGCCCGGCGTCCGTCCCTATGTCGAGTTCATCACCCTCCTGCCGCTGGTCATCCCGCCGATCGTCATCGTCTTCGGCTACATCCGGCTCTACAACACCTCGTCGATCCTGCCGCTGACCGGCAGTTGGATGGGCACCAACATCCTGATCCTCTTCGGCTACGCGGCGCTGGCGCTGCCCTACATGTACCGCGCGGTAGACACTGGCTTGCGCACCATAGACGTCGCCACGCTGACCGAGGCCGCGCAGAGCCTGGGCGCCGGCTGGACCCGCATCCTCGCCACCGTGATCCTGCCGAACGTGCTGGTCTCGGTCCTCTCCGGCGCGTTTCTGACCTTCGCCATCGTCATCGGCGAATACGTCTACGCGGCGCTGCTGAACCTCAACACCTTCGGGCCCTACATGGTCTGGATGGGCGGTAACCGGGCCTACGAGCCCTCGGCACTCGCCGTGATCGCCTTCGGCATCACCTGGGCCTGCATGGGCCTCATCAATCTCTTCACCCGCTTTTCGAAGCACACCAAGGCACAGAAGTAGCGCATGGGCTTCCTCGATCTCTCCCACCTCGAAAAGTCCTTCGGCACGACCCGCGTGGTGAAGGACTTCAACCTCTCCGTCGAGCAGGGGGAGTTCGTCTCCTTCCTCGGCCCCTCCGGCTGCGGCAAGACCACGGTCCTGCGCATGGTCGCGGGGTTCGAGACGCCAAGCTCCGGCTCGATCCGCATCGACGGGCAGGAGGTCACGGGCCTCCGCCCCAACCAGCGCAACATCGGCATGGTGTTCCAAGCCTACGCGCTGTTTCCCAACCTGACCGTCGCAGGCAACGTCGGCTTCGGCCTGCGCGTCGCCGGCCACCCCAAGGCCGAGATCGCCGCCCGGGTGGAGGAAATGCTGTCCCTCATCGGCCTGCCGGAGCTGGGCGAACGCTACCCGTTCCAGCTTTCCGGCGGCCAGCAGCAGCGCGTGGCGCTGGCCCGGGCGCTCGCCCCCCGCCCGCGTGTGCTTCTGCTCGACGAACCGCTCTCGGCGCTCGACGCCAAGATCCGCGTTTCGCTTCGCGAGGAGATCAAGCAGATCCAGCGCAAGCTCGGCATCACCACGATCTTCGTCACCCATGACCAGGAAGAGGCGCTCTCGATCTCCGACCGCATCGTGGTCATGCACCAGGGCATCGCCGACCAGACCGGCACGCCGTTCGAGATCTACAACACCCCCACGACCCGCTTCGTGGCGCAGTTCGTGGGCACGCTGAACACGCTCGACGCCAAGGTGCTCGACGCCGCCACCGGCCAGATCCAGATCGGCGAGGTGCCGGTGGCGCTGAACCGCGCGCTGCCCGGCGCGAACGGCGCGATCAGCCTCGCGCTTCGCCCCGAGGTCGTGGCCCTCGGCCGGCGCGAGGGGCATGGCGTGGTGCTCGAGGGCCGGATCTCCGAGGTCCACTTCCTCGGCTCCGTGATCCGCATCCGGGTCGACGTGGCCGGCCATATCGTCTCGCTCGACACATTCAACCGCCCCGACGCGCCGCCACCCGCCGTGGGGTCCACGGCCGAGATCAGCGTCTCGGCCCGCGATCTTCTGGTTTTGGCGGACTGAGCGGTGTAGAACCGGCCGCAGCGGGCAGATCCCATGTAAAGGCGGGCATGACGGGCAGAATCCTCCTCACCGGCGGCGCCGGCTATATCGGGTCGCACACCTATGCCGCGCTGTCAGAGGCCGGCTACGAGGTCGAGATCCTCGACAACTTCTCCAACGCCCGCCTCGACGTGCCCGACCGGCTGGAGATGATCACCGGCAGGCCCGTGACCGTCCACCGCTGCGACGTGCTGGACCCCGAGGGCCTCGCCCGCGTCTTCGCCTCCAACCGCTTCGACGGGGTGGTGCATTTCGCCGCGAAGAAGGCCGTGGGCGAAAGCCAGAAGATTCCGCTCGACTATATCGAGACCAACTGCACCGGCCTCGTGAATCTGATGAAGGCGATGCGCGCCGCCGGCTGCTTCCGCCTCGTCTTCTCCTCCTCGGCCACGGTCTATGCCCCGACCCTCGACTGGCCGATCCCGGAGGAGGCGGCGCTCGGCTACGCCTCCACCTACGCGCTGACGAAGCTCATGGGCGAGCAGATCATCCGCGCCACGGCCGAGGGCGATCCGCGCTGGCGCTTCGGCATCCTGCGCTACTTCAACCCGGCGGGCGCCCACCCCTCGGCGCTGATCGGGGAAGACCCCTCCGACATCCCCAACAACCTGATGCCCTATATCGCCAAGGTCGCGACCGGCGAGCTGCCGTACCTGAACGTCTTCGGCGACGACTACCCGACGCCCGACGGCACCGGCGTGCGCGACTACATCCATGTCGTCGACCTCGCAAGGGGCCATGTCCTCTCGCTCGACGCGCTGATGCGGGGGGACGAAAGCCACATCGTCAACCTCGGCACCGGCCAGGGCTATTCGGTGATGGACATGCTGAAGGCTTACGAGCGTGCCTGCGGCAAGCCCCTGCCCCATCGCGTGGCCCCCCGGCGGGAGGGCGACCTCGCCTGCTACTACGGCGATCCGGCGAAGGCGAAAACGCTTCTGGGCTTCCAGGCAGAGCGGGGGCTGGAGGACATGTGCCAAACCAGCTGGGCCTGGGTCTCGCGCGCCTCGAACAGCCGGCAGGGCTAGTCCGGGGCCGGGCCGCGTGCTGTCTCCAGCGGAGAAATTTCGTCCAAACTGAACGGACGGGGGCGTTTGCGACCGGATTTCCGGGTTTTTGCGCCGCATTGACGCGCTACGCAGGCCCCGGGCACGGGTCGGTTAATCGTGGGTTAATGTTACTTGTGGTTACGTAGGGGGGCTTGTGATCCCCGAATAATTGCAAGCATTCCGGGGGCCCCACCTCCCGGACAGGGCGCGCCTGCAGCGAGGCGCGCCCATTTAATTTCCAGCCAGGCGGTGACGGCACACGCGGGCGAAGCCCGCGGCGCGTCGCGCTATTCGATCTCGCGGGCTTCGCTGACCAGCATGATCGGGATGCCGCCGCGGATCGGGAAGGCCAGATGCGCCGCGCGCGAGACCAGTTCCTGCGCCTCCACGTCGTATTGCAGCGGACCCTGGGTCACCGGGCAGACCAGCGCCTCCAGCATCCGCCGATCGAAAAGCGGCGCCTCGGCCGGTTTGGCCGCAGCGGTCTCGGTCGTCATTGCATTCTCTCCTCTTCCCCGCCGCGCAGGGCGAATTCGAACAGCGTCACCAGCGTCTCGCGCCGGGTCGCCAGCGTCGGCGCCTCCAGCAGGGCCTGCCGGTCCTCCGGCAGGAACGGGCAGAGCATGGAAAGCGAGTTGATCAGAAGCTCGTCATCGGCCTCTTTCAGGCTGCCCCAGTCCGTCGACAGCTCCATGGCAGAGAAATACCGCCCGAGAAGGTCGAGGAAAGGTTTCCGCCGGAAGTCGGGATCGCATTCGCAAGGGCCACGGTCGCGTTCGAAGCCGCCCCAGTCGATCTCGGCCCGCCGGTAGGGGGCGAAGCCCGCGATCTCCTTCGAGATCCGGAACCGCGAGGTTCCGGTCAGGGTGATCATGTACCGCCCGTCCTCGGTCTCCGAAAAGGCGGTGACGCGCCCGGCACAGCCGATGCTGTGCAGACGCTTGGCGCAGGCTTCGGGAACCTGGCAGGGCTGGATCATCCCGATCAGCCGCTCCGGCGTCTTCAGCACGTCGTCGAGCATGGCCAGGTAGCGCGGCTCGAACAGGTGCAGCGGAAGTCGGGCCCGGGGCAGCAGAAGTGCCCCGGGCAGCGGGAAGAGCGGGATCGTGCTCGGCAAATCGGCGCGCTTGTTCATGGCCGATATTTAGGCCGCCCCAACCGTTATGCAAATATCATCGACGAGAGCCGCCGGCGGCCGCGCTGGCCCAGCGGGTCCTGCGGCTTCAGCGTGTCGAAGATCTTCAGAAGCTGGACCTTTGCGGCCCCCTCGTTCCATTCGCGGTCGCGCCGGAACAGCTCCAGCAGCTCGTCCACGGCCTCCTCGACAAGGCCCTGGGCATGCAGCGCCAGCGCCAGGTCGTAGCGCGCCTGGCTGTCCGACGGATCTGCCGCGACGGCGGCGCGCAGCGCGTCCGCCGGGCCCGCGGCCTCGGCCTGGCGCGCAAGGTCCACCGCGGCGCGCGCGGCCTCGATCTCCTTGGCAGTGGCGATCTCCGCCGGCACGCCCTTCAGAAGCGCCTCGGCCTGCTCCAGGCTGCCGCCCGCAAGCTCGGCCCGTACCAGCCCACTGTAGGCGGCGGCATTGGCGGGCTCCTGTTCGAGGATCGCCGCGAAGGTCTCGGCGGCATCGACCGCGGCCCCCTCGGCCAGCATCGTCTCGGCCGCCTCGAGCGCGGCGCCAAGGCCCCCGTCATCGCCGCCCATCTCGCTGAGCTTGGACACGAACTTGTTGACCTCCGAGGCCGGCAGCGCGCCCTGGAAGCCGTCGACGGGCTTGCCGTCGAAGAAGGCATAGACCGTGGGGATCGACTGGATGCGAAGCTGCCCGGCGATCCCGGGGTTCTCGTCCACGTTGATCTTGACCATGCGCACCTTGCCGCGCGCGGCCTGCACCGCAGCTTCCAGCGCCGGGCCCAGCTGCTTGCACGGCCCGCACCAGGGTGCCCAGAAATCGACGATCACCGGCACCTCGCGCGAGGCGTCGATGACATCGGACATAAAGGTCGCATCGGACCCGTCGGTGACCAGGGCGCCAGCCGGCGCCTCCTTCGGTTTCGCGTTCAGTTCCAGCATTTGTTCCCCCGATCATTGGGCTTTCGCCCTATATGTGCCCGCCGGCCCCAAAGGCCAAGGGGAAAGCGCCGGGGCGGACGGAGATGCCGCAGCCCCGGCGCTCGAGGAGGGGAGGAGGAACGGGAGGAGGGCGGGGCGCGGCAACCGCCGCGCACGCGCCGGGCGCCGTCACAGGTGCTGGACGACGTAATCGGCGAAGGCGTTGACCAGCGCGTTCTGGTACTGGTGGCTGTTCGGCGTCATCACCACCACGTTGGTGCCCGCGGGCGCCGTGGCCGGCGGGGCGGAGGCGACGCTCAGCCGGTAGACCGTTTTGACCGAGGTCGCGCCTTTCCCGGCGGGGGAGGGCTTCTCGACGAAGACCACGCCGGTCAGCACCGCGCGCTCCTGCTGGCTCGACTGCGGCGAAGGCGGCAGCACTTCGGAGGCGATCTTCACCCGCAGCACCTGGCCCTGAGCCTGCAGCCGGTCGCCCAGCCGCGCCGCCAGCGCGCGCTTCAGAAGACCCGGCAGAACCGTCGCCTGATCCGGCGCCGCGCGGAACGCGTCGAGCTTGGCGGAGACGGTGATATCCTTGATCGCGCCGGGCGCGGCCGTGGCCGCAGCCGTTCCCGTGGCCGCAGCCGTTCCCTGCGCCAGGGCGAACCCGGGCGCCACGGCGACCGACAGGGCGAGCAGAGACACCGGAAGAAGGCGGCGCGGGGCAAGACGCTTGGCTTGGAGCTTTGCCATGATTTCCTCCATCGCTACGACGGCCATCGCTCGGCCGACGCAACACAGCTGTCCCCTCGCGGCCCGCATACAAGTCCATGCCCCCCGGGAAAGCGCGGTCACGGTGCCCGAATACCCCAAAGCGGTCAGCTTCGGCCGAACCGATTGGGCGATATCAGCGACCCGCCGCCGGTTCCCTCGCGGGACCGGAACTTGGCCCGCCTGTTGCCGATCTGCATGGGGCGGGTGGGGAAAGAAAGATTAAGGGAGGCTGGGCGATGGCGGGGTCCCGATACGACCGCGCCGCCCGGCCTGGGACGGCGGGGCGGCGCGGATTGTGCCCGGCCGGGGGACGCCTCGCGGCCGGAACGGGGCTGGGCGCGGGGCGCGCGGGGCGCGCGCACCGCGCCGGTCAGCGGGTCAGAGATGGGCCACGACGTAATCGGCGAAAGACTTCACCATCGCCTGGCGCAGCATCCGGTCATGATGCGGCTCCATTCCCGTCTCGCCGTGCTCCATGTAGGCCGCGGCATCCTGCGGCGTGACCGTCAGCCGATAGGCCTTCGACACCGAAGTGGTGTGATCGATCCCGGCGCCCGGATCGGCATAGAGCGGCCGCTCCACCAGCACCGTGCCGGCAAGGGCCGGCCCCTTCATCCCGTTATGCGTATGAACAGCGGCATCCGAAAGCCGGACCTCGACGGTCATCCCTCCGGCCGCGCGCCGCCCGCCAAGCCGCTGCGCAATGGCCGAGGAAAGCTCCGTCTTCACCTGTGGCCATTGCGCCTGGCCCTGCACGGCGGCGGCGGCGCCATCCTCGACACGGACCGCCTGCATCATCGGCGTGGCTGCAAGGCTGGGCCCCGCGGCCAGCGCCGTCAGAACCGCGGCGAGCCCGGCGGAAAGTCGGATCGAGCGTTGCATCTTAACCTCCTGATCTGCGGCGCCCCGGCATGGGCGTCGTTCAGAAGAGCTGGGATCGGACGGCGCGGCGCACAACGCACGGGCCTTCGAAACCCCGTGCCCGGCCGTGAGGACGCCGTGAGGGTCCCGTGAGACGGCCGTGAGGCGCCCGCGCGCCTTGCGCCGGGTGCCAGACGGATCGGGGTTCGGGCCTAGAGGTCGAAGCTCGCGAAGACCGGCGCGTGGTCAGAGGGCTGCTCCCACCCGCGCGCGTCGCGCAGGACGCGGCTGCCATGGGCCGCCCCGGCGATATCCGGCGTCGCCCAGACATGGTCGAGCCTGCGGCCCTTGTCGGCCGCGTCCCAGTCCTTCGCCCGGTAGGACCACCAGGAGTACAGCAGCCCCTCGGGGATATCCGCCCGCGTCACGTCCACCCAGGCGCCCGCCTCCTGCGCCTCGGCCAGATGCGCCACCTCCACCGGCGTATGGCTGACGATCTTCAGCAGCGCCTTGTGGTTCCAGACGTCGTCCTCCCTGGGGGCGATGTTCAGATCGCCCACCAGGATCGACTTCGCCGGAGCCTCGGCGCGGAAGTGGTCGCGCATCTGGGTCAGCACGTCGAGCTTCTGGCCGAACTTCTCGTTCGCCTCGCGGTCCGGCACGTCGCCGCCCGCGGGGATGTAGTAGTTGTGGATGGTCACGCCGTTCTCCAGCCGCGCCGCGACATGGCGGGCGTGCCCCATGCCGATCAGGTCGCGCCCGCCGGCATCCTCAAGCGGCAGCTTCGACAGGATCGCCACGCCGTTGTAGCCCTTCTGGCCGCGCGCAACCATGTGGGTGTAGCCGAGCGCCTGGAAGGTCTCGACCGGGATCTTCTCCACCGGGCTCTTGCATTCCTGCAGGCAGAGCACGTCCGGCCCCTCCTCCCGCATAAGCCGGGCGACGAGCCCCTCGCGCAGGCGAACCGAATTGATGTTCCAGGTGGCAAGGGTGAAGGGCATGAGGGTCTCCGATTGACGCCGGCGGAGATTAGCCAGACTGTTCGGCAGAGGCCACCCGCAAAGCCGCCTGAAGGCCCCTCACCGAAAGCATTCCCGATGACCGCCCCGCTGATCCGCGCCAACCGCAACTACAGGCTGCTCATCCTTTCCTCGACCGTGTCGCGCTTCGGCGACGGGGCGACCGCGGTGGCGCTGCCCTGGCTCGCCACGCTCCTGACCCGAGACCCGGTGCTGATCTCGCTCGTCGCCATGGCCGGGCGGCTGCCGTGGTTCCTGTTCTCGCTGCCCGCCGGGGTCTGGACCGACCGGGCCGACCGGCAGCGCCTGATGGTGCGGGCCGATCTCGCCCGCATGGTGCTGACGCTGATGATCGTGGCGCTGATCCTGTCCACCCCCGGCCTCTCCGGCCCGGCCCTGCTCTTCCCCGGCGCCGGCGGCGCGGCGCCCGTGCTGGCGCTCGCCGCGCTTTCCTTCCTGATCGGCGCGGCCGAGGTGCTGCACGACAACGCGGCGCAGACGCTGCTGCCCTCGGTGGTGGCGCCGTCGGACCTGGAGCGCGCCAACGGCCAGATGTGGTCGGCCAACACCATCATGGAGCGGTTCCTCGGCCCGCCGGTGGCGGGGCTGCTGATTGCGGCCGGCATCGCGCTGCCCTTCGGCTTCGATGCCACAAGCTTCGCGCTCGCCGCCGCGCTGGTCTGGCTGATGCTGATCCCGCCGGTGCCGCTGCGCCCCCGCGCGCCCTTCCTCAAGGAGCTGCGCGAGGGGGTGGACTGGCTGCGGGGCAACCGGCTGATCCTGCGGCTGGCGGTGATGCTGGGGCTGCTGAACGCTTCCTACATGGCGATCTTCACCGTGCTGGTGCTCTACGCGCAGGAGATCCTGCACCTGGACTCGCTCGGCTACGGGCTGATGATGGCGGCCGGGGCCTGCGGCGGCGTGCTGGGCGGGCTCGCCTCGCCCCGGCTCTGCGCCCGGCTCGGCCTGCGCCGCAGCCTGATCGTGGCGCTCGCAGCCTTCACCGCCTCCTATGCCGTCTTCGCGCTCACCGGCTCGCCCGTCGTGGCAGGACTGGCCGAGGCCGTAAGCGCGGCGGGCTCGATGCTCTGGAACGTCGCCACCGTCTCGTTCCGGCAGCGGCTGATCCCGCCGCGCATCCTCGGCCGGGTGAACAGCCTCTACCGCTTCCTCGGCTGGGGCTCGATGCCGCTCGGCGCGCTGGCGGGGGGTGCGATGGTCTCTCTGCTCGAAGGGCCGGTGGGCCGGGCCGACGCGCTGCGCGCGCCCTTCGCGCTGGCGGCGTTCGGAACGCTCCTGATGCTCGTCTATGCCGCCCGCCGGCTGCGCATCGACTAGGCCGGCCGCCGCCCTCCGCCCTCCGGCGGGCCGGCCGGATCACATCGCCCCGGCAGTCCCGACGCCGGGCAGGCCCCGCCGCAAAAGAAAGGCCCGGCCGGAGGCCGGGCCAGTCCAACAGGGAGGATCCGCATCATTACCCCGACGCGGCCAGGGGGTTCCGTCAAATCGGCCCATGGGCCACTCAACTGTAGATATAGTAATTTATCTTCGCACTGTTTCCATGGAATGCCAGCGTTTTTCAGGCCCAACCCAAAAGCACAGCTAATGGTGTCTCCCGCCCGCCACAGCATTGCGGCGGGACTCCGCCGAAGATCCGCCCGGACCCAGCAAAAAAAGGCCCGGCGCGAGGCCGGGCCAGTCCAACAGGGAGGAGCCGCGTCTTCACCCCGACGCGGCGAGGGGAACTTGTACCGGATCTTGCACTACAGCTGACATTTTACGTTCAGAATCCGGCAACAATGTGTCCTAGGCGACGAGGCGGTAACCGCCCGATTCAGTCACCAGCAGACGCGCGTTCGAGGGATCGGGCTCGATCTTCTGACGCAGCCGGTAGATGTGGGTTTCCAGCGTGTGCGTGGTCACGCCGGCGTTGTAGCCCCAGACCTCGTGCAGAAGCACCTCGCGCGGCACGACGCCCTCGGTCGCGCGGTAGAGGAACTTCAGGATGTTGGTCTCCTTCTCCGTCAGCCGGATCTTCCGGTCGCGGTCGTCCACCAGCACCTTCTGGGCCGGGCGGAACGTGTAGGGGCCAAGCTGGAAGACGGCGTCTTCCGATTGCTCGTGCTGGCGCAGCTGCGCCCGGATCCGGGCCAGAAGCACGGGGAACTTGAACGGCTTCGTCACGTAGTCGTTCGCCCCGGAGTCGAGGCCGAGGATCGTGTCGCTGTCCGTGTCGTGGCCGGTCAGCATCAGCACCGGGCATTTCACGCCCTGCTTGCGCATCCGGCGGCACAGTTCGCGCCCGTCCGTATCCGGCAGGCCGACATCGAGGATGATCAGGTCGTAGTGACCGCCTTTGAGACGATCCATCGCGCCATGTCCGTCGCCGGCTTCGAAAACGTCGAAGTCTTCGGTCATCACCAGCTGTTCGGACAGCGCCTCACGCAGGTCTTCTTCGTCGTCTACGAGCAGGATTTTCTTAAGGTTTGCCATGCACTGGGTCTCCGTCACGGTCTTGCATGCCTATCGCAGATGCGCCCTGCCCCACGCGCTGACAAGCCTTGTGGTGTTTTTTTCACGCGGACGTGTCGCGCCCGGGGAAATTGTTTCAATTTGCCGCCCGCCGCCCTAGATAGACGTGATCCATCGCTCTGGCCCCGCCCATGACCCTGCGCCCGACCCTTGCCGAAACCCTCTCCCGCGCCCGCGCAGACATGCGCATGGGCCTTCCGGTCGTTCTGACCGGCCCGGGCGAGGCGATCCTCGCCGCGGCGGCCGAGACGCTGTCGGCCGAGCGGCTGGCGGACCTGCGCGCGCTCGGGCAGCCCTTTGGCGAGGCCCCGGCCCTGGCGGTAACGGCCTGGCGGGCAGAGACGCTGAAGGCCCGCGCCTATGACGGCGACATCGCCCGCCTCGCCGTTCCGGCAGAGGCGGACCTGGCCTGGATTCGCGCCACGGCGGATCCTTCGGGCGACCTGATGACGCCGATGAAGGGCCCCTTCCGGTCGCTGCGCGGCGGGGATCCGTCCCTGAGCGCGACCGCGATCCAGCTTGCCAAGACCGCGCATCTGCTGCCCGCCGCCGTCACCCTGCCGGTGGCGGACGGCGCCGCGCTGGCCGAGGCCGAGGGGCTGACCCTGGTCCCGGTGACGGCCGCCTGCCACGCACTTCTCGCCGCCCCCGAGCTGCACCCCGTCGCCGCCGCCCGCCTGCCAATGCAGGCCGCGAGTGCCGGGCGTGTCCATATCTTCCGCCCCGAGGACGGGGGCGAGGAGCATTACGCCATCGAGATCGGCCGCCCCGACCGCTCCAAACCCGTGCTGACCCGGCTCCACTCCGCCTGCTTCACCGGTGACGTGCTGGGCTCGCTGAAATGCGACTGCGGCCCGCAGCTCCGCGCGGCGCTTGGACAGATGGGGGCAGAGGGCGCCGGGATCCTCCTCTACCTCAACCAGGAGGGCCGCGGCATCGGGCTCGCCAACAAGATGCGGGCCTATTCGCTGCAGGACCAGGGCTTCGATACGGTCGAGGCCAACCACCGCCTGGGCTTCGAGGATGACGAGCGCGACTTCCGCATCGGCGCCGGGATCCTGCGCAAGATGGGCGTCTCGAAACTGCGGCTTCTTACCAACAACCCGGCGAAGCTCCGCATGATGCAGGCGATGGGGCTGGAGGTGGCCGAGCGCGTGCCCCTGAAGGTCGGCCGCACGCCCGAGAACGCGGCCTATCTCGCCACCAAGGCCGCGAAATCCGGCCACCTGCTGTGAGTACGCTCCTGGTGACCCGCTGGGGCGCGCGGCTTGGCTCCCGCCGGATGCCCTGCGCGCTGGGGCGCGGCGGGATGACGCGCGACAAGCACGAGGGCGATGGCGCGACGCCTGCGGGCCTCTGGCGCGTCACTGGCCTCCTGTACCGGCCGGACCGCCTGCCGGCCTCCGCCGTGCCGCCCTGGGCGCGGCCGATCAGCCCGCGCGACCTCTGGTCCGACGACCCCGCCGACCCGGCCTACAACCACGCCACCCGTGCGCCGCACGCCTTCAGCCACGAGCGCCTGCGCCGCGCCGATCCGCTTTACGATCTGGTGCTGACGAGCGATGTGAACTGGCCCGAGGCGGTGCCCGGCAAAGGCTCCGCCCTGTTCCTCCACCGCTGGCGCAAGCCGCGCCACCCGACGGCAGGCTGCATCGCCTTCGCGCCCGCGGATATCTTGTGGCTCGCCTGGGCCATGCCCCCCGGCGCCAAGGTCTTCGTCAGGGACTGAGCGCCCCCCCTGCCCGACCTCAACGCACCACGCGCGCCCCGAAGATCGCCGAGCCTACGCGCACATGCGTCGCCCCCTCGGCGATTGCCACCTCGAAATCAGAGCTCATGCCCATCGAGAGCCCGGACAGCCCGTTGCGTTCCGCGATCTCGCGAAGCGCCCGGAAATGCGGCCGCGCGTCCTCGCCGTCGGGCGGGATGCACATCAGCCCGGCCAAGGGCAGGTCCATCCCCCGGCAGGTGGCGATGAAATCATCGGCAGCCTCGGGCAGCACGCCCGCCTTCTGCGGCTCGGCTCCGGTGTTGACCTGCACGAACAGCTCCGGGCAGCCGCCCCGCGCCTGCACCTGGCGCGCCAGCTTCTCGGCCAGGCTCGGCCGGTCCAGCGTATGGATCGCCTCGAACAGCTCCACCGCTTGCTTGGCCTTGTTGGATTGCAGCGGCCCGATCATGTGGACGGCCAGCCCCGGGAAGCGGTCGCGCCAGGCCGGCCATTTGGCGCCCGCCTCCTGCACGTAATTCTCGCCGAAAAGCCGATGGCCCGCCTGCAGCACCGCCTCGACCCGCTCCGGCGGCTGCAGCTTAGACACCGCGATCAGCTGCACCGAGCCTTCCGGCCGTCCCGCCGCCCGTTCCGCTGCCGCGATCCTCGCCACGATGTCTTCAAGCGCCATCCGCCCACTCCCTGCCGATGACCCTTGCTCGCAAATGAAAAGAGCGGGCACAAGGCCCGCTCTTCCCATGCACTGTCCGTCTCGTATTAGAACGAGAACTTCACGCCGAGGTCGGCGTACATCTTCTTGGAGTACTGCTGGCGAACCGAGCCGACGACCGCGGCACCCGAGCCCAGGTCGTAGGACGCGCCCACACCGTAGGTGGTCTTGGTGCCGGTCGCGATCGCGAGCTTGCTCGAGTGCGACACGAAGGCCTGCACGGTGGTCGCGCCGAACTTGGTGTTCCCGTAGAGGGTCACGATGTTGCCGTAGGGGTTGGCCCCCGCAGCCATATCGATGGTGTCGGAGTTGTGGCCATAAGCAAGGCCGATGTTCGAGTTGCCAAGGGCGTACTCGACCACCGCGGTCTCTTCGGAACCGCCGTTCGCGCCGTTCTGGTGCAGACCACCGAGTTCGAACGACAGGGCGCCAGCCTTGTAGGCAACGCTCAGCGACGATTCGTGGTTGGAAGCCGAGGTGTTACCCTTCGTCTGGTAGCCGGCACGGACGACCAGGCCGCCCATGGTGTAGGTGGCCAGAACGCCGTTGTTGCCAGCGCCGGTCGAGGAGTAGCCGACGATGCCGTTTTGC
>NZ_RRYH01000032.1 GCF_004010155.1 Solirhodobacter olei | reverse complement strand
TGCCGACCGACACGTCCAGGCCGCCCGCGGTGATACCGACTTGGCCGGCGTTCACGTTGGTGGTGCCCGACGCTTGGTAGGCGTTCGAACGGATGCGGAAGTGACCGTGGAAGGTCAGGCCCGAGTCGGTCGTCTTCGAACCGGTGATGTCGATTTGCAGACGGTCGATCAGCTGGGTCTTGTTGGTCGGAGCGGCCTTGCTGGCGTCATGCTTGATGCCGAAGTAGCCGCCGCCGGCGAGCGTCACGTCGGCCGACGCGGTACCCGCAGCCAGGACCAGAGCGGTCGAAGCGATAAGGATCTTTTTCATTTGGTTTCCCTCGTTGTCTCAAAGGTGCGCCCAACTCGGGACAGGTCCAAATTGGGTATGGCGCTTTTTCATGCTTCACCCCAGGCAATGCAAGGCGATCGCAAGCGCCATGTGGATTGCCCCCTCGGCTGGTGCAGCTTTGCCACAGTCTTGCCACGGTGTGTCTGGCCCGCCCTGCAGGACAGACGCCCGCCGCCTCTCCGGATGCGCCTCAGCAGGCCGCACACTACGCGCGCGGCCTGCGCGCCCGCGAAAAGTCGTACGCGCCCGCGTGTGATGGCTCAAAGGGTGAAGCCCCTTGTTCGGCTCTGCCCCGTCGGCTAGAGAGGCCGAGGGCAGCGAGGGGGCACGGCAGATGAGCATTCCAGGCAACGCGCGCACGGTTCTGGTGGCGTCGCTAGTGCTGATGCTGGCCGCCTGCGGCTCCAACGGCACCAAGTCATTCTCCTCAGCGCCGCAATCGGTGCCCGGCGCCACCCCGGCTTACGAGCAGTTTCGTGGCGGCCCGGCCTCCAAACCCAGCGGCAAGCTCGAGGATCTCTTCTCCGGCGGCGCCAACCCGAACACCACCGTCCGGGTCAACAAGTACATCTGGAACGCCGCGCTCGACATCCTGAACTTCCTGCCCATCGAATCGGTCGACCCGTTCACCGGCGTCATCGTGACGGGCTACGGCACCCCGCCCGGCGGCGGCCGCGCCTATCGCGCGACGATCTACATCCAGGATCCCGCGCTCGACGCCCGATCGCTCAACATCGCGATGGAGACGCGCGGCGGCCAGTCCGTCTCGGCCGAGACCGTGCGCCAGATCGAGGACGCGATCCTCACCCGCGCCCGCCAGCTCCGCATCGCCGACAGCAAGCTCTGATCCGGCGCCCGCGCCGCCCCGGCCCGCGGGACCTGCGCAGACGCCCGAAAGCACGGATCAGCGGCACGCCCCGTGCCGGGTGCACTGGACCTCGCCCGCCGCCCTTGTATAACGGCCCCTGCCGATCCGAACGAGGGCCCCATGTCGCGCTACGACCCCGCTGATATCGAACCGAAATGGCAGGCAGCGTGGGACGCCGCCGAAAGCTTCCGTGCCCGCCACGACCCAGCGAAGCCGAAGTATTACGTGCTGGAGATGTTCCCCTACCCCTCGGGCCGCATCCACATGGGGCATGTGCGCAACTACACGATGGGCGATGTGGTCGCGCGCTACAAATCTTCCTGCGGCTTCTCGGTGCTGCACCCGATGGGCTGGGACGCCTTCGGCATGCCGGCCGAGAATGCGGCGATGGAACGCGGCGGCCATCCGAAGGACTGGACCTACGGCAACATCGCCGACATGAAAGCGCAGATGAAGCCGCTCGGCCTCTCGATCGACTGGTCGCGCGAATTCGCCACCTGCGACCCGGAATATTACGGCCAGCAGCAGGCGATGTTCATCGACATGCTCGAGGCCGGTCTCGTCTACCGCAAGGCGGCCGTTGTGAACTGGGACCCGGTCGACATGACCGTGCTCGCCAACGAGCAGGTGATCGAGGGCAAGGGCTGGCGCTCCGGCGCCGAGGTCGAGCGGCGCGAGCTCACCCAGTGGTTCTTCAAGATCACCGATTATGCCGACGAGCTTCTCTCCGCCATCGACGGACTGGAAGCCTGGCCCGAGAAGGTGCGCCTGATGCAGCGCAACTGGATCGGCAAGTCGAAGGGCCTCTCCTTCGAATTCGGCGTGAAGAACGCGCCGGCGGGCTTCGAGAAGCTGCCGATCTACACCACGCGGCCGGACACGATGTGGGGCCCGACCTTCGCCGCCATCGCCGCCGACCACCCGCTGGCCAAGGCGCTGGAGAAGGACAACCCCGAGGTCGCCGCCTTCTGCGCCAAATGCCGCGCCATGGGCACGTCCGAGGCCGCGATCGAGGCCGCCGAGAAGCTCGGCCTCGACACCGGGCTGAAGGTCACCCACCCGGCCGATCCCTCCCTCGAGCTGCCGCTCTGGATCGCCAACTTCGTGCTGATGGATTACGGCACCGGCGCCATCATCGGCTGCCCGGCGCATGACCAGCGCGACCTCGACTTCGCGCGCAAATACGGCCTGCCCGTCATCGACGTCTTCAAGCCGCTCGGCTCCGACGAGGCGGTCGGCAACACCGCCTTCGTGCCGCAGAAGACCGAGAAGGTCCGCTACGTCCACTGGCATGGGCCGGCCGATACCGAGATCACCTGTCAGGAGGCGATGGACCGCACGCTGGCGCTTTACGAAAAGAACGGCTGGGGCACCGCCCAGGTGCAATACCGCCTGCGCGACTGGGGCATCTCGCGCCAGCGCTACTGGGGCTGCCCGATCCCGGTCATCCATTGCGAAAAATGCGGCGTGGTGCCGGAGAAGAAGGAAAACCTCCCCGTCCGCCTGCCGGACGACGTGAGCTTCGATCTCCCCGGCAACCCGCTCGACCGGCACCCGACCTGGCGCGACTGCACCTGTCCCTCCTGCGGCGGCAAGGGCCGGCGCGAGACCGACACGATGGACACCTTCGTCGATTCGTCCTGGTATTTCGCCCGCTTCACCGCGCCCCATGCGGCGACGCCGACCGATCCGGCCGAATGCGACTACTGGATGAATGTCGACCAGTACATCGGCGGCATCGAGCATGCGATCCTGCACCTGCTCTACTCGCGCTTCTTCTGCCGCGCGATGAAGGCCACCGGCCACCTGCCGGCGAAGGCGATCGAGCCCTTCAACGCGCTCTTCACCCAGGGCATGGTCACGCACGAGATCTACATGACCCGCGACGCCCGCGGCCGCGCTGTCTACCACCTGCCGGAGGACGTGACCGACGGCAAGCTCGCCGACGGGACGGCGGTGGAGGTCATCCCCTCCGCCAAGATGTCGAAATCGAAGAAGAACGTGGTCGATCCGGTCGACATCGTGAAGAACTTCGGCGCCGACACTGCCCGCTGGTTCATCCTCTCCGACAGCCCGCCCGAGCGCGACGTGGAATGGACCGCCTCCGGCGCCGAGGCCGCCTACAAGTTCCTCGGCCGGGTCTGGCGCCTGGCCGCCGAGGTCGACAGCCGCGGCGCGGGCGATGCCAGCCAGGACCAGGCCCTGCTGAAGGCCATGCACCGCGCCATCGCCGATGTGACGGCGGGGATCGAGGGCTTTGCCTTCAACAAATCCGTCGCCGCCCTCTACACGCTCGCCAACGCGGTCCAGCGCTCCGACGCCTCGGCCACGGCCAAGGGCACGGCGATGCGCGCCACGGCCCAGCTCATCGCACCCATGACCCCGCACCTGGCCGAGGAGATCTGGTCCATGCTCGGCGGCTCGGGCCTCGTGGCCGAAGCTCCCTGGCCCAAGGCCGACCCCGCCATGCTGGTCGAGGACGAGGTGCTGCTCCCGATCCAGATCAACGGCAAGAAACGGTCGGAAATCGCCGTTCCCAAGGACATGGACAAGGCCGAGGTTGAAAAGCTGGTCCTGGCGGACGAGACTGTCGTGAAGGTGCTGGCAGGCGGCACCCCGAAGAAGGTCATCGTCGTGCCGGGCCGCATCGTCAATGTCGTCGTCTGACCGCCGGACACTGCTGAAACTCCTGGCCGCGGCGCCGCTCGCGGCCTGCGGCTTCACCCCGGCCTTCGCCCCCGGCGGCCCCGCCGCCGGGCTGATGGGGGCGGTCCGGGCCGACGATCCGCACGACAAGAACGCCTACGATTTTGTCGGCGAGATCGAGGCCCGCCTCGGCACGCCCCAGGCGCCGCGCTACAGCCTCGCCTATACGCTGAGAACCTCCACCGGAAGCGTCGGCATCACCGCCTCCGGCGCCGTCACCCGCTACCGCATCACCGGCAGCGCCGATTACGCGCTTCACGACATCGCCACCGGCAAGACCCTGACCCAGGGTTCCGTCGACAGCTTCACCTCCTATTCCGCCGCCGGCACCCCGGTCACCACGCTGACCGACGAGGAAGCCGCCAACACGCGGCTGATGGTGATTCTCGCCGACCAGATCGCCGATCGTCTGATCGCCACCTCCGGGGCCTGGAACGGATGAAGCTCGCCGCGGCAGAGCTTTCCCGCGCCCTCCAGCGCGCCAAGGCGCCGCCCGCCGGGATCCTGCTCTACGGGGCCGACGCCATGCGCGTCGCGCTGAAGCGGCAGGACGCGGTCGCGGTCCTACTCGGCGCCAATGCCGAATCCGAGATGCGCCTCACCCGCATGTCCGGCGCCGACCTGCGCAAGGATCCGGCGCTGCTTCTCGACGCTGTGAAGGCGCAGGGGTTCTTCCCCGGCACCCGCGGCGCCCTGGTCGAGGACGCGACCGACACCCTCGCCGACACGATCGGCGGCGCGTTGAAGGACTGGCGCGAGGGCGACGCCTCGATCCTCGTCACCGCCGGCACGCTCAACGCCCGCTCGGCCCTGCGCAAGCTCTTCGAGACCAATCCCCAGGCCTGGGCGATCCCGCTCTACGACGATCCCCCCGGCCGCGAGGAGGTGGAGGCGATGCTCGCCGCCTCCGGCCTGAAAGAGGTTCCGCGCGACGCGATGACCGATCTCCTCGCCCTCTCCCGCGCGCTCGATCCCGGCGATTTCCGCCAGACCGTCGAGAAGATCGCGCTCTACAAATGGGGCGACGACAGCCCACTGACCCCGGCCGAGATCGCCGCCCTCGCCCCCGCCTCGGTCGAGGCGGAGGTTGACGATGTCCTCGCCGCCGCGGCAGAGGCCGAAAGCGGCCGCATCGGCCCGCTGATGCAGCGGCTGGAAGGACAGGGCGTGAACCCCGTCACCCTCTGCATCGGCGCCACACGGCATTTCCGCGCGCTCCACGCCGCCGCCTCCGACCCGGGCGGCGCTGCGGCCGGCCTCGCCCGCCAGCGCCCGCCGGTCTTCGGCCCCCGCCGCGACCGCATGGCCCGGCAGGCCGAGCGCTGGGGCCGCGACCGGCTGGAACAGGCGCTGACCATGCTGATCGACACCGACCTGCAGCTCCGCTCTGCCCAGCGCGCGCCCCAGATGGCGCTGATGGAGCGCACCCTGATCCGCCTCGCCATGCTTGCCCGCCGCTGAAGGCGGCCTCGAAGGAGAGATCCATGTCGCACACCGGCTATACCGTGATCGGGACCCGCAGCAGCCGGGCCTTCCGCGTGCTCTGGATGCTGGAGGAGCTGGGCCTGGATTTCGAGCACATCGCCGCCCCGCCGCAATCCGAAGGCGTGACCGCCTTCAACCCGGCCGGCAAGGTCCCGGTGCTGATCGACAGCGGCACCCCGATCACCGATTCGACCGCGATCCTGACCTATCTCGCCGACAAGCACGGCCGCTTCACCCATCCGGCGGGGACGCTGGAACGCGCCCGCCAGGACAGTCTGACCCAGTTCCTGCTCGACGAATTCGACGCCGCGCTCTGGATGGCCGCGCGCCATTCCTTCGTGCTGCCGGAGGAGATGCGGATGGCCGGCATCAAGGATTCGCTCAAATGGGAATTCGAGCGCAGCCAGCGGGTGCTGATGGACCGCTTCTCCGAGGGCCCCTTCCTGATGGGCCGAGAGATGACGGTGCCCGACATCATCCTCACCCATTGCGGCAACTGGGCGCTGGCGGCGAAGTTCCCAATCACCCAGCACCGGCTGAGCGAATACCTCGAGATGATGCGCGCCCGCCCCGCCTTCAAACGCGCCATCGCGCGGTAAGGCCCCCGCTCAGCCGCCCGCCGGCCTCGTAGGGTGCGCATTCATTGCGCACCAAGCGTCGACCGACCGCCCATCCCCCGGCCCGAAACAGCGTCGCGCGGCGACGCCGGGTCAGCGCCCGTCCGCCCCCAGGGCGGGCCCTGCCCCTCCTCCGCACGGGGTCGGGCGTCTCTTAACCCGCCCTTACCTCACCGCGCCGAAATACGGTGCTTTAACGGTGCAAAAGCGGTGCCAAATCGGTAGCCCCCTTTTCGCTCCCTCACGCCGCCGCGGCCCGCCCGGCCCAGCGCCCGGTCGCAAGGCAGGCGGTCAGCAGATACCCCCCCGTCGGCGCCTCCCAGTCCAGCATCTCGCCGCAGGCGAACACCCCCGGCAGCGCCCGAAGCTCCAGCCCCTCCGTCACCGCCGCCCGCCGGATCCCCCCGGCGACAGAGATCGCCTCGTCGATCGGCCGCGGCGCCCCGAGCGGAACCCGCAAACCCTTGACGATCCTTGCCAATTCCCCGGCATCTCCGGGTAGCGGTCGCCCCCATTCCTGCAGCAGGGCAAGCTGCACCGGCGGCAGCTTCAGTCCCTTGCGAAGCCGGTTCGCCACCGTGTCACCCGGCCGCCCGGCCAGCCGCGCAGCGACCTCCGCCTCGGTCCTGTCCGGCACCAGATCCAGCGTCAGCTCCGCGCCGTCCCGCAAGATCCGGGACAGCGCATAGATCCCGCCCCCTTCGATCCCGCGGTCCGACAGCACCACCTCTCCCCGGCTCTCCCGCCCCCCGGCGGTCATCCGGACGCCCTTCACCGGCTGCCCGAAATGCGGCCGCATATGCGCCGACCAGGCCACCTGAAACCCCATGTTCGCAGGCTGAAACGGCGCGATATCAACGCCTTGTGCAGCAAGCCAGGGCGCCCACGCCCCGTCCGATCCCAGCCGTGCCCAGCTCGCCCCCCCAAGCGCCAGCACCACCCGATCGGGCCGCAGCACCTGCCGCCCGCCCGGCGTCTCGAAGACCCACGCCCGCCCCTCGAACCCCGACCAGCGCCAGCGGGTCCGCAGCTCCACCCCCAGCCCCGCCAGCCGCGCCAGCCACGCCCTGAGCAGGGGCGAGGCCTTCATCGCCACCGGGAACACCCGCCCCGTCGAACCCGCGAAGACCTCCTGCCCCAGCCCCCTGGCCCAATCCATCACCGCCTCCGGCCCAAACTCCGCAAGCATCGGCGACAGCCAGCCAGCGGCTTCCTCATAGGCCGAAAGGAAGCCCTCCGCCGGTTCCAACTTACTGAGATTCAAACCAGATTTTCCGGCCATGAGCAGCTTGCGCGCCGGGCTCGGCCGCGCCTCGGCGATCACCACGCGGTGGCCGGCACGGGCCAGTTCCTCGGCCGCCATCAGCCCCGCCGGACCCGCCCCGATCACCAGTGCCTCAGCCATCGCGCTTGCCGATCCCTGCCGTCATGGCCATGCTCTGGCAGCAACCGCCCCGCGAGGCAAGCCCGTGACAGAGCTCCCGATCTGTCCGCTCTGCGGCCGCCCGATTCCGCCGGATGTGGCCCAGAGCCTGCATCACCTCGTCCCGAAGCTCCGCGGCGGGCGGGGCGGGCCGACGGTGCGCCTCCACCAGATCTGTCACAACGAGATCCACGCCACGCTGAGCGAAACCGAGCTCGCCCGCAGCTACGCCACGCCCGAGGCCCTGCGCGCCCATCCCCGCCTCGCCCGGTTCATCGACTGGGTGGCGAAGCGCCCGCCCGGCTTTCGCTCCCGCACCCCAGGCCCGCGCCGCAATCGCTGAGCCCTTGCGGCTGCCCGCCCGCGCTATACCAAGGGGCGGCGCCCCAGGGAGGCCCGCCCGTGAGCCCCGACCAGATTCTCACCCTCGTCGTCGCAGCCCTGGCCACCGCCGGGGTAATCCTGCGGCCGTTTCGCATCGCCGAGGTCTGGTTCGCCACCGCCGGCGCGGCGCTTCTCGTCGCGCTCGGCCTGCTGTCGCCCCGCGCCGCGCTGACGGCGGTGCTGAAGGGGACCGACGTCTACCTCTTCCTCGCAGGGATGATGATGCTCGCCGCCCTCGCCCTGCGCGAGGGGCTTTTCGACCACCTCGCCGCCCGCGCCGCGGGGGCGGCAAATGGCTCATCCACAAGGCTTTTTCTCGGGCTCTACCTGACCGGCACACTGGTCACCGCGTTCCTGTCGAACGACGCGACAGCGGTCGTGCTTACCCCTGCCGTCTGCGTCACCGCGCGGCATGCCAGGGTCGACCCGCTGCCGCATCTCTTCGGCTGCGCCTTCATCGCCAACGCGGCGAGCTTCGTTCTGCCGATCTCCAACCCCGCCAACCTCGTGGTCTTCGGTGCGGCCATGCCGCCGCTCGGCACATGGCTGGCCGATCTCCTGCTGCCCGCGGTGGCGGCAATCGTCGTCACTTACTTCGTCCTGCGCCGCGCCTTCGCGGCGGATCTGGCCGCGGCCCGCCCCCATGTGCCAGAGGTTCCGCCGCTTTCGCGGACCGGCCAGCTGGCAGCCGGCGGGATCGTGCTCGCCGCCGTCGCACTGGTGGCTGCCTCGGCCGTCGGTGCCGACCTTGGCGGACCGACTCTCCTTTGCGGACTGGCCGCGCTGGTCGGTGTCACGCTCGTTGGCGGCACCTCGCCGCTTCCGCTGCTGCGACAGGTCTCCTGGGGCGTGCTACCGCTGGTCGCGGGGCTTTTCGTGCTGGTGGAAGGCGCGTTCCGCACCGGCCTCTTCGTGCCGCTCACCGGCGCACTGGCACACTGGGGCACGACCGTGCCGCGTCTCGCCGCGGCGCTGGCCGGGGCGGGCTTCGGCACCGTCTCGAACCTGATGAACAACCTGCCGGCCGGACTCGTCGCCGCCACCGCGCTCCACCAGGCCGAGGCGCCGCGGCGGATGGTGGAGGCGGTGGCGATGGGGATAGACCTCGGGCCGAACCTCTCGGTCACGGGCTCGCTTGCCACGATCCTCTGGCTGATCGTGCTCCGGCGCGAGGGGATCGAGGTCCGCGCGGGCCAGTTTCTGCGCATCGGCGCCGTGGCAATGCCGCTGGCACTCGGCGCGGCACTGATGCTGCTTCTGGTCTGAGCTGTCAGTCCCCGGGCACGAAACCGGTGACGAGGCCGAGCGAGAACAGCTCGCCCACCCCCCTTGCGACATCGAAGCCGGGATCGGCCGCAAGTGCTGCCTCGGCTGCGGCCCCAAGGCCATGTCCGGCGACAAGGGAGAGGAGAAATTCCGCCGCTCCCGCAGGCATTTGACGCAATTGCACCTCGGCTCCGGGCCGAGAGATCAGGGCCGTCTCCCCGCCCGGGCCGGGGTCGATCCCGGGCGGCACGCCCTCAGCCATATGCGCCTGCCAGATCGTCACCACCGGGAAGTCGGACGTCACGATCCGCACTGAGCCGTGAAGCCGCAGCCGCACCGCTTCCAGCCTCTCGGGGGCGAGTGCCTGCAGCGCCTCGGGCCCGATGCAGGGGTCCTCGGCGGCGTGATAGGCCTCGAGCCAGGCGCGTTCGAGCCGGGCGACATCGGCGAGATACGGCAGCCCGGCCGCCGGCGGGAAGCCCTCGATGAAGCCCGGAAAGCCTGCGCCGTAGGTGAACATCAGCGGCCCCGAGGGCGGATGACCGGCGGCATAGTCCGCCGCCATTGCGCGGAAGAAGGCCTCGCCGACAAGCCGGCAGACGACGGGATAGGCCTCCGCCAGTCCGCTGGCGAGGCCGAGGATCACGTTGTTGCGGTACACCGCGAAGCGCCGGGGCGAGGGCTTCCGGTCCGGCCCGACCAGCCCCTCGGGCAGCGCGCCGCCGCGTTCCAGCAGCGCCTCCCCGAAGCCCGACTGGCGCTCAGACCAGGATGTCATGCGCCCACTCCGCCTGTGCCATCGCGGCCTCCGCCCGGTGCGCCTCGGCCTGCAGCTCGGCCCAGGCGGGCACGTCATTGTCCCACTCGATCAGCGTGGGCTTGCGCCCGCCGCGATTGATCGTGCGGGCGTAGAGCGCCCAGACCGGGCCGTCCACCGGCCGATCGTGGCTGTCGATCAGAAGCGGCCGCCCGGCCTCGTCCCTGTCCTCGTCATGGCCGCCGAGATGGATCTCTCCCACCGCGTGATGCGGATACCGGTCGATGTAATACCCCGGGTCGCGCATCTGGTTGGTGCAGGTCACCTGCACGTTGTTGACGTCCAGAAGAAGCCCGCAGCCGGTGCGCCTCGCGATTTCGGCTATGAAGTCGATCTCGTCCCAGGTGCTCTCGGTGAAGGCGAGGTAGGTGGAGGGATTCTCCAGCAGCATCCGCCGGCCGACCGCCTCCTGCACCTCATCGACATGGTCGCAGACGAGCTGCAGCGTCTCATCGGTATAGGGCAGTGGCAGCAGGTCGTTCAGATAGCCCGCGTCATGGGTCGACCAGGCGAGGTGTTCGGAGAATACCGCCGGCTGGTAGCGGTCGATCAGCCCGCGGAGCCGGGCCAGGTGGTCGCGGTTGAGCGGCCGCGGCCCGCCGATCGACAGGGCGACGCCATGCAGCGACAGCGGATAGCGCTCGCGGATCGCGGTGAGGTAACGGTGCGGCGGCCCGCCGGCGCCCATGTAATTCTCGGCATGCACCTCGAAGAAGCCGAGATCGGGCGCCGTGGCGAGGATCTCCGCATAATGTTGTGGCTTCAGCCCGACACCGGCGCGCGGCGGCAGGTCTGGGGCGGGAAACGGGCGGGTCTGGTCGGGCATCTCGTCCTCCGGCACGGGGCTTTGAGGACATGACACACGGGCCGCGCGCCCGTTACGGGCGTAAGGCGGTTTTCCCCCGCCCCCCGGGCCGATCCTAACCGTCGGGCTTCGGCTCCGGCTCCTCCTCCGGCCTGGCGACCCGGGCCAGGATCGCGTCGAGCGCAGCCGGCGGCACCTCCTCTGCCGGCATTGCGGCCGAGGCGCGGATCAGCGCCTTGGTCTGGCGCATCTGGTGGATGAAATGGTCGCAACCCTTGCAGATGGCGAGGTGCAGTCGGATCTTCAGGCGATCGGCAAAGCCCAATTCTCCATCGATCAGAGCGTTCGCCCGCTCTGCCACATCCTTGCATGTGAACCCTATGCCCATCTTCATCCTCCGGGCCTGCAGAGGCATGACACGCCGTTTGTCCGGCCGTTACACGCCATGCCGCAAATTTGATTTGGCCCGTATCCCAGTTCCCAGATCATGACAGCAACCTGTCGAGTTCGCCGCGCAGCGCCAGCCGCGCCCGGTGCAGCAGCACCCGCATGTTTCCTTCCGATATTCCCAGCGCGGCGCAGACCTCCGCTGCCTCCATCCCCTGCTGGCCGCGCAGGATCATCACCGCGCGCTGCGCCTCCGGCAGCCGGTCGATCGCTGCCGTGACATGGGAGAGAAGGTTGCGCCCTTCAACCTCCCGCTCCGGCGTCACCTCTTCCCAGAGCGCCGGAACATCCTTCCAGTGCCCCGTTCCGTCAAAGGCGTCGGCCAGCGAATTGCCCTCGCCGCTGTCCTCGAACAACACCTGCCGCCCGTCGCGCCGGGCGCGGCTGCGCGCGGCGTTGGTGAGGATGGTGAAAACCCAGGCCGCGAACGTGGACCGGCCCTGGAACGTTCCGATGTTCTTCAGAATGGAAACCCAGGCATCCTGCGCCACCTCCTCGGCCGAGGCCCGGTTGCGCAGGATCGCGCTCGCCAGCCGGACCATCGGCGCGTTGTAGCGCTGGTAAGCCCGGGCGAAGGCCGCCCGGTCACCCGCTACCAGCGCCGCAACAAGCTGGCCTTCATCCTCGGTCGCGCGCGACATGCCGGCCACGGGTCCTCCCTGGCGGCTCGGTCGCCGCTGCGCCCAACTCTATGCAAAGCGCAGGATGGCGCAACCTCTCAGGCGGCGCGCAGCCGGCCCCGGCGCATGCCGAACCAGCGCGACACCGCGGCGTCGACCGACAGCGCACCGCCGCCGAGCAGCATCGGCACCGCAAGCGTGAAGACCCAGAGCAGCCGCTGGTCGAGGATCTTGCCATAGGGATCGGCATCGAACGGCAGCCCGATCACCGCGCGGCCCACACCGTGGCCGTAGATATCGGTAAGCGACATCACCACGATGAAGCCGATCATCCCCAGCGCCGCCGGCCGCGTGGCAAGGCCGAGAACGACGAGGAGCGGTAACGTGAACTCCGCCGCCGTGCCGAGCAGAACCACCAGCCGCAGCGGCCAGGCGATGGCGGTGGGGTCGTAGCCCGCGGCGTCGAAGGCCCTGGGCAGGATCTGGATATAGGCCCCGGCGGAGAGGCCGAAGCCGTCGATCTTGGTAGCGAAGGAGCCCCAGAAGAAATGCAGGAGCACCGAGGCGAAGACGAGCCGCGCCAGCGCCGAGAGGAGGCTCACGCAGGTCGGGCCGGTGCCCGTTCCGGGGCTGAAGAGGATGCGGGCGAGGCGGTCGATCATGGCCGGTCTCCGTCAGGCGGGGGGAAAGGGCCGGGCGCCCCCGAGGGGTAGGGCGCCCGGTGTCCGGTGCCGGTCTTCGGCTCAGGCCTTCGGCAGGTCGCGGGTCAGCGCGGTGAGCGAGCCCATCCGGCCGCCCGGCAGCTTCATCGTCGTGCAGGTCCCGGCGGGGACGAGTTTGAACTCGTTGCCCTGGTAGTCGATCTTCGAGGTGCCAGCGCAGGTCGTCCCGGCGCCCGCGGCGCAGTCGTTGTGGCCGGCGAGCGCGACGCCGAAGCATTTCTGCTGCGCGGCGGCATTGGCCGGGGTGGCGAATTGGGTGGCAAGCCCGGCCGCAAGGGCGCCGGCGATCATCAGGCTGCGGGTGTGGATCGTCATCTGGTTCTCCATCGGGGCGAGGGCAGGATTGCCCTCTGCCGGGTATGACCCCGCGGCCACCACTTCGTTACAGCCCCGTGACGGAATTTCCGTTGGGGCCATTCGGGGGCCTGTCCGACCGCCGCGCGGCGCCGCCCCCCTGCCGTCTTCAATCGCTTCTTAATGAGTTTCCGGCAGGACGGCAGCGCCGGCGGAAAAAACCCCGCCCGCATTAACGGTTGATCAGCAGCCTGCCCTTACGGTGCGGGATGCCAGCCCCCCTCCAAGCGGAGTGAGACCCCGATGATGAAGAAGACCCTGACCGCCCTCGCGCTTATCCCCGCCGCCTCCGCCGCCGGGGCGGGCCAGCCTTACGAGCCGCAGATGCGCGCCTTCCTGAACGACCACCTGAGGAAATGGATCGAGGATCCGGCGATCGTGCAGGCGATCGAGGCGCAGAACGCCAGGACCGCGAGCTACAGCCAGGCCAAGATCGACGAACTGGACAAGTCCTGGCAGGCCCAGATCGGCGAGGCGGAGATGCCGCTGGTGACGCCGGTGATCCAGAACCCAGCGGCTGATTTCCTGCGCCAGCAGGTGAAAGCCGCTGGCGGCAGCATCCTCGAAGCCTTCGTGATGGATGCCAAGGGCCTGAACGTCGCCGCCAGCGCGCCCACCTCCGACTACTGGCAGGGGGATGAGGCGAAATGGCAGAAGACCTTCCTCAAGGGGCCCGACGCCATCGATATCGGCGAGGTCAACTTCGACGAATCCACCCAGGCCTACGAGGCGCAGATTTCCACCACGATCGTCGATCCGGCGACCGGCAAGCCGATCGGCGCGATCACAGTCGGTCTCAACGTCGACGCGCTGCAATAAGCGCGCCGGGCATCGGATCATCGCCAGGAGACTTCGATGAAGAAAGTGGCCATCCAGAACTCGATCTTCGGCAAGGGCGCTCTGGCGCTCCTGTTCTGCATCGGAGCCGTTTCAATGACGCTGGCGCTGGTGAACTATTCCAGCACGATCCAGATCAGCGAGAACGTGATGGCGCAGCGCGCCACCGAGATGACCCAACTCCTCTCGAAATTCGCCGGCGGGCCGCTGAAATTCTCCAAGCCCGAGATCCTCCGAACGCTGATGGAGGACACGCTGGCCGGCTCCGACGCGCTGGAGGATTACGGCCTGGCGATCAATGTCGACAAGGCCGTGGTCGTCGGCAAGGAAGGCTCCGATACGTTGCGCGCCTCGGTGAAGGCGCTGGCCGTCGCCGCGCTGGAAACGCGGCAGCGGCAGGTCTCGGCCGACCGGATGACTGTGGCCTATCCGGTGTTCTACGGCCCCGACAAGTCCGCGGTCGGCGCGATCGCGACCCATTGGGACATGTCCCAGATGCGGGCGCGGCTGCACAACCGGCTCATGATCGCGATCTGGTGGTCCTCCGCCGTCTTCGGGGTGGCAATGCTGCTCGGCGCCTTCTTCCTGCGCAGTCATATTGCTGCGCCGCTCGGCCGGCTCGGCGACGCGATCCACCGCATTGCCGAGCGGGACTACACAACCGATGTGCCCTGCCAGACCCGCAGCGACGAGGTCGGCGAGATCGGCCGCGCGGTAGAGGAGATGCGCCAGCGCCTCGCCGAAAGCCAGAAAGCGGTGGAGGAGGCGGCCTACAAGGGCGCCGCCTTCCAGGCCTCCTCGGCGGCGATGATGCTTGTCGACCAGAATCTCGACATCGTCTTCGTAAACCACCAGATGGAGGAGCTCTTCATCCGGATGCGCGACCAGATCGCGGTAACCCGGCCGGATTTCGATCCCAAACGCGTCACCGGCCGCAATATCGACGCGTTCCATACACAGACGACCCATGTGAAACGTATGCTGTCCGGGCTCGGCCAGGGCCTGACCCGGGCGGTGATCACCCTGCCCAGCTCGCGCATACAGCTGACCGCCAGCGCGGTGAAAGACGAGGCGGGCAACCAGATCGGCGCCGTGGTGGAATGGACCGACATCACCGATGTCGCCTCCAACGACGCGATCCTGCGGGCGATCAACAGCGATCAGGCGCGGGCAGAGTTCGGCGCCGACGGCCAACTGGAGAGCTGCAATGCCCGCTTTGCCGAGGCGCTCGGGAGTTCCGAGGAGGGGCTTGCCGGCCGCGGCCTAGCCGAGCTTCTCGATCCCGGCTGGCGCGACGGCAAGGGGGGCAACGGCCTCATGGCCGAGGTGGAACACGGCCAGACCCATGTCGGGCGGATGGAATTCGGCTCCGACAAAGGCAAGGTGATATTCGACGCAAGTTTCAGCTGCGTCCGCGACCACAAGGGCAACGCGATGAAATTCCTGCTGCTCGGCCGGGACATCACCGCCGTCGAGCGACGTCTGGCCGAAAGCCGTGCCGAGCGCGATGAGATGGAGCGCCAGCAGACCCTGGCCATGGATACACTGAAGATCGCGCTGCGGCACATGCGCGAGGGTGATCTCAGCCTGCGGGTCACCGAGCCGTTCGCGAGCGAATACGAAGAGCTGCGCGCCGACTACAATGCCACCGTCGACACGCTGACCACGACGATGCGTGAGCTGATCGACGCGGCGACCGGCATCCATGGCGAGGCCAAGGACATCTCCTCCACAGCCGATGCCCTTTCGCGCCGGACGGAGGCCACCGCGGCGACGCTGGAGGAAACCGCGGCGGCGCTCGACCAACTCACCAGTTCGGTGCAATCCGCCGCCGAAGGCGCGGCCCGCGCCGACCGGCAGGTCACCGAGATGCGCCAGAACGCCGAGCGCAGCGGCGAAATCGTTAAGGAGACGGTAGGCGCGATGGACCGCATCTCCGCCTTCTCCGAGCAGATCGCCTCGATCACCAAGGTCATCGAGGACATCGCGTTCCAGACCAACCTTCTCGCCCTGAACGCCGGGGTCGAGGCCGCCCGAGCGGGCGAGGCCGGCAGAGGCTTCGCCGTCGTCGCCTCCGAGGTCCGCGCGCTGGCCCAGCGCTGCACCGAGGCCGCGCGCGAGATCAACGAGTTGATCGCTGACAGCGGCGCCCATGTGAAGCGCGGCGTAGATCTCGTCGGGGAAACTGGCGCGGCGCTAAAGGAGATCGTGCAATCGATCAGCGGCATAGCCGGGCTGGTCACCGAGATCGCGGAATCGTCGCGCAGCCAGTCGACCGGCCTGGCCGAGATCAATGCCGCTGTCACCGCGCTCGACCAGTCGACCCAGCAGAACGCCGCCCGGCTGGAGGAGACGACCGCGGCAAGCCAGAGCCTGACCGACGACGCGATGGTGATGGTGGAGACAGTCTCGCACTTCCAGCTCGGTGGCGACGCCCCGTCCACGAAGGTGGTCGCCCTGTCCAACCGCGAGACCACACCTTCCGCCCGCCGGTCAAACTCCGCCAAGGGCGAGGTGGATGCGCGCGACCGGCCGGCGGCCGCGCCACCCCGACCAAAGCGCGCCGCGTCGGCCGGCCCGGGCCCACAGGCATCCGGGGATGAGGGTTGGAGCGACTACTAGGACCAGAGCTGAACGGAAGCGGGGGGATCGGATGTTGAGTGTGGAAAGGGATGAGATGCAGCTGCGGGGGCCGGATCAGGCGGAGAGAGAGGGACCGGGGCCCGGCGGCATTCCGCAGGCGCATCGGATTACCAGCCTCATCGTCATCGGCAGTTCCACGGGCGGAGTCGACGCATTGCACGAAATCCTCGGCGCCTTTCCGCGCGATTGCCCGCCGACCTTGATCGTGCAGCACATTTCCGGCCCGTTCTCGGCCAGCATGACCCGCGGTCTCGCCGCCCGTTGCCGCGCCGAAGTCGTCCTTGCGGAAGATCGCCTGCCTGTCGTTCCGGGCCAGATCGTGGTGGCGCCCGGCAATTCCCATCACACGGTGCTTGCGCTTACCCCGCGGCCGATCTGCCGGCTGGTCGACCGCCCGCCGTTGAACGGCCATCGCCCCTCGATCGATGAGCTCTTCCGCTCCTGCGCGCTGCTCGGACCGGTGGTTCGCGCTGCTCTGCTGACCGGGATGGGTCGCGATGGCGCGGAGGGGATGCGCGCGATCAAGAACGCGGGCGGACGGACCCTCGCGCAGGACGAGGCAAGCTCGATCATTTTCGGCATGGCCCGCGTCGCGCGCGAGCTCGGAGCCGTCGGTCGCATGCTGCCGCTCGACGGGATCGCCGGGGCGTTGCTCGACGGATGGGAGCATCGGGCATGACTTCCGTGGGCGAGGCAGCCGGCAAGGTCTATCACGTGGTGCAGGGTAATTTTCTCGTCTCGGGCGAGGAAGGCGCGGCCTTCACCACTATCCTCGGCTCCTGCGTCGCGACCTGTTTCCACGACCCGACTGCACGGATCGGCGGAATGAACCATTTCCTGCTGCCAGATGGTGCGCAGGGCGGGGGCGAGCTTCTGCGCTACGGCCTGCATGCAATGGAGCTGCTGATCAACGCGATGCTGAAGGCGGGCGCGCAGAAGGGGCGGCTGCAGGCCAAGCTCTTCGGCGGCGCGGCGATGCATGATGGGATGCGTGGGATCGGCAAGTCGAATGCCGAATTCGCCCGCAGATTCCTCGCGACAGAGGGGATCCCCTGCGTCGGAGAGAGCCTTGGCGGCACCCAGGGTCGGCGTCTGCGCTACTGGCCCACGACCGGACGGGCCCAACTTCGGCTGATGGACAGCTACGAACCGGTCCCCGCCGAACGGCCGGCCCCCTTTGCCCGGACAAACAATGACGATTTGACCCTTTTCTAGTGCGGCGGGATGCGATGAGAACGGAACACGACATGAAAGATCCGACACCGGATACCGGCGGGAAACCAACCAGCGCGCCGCAATCGACCGCCACGGGCGCAGCCGCAACGCCCGAAGGCAGACGCGGCGCGGCGCCAACCTCCGGTACCAATCCGGCCAAGACAAAGTCCCCGCCGGGCACCGCGCCGTCGACAGCCAATCAACCCGGCGGCCGGCCGCAGGACGCTCAGGCGGAGGTCCCCGAGGACCTGGCCGCGGCGGAGGCCGGCCAGACCGAGGTGATCCCGCCCCCCCTCGAGGACGAGATCAGCGGCGACGGCGGCGAAGCCTTCCCGCCCGGGACCGCGGACGAGACGATGGAAACAATCGCCCTTCCGGAGGTCGCCGACCAGCCTCGGGCCGCCGACCTGTACGAACGGCTGGCCGCCTGCGTCGAGCACCCCGTCCGCATCGATGCCGCTGCGGTGCAGTTCATCGGCACGCCGGTGTTTCAGATCCTGCTTGCCGCGCGTGCGGCCTGGCAGGAGGCCGATCTTCCCTTCGAGGTGCATCGCCCATCGGACGGCTATCTCGCCTGCGGCCGCCGCCTCGGGATCGACCCGACCCTGCTTGAAGGAGCTTCGTCATGACGCTTACCGTGCTCGCCATTGACGATTCCCGCACCATCCGCGAAATGCTCAGCGCCTCGCTCAGCGATGCCGGCTTCAACGTCCACCTTGCCGTCGACGGGCAGGAGGGGCTGGAGCAGCTCACCGCCGTCTCGCCCGATGTCGTCATCACCGACATCAACATGCCCAAGATGGGATGGTTGCCGCCCTCCCCTGACGGCATCG
>NZ_RRYH01000031.1 GCF_004010155.1 Solirhodobacter olei | reverse complement strand
GGGTCGTTCAGCGCGGATCCGAGATGTACCTGGAGCTCTAGAATCCTGGGAAATAGTCCGTCCTTATGTTCCGGCGCAGAACTCCGCTGCGGCGCAGCATGCCGCGGACACGGGCTATCATGACTTGTGGCCCCGAGAGGTAGACGATCCGCTCATCCAGATCCGGAACCGAGCGCCGGATCAGTTCGGCATCGATGAAGCCAGGAACATGGTCATGCGCATCCGGTGGATCGTCCGATATGACATGGATAACGCGCAGACCGATCTCCCGCACAGCAAGGTCGAGGAGGTCCGAATAGGCGATGTCGCCTGCCCGCCGGTTGCCGTAGATCAGCACGATATCGCGCGGTTCCTTCCGGTTGATCAAGTCGCGAAGCATGCTGCGGAAGGGCGTGATCCCGATGCCGCCAGCGATGAACAGGATCTTGCTTGCGGGATCGGGCGGCAATGTGAAGGTCCCCGCGATCTGCGAACCGAAGACGACGTCGCCGGGGCTCAACGACAAGAGTTGTCGTTTGAAAGCACTCGGTTGCTCGTAGAATTTCACCCCGAGACGAACGCTGTCGTCGCTCGGCGCAGAAGCGATGGTGAAGGGTCTCCGGTTGCCGCGACTGTCGGCCACGGGAACATGCAGGGTCCAGTCGAGATATTGCCCGGCGCGGAAGCGGAGCGGCTGGTCGGGACTGAAGATGAATTCGTAGCAATCCGACGCGACCCGCTCGATCTTGAGAAGGGTCATCCGGAACCGTCCTTTTGGGCTCGCCGCGAAGGCGTAGAGATTGGCGATCAGGAACGCGAGCTGGGGAGAAAAGAAGACGCTGCCGACATGGATGCCTGGCGCCGAGAGGAGGCCGACGATCGCGCCGTAGATGAGCCGGGAATATTTCCCGTGCGCCGCCGTCATGGGTTCCGTCAACATCGCGAACCCGGCGAAGAACAGCGGCGAGTAAATGAGGCCCTGCCGAAGCGCCATGCCCAACATGGCGGGTGGGGTCGCGACGAGGACGGCAGCGACGTTTGCAATCAGGTAGGCGGCGATCATGTCGAACCGCTGGACCTTCTTGGTCACCGCCAGACCACCCAGGATGACGACCGACAGCAGGACCGGATTGCCTGCAACCCACCAAATTGCAGGATGGCCCATGACGACGCCGGAGGCGACAGCGCCGATGGCGACTGGGTTGAAGATGTGCTTGTGGCCGATGGTGATCAGGAACTTCGACGCAATCGCGACGACCGCCGCGACGACCAACGCCAGGATACCCACCATATCCGTTGGCGGGGCAGGCGGCATGATCAGCGCAAGGATGAGCGCGGTGATTATGGCAGATTCCCGGTTTGTCGGAACGCGGGTGAGCCAGGAGATCATCCTGTTGGCAGCCCAGCAGGTCGCGATCAGCACCAAAAGCGAGGTACAAAGGGCGAGAGGAGCCACAAAGACCTGGTGCAGAAGGCTAAGGCCGAAGCCCGTGGCGAGCAGTGCGCCGAGGTAGTAGAGCATCAGCCGATACATGGTGATGCCGTTCAACAGCCGTGCCGAAACCGCCTTCATTTAACTAATAGCTCCTTCAGGCCGCTTGTCTGAAGCGCCGTACCATCGGGGTGGATGACGTATCCCTCGAGCCCGGGCGTCGCCTCGATGAAATGTATGCCGCCGCGTCCCATCGCGAATGCCGCCGTAGCGAAGAGATCGGCCTCTAGGACATCCGGGCCGACAACTGTGAGGCTGACAATCTCTGAAATGCGCCGTCCCGCATCGTGCGGGTTGTAGATGTGATCGCCGCGAACGTAACTTCCGGAGGTGGCCATGCCTCTCCCTTGCGGCCGGATTGCCTTCACGATCTCGGTTGGCTCAAACGGGTTGCGGATGCCTATAACCCAGGCGCGGCCTGCCTCATCAACCCCCCCCGTTTGAATGTCGCCGCCCGCGTCGACGTAGAAATTCCGGCATCCAGCAGCCGAGATTAAGCGCGCCGCCTGCAGGATGGCCCAGCCTTTGACCACACCAGACGGATCGAGCAGTCCGTCTGGCCTGCGGATGTCGAAGTATCCGCCGCTGATGCGGCGCATACGATTTGCTATCTCGAACACTTCCGCCATCTGCGGGCTGCACGTCGCTGGCGCTATCCTACCTTCATTGATAGCCGCAAGTTCGCTGTCGTCGCGGTAGGGGCTGAAACGGGCGTCCACTTCGGTGAAGCTGGCGAATACCTCTTCCATCAGTTCGCCGATGTCTGCGCCCGGGATGTCGATGGTGATCGGCATCCCCATGATTAGACGCGTCTCCCGAGGCATGGGGATCAGCCGTTGGCCTTGTGCAGTGCGCCTTCGACCGACATCACGAATGCCTCGGATGTCAGGGTCGCGCCGGAGACCCCCGAAATACGGGTGCCCTGGGCCTGGATCACCTCCGACTCAAGTATCGGGAGCGCTTGGGAATTGATGTAGCGGCTCGTGTAGTAGTCGGTTGGGTACCGCAGGATGTCGACGGAGGAAATCTGGCCGTTGTGGACGTTCACGCGCGCCTGAACGTAGCCATAGTACTGTCGGACAGCGGGGCCGTTGAAGCTGCCATCACGCAGGCTTTGGGAATTCCCAGCCGGAGCGGAGGTCTGCGTCGCAGTTCCGCCTCCCCAGAGGTACCCAGCAGTTGCAGCGCTGGTTCCGGCGAGCAGGGCAGCAGCCGAAACTGCAAGGGTAATAGTTCTTCGATTGACCTTCATATTGCACCTATTTCCTTTGACCGGAAAACGCCCAGTGTCACCACTGGCTCGGCATTCAGGTGTGCATGCGATGGTGCATCACCAAGAGACGTCCTTTTAATTTGAAATTTCTGTCAGGCTGCTGACGACGTCTTTGCGAAATGCCGTTTCGGCGGGATCGTGCCCCATCGACCGCCGTTCCGCTGCGATGGCAAGCTGGCCGGGGTAATATGGGGAACGTGTTCATAATCCTCGCAAGCACCTCCTGAACCGATGATCGCGCGATGCCGCCGGTGGAATTTCGAAGGCCGCGGCAGTGCCGCCGCGGCCTTCCCTCTCCCCTCGGAAATACTTGTGGCGCCCGAAAGGATCGGAGCGCCACATGTCTTTCAAATTGTCGGCCTTAACGGGTCAGGCCGGATTGACCACGGCGGGGGCCGCATCCTTGTGGAGCAGTTCAAGCGGGTTGAAGAGCGTCATGACGTAGCCGAACGCCAGCACGTAGATGCTCGCTGTCCCGAACAGTTGCGCGGGGCTGGAGGCGACACCTGAGGTATAGGGTGCACCGAAGGTTTCAGCCGTGCTCCAGATCGCGAGGGAGAGCAGGGCTCCGACCGGGCCCATTATGCGCAATCCTTTGCCGCTCAGAAGGCTCACGGCGATAAGCGCTTCCGTGCCGGCAATCAGCAGGGCTACGGTGTGCGGACCGATCGCGTTGGTGATGTCCAGGAAAAGGCGCTCGTAGCCGGCGGCCCAGGTTCCCGCCATCGCCGTCTGTGCCGCGGTCAGGAAGTCCGTGAAGTGGTTCAGGAAGTAAGGATGGAACTTCATCAGGGCATCGTAGGCCCAGAGGAGCCCGAAGGCGCTGCGCGCGAGGGTCAGCATCTGGTTGCGCGAAACATCCGGATTGGTGCGCATCCGCTCGACCGCGATGGTGAAGAGGAACATCACGACATACGGAAGGGCGACGCCTGGATCCGTCCCGTCCTTGCCAAAATCGCCGCCATGCTGAAACACGGTCCAGACGAAGGCCATATAGGCGATGCCGGCCCAACTCATCGGGATCACGCCTCGGCCCGAAACGATCGCAGCGGCGATGGCGATCTTGACGAAGGCCAGCACGATGACCAGCAGGTGAAGGGCAGGGGCCGAGGTCGGCAGGCCGATGGCCTGGCTGACGGCAACCTTGTGGACCCAAGTGAGCGAGGTCCATGCATCGTAGACCAGAACGAGGCCGAAGACATAGCGCACCCAGTTGAATGCGTCGGGGCCGACCCGGGACAGGATGGAGGCATCCTCGCCCGTCATGCCGAGCGCGGCGAGAGCTCTGCTAAAAGGACCCTGGCGTTGACCGAAACCCTCGGCGAGGCTGTGCTTTGTCACGGCGTTCATGACCCATCTCCTTCATATGATCCTGCTGACCGTCCTCGTGTTGCAGGTGCAGCGTTCTCTCGGCGCACGGAAAATCCTATGCGTGGGATGTCAGATAATTACTGTTCGGCTTCATTACTTTGACGCAGGTCAAACGTGGCTATCACGACTTTGCGCGCGCAGCATTCTTCTAACTAGGCAGCCCGCGGAACACCTCGATTGGGGCGCCCGGTACGGGCACAAACATGTGTTGGCCCGTATGAAAACCCATTGACCGAGAAGGACTGGCATGCGTGGATACTAACATCGTTAGTATGTAGGGTAGTCACCATGCAAATTGCTTCCATCCTCTCGCACACCCCTACCTGGGTTTGGACCCTGCTTGCCTATCTGCTGTGGCGAGGGGTCAGGGCGCTACGGGCGCGGGAAATTTCGCCGTCCAGGACGCTAGTCCTGCCGATGATCTTCTTGGCCTGGGCCCTCTTCGGGATGTTTGCCGAACTGTCCAACTGGGCGGCCGCCCTAATGGCATTTATCATCGGGATCGGGATTGGTTTTTCTGGGGGATGGACGAACGCAACACGGCTCCCACCCGCATCCTTCAATCGGACGAGCGGGCTAGTGTGGCGGCCCGGATCGGCCACCACGCTCGTGCTGGTGATAGTTGCATTCGTCACAAAATATCTCCTTAGCGTTGCGCTTGCTATGCATCCGGATCTCGGCGCAGACACAGGATTTGCTGCAGTTTTCGGCGGAATTTCGGGACTGGTCGACGGTGCGTTCTGGGGTGGAACCGTACAGCAGTTCCGCAGTGCTTTCGCGGCTCGTGCCGTTTCGGCCTGAGCCAAATCTATGGGGGAGCGCCATTACCACCACGGGAACCTGCGCGCAGCATTGCTCGATGCGGGACGGCAGGTACTGGAAAAGAACGGTCCCTCGTCGCTAAGCCTGCGCGGCCTGGCGCGCGCGACGGGCGTTGCCGCGCCTTCGGTCTACAACCATTTCGCCGGGATTGAAGCGCTGACGTTGGCGCTCGCTGAAGAGGGATTCACCGAACTCGGGGCGGCCCTGAGAGAATCCGGAACCGACCCTTTGGCCGTTGGCTTGGCATATCTCCGCTTCGCGCGAACGAATCCTGGGCTCTACCGCCTGATGTTCGGCGAAGGTCGGCGCAACGACAGCCCCGAAGGGGCGACCCTTCGTGCGCGGCGTAGAGCCGCCTTTGCGCCACTGATGGAGTTGGTCGGCTCGCGCGAGACAGCTCTGCACTACTGGGCGCTGGTCCATGGCCTCGCCTCGCTTGTGATCGACGGTCAGATCCCTCTTGGGCCGGATCCAGAGGTTCGGCTCCGGGAGATTCTGACGCGGCAGTGACCCGAAACCTCGCTACGCGTCTATCCGAGGCTAACCTTGATGAGATGTGGTATGCGGCCGAAGCCCGACCCCGACCGCGACTGTCGCGTTCATTCTGTGAATATGCCGGCGCGCCTATCCTGGCGCACCGGCATGCCAATTTGTAACGTTCTTGCCTATTTTGCCAGTTCGGCCTTCAGCTTGCTGACGGCATCGGCGCTCATGGTGCCGACGGTCGTCACCTTGCCGTCCTTGATGCGCCACAGGCGCATCGGGCCGGTGATGTCGCCGTATTTGTCGAAGTTCACGGGTCCGATAACCCCCTCGTAACGGATCGGCTTGCCTTCCTTGATCAGCTTCAACGCCTTCTTGAACCCTGCCGTTCCGGCATAGATCGGGGTCCCACCCTGTGCGACGACTTCCGGAATTGCGGCCTTGATGGCATCCGCATTCGCTTTGCCAGCCTTAGCGATGGCCAACGCGACGATCGCGCCGGCGTCGTAAGAGCGGTCGGCAGCAGGTGCGTCTGGCTTGATGCCGCCAGAGAAGGCCGCGAAGTTGTCATAGAAATACTTGGTGGACGCTGTCTTGTCGGTACCGGAGGAGGTGCCGTAGGCGTTATTGAGGTATTTCGCTCCCACTGCCTTGATGAAGTCGGAGGAGTTCATACCGTCGTTAAGAAGGAATTTCTGCGGCCCTCCATGCGAGATCCAGGCGCGCGCGATGGTCGCCCCGTCAACCGGGTAGCTGATCAGGTAGAGCGCCTGCGGGTTGCCCTTCATCGCGGCATCCGCCTCGGCGCTGTAGCTCGCCTGCTTCTCGTTGTAGGGCGTGATGGAGGTGATGGTGCCGCCGAGCTTATTGTAGGCGCTCTTGAACTCCGCCATCAGATTGGCGCCGAAGTCGTTGTTCACATAGATGATTGCGAGTTTCTTGAACCCCTGATCGATCGCGTATTTCGCGGCCGCCGTTCCCTGCAGGGAGTCGGAGGTGATGGTGCGGAAGAAGACGCCATTGGTCTTACCTTCACGGCCGAGTTTGGTGAGCGTAGGGGAGGAGGAGGCGGGCGAGACCTGCACGACATCTGCGGGCGCGGTGACGGAGGTCAGGATCGGCAGCGAAACCGAGGAGATGATCCCGCCGATGATCACGGGTACTTTCTTGATGTTGACGAGTTGCGACGCCTGATCGACGGCTACCGTGCCCTGGCTCTGCGCATCGCGCGCATCAGATACGATCTTGCATCCGTTCACGCCACCTGCTTCGTTGAAATCGTGGAACGCCATATCGACGGCCTTCGCGCCGGCCTGTCCATAGACCCCGGCGGGGCCGGTCAAGGACATCACGACACCAACCGTGATACTGCAATCAGCCGCCTGTGCCGGCATCGATGCGACGCTGGCAGAGGCGAGGATCGCACTCGACAAAAGAAACATTCTCATGGTCGTCTCCCTGTTCTCGGCGCGACGCGCCCTGTTGTTCCCGGCTTTGGTCGTCCGCACTGCCCCGCCGTAGGGTCAGGCGGTTTCCTTGTTGAGGTTGTATTTCATGATTGCACCGTGGCGGCCCGTCCTGTCTCGCTCCAACGTGTAGACATCGCCATCGAGTGGGGAGGCTGCGGCCAGCACGTTATCGATCGCAGACATGTCCACGCCGGTCAGGTGCAGGTCCGAAATCGCGAGGTTGCCGGCCAGATGGGTGCGGTTGCGGGCGCCGACGATCACCCCGGCGACGCCGGGACAGGACAGCATTGCTGCACTCGCAACCGTCGCGATGTCGGTTCCGTGCCGGGTTGCGATCCGCCGCAGCTCTTCGAGCAGGGCCTGGAACAAGTCCCACCCGCCGATATCGTCGATGATAAGCTTGTACTTCACCAGCGATCGGTTCTCGAGCGCGCCTGCAGGCTCCGTCACGCCGAGCCAGCGGTCCGATAGGAACCCGCCTGCGACGGTGCCATAGCACAGCAGCGAGACGCCGGCCGCGCTCGCGGCGGCGGCCATTGCCTTCTCGGGGCGGCGGTCGAGCAAGGAGTACTGCACCTGCATCGACACAAGAGGCACACCGGCATCGACGATCGCCTGCATGTGTGCGGTGTCGAAATTGGTGGCACCGATGCGGGCGATCTTGCCGGCCTGGCGCATCTCCTCCAGCCAAACGGCGGCCTCGAGCCACTTTGGCGCGTCGTAGTCCCACCAGTGGAACTGCACGAGATCGAGCCGCTCCATCCCAAGCCGGCGGAGCGAGATGTCGATGGTTTCCTCTACATCTGATTTCCGAAGTGTTTTCAGCCGCGTGAGATCGGGGACGCATTTGGTATGGACGCGGATGCGGGCCAGCGCCTCCGCACCGCGGATATTGCGATAATGTGCTCGGAACCGGCCGATCAGCTCTTCCACACCGGTATAGATGTCGGCGCAGTCGAAGGTGGTGATACCTGCGTCGGCGAATGCGACCATGTCCTCGACGGCAGCGCTGACATCGGCGCTGCCGTGACCTTCGGCCATTTGCCACCCGCCGCGGATCACGCGGGAGATGGTGTGGCCGGGGGCAAGCTCTCTGGTCTGCATTGGCGTCAGCTCTCCGGTAGCGGAACGAGGGTTGTTTCGGCGTGCTTGAAGCGGCGATGCCCTATGCGGGAGATGCGCAGACGGGTTGCACAGTTCGGATCCGGGCAGGCGATCTCGGCATCGGTCGTCATCCAGTCATTGGGATCGGTCGGGCGCTGCTTGGCGGCAAGCAGCGGCAGCACTGCTGCCAGGGAATAGATCGAGAAACCCTGCCCGGGCGGCAGGTGCAGCATCTCGCCACGCAGTTCGAAGTGATCGCCGGGGCGGGCACCGCAGAGGATCGGCCCCTCGTCGGGCACAACCACTTCAACGCGCAGGTCGTAGAGCTCGAAGCTGTCGTCTTTTGGCTCAGTCATCTGCGGGGGGCTCCCCTTCGGCTACGGCCTTCAGCTGATTGCGGATAAGGTTGAAGGACTGGGTGATGTCCTCGGTCAGCGCGGCGACGGCCTTGTCCTTGTCGCCGCGCTCCATGGCTTCGATCAGGGTCCAATGGTGGCGGACGGCCGAATGTGCTGAACTTTCCTCGTAAAGACCGGCCGCTGCACGGACATAGGGGCCCGATTGCAGCCAGAGGCTTTCGACGATCGGCCGCAGCACGGGCGAGCCGGCCGCGGTGTAGATCGCGAAGTGGAAGGCGTGGTTGAGTTCGGATGTTGCTTCGCGCTTGTGGGGGCCCCGAATGCCGAATGCGGTCTCGCATTCCTCGGTCAGTGCGCGCAGCTGCGCGAATCCGGTGGCACGTAGCCGGTCGGTGGCGAGCCGGACCAACTCGCCCTCAATGAGGGTGCGGGCATGGGCAAGGTCGTTCAAGCGATCGACTGTGATTAGGGGGACCCGTACCGATCGGCTGGGCAACGGCTCCAGCGCCTGCTCGGAAACCAGGCGCGCCAAAGCCTCGCGCACCGGCATGGTGCTTGTCTGGAGGGTGTCGGCGAGGTCCTGGATGCGCAGAACCTGACCGGCATCAAAGATGCCGTGGATTAGCGAGCGGCGGAGTTTGCTGTAGACCCGCTCCTGCAGGGACTCGCGCGCGACCGGCCCGAGGGCGGTGCCTTGCCCTCCAATCGCCAGACCGTCCGCCTTCACGCTGATCACGTCGCGCCTCCGCTCCTGTTCACTAGAATTTCTATCTTGCCAAACGAGAAACGGTCAAGATATTTGATCAAAGATCACACATCAGGAACTGATGATCCGACGAACGGGGACAGCTTCGATGACCGATCCGGAAAACCTTGCGCCCGGCGCCGCCGTTGAAGGGGAGGCGGCGTTGCGTGCGATCGGGGTGACCAAGGCCTTCGAAGCTCTGCGCGCCGTTGATGATATGTCGCTGACCCTGCGGCGCGGAGAGATGGTGGCGCTCATCGGTCCGAACGGTGCCGGCAAGACGACGATGTTCAATCTCGTGGCGGGCAGTATGAGGCCAACTTCGGGGCGAATTGTCTTTGGCTCGTCGGATGTTACCGGCGAGGGGGCGGTGAGCAGAATTCGACACGGCGTCGGGCGGACCTTCCAGATCCCGCGCCCCTTCGCTGAAATGAGCGTCCTCGAAAACGTCCTTGTCGGCGCGCAGCGGCAGACGGGCGAACGTCTTTGGATGAACTTCCTTTCGCCCCGTCGTGTGGCGGCCGAGGAGCGGGCCGCGATCGATAAGGCGCGAGGGCTCCTGGAGCTCATGACGCTCTCGCATCTGGAATTCGAACCGGCACGCATCCTCTCCGGCGGCCAGCGCAAACTGCTGGAGCTTGCGCGCGTTCTCATGGCCGATCCGGAGGTTCTTCTGCTCGATGAACCGGCGGCGGGCGTCAATCCGGCACTGCTGGAGCTACTTATCGACCGGATCGTCGCACTGAACGGGGCGGGAAAAACCATCCTGCTGATTGAACACAACATGGATATGGTCGCGCGCCTGTGCAGCAGGGCGGTGGTCATGGCGGCGGGCCGGCTTCTGGCCGAGGGCACGCCGGCGGAGATCGCCATCCACCCTGCGGTGGTCAGCGCCTACCTGGGGGATGCGGTATGACGTCCTCTCCCGATGCCCCGACGGTGCTGTCCGCCCATGGTCTCTTTTCGGGTTACGAGCGCGACCTGCCCATCGTGCGCGGGGTTGATCTGGCCGTGCGGCAGGGGGAGTTCCTTCTGCTGCTCGGCCCCAACGGGGCGGGCAAGTCGACGTTGGTTAAAACCATCGCAGGGCTGGTGCCTGTGCATTCCGGCACGATCGACCTCCAAGGTGCCGATCTGACATCGACTCATGCGCACGAGCGGCTGCGCCGGGGTTTGGCCTTCGTTCCGCAAACCGAGAATGTCTTCACGACGCTGAGCATTCACGAAAACCTGCTGGTCGCCGCGCAAATTCTGCCAAGAGCGGAACGCAGTCGACGGATCGGGGCGCTCTACCAAATGTTCCCCGATCTCGAGCGGTTGAAGGCGCTGCGGGCGGGGCAGCTTTCCGGAGGGCAGCGCCAGATGCTCGCAGTCGCCCGCGCGCTGATCGTGGAGCCCGCGGTGCTTATCCTGGACGAACCGTCGGCCGGGCTGGCGCCGAAGGTGGTGAGCGAGGTCTTCGCACGCCTGCGAGAGATTAACGCGACCGGGGTCACCACAGTGCTGGTGGAGCAGAACGTAAAGGCGGCGCTTGCGATCGCCGACCGCGCGATCGTGCTGGTCGAGGGACAGGTTCGGCTCGAGGGCGTGGCCCGTGAGCTGGCGCAGGGGCCTGAGCTTGGCGCGCTTTTCCTCGGTGCGCAGGGAAGGCGGCGGGAGGCGAGGGCATGACACCTCAGGTGCTTGTGGACGGTGTAATCGCTGGCTCAATGATCGGGCTTGGGGCCATAGGAATCACCCTGACCTATTCGATCCTGCGCTTCGCGAATTTCGCCCATGGCGAGTTCATCTCCTGGGGCGCCTATTTCGCCCTAGCAATCGCTGCGGCGCTCGGCTCGCTTGCCGGGGGCAATGTTCCCTCGCTTGGGCCCTTTTCCTTCGGCTGGACACTGCCAGTCGCGCTGGTGCTGGCCGTGGGGCTGACTGCCGGACTTGCCTTGGTCGTCGACGCGCTTCTTTTTGGGCCGCTGCGCCAGCGCGGTAGTGCGGTGATCATTCTCGTGATGGCGAGCTTCGGCGCGTCGCTAGCGCTACGCAACATGATCGAGTTCGTCTTTACCTCGAGCCCACGCTATTTCAGCACCGATCTGCAGATCGCTCAGCCGCTCGGGGGCGGTATGCGGGCGACGCCGGATCAGTTGCTGACCGTGGGTGTTGCCATCGTTCTGGTCGTCGGATTGCATCTGCTGTTGACCCGCACAGCCATCGGCCGGTCGATGCGCGCGGTCAGTGAGAACCGTCAGCTGGCGAGTCTCGCCGGCATTGATGCGCGCAAGGTCATCCGAACGGTCTGGATGCTCGGAGCGGGGCTCGCCTGCGTGGCCGGAGTGATGTCCGGTCTGGTCGTCCAGGTCCGGCCGGAGATGGGGTTAGATCTTCTTCTGCCGCTGTTTGCCGCGGCTATCCTTGGCGGCATCGGATCGGTGCCTGGGGCGATGCTGGCGGGACTCATTGTCGGGCTTGCCGAGTCGTCGGCGGTGGCGCTTTTCGGCGCAGAGTGGCGCTCGGCAGTCGCCTTTGTGATCCTAGTCGCCATCCTCCTTCTCCGGCCGAGCGGGTTGTTTGGGAGGCATGAATGATCGACATCCTGAGCTACGGCTTCTTCTTTCTCACGGTCGCGCTGACCTACGGCATCATTTGCTTGGGGTTAAACGTGCAATGGGGGCAGACCGGCCTCTTCAACGTCGGCATCGCGGGATTTGTAGCCATCGGCGCCTATGTATCGGCTCTTCTGACGACGCCGGCGAGTACGAGCCATATCGGAGGGCTCGGGCTGCCGATTGCAGCCGGATGGATAGGCGCGGCGCTGGCCACGGCCTTGGCGACATTCCTAATTGGAGCGCTGACGATACGTCTGCGCTCGGACTACCTCGCGATAGCGACCTTCGGCGCTGCTGTGGCGATCCAGCTTTGCGTGCTGAACCTTCAGCCCGTCACCGGCGGGCCCTTCGGCATCGGGTTCATTCCGCGCCCGTTCGCCGGCCTAGCCAGACAACCGTTCCTTTTCGGAGCGGTCAATCTCGCTATCATCGCGGCTGTCGTCGTCGTGCTCTATCTCGGGCTGGAGCGGCTGGCCTCCAGTCCGTGGGGCCGTGCGCTGAAGGCGATCCGGGAGGATGAGGCCGCAGCGACTGCTCTTGGCAAGAGCGCGGTGCGGTTCCGCCTTCAGGCCTTTGCGCTCGGTGGCGCGATCATGGGGCTGGCCGGAGCCGCGCAGGCGCATTTCATCGGCTTCATCGCCCCTGACAACTATCAGCCTACGCTGACATTCCAGGTTTGGGCGATGTTGATCGTCGGCGGATCGGGCAACAACCGGGGCGCAATCCTTGGTTCGGTTGTGGTCTGGGGGATATGGGCGCTTTCGGCGGTTGCGATCTCTGCCGTCGTCCCTGCAGACGCACAGGCGCGGGCCGCATCGCTCCAAATTGTCATGATCGGCGTCGCGCTCTGCGCGATCCTGCTCTGGAGGCCGCGCGGGCTGATCGGCGAGGCGCGCGTCGCCTCTCGCCATATCCTGCGCCCTTCCGTTGCGCGCAGATCGTCTAACTCAAGCAGCGAGCACTGATATGTTGAATATTCCCGAGCGCACCCGGCTCACCGGCGGGCTTGATATCAGCCGCCTGATCTGCGGCCTATGGCAGGTCGCTGATATAGAGAAAGACGACGGCCCGCTCAATCTCGACAGCGCCGCCGATATGCTGGAAGCCTATGCCGCCGCCGGATTCGATACGTTCGACATGGCGGATCATTACGGAAGTGCGGAATTGATTACGGGCCGGATGCTCTCGCACGTTCCGCAGGGGGCGGTGCCACCTGTTGCGATGACCAAATGGTGCCCGGAACCGGGCCCGATGACCGCTCAAGTTGTGCGCCGCGGAGTCCAGGAGAGGCTCGACAGGCTCGGTGTGGAACAGATCGACCTGCTGCAGTTTCACTGGTGGACCTTCGAGCATCCGGCCTGGCTCGACGCCCTGCACGAGATGAACAGGCTTCATGAAGAAGGGCTGATAGGAGCCCTTGGCGTCACTAATTTTGATGCCGCCCATCTGGCGTTGGCGCTGGCCGACGGGGTTCCGCTGGTTAGCAATCAGGTGTCATTTTCGCTGGTCGACCGGCGCGCAGCGGGCGCTTTGTCGGAGCTGTGCGCGCGGACCGGGGTGAAACTCTTCGCCTACGGCACGCTCTGCGGCGGGTTCCTGTCCGAGAGATGGCTTGGGCAACCCGAGCCAGAGAACATTGCCGATTGGAGCCGCTCGAAATACAAGCGCTTCATCGACATCGCAGGGGGGTGGGGGGCATTCCAGGGCATCCTTTCCGCCGCGTCTGGCATCGCCAAAAAGCACGGGGTGTCCCTGTCCAATGTCGCTTCACGATGGGTGCTGGAGCATGACGCGGTCGCGGCGACGATCATCGGTGCCAGGCTGACCGAAAGTGAGCATCGTGACGACAATCTCAATGTCTTCCGCTTCACGTTGGATGACGCGGACAGGGCGGCGCTAGACGCGGCCTTCGGCCAGACGGACCCGATCCCCGGGGATTGCGGAGACGAATATAGGCGCCCGCCCTACCTGACGGCTTCGGGCGATCTGAGCCATCATCTGAGCGCGGTTCCCTCGGCGCTTACGACGAGCCCGGCGCCCGCACGTCCCGCGCGTCAACGCGCCTCCTCCGGCAGCGTTTGGGAGCCGCTTGCTGGGTATAGCCGGGCGATCCGCGTGGGCAACCGTATCCTGGTGTCAGGCACCACCGCAACACATGGTGCCGACCGCTGCGTCGCTCTTGGCGACGCAGGTGCCCAGACCACCTATATCCTTGACAAGATCGCGGCATCCCTCACTGCCCTGGGGGCGGAGATGGAGGACGTCGTCCGAACCCGAGTCTATCTCCGTGACGTGACCCAATGGGAGCCGGTTTCCCGCGCACATGGTCGGGTGTTTGGTGACGTGCTGCCCGCCAACACGCTGATCCAGGCCGGTGCCCTCGTCGGCGACTATTTGGTTGAAATCGAGGCAGAGGCAGAAGTCGATCCGTCACTCACAGCCTGAGTGCCGGTCAACGGCGCACCTAACAAGGTTGCGCCAAGAATGTCAGCACCAGGGCCCGTGGTGTAGCTGACATTGACGCTGTGGGCGTATCGCGAGTCGTTGTCGAGCTGCCCCGAATGCTCGGGGAGTAGCCGGATGAATTTTGGCGGTTTGGTGAGCTTTTCGATCTCGGCGATGTCGCGCGGGTCGAGGGTCAGAGCCGAGATCAGATGGGCCCGTGCTCAATCCTGACGCCGACCTTCGGGTCGGCGAGCGATTGCCTCCGTAAAACCGCCGCGCAGGACGAGGTGAACAAACTTGTCAAAGATGATTGCATCCTCAGTGCTCTGCCGATTTTCCGCTAACACGTGTTCCAAGAACGTCCTTGCTTTTCCCCTTTTAGTTCAGCATTAGAAATGCTTTAGCATCCCAAGTATTTCCATACGAACGGCGAGGCTGTCGGCGACGGGGGCTGAGCCAGCCTATTGGGGGGAGCCCTTCAGTAGGATACGACCGGGCGATAGTCCTCATCGACCTTCTTTTTGGTTAACAGCGGAAAGTCGGATGCGCGCTGGATTTTGTCGATCATGCGAGATCCTAACGGCGCATGATCCCGCTTGGATAGGACCTAGGCGCATCATGGGCGCTTTGAGGTTTAGAATGATGTAGGATCTGCCGGTTTCACCCCTTCCGGACGACCGTGCTCTCACCGTTTCGGCGTCGCGCGTCGCGCAATGTCGCCGTGGCGTCTGACGGAGCACCTTCGGCCCGATGCTCCACTCGCCGTTTGTGGATACCACCCGTGGTGCGTCAGAGCCATTAGCTAGGGCAATTAGAAGTGATGCAACTATTGAGCAGAACCGGGAAAGCCCAGTTTTTCCATCAATCGGGCCGGATGGATTGGCCGCACCGCACCGAGCGGCACGGCCCTCTGGCGAGCATCCAGGGGAGAGGGGCGCCCGCGCCGGTCAGATTTCAAGTTCTTCGATGTCTTTCCCACTGGCAATATGTTCCGAAACCCATCTGGGTTTCCGACCGCGGCCGGTCCAAGTGATATTGGGGTTCTCAGGGTGGCGGTATTTCGGCGCGGAGATGCCGCGCTTCTTACCTTTGGCCGCCCCGGCAAGATCCGCGAGGGAGAAGCCGAGTTCCTTCGCCTGGGCTTCGAGCGCGGCGACGGCGTCGGCCTTCTTGCGGCTTTCGAAGCTTTCGATCGCCTTGGCGACGTCTTTTTGGAGTTGCTTCAGTTCAACAAGATCGAGGGCATTGATGTCGAGGGTGCGCATAGGGGTCTCCGTCTTGAAAATGTCTCATCCTATCTGCGAATAATTGCCTCTACAATCGAACAAAGGCCAAACATGCCGCTTTTCTTTCTTTAGGCGATCTCCGCTCACTTCACTGCGTTGAAGTTGAGGATGGCCCATCTTATGGATGTGCTGCTTTCCTTCTAGGCGTCATACGCCCGAAATATCCACAAGTTTCACTGTCGCGGGGCCATCATCATCCGCCGGAGGGCGGTCATCCTGGCCCGCAACCTCGGGAAGGATTTTCCCAATTCTTTCTACTGGGGTAGCCTGTTCTTGCATTGATCAGTTCCCGAATCTGAAGCAAACCAGACACCAATCGCTTGCCAGTGGAGTGTTGGAGGTCAAGTTCTTCTGGCGTGGCGGCCTGGATCCGGAGGCTGGGCCATGTATCGCGATCGGTCACGGGCGAGTGGCGAGCGAGCAATGTTAGCTCATCACCGAAGACGGGCATGTTGTTCTATCGCGTCGAATTCTGCGCCAAAGTACTGGTTTTTTCCTTTGAATCCTGAACTTCGACGAGATGATTGCTCTGCACCCGGTGCGAGACGCGGTCAGGCTCACTCTTTTGCATTGCCTAGATAAGTCATCATCGGGGCTCAAATCTTGCTGTTGCTTCAGAACGCATAGATGAGAGATGTGCATAAGGGCTCCATCACCTCTCGTTCGTCAAGCCCTCGATTGAGCACGGGATCGGGAGGTTTTGACTCCTGCACCTCCCGTTCCATGACGTATATGATGTCCGTGTAGGGCGGCTTCGGAGCGACCTCCTGGATCTTCATTGCGTAGGTGTTGTCACGCAAGGGGCTCAGCATCTGGATGTGAGGTTACTTGCGGGCCAGCATGTAGACCCGATTGATGTCGCCGGGCCCTCGTTGTTGCCGAGCAGGTTTCGCGAACGGTTGACGCGGAGGAGAAATTCGTGCCCCATCTCCACGCCTATCCGGCCTGGGTGGTCGTAGAGGATCGGCGCCCCGGTCAATGGTAAGGGCGTTCAGCGCGTGCTCGCGTTTCTACGGCGCCGAATAGGATGGCGTGTCGAAATCAATCCCGGTCACCTTCGTTTCTCTAGTGCCCGGGGCCAAAACAATTCAGCCTGGCGTGCGCATGGCTCGGTATCAATGAAGACTGGCAGCCGACCCTTCGCGCGATCGAAGTCGAGTCGTGTGATCTGAAGCTGCTCCGCCACTGTCTCGGCTTCTTGTTCACCGGTCGATCCACGGGAGATCAGCCCGCAGGCGTCGGAGGACACAAGAGGCACAATCTGCTCCTTGAGCGGTTCGAATTAGATCTCGCGCCTGCATCAAGCGGAGAGATGATCGGTGTATAGATGCCTTTTAGTGCCGAGCAAAAAACAGAGTGAGACTCAGCGTGTCCACATGACTCGCCATGTCTGACGCGGTGAATCTCACGAAAGGGAGATTGCCCCGCCACTAAACATCAGTTCCCTTGGTGTTTGCTAAGGTTGGTTGCATTGGAAGTCTATCTTCCCCGCGGCGATCACTAGCAGTGTCCGCCCGCGTCCCCGCCGTTCCCGGAGGCGCACGAGGGACCCGAGCCACCCACACAGGCCATTCACCGTGATCCTTTGGAAGGGGCAGGGTGCAAAGATAAGCGGAAATTCACATTTCCGTGTGGGGCGGGACTTCTTCTTAAGGAACCGAGGAGTCTCCGGCAGAGGGTTATCAAGTTCTTCAGAAGGCATACTTGAGCCGTTGCGGATATGTCTCATCGCCAACCCTATTTTGCCACAATCTGGACACTCGCACGCCAAACTCTTGTACAATCATTACCTTATGGTTGCGCTCGAGATGGAGGAGTCGGAAAATGGTCCGGATGGCAGTCGTCGCATTGCTTGCTGGCTTCGGGGCATCTCCTGTCGTCGCGCAACAATTGACCTATACACCCATCAATCCGTCCTTCGGCGGAAATCCGTTGAATGGATCGTACCTGATGTCGCTTGCGGGAGCGCAGCGGAATGCGACCGCGTCCGACGCCAACAGCTCCACCTCTAGCAGCGGAACTACCACGGGGGGCGTCGGCTCGACCTCGCAGACAGATGCTCAACTCTTCGTCCAGCAACTCCAAGGGCAGCTGCTGTCCGCCTTGGCCACCCAGGTGACCAACGCTATCTTCGGCTCGAATCCGCAGAATAGCGGCAAGGTAGTCTTCGGCGACACAACGGTGTCCTTCAACAGGACGTTATCCTCCATCAACCTTTCAATATACGACGCAACCACCGGGACGACGACCCAGATTTCAGTGCCACAACTGGTGGTCAACTAATTAGCAGCAAGACAGTAGGTAAGGCGCGAAGCCGTATAGACGTGCCCAGTCGTGCCCAGTCGTGAGGGACATATGCAGAAAATTTGGCTTGGTATCGCTGCCGCGTTGAGGCGTGGCCTCGTGATGGGCTCTCTCGGCGTCGTCGCAGGATGCGCATCACACTACAAAAAGATGATCCAACCACCGCATATCACCGAGGTCACTCCGGTTCAGAAAGCACTCCTTGATCTTCCTCCACCCCATCACAGAATTGCGGTTGCAGTTTACAATTTTGCGGATCTGACCGGCCAATACAAAGATACGGCCAACGTCCAGTCTCTGTCGCGAGCGGTAACCCAGGGCGGAACGTCCCTTCTGATCAAAGCTCTAGACGAGGCCGGGAATCGGCGTTGGTTTACCGTTCTGGAGCGCAATCGCTTGAATGATATTCTGAAAGAGCGGCAGATTGTGGAGCAGATGCGCAAGATCTACCGCGACGAAACGAAGGTTGACCCAAGTGTCCTCCCGCCACTGATGCATGCGGGCATTCTGATTGAGGGCGGTATTACCGGTTATGATACCAACGTCGAAACCGGAGGGATCGGCGCAGAATATCTGGGCATCAATGCCCATACGCAGTATGTCAAGAATACCGTCTATGTGAACCTGCGCGCTGTCTCCATCAGGTCGGGTGAGGTCCTTGCCGCGATAAACACCGACAAGCAGATCCTCTCCTACCAAATACAGGGCAGTATTTTTCGCTACGTCGAACTGGACAAGCTGCTCCAAGCCGAAGCCGGAACAACCTACAACGAACCGACTCAGATTGCCGTTCAGGACGCTATCGACAAGGCAGTGCTGACCCTTGTCGTCAAGGGCTCCGAGCTCGGGCTCTGGCACTTCGCCGACAGAAAGACCGAACGGAAATACGTCTCGGACTACTTGGCTCAAGAGTACGGTCCGAACCCGACCGCAAACGAGGAATCTCCTCGCCGGCCGCTGACACGGAATGCAGTCATGACCCCGGTGACCTATCCTGTCCAGAAGAGCTCGGCACCGACAGTGTCCGGTCAGCAAAGCCCGCCGCGCATGCTACCAGGAGAACAACCTTTGGGGTGAGTTTGGCTTAGTTCGAACGCAGCGATCAGAGGCCCTGTCACTGCTTCACGACAAACAAATTTGAGGTACTTCTGCAGCTTTGGATCTCCTCTGGCCGTCGTTTTCTCTTCCCTCAGTGAGCGTACAGTCATAGTATGCGCGGGCTATATTGGCTGAGAATGGGGTTGGGACTGCCAGGGAAGTGGAGGGTAGAAATGCATTTTGTGACTCGTCGGGCCCAACGAAACGCTCTTTTAACATTTCTTGTGCTCACAGCCGGTCCTGCCTTCGCGGGAGATGGTAATTCACTTTATGTGAAGCAGGTGAGCACGGCCGGAGGCGTCAGCGGAAATACGCTTTACATCGACCAGTCCGCAGCGAGTTCTAGCCACATAGGAAACATTGCATCCGTTTCCCTTTACGCGAATGACAAGATTGGCAGCATTCCTTACCCACAAGGCCAACCCGCCACTCAAAACGGTCAGAACAACTCCGCCAGTGTGACGATAACTGGAACCAATGGGCTTGCTGCCCTGCTGCAGGACAACTCTGGAACGACATATGGCGGCAACCAGGCCAATGTCACCATCAATGGCGCCGGTTTTGGTTCGGTCGAACAGACGGGCGACCTCAATCAAGCCAAGCTGACTGTCAATGGTGCGAGTGTGGGCGCGATTAGCCAGGAGGGTGATAGCAACATTGCGGATCTGACCGTTAGCACTGGAGTCGTCGGGGTGATCACGCAGAACGGCAGCGGGAACGACCAGGCGGTCGTTGCTTCCGGCAGCGCAGGTGCCAAGATCAGCTATACGGTAAACGGCAATAACCTGCACGCGTTGGCCCCCGTTCATGTGGTCACCAACAGTAGTTCCGTCAGTATCACGCAGACGAATTGAGGACTGGAAGGCGCCCGTGGCTAATGTTCGCTTTCTGAGGGGCTTGAGCATCTCCCTCGCAATGGCGGGGGCGATGTCGGCCGCGATGGCTAGCGCGCAGACCCGCCAGGAGCCGCCCGCGGCGGTCGCCTCGATCGGCGTCTCTCGAAGCTCGAGCGGGCTTCTGCTTCGTGGCGGAGTGCTCGCACTGACGAGCGGGACCTACAAAGCTCAGATGGACATCGACCGGACCGGCGCGGGAGGCACGATGAAGACCCGTCAACAGGGCGTGCTCGTCCTTAAGGCGGGCCAGAGCGGCACCATCGCAACCGTCGGCGTTTCCTTCCATCCCGGGGACGCTCTAGATATCCGCCTCGTCGTCGAATCCGGTGATCACAATGTCTCTCAGGCGCGTGTCACGCTCAACTGAGGGAACCTCGGAGACCCTCATGCACCAGATGCCCCGTTCTTGCCGTCGAATGGTCCTTGCCTTCAGCTTCAGCACACTGATTGTCGGTACAGGAATGGCGGCATTCGCCCAGGACAGCGCGCCGAGCCTGCCGGAATTCATATCGGCCTTCGCCGGCACCTGGTCTACCTACGACACCAGCCTCGCCGACGGCAGCCTCTGCCGGATCGTCCTCGGCACTGCGCCGAAGGGCGACCATTACAAGGCTGTCCAGCGGTCCTGCAGCGGTCCGCTCGCTGGGGTGGCAGGCTGGGGCGTCGTCGACCAGCAGCTTGCGCTGATTGACCAGTCGGGCGCCATGGTGGCCCATCTTGGCGGCAACCAGAACCAGATTTCCGGCAGCCTTTCCACCGGTCGAGAGGTCGTGCTCGAGCGCGAACCGATGGCCGGGCAGGTGCACCAGAAATGGGCGTCGGAGCAATGCCTATTCGTCGGCTATGGTGCCAAATGCGCTGACGCCGCTGCGCTAGCAGTGCCGCAATCTGGCGGCGGTTCCGATATAACCGTGCTGGTCAAGCTCAACGCTCGGTCGGAACCACGGCCCGATGCCAAGGTAGTCCGCGTCTTCCCGCCCAAGGCTTGCCTGCCGGTCGCCCAATGCGTTATCACGGCCGCTGGTCCATGGTGCCAGGTCGCCGCGCACGGGCACAAGGCCTGGGTCTCCAAGGTCGCAGTCCGTCTGAAGAAGTTCCCCGTCGTCACCTTCGTCGATGGCTGCGCCGCCGCCGGAAAATAGGCAGGACTTGCGGCTCACAAGTCACGCCTTACTGTGAGATGACCACGCGGTTTCCCTGACCGATCTGCGAAAAGCTCGCGTAATTGCCTGTGCCTATCTGCATCACGGACACTTCGTTGCCCTGCCCGACGACTTGCCCGGCAACCCTGTTGCCCATGCCCCTCTGCAGCAACGCGAAGAAATTACCCGAACCCGTCACCGTGAGCTGCATCTCGTTCCGGCTGCCGGTCTGGGTGAGGGCGCCGAGCGGCAGGCCCTGCGGGTCGGTACCGGTGCCGCCGTTGCTGTTCCCGTCGAGCGAAACGTCAAGGCTGTTGCCCTCCATCCCGGAAGGAGCCGCCTGAGAGATCTGCAAGAGGTTGGCATCGCCCGAGAGGTCGACATTCAGCAGATTGCCGCCCAAAGCCCCGGCTGTTCCGGGCACGACTTGCGCCTGTGTGGCCGCGATTGCAACCCCAATGGCCAGAAGATGGCCAGTTATACTGTTCATTGTCCGCAATGCCCCCATTCGACCCGCGTCCTGTGGGGGCAGTCTTCACCCGAAATTTAGGCTCCAGAATGACGGAACCGGGCCATTCCGCAGGCGCGCTGACAGCGCGGCGCCCAAAACGCTAAAGCGGCGCCCTAGGGCGCCGCCTGGCCGGGCGGCCGAAGCCGCCCGGGGAGTGGGTTGGGTGTTATTGGGTGATGGCGATGTTGTTGCCCGATCCAACCTGAGCGAACGTCGCATGGTTGTTGTAGCCTACCTGAGCCACGGCAACCTGATTGCTATTTCCGCCTTCGATCGATCCCGTAATCGTATTCTTGTCGCCGACCTGCTCGAATGCGAAGAGGTTCGAGTTGGAGGCTCCGAGATCACCCACATGGAGGGTGATGTCGTTGGTCTGGCCAGAAAGCGATCCGTCATTATTCTGATAGACCACCCCGGGCGTCAGCCCGACACCCGCGGCATCGCCGCTGAAGCTCGCCGTGACCCAGTTATTGTTGTTTCCGGTAACCGTCGCCGTCAGGTTATTTACGCCGACGCCGAGTTGATCGACGCCCATAACGTTTTTGCTACCGGAAATGGCCACATTGGCCATGTCACTGCCAGCCTGATAAATGGCAAAGTTGTTCTGGTTGCCACCCGTCATTGACAGAGTCAGTTGATTGTTGCCACCGCTTTGCGTGGCACCATAGTTATCAGAGTTTCCACCAAGCGTAATGGCCGCAACGTTTGTGTTTCCGCTTTGGAAGACATCACCATTGATGACACCGCCGATCAGGTGCGCAGCGCCTACAAATCCGCCTGTCGTGGCGCTATTCCCATTGTTGCTACCATTGATATTGACACCCAGATCGTTGGTGTTGCCCGTTTGCCAGAAATTGGTCACATTGTTTGATCCGAGTTGGACCACACCGGCGGAATTGTTGCTACCCGTAGTCGTGCCCTGCATTCCATTGTTCGAACCTATCTGCGAGAACCCATAGGAGTTGCTGTTGCCGGTGGCAGTGTAGGACAACATGTCTCCGCTACCATTTTGCGTCACAACATCATTGGTTGCAGTCGAACCCGCGGCCGCCGTAGCGGAACCAAAGGCCAGAAAAGCGTGAACATGGCCATAGGGCACATACTGACCCCACACATTGTTAATGCTGGCCGAGTCGGCGCCATTGTAGTTGCCGTTGAGGCTGATGGTGGCGGAGTTATTGCCACCGCCAGACTGCGACAAAATATTGAGGTCGTTCCCGTAGCCGGTCTGCCCAACGGTGAATGTATTTCCCGAGCCCCCACTTTGGCTAATGGAGTTGACGTAGTTCTCTTCGCCCGTCTGCGACACGCTTCCGGCTCCGCCATGACCAGACTGATCCACGGAATAAATGGTATTACCCCTGTGATAAGGCTGGCTCGCTTGAGGGGCGAACGGATCACTCGTGTCGAGCAGGGCCTGGTTGTCGTACTGAGCAATTGTAAGCGTGTTGCCGCCGCTCGATGCGACGCCGCTCAGGCCCTGCTTAACACCGCCTACAATGTTCTGAGCTCCACCAGTTGGAGCGGTGCCAACCCACCCTTGTGTCAGCGTGAAAGTGTTGCCGTTGTTGTACTGAAATAGGTCGCTCAGAACGTTGCCTTCATACTGATTGTTATTCTGAGTGATCGTTGCAGAATTAGAGTTCCCGATTTGACGCACGTTGTTGCCATCCGGGCCAGGAACTTGGGAATCCGTTGCGATGTTGTTCGATAGTCCTGTTTGCGTTATCTCCAGATCGTTATTATTGCCGAGCTGTTGCATGGTGTACCAGCGATAATTCACGCCCCAGTTCGCCTCACCGGCGGTGTTGCCAGTACCGCTCTGATGGATGCCGCCGGAGTTGTTGCTCCCGTCCTGATAGATCTGGCCGGTATTGCTGCTACCAGCAAAGGCCATGCCCGCCGACATGAGTAGCGCCAACGCGCTCTCGGAAATAAGTCTCGCTCTGATATTCATACCCTAGCTCCCGTTTCCGATCGCATCTCTGGCCACGCCGCTAGATGCAATCTTTTCCACAAACAAAGTACAAGCCGATAACGTCGATTCAATTTTACGTAGGCCGGGCGTGTCGCCCCTCGAACTCTCGCTTGTCCAAAAATTTATACCGGACCCGCTGTACTCAACTCTTACGGGCGGACGGCTAAGGGGCGGATCGAAGGTTGGGCGACATATCTGGATATTCGGACACCCGCGCCTTCACACCGCCCTTGACCTGGCATACGGGTTTTGAAGGAAATTCTTCAGCGGCATGCGATGTTGGCACAGCTGCAGCCAACAAGATTGTCTGCTTGCGTGAAAGATGGCCTGATCACGCTATTCGGTATTCAACTTACTTTCCCAGCATCTGACCAAGAAGCGCCGTGGGCGCTCCTCTTGCCGGATCTCCTCGCCACTGATCCCTTCCCGATTTTCGGCAAGAGCCCTCATCCCAGGTAGACGACGCCAACACCTCCACATTGCACCATACTTGTACCCTTGAGACGGTAGTACGCTGCCGCATTGGAGTCAATTTTTGATGCGCGAGCGCCATAATTCTGATGTGCATTTTCCACTATCGGTGCCCTCCTGTTGCCAATCACTCAAGGCTGGGCACTTTGTTTCCGGTGCATGGGAGTTTTGCCCCCCGGCAGAGGATGTTCCAAGCTGGGGTGTGACCGCGATTCTATGTGCCGCGCTGCTGGCCATGGGCGTTGCAGCCGCTGCCCGAAGACACCCCTTCAGTACAGGACCGGGCTCTATCTTGGCCCTCCACTATGACGCTTCGGGATCCGTTGGATGGGCCGCTGTCCGATAGGGATCGTACCGCTTAGGGTAGGGGAGGTGCCAATTTTGAGGACGTTTCGTTCGGCGTCGAACGGCTATCTTTCCGTAATCCGCCTTGCCTACTGGCTATACATTTAGGTGAAACCCCGGACGTGCGAGCTTACGTCGGCAGTTGATCCAATGGGCGATCGCCTTTTGGCCGTTCAACGTGTCGAGCCCCGCGCCAAGGCCAAGCGCGCGTCGAGCCACACCATGGGTGGGCCGCTTTTCGGTAACCAACACCTGCAGTGATCCCCAGCGATGCATCAGCTTGCGCGGGAAAAGTCCTATCCTCGAACCAGCGGCGATCCGCGCCGTCGATTTTAACCAGCTCGCCAAAACGCTCCCGCCGCAGTGGATGTGAAAGACCCGCGCTGCGCTCGCGGCAGCCAGAGCCGCCGACCACCATCTATTTGCGCGGCATCTCGCGCGAGACCTACAAACTAACAGGCTCGAGGAGCCTCTCCGCCGCCAGCGTTGGGCCAAAATCGAAACAGCGTGCAGGCACAGTCGCCGAGACATCATCCGGCTGCCCGTCCTAAATTCTATTGCTCGACCGACGTCCGCACGCCCCTTGCCGCAGCGCTGCCCTGCCGCTCGATCTTCTCGGCGTACGCCACTTAGCGCGATGTGACCCGCCCAGCGTGAGCCTCATCCAGTGTTGACGCCTCCAAGCTTACGTCGTTTGGTCTGAATAGCATCTACGGCATTGATTTAGCGTGATAATAGAGACGTTCAGGTCGCTTTTGCCTGCAAGGTTTTGTATGATTTCGTTCAGAACCTTGCAGATTTGGAAGCCGTGATGAAGCTCCGTCTGCGCCCCGAGGAACAAGACGATCTTCTCCGCCCGCGTCTGGTGGACATGATCGACATGCGCCACGAACTGGTGAAGCTGGCGGAACTGATCGACTGGGAGTTCTTCGAGACCGAGTGGGCCGGGTTCTTCCCCTCCTCCAAGGGCCGGCCGGCCAGCTCGCCGCGGCTGGTGGCCGGGCTCATGTATCTGCAGCATGCCTACCGGCTATCAGATGAAGCGGCCATCGCGCGCTGGGTCGACTCTCCGTATTTTCGACACTTCACTGGTGAGACGTTCTTCCAGCACCGTCCGCCGATCGATCCCTCTTCGCTGGTGCGCTGGCGCAAGCGGATCGGCGAGGAAGGTGTGGAATGGCTGCTGACGAAGACGATCGAGGCCGGGCGGAAGTCCGGTGCCGTTGACGAGCGCAGCCTGTCCCGGGTCGCGGTCGACACCACCTTCATGGAGAAGAATATCGCCCATCCGACCGACACGCGGCTCTACGAGAAGGCCCGCCGCCGTCTGGTGGCCTTGGCGGTAGAGGCCGGGATCGAGTTGCGGCAGACCTACAATCGCCTGGCCCCACGGCTGGCGGCTCAGGTGGGCCGTTATGCCCATGCGCGGCAGTTCCGCCGCATGCGCAAGGCGCTGCGACGGCTCAAGGGTTAGCCCGCTGCCCGCTCAAGGGCACCATCGGTGACGCGATGTTCGCCGTTCTCTGCGGCTGCGGTCACAACATCCGCAAGATCCTCGCCCACCTCCGGGCGATACTCACCGCGATCTTCGGTATCGCCCTGGCTGCACTCAGTGCCGAAAACCCGCGGCCTTACGTTGAAACCAAGGCCTGAAACCTTTGTTCAGAATTGACTCTTGAGCCTGTCGAACATGATCTCAAGGCCATTGCACCGATGATTTCCACTTCGATCTGACCCGAGGGAGCTATGCCAAACCGGGGGCACTTCCCGGTGAAAATTAACACCCACGAATAGTCTGCCGCCCAAGGGGTGCTAAATTCCGCGTTTCCTCGGCCACCAGCCTTGGCCGGGCGGCGGGCCTGCTATCAGGACGGCCAACCATTGAAGTCCGTCGATACGCCTACAGGCAATAGCCATCGCGCCAGTCATCGGCACGGCGAGAAACAGGCCTGCGACACCCCAAACCAACCCCCAAAACGTCAGGGACAAAATAATCGCGAAGGGACTTAGGTTTAGTGATCGCCCCAGCATCACCGGTTCGACTACGTTTGTTAGGATCAGATGGGACGCTCCGAGGATGAGAAGGATCGCCAAGGCCGGCGCCGCCACCTGAAACTGTGCCAACGCCATAAGGGCAGGAAGAAGAACCCCGACAGCGCCAACGGTCGGAATATAGGTCAACAGGAACATCAGGAGAGCCCACGAACCAGCGAAGCTGACGCCAAATAAGGTTAGGGTTCCGTAGGAGATGGCGCCCATCGCCACGCTCATCAGCGTGCAGACACCAAGATAGGAGCGGACCTGCTGTCCGATCGCATGGAAGACCTGCTGTCCCTCGCTCTTGGTGGAGCGGCCAGCGCTTATCTCGGCGAGCTTCTCGGGCAGGAAGCGTTGTTCAACCAGGAGGAAGCCGAGGTAGGCGACGACCAATATGAGGCCGAGCATTGTGTTGCCGATGGAAGCCGCAGTCTGAGCCAGAAGATCGGGAAGGCTTGAGCGATCGAGCAATGTCTGCAGCCCGTGCGCAGGGGAAAACTGCGGATAGGGCACGTGGGATGCCCAGAAGTTTTGGAGCACGTTCACGTAGCCCGGGATCTGAAGTGCGAGTGCCCCGGCTTGATTTGCCAGGACCTGCGCCACGAAATAAAGCGCAAAACCTATCAGAAGAAAGGCGGTAGTCCAAGCTAACCAACCTGGGAACCAGATCCGTCGCAGCTGGTCAGTTAACTCATTTAGGATCGCCCAGAGCATCAGAGCGAATACCAGCGGCACCAGCAGTGTCTTGCCTAAAACCAAGAGGGCTAGCACCAGGCCGGCGCTGACAAGCCAGTTTGCAAGCTTCCTTTCGTCGACTCTCATTCCGGATTGGCCAAAAGTGTCCCGGCTTCAGTAATAGCTTTGATCGGGCCGACGCAAGCCTGCCAATTGATTTATTGCTGATGGAATGGGGTTTTCTTCATGCGAGCGCTCGTAGGTTCCGTCGAACGTTTTGCTCTTATCATGACGATGCTTCGCGGTCGGCAGAATTTTCACCTGAGGCGATGAGTACAGCGGATGTGTTTTCCCTCTCATACCATGCGACATGGTTCTGATCCCTCGATGGTGACAACGGCAACGTGTTAGGCATCGGGGCTCATCCGATCCACGTCTCGTTTGCGAGGAAGAGCTCAGGGACGAGGCCAATCCCGCAGCACGAACTCATCAACGGAAACATGTGGATGACGATGACGGTGATGATATGCGCCAGTTCCAAGAGACGAGGGTCGGGGCTCGAGCAGTCGCAGACGTGGCTACGGGGTGCGCCGCGACCGGTGCGAGGCATCTATTCCGTTATCTTTGTGCGCAACTGATTCAATATTCTGATTAGCGCGGTGCGTTACGTGCCGAGGCCGTTGGAGCAGTTCGGATTCAAGAACTGCTGCCCGACGTAGATGTTCCTGTCCTAGTCGGTCAGTTGGACGAGGTCGCCGATGGTCTCCCATTCATCTGCGATCAGCGAGATCTGGTCTTCGATTATTGGGTCCGCGTCATCCTCAGTCAGCATGAAGTCCGGCGCAGCCGCAAGGAAGCGATGGAGCCTACCCATGCGGTTCTCGCCCTTGGCCAGCATGGACCAATGCGATCCGTTCTCGCACGCCTTGACTTTTTACCGAGACTCAGCATTGCTAAGATGTCAGACCAATTTGACGGGTAGGCAAGGGGGCCAGCCGCGCATGGGTGCGAGTGTCGACGACAAGATCCAGATCTCGGCACTGCCGCAAATCGATCGCGCGCGACAGGTCACTGAAGCTTTGGCGCAATATGTCGAGCGTGCGGAGATGAAGGCCGGAGACAGGCTTCCGGCCGAGCGCGAACTCATGGCGGCATTGGCAGTCGGCCGCTCCACGATCCGAGAAGCGGTGCGGCATTTCCAGGCTCTAGGCGTGATGGAGACACGCAAGGGCAGTGGCACCTATCTACTGAAGCCCATCACCTCGAGCACCGTGCATTTGCCGCTCTCTTTCGAAACGGCGAGCCTGCGCGACGCGCTGATGCTGACGCTCGAGGTGCGGCGTGGGATCGAATGCGAGGCCAATATGGTGGCTGCCCGCCGACGCACCGAGGCCGACCTTGTCAACATACGCCAGCGGCTGGAGCAGATGGAGCGGGTGCATATCGCCGAGGGCACCTCGGGCAAGCAGGACCTCGCTTTCCATCTTGCAATCTATGACGCCACCCATAATCCGCTGTTCCGGCAGCTCCTTGAACAGATGCGCGGCGTGTTCGAGCGGTTCTGGGAAAAACCCTTCAACCGGCCCGACTTTGCGCGCCGCTCCTTCCCTTATCACCGCACCCTCTACGAGGCGATTGCAGCGCAGGATACCGAGGCCGCCCGGCGCGAAACGCTCAAGATCCTCGACGTGGTCGAGGAAGACATCGAGGAAATGTCCAAATGACCAGCCCCATGGACGCGTTCGAGGCGGCTTCCTTGATTGTCGCGCACGATAGCGAGCATGCGTTCGAGGCTGTAGTGCCGCCGATCGTGCAGACCTCGCTCTTCACCTTCGCCACCTATGCCGAGATGGTGGCCACCTATCGCGGCGAAAAGCAGCGGCCCGTCTATTCGCGCGGCCTGAACCCCACCGTACGGGTGTTTGAGGAGATGCTCGCCCGTCTCGAAGGCGCCGAGGACGCCCTTGCCCTGGCCAGCGGGATGGCTGCAATCTCTTCTACCGTTCTGACCTTCGTCGAGCCGGGCGACCGTATCGTGGCCGTCCGCCACGTCTATCCCGATGCGTTCCGCCTCTTTGGCACGCATCTGAAGAAGATGCGGGTCGAGGTCACCTACGTCGATGGGCGTGACGAGGCGGCTGTGGCGGCGGCTCTACCGGGGGCGAAGCTTCTCTACCTCGAAAGCCCGACGAGTTGGGTGATGGAGACCCATGACGTAGCAGCCCTTGCCCGGCTTGCGCGGGCGGCGGGCGCGCTCTCGGTCATCGACAATAGCTGGGCGAGCCCGCTGTTCCAGAGGCCACTCTCGCTCGGCGTCGACCTCGTGCTGCATTCGGCCTCGAAATACCTCGGCGGTCATAGCGATGTGGTGGCGGGCGTCGTGGCCGGACCAAAGGCCTTGGTCGACCGGATCCGCAGCGAGGCCTTGCCGTATCTAGGCGGCAAGCTCAGCCCGTTCGAGGCCTGGCTTCTGGTGCGCGGGCTGCGCACGCTGCCGGTCCGGATGAAGGCGCACGAGGCCTCCGGTCTTGAGGTTGCGCGGCGGCTGCAGGCCCACCCGGCGGTCGCGCAGGTGAACCACCCTGGCCTTGCCAATGCGCTGCCCCCGGGGCTGACCGGCACATCCGGCCTTTTTTCCTTCACGTTCCGCGAGGGGGTCGACGTGGCAGCCTTCTGCGACCGGCTCACGCTCTTCAAGCTCGGTGTCAGCTGGGGCGGGCATGAGAGCCTCGTCGTGCCCGGCGAGGTGGTCTTGCAGCAGAAGGCGCAGCCCAATTCGGCGCAGGCCTTCGGCATCGATCCCCGCTCGGTCCGGCTGCATGTCGGCCTGGAGGGTACCGAGGCGCTTTGGCGTGATCTCGAGGAGGCAATCGCGGCAGCGCAAAGCTGAACAAATCCTAAAAAACCAACAGAGAACCCAACAGAGAGGAGTGAAGATGAAAAATCCTTTAAGAATTTCTACAATTCTGTCCGGCGCCCTGGTGGCAGGGCTTCTGAGCGGGCCGGCCTTCGCCGACACGACGCTGAAGCTCGTCGAGGTCATCACCAGCCCGGAACGGACGGTCACGCTGAAATCCATCGTCAGCACCTTTGAGAAGGAAAACCCCGGCACCAAGGTCGATGTGATCTCGCTACCCTGGGGCCAGGCGTTCCAGAAATTTGCAACCATGGTCTCTGCGGGTGACATCCCGGATGTCGTCGAGATGCCGGACACCTGGCTCTCGCTCTATGCCAACAATGGCAAGCTGCAGAGCCTGGAGCCCTATCTGAAGACCTGGAAGGACACTTCGGACCTGTCCACACGCGCACTGCAGCTTGGCCGAACGGTGAAGGACACGGCCTACATGCTGCCCTACGGCTTCTACCTGCGGGCGCTCTTCTACAACAAGAAGCTGCTCAAGCAGGCCGGGATTGCCGAGCCGCCGAAGACCATGGACGAATTCGAGGCCGACGCGAAGAAGATCTCGGCCATCCCGGGCAAGTATGGCTACTGCCTTCGCGGCGGGCCGGGGGGGCTGAACGGCTGGATGATGTTCGGCGCCGACATGGCCGGGTCCGACAAGTTCTTCACCAAGGATGGCACCTCCACCATCAACAGCCCCGGCTGGGAGAAGGGCATCGAGTGGCTGATCAACCTCTACAAGAACGGCTACGCTCCGAAGGACTCGGTCAATTGGGGCTTCAACGAGATCGTTGCAGGCTTCTATAGCGGCACCTGCGCCTTCCTCGACCAGGACCCTGACGCGCTGATCGGCATTGCTTCGAAGATGAGCCCCGATGATTTCGGCATCACCACCATGCCGAAGGGCCCCTCGGGCAAGACCTTCCCGACGATCGGCTACGCTGGCTGGTCGATGATGGCGGCGAGCAAGCACAAGGATCTTGCCTGGAAGCTGATCGCCACGCTCGAAGGCCCGCAGGGCAACATTACCTGGAACAAGCGGACCGGCGCGCTGCCGGCACTGAAATCGGCCGAGAAGGATCCGTTCTACCAGAGCCCGCAGTTCAAGGGCTGGTTCGCGGAACTGGCCGACCCGAACGTCGTGCCGATGTCCATGCCGACCTATCTGGAGGGCTTCGCATACTTCCAGGGCTCGATGGTGGTGCAGACCGGCCAGAAGGCGCTTCTGGGTGAGATCACGCCCAAGCAGCTGGCAAACCAGTGGGCCGACTACCTGACGAAGCAACAAAAGAAGTTCCTCGCTTCGAAGTAGTGAGCTGAACCAAACGCCGGGGGCGGCCCATTTGCCCCCGGCTTGCCTGCCCGGGAGCCACGCATGACCCTCGCCGCCCGTCCGATCGAGGCCCGCCCGCTGATGCGCAGGCTGGCCATCGCCTGGGAGCCCTATCTCTACTCCGCGCCCACCGTGATCCTGATCGTCACGGTCATGCTTGTGCCGCTCGTCGTCGGGATCTCCTACGCCTTCCGCGATATCCAGCTTCTGAACCCGTTCTCTGGAGGATATGTCGGCCTCGCCCATTTCCGCGAGCTCTGGCAGGATCAGGCATTCTTCGAGGCGCTGCGCAACACTGTCTGGTGGACCGGAGCCTCCGTCGCGCTCCAGTTCTTCTTCGGGCTGATCCTCGCGCTTCTGCTGAACGTTCCTTTCGCCGGGCGCGGTCTGGTGCAGGCGCTGGTATTCCTGCCCTGGGCGGTGCCGTCCTTCCTCGCCGGCTTGAACTGGGCTTGGCTCTTCAACCCGGTCGTGGGGCCGCTGCCGCACTGGCTCTTCGCGCTTGGGATCCTGAGTTCGCCGGAGAACATCCTGTCGGACCCGAACCTCGCCATGTGGGGGCCGATCGCGGCCAATGTCTGGTGGGGCATCCCGTTCTTTGCGATCACCATGCTGGCCGCAATGCAGGCGATCCCGGCTGATCTTTACGAGGCGGCCGCGATCGACGGCGCGGGCCCGCTGCAACGCTTCGGCTCGATCACCCTGCCGTTCCTCGCGCCGACAATCGCGATCACCGTACTGCTGCGCACCGTCTGGATCGCAAATTTCGCCGATCTGATCGTGGTTATGACCGGGGGAGGGCCCGCCGACCGGACCCAGATCCTCGCCAGCTACATCTTCACCCAGGCCTTCAAGCGGCTCGACTTCGGCTATGCTTCGGCGGTGTCGCTGGTGCTTCTGGTGCTTCTGCTGATCTATTCCCTGCTGATCGTGGCCCTGCGCCAGACCGTTCTGAACAGGAGCTGACGATGCGGAATTTCAGACTCATCGGCACCGTCGCCCACCGTCTCGCGCTTCTCGTCTACATCGCGGTTGCGCTCTTCCCGCTCTACTGGCTGCTGAAGATCGCGGTGACGCCGGACAAGCTCCTCTATACCGAAGGCGTCCGGCTCTGGCCCTCGCACATCACCTGGTCGCATTTCCGCTTCGTCATCGAGAACAGCGATTTCCCGATCTTCTTCCGCAACAGTGTTATCGTCTCGGGCTCGACCGCGGTGGTCGTGACGGCGCTCTCCTCGCTCTCCGGTTACGCGCTCTCGCGGTTTTCGTTTCGGTTCAAGTTCTGGCTGGTCGGGCTGATGCTGGTCACCCAGATGTTTCCGCTGGTCATGCTGGTCGCGCCGATCTTCAAGCTCCTGTCGCCGCTGGGGCTGACCAACAGCCTGACCGGGCTCGTGATCGTCTACACCGCCTTCAACCTGCCCTTCGCGACCTTCCTCATGCAGTCGTTCTTCGACGGCATCCCGAAGGATCTGGAGGAGGCTGCGATGATCGACGGGGCAAGCCAGTTCACCGCCTTTCGCGAGATCATACTGCCGCTGACGTTGCCCGGCATCGCCGCGACGCTCGGCTTCGTCTTCACTGCGGCATGGAGCGAGCTTCTCTTCGCGCTGATGCTAATCTCGGGCAACGATGCGGCGACCTTCCCGGTGGGGCTTCTGGGCTTCGTTTCGAAATTCGCCGTGGACTTCGGGCAGATGATGGCGGCGGGCGTGCTTGCGCTAATCCCGGCCTGCATCTTCTTCCTGCTGATCCAGCGGTATCTCGTGCAGGGCCTGACGGCCGGCGCGGTCAAGGGCTGAGAGGGACACATGGCATCCATAGACATCGCCGGCATCACCAAGAACTTCGGCAATATCGAGGTTCTCCACGGTATCGACCTCGACATCGAGGATGGTGAGTTCATCGTGCTCGTCGGCCCCTCGGGCTGCGGCAAGTCCACGCTCCTGCGCATGATCGCGGGGCTGGAGGAGGTCAGCTCCGGCGACATCACGATCGCCGGGCGGCGGGTGAACGATCTCGCCCCCCGCGACCGCGACATCGCCATGGTGTTCCAGTCCTACGCGCTCTACCCGCACATGAACGTCGCCGGGAACATGAGCTACAGCCTGCGCCTGCGCCGGACGGCGAAGGACAGGATCGCTCAGGCGGTCTCCGGCGCGGCGGGCAAGCTGGGGCTGGAGCCGCTGCTCGACCGCCGGCCCAAGGCGCTCTCGGGCGGGCAACGCCAGCGCGTCGCCATGGGCCGCGCCATCGTCCGGCAGCCGAAGGCGTTCCTGTTCGACGAGCCGCTTTCCAACCTCGACGCCCGGCTGCGCGAGCAGATGCGGGCCGAGATAAAGCGCCTCCATGCCGAGCTCGGCGCGACCTCGATCTACGTCACCCATGACCAGATCGAGGCGATGACGCTGGCTGACCGCATCGTCGCCATGCAGGGCGGGGTGGTGCAGCAGGTGGGCACGCCGCTCGACCTCTACGACCGCCCGGCCAACCTGTTCGTCGCGGGCTTCATCGGCTCGCCGGGGATGAACTTCCTGCCCGGCCGCTATGATGCTGCGCCGGGCCCCGCCGTGATCCTCGCCGACGGTGCCCGGATCGCCCTGCCGCTGGATCCGGGGCTCGCCCCCGGCGCCGAGGTGACGCTGGGCATCCGGCCGGAGCATGTGGCCCTGGGCGAAAGCGGCGGGATGGAGGCCGGCGTCGACCTGATCGAGCCAACGGGCCTCGGCATTATCCTCCACCTCTCGCTGCAGGGCGTCGGCCTGAAGGCGTTCACCGCGGATCGCGGTGTGCTGAACTCCGGCCCTTCGATCCGGGTTTCCTTGCCAAGCGCTCACCTCCACCTTTTCGACAGCGCGGGCAACCGGGTCGCCTTGCGCTGATTTTCACACCGGGGCGTGGCGCTCAGGCCCGCAGACGCAGCGGCCTTCCCGGCGCCATCGCCTCGGCCGCACGCAGGATGCCCTGCGTGTCGATGCCGAAATGACGGTAAAGCTCATCGATCGTGCCGGTCTGGCCGAAATGCTCGACGCCGAGCGCCCGGGTGCGGTGACCTCTGACCGCGCCCAGCCAGGCGAGCGCTGCCGGATGCCCGTCTTGCACCGTAATCAGCGGGCAGTCCCGCGGCACCGCGTCGAGGAGCGTCTCGACATGCGCGGCCTCTGCCCCGCCGGCTCCGCTCCGCGCCGCCTGCGCCGCACTCCATCCGGCGTGAAGCCGGTCGGCCGAGGTAACGGCCAGCAGCCCGACATCACGGCGATCCTCGGCCAGGAAGCCGCAGGCCGCGATCGCCTCCGGCGCCACCGCGCCGCTATAGGCGATGACGCATTCGGCGTTGGGTCCCGGCCGGCGCAGCCAGTAGCCGCCATCCACGATCCCCGCGGCCAGCTCTGCCGTCATCTCCCGCTGCATCTGCTCCACCGGCCGGGTAGAGAGCCGCAGGTAGACCGAACCGCCCTGGTTGTCGCGCAGCCAGCCAGGGCGAGCTGGATCACTGCCGTCGCGCTGGATGTAGTCGAAGGCAAAGCGCAGGATCTCTGCTAGCTCATCGATGAAGGCCGGCTCGAAGGCCGCGAGCCCGTCCTGCGCCATCCCGACGAGCGGCGTGCCGATCGACTGGTGCGCACCACCCTCCGGTGCAAGCGTGACGCCCGAAGGCGTACCGATCAGGATGAAGCGCGCATCCTGATAGCAGGCGTAGTTCAACTGGTCCGCGCCGCGGTAGATGAACGGGTCATAGACCGTGCCGATCGGCAGCAGACGCTCGCCGTTGATCGAATGCGAAAGGCCGAGCGCCGAGAGCAGGATGAAGAGGTTCGATTCCGCGATCCCCAGCTCGATGTGCTGGCCCTTGGGCGAGAACTCCCAGGCGTAGGTGGACGGGATCCGCTCCGCCTTGAACGTGTCGGCCAGCGCCTCACGCGCATAAAGCCCACGCCGGTTGACCCAGCCTCCGAGATTGGTCGAGACGGTGACATCGGGCGCCGTCGTTACGATCCGCTCGGCAAGCGGCCCGTCCTCCCGCGCAATCTCCGTCAAAATCTGCCCGAAGCCCATCTGGGTTGAGATCGGCTTGCCCCGAGTCTCGGGTTGCGGCAGAGACTCGGGTACGCGCACCCTCTCGGCCACCCGCCGGCGCGGCCCCTCAGCGAAGAACGGGGTCGAGGCGACGAAGGCCTGCAACGCCGCCGGATCGGCCACTGCGTCCCACGGCGCCCATTCCCTGCCGGTCTTCACCCCCATCGCGACCCGCAGCGCCTCCACCTGCGTCGGGGTCATCAGACCGGCATGGTTGTCCTTGTGACCGGCCAGCGGCAGACCGAAGCCCTTGATGGTGTAGCAGAGAAACAGGGTAGGGCGGTCACGCGCGCGCGCGGCCTCAAACGCCGCGAGAAGTGAGGGTAGGTCATGCCCGCCGAGGTTGGTCATCAGCGCGGCCAGTTCGGCATCGCTGCGCCGGGCGATCAGCGCGCTGACCTTACCCTGGTCGCCGATCTCGTCCATCAGCCGCGCCCGCCAGGCCGCGCCTCCCTGGAAGGTCAGCGCCGCATAAAGCTGGTTCGGACAGGCCTCGATCCAGTCCTTCAGCCGCTGCCCACCGGGCTCGGAAAACGCCTCCTCCTGCAGCCTTCCATGGCGCAGGACGACGACATCCCAGCCGAAGTTCCTGAACATCTGTTCGAATTTTGACCAGAGCCCCTCACGGATCACCGCGTCGAGGGACTGGCGGTTATAATCGACCACCCACCAGCAGTTCCGGATGCCGTGCTTCCAGCCCTCCAGCAGCGCTTCGTAGATATTCCCCTCGTCCATCTCGGCATCGCCGACCAGCGCCACCATCCGCCCCTCGGGTCGCTTGGCCATGCCGCCATGGGCGCGAACGTAATCCTGCACCAGCGCAGAGAAAAGCGTCTGTGCCACGCCAAGCCCGACCGAGCCCGTGGAGAAATCCACGTCATCCACGTCCTTGGTGCGCGAGGGGTAGCTCTGCGCCCCACCGAAGCCGCGGAAGCGTTCAAGCTTGTCCTGCGGGATTCGCCCGGCAAGATACTGGATCGCGTGGAAGGCGGGCGAGGCATGCGGCTTCACCGCCACCCGGTCCTCGGGTCGGAGGGCGTGGAAATAGAGCGCCGTCATAATCGTCGCCAGCGAGGCGGTAGAGGCCTGGTGTCCGCCGACCTTCACATCGGTCTCCTCGGACGGGCGGATGTGGTTGGCGTTGTGGATCATCCAGGCGGACAGCCACAGCACGCGGCGTTCCAGTTCGGCGAGATGGGGCAGGGGATCGGTATCGGGCATGGGGGGCTCTGCAAGATGGACTGGACGGTACGGCTCGTGGCAGAGTAACCCGACCGGCCCGGTGCAAATCGGCAAAGATGGCTGCCGGAGCCATGAATTCTGGCAGATCCCGCCGTGTAGCTGGAAATGAGTGATGGAATCCACCAATCTCGATGAAATCGATCGCGCCATCCTGCGCGAGCTTCAGTCGAACGGCCGGCTGACCGTGCAGGAGTTGAGCGAGCGTGTGGGCCTCAGCCCCTCGCCCTGCGCCCGCCGCCTGCGGATGCTGGAGGCCGCCGGGGTGATCCGGGGCTATGCCGCCACGCTGGACGAGGCGAAGCTCGGCTTCCCGGTCTCGATCTTCGTCTCCGTCAAGCTCGACAAGCAGGTCGATGATGCGCTGGTGAATTTCGAAAGCCGGGTTCGGGGCTATCCGGAGGTTGTCGACTGCTGGCTGATGACGGGTCCGCGCGACTACCTGCTGCGGATCGCAGTCTCCGACCTTGCGGAGTTCGAGAAGTTCCTGACGAGCAGCCTGACGCGAATCGAGGGTGTGGCCTCGATCGAATCCTCCATCCCGCTGCGCCGGGTAAAGGCCGGCAGCGCCCGCCGGGCATAGTGTACGCCGACCACGGCCGCCGCCCGATGTCGGTTCGATGAGTTGTCTCCCCCGCCGCGCGGCTACCCAGGAACGCCACGGCCTCGACACGAGTGGCCTTGATAGATGTGGGCCGGGCGGCGAGGGGTGTCCCGCGCGACGGCCTCGCTTATCCTGCGCGGATCGGACCTCGTGGCCGGACAGACCCGGCTCAGGGTCGAGAAGGTCATCGGAGAACTCGACTACGTCCCAAATAACGGTACGGCCCGGCTCAGGGGCCAGAAGAGCCGCATGATAGGCGCCATCATCCCGAACCTCGTCGACAGCGTCTTGGCCGAATTCGTCGAGGGCTTCGAGGCGAGGCTCGCCGACACCGGCCATCTGGAGATGTTCGCCTCCAGCCGCGACGATCCGGAGCGCCAGTCAGACCTGATCCGCCGGCCGGGCGAGCATGTTGTCGAGGGGCTGATCCTGTCTCCCGCCGACGGCACCGACACCGAGCTGATCGAACAACTCCGCCGCTCCGGCCTGCCAATAGTGCAGGCGATGCGCCATGTCGGCGCGGGCCTCAGCGATTTCGCCGGCGCAGACCACGACCTCGGCGTGGGCGAGAGTATCTGCCACCTGCGCGATCTCGGCCACCGGCGCATTGCTTATGTCGCACTGGCTGGCGAAACCTCGACTCGCACCGAGGGCCTGACCTCCGTTGCCGATCACATGGCAGAGATGGGTCCCGACAATGCAGGCGTTGTCGAGGTGCCGCTGGCCTGGGACGGCTCGCCTCAATCGGCCGCGCTCCTGATGCAGATCCAGCCGAGGCCGACCGCGGCGATCTGCTTTAACGACATGCTCGGCCTTGGCCTTCTGAGCGGGTTCTACGACATCGGGCTGCCCCCGGGGGCGTGACCTGTCTGTCGTGGGCCATGACAACCTTTCCTTCATCGATCTCGGCGCCCCCCAGCGGGCGACCACCGTGCAGGTCTTTCCGCGCCCCAAACACGCTCTTCACCCCGCATACCGCCTCGGCTACCTTCGAGGCGCGCCGCGCGATGGCCCGGCTGGTGACCTACAATATTGACTCATTCGCCGAGGGGCGGGCCCTGCTCACCCCCGTCGCGTCCTCCTGAACGAAGGGCCCCATGGACATTCTCTCGATCGGCGAGCCGCTCGCCGAATTCACCAGCGACGCGGCTCGACCCGACCACTTCCAGCGCCGCCCTGGCGGCGACATGCTGAACGCGGCGATCTACCTCGCCCGGCTGCGGCCGGACCTGCGCGTGGGCTATCTCTCCCGTCTTGGCGATGACGCGATGAGCCGCTGGATGCGCGCGGCCATCGCCGCCGAAGGGGTGGATGTCTCCCGCATCGACGAGGAGCCCGGCGGGCGCCCGGGGCTTAGCTTCGTCCAGACCGACCCAATGGGAGAACGTTCGTTCGCCTATTGGCGCGACCAGGCCCCCGCCCGCCGCATGTTCGGCCCGGATGGGGCCGATATCGCGGCCCTCGGTTCGCCGCGCTGCATCCTGTTTTCCGGCGTCACACTCGCGATCCTGCCCGCCGCCGCCCGCACCCGCCTTCTCACCGCACTCTCCGCGCTGCGGGCGCAGGGCTGCCTGGTGGCCTATGACACCAACTATCGGCCGGTCCTATGGTCCGCGCCGGAGGAGGGCGCCGAATGGACCAGCCGGGCGCTCGCCACCTCCTCCGTCGCGCTGCCCTCGGCCGAGGATCTCGCGATCCTCTACGGCGAGACGGACCCCGAGGCCGCACTCGCCCTCTGTGCGCGGCAGTGCAGCGGAGAGGTCGTGATGACCACTGGCGGCGGAACCGTTATGCATCACGATCCGGTCTCCGGCGTCACGCCTATCGCGCTTCCGCCACCGGTCCTGGCCGTCGACACCACTGCCGCTGGCGACAGCTTCGACGCGGGCTTCCTTTCTGCCCGCCTGCGCGGGCTTGACCCGAAAACGGCCGTGCTCGCCGGCGCCCGGCTCGCCGCCCTCGTTGTGCAATGGCCCGGCGCCGTCATCCCAGTCGAGGCGATGCGCGAGGAGATCGCCGCCCATGCGGCCTGACCGGATCGAGACCGCCACGCGCCTTCTTGCCGAGGCCCATGGCACGGCCCAGCTTGCGGGCCAGCCCGCCCCGCCCGGGGGGATGGAGGATGCCTTCGCCATACGGTGCCGCAAGGCCGCGCTGCTTGGCCCCGTCGGCGGCTGCAAGCACGGGCTTCCGGGCGACAAGGAACGCACCTGCGCGCCGATCCTCGCCGCCTCCGTCCTGCCCGACGGTGCCGCGCTGTCTCTTCGGCCGAACCTGCGGGTTGAGGTCGAGACGATTGCATTCCTCAACTTCCTCGCCGCCTGGGCGGAGGCCATGGGCTCCCCCTGACCGCCGGCCAGAGCGTGATCACCGGCGCCCAGGTTTCGGCAGAGATCCTGATCCAGGCCTCAGCCGGGTAGGGTGGCTTCAATCGTCGGCGTTGCTGTTTCGGGTTTCTGGCTCATCACAGTGCCATCACAGTTACGATGAGCCAAAACCTTCGGTAAGAATCAGCCAGGGTGCCCTAAGGGCGTTGGTGCGCGACAGGGTGTGCCCGGCGCTCAGAATGTCACCGAGCACTGGGGAATGCATTCCATGTGCCGGAAGGGCGCTATTTCATTGGGCCCCCGAGGGCTGTGGCAAGACTGTGGCAAAGCTGCACCAGCCGATTGGGCAATCCGCCAGGGGACTGTGATCGCCTTGCATTTTGGGGGGGGAAGCAGGAAAGAAAGCCATACCCAATTTGGACCTGTCCCGAGTTGGGCGCACCTTTGAGACAACGAGGGAAACCAAATGAAAAAGATTCTGATCGCTTCGACCGCGCTGGTCCTGGCTGCGGGCACCGCGTCGGCCGACGTGACGCTCGCTGGCGGCGGCTACTTCGGCATCAAGCACGACGCCAGCGTCGCCGCGCCGACCAACAAGACCCAGCTGATCGACCGTCTGCAAATCGACATCACCGGTTCGAAGACGACCGACTCGGGCCTGACCTTCCACGGTCACTTCCGCATCCGTTCGAACGCCTACCACGCGACCACCACCCCCGTGAACGCCGGCCAAGTCGGCATCACCGCGGGCGGCCTGGACGTGTCGGTCGGCAACGTTTCGGACGCCATCGACGCTCTGTCGCTCTACTGGAACTCGGAAATCGGCCTGTGCGGCTGCGGCGGTGAAACGCTCCAGAACGGCATCGTCGGCTACTCCTCGACCGGTACCGGCAACAACGGCGTTCTGGCCACCTACACCATGGGCAGCCTGGTCGTCCGTGCCGGCTACCAGTCGGAAGGCAACACCTCGGCTTCCACCCACGAATCGTCGCTGAGCGTTGCCTACAAGGCTGGCGCCCTGTCGTTCGAACTCGGTGGTCTGCACCAGAACGGTTCGGGCTCGGCTGAAACCGCCGTCGTCGAATACGCCCTGGGCAACTCCAACATCGGCCTGGCCTATGGCCACAACGGCTGGGATGCCTACGGCAACATCGTGACCCTCTACGGCAACACCAAGTTCGGCGCGACCACCGTGCAGGCCTTCGTGTCGCACTCGAGCAAGCTCGCGATCGCGACCGGCACCAAGACCACCTACGGTGTGGGCGCGTCCTACGACCTGGGTTCGGGCGCCGCGGTCGTCGGCTCGGTTCGCCAGCAGTACGCCAAGAAGATGTACGCCGACCTCGGCGTGAAGTTCTCGTTCTAATACGAGACGGACAGTGCATGGGAAGAGCGGGCCTTGTGCCCGCTCTTTTCATTTGCGAGCAAGGGTCATCGGCAGAGACTAGGGCGAAGATCAGGATTGATTTAATCCCGGTGGTGGGATTCGACCACGGCACTGTCCCAAGGCCGTGACCATTTGGATTAGAAAGCCTGATCAGCCAAGGCGTGTAGTGGCAAATGTCACCTAACGATTCGACCAACGCTTACGTCGTCATATCCCACGCTTTTCAAGATACTGTTCTTGAGCGGCTACAAGCTTCTGGGGTGACAAAGGCCCGCCGTCACCAAGCCATCGCAGTCTTGTGGTTTATCATTCGAAACCTCGGCTGGGAGAGCTACGAGTGCCAACTGACGACGCATCAGTTGTGCGATTTCACCGGCGTCGATCAGGGCGAGATGACCCGCGCTCTCAAATTGTTAGAGCAAGTGGGAGCGATCCACCGCCTCAAAGGTACGCGCCCCAAGGTAATCACAGTTTCGCCCGAAGCGGCGTACTTCGGCGACATGAAAGAGCGCGACGGGCTCTTGGCGCGGTATCAGCGCTCAATTGGGTTGCTTACGTAGATCCTGCCATCCTTACGAGTAACCAAGTGACCTTGATTCCATCGATGGTCGTTCAGTTGCAGCGTCACACGGCCGCGCGCTACCGGTGCGTATGATTGTCACGTACGACGCAGACTGCCTACCATATCTCGCACTTTGCGTTGCCGTACGAAGGAGAGATGTTTGGCAGAGCCGGAGTGAACAGTTAGAGCCCAAAACCCCCGCGAGCATCAGCATGGCCGCAAACCTCGACCTCAGCCCGGCGAGAAGGTAGCCGACCGGTGAACGTGGTTTTCGCAATCCCACCATCGCGCGCCATGCGCGACGTTGGACTCTTTTGGTAACGGCTGCCCAGCGATGGCTGCGGTAGTCCCTCCTGCCGAGCCAGGATTGTATAAGGACGGTCAGCGCAACGAGTGCGCAATACTTGCTCTGAGGTTCTGCGCCGGCGCCTACGGAGGTGGGGCAGGGCGCGCGCGCTGCAGCTTCCCCGCGGCAAGCGAAAAGGGGCGAAACCCGTAGGCCTCGCCCCCTCCCGACCCCCGAAACGTCGAACCGGAGAATTCATTGTGGGTGGCAGGGGCCGCCCGGCCCCTGCGCCTCACATTCCCATCATGCGGCCCTGCAGGTTCACCAGAATCCAGATCGTCCCGGCGGCCATGATAAACAGCAGTAGCAGCGAGAACAGCATCAGGTGCAGGTATTCGCGCTGGTCGGCACTGAAGTCGACGTGGAGGAAGTACTTCACGTGGACGACCATCTGGATCAGCCCCAGGACGGCGATCGTGCCGATCACGGTTCCGAAGCCGAAGCCGCCCATCGCCACCATCCCGAAGGGAATGACGGTCAGCACCACCGCCAGCACAAAGCCGGTCAGATAGCCCTTAATATCGTGGCTGTAGGCGGCGGCCGCCTCTTCTTTGGTCATGGAGGTCTTGGGTGCGGAAGACATCAGGCGATCCCCCCGAGATAGACGACCGAGAAGATCCCGATCCAGATAATGTCGAGGAAGTGCCAGAACAGCGCCAGCCGCGCGAGGCGGGACTTGGCGGTCTCATCCACGCCCTTCCGGGCGATCTGGATCATCATAATGATCAGCCAGATCGAACCGGCGGTCACGTGCGCGCCGTGCAGCGGCACCAGCCCGAAGAAGGACGACAGGAAGCCGGACCGCTCCGGCACCGCGCCGATGGCGAACATGTGCACGAACTCGCGGATTTCGAGCCCGAGGAACACCATACCCAGCGCCAAGGTTACGGCCAGCCAGCCCAGCACCTTGCCCCGGCCCATGTCGTACTTCACCGCGAGCGAGGCGAAACCGAAGGTCAGGGTCGAGGTCAGAAGCGCCGCGGTTTCCATCGCCGCGCCGGGCAGCTCGAACAGGTCCTTCGGCGTCGGGCCCCCGGCGTATGACATCGGGGTCAACATCGTCGCATAGGTCGCAAAGAACAGGCCGAAGATGATGAGGTCGCTCATCATGAACAGCCAGAAGCCCGAAAGCGCCTTGCCCGCATGGTCGTGGTCGTGATGCTCCTCGGCCTCGAAGCTCAGGCCGGGCGCTGCGTAGATGGCAGTGCTGTTACCACTCATGCCGCTGCTCCTTGGTCAGGCGCCGCAACGCCGTAGTTGGTACCGTCCTGCTCGTGCTCGCGAGTGATTGGGGCGAGCTTGCGCACGCGTTCCAGCCAGGCGCGGTGTTCGGCCTCGACCTGGGCGGCCGGGATGATCACCGCAGCACGGTCGCCCCGCAGGGCGCGGCCGACGAAAGCCACCGCCATCACCGCGAAGCAGACGATCGCGAGCCACCACATGTACCAGATCATGCCGAAGCCGAAGCCGGTCCCGAATACCGCCATGATGACGCCCATGTAGGTATCGCCCGGCAGGTGGATGTCGGAGTACTTCTTCGGTTCCTGGTAGCCCATGCCGGCTTCCTTCGCCACGGCGAAGGCTTCCCGCGCATGGATATGCGGGATGACGGCGAAGTTGTAGGCCGGGATCGGCGAAGGCGTCGCCCATTCCAGCGTGCGCGCGTCCCAGGGGTCGCCGCCGATGTCACGGGTGTATTCCCGGTCGCGGATCGAGACGTAGAGCTGAAGCACCAGCGTAGCGAGCGCCACTGTCACCACCAGGCCGCCGATCCCCGAGACGATCATCCAGGGCTCGTAGGCCGGGTTGGTATAGGCCACGGTCCGGCGGGTCATCCCCATCAGGCCGACGATGTAGAGCGGGAAGAAGACCAGGACGAACCCGGTGATCCAGCAATAGGCGGAGACGTAGCCCCACTTGTCGTTCAGCCGGAAGCCAAAGACCTTCGGGAACCAGTAGGTGTAACCCGCCAGCATCCCGAACAGCAGACCCGGGATCAGCATGTTGTGGAAGTGTGCCACCAGGAACAGCGTGTTGTGGACCTGGAAGTCGATCGACGGATTGGCCAGAATAATCCCGGTCAGACCGCCGATGACGAAGAGCATCATGAAGGCGACCATATAGACCATGGGCACCGAGAAGCGCACGCGCCCGCGGTACATCGTGGCCATCCAGTCATAGACCTTCACGCCGGTCGGAACACCGATCAGCATCGTCGCGATACCGAAGGCGGCGTTGACGTTGGCGTCCTGGCCCATCGTGAAGAAGTGGTGCAGCCAGACGGTGAAGGACAGGATCGCGATCACCATCGTGGCGACGACGAGAGAGCCGTAACCGTAGAGCCGCTTGCCCGAATAGGTCGCCACAATCTCCGAATACACGCCGAAGGCCGGAAGGATCAGGATGTAGACTTCCGGATGGCCGAACAGCCAAAGCAGGTTGGCAAAGTTCATCATGTTGCCACCGAGCGCGTTCGTGAAGAAGTGGAAGCCCAGGTAGCGGTCATAGGCCAGCATGCCGGCCGCCACGGTCAGCGGCGGCAGCGCGAAGACCATCAGGATCGAGGTGCAGAGCGCGGTCCAGGTGAACATCGGCATCTTCATCAGCGTCATACCGGGCGCGCGTTCCTTCAGGATCGTCACCACGAAATTGATGCCGGTGAGGGTGGAGCCGACGCCCGCGAGCATCAGCGACCAGATCCAGTAATCCGGGCCCACGCCCGGCTGGAAGGTCGACTCGGTATAGGGCGGATAGGCCGTCCAGCCGCCGGTGGAGAACTTGCCCAGCACCAGCGAGATCATGATCAGCATCGCGCCCGACACGGTCAGACCCAGCGACACCGAGTTCAGCATCGGGAAGGACACGTCGCGCGCGCCGATCTGCAGCGGCACGACGATGTTGATCAGCCCGGTCAGGAACGGCATCGCGAAGAAGAAGATCATGATCGTGCCGTGGGTCGAGAACAGCTGCGCGTAGTGGTCGGCCGAAAGGAACCCGCCGCCCAGGCCGTCGGCCTGCTGCGCGCGCATCACCACGCCCTCGATCACGCCGCGCGCCAGCATCAGGAAGGCAAGCACGATGTACATGATGCCGATCCGCTTGTGATCGACGCTCACCAGGTACTTTCTCCACATCGGCCCCCAGAGCCGGAAGTAGGTCAGTACGGCCACGCCGAGCGCGCCCCCCGCCAGCACCGCCCAGGCGGCGCCGGTCAGGATGACCTCGTTTAGCGTGGGATCGTAGAAGGCCTTGAGGAAGTCGAGCGACTCGAAGTTGAGCCGTCCGAGGACCATTTTCCAGAATTCCTGTGTCATTTCTGTCCTCACTCAGCCCGAATACTTGGCGTTGTAAGCGGCCGTCCCCGGCTGCTGGTCCGCCGGCACGGGCTTGCCGTGGTGATAGCGCATCACGATTTTCTTGAAGAAACCGGACGGCACGTCGTTGAAGAAGGTCACATGCGGCGGCATCGCGGTATTTCCGAAGGTCGCACGCACCTGGGCGGGGGTCGAGCTGACCGCGAGCCGGTTGTAGGCCATCGGGTTCAGCGCGGTGCCGAAGGTTTGCGCCTTCTTCACCCAGGCGTCGAAATCGCCCTTGCCCATCGAGACGGCGGTGAAGTGCTGGCCGTGGAAGCCTTCGCCGCTGTATTGCGTGTTGTCGCCGTCGTAATGGCCCACGCGGTCGGCGATCAGGTGCATCTTCGTCACCATGCCCGGCATGGCGTAGATCTGGCCCGCCAGCGCGGAGATCATGAAGCTCTGCATCACCGTGTCGGTGGTCAGCTTCAGCGAGACCGGCCGGTCCTTCGGGATCGCCATCTCACCCACCGTGGCGATATGGTATTCTGGGTAGATGAACAGCCATTTCCAGTCGAGGCCCACGACCTCCACCTGCAGTGGCGGCTTGGTCGAGGCGAGCGGCTTGTAAGGATCCAGCTCATGCGTGTCGATCCACAGGATCGCGCCAAGCACCAAGACGATCGCCGCCGGCACCAGCCACATCAGCCATTCCAACGAGTGCGAAAAGTCCCAATGCGGCGTGTAGCGCGCCTTGGTGTTACCGTAGCGATATCGCCAGATCAGGATAGGAACCCCGATCAGCACGGGCAGGACGACGATCATCGAGATCGCCGTCACCTGCCAGAAATGGTATCGCTGCATCGCGGCGATCGGCCCTTCCGGCGCCATGAACGTCACACCGTTCATCGCGCAGCCCCCAAGAAGAGTCGGAACTGCGAGTCCCAGAAGCTTCAGAGGCCGCAAAGCCTCGCGCAGGCGAAATACCGCCGGCTCCCGACGAAGTCGGAACATGCGCATCTCCTTCACGTCCCATAGAAATTTTGTGCCCTATAAGCCCCGAGCGGCTGCCAGAGCCAAGGGTACGACTTGTCGCGGCACCCGATAAGGCATTCAAAAATCCGTGTAAAGGCGGTGAGTCAACTTCCGCCGCACAGGCCCGCTCGAGAGGCAGCACGACGCGTCCCGGCCCTTTGCAAATGCAGAAAAAGCAGGGGTGAAAGCGGCTTGTGGTGCGTCTCACGCCCATGCCGGAACGCGTGATCTCTGTTCACACGCCTCCACATCCCCCGTCCGCCCGCTGGCGCGGAAACGAGCAGGGCTGCGCATCCATTAGGCAGTTTGTGCATCGTAAGTAACGAAGCTGACGCTAGCCTGAGTCGCCAACGCCGAAAAGCCCCGTGCGCCCTGTGCGGCTATTCGCCGTGGATGCCGCGCGCCGCGGCCTGCAACCTTTCGAAGATCCGGAACCGGGCGGCATGGTGCGCCGCGATGGCGCCGCCGGCGGGCGCATAGCTCCGCCCGACCTGCGACATCGCCGCCATCGCAGCCCGCAGGTTCGCGAAACAGCCGGAGGCCACGCCCCCCAGCATCGCCGCGCCCAGGAGTACAGGCTCCTCGCAGCGGGTGGAGAGAACCTCCACCCCTCCGGCATCGGCCAGAAGCTGGCGCACCAGATCGGAGCGGCCCGCGCCGCCGCTTATCACCACCTGGCCCACCGCCGCGCCGGCCGCCGCCTGCGCGTTCAAGATCTGGCGTAGCCCATAGCCAATACCGCAGATCCCTGCGAGATAAAGCGCAACCAGCGCGCCTGTGCCCTGCTCCATTCCTAGCCCCGCGATCAACGCCCGGGCATGAGGATCGGCGAAAGGCGCGCGGTTGCCAAGAAACTCCGGCACAACGTGCAGCCCGCGCGTCAGCTCCGCTGTCTCCGACAGGCCAGGCGCGGCCTCGGCCGCCAGTGCGGCCAGATGCTCGGGCAGCGAGCGGCCGAGCTCACCCGCCTCCCGCGCGGCCTGCGGCGCGGCCGGATGGGACGTGATCAGCCGCTCTATCGCGGCGCCCGCGGCGGATTGCCCGCCCTCAATCAGCCAGGCCCCCGGCACCATGGCCGAAAAATAGGGCCCCCAGACGCCGGGCACGAAGACCGGCTCCGCCACCGTCGTCATCGTACAGGAGGAGGTGCCGAAGACATATCCCATCGCAGCCGCCGGATCGCCCGCCGCCCCGACAGTACCGATGCCGCCAGCGTGGGCGTCGATCATCCCTGACCCGACAGGCGTGCCGGCGGTCAACCCCAGCTCCGCCGCCGCCTTGGCGGTCAGCCCGTCGCCAAGCGGCGTGCCGGGGTCGACGACGCGCTGGCCGATGCGCACAAAGCCCTCGTCGGCGAGCTGCCCAAGGCCAATGGCCCGGAAATATCCCTCATCCCAGCGCCGCTCATGCCCAAGATAGGTCCATTTGCAGGTTAGTGTGCAGGTAGAGCGGCTCAGGTCCCCCGTCGCTTTCCAGCTCAGGAAATCTGCGAGATCGAAGAACTGCCAGGCCGCATCGAACACTTGCGGTCGGTTCTCCTTCAGCCAGAGGAGCTTCGGCGTCTCCATCTCGGGTGAGATCGTTCCGCCAACATAGTCGAGCACCTCATGTCGGCCAGCGTTGATGCGTTCCGCCTGGTCGACGGCGCGGTGATCCATCCAGAGGATGATGTCGCGCTCGGGATTCTCCGAAAGTCCGACCGGCATCGGCGCTCCCCCGGGGCCGAGCACCACCAGCGAGCAGGTCGCATCAAAGCCAATGCCCATGACCTGCGCAGGGGCGACCCCAGCCTCGGCCACGGCGGCGCGGACGGCACGGCAGACGGCGTCCCAGATCTCCCGGCTTGATTGCTCAGCCATCGCGCCGGGGCCGTGGTGAACGGTGATGTCGTGCTTCGCGCTCGCCCGCATTGTACCATCTGAGCCGAAGACCCCGGCCCGTGCGCTACCAGTGCCGATATCGACCCCGATCAGGCAGCACGCGCGCTCCATCACCCTGGCCTCGGATGGGCTCATCTTTGCTGGCTCCCCCCTCGTGCGGTCCTCCGGCCCGCAACCCGCGACCGGATACCAACAGAGATTGTCCGGCGATGGAAGTCCGAAGCCGCCCCGGGCACGGCCTTCGCTGGCATCTATACGATACGGTGCAAGAGCAATGCTCTTGCGGTTTCAGTTTTGTTCCTCTCCTGCCAGGCCTTGCGCCCCATTTTATTGCCGCGAGCGACCCCCTCGGCACGGCCCGCTCACCACTTGTCAACGACGGTCTCAGCGCTCGAATCCGGGCACCCGATCTAGAATCCATGTCACCGGATCCTTCACCCAGGCACGGGTCATGTATTCCGCGTGGTCGAGGCCCGGGGTCGGGACGAAGGCCACCTCGCCTGGGGTCAGCAGCTCCGGCATCCGAGTCTCGCAGCGGATGTGCCGCGCCTCCAGCCGTTGCCGCACCTCCTCGTTCGAAGCCTCCGCCGGGGCGGTATAAGTCGAAAGAAAGAAGGCTCTCTTGTGGTCGCGAACCCAGTCCACAAAACGGTCTTCCTCGCCATAGAGTGCATCGAGCATGACCATCCCGATCGGTCTCTGGCCAACGCCGCCGAGCGTCGCGGCATAGATCGCAGGGTTGTAGCCTCCGCTGTAGGCGATGAGGATGATAGGCATCCGAGAGAAGACCCGGCGCGATGCGGGATCATCCCAGACCACCGACAGCACCCGCGCCGCCTCAGCCATGAAGCCGAGAAAGGCCCAGGGCTGCCAGAACTTCCCCGCGCTCGAGTCCAGCGCATCCACCGCGAACTGGGGCGCCAGCAGGGCCGCATTCATGGTGGAGTTCTGAACTTGCTCCAGCAAGTGTTCATGACCCACCACATCGCGTTCCAAAATTGTCTGGTTTCCGTGGAAAAACACCACGATAGCGCCGGGCTTGGCGATGTCGAACCCAGCCGGAAGCGCCACCAGCACCCGGTCATCGGAATAGGTAGGGTCCTGATAATAGACCCCGCCACGGGGTGATGTGTGACCCCTCCGCCCGTCCGGGGTGGTTACGTCGAGGAACGGATCGCCTGTGGTCGGGATCGTACCGTCATAGGGGAACGGCGCTGTCGCGAATGGGTAGAGGTAAGCTCTCATCTCTGCCAGCGGTTCCCTGCGCGGCGTCATGGCAGTTTCTTTCATGGGCTTCGTCGCAGCAAGGCTCGGCCGAGCCAAGAGAGACAGGCCTGCTGTCTGCGCCGCGATCCATCCCAGCTCTCTACGGGAATAACCCTCACGCCTCATGTCGCCCGATCACCCGCAGGATTTGCCGCTGCGCCGCATCGCAGCACGAATTCCGAGGCCAGCCTAGCACGTCGTTAGGAACGGGCAATCCGGGAACGGCGCTTTCGGCAGCCCACCGCCGCCCAGTCCGATCAATTGCCCGTGGGCAGAGGGCTTGGCCAATCGTTCCGCCTTGCGGGGCGAGACGGGACTCATGTTCCTCCGGCCGTTAAGGGGCGCGAACACGGTCCTTATTTTTATGCATTAATTGTAATGTGTTAGCTGGAAGGCATACATTCCGCAGTGGAAATGAATGGCGTCGTTACCGCGCCGCGAAGGGGAAGGGCAGGCCATGATCGCCTCTGGACTACCGCAGGATTGGATTTTCGGCCTCGCCGGCGGGCTTATGATCGGTTTCGCCGCCGCGCTGCTGTTGCTCGCCAATGGCCGTATCCTTGGCGCGAGCGGCCTACTGGGCGGCGTGGTGGATGGGACCGGCCACGGTAACCTCGGCGAGCGGCTGGCCTTCCTCGGCGGGCTGATCGGCGTGCCCGCGCTGATCGTGCTCGCCAGAGGCGCGCCTTCGACCCATATCTCGCATGACCTGCCGCTCCTGGTGGTGGCGGGTCTGCTCGTCGGCCTAGGCACGCGACTTGCCAACGGCTGCACCTCGGGCCACGGCGTCTGCGGCATGTCGCGCTTCTCGATCCGTAGTATCGCAGCCTCGGCCGTCTATGTCGGCGCCGGGATCGTCACCTTCTACCTCGCCCACCGCCTGCTGGGAGTAATCTGATGCGCCTTCTGTTCTCTGCCCTCGCCGGCAGCCTCTTCGGCCTCGGCCTCCTCGTGTCCGGCATGACCGATACCGCAAGGGTGCAGGGCTTCCTCGACGTGGCCGGCCACTGGGACCCGAGCCTGATATTCGTCCTCGGTGGAGCAATCCTGCCAATGGTCTTCGCCTGGCGCATCGCCGTCCGTCGGCGTGTCTCGGTGGTGGGCGAACCGATCCCAGGGATGCCGGAGCAGGTGATCGACACGCGGCTCCTTGCCGGGTCGGTCTTATTCGGTGCGGGCTGGGCTCTGGCGGGCTTCTGCCCCGGCCCCGCGCTCGCCTCGCTAGGCTGGAGTGGGGTGGGCGGCTGGATCTTCACCGCAGCCATGGTGGTAGGGATGATCCTGCACGGGTTCCTTCAGCGCCGACGCCGAGCGATGCTCCTGGCCTGAGACCCTCGCGCTTAATCGCCAAGGAACCGCCAGCGCCGGCGGGCCGCGTGCCAGAGGCCGATCGCGGCAGAGGCGGCTGCTATCCCCACGCCGGTCCCCGCCATGATATCGCTGAGGTAGTGCCACTGGCCCAGCATCAGCGCCACGGCCAGCAGGGCCATGGCGACGACGCAGAGCCAGCGCCAGCGCGGGTAGTAAACCCAGAGCACCGCAAGCATAGCCGAGGCTTGCACCGAATGCCCCGAGGGGAACGCACCGCGCGCGGAGCCTTGAAACCAGTGGAAGCCATGGCGCCCGGTCCGCAGGTAATAGCTCGGGAGTGTCCGTCCGAAGATCGGCTTCAGAACCTCATGTGTGAGCCAGAGCCCGGCGAGCAGCGCAATGCCCGCGAGCATCGCCGCCTCGACCCAACGCGGCAGCCGCCGCCCAGTGGCCAAAAAGCCAAGGCCGAGCGCCAGCCCGACATAGGCTAGCCCTAACATCACCGGCTGGGTGACCGTCGAGTTGGTAAAGACTTCATGCCCAAGGCGGAATACCGCCAAGGCCCGCGCAAGCGGCCGGTCGATCCAAAGGATGGAGACCACGATTGCTCCGACAAGTCCGAGGCACCCGAGAAACAGTCGAAGGCGCGTCATGAGCTATCGGCGTCTCCAGAAGGGCGGGGGGATCGCAGCACAGACCTTCTTCTGTAGTGATCCGAACGCGAGGTCAATGGAGGGTTGGCGCCGGCGGGAAGTCTTTGCGGTGTCTGATGGCTTCCGCCCTTGTGGCTCCCGCACGCATGGCCGTCGCGGGCTAGACAACCTTCCGTCAACGCAACATGAGCCAAAAGAAACCACTTTGAGTTACTTTTCGACACAAATGGGCTTCGACTTCCTCGTTTGTTGCCAGCTTATCAATGGTTTATCCACAGAACTTAAACGCCGGCCCTGTTCCCGAATCGGACGGGGTCCGGCTATAATATTGTCAAAAAGATGTCCATTTGTGCGCACTCGCCGCCACATTTGGGAGAGGGTAGATCGGGGGAGATAGGGCTCAGAGGGTGCAGTAATCTCGGTCTAAAAAGGCTCTGGCAATGACAGCTCACTATCGAGACAGGGAAGTTCTGTTGGCTTCCCATACCTTGCCGACTGCTCTACCCCAACTCTCCAGGAGGCAGGGGCTTTATCGCAACAGCGCAAAACGCGCCCTAGATGTCGTACTCGTTCTGGCGATGCTGCCCATCGCCGTTCCCATGATACTGATCCTCGCACTTGCCGTGATGTGCGATGGCCATTCTCCCTTCTATACACAGCTACGGGTCGGCCGTGCAGGTCGGGAGTTTCGCTTCTGGAAGCTGAGATCCATGGTTCACGACGCGGATGCGCGGCTGTCTGCCCATCTAGCCAGCAGCCATGAGGCTCTAGCAGAATGGAACCACAGCCAAAAGCTGAAATGTGATCCCCGGATTACCCGTGTCGGACACTTCCTGCGCAAGAGCTCCCTCGACGAATTACCGCAGCTTTGGAACGTGCTTAAGGGCGACATGAGCCTTGTCGGCCCGCGCCCAATAATGCCCAAGCAAAGCCCGCTCTATCCCGGCAAGGCGTATTATGCGTTGCGCCCAGGTCTAACCGGGCCTTGGCAGATAAGCGATCGCAACGAATGTTCCTTCGCGTTGCGGGCAGAGTTCGACAGCGCTTATGATCGAGAATTATCGTTTGGTCTCGATCTACGCATCCTAATGGCCACCATTAGGGTCGTGCTGCGTGGAACCGGTTACTGAAGGAAGTCCAAAAGAACTCGCGAGTCCGCACCTAATTTGGTAGGGCTCGGCGAGCAAATGATGGGGCGCTGCGATGTCAGCGTCGAAGTAGCCTACTTTCTCCAGTCTGAAGGCCACGATAGAGGAAAATCGGATACGGTGGGAGTGTGCGCCATTAAGACGCGTGGCTCCTTCTCAACTCACAAGGCGGTCGCGGCGCCGATCTATCTCGCCATCCGCAACAACGAGATGGATCATCTAGGACATCCGGGATTGGTTATGGCCCACGGCCATCCGTCATAACGTTCTGCGAACGCTTCGACGCCTGAGTATCCCAAACCGCGGAGACCGGCTCGGGTACACAAAGTTCCGGACACCCCCGTGGCTGGCGCTGGCCATAGACCGGAGCCTCCAGCGTCGGCTGGAGATACTTCCCACCGTCTCGCAGTCGCAGCCAGCCTTCCACACGCCCTCGGTGATGCCGAGACCCAAGCTCTTCAAATCCTGGGTCGCGGCATCGATCACCCTCAGTCACGTCACCGGCCTGCTTGTGCCGCTCTCCGGTCGGGGCATAAGGCCTTTGTCCCACGACTGTGCTAACTCCAAATAGATGTAGTCGGAGTTAGCCCCCGCGCTCCCGTCTGAGAATATTCAAACGGCGGCTTTGGGGAGATTACGTCGGACGGTTGCAGCAGAGATCTTACCGCGGCGACTGTGCCATTCACAGGCTTGACTTGGTCATCGTTGGAGGCCCGCAAGAGACAAATGCCCAACATAATAATGTCCCCAGGAGCCGCAAAACCCATTATGATTAGCGCGAAGCTAGGAACCGTGGCATGTCGCACATTACCCGTATCCATTCGAGTCTCGAGACCAAAGATGGCATCTACCATCGTGTGCTGATCTGCGAGACAGACCTTCCAATATCCGAGTTAGAGAAAGATCTCCACCCGCAGAGGTTCAACGAATTGTTGGACGAAGCCATCAGTCTCATGGAGACTACGTCCCACAAAGAGGCCACGATTAGGAACTGCCGGCGGCCCTAACGAAGCCATCATAGTCTGGAGCGAAGCTTCTGGAGGTCCCTATTGAGTCTGCGCACCCCCCTGATGGTTAGGAGGAGGCCAAGCGCGATGAACCCGTTAGGCCCGGAATTTTCTGCTTCGCGTAAGTGCGCCCTGACCTGATACGTTCAAGGCCGCGACGGATCGGCTTCACGCCCCCCCCGATCAGCCTTCCTCGAATGGATTCCGATAGAGCCCTAGCCATTGGGCAGCGAGCCGCCACAGCACCGGGGGCTCATGCACGACATACCGTTGCCAGCGCTGCCGGGGTTCCTTGACGAGACGGTAGAGCCATTCAAACCCCCATTCGGTGATCCAGGAAGGTGGACGCTTCAGCGCGCCGGCCTCGTAATCGATAGTGCCGCCCAACGGAAGGAACAGCTTGACGTGCGGAAATCGTTCACGATAGCGCACGAGGAACTTCTCCTGTCGGCCTCCGCCGAGCCCGACGAGGAGTACCGTCGCGCCTGATGCGTTGATGGCACCGATCGTCTTTTCGATCTCGGCCGGGTTCTGGTCGAAGTCGAAGGCCGGGGCATATGTGCCGACGACCATGTTCCGCCCTACCTTGGCATTGATGTTTTCCGCAGCGAGTTTGGCAACCCCAGGTTTACCGCCACAGAGGAAGATGGTGACATTGGGGTTGTCCTTGTGGTGCATGTAGAAGCGCGGGAAATAGTCGGACCCGGAGACCCGCTCCTGCACAGGCGTGCCGAGAACCCTCGTCGCGAAATACAGGATTTGGCTGTCACAGGTGATAAGGTCGAACTGGCCGAAGATGTCGTAGAACTCGCGGTCCCGCTGAAGTTTCATTATCATGTCTACGTGAAGCGTGAGCAACATCCCCTCGCTAAAGCCGTTCACGACCTCGTCTACCGTCACGTCATGGACGTAAACGTTCAGAAGCTTCACCTTCCTCAGGTTGCTGTGAACGGCTCGAGTGGCCGGTGCGGTTTCGACCTCCTCAATCATGACAAAACCTAGCTCATGTAGCGCCCGACAAGGTCCCGGGTACTTCGGATATTCGTGCGGCTCGAGGCACCAAACACGATCGACCGTATATTAGGGAGGTTTGAGACCCACTGGATTGCCTCATCGGCGGGGATCGCGCCAGAGGCATAGACCGACATCGCGATTGCGCGAAGGCCTCCGGCCCGAAGCGTGTCGAGGTAGGCCTCTTGTCCACCGCACATTCGAAAGCCGATCTTGTTAATGTTTGCGCAGATGATTGGGTTCTCGATGCCCTGATCTCTCAGTACTTTGAAGAGTGCTGGCATGTTCATTGTGATGTAGCCGGGCTCGGCATCGTATTTCTCGATCACGTGGTCATGAAAGATTCGGAAGGCCTCGGCGAAGCCCATCCCGAGCAGGAGATCGGTGAAGACGTTCTGCATGAAGATGACGGGCGTACTAAGTCCCTCGAACATCTTCATCTCAGCATCGATCAGAATCCTGGCGATCCCTTGAACGTCTTTGGTCGCGAGCGCCTTCCCACCCGAGAGCATGGTCTTCAGCATTCCCCCTTCGGGCATGAACTGCATCACGGCGCCGAGCATGCCGTGGTCGGTGACGGCATTGGCGTATTTATGGGCGTAGGGCATGCACGGGTAGAACTGGAGTCCAGCGTATCGGTCGGGCATTGAGCGAACGGTATCGCAGATTTCCGCGACCCGCTCGTGGGTCGTGCACATGAAGGTGCGTATACCCTCGTCATAGGCGGCATCGATCACCTTCATGATCGCCGCCGTATCGCGAAAGCGCATCGCTTGGGTTCGGGCCCTTTCCTCCGACATGTGGTTGATGCCGAAGAACTGGTTGTCACCGAGAAGAAGACGGTCCATCTCAATTTCCATTTGCGGGCCTAAGTGCGGCTGAACCAGCTGCGCTTGCGCACTGGGAGCCCGGGGCTTGGGGCGATGACTGGTGACGGGGCAAGGTCGGCACTATCATCGAGGATCATAGCGATCGACTGGTCAGTGAGGGCCGCCGAACGAAAATCGTTCTTATTGGGCTGGCCTGCGCCGGCCCGGACCGCCTTCACAAAATCGTCGAGCTGGTTCGAATACTCCTCGCCGCGGATATAAAACCACGGATCGCGGCTCAGCTCGGTCGTGTATCTGACGTTCCAGCCCTTGTCGTATTCTGGCAGTTCTGCCACCGGTTTTCGAAGGTACACTTGGCACTCCTGCCGGTCGACGTTCAGCCGGCCATTGGTGCCGATCATGCTGATCTTCGTTGTCATCTTTCGCTGGGATTCATCGCTCCAGCTTACCGAGACCTGCGCGCAGGTACCGCCCTCAAAGCCGAGGGTGCTAAATACTTCGTCCTCGGTGCTGTCGGAGTAGACGCTCGTCAATACACTTCCGGAGACTAGGACAGGTTTACCAAAATACCAGTTGAGGAGATTTATCGGATGAGCGGCGTAGTCATAGAGGCAGCCTCCACCCTCTTCCTTTTGACCGCGCCAAGTCTGGCGCTTGGGCTGGAGCACAACAGGACCGTAGGCTTCGGCCATTACATGAGTGATCCTGCCGAGCGCGCCGCTTCCAACGATATGTTTCACTTCCATGAAGGCGCCGACATGCCGGTAGTGATAGCCAACTTGGTTAACCAGTCCCTTCCGCTCCGCGAGCTCAGCGAGGGCCTCCGATTCTCGCCAGTCGAGGCAGAAGGGCTTCTCGCAAAAGACGTGAAGCCCGTGTTCGAGCGCTTCGCGTACCATTGGCGCATGAAACCGGTTGGGCGTCGCGATGACGACGGCGTCGAGGCGCTCCTCGGCGAGCATCTTCCCGAAGCTATTGTAGAATGTCGTGGGCAGGTACTTGTCCAGGAGATCTGTAAGATAGCCGGATGTATCGCAGGCGATTGCCCTTACTTCGGGATGAGCGTTTATCAATGCGAAATGCGAGAGCCCCATCTTGCCCAGACCGACGACGGCAATCCGCAACCTGTCCGTCGGAGGCACAGTCGTGGCGCCGCGACGCGACGCGTCGCGCTTACCAAGATGTGAAGCTTGATCTGTAGACATTTCAAGACCCTGGAGCGGTAGAAGAAATACGGGCCGCGTGACACGGTGCCCAAACGCAAATCTGAGTATTTGGCGATGCAAGCACCTTTATGTCAGGACTCGGGTCGCATTACGACAGTTCCGATGATCTCCCGCAAGCTCAACTCGACCGACGTGATCGACGCCTTGACGGAGCTGTTCGTCCCGCGGGGGCCGCCGGCATTCATTAGATCCGACGTGCTACGGCCCGGAGTTCGTAGCTACGGCGGTGAGAGAGTGGTTCGCCGCCGTCGGGGCAGCGACTGCCTAAGTCGAGCCGGGCAGCCGATGGGAGAACGACTACTGCGAGTGCTTCAACTCCCGGTTCCGGAACAGACCTTAACGGCGAGGTGTTCTGCTCCCTGCATGAGGCCCAAATCCTCATCGAACAATGCTGGCGCCACCAAAATACCGTAAGGCCGCGCAGCTCTCCGGAATACCGGCTGCTGGCCCCGGAGAGCCTGCTCCCAATAGACCATAGACCGGCCATACATTAGCATTCAATCTGGGCCGCTCAGTCGGGGCAGTCCACTGGTATCATACGATAGTGGCCGCAGCGGGTGAGAGCCGCCCGTGCACATTCGAAGGAAGTACCCAAAGTGGCGCATCTAACCCCGCGTTCTAGGCGCGTCGGCACCGACCATCGGAGCAATGCCCGCGTAAGGTTCCTCGCATTTGGATTTGGACTTTGTTTTGCCTTGGCCGGCGGGTCGGCGGTGGCGGGTAGCTTGCCGGGTGGCGTCGGCCTGACAGACCCGACACTCGCCTATGGCCTGAATGCGATTTCGGACTGGTCAACTGAGATGCCTTTTCTCGACATTGCACATGACATGCGACCCTTCGTGGCGCACGGGAGCGGCAAGTGGGAGGTGATGTCCAACAAGCAACTCCGCGACGGGGGCTATCTCGATGCGCATGGCTGGCTCAAACGCATGCCAAGGGGTGTCGACTCTGTCGGGACGATCTGGGACTGGGGGGATACCGACCAATCAGGCACTGCCGCGGCGCGCTCAAGGGCGGGAACCTATATACTCACCTACAAGGGGCAGGGCACGATCGAGCTCGGGTTAGGTGCCCACGTGATCTCCTCGGTAACCGGGACAATCGTTTTTCAAAATTCGACCGGAACGACAATGCTGCTCAACATTACTGCCACGGACCCGAAGGGGACGGGTGACTACATCCGGGACATTTCCGTGGTAAAGGCGCAATATGAGGGGCTCTTGAAGGCCGGCGAGATCTTCAACCCGGATTTCCTGTCGGTCGTTCAGGATGCGCGTGAACTGCGCTTCAAAGACTGGATGGCTCTCGACTCCCAAACGGAGACCGGGGCCTGGCCCGACCGGCCAAAAGAGGCCGATGCAACCTGGTCAGGTCAGGGCGTGCCTGTCGAGGTGATGGTGCAACTGGCAAACCAGACGGGAGCAGATCCATGGTTCACAATGCCAGCCTGGGCCAGTGACGATTATATTCGCAACTTCGCTACCTACGTACGCGATCATCTTTCCCAGGGGCTCACAGCCCACGTCGAATACGGAAATGAGAACTGGAACTGGAGCTATTCAACCAATGCTCGATGGCTGGTCGATCGGGCCCAATCCGAATGGGCGGAGACGGGGGGAGCGAGCTGGATCAACTACGCCGCCAAGCGGGCCACTGAGACGGCCCTGATCTGGGATCACGTCTTCGGCAGTGAGGCAAAGACTCGGCTCGATAACGTCCTCGGAGTGCAAACCGCGTTCCCAGGCCTCGCCAAGGAGGAACTTACGGCGCCGATCTGGCGGAAACACGAGCGCAGCAAGTATGTCGCACCATACACTGTCTTCAATTCGCTTGCCGTAACGACATACTTCGGAGGGGCGTTCGTATCTGACCCTCACCTTCGTGCGGAACTCCTTGCTGCAATCAATAATCCTAATATTGATGCCAAACGGTTCCTGACCGAGCGCCTGACGGATCCTCGGGTAAAGGAATCGATCCCACAGATCCAGCAGTATTGGGTGGCACTACGAGATCTTGCCGACCAGTATCGGCTCAGGCTTACAGCCTACGAGGGCGGTCAGCACGTCCAGCACAGTGCGTTCGTGGAAGGTCTCAGCAAACACGACCTCACTGTACTTTCCACGTTCCTCGAAAACTATGTCCGAAGCCCCGAGATGGCTCGCCTCTACCATCAGCTATGGAGCGCCTGGGCCAAGGTGGGCGACGGCCCATTCATGCAATTTGTCGATGTTGCCGCACCTTCGAAATACGGATCATGGGGCCTCTTGAGCGCCCTTGGCGACAAAAACCCGCGAGCCGAGATGCTTCGGAAGCTCAACCGGAGTTCCAAGTCCTGGTTCGGGGATGGCGGAGGCCAACAGTATCAGCAAGGGGTAATCAAGATTGCCGGGGACAGTGGCGAAGTCCTCTCCGGCACCGCAAAGCAGGACTTTCTTGTCGGCGGCGCTGGCAACGACACGTTGATCCCGGGTACCGGAAATGACGGGATTAATGGAGGCGGCGGGACCAATACGCTCGTGCTCCCGGGCCGTGCGGACGAGTATCGACTGAAGCCTGACGGTGTCGGATATCGATTGACCGGGCCAGGGGTGTCGGATTTCGCACTGAACATACAGCGCTTCGCCTTCGACGACGGGACAACGAGGACACTGGCTCAAATGCTGAAATAGCTGGACCTTCTCACCCCCGATGAACTCGGCTATCTGCGCCTACAAGCTGGCGAAATGTGGGGTTCTCCTGGTACAAATCTTCATAGGTGCCAAGTCCGACCGGCTTGCCTTGCTCGAGCACCAAAATCTGATTGCAGTTCATCACCGTACTGATCCGGTGTGCAACGATCAGAATAGTGCGGCTTCCTGCCAGCGCGTTTATGGCCCCTACGACCTCCCTCTCAGTATGGTTATCGAGAGCACTTGTTGCTTCGTCGAACACAAGGAGGCTTGGGTCAGGGTAGAGCGCCCGAGCAATCCCGATCCGCTGCCGCTGACCTCCCGACAACCGTATACCGCGCTCACCTACGAGGGTATCGAGGCCTTCGGGGAGGTCCCTTTCAACAAAATTAAGTAGTTGCGCGAGTCGGAGGCATTCCCGCACACGCGCCAGATCAATCTCCGGGCGTGCCACGCCCAAGGCAATATTTTCGGCGACGGTGGCATCGGTGAGAAAGATATCCTGCGGCACGTATCCAAGGCCTGCCTGCCAGGAACGCACGTTATCGTCGGTGACCGCGATTCCGTCGACTACTATCTCACCCACGGTTGGTTTGAGTAGGCCGAGAAAGATGTCCACGAGCGTGGTCTTTCCAGCTCCGGTTGGCCCGACGATCCCAAGTGTCGACCCCTTCGCGATTGTCAGATGTATCCCGGAGAGTGACGAAGTCAGAGCGCTTTCGTGGCGAAAGCCGACGTTGTGGAACCCCACTTCTCGGGTGAACGGCAATGGCTGGACGGGAGCGGCAGGAAGTTCGGGAAGATCGTCTTGGTCGAGAAGATGCGGCTCTATATTATCGATGGCAGCGACACCAAAGTGGAACTGCGTCAGCGAGTTATAGATACCCTGAATTGCTGGCAGCGTGCGGTAGCCCGCGAAGACGTAGAGTCCAAGAAGCGGCAGAGCGGTGTTCAAGGCATCGGTCGAATTGCCGGAGTCGCGCAGCATTAGCGTTAAAGCCAGCAGGATAACACCGCCAAAGGCGATTGCTTCCATTGCATAGCGAGGCACGATGCCGAGCGTTGTAGCGGTCGCCTGATTGCGGGCGAGGCGAAGTGCTGCCTCGCTGAACCGGCGAAGATAGTACTGTTCGCTTCCGAGGAGCTTTACGGGTTTGATGCCGCCAAAGGCCTCCGAGGTCACGCGGAAGCGCTCCCAATCGGCGATATCGCGTTGGTATCCGATCCGGCCAAAATGGCCCCGGATGCTTAGATAGATCACTGCGTAGCAAGCGCCGAGCGTAGTAATCCCAACCAACGCTACACTCGGGTTAACGGCGAAAACCAGCGAAAGCAGGACAACGAGCAGCACTCCTTGGGAAAGAAGAACCACGGCCGGCTGAAAGATTTGAAGTTGCAGGACGAATATGTCCGAAAGCAGGTTCTTGGCTAGGTCGCTCGTATTGTGGGTAAGGAAGAACCCGTAGGGCCTTCGCAGATAGAACTCCATCAGCCGCTGACTAACCGAATAGGCGCACATCTGGGTGAACCGGTTCATAAGGTACTGGCCGAAGATACGTACCACGGCCGAGAGAAGGAGCAGGAAAAACGAGGTGAGGCCCAGAAAGAACATTAATGCCCGAGCGGTTGAGAAGCCAAGACTCGTGTAGATCAACGATAGAAGGTGGCTTTTCTGGATCAGGTCCTGGTTTGTGATCACGGCGAGGAAGGGCATGACCGAGAATGTACCCAGCGTGTCAAACAAGGCCATCGCTGTTGCGACCCCAATCATCAGCCAGGCTTGGCGACGCTTGACCGCATCTAGCAGCCAGTACGCCCTGATCAGTTGCTTCACCTTGGCCCTCCGTTCTGTTGGATCGTCCGAGACTTTCTTACTCCATACACCAGCGCAGCTTGCGAACGGAGGGAAGTGCGGGCACGGTTCGACCGCTTAATGCCCGCTGTCAGAGCAACAAATGTCAATTGGAGTGAAATTGCAATTGAGTGGAAGCAACGCCGCAGGTGTCTTGACGGCTCGGCAGTTGCCTGCCCGTAAGCGTTCGCCGAGAGCCGCGGTCAAGCGGCGTTGATTTGGGGGATGGCAGCGTTGGACGCCCAGGGTCGTAGCTCAGAACAATCTCGATCTTGGCCTCCGGTTTCGACTGCAGGAGTGCCAGCGTTGCCGGCAAGCCCTGGCGGACAACCTCAGCGGCATAAATGCCGGCCATCGCTTGCTCCCCTAAGCTCGCCGGTCCGGCATTGGCGTCGCCATGCCGTCAGCAGGGAGAGTCGAAGCAAGTGCCGTCGCACCGCGGCGGACGCCTGCGGGAGCCTGAGGAGGCCCTTCTTGGACGATCCACTGCTTGTCTAAGCCGCTCCACTGACGGCTCACTCCCTCTGTCCACTTCGGCTCGCTCCGCAAGTGGGTTTGTCGTGGCTGTCTAGGCCCTTCCCAATCCCCTGCCACGCGGTCGTTCCGTAGCCCGTGCGCCTTCAGGGTCCTCACCAAAGCTGTATCTCCCAGCAAGCGCGCCCGCGATAAGCCAAGTGACGGGCGTCAGCGTAGCATTCGGAACCATGTCGATGAGGTTGGCTGCAAGCACGAGGCATAGGCCGGAGGTGGCCAGCGAGGGTGCAAGTTTGCGACGCCTTAATGTGAGAAGAAGAATAGAGCCTGTAAGCAAGCCAAACTCGGCGATGTATCCGGCCCAGCCAGCCTTCCCGATGACAATCACCCAAATACCGTCTGTCGTACTGATATCCTTTCCGTTCGAGTCGTAGACCCGCGAGCGTCCCCATCCGCCCCAGCCGACAATCGGCTTCTGCATTGCCCGGGCGAGAAGGCGATCTTCATTCTTGAGACGAAAGTAGAAGGACCCGACCCGGGCCTTGCTGATCGAAGGTTCGACAAAGTTGAAGACCGTGTCCACCGGCACCAAATCCGCGCCGCGCAACATCGGATAGGTGACATATGAGATTGCCACCACCGACGCCAGGATAAGTTGTTTAGGAATCGACAGGAACAGGGCCGCCGGAGCTAAGGCGATCAAGATTATCAAAGCCCCGAGCGAGTGGCATAGAACCAGCACGACGGCAAGGTAGATTCCGGCTAGGAGCCAGCGCTTTCTCCTACCCGGGTCGCGCTCGAGGCGGTAGGCCAAAAACCCAGCGAGTGCCGTCATGGCCACGAAGATTGCCAACCAGAGACCGTGCTGGAGGAAGACCACCGGGCGATACCCACCATCTCTCATGGTCTGAATGAAGCTTTGGGCCAGAAACCCGTAAATCCACCGGCTGAGTTGCGGGCTCATTCTCACTTCGAACAGGACGGGTAGCGAGTAGAGGATGCCGGAGAGGCAGACGGTGCGCAGGAGAAGCGCCTGATTGTCGGGTCGCCCAAGATAGCGTCGGCCAAGGAAGAAGGGCAGCAGTTCTACCAGCAATCTAGATGTCATCGAAAAGGCATCATATAGCCGGAGGCCGGGCAACTGGGTGCGACCGATGACGACCGGCTCAGGGTTTGTCAGGACGGTAGCAAAAGGCACGAGTAGAACGAGTGCTATCAGGATGTTCAGTACCAAGGTTCCCTTGGATTTTCGATGTTGCGGAGCGACCCTCCCGGCCCGAGCGACGCGCCTCTTTCGCGCCTGCGCGCGCGTTGCCTCGTGGGGGGAGGGCCCACGCGCGAAGGGATCGCGTCGTTCCACAGCAAGTCGATGACCGAGCGCAGGCCTGTTTCCGTTCGCAGCCTCTTGGGGCTGGACTTTGAGCCTTGCGGAATCGTTCGCGATGCCGAGCCGGTCGAATGTGAACAGACACATTACAGCGGCCGAGAACGAGGGGATTAGTACTTTGTCGAAGGCAGGCACCATCGGCACCTTCACTTCTACCCCGTAGGGCAGAAGAAGGTAGCCACCCACGATTGACCAGATGATCGCCTTCGCTCGGGGCATAGTCCTGAAGAGCAGGAGCACCACGAAGGGCCAAGAAAATAGAGCAACGTAGGCAAAGGTATTGGGCATCTGCAAGGATTTTCGCACCTGGCACGGTGTGCGTCAGGAGAGCAGGTTTTGTGTCGTTTGACTATCTGAAATCTCGCGGAAACGAGTGCCTCGCAAAAGGGCGTTTACTCACGTATAGTTTGCTTACCCGTTGACGGCGCCAACGCAGGTCTCGCCTTGACAAAGAGTGCTTCCGCCGATGTGGCGGCAATCATCGTCAACTACGGCACTGCCGATCTCGCAATCGAGGCGATTTCAAGCCTCATGGCTCAGCCGGCAGGCGGACGCCGCGTCGAGGTTCATCTCGTGGATAATGCTTCCCCTGGAGGCGATGGGGCGCGGATTGCGACGGAGATCTTCGAGCGCGGCTGGAGTGCACTCGTTACGCTTCACGCCGAGCGGGAAAATCACGGGTTTGGGCGCGGCAACAACCTCGTCCTTCGCATTCTCGCATCGCGAGTCAGGCCCCCTGAGTTTGTCTTCCTGCTTAACCCAGATGCGCGAATTGAGAACGATGCAATCGGAATCCTTGCCGACTTCCTGTCCTCGCGACCGGATGTGGCGGTTGCCGGGGCGCGGATTGAGAGGCCGGACGGCCGACCAGTTGCCTCCGCGTTTCGATTTCCGGGGCTTCTGAGCACATTTTCAGAAGCGGTCTGCTTTGGGCCCATCACGCGTCTGCTGGCGCGCTGGACGGTTCCTCTGGCGCCCGCACTTCCAACAGGACCCGTGGACTGGGTATCGGGAGCAGCATTTCTGGCGCGAAGCGAGGCGCTGAGCGAGGTCGGCGGTTTTGATCCAGGGTTCTTCCTTTACTACGAGGAGGTCGACCTTATGCTCAGGCTTGGCCGTCTGGGTTGGGCTACCTGGCACGTTGCAGAAGCCCGTGTCTCTCATGCTGAAGGTGTGGCCACCGGTGTTCGGGGCGGACCGATGCGTCAGAGGCAGCCTGCCTATTGGTATGACTCTTGGCGCCACTACTTCGAAAGCAACCACGGCCGGGCACGGGCTCTCTTAATTGCGATGGCGCGCCTGGTCGGCGCCGCACTGAACCGAGCGATCTCGATGCTTCGGCAACGCGAGCCAGCCGCGCCGTTAAACTTCTTCGGCGACTTCTGGAATGTTGCAGTCCGCCCGCTTCTTGGATTGAGGGCTCGAAGCTATTCCGAGGATTCGCCCGGCTGGCAGGCGTCTCCTGCCGTCCGCGCCGACGAACAGGAAGGAGCAGGTTAACTCAACTGGATCAACCCGCCATATTCGCGCAAATCTGAGGGAAAGGTTGCGTG
>NZ_RRYH01000030.1 GCF_004010155.1 Solirhodobacter olei | reverse complement strand
CCGAATAGAGCGTGCCGCCGCCGGAGACGATCACCGGCGCCCTGGCGGCACGGATCTGCCCGGCCACCTCTTCCACCTCGCGCGGGTCGGGCTCCGGCCGCCGGATGCGCCAGACCTTCGGTTCGAAGAAGGTCTCGGGGTAATCGTAGGCCTCTGCCTGAACGTCCTGGCAGAAGGCCAGGCAGACCGGGCCGCAGTTCGCCGGATCGGTCATCACCGCCAGCGCCCGCGGCAGGCAGGTCAGCAGGTGCTCCGGCCGGGTGATGCGGTCGAAGTAGCGCACCACAGGGCGGAAGCAGTCATTGGCGCTGACGGTGCCGTCGTCGAAATCCTCGATCTGCTGGAGCACCGGATCGGGCCGGCGGTTGGCGAAGACATCGCCGGGGATCAGCAGGACCGGCAGCCGGTTCACATGCGCCAGCGCGGCGGCGGTGACCATGTTGGTCGCCCCCGGGCCGATCGAGGAGGTGACCGCCATCGCCCGCCGCCGCTTCTTCGCCTTGGCATAGGCGATGGCGGCATGGGCCATGGTCTGTTCGTTCTGCCCGCGCCAGGTTGGCAGCGCGTCGCCGATGCCCTGCAGCGCCTCGCCCAGCCCCGCCACGTTGCCGTGGCCGAAGATAGCCCAGACGCCCTCGATGAAGCGCTCGCCCTCCTCGGTCATCTGAACCGAGAGCCAGCGCACCATCGCCTGCGCCGCGGTCAACCGGATCGTCGTCATGCCACCATCTCCCGGACGCTTTCCCGCGCCTCGTTCCATATTCCGCAGAGCCGCGCAAAGCGGCCCGCCATGTCGTGGATGGCAGCGGCGTCGCTCATCTCACCCCTCATCCAGGCCCGGGCAGCATGGCCGAAGATCGTGCGGCCGACGGCAAAGCCCTTCACCAGATGGAACCGCGCAGCCGTCTTGAAGCTGTCGGCCAGCGCCGCCTCAGGCGCATCGAGCCCGAGCACGAGGATGCCGCGGGTATGGGCATCATTCTCCTCGATCGTCGCGATAGCGTTCTGCCAGGCCATCTCGCTCCGCATCGGCTCGAGCTTCCACCAGTCTGGATAGATCCCAGCGCCATAGAACTGGCGGATCAGCGTAGCCGTGGTGTCGTCATCCACCGCCCCAACCTTCGACGGGATGACTTCCAGCAGGAACTCCAGCCGGTTGCGCCGCGCCGCGGCAAACAGTTTCTGGACCGTTGCCTCCTGCGCCGCTCGCTTCTCGGCGGCGTCGTCGGGATGACAGAAGCACAGAACCTTGACCACATCCTCGCGCGCCCATTCGACCAGCGTGCCGCAGTCCGGCCCAAGCTCCGGTTCCAGTTCCAACGGCTGCGACCCGGGCCATTCGCAAGGGCGGCCGATCCACAGCCCTGTCCCCGAAGCCCGATGCAGCGCCGAGCGCCCGATCCGATTGTCGCAGAGGATGCCGTAGCCCGGTCGCCCGGCCTGCACCTGCCGCGTTGCATCGAGGCAGAGCTCCTTGAACCGTGCCCCCTTCTTCAGGTCGTATCCCGCCATCTCCTCGAGCTGCATCCGATGGTCGAAGGCGAAGATGCGGTAGTCTGCCCAGTCGGGTAGATTGCGCGTGTGCCGCGTCGTCGACCAATGCAGCTGCTCCAGTTCGGCGTCGTTTCTGACATCCGGGCGCACTACGCCGCGCCTCAGGAAGTGCTCAAGCTCGGTCAGCGACGGATAGGCCGGGGTGCAGCCGTGGCGGCTGACCGCCAGAGCCCCGCAGGCATTGGCGTATTCCAGCGCCTTCGGCCAGGGCGCGGCCTCGAGCCAGCCCTTGAGCAGCCCCGACATGAAGCCGTCGCCGGCGCCCAGCACATTGAAGACTTCGATCGGGAAGCCAGGCCCGCTCTCGCCTGCATCGAGCTCATCCGGGATCGACCCGGTGAAGGCCACGGCCCCCGCCGCCCCGCGCTTGCAGACGAGGACGGCGGGGGTTGCGGCGCGCACGGCCCGTAGCGCGCCGATCGTGTCGGTGGTGCCGCCGGCGATGTGGAACTCCTCTTCGGTGCCCACGATGAGGTCGAAGAGATGGAGCGTCGAGAGCAGCTTCGCTGTCACCTTCGCGCTTTCGACATAGCGGCTCTCGCCCTCGCCATGGCCGGCCACACCCCAGAGGTTCGGGCGGTAGTCGATGTCGAGCGCGGTCTGAACGCCGGCAGCGCGCGCGATTGTCAGCGCTTTGAGCACCGCCGCTTCGGTGTTGGGGTGGCTCAGATGGGTGCCGGTGACAACGACCGCCCGCGCCGAGGTGATGAAGTCGGCATCAATATCCGCCTCGCACAGCGCCATGTCCGCGCAGTTCTCGCGGTAGAAGATCAGCGGAAACTGCTCCGCGTCGCGGATCCCGAGGATCACCAGCGCCGTCAGCCGCTCCGGGTCGGTCTTGACGCCCGAAACATCGACTCCGTGCCGCACAAGCTCTTCGCGGACGAAGCGCCCCATATGCTCGTCGCCGACCCGGGTGATCAGGCCCGAGCGCAGCCCCAGCCGTGCCGTCCCGCAGGCCATGTTCGTCGGCGAGCCGCCAATGTACTTCTCGAACGACCCCATGTCCTCCAGACGCCCGCCAACCTGCGACCCGTAGAGGTCAACGCCGGCGCGGCCGATCGTGATCAAGTCCAATGCTTTCGTCATGTCGTCGTCCTCAGAATCCTGTCTCACGCAGAAACCTGCGGCTGGCCGCAATATCCGTGAGAATGGAGCCGCTGTTGCGCGGGTCGCGTTCCTGTTCGATGGTGATGTAGCCGGCGTAGCCGAGCTCGGTGAGAAGGGCGCGGATAGCCTTGTAGTCTATGTTTCCTGTGCCGATCGGGCACATGACGCCCTTGGCACAGGCATCGAAGAAGCGAATGCGTTCGCCCATGACGGTCTCGTAGACGCCCGGGTCGATGTCCTTGAAGTGGATGTAGTCGAGCCGATCCCAGTAGCGGCGCAGCACCTCGACCGGGTCCATCCCCGAATAGGCGCAATGGCCGGCATCGAGACACAGCCCTGCCGTCTCTGGACCAATGTCCGCGGCCAGCTTTGCCACTTCGTCGGAAAATTCGATATAGCCGCCAGCGTGAGGATGAATGGCGGCCCGCACACCGTATTTGTCGCGCGCAAGCAGAGCGATCGCGCGGATATTCTCCATCATCCCGGCCCAGGCGGCATCGTGTAGCCTCGGCGCCCGCTCGGAATGACCGGCGGCGTAGTCGCGCGCGCCATGCCCCCAATCCATCACCGTGAGATAGGGTGCCTCGAAGCGCTGGCCGGAATGGCTCTTGGGTTTTGGCAAGGCCGTGATGAGCGAGCATATTTCGTTCGTCTGACGCAGCAGGTTTTCGCGGCTGGCAGGCGAGACGAGATCATCGAAGATCGTGCCGGCGACGATGGACAACCCGCGCTGCTCCAGCGCCTCGGACATCAAATCGACGTCAAGCGGCATATAGCCGTAGGGGCCCAGCTCAAGCCCGCCGAAGCCCGCCGCGGCGGCCTCGTCCAGCACCTTTTCCCAGGCCGGAAGATGCGGGTTCTTGACGTCATCGACGCCCCAACAGCAAGGGGCACAGGTGACGGTGATCCGGGTCAACGTGTCAGCCTGCGACATTGATCGTCTCGAAGGTCAGATTGCGGTGGAACTGCTCATGGAAAGCAATGAAGCGACGGGTATGCGACTGCGCCATGTGAAAGCCATGCGCTGCCTCATCCTTCCAGGTCTCGACGAAAACCAGCATGTCGGGGTCATCGGTACAGGTGAAAAAGTCGTAGGCGATGCACCCGGGCTCGGTGCGCGTCGCAGCCTGGGCTTCAGGGGCGCGAGCAAGGATCTTGTCCCGCGTCCCCGGCTCAAGCTCGATCGTGATGATGAACTTGAACATCGACCTTGCCCTTACCGGCTGATCGTCGCCTGCAGCGCGTCAACGGAGGACTGGATGCCGGCGTCCGTCGACATCGTGAAGTCTTCCATCTCGAGGCTAACCCAGTCGTTGTAGCCTTCCATGCGAACGACAGAGAAGAATTCCTTCCACCATTGCAGGTCCCGGCCTGCTCCGACGGCAACGTAGTTCCACACGCGATCCTTCACGTCAGTGACCTCGCGCAGCTCCAAAAGCCCGTCGACATCGGCCTTCATCCGTTCGATCCGGGTGTCCTTGCCGTGGCAGTGGTGGATAGCCTCTCCGAGCGCGCGCGCCGAGGCGATGGGGTCGGCGCCCATCCACATCAGGTGGCTCGGGTCGAGGTTCATGCCGACCGTCGGGCCGACCTCATTGCGCAGTCGGAACAGAGTCGAGGGGTTCCAGACCAGCATCGCAGAGAAGTTTTCAAGCGCGTATTTCTCCACGCCCACTTCTTTGGCCAGCTTCACAAGGTCGTGCCACAGCGGAAAGGCGCGGTCCTCCCACTGGTAGCGGTCGCGCTCGGGCATCTCGGCGGGCCAGCTCTTGGTGTAGACGAGCCAGTTCGGGACCATGTCGCCCGGCGCGGCCTCAGGCAGGCCCGACATCGTCACGATCTTCTTCACGCCAATCTCGCCCGCAAGCCGGATCGTCTCTTCCATCTCCTTGCGATGACGCTTGCCCATCTCGCCCGGATCAAGCGGGTTGGCGGAGCAGTTCAGCGCCGCGATCTCGAGGCCGCGAGCTTCGATCTCCTTCAATTTCGATTTCAGAAGACCCTTGTCGGCCAAGAGCTGCTCGGCGCGGAAATGCGGCGCCGGCGACCAGCCTCCGCCGGTCATCTCGACGCCCTCGACGCCGAGCTTTACGCATTTGTCGAGCATCTCGGTGAACGAGAGATTGCCCATCACATCGGTGCAGATGGAAAGCCTCATGTCTTCGCTCCTATTGAAGACGGGTTATTGGAAATCGACCCAGGCGGCACCGGCGTTTGCCGAGCGCACACAATTCTCAAGCCAGCGCACGCCTTCGGTGCCGGCCGTGATGTCGGGGTAGTGATGGGTTTTCAGGAACGCGTCATCGCCTCGTATCTTCGCGTCGATGGCCTCGGCGATCCACAGGTAGATGTTGGACCAGCTGTCGCCCAGCCCTTCGGTGTGCAGCGCCCCCATGCGGTCAACTGCCAGGCTTTCGGCTTCGAGGTAGGGCATCCCGTGGTGCAGGATCCGGTTCGGCTCGCCCTGGACCTCGTAGATCAACTGGTCGGGATGGCTGTCGGACCACCCCACCGAGGCCTTGGAGCCGACGAAGCGATAGCGCTGGGAACCCATATTGCCGGCGTTGACCGACGACACCCAGAGGCGCCCGCGCGCGCCATTGTCATAGTGCATCAGGACCGTGGCGTGGTCTTCGAGCGGCTCGCGGGTGGCAATGAACGCCTTCCGGTCGCAGAGCAGCTTCTCGATCTTCATATGGGGAAGCACGACCTCTGAAAGGTAATAGAGATGCGTGCCGATATCCCCGAGCACGAAGGTGGAGCCGGCAGTGGTCGGATTGGTCCGCCACTTGACCGCTTCCGGCGCACCTACATCATCACCCGCGTTGAAGCCGTGTGTGTATTGCATGTCGACGATGCGGATATCGCCCAACATCCCCTTGGCAACCATCGCTGCCATCTGGTGAACCAGAGGGTGGCCAGTGAAGCCGTAGGTGACGCCGACGATCAGCCCCTTCTTTGCGGCAAGTGCTGCGATCTCGTCGCATTCGGCCACGGTGAAGAAGAGGGGCTTTTCGCAGATCACATGGATGCCGGCTTCCAGTAGTGCCTTTGTAATCTCGAAATGTGTGAAGTTCGGCGTAGCGACTGAAACCACGTCCACGCCATCCTCGCGTGCCGTCTCACCCGCGATCAGGTCCTGGTAGGTGGCGTAGCAGCGGTCCTCGAGCACACCGAGCTTGACGCCGAAGTCCCGCCCCCGCGTTGCGTCGAGATCGAACGCGCCCGCGACGAGTTGATAGGTCCCGTCGCGCAGGGCACCGGTCCGGTGCTTGTATCCGACCTGGCCGGTGCGGCCACCCCCTACCATCCCCCAGCGCAGCGGACGGCTGATGGTTCTCTCTCCGTTTATCATCGACGTGTCTTTCCTGAAGGGCCGCTCCGCCTATGCCGCCGCAACAGCGGTCGGGAGGTCGTAGAGGCCGGGTTTTGCAATCATCTTCACGGGCTCGAAGGCGCCGCTGGCCACGGCACGAAGCGCGGCATCGGCCGTCAGCGTCGCCGCATAGCCGTCCCAAGCCGAGGGCCCCGCTGCAGTCCCCTGCCCAGCGGCGACCATCCATTCGCGGAATTCCTGGTCATACGCCTCGATGAAACGCTCGCGCCAATCGCCCGGGATTTCCTGTCGGATGCCGTATTGATCTGAGACGACAGTAGCAGGCCGGTTCGGTAGGGCGGCGACTCCCTGCTCACAGCTCACTTCGCCGCGGATGTCGTACCCGTAGGCGATGTTTACCGAGATCTCGACATCGACGATGGCGCCCGAGGCCATGTGCAGGAGCACTAATGTCGGATCACGAAGCTCGTTTCCGCGCGACGACCTGCGCGGCACCCGCACCTCGACGCCGGCGATCTCGTCGGACAACAGCCAGCGCGAGACGTCGGCGTCATGCACCAGCGTATCATTGAGTGGCATATCCGAGGTGTACAGGCCCTCCGGTACAGAGGCATTGCGGTGCTTGGAGTAGTACATCAAGGGCGCACCAAGCGATCCGCCGTCGATTACCGCTTTGAGACGACGATAGTCGGCGTCGAACCGGCGCATGAAGCCAACTTGCACCAAACGGCGGCCAAAAGCGGTTTCGGCCTCCATAACCTTAAGTGCGGCGGCCTCCGACGTTACCATCGGCTTTTCACAGAATACCGGCTTGCCGGCCGCAATGCAGTCGAGCAGTTGCTCTTCGTGAGCCGGCCCCCACGAGCAGATGACCACCGCCTGCACCTTGTCCGAACGGATCAATGCCTGGGCCGCGTCGAAGACTTCTGCACTGTGTGGCGCCACCCTACCGGCGCGGTCACGATCGATATCGCTGACCGCAACAACTTCAACCCCGGAAAGGACCTGTGTCAGGCGGCGGATGTGATCCTGGCCGATCATCCCGGTTCCGATGACACCAACCTGAAGGCTCATTTCGGCCCCCAATACTTGTCGATGTAGCGTTGCATTTCGGCGCGCATGAAGCGCCCAGACTCGTCGGCCTTTTCCTCCCAGGCGAAGACGCAGGCGGTCATGATCCCGTCGAAGCCCACCTCGGCCAGCGTGCGGTAGAAATCGTCCCAGGGCACCTCGCCCTGCCCGATGTTCAGGTGCTGATGCACCCGCGCAGTGCTGCCCGGCGGGTTGATGATGTAACGCAGGCCGGAGCTGGCCTTGTGGTTGAAGGTGTCGGCTATATGCACATGCGCCAGCACGTCGGCACATTCGCGGAGCATCGCCACCGTGTCGTCGCCGAAATAGAAGGTGTGCGGCGTGCAGTAGAGGAACTTGACGCGCTTCGAATTCACTGTGCGGATGATGTCGACCGAGGGCTGCAGCGTCTCCACCCAGTCCTCGGGATGCGGCTCGATATGCAGGTTGATGCCTTCACGCTCGAGGAGCGGCACCAGCTCCTCCATCGAACGCCACCAGGCATCCTCGCAGGCTTCGATCATGGAGCCGGTGTGGCAGCAGTAGCAGGTGCCCTTGTCGGGATGGGGGCCGCGGCCGAACTCGGAGTTCATCGTGTCGACCTCCATCTCGACCGCGATCTCGATGGCGCGCTTCCAGTGTCGGACCGCAGCCTGGCGTTCGTCCTCGTCATTGCTGGCCCAGCGGTACATCGGAAGAAGCGTGGCGATGCCGACGCCGGCGTCCTTCAGCGCTGTCTTGAAGCTCCTGATCCGGTCGGGATAGACCCGAGGCGCCTTGAACCATTCGAGGAAGTCCCCGCGTGGCGAGAGCTCGATCCACTCGTAGCCAAGCTCGGCCACTTTCGAGGGCAGCTCTTCCAGCGACAGATGCCGGTGCATGAACGGGTCGAGCGCGATCTTCATTTCAGTCTCCAATCCTCTCTTCTTGGTCGGCCACCGATCGGGCCGGCCAGCTATTCCGCGTCGCTGGCCCGGACATGCGCCGGGCTGTGCAGCTCTTCACTGCCTCCGCCGATCTGGGCCTCGAGTTCCGCCATGTCCTCGCCGCCAGCCATAAGGTCGGTGATCTCCTCGCGGCTCTTCTCGCCCTTCATGAAGTTCGCCGCGAGCTTGCCCCGGATCAGCACCGCGAAATGGTCCCCCACCGCGAGCGCATGCATCACCTGGTGGGTGATAAAGATCACCGCGAGGCCGCGCTTCTTGGCCTCGTTGACGATCCGGAGCACGTGGCTCGCCTGTTTCACCCCGAGCGCGGCAGTGGGCTCGTCCAGGATCAGCACACGGGCGCCGAAATGCACCGCCCTCGCGATGGCCAGAGACTGGCGCTCACCGCCCGACAGGCCACCGATCAGCCGATCACCGTCGTCGATCCGGGTGATGCCGAATTCCTGAACGGCCTTCACGGCCGTTGCGTTCGCCGTCTTGCGGTCGAAGATGGTGAATGGCCCAATGCGCTTGGTCGGCTCCACGCCCACGAAGAACGAACGCCCGATCGACATCAGCGGAAAGGTCCCGCCAAATTGGTGCACCGTCGCGATCCCGCGATCCGCCGCATCCTTGGGCCGTTCGAAGATGACCTTTTCGCCATCCATGAAGATCTCGCCCGAGGTCGGCTTGTGCACGCCGGCAAGGGTCTTGATCAGCGTCGATTTGCCCGCGCCGTTATCGCCCAGAAGGCAGAGCACCTCACCTGCGTTCACCTTCAGAGAAATGTCGTTCAGAACCTCGATCGGCCCGAAGGACTTGTTGACGTTCCTCAGTTCCAGAACCGGTACGGCCATTGTTACGTCCTCCCGTCCGTTTTCCGCGACGAATAGCTCAGCGCCATCCTGCGAAAGATGTTGTTCATCAGCATTGCCAGGAGCAGCATCATGCCGATGATGAGGCTCGACCAATTGCGGTCGATCTGGGTGAAGTAGATGCCCTGGCTGACGATCGCGAAGGTCAGCGTGCCGATGAAGATTCCGAGAACGGATCCGAAGCCGCCCGTAAGGAGTACCCCCCCGACAACGATCGAGACGATGACGTTGAAGATGTAGTTCATACCACCAGAGACCTGGGCGGAGTTGAACTGGATCGCCCCGCACATGCCGACGAAGGAAGCGCAGGTTGCGGTCAGCACGAACAGCGCGATGGTCATCCGGCGCGTCGGGATCCCCGCATTGCGCGCACTTTCCTTGTCGCCGCCCATGGCGAAGATCCAGTTGCCGTAGCGCGTGAAGTGCATCACGAAGAGGAACACCGCCGCGAACAGGATCCACCACAGGATGATGACCTGGTAGCTGCCGGCCAAAAGCTGGCCGAACATGAATTTGGACCAGTGCGGGGCCGTCAGCGGAACGCTGGCGTTACCAGTCAGAAGGACCGAGGCGCTCAACACGACACCCTGCATCCCGACCAGCGTGCCAAGGGTGATGATCAGCGACGGAACCGAGGTGCGCACCGCCAGTAGGCCGTTGATGAGCCCGACCAGAACACCGATGCCGAGCGAGATGGCCATGCCGACGACAATCGGAAGACCGTAATAGCCGGAGGCAATGGCGATGCCCATCGAGCCCGCCGGGATCATTGCGCCGATCGAGATGTCGATCTCTCCCGAGATCATCAACAAGCCGACCGGGAGCGCCACGATGCCGAGGTTGGCCGCGAAGTTCAGCCAGCTCGCCGCACCGAGGAAACGATCGACATGGGCACCAGCCAGCACGAACAGCACCAGAACGAGGATCAGGCTGATGACGGAGCCGGATTCAGGGCGCCTGAGCAGACTTCCGATCACGGGATTATTCATCAATCCGCCCTCACTTCTTCTTGGTGGAATAGGAGAGTGCCATCTGGCGGAACGTGTCGTTCATCAGCACGGCCCCCAGAAGCAGCGCTCCGATGATGATGCTGCCCACGTCAGGGGTGAAGCTGGTGAAGAAGATGCCCTGATTGACGATGGCAAAGGTGAGCGTGCCGAAGACGATCCCGATGACCGAGCCGCGCCCGCCGGTGAGCAGAACCCCACCCATCACGACGCACATGATCGAGTTGAAGATGAACGACTGACCCGCGGCGACCTGCGCACTCTTGAAGGCGACAACCTGACTTACACCGACAAACGCCGCGGCAAAGCCCGACAGCATGTAGAGCTGGATGGTCAGTCTTTGTGTCGGAATACCGGCGTTGCGGGCACTCTCGCGATCGCCACCGATGGCGAATATCCAGTTGCCCTTCGGCGAGACGTGCAGGACGTAGTAGATTACAGCAATGAAGGCGACCCACCAGAAGATCGTCACCTGGAACATACCACCGATAGACTGGCCGAGAAGGGCCGTGGTCACCGGGCCCGGGACAATGAACACGCCCGTGCTGCCCGCGATCAGAATGGTCAGCCCGAGCGTCAGCCCCATGACACCAAACATCGTGCCGATCGTGATGATAAGCGAAGGGATGGCGGTGCGTGTCACCAGAAGGCCGTTGACGTAGCCAACGAGGATACCCACTCCCAGGCCGCAAAGAATGCCGACGATGTCGGGTGCACCATAGTGACCTGAAATGATGGCAACCGTCAGCGAGGATGCCGGTACGACGGAGCCGACCGAGATATCGAGTTCTCCGGCGATCATCAGGAGGCCCACAGGAAGCGCGATGATGCCGACTTCCGACGCCATGTTCAGGAAGCTGGAAAATCCGGGACCACCACGGAAGACAGCTCCGCCCAGCGCCGCGAAGAACACATAAACGGCAATCATCCCGATGAACGACCCGGTTTCGGGGCTACGGGCCAGGCGACCGAGCGATGTACCCGGAGCCGTTGACCCTTTGCTAAGATTCGACATGGCTGTTCCTTCCGCACGCCTTGCGCGTGCAAGCCGACCGCTTGGAGACCGGATAGGAGTGAGGCCGCCCGAGGGAGAGAGTTCGGGCGGCCCCTTTCACTTACCTTATCGTTTGCCCTGTTTCGCGCCGGCGAGCGTCGACTTGATGTTCGAGGCATCGACGATGCCCGGACCGGTCAGGATTTCGCGGGTCGGAATTGTCAGGCCGTAGTTGACATAGCCGTTGAGGATCGACACCGCATAGAAACCCTGCTGGTAGCCCTGCTGGTCGATCGCACAGGCCTGCGTGCCGGCACTAATCTGTGACAGAATTGCCTGATCGAAGTTCACACCGCAGAACTTCACCTTGCCGGTCTTGCCGGACTGGGCAATGGCTTGAGCCACGCCAACGGCGTCAAGATTGGCCGTAGTGAAGACGGCATCGACTTTCGGATGCTTCAGCAGATAGGCGCGCACGGCCTGGGTCACGGCGGTGACGTTGCCCTCGGCGGTCGCCGGCAGCGGCAAAACGTCAGCCGTCCCACCAGCCTTCGTAATGCCATCCTTGAAGCCGCGGCAATAGTCTTCGATGTTGGCAGCCCCCGGCAGCGAGTTCACACAGACACCGGTCTTCTGGCCGTGGTCACCCAGGTATTTGCCGCCGGCAACGCCAGCCTGGTAGTCAACCGCTCCGACGTAGTTCATCGCGCCCAAACGATCGGCGGCCTGAATGCCGCCCGCATTGTAGACAATGAACGGAATGTGCTTCTTGGCGACTTCCTTGAAGGCGGGATCTTCCGCCTGCGGCACCCAGTCAGGAGCGACGATCGCGTCAGCGCCCTGGGCGATCGCTTGACGGATCAGTTCCGCCGCATCCGGGCCAAGGTGATCGTAATTCTGGGGCGCGAGCCAGGTCACGGAGCCGCCTTCGGCCTTGGCCACGATCCCGGCATCTTCGGCGCCGCGCTTAACGATGGACCAGAATGGATCGTCAGCTTTTCCGCCAACGACAAAGATATTGGCGGCCATCGCCGCACTCGCCGCACAAGTGATCAGAGCGGCGGTCGAAAGAGTAGCCGCGACGCGGCTGAACTTGGACATCTTTATCTCCTCCCTTGCCCCACCCATACGACAGGGCTTCTGGCGCCGGAGGATGTATCATGAGATTGACATTCCAGATACTATAAATGTGCTTGAATAGATCAATAGTTTCATTTAGTATCACTCATCATGATGCGATATGGAGCAATCGATGAAGCGCCCCACGATCGCGGATCTCGCCAAGGAATCTGGAGTTTCGGTATCAACCGTGAACCGAATCCTTGGAGGGAGCGCTCCGGTTCGAGGCACGACCATGCAACGCGTTCAGTTGGCCGCTGAGCGTATTGGCTATTCCGGATTGGGCGCGATCGAGCACCGGCTTCGCGACTCGGCCCCCAATTACCGGCTCGGCTTTCTCCTGCAGCAGTCGACTCGGGACCTCTACCAGCTTTTCGGAAAGAGGATCGTTGCGGCCTGTCGAGGGCGCCGCGACGAGGTTGTCGACCCATTGGTGGACTTCGTCGACCTCCTGACCCCCGACAATATCGCGGCCAGGCTGATGGCGCTCGGCAAAGAGTGCGACGCCGTCGCCGTGACCGCGGCGGACCATCCGGTCATCAATCATACGATCAGGGAATTGCGGGAACAGGGAAAGCCGGTCGTTTCCTACATCACGGACCAGTCGGCCCCGGAACGAGCCGCATATGTTGGCACCGACAACTGGAAGCTCGGGCGCACGGCCGGCTACTTGATGGCGCAAATGACCAATGGGCCCGGCCGCGTTGCCGTCTTCATCGGCAATCACCGCTATCAGTGCCAGGACGTCTCGGACGCGAGCTTCCGCTCCTACATCCGCGAGCATGCCCCACGATTGACGATCGAAGAAAGTAGACCCACCTACGAGGAACCCAGGAACGCCTATCAAATGGTGTCCGAACTGCTTCGGACAACCGACGACCTTGCCGGCATCCTCATCGTAGGCGGCGGCATCTCCGGTGTGCTACGCGCGCTCAGGGAATTGCCGGAGGAGCAGCGCAAGAGCATCCGTCTGGTTTGCCGAGACATTGGCCCGGAGACCCGCAGAGGGCTTTCCGAAGGGCTCATTACGGCGGCATTGTGCCACCCAATGGAACAGACCTCCGAGCTCTTGGTGCAGACGATGATCGACGCTATCGAGGGGGACAGTACAGAAGCGACAATGCAGCGAACGATCCCCTTCGAAATCATCACGCCGGAAAATATATGACGAAATGCCATGGCCGTATCCGCCCAAACGTTAGAGCGCTCGGCCTTAGCCCTATGCGGCGAGGCTTGACACGCGGCTCAAGTTCCACAACGCGAGATCACCGATGCGGCTGTTGGGATACCTGTCGAGCAAGGCGCGCAGAGCCACTGCGAGACAGCTGACCGGGTCGACATCGCTCATCTCAAAACTGACGACAAGGCTGGCGAGCAGAGCCCAGTTCTCTGCCGCGACCGCGTGTCCGCGAAGAGGGCGCTCTTCCGGGGCGACGCGATCTTACAGATCTGATTTTCGACGGGATTGGTGTCCAATTCCAAACGGCCATCCTCGACGAAGCGGATGGCCATTTGGGGCGCGACCTCGGTAGCCCCCTGGATCAGACCAGTCCGCTCGCGGCGAGGAATTTGCGCAGATTTACCATCTGTCGGTCTGTTAGTGGCCAGGCCGAGGGCGGACGGGTTGCCCCGCAGTCATGGCCAGTTTCCCGCAGCGCCGCTTTCACCCCGGTGACATTAGTGCCGCCGAGCTCTTCGGCTCGGATGTCCTCGAAGGCCTTCATTTCGGCGATGAGGCGATTGGCTTCGGCGAAGTCCCCTACCTCGAGCGCCCCATGGATGGCCACAGAGCGCTCAGGCCAGACGTTGATCAGCCCGGAGGTGAAACCGCGGGCCCGGACGGCATAGAGCGCGGGGGCCCACACCTCTGCCAGGCCACCAACCCAAGTGATGCCGGGCCCGCACGCGGTGATCGCCTCGGCGAGACGCATCGGGTTGTCGCTCGCAGCGCTGCCGGTACTGGGCGCCGTAACGCCGCGGCGGGCCTTCGCTCAGGCACCAAGGTTACCACGGCGGGGGGAATCGAAACCGGCGCCGACGTCGCCGCCGCTGAGAAAGAAGGCGAGGTCGTCTTCTACACCCATGACAGCGGTGCCGCTGCGGCCGCAATCTGCGAGGCCTTCCAAAAGGACTTCCCGAAGATCAAGGCCCGTTATGTCAGCGCCCAGAACGGCAACCTCTATTCCAAGATCCTGGCAGAGCGGCAGGCCGGGCGCCATGAGGCGGATGCAATTCAGTTCTCCGACCTCGGCACGGCGATCGACTTCCAGAAGAAGGGCGGCTACGAGATGTACCGCTCACCGCAGGAAAAATACTACTCCACTGACCACCTTAGCGATCCGCCCGGCTATTTCTTCTGGATCGCCATGGGCTTCTGTGGCCTCGCCTACAACACGGACCGGGTGAAGGCGGCTGACGCGCCGAAGCGCTGGAAGGATGTGCTCGACCCGAAATACAAGGGCATGGTCAGCTGCAAGCAGGCCAATTCCGGGATGCAGTTCACCGAATGGTACGAACTTCGCAAACTCTACGGCGATAGCTTCTGGAAGGCGTTTTCCAAGCAAAAGCCACATGCCGTGAACTCCCGTGTTCAGCTCTTCGACCGCCTCGCCTCGGGCGACGACGGGATCTGCGCGATGGCGGAATGGGCCGGTTACGCTCTCGCCCAGCAAAAGAAGGCGCCGATCAAGTTCGTGGCCCCGCCGGACGGCGTGCCCGCGTCCCCGATGCTGAACGGCATCGTCAGCAAGGCACCCCACCCGCAAGCTGCTCGGCTGTCCCACGACTGGCAGATGTCGATCAAGGGGCAGAAGCTCATCCAGGAGAACCCCTTCCTCTACTACGGCTCTGTTCACAAAGAGGCGCCGCCGATGCCGGGTGGTTACAGGCTGAGTGACTTCAAACTGCTGGTTCCCACCAACATGACCGCTTTCCTGGGAAGCCGGAAGCAGTTCAATTCCGAGTGGAACCAGATGCTCGGCCTTCTCTGAGCCGCATATGCGCCGTCTCCGCTATTGAGATTTTGGTTGTAGGCTGAGTTGGTGCCGGAGGTGCGAGCCGCGGACTGCCTGAGGGCGACAGAGAAGAAATAGACCGAGGGTGGGCTCGCTCCAGAATATTGCAACAAACTGGCCGCGACTGCCCGGTTAGGCGAGAACGTGATCCGACTGACCTACATTCCGGCGTAGGCAGTTGAGCGGATATCTTCGGCAATCTCCTTCAGGCTGTTGTTCAGCTGATGGTCGCGATGTGCAAGTGTACGGACAACAGCTTGCGGGATCGCTTTCGCATAGAGGCGAGCATGTTGGACCGGGACGATTTGATCCTCTATCCCATGATACAGGAAGATGGGGGCATCTTGCGGGAGGAGGCCCCGGAAGTCTGAACGCTCCTTAATGTCGTCGCTGGACCATCCTTCCTTTCCGATGAATGGCGCCGCGATCAGAACGACCGCTGCCGGATTGGTACTCGAGGGCTCATCAGCCAGCGTGTGGAGAAGAACAGTCGCGCCGACGGAGTGGCCCACGAAGATTGTTCCATCCTCCAGCGAGCGGAATTCGCACAATAACGCAGCCTTCCAGACAGAATAGGTGGGACTGCCTTCGTTGGGCATTTGGGGATAGCGGATCACGAAGCCTTCGCCGAGTTCGCGCTCGAGGCTTTCGACAAGCCTGGAATCCCAGCGGTCGTGGACCCCTTCGCCAGCCCCCTGGATGAAGAGAATTTGCACGGGCATCACTCAAGTTTCCTTCTGCGTCGTCGTGACGGGACAGCGGGACGGATTCACTCCTGCCGTCAGGACCGAGAGCGGCAAAGCGGCTACTCGCCTCGTCCGTGCCGGGCTGCCAGCGAAGGCTGGCTCAAGGGCCAGTTGAGGACCAGCACCCTGCCCGGTCCGTGGACGGCGGCGAAGAGCAGGCCAGCAACGAAGGTGAAATGATCGACGAAGAAGCCGAATTCCGTCTGGTTGCCCTGCCACCGGGAGGGCCCGTGGAAGGTGAAGGCCAGGAACAGCACGTACACCACTGCGGCCAGCGCCGCCTCGGAGAAGAAGGCGCCAGTGAGGAATGCAAGTGCCAGCGCAACCTCGAAGAAGGCCGCAAGCCACGCCAGGAAGAGCGGAAGCGGAAATCCCACCGAGGCGATGTAGGCTGACGTAGCCTGCATCCCGGCGAACTTGAAACCCGCGGCCATCAGGAACATCGCCCCGAAGATCAACCGCGCAATCAGGATGGCTATCGCTCTTTTCATCTCGATCAGTCCTTCTGTCCGGACCCCGACGGCAGCCTCATGGCCAGTTCCTATAAAGTCCGTTCCAGCGGCCAGACTTCGACCACCCCATACGCAACTGCACATGGTACTGTTGAGACCATGCCGACCGCCTCGCCCAGGCTCGCCGCTTCGATGATCCCGAACCCCGCCACAGGCAGCGCCGCTGACATGAAGGGCCCGCTCGTGGTCTCGACGCCGCCGGCCTCGGGATTGCGCACCTGCATAGGTGTACCGGCAATGCCAATTACGGCGCCACCAGCGAGCAGCGTTCGGTCCTCGGCATGGGCCGCGTCCCGAAGAGTGGCCGGAGTCCGGTCGTAGCCTTTGCGGTCTCCGTAATCGATGATGACGAATTTCTGCATCAGTTTCCCTCACTCTACCGGCAAACTGGCCCGGTGTCGTCGCCAGACACGGCTCGGGACGGCGCTACTGGTTGATTTCCGGCTCGACGAGGCGTGCGAGGTTCTCCAGCGACTGCTGCCAGCCGAGATAGCAGGCCTCCACGGGGATGGCGTCGGGCACACCGGCCTGGACGATGCGTAGTTCGGTCCCGCAGGAGACCTGCCGGAGCTCGATCGTCACTTCGATTATGCCGGGCATGTTTGGGTCCTCGAAGCGGTCGGTGTAGTGTAGCCGCTCACCTGGAACGAGTTCGACATACTCGCCACCGAAGGCGTGGCTCGCGCCGGTGGTGAAGTTGCGGAAGCTCATCCGGTAGCTTCCGCCCACCTTTGCCTCGTGATGGTGAACGGTGCAGGTGAAGCCGTTGGGGGGCAGCCACTTGGCCAGCGCATCGGCCTCGGTGAAGGCGCGATAGAGCTTTTCCGGGCTGGTGGTCAGCACCCGGTGCAGGCGGACGGTGTTGGGCATCTCTCTCTCCATTTCTTGAGGTAGGCGGCGCAGTCAGGCGCCCGGGATCGGCAGGACCGGCATGATCTCGACCGCCTCGCCGGGGAAGATCGTGAAGTGTGGGTGATTTTCGAACATCTTGGCCGCGGCCTCGTGGCTCTCGGCCCGGACGACCATGAAGGCGCCCATCTCGTTGGCGATGTCGGCGACGCCCTTGGCCGAGGTCCGCTTGGTCTTGCCAAGCGGACCGCCCATGGCGACAGTCGCGCCTTGGTGGCAGCTGGCCCATACCCTCCAGGCGGCCATGCCTTCCTGTTCACGGGCCTTGCGTTCCGCCTCGGGCAAAGCCTCCCAGGCCTGCATCTGCGGGCTGGTCTTCGAACCGAGGAAGACGGCGAGATAGGTATCGTTCGGCATGACAGCTCCTCCGGTCGTGGGGTTATGGGGCGGGTGCCCCGGTTACTTCTGCCGACGCGGTAGCGTTTTTGGCCAGCCGCGCGGCGAAAGCGCGCCCGTAGGCGGAGCGGGCCTCCCCGCGGGCAACATAGGCCGCGAGGTTGGCATATTCGTCGAGGAGACCGGAGGCCCGCAGCCTGAGCAGGACCGAGACCACAATCAGGTCGCCCGCTGTGAAGCCATCGCCGAGCCAGTCGGCATCGCCGAGACGGTACGACAGCTGCTCAAGCCGAACCCGGACCCGGTCCATGACCAGCAGAAGGCGTTCCTCGGCCCAGGAACTGTCGGCCTCAATGATCCTGGCGGTGGTGAGATCGAGGACCGGCGGCTCAATCGTATTGAGCGCGGCGAACACCCAGGCGATCGCACGCGCCTTGGCATTCGCATCTTCCGGCAGCAAGCCGCGATCGCGCCCCGCGATGTGAAGCACGACGGCCCCGGTTTCGAAGAGAATGAGGCCGTCTTCCTCATAGGTCGGAATCTGGCCGAAGGGATGCAGCCCCAGATGCACCGGCTCCTTCATCGCCGCGAACGAGACGACGCGAACCTCATAGGGCAGAGCCACCTCCTCCAGCGCCCAGCGGACCCGCGTGTCGCGCGCCAACCCCCGGCCATCATCGGGGGATCGCTCGAAAGCGGTGATCGTGATTGTCATCGTTATGCTCCCTGATGTGAGCGGGTGCCGGCCTACCCGGCGGCGTCGCTCAGATCGAGCTGGCGCACCGGGCGCACCTCGATGCTCCCGTACTTGGCTGGCGGAATGCCGCCGGCGATCTGGATCGCTTCGTTCAGGTCCTTCGCATCGACAAGGTAGAAGCCGGCGAGCAGCTCCTTGGTCTCAGCGAAGGGGCCGTCGTAGAGCTGCACCTGCCCGTTGCGGACCCGTATGGTGGTCGCCGTATGCACCGGGTGCAGTGGTTCGCCAGCGATCAGTCGATCGTTGTCGATCAGGCCCTGCGCGTAGGCTGCGCAGACCGGATCGGGACAGGCGCTCCAGTTCTCCTGGTCGAGATAGACAAGGCAGAGGTATTTCATCACGCTCTCCTTTTCGCTGGCGCTCCGTCGGCCGGCGGCTACATCGTCACTTCGCCGTTGATGGCCCAGCGCGTGCCGAACCGGTCGGTAAGCATCCCCGCTTTCTTGGCATAGAACATTGGTGCGATCGGCATGATGACCTCGCCGTCCTCGGCTAGCGTTGCGAACACGCGCTCCGCCTCCGCGACGGTCGGGTAGTTCATGGTGATGGTGACACCCTTCATGCCGTCGAACGGCATCTGCACCGGTGTGTCGCCGGCGTAAAGAAGCGAGCCATCATCGAAGGCGATACGGGCGTGCAGGATGCGATGGGCGTGCTCCGGCGGGATTTGCGCCGCCATCGGCGTATCGGCGCCGCTCACCATCATGACGAGTTTGGCGCCGAGGCCGAGGGTGTCGGCATAGAATTGCATCGCCTCGGCGCAGGTGCCGTCGAAGGCTAGGTAGGGAATCGCTTGGGCCACGATCTCGTCTCCTTAAATGGGCTGTTCCCGGTCGTCGGGGTGGCCGTTGCATTGGCCTCCCTGCAGATTGGTCGAACGACTGGCGCGGGATTCGACAGAGGCCGCCACTTTTTTCAGTTTTCTTTCTACCCGCCGATTTCCCGAAGTCTCCGGACTAGGAAACGCCGCTCGGGCTCCTGCTGTGTCAGCTCGAACGCCGTCAAGTAGGCGACCCGCGCCTCGACCGGGCGCTCGAGCCGGCGCAGTAGGTCGGCCTTGACCGCATGGGCCAGATGATAGCGGCCGAGTCCCCCGCCTTCGAGAAGGGGCTCGACGAGCATCAAACCGGCCTCCGGCCCGTCGCGCATGGCAACGGCGACGGCGCGGTTCAGGAGCACGATCGGCGAGGGTTCGAAGCGCAGAAGGGCGTCATAGAGCCCGACGATCTCGGCCCAATCCGTCGCTTCAGGGCTCGATGCCTCGGCGTGGACCGCGGCAATGGCGGCCTGCAGGCTGTAGGCCCCAAACCGGCCCGATCGCAGCGCCTGGCGGACAAGCGCACAGCCTTCGGCAATGGTCGCCCGGTCCCACAGGGCGCGATCCTGCTCGTCCAGCGGAACGAGCTCGCCCTCAGCTGTGGCTCTTGCCGTTCGTCGGGAGTCCTGAAGCAACAGAAGCGCCAGCAGTCCTTGCACCTCTGGTTCTGACAGAAGCTCAAGCAGAAGCCGCGCGAGGCGGATGGCTTCCGAAGACAGGGCCGTCCGGAGTAAGTCTTCGCCCTGCGAGGCCGAATAACCCTCGTTGAAAACCAGGTAGATGACGCGAAGGACGCGGGCCAGCCGCCGCGGCAACTCGTCGGTACCGGGAACCTCGTAGGGGATTCCGGCATCGCGGATCTTCGCCTTTGCCCGGACGATCCTTTGCGCCAGAGTGGTCGGAGTGATGAGGCAGGCACGTGCGATAGCCTCTGTCGACAGCCCGCAGACCTCGCGCAGGGTTAGTGCGATGCAGGCCTCCTCCGACAGGCTCGGGTGGCAGCAGGTGAAGATCAGCCGCAGCTGATCGTCTTCCACGGTCTCGCGTTCGTCCGGCGCCGACGCCCCGTCCGGCATCGCGTCGATCTGCTCCGCCGCATCGCTCCACGGCGTCATGCGGCGCTGCCGACGCAACTGATCAATCACTCGGAAACGTCCCGCGGAAACAAGCCAGGCGACGGGATTCCCCGGCACCCCCGCCTGCGGCCAGCGTTCGGCGGCCGCTACAAAGGCGGTTTGCAGCGCCTCCTCGGCCAGGTCAAAGCTGCCCAGCAGCCGCACCAGGGTCGCAAAAACGCGGCGCCCGTCGCGGCGGTAGATCTCCTGGATCGGAGCGGTGTCGAGCTCTCGCTTGGTCATGACCGGATGTGAGATGAGGTTGCGGCTGCTCGGGCTCTCTTGCAGCGCCAACCTGGGACCCGAACTTGACCCGAGTCAACCCAATCGATCCCAGGTAATCGCCCTCAGGCGACCGCACCGAAAGTCCGGAGTTCGCGCATCGTTGCTGAAGTTCCAAACGGTCGATGCGCGAGTGCCGCGCCGTGAATGCGGGAAACCAGCCGGTCAGCTTGACAGGCACCCGGGCTCGAGCGCGAACGACTGATTTCAGGGCGCGTCAAGGTCAGAGTGCGTTCATAGCCCCTTCCGTCCGCGCATATCGGGCCGGCGGCATCCCGACGTGCCGCGCAAAGGCGGTGCTGAAGGTGCTCGCCGAGCCGTAGCCGACCCGTGCCGCAACATGCTCGAGGGCGAACTCGCGCGTGCGCAAGAGGCGCTTGGCGAGCGCCATGCGCCAGGCCAGCAGATATTCCATCGGCGGCATTCCGACGACCCGGCGGAAGCGGGCGAAGAAGGCCGATCGTGACATCGCGGCTTCCGCTGCGAGATCGGCGACGGTCCAGCCATGGGCGGGCTTGGCGTGTATCGCCCGCAAGGCCGCAACCAGACGATCGTCGGAAAGTCCGCGGGCGACGCTTGGCATCGAGGCCGTATCGGTCCCGCAGCGTAGCGCCTCGATCAGCAGAACCTCCAACAGCCGTTCAAGTACCAGTTCGCGTCCCGGTCGCGATTGGCGCGTCTCGTCGCTCACCAGCTGCATCAGCGTCGCAAGCCGCGGCTCACCGCGCGCCACCACCATCGCAGGCAGAAGCGAGACGAGGAGCGCCGCATCGGGCGACGCGAAACTGCACAGCCCGACCTGCATCCTGAGATTGACCGGCTCGCTCGGCGGGCCGACCCGGAAGCGCCCTTCGCCAAGCTCGACTGGTCGCATGGCGATCCCGTGAGGCGGTGCTTCGAGGCTCTCGATGACCTGATCGTCGGTCGAGGGCGACAGCAGGAAGTCGCCGGCACGCACCACGAGCGGTGACTCGCCCGCGCGGATCACGCGGCACTCGCCTTCCAGGACCGCGAAATAGACCGGCTTGCCTTCGATATCGCGCTGGATACGCCAGCGCCCGGCATATTCGACCAGCTTGGAGAAGCTGGCCGACGGCTGGAGCAGGGTCACGATCTCGGCGAGCGGATCTACGGGCATGTCAGGACTATCGCAAATTTATCCGGGACTTTCACCCATAGAAGATCTGGCCCGACATGGCCATTTCCCGATCACCTTCATGAACTTCGGAGACATACCATGCCCGGCATCCTCATTACCGGCTGTTCCTCGGGCTTCGGCCTCGAAACTGCGAAACTCTTCCTCGAGCGGGACTGGAAGGTGATCGCCACCATGCGCAATCCCACTCCCGGGATCCTGCCGGCGTCCGACAATCTCGTTCTCCTGCCCCTCGATGTCACCGATCCCGCGAGCGTCGCCGCAGCCATCGAAAAGGCCGGCGATATCGACGTGCTGGTCAACAATGCCGGGTTCGGCGCGGGGGTGCCAATCGAGTTGATCGAACCGGAGACGGCACGACAGTTGTTCGAGACAAATACCCTGGGCACACTGGCGATGCTGCAGGCCGTCCTGCCGAGGTTCCGCGGGCGCCGGTCGGGCGTGATCGTCAATGTCACCTCCACGGTGACGCTCAAACCCCTGCCGTTGGTCAGCGTCTACCGCGCGAGCAAGGCGGCGGTGAACGCACTCACCGAGAGCCTGGCGGTCGAGATGGAGCCGTTCGGCGTGCGGGTGCATATCGTCCTTCCCGGCCGCGCACCCGAAACCCGGTTTGGGGAGAATGCGATGCCGCATCTCCGTGGGCTCGACAACCCCGATTACAAACCGCTGATCGAAGGAATGATCGCCCGTTTCCAGGAGGATAGCGGACCCGTCACGCATGCCGGTGATGTGGCGGAGGCCATCTGGCAGGCGGCCACCGATACGAGCGCGCCACTCAGAATTCCGGCGGGCGCGGATGCAGTGCAATGGATGACCGAGGCGGCCTGATCGTCGACCACCGCCCACATTGGCATGGGGCGGCCTAGCCCCCCACGCAGAACCTCCGCACCGGCCGCCGCGAGGGTTTGTACTCTCTCGCCGTGCTCGAAGCCTGCACAGTCGATGGCTCTGGGGCAGATCTCTAACTTGGGAGAGCAGTCGGGCGACTTACAGGAACGACAATCCCGGCCTCCAACGGCCGGGATTGGGGCGCGTTGCTGCCCGGACGCGCGCGGGAGAAAGTCAATACTCAAAGTATCGGACGGCCCCATTTACTCGGCGATTTAAGGGCCGCCACGCACGACGGGACAACGCCCTGCACATGCCTGCCTGAAACGGCGTTTCAGGCGACCTCGGCCGCGGCTGCACGGACTTCGCCGCGCAGCCAGCGGTGTACGGGATTGCGATCCTGGCGCCGGCGCCAGGCCTGGACAATGTGATGCGGCGGCACCGGAAACGGCAGCTCATAGGTTCTGAGCCCGTCGCTCTTGCCCAGTTGCTCGGCGATGCGCCGGGGCGTTGTCGTAATCAGGTTGGTGCCGACCACGACCGGTGGTATCGCCAGGAAGTGCGGCAGCGTATGTTGCACGGTGCGGCTGCGCCCAAGTTCCGAAAGGATCTCGTCCACCCAATTCCGTACACTACCATCCGGCGCCATTATGACGTGCGGGCAGGCGGTATAGGCATCAAGCGTGAGCCGCTCACCGATCATCGGGTTGTCGACAGCGGCCACGGCAAGCGCCGTTTCCTCGAACAGGATCTCCTGGCTGATCCAGCTGGGCAGGCCGCCGGTGACGGTGATGGAAAGGTCGATCGTCCCGTCCCGCAGGTCCTCGAACTGGGTGCGGTGTGCGTAGTGCCGGGTCTTGAGGCGGACCGCCGGGGCCACCACCGCAATCCGGTGGATCAGTCTCGGCAGCAGAATATGGGCCCCATAGTCATTCATACCGAGGACGAATGTCCGGTCCAGCGTCCGCGGGTCCACCCGGGCGGGGACCTCCACACTCTCCTGCAACAGGCGCAGGCCCGGCCGAACCCGGCCATAGACGTCCTCCGCGACCGCCGTCGGCACCATGCCGCCCTGACGCCGGACGAACAGCTCATCGTCGAAAAGATCGCGAAGCCGGCCAAGGGCGTGGCTCAGTCCGGGTTGGGTGATGCCGAGCCGCTCCGCCGCCGAAGTGACCTGGCGTTCCTCGTAGATCGCCACCAGCGCCTTGATCAGATTGAGGTCGATGTGCTCAATATTCATCTCTGCATAGTCTATATATTTTTTATTCATTGGCCAATTCAAAGCAAAAGACCGACCCTTCTCGCCAGGCTGGCCAGAGGAGGGGAGAAATGGGCCAATTGACGAACATCCTGGGCCCAGCGCTCGTCCTGTTGTCGTCTGCCGCCAGCGCCCGCGCAGCGCCTCAGATACTCGGCGTCGTCGCCACCGCGGAGCCGCTGAACCTGCAGTGCAGCGACAACCGCTGCGAGGTGGAGGTTCCGACCCTGTGCCTTGAGGCGAAGCGGGAAACGCCGCTCGCCGGACGGGTCTACAAACCGATGGATTCAAAAGTATTTTCCGTCGTCGCCCGAAACAGCGCAGGAAAGATGGTTCATGTGCCGTTGCCGGAGGCCACGTTTCGCGTCGCCCGTGGGTACACGGCAAGCCGGGTGGTGCTTGCGACCTCCGGGCTTCGGGCGCGAGGCCTGATGCCCGTCGCGCTCAGCGTGACCGCGGGGACGATCCTGCTTCCCGCGCCGATCAAGGGCGATACGAACCCGATCACCCAGGCCGAGATCAGTCGTGTGAAGGACACACTCTGGCCGCTGGCCGAGCGTGTCTTCCAGAAACGCCGGCAGAAGGTCGAGACGGTCGGGATGGTCAACCGCCTGTTGAACCAGGCGCCGGTTGCGGGCCCGATGACGGCCTCGCAGCGTAAGGATTTGTGGTCAACCACCTTCGGCACCTCGCCGATGGCGGCCACGGGGGGCGCAACGGGCCAGGCGGTCGCGGCTCTCGGAACCTGCCAGCGCATCGTTGCGAAGGGGTTGATCTTCACCCTGCGCGAATGCCTCGCAACCCGCGTCGACTCCCTGCTGACGGATATCGACGTCGCGTACTGGCGGGAAGCAAGCCACGGCGGGACATGACCGCCACTTCAAGGATCCGGGGCGGGGTGGTGGCCCGGTTCCGTAGGGCAACCGGCACGACCTCGTCCCGCGGCGGCAGCGCGGTCAAACGGGACGCCGAACGCGTCTGCAGGGCCGCAAGCCGGGTGACGATTTCGAGGCGGGGGGTGTGCCTTGCCGTCGTCTTCGCCGGTCCCGTCCTCCTTGCCCCGCGTGGCGCCCTTGCCGGCAATGCCGACCGCGCTGCCGTCGTCGAGATGGTGGACGCGGCCGTGGCCGCCATCGACAGATATGGCGTCCCGCGCGCGGTCCGGAAAACGGCGCCTAGAACGTGGTATCGCAGCCGGAGCGGCCTTTACATCTTCGTCCTTGGCCGGGATGGCACCCTTTTGCTGCATCCGGACGAGGGGATGGAAGGCCGCAATGTGGCCGCGACCCTCGACGCGAAGGGAAAGCCCTTCATCCGGGACATCATCGCCGAAACACTCGCAGCCCCGCATGAGGGAGCTTGGACCGAATACATCTGGCTTGATCCGCGGACGGGCACGTCCGGCACGAAACACACCTACTCGCGCCTCGCCGCCGGCGTCGTCGTCGCCGCAGGCTACATCTCCGACCACGGTTGAGCGCCGCGATGTCCCCGAAAATGCGGTACCCAGCATGCTCGGCAGCGATCTGCCCATATCCGGCGAAACCCGGTTAGTCTGGACCCCATGCTACGTGCAGCAAACATGCCAAAGCTGCCAATCCGTGCGGGATGTCCAACTCCGACCGTGAACGATCGGCTTGGGGTTCAGAACCGACCTTCGCCGGGCCTGGTTCGAACGTTAGCGATGCGCAGAAAGCGACCCTTACAAAGCCTTGGTCGTTGCTTCGAGCGGAAGCACGCGGCCGGCCCTTACCGGACGTTCCGAACCGCGGTTACCGAACACCTATTGCGGACTTTCGTGCCTGCCGCACAACTTGCCCCCTTCCGCATCAGGCGAATACCCGCATGTGCGATCCTCAACACTCCACATCGAGCTACCTCGCTTCCAGCCCCCGATACCGTAGCGCCTCGACAAGCCGGGAGAAGGCCGGCGATGCCTGTCGGCGGCTCGGATAATAGAGGTGGTAGCCCGAGAACGGCTCGCACCAATCTTCTAGCACGCGTTGAAGGCGGCCTTCCTCCAGGTGCTCCAGCACTTCCAGCTCTGGAAGATAGGCGAGCCCGGCACCGGCAAGGGCTGCCTTCAGGATCATCGCGACGCTGTTGAAGATGGCCTGCCCCTCGACCCGCACGCGCAGCTCGCGGCCCGCCTTTTCGAACTCCCATGCGTAAAGGCCGCCATGCGTCGGCAAGCGGAGATTGATGCAGAGGTGCTCGGTGAGGTCCTGCGGCACCTGCGGTCTCGGTCTCCCCTCGAAATAGGTCGGCGCGCCGACGACGGCCATCCGCATCTGCGGTGCGATCGGCACGGCAATCATGTCCTGATCGATGATCTCGACGTTGCGGACCCCGGCGTCATAGCGCTCGGCCACGATGTCGGTCAGGCCGAAGTCAATAACCACCTCGACCTTGATATCGGGATAGTCCGGAAGGAACCGCTCCAGAAGAGGCCAGAGAACCCGGTTCGCAGCGTGTTCGTCGGCGGTGATGCGGACCGTTCCCGCGGGCCTTTCCCGCAGCTCCGTCAAGGCGGCCAGCTCGGCGTCGATCGCCTCGAGCCTCGGCGCAAGGGTCCGCGCGAGCCGTTCGCCCGCCTCGGTCGGGGCCACGCTGCGCGTGGTCCTTGCCAGCAGCCGAAACCCCAGCCGGGTCTCGAGATTGCGCACCGTCTGGCTCAGCGCCGATTGCGAGACGCCGAGTTTCGCCGCGGCCCTGGTGAAGCTGCGCTCCTGGGCGACGGTGAGGAAGGCGGCGAGATCATTCAGGTTTTCTTGCGCCATTCAGAAGTCATACTAATAAACCCTTTCAGATTATATGGGCTAATCGTGACCCGACGGAAGGACCAAATAAAGCTGCGTGGGGCGCTTGATGCGTCCGGAGACATCGACAGCTCAAGGAGGTCCCAATGGACATCAATCGCAGCGGCTCCAAGCCTTCCGTCAAGGGCCCCGAGGCCTGGTTCACCGGCTCGGTCCGCATCGACCCTCTGATGAACCCGCCGGAGCCGGCGCGCGTGGCCAGCGCCAGCGTCACATTCGAGCCGGGCGCCCGCACCGCCTGGCATACGCATCCGCTGGGCCAGACGCTGATCGTCACCGCCGGGCTGGGCTGGGTGCAGCGCGAGGGCGGCGCGATCGAGGAGATCCGTCCCGGCGACGTTGTTTGGTTCGAGCCCGGCGAGAAGCACTGGCACGGCGCGACCGCGTCGACGGGCATGACCCATATCGCCATCCAGGAGGCACTCAACGGTTCGCCCGTCGACTGGATGGAGCAAGTGACCGACGCGCAATACGGCGCCTGAAAGAGGATCGACCGATGCCGCATGTCATCGTCAAACTGTGGCCCGGCAAGACGGAGGCGCAGAAGACCCGGCTTGCCGAGGAAATCACCCAAAGCGTCATGACCATCCTCGGCTACGGCGCTGACCCGGTGTCGGTCTCCTTCGAGGAGGTCGCGCCGGAGGACTGGACCGCGAAGGTCTACGAGCCGGACATCCGGGCCAAGCAGGAGATGCTCTACAAGAAGCCGGGGTACGGGTCGCTGGCCTGACGCCCCGCGAACACGGAGATACTCGATGGACAACAAGATCAAGGACAAGGTCGTTGTCATCACGGGCGCCAGCAGCGGCATGGGAGAGGCGACGGCTCGCGGCCTCGCCGCCCGCGGGGCAAAGGTTGCCCTTGGCGCACGCCGCCGCGACCGGCTCGACGCCCTTGTGGGGGAGATCAGGGCCTCCGGCGGCGAAGCCGTCGCCGTGACCACCGATGTCACCAGTCTGGATGACGTGCAGAAGCTCGTCGACACCGCGAGGGAGACCTTCGGCCGCGTCGACGTGATCTTCAACAACGCCGGCCTCATGCCACTTTCGCCACTGGAGAGCCTCCGCATCGACGAGTGGAACCAGATGATCGACGTGAACCTGAAGGGCACCCTCTACGGCATCGCTGCCGCGCTGCCAGTGTTCAAGGCGCAAAAATCCGGCCATGTGATCAACGTCTCGTCGGTCTATGGGCACGTGTCCGTGGCCAACGGCGCAGTCTACTGTGCGACCAAGCACGCCGTGCGCTCGCTGTCTGAAGCGTTCCGGCAGGAGGTGCAGCAGGACAACATCCGGGTCACCGTCATCTCGCCGGGCGCGGTCGATACCGAGCTGGCAGGCCACATCTCCGAGCCCGGCCTCGGCGATCAGGTCCGTGGCGTGGTCAGCCAGATCGGTCTGCCTGCCGCCACGATGGCCGACATGGTCGCCTTCGTGATCTCGCAACCCGACAACGTGGATGTGAACGAGATCCTGTTCCGTCCGACCGTGCGGCCTGCGTGAAAATGCCCGTCGGCCCCGCTCATACGAGGGAGATGCCCTCCACCACGTCCGCGCTGTTGCCGATCATGGCGACCGTGTTGGCGGGGTTCCTGACCATCGGCCTGGCTCTGCCGGTTCTGCCGTTGCAGGTCCATCAGGTGCTGGGGTTCGGGGCCTTCGCCGTCGGTCTCGTCACCGGCTGCCAGTTCGGCGCGGCGGTCCTGACACGGGTCTCGGCCGGGCACTACGCCGATACCAAAGGGGCGAAGCGCGGGGTGATGCTCGGCCTTGCCACGGCCTCTGCCTCTGGCCTGCTCTACCTGTTGTCCGTTGCGATCGGGACAGACCCCGCCGCTTCGCTGACAGTCCTGCTTTGCGGTCGGGCACTGCTCGGAGCCGCGGAAAGCCTCATCATCACCGGCGGGGTAAGCTGGGGGCTGGCTGTGGCCGAGTCGGACCGTGCGGGCAAGGTCATCGCATGGGTTGGCACGGCCATGTTCGCCGCCCTGGCCCTGGGTGCGCCGGTCGGCACGGCGCTCTATGGCGCGGCCGGCTTCTCCGCGATCGGCCTGGCCACTGTTCTTCTGCCGCTTGCGACGGCGCTCCTGATCTTTCGGGTGCCGGGCGTCGCCCCGGTGCCGACCGCGAACCGGCCCTCCCTTCGGAGCGTTGCCGATGCGGTCTGGTTGCCGGGGGTGGGGGCCGCCTTTGCCAGCCTCGGCTACGGCGTCATTCTCACGTTCGGCAGCCTGCTTTATGCCCAGCTGCACTGGCAGCCCGTCTGGCTTTCCTTCTGCGCCTTCGCCGCTGCGCTGATCCTGGCGCGTCTTACCCTGGGCGACCTGCCCGACCGGCTTGGGGGCGCGCGGATCGCCCTGCTCTTCGCCATCGTCGAGGGTGCCGGCCTCGCACTCATCGCCTGGACCACGGGCCCCCTTGTTGCCGCCCTCGGGGCCGCCATGACCGGCTTCGGCTATTCGCTGGTCTATCCCGGGCTCGGCAAGGAAGCCGTCCGCAGCCTGCCCCCCGAAAGCCGCGGCGTGGCGATGGGCATGTACACGATCTTTCTCGACCTGGCGCTCGGCCTTGGCAGCCCGCTTCTGGGACTTGTTGCGGGGTGGAGCGGCGTTGCGGGCGCCTTCGCGGCCGGTGCCCTGCTCCAGGTCGGAACCCTGATTGCCGCGCGCCTCCTGTTGGCCGGACGATCTGACGGGCAGACCCGCCCGAAGGCCGCCGGCTGAGGCGCAGAAGCACGGCCAACCCGGTGATCGGGAACAAGGCCGGCAGAGAAAATGACACGGGCTCGATGGAGCCCCGGTAGAAAGGAAGAAACCGATGATCCTTAACGAAACCTATACCCTGTCGAACGGTGTGGAGATCCCGAAGCTGGGCCTCGGCACCTGGATGATCGACGATGCCCAGGTCGCAAGGGCCGTGCGCGCTGCCGTCGGGATGGGCTATCGCCACATCGACACGGCGCAGGCCTACGGCAATGAACGCGGCGTGGGCGAAGCCGTCCGTGACTGCGGGGTCGCGCGCGACGAGCTGTTCGTGACGACCAAGCTCGATGCCGGCATCAAGAGCTATGAAGGCGCGAAGAACGCCATCGACGGCTCGCTGAAGACCCTTGGGCTGGATGCGATCGACCTGATGATCATCCATAGCCCCACGCCCTGGCAGAATTTCGGCGGCACGGACCGCTTCTTCGAGGGGAACCTCGCCGCCTGGAAGGCCATGGAAGAGGCCTACGAGGCCGGCAAGCTCCGCGCCATCGGCGTGTCGAACTTCCAGAAGGAGGATCTGGACAATCTGCTCGAAAAGGCCTCGGTCAAGCCGATGCTGAACCAGATCCTCGCCCATGTCAGCAACACGCCCTTCGAGCTGATCGACTACAGCAAGAGCCAGGGCCTGCTGGTCGAAGCCTATTCGCCGGTCGGGCACGGCAAGATCCTTGGCAATGCCGAAATCGGCGCGATGGCGGCGAAATACCGCGTGAGCGTGCCGCAGCTCTGCATCCGCTACGTCCTTCAGCTCGGCCTCGCGGCCCTGCCGAAGACGGCGAACCCGGATCACATGCGCAGCAACGCGGAGGTGGACTTCGAAATCTCCGATGCGGACATGGAGACGCTCCGGAACGTCGAGCCGATCAAGGACTACGGCGATGCAAGCGTCTTCCCGGTCTACGGCGGCAAGATGTGAGGCGCGGGTCACCCCTATCCTGACGGGGTGACACGACCACGGCCACGACCATCAGCAATGCGGGCGCGTTGCTGACGGACAACTCTTGAAGCACCGCCGTCCAGTCATCGGGGCCCCAGGACGCAGCGCGGTTTCATTTTCGACCCGACGTTCCAGAGGCCTGGAACGACCGCTTAATCCGCGCTGAAGTTCTCCGTCTTGTGGCTTCCATCGCAATAAGGCTTGTTCCGGGACGCGCCGCAGCGGCAGAAGAAAGCTTGTCTTACCTTGTTGACCGTGCGGCCGGTCCCGCTAACCACTTCCAGGTTCCCGACTATCTTCAACGGGCCATTTGGCTGAGGTTGAAGATCGACAGGGCCGTCGCGTCGTTCCAGCGTGGGTGCTTCCTTGGACATTGGCTCGCCAGTTGCAGAGAACCCGGCGGCGACATGACTTCCATCGCAAAACGGCTTATTTTGCGACTTGCCGCAGCGGCAGAGCGTTGCGCGCGCTCGGCCCATGGAAGTGCCTCTCAGAAGCAGTTCTCCTTCGATCCCAAGAGGTCCGTTTTCCCGCACTCGGATGGTATTGACGGTCGGGGGGGCCTCGGACGAGTCGGCGCCGACGTTGGTTGTGACGCTGATTGCGCCAGACGGACAGTTGAAGCCAATCCGCATGACCGCATCTGGTGAGGCGGCGTCGGGAAATATCCAGTCACCCTTTACATTCGGGACGAAGACTTCCGGATGACTAAGCACGCAGTTGCGAGAGTGAACGCAAAGCGAGGCATCAAACTGCACGGTGACCTTGTCGCCCTTGATGATCTCAACCACCGGGAAACGCTCCTCACCTAGGGTGATATCCCTGAACGCTAGGTATGAATGCCTTCGGCCGTCAAGGGCTTGACGCTCGCCGTGCCTCGCTGCCGTTCAATCCGGTTGCGACTTCCAGGCTTGGGGCTTGCAAGAGCGATCGGTAACGGGTGCAGAGCGTGCAGCTTTCGCGCATAACGCGACTCTTCCGGAATGCATGGCGGCGCGTTGCCCTCGTACTGGATGGTGAGTCGGCGGACGCCGGATTGATTTATCGGCCTATGCGGCGGCCCAACCTGCAGGGCTGTATATTGCCTGCGTCAGGATAACGCCGTGCACTTCTGTATGATCGACGCGCGTCCGCTGCGACCGCCGTTCACGGCTTCTCTCGACAGCTGACGGGAGCGGCAACTTGTCCCTTGCTCAAGCGTTCGGGGGGCTATAGCCATCGCGCCTCAGGCAAGAGCTCGACGGCCCGAACAAGCGGGCCAGATGGGGGACATCGTCTATGAAGATCGGCGTCTACAGTGCCAAGGCGGCTGCCATTTCCGGAACCAGCATCTGGGAAACGCCGACCGGTCGTATCGTCACGTGCACGGTTGCCACGGACGCGCCCGATTCGATTGCCTGGGACGACAAGGTGATCCACGGGCCGGTCAAGCGGATGATCCGCTGTGTGCCAGCCCCCAGTCGGGTGCACAGTCGCTCGGAGAAAGACCTTCGCCCCGCCCCGCGGTACCGCGGATTGATGTCGCGGTTCTTCCACTAAGGAGATGCCCGTCCTGGCCGCCCAGAGGGGTGTGGCGGCCATCGCGCGGGCCGGACCATTGACGAAGGCTTTCTAGCTCATCGGTACCGGGAAGTTGACCCAACATAAGCGACACCTGTCTTCGTCGGGTGCCAGCCGCTCCAGTGGTGCATTGACATCGCCCATATTGGTGATAATGCAATTGGTGTATTAGCATCAATATTCGATCGTCATGCCCTCCCCTTCGCTCCCCGGCCTGCCCAGGCTGATCCAAAAGACCGCGCGCCAGTGGCGGCGGGCGATGAATGCTGAACTTTCACCCCTAGGGCTGACCGAGGCGACTTGGCTTCCACTCTTGTTTCTCCACCGTGAGGGACCGGTACGACAGGTCGAGCTCGCCGACTACCTCGGGCTCGACCGCTCCTCGGTGGTGCGGCTCATCGACAACCTCTCTAGGCAGGGTCTAGTCGAGCGGCAGGACGACCCAGCAGACCGGCGGGCCAAGCTCGTCGTGGTGACGGAGGCCGCGGCAGACATTCTCAGAACAGCCGAGGCCAGCTCGGCCCGCGTTCGGGCGGCCGCGCTCGCCGGAATCGCAGCCGCCGACATCGCCACGGCCGAAGCCGTTCTGGGGCGGATCATAGCCCAGCTGCCCTTCTCTCCGTCGGAAGGACAGGACCCATGAACGCGATGCAGGAACCTCCGCATCTGGACGAGCCAATGCTGCCGGCCTCCGCCGCCCTGCCTGAGGAGGCGCCGCAGGTGCCCATGCCGAAGCTCTGGGCGCTTGGACTGCTGACACTGACGGGCTCGCTCGCCATCCACATCTTCGTGCCGGCCCTGCCGGCAGCGGCTTCAGCACTGAAAGTCTCCATCCCAGAAATCCAGCTGACGATCAGTCTCTACATCCTCGGCATGGCCGCAGGGATGTTGCTCTATGGGCCGGTCTCCGACCGCTTCGGACGACGGCGGCCACTGATCGCCGGGATCGCGCTCTACATCGCTGCGGGGGTGGCGACGGTCGTCGCGCCGACTCTTTGGGCGCTGGTCGCCGCACGCGTGTTGCAGGCACTTGGAGGCTGCGCGGGGCTGGTGCTGACGCGAGCCATGGTGCGTGACAGCTCCACGACCCATGGCGGCGCGGCCAGGCTAGCCTTGCTGACCGCGTTCCAGGTCATCGGGCCTGCGGTCGCCCCGGTGCTGGGAGCTACGATGACAGAGTCCCTCGGTTGGAGGTCGATCTTCGCATTCCTGGTGGTGATCGGGCTGGTGAACATGGCCTCCATCCTTTGGGTGCTGCCGGAAACCCGGCCGCCAGCGCACCGCCAGACCACGAGCTTCCGCACCGCCAACCTGACCTTGCTTCGCGAGCCGACGATGCGCTGGTTGATCATCGGCGGAGGCTGCTGCACCACCTCGATCTACGGAGTGATCGCCGCTGCACCTTTCATCTTCGAGCGCGACCTGCACCGCGATCCAGAAAGCGTCGGCCTCTGGCTGATGCTGGCGCTCCTGGTGCTGTCAGCCGGCACACTGCTGGTGCGCCAGCTCTTGCGCCACTTCCCCATGCAGCGGTTGATCGCGACAGCGAACTGGCTGACGCTGGCCGCAGGTCTTCTTCTTGTCGGTGTCGTGCTGAGCGGGCAGCTGACGCTTGCGACATTTGTCGCGCCGCTCGCGCTCTTCTCCTTTGCGACGGGAATTTCCAGCCCGATTGCAGCGACGGCCGCAATCTCAGTCCGGCCCGAACTTGCAGGGTCCGCCTCGGGCCTTTACGGCTTCTCGCAGATGGTCATCGCAGCGATCTGCACCGCACTCTCGGGCCTCGGCGATCCGGCGGTCGCGGCCTCGCTGACACTGGCTGGCGCCGGACTGCTGACGGTCGTCTCGTTCAGGATGGCGATGCGAAACGGTTGGTAGGGCGAAGAGCTTGCCCGCCAGTACCCCGTCTCCTGTCTTAGGCCAGGACTGCAGTGGAAACGCCGGGCGCGAAAAATTCCGAGCTCTCTTGCGATGGGCAAAGGGCACTCTTCGCCGGCGTTCCTGACCTGCCGATCTCAGAAGGCATTGCACGAAGGATGGCGATTGCCGCGATGTTCGTCGTCCAGTCGCTCCTGATGCTCTGGCTCCTCGAGCGAATTTCGGAGGCCGGAGCTACCGGCGCAAACTTCCCAAGGCCGTAGAAATCGCCCTAGTAACCGGCAGGGACCATTTCCGGGGAGAGCCCTGCTCTTTCCGTCAATTCGCTCAAATGGTGGCTTGATAGCGCGGCTCGCCGAGAACGGTCGTTCGGCTCGGGCCTCGCGACAGAATTTTGGCACCAACCCAAAATGGAAGACGGCGGCATCCAGGGAGGAGGAGGATGCCGCCGCCAGATCAGAAGGGCCCAGGGAGGAGGAGAGGGCCTTCCGAACTCAATCTACTTGCCGTTGACGCTCTCGAGGGCCACGCGATGAATATCGCACCGGGCAATCCCAAGATCTGACAGGTCATTGTCGGACAGCGTTTGGAGCTCCCACACGGTTTGCCGATAGGCCCGGCGCCGTGCTGCCCCCTCCTGGTAACTGCGAATGAACGCGGCATAGCCTTCTTTGAGTCCGTAGCCGACGCTCTGGACGCGGTTCATGTGTGCAACTGTCATGGTCTTTGCCTTCGTGACATTCGGCTTGGCGGAGATCCCGCCTCATTCACTCACCAAAGTAGACGAATGCTGCGCATGCACAATGGCCCTCTCGCGCAACGCCGCTATGCAGCATACAGGACATTACTTATGACCTATATCTGTGCAAACAAATTGGCAGTTGCCGGTTTCCGAGCCATATTGCGGCTGACTGGTCGTCCCCTGGATCCGCCGAACCTGCCCCAGCCTCACATCTTGGCAGCCCACATGCGGAACCGTCCCTGGCCTGTTAGGCGCTTTCAGGCGCTTCACATGCTTCCGCGCACAGTCGATCGATACTGTTGATCGATAGGTTGCGCACGCCATTGGACGCGATCACACCGTCCTGTCGCAGCGATGACAGCTGTCGGCAGATCGTTTCGGTTGTCAGTCCCAGATAGTCACCCATCTCTTCGCGGGAGAGCTCAATGGCAACACTTATGGGCCCACGGCGTTCTCGCGACCCGGTGCAGAGTTGTCGACGCACCAGAAGCAAGAGCAGGCTCGCGACCTTCTCTCGAGCCGTCTTGCGACCAAGCAGGAGCATCCACTCCTGCATGGCATCGAGTTCGTTCCGTTTCATCTCGAAAAGCTGGCCAATCACTCGCGGCGATTTTTCCATCGCCTCCTGGAACGCCCGCCGCGGTATACAGCAGAGTGTCGTTTCAGTGGCCGAGATGGCATCGTACGGTGCCTTGTCCCTGCGCGGGTCACCAATGAAGTCCGACGGCATCATCAGACCGACCATCTGACGTCGTCCGTCCGGTAGTGTCTGGTTCACGGTTGCGATGCCGCTGACGATGGTTGCGACAAATCCCATTGGTTCCCCTAGCCAGAAGATCACCTCGCCGGGCTCAAAACGTCTGTAATACTTAAGATTTTCAAAATCCGCCAACTCGATGGGCGTGCATTTTGCGCAAAATGCGAGGTGATGCGCCGGGCAGTGCGCACATTGACTATCCACGGCTTCTGAAAGGGCCTGGCCCATCTCCGCACCCCCACGAGGTCCATCCGCAAGATATGGAGTTCACGCGTTTGTGATCAAGGTGCTGCCTGGGTAGGCTGCAGGCGCTCGATTGCGCACTGGGGCCGTGCAACTGAGTGTCAATACGGAACAAGCCCGGATGTGCGTTGCTGGGGAGCCTGTGCCTCTTGCCAGATCCCCGAGCGGCTGGCCGAGGTTGGGCCGCAAGATGCGTGATCTGGGGTGCAAATACGCGCTTGTTGGTTGTTGCGCCGTGGCCCATGGTCACCGCACATCGGGCAGCTGCGCGCGGGTGGTTGCCTCCCGCGGCACATTGGCAAGAGACGAAGATGGCTGTAGCGCTCGCCGCACATTTCGACCGGGCTACCCTGGAGCGCGCGCAGGTCTACTTTCATGCCGGGTTTGTCCTGGCTGTCGCGCCCGATGGCACAGGCGGCGTCACGTCTCGGGTCAGCAACGGGCGCGGCACAACCTATCAGCAGACGATCGGCATAGAAACTCCGTCGTCCCGGCATCGCAACGGCCGGATTCACGGGCTTTGCACCTGTCCGGTGCATATCAATTGCAAGCACGTTGCCGCGGCCCTCTACGCTCTGGCCAGTGGTGGGGCTCAAGCCGGGAATGATGCAGCCCCCAGGCTCTCGGGGCCGGTGCAAAGCTGGATCGGTCGCGCACGCGCCATCAAGGACGTCGTTCCGCCGGCGGCGTCCTTCTCGTCGCCGCGTCCTGAGGATTATCCTGACAAGATCAAGGACCGGCTGGTCTACGTCCTCGATTGTCTGCAGCCTGGCTTCCGGATCGACCTCCACAAGGCGCGGGTCAGTGCCAAGGGGATTGGGCTCAACGCCACGATCCGGCGCTATGACCTGTTCCACCAATTGCGCGCGAGCCGGACCACGCCTGAGTTTCTCCGCCCTGTCGATCTCGAGCTGGCAGGCACGCTGGCGAGGGCACGCTGCCTTGCCGGGCAATATGGCTATGGCTCCGAGCTCCCCGATGTCTTGCAGAAGCAGGCATCTGTCGGTGCCGCGTTGATGCGCTCTCTTTGTGCGACAGGTCGGCTCTTCGGCGAACCCAGCCCACAGGCTGCATTGGAATGGTCGGATGTCGTCAACGAGCCGGTGCTTGGCTGGACCGTTGCGGTGGATGGCAGCCAGACATTGCGATTTCTGACGCCCGAGGGTGATCCGCTGGATGTGGGCCGCTTTGGGGAAGATGGCCTTTGGATCGACCGGAACAGCGGACGGATCGGCCGGCTTGCCGCGCCGGTGTCCGACGAGATACTGCGTCTTGTACGGGATTGTCCGGCGCTTGAGCCAAGTGATGCCAGAGCATTGGGAGGCGGACTGCCGGCCACGCTCGGTCCCATGCCCTTGCCCGCGCCGCATATGCCGGGCGAAATCCGCCGTTCGGCACAGATACGGCAGGTGCGCCTGGTCCTTGCTGCGGCAACCGCACGGGAAGGATACGCCCGCCGCGCACCGACCGTAACGCTGCCGACCGTCGCGGTGTTTTTCATCTACGAGGGACAGGCGGTTGCCGCCTGGGAAGACGCATCGCCGCGCTTTGTGGAGGGGAGCGATCTGGTCACGCTGGAGCGCGACCGGGAATGGGAGGCGACCGTCCTCGCACGGCTGCAACTGGCAGGGGCCGTCCCCGTGGAAACCCTCGAGCAATATATGCCAGGCGAGCGGATGACGGCTTGCGATTTCGTCTTTGCCCAGGGGGAATTCAATCCTTTGACGCTGGAGGTCTGCCGCAGCTCGGACGCGCTGAGGTTCGCGTTTCATGAAGTTCCGCGATTGCGCGCGGAGGGGTGGGCGGTCGAGATCACGTCGAAGTGGCCATATCGTCTGGAAGAGGCCGAGACGCAGCTTGTGGTGTCCACCGCGACCCAGGGCGGGGAGCGGTTTCTCGGGCACGGCTGGTTCGATCTGGGCTTCAAGGTCGAGATTGCGGGGCGGCTGCACGATCTTGCCCCGCTGATTGCCGCCGTCCTGTCGCAGCTTGGCGGTGAGCTCGATGCAAGTCGGCCACCAGATCTCGAAACCCTGCACAGCCTGTTGGCGGATCGCCCGGTTTTCATCGATCTGGGCAAGGGCACCTATGCCTCGGTCGACCTGAGCCCAATCGCCCGGGTCCTGCACCTGTTCCTGCAACACCATGCCGATCCTGAGCGCCTGCATCCGGCCGAGGCTACATTGGCCGCCGAGGCGGAGGCCGTTCTCGCCGGCAGCCCCGTTAAATTTGCCGACCATGCCGGGATCCTGCCGCTGGCGCGCAACCTCCAGGCGCTGCGTGGGGTCGCATCCGTGGCACCGCCGCGTGGTTTGAAGGCAGATTTGCGCGGCTACCAGGCGCTAGGTGCCGCCTGGATGGGCAGCCTGATCCGTGCCGGGTTCGGCGGCGTATTGGCCGACGACATGGGGCTGGGCAAGACGCTGCAGGTTCTGGCGCTGCTGCAGGCCCGCAAGGAACAAGGCGCGGCGCAGGGGCCTGCGCTTCTCGTCGTGCCGACGAGCCTGCTGCATGGCTGGCAGGAGCAATCGGCGCGCTTCACGCCGGAACTGGACCTCCTGATCCTGCATGGTACGCGACGCGGGGCGCTGTTGGATCGTATCGGCACGGCCGACCTCGTGGTGACGACCTATCCGCTTCTGGGGCGGGACCGGGAGGTGTTATCGGATATCGCCTGGGACCTGGTGATCATCGACGAAGCGCAGACCTTGAAAAACCCCGCCGCCCAGATGGCCAAGGCATTGCGCGACATTCCGGCGCGCGGGCGGCTCGCGTTGACCGGCACACCGATGGAAAACTCGCTTCAGGATCTGTGGACGTTGTTCGACTGGGTCGTGCCGGGCCTGCTCGGCGATCGTAAGACTTTCCAGTCGGTCTTTCGGACACCTATCGAGAAACAGGGTGACAGGGTTGCCCAAGCGCGGCTCAATCGTCGGCTGAAGCCGTTCTTGCTCAGGCGGACAAAGGAAGAGGTCGCCGCCGAACTTCCCCCGCGCACGGAGATCCTCGATCAGGTTGATCTGCCGAAACCGCAACAGGCGCTATACGAAACCGTGCGCAGCGTGATGGACGTCCGTGTCCGCGAGGCGGTTGCGGCGCGCGGGCTTGCGGCGGCCCGTATAACGATACTCGATGCCCTGCTGAAGCTGCGCCAGGTGTGCTGCGATCCGGCCCTGGTGAAAACCGATGCCGCGCGCACGGTGAAAGACAGCGCGAAGCGCGCGCGGCTGCGGGAGCTGCTGCAGGAACTGGTGGCGGAGGGCCGGCGAGTACTCGTCTTCTCGCAATTCGTAGAGATGCTGGAACTGATCGCGGCCGATCTCGACGCTCTCAGGATCAAGCATCTGATGCTGACCGGCCAGACGACGAACCGGCCGGAGATATTGCGGGCGTTTAAGGAGGGCGCCGCACCGGTGTTCTTGCTGAGCCTGAAGGCAGGCGGGGTGGGGCTGACGCTGACCGAAGCCGATACGGTGATCCTCTATGACCCGTGGTGGAACCCGGCTGTGGAACGGCAGGCGATGGACCGTGTGCATCGGATCGGTCAGGACAAGCCGGTCTTCGTCCATCGCCTTGTTGCCTCCGCCACGGTCGAGGAGAAGATTCTCCAACTTCAGGCCAAGAAACAGGCCCTGGCGGACGCGCTTTTTGCCGAAGGCAACGATGGCACTACGGAAGGGTTCTTCGACGAGGACGTGATTGCAGATCTGTTCGCGCCGCTGACGGGTCAGTGAGGCGTTGGTGTTAAATGGCAAGACATCGCGCTCGCCGCGTTCGTCTCAGGTATCAAGGAAAAACGACACCGGTGCCGGTGCCGGCTTCCTGGTGGTCCACGGGGGCGACGGTGGATACTCTGGCGGAGCCACAATTGGGGGTTTTGGCTATGACGGATCGGTTGCAATGGGCCCTAGACGCGATTGACGCGGCTAATCGGGCGGATCCGCAAGGTGAGGCGCTGCTCTATGGCCAGCGGATGAGTGCAGAACTGGCGCGGCTGGATCCGGACGCGGACGAGGTGCTGCAGATCGCGGTGCGGGGTCAGCATATTGAACGTTGGACCCTGCCGCGCACTAGCTATCCTGAGGGGAAGGAGGGCTATCTGGCCTGGAGGCGGGAACAGGGACGGCGCCATGGCGCTCGGGTGGCGGGGCTGATGGCCGAGGCGGGTTATGACGCAGCCAGCCAGGACCACGTGGCAGCGATGTTGCGTAAGGAAGGACTGAAGCGCGACCCGTCCGTGCAGATGTTGGAGGATGTCGTCTGTTTCACCTTTCTGCGCTGGTATTTCCAACCCTTTGCAGCGCAGCACGACCCCGCGGCGGTGCAGAAAATTGTCGAAAAGACCGCGCGAAAGATGTCGTCCGCCGGGCGTGCCCGCGTGCGGTCCGAATTCGACCTCCCCCCTGCGCTTGCGGCGGCCTTCCTCGACTGACGTTGGTTCGTCCCCTTGGCTTCGCTTGTGCGCAGATTGACGCACAGAGCAATAACGGCCAGCGCCGCGCAATTCTGATCGGCGCGGACGGGCGGCGAGCAAAGTTGCGTCGGAGGTTCGGCGGATCATCGACAGGCGCTGGCTCTTGAAGCTTATTGTGCGGCGGAAGCCCGGATAACATTCCGTCGCGCACCAGTATTGCAGCCGCCGGCACCAGATTGTACGTCATTGACGTATAGGTCAGTGGCGCATATATGGGACCGAAGATGACACGATTGCAAACCGTGGTCGAGCTACCGGAATTCCAGAAGCGCGCCAGGGCAATCATGTCGGAGCAGGAGCGCAAGGCGGCGATCGACTACATTGCCGCCAACCCAGAGGCTGGCGTGGCCCTTGGTGGCGGGCTGCGCAAGGTCCGCATCCCGCGGGAGGGCGGCGGCAAGAGTGGAGGCTTCAGGACGATCTATGTGTTTGGCGGAACGCATATGCCGATATTCCTGATCACGGTGTTCGCCAAGAACGAGAAGGCTAATCTGTCGAGGGCTGAACAGGCGGCGGCCGTCGAAATGAGCAAGGTGATCATCGCACGCTATGGAGACCCAACATGAGCGTATTCGAATCTGTGTCCAAGGGCCTGGAAGAGGCACTGGCTTTTGCGAACGGCGACACCGCCGGCGCAAGGCTGCATGAGGTGGCTGTCGCCGATGTCGATGTTGTCGCCGTTCGCCAGAAGACTGGTCTGTCGCAGGCCGAATTCGCCAAAAGCATTGGTGTCGCCAAGGGTACACTCTTGAACTGGGAACATGGACGTCGTCATCCAACGGGTCCGGCCCAGGTGCTGCTTGCCCTGATCGCCAAAAAGCCGTCCGTCGTTCAGGATCTGTTGCGCGGCGCCTGAACCGGCGTTTGGCCTGTATCGCGGCCCCGCAGAAGATGCAGTCGAGGTGATGCGCTCGCGCAGCCGCCTGGCTAGGGGCGACAATAAGAATTACATCAACCTCGTGGCCCAAACGGTCAGACGCCACACAACGTGAGCGAGAGAAGACCTGGGGCACCCGACGAGGTGTGTCAGCGACCATCTATTGAGGGATATGCAAAGCCAAATGGGGAGGACGAGCAGTGCACGCCAAGAACATGCGACAAGCAATCCTCGACAAGTTGGAGCACCAGGATGCGACCGTTCCGGAGCGGGCGGTCGACCCGATCGCCGTGCGGCAGAGCCTGGGCGTTCTCGAGAATGACTTCGAGGTAGCCCTTGTCGAGCTGACGGATACTGAGCGCGTCGGGCTCGTCGCTGGGCAACTCTACCTGCGTCGGAACTTACTCTAGGATCGACGGACTGGGCGCTATCTTGCCTGGCGCAGTATAGCGAGAACCGACTGCCCGAGCAGCGAGACGCGATACCCGGTCCGAGCCTCGTTGGCGACCGCCGGTTCCGCGAGACGAAGGTCGAGCAGCCGTTGGAGTGCCGGTGTCCTCTCTGACCGGGGAATTTTCGCGAGCGCGGTCAAGGCGTCGGCCTCCCATGCCTCGAGGCTCTCGGCGAGTATCGAGGAGATCCTGTCCAACGGCGGATACTACCTGAGGCCGCGTCGCTGCACATCGCGCCGCTTCTTCTCGGTGTGTTCAAGGGATGCGCGCCGCTGCCCTCGATATCAGATACTTCCTCATCCGGTGCCTCCAAATTGTCGAAGGAGCGGCGCCTCACAGACTGCCAGGCACTGTGACGGCTCTCTGTCCCCCGCCGCTTGGCGATCTATGCAACCAGCGCGCAGGAGGTCTGGACTTGATCTAGGCCTACTTCCCGAACTAGCGGTGCTTGCGGTTGATGTGCACCTCACAGGGATGTGGCAAGATCTTGTCCTGCTCGTCGCCTGCTGGCGGGTCTGTTGAACCCGCGATCTATCTAGTGATGGCGTTTTCGGTTTGCTGACGGCTCTGCCGGACCCGGATCCCCCGGGAGTTCGAACCGACCGGACTTGCCGACACCTGCGCGTTCGCCAGGAGAGACTGCTACTTCGCGATCAGCGATCGCCGGCCTGCATCCGCGTCACGCGGGATATCGGAAAGGGCGGCCGGATCCGCCGGGCCGAGTCCCTCATGTCGCAAGGACGCTGCATGACAGACGCCCAGTTCCGTGATCGCGTGAACGCCTGGGGCTGACGATTTCGGTTCCTGCGAATTCCGCCAACATACATTGCGAGTCGAGGCGCAGCATTGCTATTCACGCGCACTGTCCTTCTGACACTCGGCGCACGCCGGCTCACCCTTCGAAGAGGCGCGGAAACAGCATCTCGTGGGTCTGGCTCGGAAACCTGAGCTCGAGCGCCGAGCGCGGCGTCTCCGATCCCAGGATGCCATCATCGGTCAACTCTTTGATCACGGCTCGTGCAGTCCGGGGCGCGACGCCCAGCACCGCCGCGACGTCACCGCGCTCGACCCGGCCGCGGATCAACACTGCGCGCAGGAGCTCTGCGCCTCCGGCGCGAAAATCCCGCGCCGCGGCGTAGCGCGCCAGCCGCTCACCCATGCCAGCGAAGTCGAGGAGCCCTCCCATGAAGGCCACCTGGTCGCGACAGGTCCCGAGGAACCATACGGCGAAACGAGTGAGAGCCTGGAGCGACAGGTTCCCGCGTCCATCGCGATCGCCCTGTCGGATCCGGTCGGCGAGACGCATCATCTCCTTGTATTCCTCACGCCCCGGCACGCCGCCGGCAATTCCGCGGGCAAGACCGCGCGAAACCGACCAGAGACCCCCCGTCCCGATCCCGGCCTGATGCGCCATCGCATGGCTCATCAGGCGGCTGACCCGCCCGTTACCGTCGTAGAACGGGTGGATGTAGTTCATCCGGTGATGTGCCGTCGCCACTGCCAGAATCTTCGCAACCTGGCCATGCAACCGATCCTGCCGGAACCGAGTGTGGAAATACTCCATGAAGGCCGGCAACCGGTCATGAGGCGGTGGCACATGATCGCCGACCTCGACATCGCCCTCGCGCCATTCCCCCGGGACCATGACGATGCGTCCTTCCTTTCCGGAGTCACCCTCACGGATAACCAGGGCCGAAGAGTCGACATCGCGATAGAACTCCCGGTGCAGCCAACGGATGAAGTCCGGCGAAGACGGGTCCTCAAGCACCCCCATAGCAGCGCGCCGGTCGATCTCGGCTTGAAGCCGGACATGCGCCGCGCCTTCCTGCTGCAGCGCGCGTCGCCGCGGGTCTTCATCGAAAGTCCCGGCCAGCGCCGCCTCGATCTCGCGCGGGCGGGTATTGTTGCCTTCAATGCGGTTCGAGTAGTAGCTGTTCATCACCCGGATCATCGCTGCCACCTGTGCCAGTGTCGCTGGCGGCAAGCCCGCGCCAAGTCGGCCTGCGGCCTGGGCGAGGCTCAACGCCGCCTCGGCCAGACCGAAGTCGATCTCACCCTCGATCCGGGCCGGTTCGATCCGTGTCGGCGCGATGATCATGTTCTCCATCATGGCGTTCTCGCACCTCTCATGGAGGTTCATTTTTGGCCCAATTCGTGCCACTATGAGTCAGACATAAATATCTGTTGTGACTATGAAATACAACATCAGACGCAGAAACGTGCCACTCTTGCATGCCACTATCTCGCGCCGCTATCATAGCCCGCCTCAAAGGCGCGTCCGCCGCCCATAACGCGCGAAAACCGTGGCCCATAGTACTACAGCTGCGTTTTTTGATGATTTCTGTTTCAACTCTTCCAGATCGAATGGAGGGGTCGTGATGTCTGTTTCGGATTGGGCCGCGTCGGTGACAGACTGGCGCGATGTGCTTGACGGCTTGGCTTGGAGTGCGCCCAACCATCGTCTCAGGCAAGCAAGGCGACGAGCAGAATCTCTGGCGCTGCTCACCCACCGGCTGGTTCTCGATCACGCAAGCATGTCAACCATGCCCGTGCCGCGTGGGAAAGGTAGGCATCGCGCCGCCAGACCATCGCCATGTTCCAGTCCGTATCGCTGTGAGCCAACAAGACTTTGCCAACAGGATGTCGGCGCTGCTCATCCGCAATCATGCGCGGGAGGAATGCGACGCCGAGGCCGGCCGCCGCAAGTTCGACGATGAAATCGACCTGGCTGCTCCGCACCGCAACCTGGGGTTCGAACCCCCGCCGTCGGCATGCCTCAAGGACGATCCGGTTCAGAGCGAAGCCACCTTCGAAAAGGATGAATGGCAAATCCTTCAGCGCATCAATGCCAATCGGGGCCCCGCCCGCCAACGGATGTGTCTCCGTTAGGAGCGCAACGAGCGGCTCGCGACGTACCTCCTGCCAATCGAACTCTGCGGACACCGGCAAGAGTGAGCCCGCGAGATCAAGGTCCCCCGCCCGTAGAACCTCTTCGAGTCGGGTGCTCCCGTATTCGACGAGTTGGATATCGATGTCAGGATACTGCTCTCTGTAGGCGGCGAGAACCGGAGCGAAGAGGATGCTTGATCCAATGGGCGGAAGGCCAAGGCGGAGGGTGCCAAGCTTCATGCCGCGGATCTCGTCAAGTTCCCCCATAAGGTCATCCCGCTCCGCCAGAAGTCGAAGCGCGTGCCGATAAACGACTTCTCCCGCCGACGTTGGCGTGCTCCGATGTCCGACCCGATCGAGCAATGGCATTCCGACCTCATCTTCGAGCTGTCGGACTGCCTTGCTGACTGTCGACTGGGTCGCGAAGACTGTCTCCGCAGCGCGGGTGAAGCCGCCCTGGCGGACGACCTCGACAAAGACCTGGAGGGTGCGGAAATTCATGTCTATTCCAATTTTGACTTATGATTAGTCGTATAAGTCATTTTGAGAATTATTGCTCACCTCTCATATAGGGGGCAAGGCGAGAAATGCCCGCTTTGGAGTGACCTCGATGACCGCTCATCGCCTGTCGGTTAGATTCCGCTATGCCCTTCATCGCAGCAGGACTGGACAGATCGCGCTGCTTGCCGCGATCTGGCTGATCGGCCAAGCGGTGGTGCACGTAACGGGCCTGCCGCTTCCTGGAGGGATCATTGGCCTCGCCCTCCTGCTGTTCCTCCTTGGTAGCCGCCTCATGAGTCCCCTTAGCCTCCGTCGAGGTGCAAACTGGTTTCTCGCTGAGATGCTTCTCTTCTTCGTCCCAGCGGTCCTGGCAGTGCTGAACTATCCGCAACTTCTCGGGGTTCTGGGGCTAAAAATCCTGGCTGTTATTCTGGGCGGTACGATTTCCGTGATGGGCGTAACCGCCATGACCGTCGAGCTTTCAGGCAACTGGAGGGCGCGCCATGCCGCTTCTCGCTCTGGCAACACTTGAGCCCTGGCTGGCGACGATTTTCTGGTCGTCGCTGACCATCGCGTTCTATCTACTGGCAAAACAGCTCTACAGCCGCTGGCCGCGTTGGTGGCTAATGCCGCTGGCGTTGACACCTGCACTGCTGATCGTGGTTGTACTCGTTGTTCACGCGAATTACGGCGACTACCTACACGGCGCCGGCTGGCTTCTGACCGTGCTCGGTCCCGTAACTGTTGCCTTTGCCGTCCCGATCTACGAGCAGCGCGCACTGATCAAGCGTGACTGGGCGGTTCTCGCGATCGGCATGGTCGCCGGCACCTTGACGGCGGTCGGCACCAGTTGGCTCCTGGCGACCCTTCTCGGGCTAAATGGAACGCTTCGGCTGAGCCTTCTGCCGCGCTCCATCAGCACGCCTTTTGCGATGTTGGTCTCGCAAGACATCGGAGGCGTCCCCAATCTCACCGCTGTCTTCGTCGTAATGACCGGCGTGTTCGGCGCTGTTCTCGGAGACCTTCTGCTGTCTTGGCTCCCCATCCGCAGCTCGCTCGCCCGCGGCGCCCTGTTCGCAATTGGCGCGCACGGCGCGGGCACCGCTCGTGCCAATCAGATCGGACCCGAGGAAGGGTCGATCGCTGGGCTACTCATGGTGCTTGTCGGCCTGCTCAACGTTCTCGTGGCAACCCTGATCAGCCTTCTGTTGCATTAGGCCCCCTGATCTCGGAGTGAGCCACTGCCTGGGTTGGCATTACGACCGCCGGTGTGGAGGTCCGATCTCAGCGGTTCCGTCGCAAACTTCCGAGCAGGATGAGCGGAGCCGTTCGGCAGACATGACTATGCTGCGAGCGCCGCGAAGGTCTGGAAGGCGGTGGCGCCATTGGCGGGGATCTTCCGCTTGCGGATCATATGCGCGGCTTCGATCCCGGCAATGGTGGCCGCAGCCGAATGGAACGCCTTGAAGCCATCATCGGGCCGGTAATCCGCTTGATAAAGCGATGGTCCTGTCAAATACATCCGTCAAGTACTTGACCTGTCGCACCACGATGGTGCGCCCGTTGCCGGTGAATTTCAGGATCACGTTCACCGCCTGCAGGCCGGCCAGGTTGGCACCGCTCTTGTCGATGACAACCCGGTCGGGCACGCCGTTCGTGTCGATCGCCCGCTTGAAGAACCGCCGGGCAGCGGCCAGATTGCGGCGCTCCGAGAGCATGAAGTTAAGGGTTTGGCCATCCCGGTCCACGGAGCGGTAGAGGTAGGTCCAGCGGCCCTTCACCTTGATGTAAGTCTCATCCATCCGCCAGGAGGTGGCGGTCGGCCGCTTCCTCGCTTGCGCCTGGGCCGCGATCAGCGGTGCGAATTTCACCACCCAGCGGTTCAGCGTCGCGTAGTCGACGGCACCCCCCGCTCCGCAAGGATCTCCTCCAGGTCACGGTAGGAGACGGCGTAGCGGAGGTAGAAGAACACCGCCTGCAGGATCACCGACTTCGGATAGTGCACGCCCTTGAACTCGATCACGTCGCCCGCCTCTCGCTAACTCTCTGACAACGCCGACATATCACGCGCTCAGAACGTCGAAAGTTTGCGACAGATCCCCAGATCCTCCCCTTCTTCACGCTCCCGCCGTTGACAACATCCGGCGGTTCTCCTTGTGGATCAACGGGTTCACGATGTCGTAGGGCACCTTGGCCTCGGCCAGAAACATGTTCATGTGCCCCTGCTGACGGCCAACCAGCGGGCGGATGCTGAAGCGCACCTCTTTGCCCACCGCGCAGACCGTCTCGAGAATTGGTGGTTCGCGATCAGGCCCAGCGCCTCGCCGCCACCAAATCCGCTGATCCATTCAATGCCGACGCGAATATCTCACGCTGCTGGCACATTAGATCTCGGCCTGAGCACCCACCGGCGCGCATAGCAAGTGTACCATCCAAGGCTATCTCTGTGCCGTGAGCTGATCCGCCTTCGGCGCAGCCAAGTCCTGCGATGTTTCGCGTTCTGGGGCCTTCGGCTGGTCTGTCACGTGATTAAGCCAGACCGTGCGGTTGGGGAACGGGATTTCGATCCCACTGGCATCAAGCGCCTCCTTGACCGCCCGGTTCATGTCATTCTTGAAAACCCAGAAGTCCGCGCTGTTGGCCCAACAGCGGCACAGGAAATCCACTGAGCTGTTGTTGAGGCTGTTGACCTTCAGAAAGAACGGCGGATCTGCAAGGGCCCTAGGATCGGAGGTAATGGTCTCGCGGATGACCCGCTCGGCGAGCGACAGGTCCGTGGCGTAGCCAACGCCAAAGGTCCATTCCGCCATCCGCGTCTTATAGACCGAGTAATTCGTCATCACGTTGCCCCAGACCTTCGCGTTCGGGACAATGATCTGCAGCCCGTCGTAGGTCTTTAGCTCGATGAAGTTCAGGTTGATGTCCATCACTGAGCCGGAGACTCCGTCTACAGCAATGAAATCGCCAAGCTTGAACGGTCGGAACAAGATGATCATTACCCCGGCCGCAACATTTGCCAGCGTGCCTTGGAGGGCTAACCCCACGGCGAGGCCCGCGGCGCCCAGAACCGCGACGATGGACGTTGTTTGGATACCGAACTTGTTGAGCACGAAGACCCCGGCGAAGGTCAGCACCACATATCGGGTGATATTGCCGAGAAACGTGAAGAGGGTCTGATCCAGCCGGTGATAGCGCTTAGTCAGGCCGACGATCCGCTTGTGAAACCAGTTGGCCGCTATCAAGCCGATTAGAAGGATGGCCGCCGCGGCAAGCACACTTCCCAGGATGTTGGTCAGAAATCCGACCGTCAGCAGCTGGCCCAAGGTCTGATTCTGGGTGACATGGAGATTCAGAAGGTTCTTCAGCATTTGGCGAGACGCTCCGTAATCATTGCCAGCTTCAGGTCAACTTCATCCAAGCTGAAAGCACTATGACGGACAAGATGCGCCCGCCTCTTCGCGCCCCCACAATGAACCCTAACTCCAGAAAACCCTTGGCAATGTTCATCACGATGGCGCGGGTCCACCGTAAGCCGCGGAGCCTAGCGCCCGCAGGCTGGCCCAGCGGAAAGGCTCAAGGCGGGGCTGCAGGGTTGCACTCTATCTCTTACCGCGTCTGATCCTTCCACCGGTGCCGGCCATACAAGACCGCACCGACGAGAAGTGTGACCAGCACGGCGCCGTCTAGCGTGTGCATCACATGTCTTAAGACCGGGTTCCGGTCCCAAGTTTCGCCAAGTTTCAGACCGGCGAATGCCAGCGCAAAGCACCACGGCCAGGATCCGACGAAGGTATAAAGCTGGAACTTGACGAACGGCATCCTCGCGATGCCGGCCGGGAGCGAGATAAACGTCCGTACCACCGGCAGGAGACGCGCAACGAAAACCGTCGCACCGCCATATTGGCTGAAATAATGATCGGCCCGGTCTAGCTCGGCGGGGTTGAGCAGGACGTAGCGTCCCTAGCGGTCCACCAGGGGACGCCCTCCAAAGACGCCCACGAGATAGGCGAGGGTTGATCCGATGTTACATCCCAGGGCTCCCGCAGTGGCAACGAGGACGAGTGAGAAGCGCCCTGTTGAAACCAGGTAGCCGGAGACAAGAATATCCAGCATGTCGCCGCTCGCATCGACCGCCCGCCAGAGCCAGCAATTTCTGCCGTTGATCGGGATGACGACCTCATCCAAGTGCCATTTGCCGACTGCGGCCGGTCTGTCGCGCCTGATGCAACCGGCGAAGTGGACCCCAAAGCGGTTTAACCATTTCCGGATCGTTTCCCGGCTGACCACCACACCTCGAACGGCGAGAAGATCTTCGACATCTGCCATGCTGAGCGCGAAGCGATGGTAGACCCAGACCGCATATGCGACGATCTCACGAGGGAAACGGTAGCCTTTCAGGCGCGGCATGGCGGACGCTATATTCATACCCGACGCCTAAAAAGGCACCGCTCCACAAACAAGTTGGCAATCCCTCGTCCAGATCACCGGCGGTGACTGCAGCGCGACCTGCAGGTTTTGCCCTGACCAGGCCGCGGCAAGGCCGAGCAGGCCGAAGGCCGAGGCCACCGCCAGCACATAGGCCCCGGTGAGCGCCGCGCCGCGTGCCGGCGTCATCCGCCCGCCGCCGGCGGCGAGCATGCCGGCCAGAACCGGCACCATCGGCAGGCTGCAGGGGGTGAAGGCTAGGAGGAGTCCGAAGCCCGCGAAGGCCAGCAGCACCAGCGTCGCCCCGCCGCGCAACAACAGCCCGGCCATCAGACCGTCCTGCGGCGCGAAGGTCGGCGGCACTGTCGCCGTGGCGGAGACGGCGGGACCAGAGCCGGCTGCAGCGGCCATCGCCGGAATCGTCAGGCGCTGCGGCGGATAGCAGATCCCGGGATCGGCGCAGCCCTGCCAGCGGAGCACCGCCGCCCCGCCGTCCGAGGCGACCCTGGCCGCGACCGTGCCGCGCCAGATCTCCACCCGGCCGAAATTCGGATCCTCCTCGATCGTGCCGGGCGGGCTGTCCACCATTAACGCCGCGCCGCCCGTGGTCGCCGCGGTCAGCCGGGCGCGATAGAGGTGATAGCCCGCGGCGACGTCGATCTTCACCTCCAGGGCGCAGTCGGCCGCGCGCCGAGTGGCAACCCGGAACGCCTGATCCGCGGTCAGCGGCGCGGCACCGCGGCCGGGCCCGGCGAAAAGGTCGGTCGTGGGCTGGGCCGGAAGGGCCGCGGCGAGGGCGAGCCAGATCAGGACGATGCGCAAGAGGCCGGAGGGGGAAGCATGTTTCATGCCGGCCTCCTCGGGGACGATTCTTAAGGCAAACTTAAGAGCGGGTCTCCGCCGTGAGTTTTCAACGGGGTCGCAATCCGGAAGTCTCTCTGTGGCCTGGTAACTCCCCTATTTTCTCTCCGGTCACGGTCTCGATGCTGTCCAGCCACGGGGCCGAAACGGGTATTCCAGCAGCCGAGGAGCGCCTGTCATCATCCCGTGATCCCTTGTCGACCACGCAGGTATGGATTATATATCCAGATATAGTCTATGGGGGGATGATGATGGGCAACGCCGCGCAGAAAAGGGCGCTTCAGAATTACCGCGCGCGTCTAACGCAACGCGGCTTTACTCGTTTTGAGGTGACGGCGCTCGACGCAGATCGCGAACTGATCCGCACGCTCGCGCGCCGCCTGGCGGAGGAAGGGCCAGAAGCGGAACAGGTGCGCGCCGCCGTGAAGACAGCCGTGATCGGAGAACCACCGAAGCCCGGTAATATTCTAACTGCTTTGCGTCGCTCACCTTTGGTTGGCGCTGATCTCGACCTTTCCCGCGCACGTGAAGAGGGGCGTAAGGTCGATCTGTGACGCGCTACCTTCTCGACACCAACATTATCAGCAATATCGTCAAGCCGAACCCTTCAGAGTCGCTTCTGGCCTGGATGCGGAGCCAGCGCGACGAGGACTTGTTCATTTCCTCGCTGACAGTCGCCGAAATTCAACGTGGCATTCTGGAAAAGCCGCGCGGCAAGAAGCGTGGTGCACTTGACGCTTGGTTCGCCGGGGCGGAGGGTCCTCAGGCTCTATTTGCAGGACGTATCCTGTTCTTCGACGACAAGGCTGGTTTAGTTTGGGCGCGGCTTATGGCGGAGGGTAAGGCCGCCGGTCGCCCTCGCAGCGGCCTCGACATGATTGTAGCCGCGATAGCTGGCACGAATGATTGCGTTGTTGTCACCGACAACGAGCGTGATTTTATCGGCATCGAGATGGTCAATCCAATCCGCGGGGCGGGCTGAAGCGAGCGAAGCCCTTCTCACGCGCTACGCCGTCCTGGATCCGCACCCTTTAGACATTCGGGTTGATTTCCTGACGGAGGGTTTCTGGTGGCCTCACATGCCGCAATTGAAGCGTCTTAGGCGCCCACTCCCCATACGGGTACTTTTCTTGCCGCCGTGTGTAGAGTGGAACACGCTCACACATTGCGTCGCAGATAGATCTTCCCAATCACGAGTCCCACCTGCTCCAAGTCCGCGAGTTCGGCTACGGCAGTGTCGAAATCAAGCTGCAGGGCGCCAAGGGTATGCCGCAGCGCGATCACATCGACTGCATCCTCCGGTTCGGTGGCCCCTTGATGCTCCAGCTCCTCCAAGATTGCCAAAGCAAGGCTCTCCGCTGCCATGACGACATTTCCTTTTCTCAGCTTGTTCCGAGACGCCACCGAACAGCCCATGCGACGGCCTCAGCCCACCGCCGCTGCGTGCCTCCGCCTTCTGCCTACTCGGGAGTTAGCGCGATCACTCAGAAACGCGAGGTCACGAAATCAACTCGGATGATCCGGAAGCATATGAGGGACGACAGGCCCGAAGAGCGAACTGGGATGTAGCTCTCCGGGCCATGGCCACCGAAGGCTCGGACCAGCGGTTACGCTGCGCCTGAGTTTAGCCGGCCAGAGTTGCCTGCGGAAGGACCGACCGAACAGCTCTACCCCACCTGGGCACGGCCACGCCTGGTTGGAGATGGGCGTCGTCGAGGTGGCACCGGCGGGTTCGTTAATGAGGTCTGCGCAAACCGAGGGAAGCTGTAAAACGTCGTCAAGGCAGTTCGCCGAAGGGTGTTTCGAGAACCAACAGAAGTTCCTGGATAGCATCCTTGATGGCGCGTGACTGCGAGCCGTCGAGAAGTACTTCGATTGTTGACTGGTCACGCGGGTTGTCCGTGCCGCGACCCACCCGCTGAACCCGAACCCTCCCCGTGCCATGGACCATGAGGATCCAGCGTTCCTCGCGCGCGTCGTCGGCGAAACGAGATATCTCATAGGTCATTATAGCCACAGAATGATCCTCGGGTTTGGTAGAACCCACACGGTTCGCGGGGCCCGCTCCCCTGCGGGCGGTAGGTCAATCTTCGGTCGCACTTCAGGCGCTTGACGTTCTGCTGATCCGAGCCCCTCAGGGTTTCACGGGAACCGCCACAAAAACGTTCCCATTGTTTCGGTACCTTGATGAAACAGTCAATGTCCGTGATGCGCCCGACGGTGGGCCGCCCATGATGATCTTCGTCTAGCCCAATCGGGCCTTTGCCCCGCTGCCGTGGTAGGTATTACACGTATGACTGCCTTCCTTGGTCGAAGCATCGGTTTGTGGCTCACAGTATATTGACCAGCGACGAGCACCTTTGGCGGCGCTGCGCCATGCAATGATCGGCACCTGTGCAAGCCCCGCACGCGTCAAGCTTGGACAGCATGTCAGGCCACGAATTACTGCAGAAATAGTTGTCGCGCAGGCTGAGTGGCTTTTGTCCTTCGCGAATTTGGATAGCATGTCCATGCCGATCAATCTCTTGCGATCCCTTTACTGATCGGAGCGCCGCCTCGGTTTGCTGCGAGAACGTGCATTGGCACGGAAATGACGTGCGGCCGGCATTAGCCTTTGTTTTCTTTTATAAATCCTTGCCCTCAGATAGAGGAGGACTTCGGCGGAGTGTTGTGAGCGGCAAACCGCCGATGGGGGTTGCCTGATGCCGGTAGATTCCGACAGTGTATTTTGGGATGAAGTCGTTAGTTGACCTCGCAACGGGGCGCCCCGGGGTCTTCATGTGAACCCAGATGTCCGATGGTTTGATGGAGAACCGGAACGTTGCAAAATCCGATCAAATGCGGAATGCTACTCGTAATTGCATGTTCCTATGCGACTTCTACTTGGGCTCAGAATGTGCCCCACGCAGAGAAACGCATTAAAATAGAAACGGATTGGAGCGTCTTTTACATTGCCGCACCGAAGCCTAATTGTTGGGGAGTGTCCGCTCCGAAGAGAAGTTTGACCACCCGTGGCGGTAAACCTGTGAAGGTGAATAGGGGGGATATTCTTCTATTCGTCAACTTTCGAGACGGGGGCGATCCAAAGGGAGGAATTTCTTTTACCGGCGGCTATCCGTTCGCCCCAAATTCCCCGCCGATTATGGACATCGGCGGCCGAAAATACCCTTTCATCACTAAAGGACAGTGGGCGTGGCCGCGTGTGCCGGCGTCGCAATCGGGTCTCCTTGACGCGCTGAAGCAGGGATCGGACGCCACGATAACTGCCCTTTCGACGCATGGTACGGAAACTCGGGATACATTCTCGCTGGCGGGGTTCACTGCCGCCCGTGACGATGCCCGCCAGCGCTGCGCTGCCAAGTGACGCATCTATCTCGGCGAAAAAAGCTGCTTTGAATTCGAGGAGAACCGCAACCTCGGTCTGTGGGTGACATTGCCAACTTGTCGGAACGAGAGTGACTTCGGTCTGGAGGGGGCTCTGTCGCAAACTTTCGACGTTCTGAGCGCGCGTGATATGTCGGCGTTGTCAGAGAGTTAGCGAGAGGCGTTTGGCGTGATCGAGTTCAAGGGCGCGCACTATCCGAAGTCGGTGATCCTGCAGGCGGTGTTCTTCTGCCTCCGCTACGCCGTCTCCTACCGCGACCTTGAGGAGATTCTGGCCGAGCGCGGGGGGTACCGTCGACCACGAGACGCTGAACCGCTGGGTAGTGAAATTCGCACCGCTAATCGCGGCCCAGGTGCAAGCGAGAAAACGCCCAACGGCCGCCTCCTGGCGGATGGACGAGACCTACATCAAGGTGAAGGGCAAGTGGACCTACTTCTACCGCGCCGTCGATCGGGATGGCCAAACCCTTGACTTCTTGCTCTCGGAGCGCCGCAATCTGGCCGCTGCCCGGCGGTTCTTCAAACGGGCGATTGCCGCCAACGGCGTGCCCGACCGGGTCGCCATCGACAAGAGCGGTGCCAACCTGGCCGGCCTGCAGGCGGTGAACGTGATCCTGAGATTCACCGGAAACGGGCGCACCATCGTGGTGCGACAGGCCAAGGACTTGAACAATATTCTTGAACAAGATCATCGCGTTATCAAGCGGATCACCGGCCCGATGATGGGCTTCAAGGCGTTCCAATCGGCCGCGGCCACCATCGCCGGGATCGAAGCCGCGCATATGATCAGAAAGGGCCAGATCCCGGCCAATGGCACCACCGCGTTTCAGATCTTCGCGGAGCTCGCGGCATAATTGTGTCCTTAGCTCGGGCTACTCCGCCATCCGGAAAGGTTTGCGACGGAACCCTCTCCGCTCTCTCCTATCGCCACCCCCGATCCGACGTATTCGATCTCCGGGGCACCTACGCCATCGAAATGACCGCCTGAACAGTGCCCTCCCGATCGAAGTCACCCGCGTTCAGACAAGTTGGCAATGCCGTTGGAACCACGCGCTTGATGAACCGAAAATGAATGCGCTGTTCTGCGACGGTTAAACAACACTGTGCTGTCATTAGGGGTCAGCGTCGAATCCAATCGACAGAGAATTCGCGTTGCCGGCCGGCGCCTCGACGGGGACGTGGGTACCACTGACGATTCTTGGAGTATGCCTGGTGTGAGACACAAAGCTCGATCGCGCCGAAGGTTCCTATCCCTGTCTATTGTCGGAGACAGTGGATCCGCTCTTAGGGGTAGAGGATCCGTTTTGTTCCTAATCACTAGGTTTGTAGGTGGTGATATTCTGGAAAAGGCTGACGTTCAATACGAGTTGGGTAGTAGTGCCGTCAACGGTGTTTGGAGGTGAATGTGAGCTCTGATAGTGCTTCTTGGGGTGCCGGGCCAGGCACGCCGTGGGACCCGGTTGTGAGCATTCCTCTTTGGGTGGATGCGATTAGCGTATGGTGCGAAGCAGTCCGTGGGGAGGTCCCCTTTGATGCCGCGCTGGCGAGGGTGCTCACGGCGTCGAAGGGTGAAGCGGCTATGCTCGTTCGTCGACGCGCGTGGCCGGGGCGCCATGAACTCATTGCGCGGTGTGACTGGCGCGAAGGTCAAACAAATTCACTTAGCACAACTTTTGGCAATGAGATTTTCGGGGAAGACCTTGCTCGAGCACGAGGATCTTCGGTATGGGTACAGAGTGTTTATAATCCTGCCGGTACGGAAGCGCTAAGAGAGTTTCACTTTTCCCGAGACCTCAAAGATTTTGCCGTTTTGGTGCTCTCACCTGGCTTTATGGAATCTTATCATTTGGAGCTCCATTTTCGGCATGTTCTGTCACCCATGGCGATTGACATCATGACGGAGGCATTGGGTGTTCTTTCTCGCAATTGGAAGTCGCATGTACGGACTAAGGGATCAGGAAGCAATATTTTGGGAAACGATGTTGGGGAGGGATCTTACCTTGAAAACTCCAAGACCCTTTCTGACGCGAATCCGTTAGGACTGACTAAGGCGGAATTTCGTGTTTGCTTTGAACTTTCGCAGGGTCGCTCTGTGCATCGCCTATGCGCTGAGTTAAATCTTGCGCCAAGCACGCTCAAGGCTCATCTGCGGAGCATTTATGGGAAGACTGATACGTCAAACCTAGTTGAGTTGATATTTCTTTTAAATGGTGGAGCCGCCGCCGAGGCTAGAACACCGAAAGGCATTGCCAACTTGTCTGAACGCGGGTGACTTCGATCGGGAGGGCACTGTTCAGGCGGTCATTTCGATGGCGTAGGTGCCCCTGAGATCGAATGCGTCGGATCGGGGGTGGCGATAGGAGAGAGCGGAGAGTTGGTAGCGACGGGGTCGGAAGATCGTGTTGATCTGATCGTGAGCGTCAAGGAACCTTTGGACCTGCCCGGGTGACTTGAACCGCCCCATGATCTTCTCGCGCTTTCGGGTCGGCCTGTGCGATCCCTCGATGCGGTTGTTCAAGCCCTTGTGCGCCCGATGATCCGCTCCTGGCGCGAGATGGCGGATCGGTTTGGTGTAGTTGCGCAGCTGCTTGTCGGTGACGACGACACGCGGATCGCCGAACCGGCCGATCAGTCGCGTCAGAAATCGCCGGGCCGCCTTCGCGTTTCTCAGCTTCTGCACGAGGATGTCGAGCACATCCCGCTCGCATCGACCGCCCGCCAGAGCCAGAACTTCACCCCGTTGATCGGTACGACGACCTCGTCGATGTGCCACTTGTCGCTGGCGGCCGGTCTGTCACGCTTGATGCAGGTAGCAAAATGGCCTCCGAAGCGGTTGACCCACTGCCGCACAGTTTCCCGGCTGACCGTCACGCCGCGCTCGGCCAACAGATCCTCGACATCGCCGGTGCTGAGCGCGAACCGATGATACGCCCAGACCGCGTAAGCGACGATCTCGCGGGGGAAGCGGTAGCCTTTCAGGTGCGGCAAGCTGAAAGGCATCTTCATCTGTGCCGCCTACGACAAGGGCCCACGACAAACAAGTTGGCAATGCCATTGGGATGACCTGATTGGTACATTCATCCGCCAAACACGCGCATGTAGCGCAGCGCAATCGGCCCAACGGTCATGATGAGAAGGGCTGGCAACATCAGCGAAGCCATGACCGCCGAAATCTTTACCGGGAGCTTGTTTGCCATTTCCTGTGCTTTCAGTTCCCGGTTCTGACGCATTTCTTGCGCGTAGGTCATCAGAACGTCCGTGATGTTTGTGCCATAGCGAGAGGCCTGAATCACAACGTTGACAAAGGCTTTAACTTCCTCGACCTGCGTCCGTTCCGCCATATCGAACAGAGCCTTGTCTCGACCGCGGCCAGCCTGGACCTCTCGCTGCGCGGTCAGGAATTCCTCGGAAATCTCCGGGGCGACTTCCGCAATTTCGTTTGCTACTCGAATGATGGCGGCATCGAGGCCCAGGCCTGCCTCCACCGACACCTGAAGCAGGTCGAGCGCGTTTGGAAAGGCCTTCTCGATCGCGTCGCGGCGCTGATTGGCGCGATCGCGCAGCCAGAGCGCAGGGAAGAAGAACCCTACACCGACAAGCAGGGCGGTGATCTGGATCATCGTGACGTGGCTCATTGCGCCAAGGCGGCGAGCGATTGGCGTCGGGACCCACAGGCCACCGCTGCGGAGCAGGAATATCAAACCGAGAAATAGCAGCGGCAGAATAATGCTGAGCATTATGCGCACTAGGTAATAGTTGCGCAGAGCATGGGGCCCGTTGAGGCCGGCGTAAGAGAGTTGACGCTGAACGTGCGTCCGTTCGGCCCGATCCGATGGTATCAGCACGCGGTCCAAGCCTCGCGGGTCAGGCGCCGATGGTAGCAGCAGCCCGGACTCCACTGTGCGCTGCCGCTTGGGCCCGGATGCCTCCAGGCGGCGCAGGACCGGGTCTTTGCGTCGGAACGCGCTTGCCACGCCGAAGACGATCAGAAGGGCTCCGAGAGCGCTTCCGAGCATTGCGAGTTCCACGGGGGTGACGCCGAACGCAGCGAGCGGAGGCAGCAGTTGGCTGGACATCGGCAGCACTCCTCAAACACGGAAATTGACAAGGCGGCGCAGAATCAGCGCATTCAACAGGATCAGGATGACAACCGCTGCGGCCGCGGGGCGGAACGCGGGGTCGCTCGAGACAGAACCGTAGTAGCTCGGGGTTATCACCGACATGACGCCCCCCATCAGAAGAGGAATGGCGGACAGGAATCTTGCCGAAAGCCTTCCCTCGGCCGAGATGGCCTTGACCTTGCGACGCAGCGCGTTGCGGCCGCGAATGACCGTCGACAACACGGATAGGATTCGCGCGAGGTCGCCACCCGTTCCGTGCTGGATGGAAATCGACGAGGCAAGGTACTGGGCGTCCTCAGTCTGCATGCGCCTGGACAGATCGAAAACCGCGTCCACAAGCGTATCGCCGTACGATACCTGATCGACGATGATCCCGAATTCACTCGCGACAGGATCACTCATCTCTTCAGCCACGGACGCGATCGTGACGTTGAGGGGATGCCCGACGCGCAATCCGCGTGCCATCAGGTCCAGAGCGTCGGGCAGCTGTCGGCTGAACTGGTCAAGACGACGGTTACGCATAACGCGCAGGAAGAGAAGCGGAAGCATGATCCACAGGCCGAGTGCCAATCCGCCGGCCAGGGCGGAGGGAAGCCTGAGGGCTGCGAAGACGGCCGTGATGACTGCCCCGGCACCACAAATCAGAACCAGATTGAGAGGAGCCATAGTAATTCCGGCCTGGCGAAGATCGCTCGGAATGCGGCTTATGAACGGCAGCCCTCGAAGCCACCACTCGTCCTGGTTGGGTTTCATGACCTTCAGCACATCGTCGGCCGTAGCTCCGCGCGCGATCATCTTCATGCGGCGGTTGCGTGCCTTGGCCTGGGCCTCTGACCGGGTCAGAAGTTGCCACAGGCCCTCGTAGATGAGCAGTATGCCGATGAACAGGCCGATGTAACCGGATATGCCAGACTCGAATCCGTTTAGGACAGTCATACCATCACCCCTTTCCGCACGAACGTCTCGGCCGGCAATTCGACTCCGGCCGAGACCAGCCGCCCATAGCATTGAGGCCTGATGCCGGTCGGGACGAATTCACCCTGGACCTCTCCGTTGACGATGCCGCCGCGGAGGAACACGAAGATGTCCTGCATCGTGATGGTATTACCTTCCATGCCGGTTATTTCGGAGATGGCGAGAACACGACGGCGACCGTCGCTCAGCCGGCTGAGTTGGAGGACGATGTTAAGTGCCGAGACGACGTTCCCGCGGATGCTTTGTACGGGCAGGTCGATACCGGTCATAGTGACCATCTGTTCCACCCGCATCAGCGCGTCGCGCGGGCTGTTAGCGTGGACCGTCGTCATCGATCCTTCATGCCCGGTGTTCATTGCCTGCAACATGTCGAACGCCTCGGCCCCCCGGACTTCGCCAACAATGATCCGGTCGGGCCGCATCCGTAGCGCGTTGCGGACAAGGTCACGCTGGGTCACGTTGCCCGTTCCGCTAGGGCTCGGCGGACGGGTCTCAAGCCGCACGACATGCTCCTGCTGCAGCTGAAGCTCGGCGGCGTCCTCGATGGTGACGATGCGCTCGCGACCACCTATATAAGAGGACATGGCATTGAGCATGGTCGTCTTTCCCGAACCCGTACCGCCGGAGATAAGTACGTTGAGGCGCGCCTGAACTAGGGCCTTCAGGAACCCGGCCGCCGAATGCGAGAGGGCTCCGCATTCAATCAGACGTTCCATCGTGTAGGGCATCTTGGCGAATTTCCGGATTGAAACGGATGGGCCGTCGATGGCGCAGGGTCGGATGATCGCGTTGAAACGGCTGCCATCCTCGAGGCGTGCGTCGACCCAAGGCTGGCTTTCATCGACGCGCCGACCCACCCTGCTCACGATCTTGTCGATGATCCGCATGAGGTGGCGTTCGTCACGAAACCGAACTCGGCTCTTTTCCAGGACTCCCGCTCGCTCCACGTACACGGACCGATAGGAGTTTACGAGGATGTCAGAAATGGTCGGATCGGCGAGCAGCGGCTCGAGTGGTCCGTAGCCCAGAATCTCGTCCAGCAGCTCGTTCACCAGGTTCCGGACGTCTTCGCCCCGCATCGGTCGTTTTTCCTCGGCCAGGACTTGGGAAACGACGCTGCTCACTTCGCGGTGGAGCTCCTCGGGCTCCACCTTGTCGATCACTGCGAGGTTCAGCCTCTCCAGGAGGACTTCGTGCAGCCGGGTCTTGAGTTCGAGACGGGCAAGAAGATCGCTGTCCGGCTGATCTTCGACAAAGTGGGCTCTTTGGCTGTCCGGGCTGAGCGCCGGGGACAATTCGACCACATTGCTCACCGACTTCGCAGTTGGTTTTGCAAATTGTTTGAACACTTTGGCGCTCCTACATAGGCAGATGGGAGGTAGCGGACGGCGGGAACTCCGCGGCGAGGGATCTTGCAAGGCGCCGGATCGAGCGTGTCAGAGCCGAGCGGCCTGCCACGCGGGACAACGGCATGCCGCGATCGGCGGCAGCTCGTGCGGCCCTACTGTCATGTGGCAGCCAGATGTCGAGCGGACGCTCCAAGGCACGCGATGCCTCACGCAGCGCCGCGCTGCGGAACAGCGGCCGCGTCTCATGATTCAGCACCACACGCACCGGCAGGTCCGGATGATCGGCAGCCAGGAAGTCTATCAGCCGGCGGCAATGCCTGACTGCTGGGACGGTGGTGTCGGAAACCAGAAGGATTGTATCCGCCTGCCGCAAGACCGGATCCATCCAAGGCACCATAACATGCGGCAGATCGGCCACGACATATTCGGCCCGCTCACGCAAGAGATCGAGCAGCGCCTTGATCTGCTCAGTGCTAAGCGAATCCACCGGGCCGAGGCGGCTCGGTGCAGCCAGCACTGAGAGGCCTTGAGGCAGGGTCTTCATCGAGAGGTCCAGGAACTGCGCGTCAGGGATCGTGCCATCGAACGCGAGTTGGTAGAGCGCGTCCTGTTCGGGCAGGTCGAGCATGCTGCCGATCGTTCCATACTGAAGATCGAGATCGACTAACGCGACCCCCTTTGAGTTACCACCACGACGGCCCTTCGGCGGGCAGAGCTGATCAGCGAGATTGACAGCAAGGGTCGTGGCCCCAATTCCCCCGCGCGCTTGGATGACGGCGAAGAGATGGCCCATCTTGCGATCTGCCGGGGCGGTCTCGCCCAGACGAGAAAGGACCTTGCCAAGGTCACCTCCTTGGGTCGGAAGGGGCATGACGTCATCCGCCCCGGCTTCTGTCAGCGAACGAACTTGCGCGAGCGACATGTGTTCGTCCGCAAGCGCGACGAACCTAGTCTTGCCTCCGCGCTCTGCAACCAGCCGCCTGATCGCATCGAGCTCGGATGGGTCGGCTGCATCAGCTTGGAACAACACGATGTCCCGCCCGGAAAGGAGTCGAACGGCGCGGCCGTTCACACTTCCGATCGTGCCGATTTCGCTATCCAGCCGTATGTTTGGTACAGACAGCACTGCATCCGAAATTGCCTTTGCCACGGTCCGGTCCGGGGAGATGACCAGCATCGAGCGCGGTACCTGTTTCATTGACATTCTCTAATCTCCCATTGCGCCAGCGGATTACCCGCCTGTTCCTTCGGCGAGATCTTCACCCGGCAGAGCGGCGCTGATTGTCGGAAAGTCGATCCCTTTGGATGTGTCGAAACTCAGAGGACCGCCTGCGAACGCTTCGGCGAGCGCCCCAAGTGGCGTTACGAACTGGAATTTTGCACCCGTGAGCGCCACCGTGACGGTCGGGACGTAGGGGCCGCCGAGAAAGCCCAGGTTCGGGTCGTAGGTGTAAGTAAATTGCAGGTTTGCAATCGTTGTCCCGAACGGCATGAGCGGTGCGATCTTGTTCCAGATCTCGAAGGCCGTGGTGTTGCTTTCACTTCCTGTGCAACTGACAGGACTTGGTGCAGCGCATATCCCGGTTGTCCCGGGGCTGCAGCTGGTACCGAACGGCGGTAATGGCTGCGTTGTGTCCGAACCACGCTGGTTGCTTGTCGGAAAGGTCGGATCATCGCAGGCCAACGGGCGGACGACTGCCGTGCGCACGGCCATATCCACGGCGCTTCTTGCCATCACGATGGAGAAGCCGAGACGCCCGAAGTCGATCAGCCCGAAAAGCAGGAACAGAAACAGCGGCAATACGAGCGCAAGCTCCACCAGTGCCGCGCCCGACTCGTCAGCCGGTCCGTTCGGGGTGCTTGAGATGGCAATCTGTTTCGACCGTTCGCTCATGAGCCGTAGATCCTCGACTGATCCGTAAGCGTGGTCTGGAGCGAGGCGGGCGCCGTGCCGCCGAAGAAGCTCAGAAGGCTTGAGAAGGGAAACTGTATCTGAACCTGCGCGCTGACCGTGCCGATCGTGACAGGGGTGTTTCGAAAATCGCCGGTGTCGCAGCGGAACCCGGGCGTCACTGAGACCGTGACGTCAGTTGGAAACACCTGCCCCGAGATCGTCTGGCTAACGATCTGCTGCAGGTCTGGTTGCCAGACGCTGATATCATATCCGCCGCCGAGCGAGCAGATGTTCGCCGGCGCGACGCGTGCCAGATAACGCGACGCGTCACGAACCCCTTCGATCGCGGTCTGGTAGGACCACATCATCCGCGATCCCTCCACGATCACCGCGAAGAAAATGAGCATCATCGGCAGGACGAGGGCGAACTCGACCAGGATCGCGCCCCGCTCGCCACCCGCGAACGCCCTGCATCGCTTGATGATTGGGGATATCATCGGACGCCCTTCCATCACCTCACCTGTAAAGCTGCACGACATCGTGGAAGAGCCCGCCCTTGCCGCCAGCGCCGCCGTAGCCCTGAGCGGGTCCGACGATTTCACCGAAGATATCCTCCTTGGAGGGGGTCGTCGGGTCCGGCCCCACGGGCCGGGTCAGGAAGATCTTGAAGAATTCCTGCACCGGTACGGTGGACGTGCCGTTGATCGGATTGGCGGTGCAATCTACGCCAGCCACGACGATTAAGCGGCGCTCCGGATATTGCGATTGATATTGGGAACAGATCGGCCGCCCAGTTTCCGCCTTGTCGGTCAGGATTGACGGTCCGTTGGGAGGATCGGCACTTTTGATCTCTGCATTGTAGAGCGACCAGCGGGTGACGCCGTTCCACCCTGGGGGGGCCGTGCCCCCCCAATTCTGGGTGATATAGCCTGGAGAATCCCAGATACCGTTCCCAAACCGCCCATTTCCGCCTGGTTGAGTGCAGGAGCCGTTGTTGAGGCAGGTGTCGTTCGGTAGGGCCTCGGTATTGGGAGATACCTGTGCGTTCTGGCCGATGCAGGTCTGGCCAGTCCCTTGCGGGATAATGCCCTTGATCACATTCGGGGCTGCCGGGTAGTTGGGATCTTTATTGGCATGGTTCAGTGTTGCCAGATAGATATCGAACCGGACATTCATGACGGCATTATTGATGCCATTGGCCTGCCCGGGTTGGGTCGTCACCCCGCGCTGGCGGAAACACTGGCTGACGCTGCCCTCGGCTGCGAGCAGGCATTCGGAGTATTTCTCGCCGGTTGTTGGCAGGCCGGCACAAGGCCCATTCGGATCGGCAGCAATGTCTGAGGCGGAGGGATCTAGAAAACCGAAATCTCCCGGTCCCCAGGCGGCCCCTTGGCCGCCGGCACGCATGAGGATCATCTTGCCCACATTATCTTCGGCACGATACGGTATCGGGTTGCCCTCGGCGTCGGTGTTGTGGGGCAGGCACATCATCATCGGCGTGATGTCACAGGCATACTGGGTGAAGCCCGCCACCGCCGTCGCCTGGGTGAGTACCTTGGGCACAGGCTGGCCAAGCAGCTGGTAGAGCGCCGCGGCGAAAGTCAGACCGATGCTGCGCGGCGTGGCCGTGACACTCACGTACTGTGCCTTCGCCGGATCGGTCGTCGTGGCACCAAGCGGCGACGTGTCGTTGGCCGGCAGCGTCGCGTAAAAGGCAATCGAGAAATCAGCGGAGCCGGAAAGGCTGTGCGACCCGTTCCCGAAGGTCTGTGAGCCGCTGATCATCGTATCCGCCGCGGTTGTCGCCCGGGTAATCGCATCCGAGCCGCCGTCAAGTTCGCCGGCGGCGGCGAGCGCCACGTTGTCGGCGAAGGACTGCAATTGCGCACGGGTCGAGGCAATGCGACCGATATCGAAGGACAGGGCGACCAGCCCGATGATCACGACCAACGACATCGCCCAGAACACCATTATCGTTCCACGGGTGTCTTCGATGAACTTGCGCATCATCCGTGCCATGGTCCCAGTCCTCTTGCACATTCCCTCTGCGGCCCGCCGTAAGCGTGCCCGGCCGCGCCCCCCTTTTGCGGCTACTTGCTGACCTCGACGAGTTCGACCTTCTTGTCGCCCCGGTGCACCTTGATCGTCACACCCGCATTCGGCACATCGGCCGGTGACTTTTCCTGTAGGATGTCGGCGAGCCGCAGCGATGCCATCGGTTGCTTCTTCGCGCCTGCCACGCCGGCCGCCCGCAGGGCGAGGCTCAGCGTTCCCGCGTGCTGTGCGAGCGCCAGCACCTGGCCTTGATCCGGTGTGACCTCGACGGTTACCGTCTTGGCGATATCGGGCTTGTCATGGCTCTGGTTCGAGGTCTGGTCCACGCCAAGGATACGGATATCTTGCAGGATCGTGACGGTGCGCAGGTCGGAACCGCTGCCCTGGGTCAGCATGATGTCCACGTGATCGCCCGGCGTGACGAAGCCGCCCGCGGCGGTCACCGCGGTCACCGGGATTGCCATCGCCCGCATGTTGGGCAAGAGGCTCTGGACCAGCGTCACCTTCGCGCCGAAGCCGGAAACCTTGGAGGCGAGGATCAGCTCCCCCTGCGCAAAATCGCGGGTCGCCCGACGCGGCGGTCTTCCCGCTGCGGGCAGCAGCGCCGTCGTCGTCTGGAAGGCGCCCGGCGGCAGTGCCGCGCGGGGCCACGGGATCACCTTGAGTTCCTGCGGCTCAATCGGCTGGCTGAAATCGATGTTCGTCGCCGCGATGACCACCGTGGTCAACTGGGCTTTCGGATCGACTTGGGCCTGTGCCGTCTGCAGGCTGAGATACTCGCGCGTTGCATAAGCGGAAACGCCAGCGACGACGACGCCGACAAGGGCAACGAGGATGGATCGGAAGGCCATGTCACTTTCCTCGGGGGATTGTGTGGAAGCCGGGGAAACCCTCGGCTCTGCTGTCGCCCGCCAAGGCTGTCGGCGGGCGACGGCTTTTTTCCTGGGGTAAGCACTCGGGCGGCAGACAGAGCCGCCTGATCCTCTAGTTCTACTACTTGCAGCTGGCGGTGGTTGCTCCGGCGGCGCCAGCGCACAAGGCGGTTTGGGCAACGCCCATCTGGTTGGAGACGCTTCCAGCGAGGTTCGTCAGCGCCGTGCCGCCCACGATGAGGGCGAGCGTTAGTGCGATTCCGTATTCGACGAGAGTCACGCCCTTCTCGTCCTTGTGAAAGCGCTTGAGGAAGGTCTTGAAGCTCTTCATTTCGAGTCTCCTGTTCCGTTGATGTGCTATTGGGTCGCGTCTTGCGGCCCGTGACTGAGCCGGACGAGGCCCGCCGGCACAGACCCAGTATGGAACCAGTGACCGGTGCCGCGCATCGTCCAAACAGATGAATGTTTCTAACTCAGGTTGAATCTTTCATCGGTTTTCCCGGCCCATCGCACTTTGGGGATCGGTGACACGGGAACACGGCCGGAGCGAGTCGGGGCGTTGGGCAGGCTTTGTAAAGTTGACGAGGTGGTGCCTGGCGCCCAGCGGGTCGGGATGATCGACATCGAAGCAGCGGCGCTCAAAGGGCACCGCTTTTCGCGCTCAGTCATTGCTTATGCGGTGTGGGCCAATCGTCGATTTGCGCTCAGTTTGCACGACGTTGAAGACCTGTTGGCTGAACGCGGCGCTCTGGTCAGCTACCAGACGATCCGGGTTTGGGTAGGCCGTTTCGGGCCGCAGTTTGCTGCCCGCATCCGACGGGGCCGGCCTGCAGCGGCGGACAGTTGGCACCTGGATGAAGTCGTTATCTCGATCCGCGGCCGGAAGCACTGGCTCTGGCGCGCCGTCGATGCCAGGGGCGACACGTTGGAAATCCTCGTGCAGAGTCGTCGGAATGCCAAAGCGGCCATGCGGTTCCTGCGCAAGCTGATGCGTCGCTGGGGCGCTCCACATGTCATCGTCACCGACAAGCTGCGCAGCTACACCAAGCCGATTGCCCATCTCGCGCCGGGTGCGGACCATCGAGCGCACAAGGGCTTGAACAACCGCATCGAAGGATCGCACCGTCCGACCCGGAAGCGCGAGAAGATCATGGGACGGTTCAAGTCACCCGGTCAGGCCCAGAGGTTCCTCGCGGCCCATGACCAGATCAACACGCTCTTCCGACCCCACCGCTATCGTCTCTCCGCTCTCTCCTGGCGCCACGCCCGATCCGATGCCTTCGATCTATGGGGTGCCTATACCCTCGAGATGAGCGCCTGACGAACACCACTCAGGCCCATGCCGATTTCGGCCAAAAATACTTGGCCATCCCGTTTTCAGGCTCTCTTGAACGCCACGGATCGTTCCGGAGCCACGCCCATCCAGTCTTGGCCGCCAAAGGCCACCAACGCGATCTGAAGACACCTTCCATCCTCCGTGAAACGGAAGACGATAGTGATCCGACGACCCGCGCCACCATGCCGGACACGCCATCCGGATAGTTCCGCACTCAGGATTGATCCCAAACTCGGGTTCTCCAGAATGTCGGTCAGGAACGCATCGACTTGATCTAGACGGCGTGCAGCCGCACGCAGATCACCGGACGCCTCTGCCACATGGCGCGCCAACTCCCTAAGATCACGTCGGACGAGCGGAAGCCGTTCGATCCGGATCATGCCTGGGACGCTTCTCCGCCCCGGAGCTCGGCCAGAAATGAACGCGCATCTGCGGTGAACTCCGCCGCCGTCGAAACAGGCTCCCACTGGTCCGCAGGCAGTTGAAGACGTCGCCGCACCTCAGCTTCGAGGATCATATGGTCCCGCTCCCGCGCAGCCCGGGCTCGGGCCAACTCCCCCGAAACTGCCGCGCTTACATTCGGGTAATCTCCGCGGTCGACCAATTCCTTCGCGTAGGCGAAGGCGGCGTCTGTGAAACTGACGGACTGTTTGTGGACCCCCATGACGACCTCCCCTTGGTGCTCCAATATACTACCGAGCGGCCCCCAATCTGTCTACCTCAGTGGTTGGCATCGCCAACTTGTTTGCGGGAAGTCCTTGGCGTAGGTGGCGTGCATGAAGATACCGAGGCATTGCCAAGTTGTTTGGCTTGGCGTGAACGCGGCCTGATCCGCTTCAGTCAGGCGGTCATTTCGAGGACGTAGGCGCCCCAGAGATCGAAAGCATCGGATCGGGCGTGGCGCCAGGAGAGTGCGGAGAGACGATAGCGGCGGGGCCGGAAGAGCGTGTTGATCTGGTCATGGGCGGCAAGGAACCTCTGCGCCTGTCGCGGGGACTTGAACCGCCCCATGAGCTTCTCGCGCTTTCGGGTCGGCCTGTGCTATCCTTCGATGCGGTTATTCAAGCCCTTGTGCGCCCGATGCTCGGCACGGGGTGCAAGATGGCCGATGGGCTTGGTGTAGCTGCGCAGCTTGTCGGTAACGATGACCCGCGGAGTACCGAACCGACCGATCAGCCGCTCCAGGAACCGCCTTGCTGCCTTCGCATTCCTTTGCTTCTGCACGAGGATGTCGAGCACATCGCCGGTGCTGAGCGCGAACCGGTGATACGCCCAGACCGCGTAGGCAACGATCGCGCGCGGGAAGCGGTAGCCTTTCAAGCGCGGCATGGTGCTCGGTATCTTCATCCCCGCCACCTAACCAAGGGCCCTCGATAAACAAGTTGGCAATGCCGTTCCTGCGCAGCGAGTTCGAAAGGCTGTCGCGGCGCCGTTGGTTTGGTCGCACGACGCAACGCCCGGTGACATTTTACACCTATGCTCCACCCACGAACATGCATGATGAGCGTTTCGGCCGTTTGGAACTGGTACGCTCGAGGCACCCCGCAGTCCCGGGCTCAGCGGAGGTTGCGCACGACTTCGACTGCGTGCCCGCCGCAGTGCGGCCTAGCTGGTTGCCCGGGGGCTCGCCGAGTGGGAGCAGTCCCGGCAATCGGCGTTGTTTCGGTGACGGTGGCAGACATGTTCCTGGCCGGTAGCCGATGTGGCAGTCCAGGACTACAGCCCCGCCCCGTTCGGGCTTCTAATTGTCGCCTATAGTTGACGTTCTGCGTCCTGTCGCCTATAGTTGACAGATGATCGAGGTGCGGCAATCGGAAAGGTTTGGGCGGTGGCTTCGAGCCCTGAAGGATCAGCGAGCTGTCGCGCGGATCGCCACCCGGATCGCGCGGCTTGAACGCGGGGCGTTCGGGGACGTGAAGTACTTCGATGGAATTGGAGAATTACGCATCGACTATGGCCCAGGTTACCGGGTCTATTTGGTCCGAACTGGCGACGTTGTTGTAGTTCTTTTGTGTGGCGGAGACAAAAGCTCGCAGCGGCGCAACATAGCCCGCGCGCGGGACATGGCAAAGGAGGTCTGACGTGGTATTGGCGACAACTCCCTTCGACGCGGCAGAGTATCTGCGCACCGATGAGGCGCAGGCAGAGTTTCTGGCGATTGCCTTCGAGGAAGGCGATGAGGGGGAAATCAAACGGGCTTTGGCAACCGTGGCCCGCGCACGCGGCATGACCGAAATTGCCAAATCAGCGCATGTGTCCCGACAGGCCCTCTACAAGAGTCTTGGGCCGGACGGCGATCCGAAGCTCTCGACCTTGTTGGGCGTGGTCAAAGCGCTCGGTATGTCGATCAGCATTCGTCCTCATGAGGACAGAGCTTCAGGCTGATGCCGCTCGGCTGCGTTATGATATTACATAATGACTATTGCCGGCCGAATTACAGAGAATTGTAAATAAAGGACAATTTCAGATTTAGCCGCTCTCAAAGCGCCAGCCTTCCACACACACCCGAACGACAGCTTCGGGGCCGGCTGCGGACTGGCCGCTTGCGGCGAGGAATGGATACCTTAGCTGCCCTTCCAAGAGGGGACGCGAACAGTTGGCTGTTAATCGATTGGTCGTAGGTTCGATCCCTACCGCCGGAGAACAAAATAAAAGAAATCAGTGCACTAGCCTCTCCCCCGCGATAGCGGGCGAAGAGGCTTTGCACATGTCCGCATAGTGTCCGAAAATTCAGCTGGCCTCCGCGGCGGCAATTCGCCTACGGATTTGCGCCTTTCCGCTCAGCTGGCCGGTGGGGCGACACCATGCCACCAGACAGGTTCACGCCACCCCTCTATCCTCATAGGCGGAGGAGGATGTCGAAATGCGCGTTTACACACTTCAGGTCGGTCGCGGCGGTGGGGATATGATCCGAGCGTTGGACCAGTCCGTCCCTTTGCGCGCAAGGGACATGACGGAGGCGATCAACAAGGCGAAGCACTTGATTAGCACCGTGACCTGGCTGCCCGGCTCCAATGTTGTGTGCTTGGTCGAGGGTCGCGGAGGTGTTGGGCGTGTTGTCTGGACGCGACCCATGATCGTGGCCCGCGACATGTAGAGAGGCTAGTCTCGCGAAGGAGTCGTCAGAAACCGCTGCGGCACATCATCACCCTCAGGCTCCGGCCGCAGCCCGTCCGGTGCCTCCGTGCCTGCGCCTCCATGGCGGGCCAGCCACTCGACCGAATCTCGCAGTTGTGCTCTGGAGATGCGGTAACGAGGGGTACGTTCCGCGCGTGTGTCAGCGCTACCTGGCTGATCTGAGGCGCTGACATCGCCCGGTCAACATTGGACTCGGTTCGAGCCGCTGACCCACCGACGATTGTACGCTCTCGGACCGCAGCGACCAAGTCGCTTCGGCGTGCCCCATCGCGTGTGGGCTCCGAGCGCCCGATGGCGCGCCAGGCGCACCTGCTGTTCTGCCAACAGCACAACCGGCGACTTTTGGGGACAAGAATGGCCGGCGCGTGGAGTCTGATCCACCGACACTTGCTTGACGTAGACAACACCGTCCTCGGGTTCGATGCTCGGATGGGGAGATGGACCAGCAAAGGGGCTATCTATGGGCGATGCATGCGAGCACTTCGAGAGGGCCATTGAGGCCGCAGCTGAGAAGCTCGAGTATCTTGTCGAAAACGGAGTTTTAGTAAGCGAAAGTCCCAGGAGGGCATCGTCAAGTTGACGGGTGTTGGCGTGCAGTCTAGCG
>NZ_RRYH01000003.1 GCF_004010155.1 Solirhodobacter olei | reverse complement strand
GCCGGCGACGGCGCCGACCTCGGGCCGGTCCCCCGCCGCATTGGCCTGAACCGACGGCGCGGCCGGCTGCGCCCCGGGCGCGGGCGCCGGTGTCGCCGTCAGCGCTGGCGCGCCGGAATTGCCGTTCGGTGCCTCGGGCGCGGCCCCTGCTGCGGGCGCTGCGGGCGCACCGGAGACCGCCACTGCGGGCGCGGCCGGCGGCGTCAGCCCCGGCGGGATCGGAAACATGAACGAGGCCGCCACCAGCGCCACCGCCGACACCACAAGCCCCGACAGAGCCCCCAGTACAAAACCCCTGCCCAACGCCTTCCTCCACCTTCTTGCGGCCCCCTCCCGGCATCCCCGGGCGTTCCCCGCCCTTGACCCCGGGCGGCGGCTCGGACCATGTATAGCCCGACACCGCGCCGCGTTCACCCCTTTTGAGCGGCGCTCCCCTTGCCCGAGGATCGCCGGTCCATGCTCCTGCTGATCGATAATTACGACAGTTTCACGTACAACCTCGTGCATTATCTGGGCGAGCTGGGCGCGGAGGTGCTGGTCCGCCGCAACGACGCCCTCGAGGTGCAGGAGGCGATGGCCCTCAAGCCCGCCGGCATCGTCCTTTCTCCGGGCCCATGCACGCCGACAGAGGCCGGGATCTGCCTGCCGCTTGCCGCCGCCGCAGCCCAGGCCGGGGTGCCGCTCCTCGGCGTCTGCCTCGGCCACCAGACCATCGGCCAGGCCTTCGGCGGCAAGGTCGTCCGCTGTCACGAGATTGTCCACGGCAAGCCCGGCGTGATCCATCACAAGGGCACCGGTGTCTTCACCGGCCTGCCCTCGCCCTTCGAGGCCACGCGCTACCACAGCCTGATCGTCGACCGCGCCAGCCTGCCGGCAGAGCTCGAGGTCACCGCCTGGCTGGAGGACGGCACGATCATGGGCCTCAGGCACCGCACCAAGCCCATCGAGGGCGTGCAGTTCCACCCCGAAAGCATCGCCTCCGAACACGGCCACCAACTTCTCGAGAACTTCCTCGACCAGACCCGGGTGACCGCATGAGCGAAGCGCTGAAACCCCTGATCGCCGCCGCCGCCGACCGCCCGCTTTCGCGCGCCGAGGCCGAGCGCGCCTTCGACATCCTGTTCGAGGGCAACGCCACCCCGGCGCAGATGGGCGGGCTTCTGATGGCGCTCCGTACCCGGGGCGAGACGGTCGACGAATACGCCGCCGCCGCCTCGGTCATGCGCGCCCATTGCAACCCGGTGAAGGCGCCCGAGGGCGCGATGGACATCGTCGGCACCGGCGGCGACGGCAAGGGAACGCTGAACATCTCCACCGCCACCGCCTTCGTCGTCGCGGGCGCGGGCGTGCCTGTGGCCAAGCATGGCAACCGCAACCTCAGCTCGAAATCGGGCGCCGCCGATGCGCTGGCCGAGCTGGGCATCAACGTCATGGTCGGCCCCAAAGTGGTCGAGAAGGCGCTCGCCGCGACCGGCATCTGCTTCATGATGGCGCCGATGCACCACCCCGCGATGCGCCATGTCGGCCCGGTCCGGGCGGAGCTCGGCACCCGCACGCTTTTCAACATCCTCGGTCCGCTGACCAACCCGGCGGGGGTGAAGCGCCAGCTGACCGGCGCCTTCTCTGCCGCGCTGCTGCGCCCGATGGCAGAGGTTCTGGCCACCCTCGGCTCCGAACGCGCCTGGCTTGTCCATGGCGGCGACGGCACCGACGAGCTCTCGATCGCCGCGCCCAGCAAGGTGGCCGCCCTCGACGCTGGCAAGATCACCGAATTCGAGATCACGCCCGAAGATGCCGGCCTGCCCCGCCATTCCTTCGAGGCGATCCTCGGCGGCTCGCCGGCCGAGAACGCGGTCGCCTTCCGCGCGCTCCTCGACGGGGCAGAGAGCGCCTATCGCGACGCAGTCCTCCTGAACGCCGCCGCGGCGCTCCTCGTCGCCGGCCGCGTCGCAAGCCTGCCCGAAGGGACAGAGGTCGCCCGCGCCAGCATCGACAGCGGCGCGGCCCGCGCGAAGGTCACGGCCCTCGCCAAGGCCACCCAGGCGGAATGACGGATCTCCCATCCGCCTGGGCGCATCTGCCGTTCTTCACCACGCGCTGGCCCGCGATTGCAGAGCGCCTCGCCGCCGAGCCCGGTCCCGTCTTCCCGGCGCCGGAGCGGATCTTCCGCGCCCTCGCCCTGGTCCCGCCCCGGGCCGTGCGCGTCGTCATCCTCGGCCAGGATCCTTACCCGACGCCGGGCAACGCGGACGGGCTCGCCTTCTCCGTTCCGCCCGGCCGGCCGCTCCCCGCCTCGCTGCGCAATATCTTCGCCGAGCTCGAGGCCGACACCGGCCGCCGCCCGGCCTCGGGCGATCTGAGCCCCTGGGCGCGGCAGGGCGTGCTGCTGCTCAACACCGCGCTGACGGTCCCTTCGGGCAGCCCCGGTGGGCATGCAAAGCTCGGATGGCGCTCTCTCGTGACGGATGTGCTGGCCGAGATCACCCCCCGGCCCGCGGCCTTCCTGCTCTGGGGCCGCCACGCACAGGGGCTCGCGCTACCCCATACCGACCCTGCCCGCCACCTGGTTCTCACGAGCGTCCATCCCTCGCCGCTGTCCGCCCATCGCGGCTTCTTCGGCACCCGCCCCTTCGGCGCGATCAACGCCTGGCTCACGGCCCGGGGCGAGGCGCCGATCGACTGGTCCGCCCCGGCCTGAGGCCGCACCCGGCCCACGGCGCGCGGCCCGCTTCCCGGCGCGGATGCCCCCCGCCTGCGCTCCGGCCGCATGCGGCCTGACACCCGCGCACAGCGGACATACTAATTTAACCATTTGCCGTCAGACTGCCCCGGTCCCGGGCAACATGCGGTTCGGGGCAACACTTCCTCCCTGTCAGACTGGCCGTGCCCAAATCCGGCGCGGCCCCTTTTTTTGTGATCGGATTGGGAGGCTTTCCGCCGAGATTCCCAGTTGACGCATTCGTGTTTCCGCCGTAGCGTCCCCCTTGCAAAGTCGGCCAGTCCGACGGGGAGAGAAAAAAATATCTGAAAAGGGCCCCTTGCCGGGCCCTTTTCGCTTTTAGGATGAAGCGCCCGGCAATTTTCCGCCCCCCGCGCGACTGCCCGCCGGAATTAGTCCCTGACAGCTGCGGACGGTCATGGTAGAGCACGGCCAACCCCTATTCCCGACCCGATGGACCCGTAAATGCTGAGAAAGACCAAAGCGCTGCCGCTCATTCTTGCGCTGGCTCTCGCGCCCGCCGCGATGGCCCAGACCACCAGCGGCCAAACCTCCGGCAAGGCCCCGGCCACCACACCCGACATGGGCAAGCCTGCGAACGGCTCCGCCTCCGGCGCGGTCGGCACGCCCTATGTCGCCGGCACCTCGGGCGACTGGTCCTACCGCTGCGTCCATGCGCCGAACGGCCACGATCCGTGCCAGCTCTACCAGTTGCTGAAGGACAGCTCGAAGAACCCGGTGGCAGAGATCGCCATCACTGCCCTGCCCGACGGCCAGCCCGCGGCCGCCGCGGCGAACATCGTCACCCCGCTGGAGACGCTGCTGCCGCGCGGCATCACGCTGCATATCGACGGCGTGCAGCCCAAGGTCTACGCCTTCCTCTACTGCACGCGCGAGGGCTGCGTCGCCAATGTCGGCTTCACCAAGGAAGAAGTCGACGCGATGAAGAAGGGCAAGGACATCGCGATGTCGATCGTCCCCGCACAGGCCCCGGACCAGAAGGTGGACCTGACGGTCTCACTGAAGGGCTTCACCGACGGGCTGGCCGCCGTGGCCAAGCTAAACGAGGAGCATGGCGCGACGCCCAAGGCGAAGGCCCCCGGTGCTGCCACCGGCGCCAAGATGCCCTCGGTCCCGAGCATCGCCCCGAAGAAGTAACCGACCACCTCTGGGAAGAGGGCCAGCGCCGGTCCGCGGCTGGGCGCTGGCGGCCTCGCGGATCTGTCCGCTTATGGTTCAGTCGCCCCTTTGGCTAGCCTGGGCGGCCGACTCACCAATAGCGCCCGCCCTTGGGAGCGGACGTGCGCTGGCCCGGCGTCGCTGCGCGACGCTGGTTCGGGCCTTCAGGGTGTAGAGGTGGGACCGAAGCCGCCTTATGCCCGCTTCAGCGCCAGCACCGCGTTGAGCCCACCGAAGGCGAAGGCGTTCGAGAGCACCGCGCTCACCTCCGCCTCGCGCGCCTCGTTCGGCACCACGTCGAGCGAGCATTCCGGGTCCGGCTCCTCATAGCCGATCGTCGGCGCGATGATCCCGTCCTTCAGCGCCATGATGCAGGCCAGAAGCTCGACCGCCCCGGTCCCGCCGATCAGGTGCCCGTGCATGGACTTGGTCGAGGAGATCATCAGCCGGTCGGCATGATGTCCGAAGACATCCGAGACGGCAGCGCATTCGGTCTTGTCATTGGCCGCCGTGCCGGTGCCATGGGCGTTGATATAGCCCACCTGGTCGCCGTTCAGCCCGGCGTCGCGCAAAGCCCCCGCAATCGCCCGCGCCGCACCCTGCTTGGAGGGCATGACGATATCCGCCGCGTCCGAGGTCATGGCGAAGCCCGCCACCTCGGCCAGGATCTCTGCGCCGCGCGCGCGGGCGTGGTCGTAATCCTCGAAGACGAAGACCGCCGCGCCCTCGCCCTGCACCATCCCGTTGCGGTTGGCCGAGAACGGGCGGCAGGCGTCTTTCGACATCACCCGCAGCCCTTCCCAGGCCTTGATCCCGCCGAAGCACAGCATGCTTTCCGACCCGCCGGTGACCATCGCCTTGGCCCCGCCCGAGCGGATCATCTGGAACGCCAGCCCCATCGCGTGGTTGGAGCTCGCGCAGGCCGTCGCCACCGTGAAGGAGGGGCCGCGCAGGTTGAACTCCATCGAAAGATGGCTCGCCGCGGCATTGTTCATCAGCTTCGGCACGACGAAGGGGTGAACCCGGTTCTTCCCCTCCTCGTAGACGGCGCGGTAATTGTCGTCCCAGGTGTTCACGCCGCCCCCGGCGGTGCCCAGCACAACGCCGGATTCGTAGCCCAGGTGCCCGTCGAAATTCAGGCCCGACTGCGCCAGCGCCTGCTTGGCGGCGATCAGCGTGAACTGGGTGAAACGGTCATAGAGGACGATCTGCTGGCGGTTGAAATGGGCCTCGGGATCCCAGTCGCGCACTTGGCCGCCGATCTTGATCGCCAGCCGGTCGACGTCGCGGATATCCAGCTCGCCGATCCCGCAGCGCCCCTCGCGGAACGCCTCGAAGGTGCCCGCCACATCCTGCGCCAGCGCGTTCACCGTGCCCGCGCCGGTAATGACGACGCGCCTCATCCCTTCTGCTCGGCCACGAGGCTCTCGACCGCGGCGACGATCGAGCCGACCGTCGAAATGTCGAATTCCGCGTTCTGGTCCGGCTCGTTCGCGTTGAACGGCACCGTGATGTCGAACGCCTCCTCGATGGCGAAGATCGACTCCACCAGGCCGAGGCTGTCGATCCCCAGGCTCTCCAGCGTCGCCTCCGGCTTAACATCGGCCACGTCGAGCACCGCCTGCTCGGCGATGATCGCGACGACCTTGTCCTTCACCTCGCTCGCCATCTGCACTCCTGCTGCTCTTCGGGCGATCCCGCCGGGTCGGCGGCTGTTTAGTCCGAACCCTTCACCTTGGAAACCGCTTTTTGCAGTTCCGCCACCTGCCGGAACAGGCGCGGAAGCCGGCGCAGGCCCTTGTAGGCCTCGACATGCAGATCCATTTTCATCGCCGGATAGCCGAGGATAACCCGCCCCGCCGGCACATTCGTGAATATCTTGGAGGCGCCGCCCGCAATCACGTCGTCCCCGATCAGGATATTGTCGTTCACACCGACCTGCCCCGCCAGCACCACCCGGTCACCAATGCGCGAGGAGCCGGCGACGCCGACCTGCCCGCACAGAAGGCAGTCCCGCCCGACAACCACGTTGTGGCCGACATGCACGAGGTTGTCGAGCTTGGTGCCCGAGCCGATCACGGTATCCCGGATCGTGCCCCGGTCGATGGCCGCATTGGCGCCGATCTCGACATCGTCGCCGATCGTGACCGCGCCCAGAGAGTGAATCCGCAGCCAGCCCTGCTCGGTGATTTCGGCCCGCTGGCCCAGCGTCTCGCGCACCTCTTCGACCCCGGATTTCGCCTCGGTCACGAAGGAGAAGCCGTCGCCGCCCACGACGGCGCCCGGCTGGCAGATGAAACGCTCGCCGATCCGCACCCGCGCGCCGATGCGAACGCCCTGCAGCAAAAGGGCATCCGCCCCTATCATCGCGCCCTCGGCGATGGAGACATGGCTCGCGATCCGCACCCCGGACCCGATCCGCACCCCCGCCCCGATCACCACGAAGGGCCCGATCGCGGCCCCCGCCCCGATCTCGGCAGAGGGATCGATCACCGCGCTCGGATGCACGCCCGGCGTGATGGCGGGCCCGGGATCGAGGATCCGCGTCAGCCCGGACATCGCCAGCCGCGGCCGCGCCACCAGCACGGCGGCCTCAAGCCCCAGCGCGCGCCAGTCGGCCCCTTCCCACAGCACCGCTGCCCGCGCCCGGCCCTGCGCCAGCCCTTCGGCATACTTCGGGCTCATCGCCAGCGCGATCGCCTCCGGCCCGGCCTCTCCCGGTTCGGCAGCGCCGGTGACGCATAGCGCGCCGTCGCCTTCCGCCCGTGCGCCAAGCGCCTTCGCGATCTCGTCAATCCGGTGGCCGGTCCGCACGCCCATGCTGTCTCCGCCGATGCCTCTCGAGACCGGCTCTAGTGCGGATCGCCCGGCAGCGCCACCCCCGCCTGCTGAAGCGCGGCGAAGATTCTCCCGTCCCGGCCGTAGATGTCGCGGCGGTACTGCATGTGCCCGGTCAGCGACGGAATGGCGGTGAAATAGACCAGATGCACCGGCAGCGGGGACTTCAGGTCGATGGTCTGCTGGTCCTTGGTGGCCAGCGCCCGCTGGAACTCCGCCTTCGGGTCCGGGTTCTGCCAGCCAAGCAGCAGATAGGCCAGGTCGAACGGTTTCTGCAGCCGCACGCAGCCATGGCTGAAATCCCGCCGGTCGTATTTGAACAGGTACTTCGACGGCGTGTCGTGCAGGTAGATGTTGTAGCGGTTCGGGAACATGAACTTCACCAGCCCTAGCGCGTTGTCTCTGGACGGCGGCTGCTTCAGCTCGAAGGGGAAGTTGTTCTGGTCATACTGGCTGAAGTCGACCGTGGAGCGGTCGACGATCTGCCCCGACTGGTTGATCAGCACCAGCTGCGAATCCGCGTTCGGATCCTTCTGGAAGGCCGGCAGATACTCCTTCGTCGCGATCGACTTCGGCACGTTCCAGACCGGGTTCACATCCATGTAGCGCATGGTGTTGGAAAATTCCGGCGTGCGCGTGTCCTTGGTGTTCTTGCCGATCACCACCGGAGAGTCGAAGACCACCCGATGGCCGACGATCACCCTGGCCGAGAAATCCGGCAGGTTCACCCAGACATATTTCTGGCCGAGGTCGCGCGGCAGCCAGCGCCAGCGCTCCATGTCGGCCATCACCGCCTTCAGCCGATCGATCGGCTGGACGTTTATCTCCTCCAGCGTGGCCGGTCCCACCACCCCGTCGGGGGCCAGGCCGTGGTCGGCCTGGAACTGCATCACCGCCGCCTGCATGTCGGCGTCGAAGCTCGGGTCGGCCGAGGGGGCGAGATAGCCCATCGCGATCAGCCGGTTGCGCAGCGCCACCACCTCGGGGCCAGACATGCCGGCCTTCAGCTTGCCGGCCCGCACCGGCGGACCCCACGCATCCGTCGCCGCCAGATGGGCCAGCGTCAGCTTCTCCTTCAGAAGCGCGTTATATTGCGGCGCCTGCGGCAGAAGGCTCGCCATGTAGCCCTGCGGGTCGGACGCCGCGACAAGCCCCTTCATCAGCGCCAGCGGATCGGGCCGATCGACCTTCAGCACCAGCCCCGGCCCGATATTCGAGGGGTCGATCACCCCCGACCAGGCGTCGCGCGCATATTCGAGGAAGGTCCGGCTCATCGACACCTCGGCCTCGGCCCGGTCGCGCTCCGTCTCGGCGCCGCGCAGCTTGGCAATCAGCCCGGCGCGATCGTAGCGCGCCGCGGGCAGGCCCTGCAGCCCGGCATTGGCCAGCGCGTCGAGGAAAGCCTGCCGCCGCGCCGCATCGGCCGCATCGGTCCAGACCGGTCGGTAATCGGTCGAACGGTAGAATTCCTCCAGCGCGCGGTCATGCGACACCGCCGCCGCCACGCCCTGCGCGAAGGCCGACATCATCGCCTGCACCGCCGCCGGCTGGCCCTGCGCCGCGGGCTGCGCCATGCCGGCGAGAATCGCCTGCGCGCCGGCCGGCCCGCCGGCCAAGCCAATCAGCGCAATCGCCGCGCCGCAAAGCGCCCGCCGCCCCGATCCCCCGGCAAAAAACAGACCCGTATCAATCGCATGCCGACGCATGACTGCCTCGCAACCGCTTCCCTTGCTGCAAATCTGGGGCTTCGCGGGGCGCAAGTCCACTCCCCGCCGCGCGTGCATCCATCGCTGTCTCTGCAAAACAACGGAGCCGCCCGCTCCGCCCCTCCAAAGCGGCAAATCGCCGCCAAGTGATGGCCGGCAGGCCCCGGCCGGCGAATTTCGGCGCAGGGCGGCCGAGGATTAGCGGAGTTTTCAGCAGATTTCCGCTCACCCTGAAGGAATCAGAGAACGCCAGGACCTTCCCGGTTTGGAATTCTCCATGACTGTGGCATAAAAACCCGGCCAGGGGATGGACGAAGCAATGACCGCCGAACAGGCGGCCACGACAAACGGGACAGGCACAGAAAGCATGACTTCAAAGACACCGGCGAGCTTTTCGCGGCGCGGACTTCTGCGCGCATTTGCGGCAACCACCGTAGTGGCCGCACCCACCTACGCCAATGCCTTCGGGCTGATCCGCGGCGCCGGCAATATCCGCCGGGTCCGGATGTTCTCCGGCCGCTCTGGCGAAACGATGGACGCGATCTACTGGATCGACGGCAAGTACGTCCCCGAGGTTCTCGACCAGGTGAAGGTCTTCATGCGCGACTGGCGCGTCGACCAGACCCATGACATGGCGCCGCAGACGATCGACATCATCGCCGCCTCGCACGCGCTTCTCGACACGACCGAGCCCTTCCAGCTGCTCTCCGGCTACCGCACGCCGCAGACCAACGCCATGCTGCGCCGCCATTCGAAGGGGGTCGCCGCGCATTCGCTGCACATGGACGGCGAGGCCGCCGACCTGCGCCTGCGCTCGCGCACCGTGCATCAGATCTACGAGGCGGCCTGGTCCTGCCAGGCGGGCGGCGTCGGCAAGTACATCCACTCCGACTTCGTCCACATGGATTGCGGCCCCGTCCGCACCTGGCACGGCTGAGCCGTCCCACCGTCCCGTCCCGATGAAGGCGCCCGAGAGGCGCCTTTTTCATTGCGCGTCCCACGGCCCATCGGCCCTCCCCGGCGTAGGGTGCGCATTCATTGCTCACCGCGCCCCCGGGACGGCTCCCGCCCTCCTCACCACGCCCCCCTTGCCGCCCCAGCCCCGCCGGGCGAGACTGCGCCCAAGCCAACCACAGGACCCCCATGCCCGCCCCGGACTATTCCCAACTCATCGACGCCGAAACCTGGGCCTTCATCCGCGAGACCGAAAGCTGGTACCCGCCGGAAACCGCCACATACCCGATCGAGAAGCAGCGCGAGGTCTACACCGCCATGTGCCGCGCCTTCTTCCGCGGCTATCCCGAGGGCATCTCGGCCGAGGACCGCGCTCTCGGCGGCGTCCCCTGCCGGATCTACCTGCCCGCGACGCCCCCCAAGGCGACAGTGCTCTACCTCCACGGCGGCGGGTTCGTCGTCGGCGGCCTCGACAGCCATGACGACGTCTGCGCCGAGATCGCCGCCGCCACCGGCTTCCGCGTCGTCTCCGCCGACTACCGCCTTGCCCCCGAACACCGCCATCCGGCCGCCTATGAGGATGCCCTCGCCGCCACCCGAGCCACGCTCGAGGCCTTCCCCGACCCGCTCGTCCTCGCCGGCGACAGCGCCGGCGGCGCGCTGGCCGCGGCGGTCGCGCAGACCCTGGCCGGAGAACCGCGCCTCATGGGGCAGGTGCTGATCTACCCCGGCCTCGGTGGCGACCTGAACCGCGGCAGCTACGTTACCCATGCCAATGCCCCGATGCTGACGAAGGACGACCTCTCCTTCTACGCCTCGGTCCGCTACGAGGGCGGCGAGGAACCCGCGGACGACCCGACCGCCGCCCCCCTCTGGGCGCCGAGCTTCGCGGGCCTGCCCCCCACCGTCGCCTTCGCCGCCGAATGCGATCCGCTGGCCGACGACGCCCGCGCCTATTGCGCCCTGATCGAGGCCGAGGGCGGCCGCGCCCATCATGTGCTGGAGCCCGGCCTCGTCCACGGCTACCTGCGCGCCCGCCACACCGCCGCCCGCGCCGGCGCAAGCTTTGCCCGCATCACCGGGGCGATCTCCGCCCTCGGCGCGGGCCACTGGCCTTACGGAGGAACCCCATGAACGCACCCCTGACGAACATCGCCCATTGGGCCGAACGCTGCGACCTCGCCGCGGCCTTCCGCTGGACCGCCCGGCTCAACATGCACGAGGCGGTGGCCAACCACTTCTCGCTCGCGACCGACCCCGAGGGCCGGCGCTTCCTGATGAACCCGAACGCCCGACATTTCGCCCTCATGCGCGCCTCCGAGCTTCTGGAGATCGACGCCGACGACCCGGACACGCTCAACCGCCCCGATGCGCCGGACCCGACCGCCTGGGGCCTCCACGGCGCGATCCACCGCGCCTGCCCGCACGCCCGCTGCGTCATGCATGTCCACTCGATCCATGCGACCGTGCTGGCCTCGCTCGCCGACAGCCGCCTGCCGCCGATCGACCAGAACTGCGCGATGTTCTTCAACCGCCACGTTGTGGACGACGGCTACGGCGGCATGGCCTTCGAGGAGGAAGGCGCCCGCTGCGCGACGCTGCTCGCCGATCCGAAGGTAAAGACCATGGTCATGGGCAACCACGGCGTCCTGATCATAGGCGAAACGGTGGCCGAGACCTTCAACCGCCTCTACTACTTCGAGCGCGCGGCAGAGACCTATATCCGCGCCCTCCAGACCGGCCGCCCGCTCCGCATCCTGCCCGACGCGGTGGCCGAGAAGACGGCGCGGGAATGGGAGGATTACCCCTCCGGCGCGGCCGAGCACCTGGCCCAGCTCCGCGAAATCCTCGACCGCGAAGGCAGCGATTACGCGAGCTGAGGTTTGGGGGGAAGACCACACCAAGGGCAGCGACCGACCGCGGGTGGGCGCCCGCCGCGCCCCGGGTCTGTCAGTTTATGGTGAAGCTCCCCCTGCGCCATTCTCCGCCGCGAGGGTGAAGAAAGCGCCCGCCCTGGGGGCGGTCGGGCGCTGCCCGGTGGTGCTGACGCACCACGTATCGGGCGGGGCTTTGCCCCATTGGTCTACGGCAAAGTAGGGTGCGCATTCATCGCGCCCCCCCTCGCCTTCCCTCGCCCTCAGCCAAAGGCGTCCGGCATAGAGGCCTTCTTCTTCGCCACGTATTCGGCCAGCGCCTCGTTCACGCCCGGGTCGATGGCGGGCTGCTGGTAGTCGCCCAGCATCTTCTTCACCCGCGCGGCCGCCAGCGTCGCTGAATCCCGGCCGCCTTCCTCTTCCCAGGTCTCGAAGGGCTTGTAGTCCAGCACCTCGGTCCGCCAGAACGCGGACTTGAAATTCGCCTGGGTGTGGGCACAGCCAAGGTAATGGCCACCCGGCCCCACCTCGCGGATCGCGTCCATTCCCTGCCCGTTCGCATCCAGCGAGATGCCCTTGGCCAGCTGATGCAGGCAGCCCAGCTGGTCGGCGTCCAGCACGAACTTCTCGTAGGAGGAAACCAGCCCCCCCTCCAGCCAGCCGCAGGCGTGCAGCATGAAGTTCACGCCCGCCAGAAGCGCCATGTTGAGAGAGTTCGCGCTCTCGTAGCCCGCCTGCGCGTCCGGCAGCTTGGAGCCGCAGAACCCGCCGCCCGAACGGTAGGGCAGCCCCAGCCGCCGCGCCAGCTGGCCCGCGCCATAGGTGATATGCGCGGCCTCCGGCGTTCCGAAGGTCGGCGCGCCAGAGTTCATGTCGATCGAGGTCACGAAGGCCCCGAAGATCACCGGTGCCCCCTGCCGGATCAGCTGCGAATAGGCGACGCCGGCCAGCACCTCGGCCAGAACCTGCGTCAGCGTGCCCGCCACCGTCACCGGTGCCATCGCGCCGCCGACGATGAAGGGCGAGATGATCGCCGCCTGGTTCGCCGCGGAATAGACCTCCAGTGCGCCCATCATGGTCGAGTCGAAGGTCAGCGGCGAGTTGATGTTGATGAGCGAGGTCATCACCGTGTTCTGATCGACGAAATCGGCGCCGAAGAGGATCTTCGACATCTCCACCGAATCCGTCGCCCGCACCGGCTCCGTGACCGAGCCCATGTAGGGCTTGTCCGACAGCGTCATATGCGCCAGCAGCATGTCGAGGTGGCGCTTGTTCACCGCGATATCGGTCGGCTCGCAGACCGTGCCGCCGGAATGGTGCAGCCATTTCGACATGTAGCCGAGCTTCACGAAATTCCGGAAATCCTCGATCGTGGCATAGCGGCGCCCGCCGGCCTGGTCGCGCACGAAGGGCGGACCGTAAACCGGGGCGAGGACGAGTCCCTTGCCGCCGATCTCGACATTCTTCGCCGGGTTCCGGGCATGCTGGGTAAAGGACCCCGGCGCCGTGGCGCAAAGCTGGCGGGCCAGGCCGCGCGGAATGCGCACCCGCTCGCCCCTCACATCGGCGCCCGCCGCCTTCCAGCGCTCAAGCGCGGCGGGGTTCTCGACGAAGTTCACGCCGATCTCTTCCAGCACCGTCTCGGCGTTGTATTCGATGATCTGGAGGGCCTCTTCGTTCAGCACCTCGAAGTTCGGGATGTTGCGCTCGATGAAGCGCGCGGTTTCGAAATGCACCGCCGTGCGTTCCGCCCGCCGCGCCGCGCCGCCGCCGCTGCGCGCCCGGCGTCCTGCAGCCGCGCGCCCGTCGCCCGACCCATTTTCCTGTGCCATATCGCTCATGGCCAATCCTCCGTCCGCGCCGCGGCGCACCCGTTGTGGCGCTCCTTTTAGCGCGTTCGGCAGCGGACCATCACCGCATAGCGGCGCTTGCGCGCGAAAAACGACACCGGCCGCGAGACGCGCCGACATCCCTGCGCGCGCGCCCCGCGCGGCGAAAGGACCCCGCCGGGGCCCGGCGGGCCCGCGAGACGCCCGCGCGCCTGGCAAATCCAGGGCCCCGGGGCCGGTGCGAAAGCGGTGCCAAAGCGGTGCTTTTACGGTATTGCCTTTTCCCAGCCGTCCCAGCCCCTTGCACCGGGATCTTCACACTGCGCCCCGGCACGCCCGAACCCGCCCTTTTCACAGCCTCTTGCACGCCCGCCCGGCTGCCTCTATCCCCCGTCCATGACCCAGCATGATCGCCTTCTCATCATAGACTTCGGCAGCCAGGTGACGCAGCTCATCGCCCGTCGCCTGCGCGAGTTGAACGTCTATTGCGAAATCCATCCGTTCCAGAAGGTCACGGAGGAATTCCTCAAGGAATTCAATCCGAAAGCCGTGATCTTCTCCGGCGGTCCCGCCTCGGTCTTCGCCGAGAACGCGCCCACCGTGCCGCGCATCGTCTTCGACATGGGCGTGCCGATCCTGGGCATCTGCTACGGCCAGCAGCTGATGATGCACCTGCTCGGCGGCAAGGTCGAACGCGGCCATAACACCGCCGAATTCGGCCGCGCCTTCGTGACCCCGGCGGCCGAGAAGCTGGCGCTGCTGGACGGCTGGTTTGCCCCCGAGACGAACGGCGGGCGCGAACAGGTCTGGATGAGCCACGGCGACCATGTCTCTGAAATCGCTCCGGGATTCCGCGTCTTCGGCACCTCGCCCAACGCCCCCTTCGCGATCACCGCCGACCCGGAGCGCCGCTTCTTCGCCGTGCAGTTCCACCCCGAGGTCCACCACACCCCGAAGGGCGCGCAGCTCTACGCCAACTTCGTCAAGCTCGCCGGCTTCACGGGCGACTGGACAATGGGCGCCTACAAGGAAGAGGCGATCCGCCAGATCCGCGAACAGGTCGGTGACGGCAAGGTGATCTGCGGCCTCTCCGGCGGGGTCGATTCGTCGGTCGCCGCCGTCCTGATCCACGAGGCGATCGGCGATCAGCTCACCTGCGTCTTCGTCGACCACGGGCTGATGCGCCAGGGTGAGGCGGACGAGGTCGTCTCGATGTTCCGCGACACCTACAACATCCCGCTGATCCATGCCGACGAATCCGATCTTTTCCTCGGCGCGCTCGAAGGCGTCTCCGACCCGGAAGTGAAGCGCAAGACGATCGGCAAGCTCTTCATCGACGTCTTCCAGAAGCACGCGCACGATGTCGGCGGGGCAGAGTTCCTCGCCCAGGGCACGCTCTACCCCGATGTCATTGAATCGGTAAGCTTTTCCGGCGGCCCCTCGGTCACGATCAAGTCGCACCACAACGTCGGCGGCCTGCCCGAGAAGATGGGCCTGAAACTGGTCGAGCCGCTTCGCGAGCTGTTCAAGGACGAGGTCCGCGCGCTCGGCCGCGAACTCGGCCTGCCGCCGAAATTCATCGGCAGGCACCCCTTTCCCGGCCCCGGCCTCGCCATCCGCTGTCCGGGCGAAATCACGCGCGAGAAGCTCGCCATTCTGCGCCGCGCCGATGCCGTCTACATCGACCAGATTCGCCGACACGGGCTTTATGACGAGATCTGGCAGGCCTTCGTGGCCCTGCTGCCCGTGCGCACGGTGGGCGTGATGGGCGACGGGCGCACCTACGATTACGCCTGCGCGCTCCGCGCGGTGACGTCGGTCGATGGGATGACGGCGGATTACTACCCGTTTTCCCACGATTTTCTCGGTGAGACGGCCACCCGCATCATCAACGAGGTGCAGGGCATCAACCGGGTGACCTACGACATCACCTCGAAGCCCCCGGGCACGATCGAGTGGGAATAGGCCCCGCCCGGCGGGCCTGCCCGCCCATTAACGGCTCCTAAACACTTCTGCTGCAGGCTTGGTGTCGCGTCCGGTTCTCCCGATCGGCCAGCCGGCGCGCGCGGATCCCAGGCTGCGCGCTCCGGAACATCGGCAAGCGAACCGCCTCCCGCGGTTGCCGGGGCCGACGAAAGAACCGGGCGTTGTTATAAGTCACCGTTCGGCAGCGCTACCGAAGTGGCGCTGCCGAAAGGCGGTCCAGGCCGGGACCCGCAAAGATCCCGTCGCCTGACGGGGCGTTATTCCGCCGCCGCGCGCCGCGGCAGCTTCCAGCCGGGCCGCACGAAATGGCAGGTGTAGCCGTTCGGGAAGCGCTCCAGGTAATCCTGGTGCTCCGGCTCGGCTTCCCAGAAGTCGCCAGCCGGTTCGACCTCGGTCACGACCTTCCCGGGCCACAGGCCCGAGGCGTCCACATCGGCGATGGTCTCCACCGCCTCGGCCCTCTGCGCCTCGGAGGTGTAGTAGATCGCCGAACGGTAGGAGGGGCCCATGTCGTTGCCCTGCCGGTTCACCGTGGTCGGATCGTGGATCTGGAAGAAGAACTCCAGCAGGTCGCGATAGCTGATCTGCGCCGGGTCGAAGAGGATCTCCACCACCTCGGCATGGTTGCCGTGGTTGCGGTAGGTCGCGTTCGCCACCTCGCCGCCGGAATAGCCCACGCGGGTCTTCAGCACCCCGGGCTTGCGGCGCAGCAGATCCTGCATGCCCCAGAAGCAGCCCCCCGCCAGGATCGCGCGTTCGGTATTGGCCATCACTTCACCTCCTTCGCCTCGAACAGAGGCAGGTATTCTCCGTAACCCTCGGCTTCCAGCGCCGCCACCGGGATGAAGCGCAGGCTGGCCGAGTTGATGCAATAGCGCAGCCCGCCCATCTCCCGCGGGCCGTCCGGGAAGACATGCCCCAAGTGGCTGTCGCCATGGGTGGATCGGACCTCGGTGCGGATCATGCCGTGGGTGCGGTCCGTCAGCTCCACCACATGCTCATCATGCAGGGGCCGCGCGAAGCTCGGCCAGCCGCAGCCCGAGTCGAACTTGTCGAGCGAGGTGAACAGGGGCTCGCCCGAGACCACGTCGACATAAAGCCCGACATCGTGGGAATCGTGGAATTCGTTGAAGAAAGGCCGCTCGGTGCCGTTCTGCTGGGTCACCCGGTACTGCTCCGGGGTGAGCGCCGCCACCGCCTCGGCCGTCTTCGCATAGGTCTTCGTCGCCATCAGGGCCCTCCGTTCCTTTGACAGGAGATATGGCGCGCGATTGTCGCGCTTTCCACCCTTCCTGACGCATGGAGGGCGGGCGCGTTACAGCCCCGCGTCGTCCTCGTCCTCCGCCCCCGGCGCCTCGGGCCGGCCGCGGAAACCGGTGGCCACCACGAATTTCTCGGAACTGTCCGCCCGGCTCGCCGGCGGCTTGACGTGGACGACCTTGGTGAAGGCCTTCTTGAGCTGGGTCTGCAGCGTCCCCTCGGCCCCGCCCGCAAGCACCTTGGCCACGAAGGTCCCGCCCTCCTCCAGCACGTCGAAGGCCAGCTCCGCCGCCGCCTCGCACAGCGCGATGATGCGGAGGTGGTCGACCTGCTTGTTGCCGGAGGCAGAGGCCGCCATGTCGCTCATCACCACATCGGCGCGCCCGCCGAGCCAGGCCTTCACCTTCTCGTCGGCGTCCTCGTCGAGAAAGTCGAGCTGGTGGATCTCCGCCCCGGCGATCGGCGTGACCTCCTGCAGGTCGACGCCAAGGACGCGGCCCTGTGCCTTGCCCTTCTTCTCGCCTAGCGCATTCACCCGCGCCACCGCGACCTGGCACCAGCCCCCCGGCGCGCAGCCGAGGTCCACCACCCGCGCGCCGGGCACGAGGAAGCGGAACTTGTCGTCCAGCTCCAGGATCTTGTAGGCCGCGCGGCCGCGATAGCCCTCGCGCTTGGCGCGGGCGACATAGGGGTCGTTCAGCTGCCGCTCCAGCCAGAGGGTGGAGGAGAGCTTGCGCCCCTTCGCGGTCTTCACCTTCACCCGCAGATCGCGCGCGCCGCGCCCCGATGTTTTCTTGGTCTGGCTCATGCGTCCTTCAGCTCGTCTTCCAGCACCCCGTCGGCGCTCATCTGCGCGTATAGCAGGCCTTCGCGCAGGCCGCGATCCGCAACCGACAGCCGGTCGGTCGGCCAGATCCGCATCAGCGCCTGCAGGATCGCCGCGCCCGACATGATCAGCGCATGCCGGTCCCGCCCGATGCGCGGATCGGCGCGGCGGCCCTCGGGCCCCAGCTCCAGGTAATCGCGGATCACCTGGTCGATCTGGGCCGAGGTCATGCGCAGCCCGTCCACCTTGTTCCGGTCATAACGCCGCAGCCCGAGGAAGGAGGCCGCCACCGTCGTCACCGTCCCCGAGGTGCCGATGATCTGGAACCCCTCGCGCGGCGTCTCGGCGTTGTAGGGCGAGAAATCCGCCAGGTTCTCCTCGAAGAACCAGCTCATCAGCGCGAAACGCGCGGCGTCGTCCTCCACATCGGTGAACTGGTCCTTCAGCGTCGCGACGCCCAGGGGGACCGAGATCCAGTCCACCACCCGCGCAGCAGGCCCGCCGCCCGGCACCGGTGTGAAGCCGGCATGAAGCCGCATGATCGCTCGCGGCCGTTCGACATGCGGCACGCCGGACAGGTCGATCCAGACCAGCTCCGTCGACCCGCCGCCGATATCGACCACCAGAAGCTGCTCCGTCCGCGGGCTGACCAGCGGCGCGCAGGAGACGACGGCCAGCCGCGCCTCCTCCTCCGGCGCGATGATCTCCAGCCTCAGGCCGGTCTCGCGCCGCACGTTGCGGATGAAGTCGCGGGCGTTGCGGGCCCGGCGGCAGGCTTCCGTCGCCACCAGCCGCATCCGGGTGACCTCGTGCTTCTCGATCTTCTTCTGGCAGATCCGCAGCGCCTGCACCGTCCGCCCCATCGAGGCGCGCGACAGCCGGCCCGAAGCCTCCAGCCCGACGCCAAGCTGCACCGTCTTGGAAAAGCTGTCCACGACCTGAAACTGGCTGCCCATCGGCTGGGCAATCAGCATGCGGCAACTGTTTGTGCCAAGGTCGAGCGCCGCGTAAAGCGGGCCCTTCTCACTGCGCAGCGGGGCGTCCGGTTCGACCGGCGGCGGGGTCTCCGCTGCCGGGATCGCGTCCGCCCCAAGTGGACGCTCGGGCGTCATCGCGCCGCCCTCCGATGTCAAGTTGCAACCAGCCTACCCAGCACCCGCTTCCCGCGCAAGCTCCGCCACTCAGCGATCACGCCGGCCTCATCTTGAACATGAGGAATTTTCACATGGCCTCCTGTGGCCCGCCCCGGCCCGATCGCCTAGAACCTTTGGGGGGCGAGGGTCGCTCTGCGCATTCGTCATGTCGAAATCCGACGCCGGCGGCGGGGCGGGCGCGCTTATATGAGCGCCACGGCGGAAGAGGAATCAAAGATGCCCGATGTGACGATCGTCTACTGGCGCGACATCCCGGCTCAGGTGATTGTGGGCAAGGGCCGGCGCGGCGCCAAGGCGCAGCTGACCGAGCGCTTCGAACAGGCGATCGACCGCGCTGCCATGAAGACCGGCGCGCGGGACACCGATTCCTACCTCGCCGAATGGAGGAAAGCCGCCCCCTACGAAGTGGACGGAGAGCCGGAGGAGATCGCAAAGGCCGAGGCCGCGCGGATCGAGGCCGAATACGACAGCGGGCGCCTGAAAGCGCTTATCGACAACGAGGGCCGGGCCTGAGCCCCGCTCGCATCATCCCTAGCATGTGGGAGGCCGTCATGGCCCTGATCAACTTCCGCCGCGCCGAAGCCCCGAAGACGGAGGCAGCCCCCGGCGCCAATGCCGCCGAAGTCGAGGCCTTCCTGAAAGGCTATTCGATCGAGGTCATGCCCCGCACCGCCGAGAAGGTGGAGGATTTCCGCGCCCTCCTGCCGGCCGGCACCCGCGTCTACATCGCCCATATCGAGGGCACCCCGATCGAGGACATGGTCGCCACCGCCAAGCGCCTCTCGACCGAAGGCTATTCCGTGATGCCGCACTTCCCCGCGCGCATCATCAAGGACCAGGCGACGCTCGCCGACTGGATCGCCCGCTACAAGGGCGAGGCCGGGGTCAAGCAGGCGCTTCTGCTCGGCGGCGGTATCCCGAAGCCGGTCGGCGCCTTCGACAACTCCATGCAGCTGATCGAGACCGGCCTCTTCGACGGGTTCGAGCGGCTCCACGTGGCCGGCCACCCGGAAGGCAACAAGGACATCGACCCGGACGGGTCCGACCGCAACGTCATGCAGGCTCTGAAGTGGAAACAGGCCTTCGCCGAGCGGACCGACGCGAAGATGGCGATCGCCACCCAGTTCTGCTTCGAGGCGAAGCCCGTGATCGACTGGGTGAACCGTCTGAATGCCGAGGGCATCTCGCTTCCCGTCCACATCGGCGTCGCGGGCCCCGCCAAGCTGCAGACGCTCCTGAAATTCGCCATCGCCTGCGGTGTCGGCCCCTCGCTGAAGGTGCTGCAGAAGCGCGCCAAGGACGTGACGAAGCTGCTGCTGCCGTTCGAGCCGGATGATTTCGTCTCCGAACTCGCCGCCCACAAGGCCGCCAACCCCGACTTCGGGATCGAGGCCGTGCATTTCTTCCCGCTCGGCGGGATCAAGACCAATGCGAACTGGGCCATCCAACACGGCGGCGCCTCCGGCACTCCCGCCGCTCAAGCCTAAGGAAGAGATATGACCCGCACCGTCCTCGAATCGAAATCCAAGACCGTCGTGATCGGCTTTGACGAGCCGTTCTGCGTCATCGGCGAGCGGATCAACCCGACCGGCCGCAAGAAGCTCGCGGCCGAACTCGAGGCGGGCGACTTCTCCACCGTCGAGAAGGACGCGCTGGAGCAGGTCGCCTGCGGGGCCATGGTGCTCGATGTGAACGCGGGCGTGGTCTACAACTCCAACCCCAACCCGAACGAGACCGAGCCGCCGCTGATGCGGAAGATGATCGAGCTGGTACAGGGCCTCGTCGACGTGCCGCTCTGCATCGACAGCTCGGTCCCGGGCGCGCTCGAGGCCGGGCTCGCCGCCTGCGAGGGCCGCCCGCTCCTGAACTCGGTGACGGGCGAGGAGGAACGGCTGGAACTGGTCCTGCCGCTGGTGAAGAAATACAACGTCCCCGTCGTCGCGATCTCCAACGACGACACCGGCATCTCGATGGACCCGGAGGTCCGCTTCGCGGTCGCCAAGAAGATCGTCGAGCGCGCCGCCGATTTCGGCATCCCCGCGCATGACATCGTCGTCGACCCGCTGGTGATGCCGGTGGGCGCGCTTGCCTCGGCCGGCCAGCAGGTCTTCACCCTGGTCCGTCGCCTGCGCGAGGAGCTGGGCGTCAACACCACCTGCGGCGCCTCGAACATCTCCTTCGGCATGCCCCACCGCCACGGCATCAACGCCGCCTTCCTGCCGATGGCGATCGGCGCGGGGATGACCTCGGCCATCATGAACCCGGTCCGCAAGGTGGAGATGGAGGCGATCCGCGCCGCCAACTTCCTGATGAACCACGACGCCAACGGCGCCGAATGGATCCGCTTCAGCCGTGTCGTCGATGCCGTCGAGGCCGGCCAGAGCTTCGCCGAGGCCTCCGCCGCCGCCGCCGCGCCGACGGGCGGCCGCACCGGCCGCCGCCGAGCCCGCGGCTGACAGGACAGAGCGCTGGAACACGTATCAGCGCCCGCCACGTTGGCGGGCGTTACTTTGTTGGGCGCCCTCCCGGCAGAGGGCAAGCGCCCGTCCGCGGGTGGGCGTTCGGGGCGGGTCGGGTCAGTCCGTTTATGGTGTAAGGAACCCCTTCGGCTTGCCGGGGCGGTGACTCACCAGAAGCGCCCGCCCTTGGGGGCGGACGGGCGCTGGCCCGGCGGTGCTGCGCACCGCTGTTTCGGGCCGGGGGCTCAGGTGATGACGTTCGGCCGGTCCCGCCCGATCTGCTCGCGGATCCCCGCCAGCGCATGCGCCGCCCGGATCACCGGCCCCAGCGCCTCCTGCGGGTCGAGGTCATGCCGGCTCGGATCCGGCTCGTAGCGTTCGAGGTAAAGCCGCAACGTCGCCCCCTCGGTGCCGGTGCCCGAGAGCCTGAGCACGATCCGCGAGCCGTCGGTGAAGCGGACCCGCACCCCCTGTGCGCGGGCGACCGAGCCGTCGACCGGGTCGTGATAGGCGAAATCGTCCGCCGACAGGATCGCCAGCCCCTCGATCTCCGTCCCCGGCAGCGTCGGGATGGAGGCCTTCAGCCGGCTCATCATCTCCTCCGCCGCATGGGTATCGAGCGCCTCGAAATCGTGCCGCGAGTAGTAGTTGCGCCCATAGGTCTTCCAGTGATCGTGCAGGATCTCCGCCACGCTCGCCTTCCGCACCGCGAGGATGTTGAGCCACAGGAGCACGGCCCAAAGCCCGTCCTTCTCCCGCACATGGTCCGAGCCTGTGCCGAAACTCTCCTCGCCGCACAGCGTCGCCCGCCCGGCGTCGAGCAGGTTGCCGAAGAACTTCCACCCCGTCGGCGTCTCGTAGGCCTCGATCCTGAGCGCCTTCGCCACCCGGTCCACCGCGCAGGAGGTCGGCATCGAGCGCGCCACCCCCTTCAGCCCGCCCTTGTAGGCCGGCGCCAGATGCGCGTTCGCCGCCAGCACGGCGAGGCTGTCGGACGGAGAGACATAGATCCCCCGCCCGACGATCATGTTCCGGTCCCCGTCCCCGTCCGAGGCAGCGCCGAAATCGGGCGCCTTGGGGCCCATCATCTCCTCCATCAGCGCATGGGCCCAGGTCGGGTTCGGGTCCGGGTGATGGCCGCCGAAATCCGGCAACGGCGCGCCCTGCACCACCGTACCCTCCGCCATCCCGAGCCGCCGCTCCAGGATCTCATGCGCGTAAGGACCGGTGACGGCGCACATCCCGTCGAACCGCATGGTGAAGCCGGACTTGACCAGCGCCCGGATCGCCTCGAAATCGAACAGACTCTCCATCAATGCGGCGTAATCGGCGACCGGGTCGACCACGTCGACCTGCATCGCCCCAAGCGTCACCCGCCCCGGCGCCGAAAGATCAACCTCCGCCCCCTCGAGGATCCGGTATTCCGCGATCTCGCGGGTCCGTGCGAACATCGCCTCCGTCACCGCCTCCGGCGCGGGGCCACCGTTCGGCATGTTGAACTTCACGCCGAAATCCTCGGTCGGCCCGCCCGGGTTGTGCGAGGCCGACAGGATGATCCCGCCATCCGTCTCGTTCAGCCGGATCAGGTGCGAGGCCGCGGGCGTCGAGAGCAGCGCCCCCTGCCCCACGATCATCCGCGCCACCCCGTTCGCCGCGGCCATCTTCAGGATCACCTGCGCCGCGCGGTCGTTGAAGTAGCGCCCGTCGCCGCCAAGGACGAAGGTCTTGCCCCGCGCGCCCACCGTGTCGAAGATCGACTGGACGAAGTTCTCCAGGTAATGAGGCCGCATGAACACCGGGGTCTTCTTGCGCAGGCCGGAGGTCCCCGGCTTCTGCCCCTCGATGGGCTGGGTGGAATGGGTCACGCTACGCATATGTCCTCCCCCGGGGCTCAAACCGCTTCCGCCAGTACCAGGACAGCGCCCTGACTGGCCAGAAGGCGGGGCATCTCCTGCAAACAGGGTTCCTGTTCCGGACGAGCGCTGTCAAGGAGGAGCCGCCACTTGCGCCCCTCGCCCGGCTTCGGCAGGCAGACCTCTACCGTCGGTCCGCCATTGAAAACGCAGTAGAGCGCCGCGCCTTCGGCGTCCCCATCCTCGGCCCCGCCCGCCGCCATGCGGATCTCGGCGCAGAGACAGCGGAACCCTGGATCGTGCCAGTCGGCATCGGACGGCGCCGCGCCATTTGCCCGCCGCCAGACGATATCCCGCGCGCCGTCCGCCCGCGCACGGCCATGCAGGAAGGCGCGCTGGCGCAGCACCGCATGGTCGCGGCGCAGCGCGATGAGACGGGCGACATAGTCGATCAACGCCTCGTCCGCCTCCGGCCAGTCGAGCCAGCCGGTCTCGTTGTCCTGCGCATAGGCATTGTTGTTGCCGCGCTGCGAATTGCCGAACTCGTCGCCCGCCAGCAGCATCGGCGTGCCCTGCGCCAGCAACAGCGTCGCCAGCATCGCCCGCTTCCGCGCCGCCCGCGCCGCCCGGATCCTGGCATCGGTCACCGGCCCCTCGACGCCCATGTTGTCCGAGAAATTCTCGGAATGCCCGTCGCGGTTGCCCTCGCCATTCGCCTCGTTGTGCTTCTCACGGTAGGAGACGACATCCTCCAGCGTGAAGCCGTCATGGGCGGTCAGCTGGTTGACCGAGGTCGTCGCCGCCCGGTGATGGCCGTCGAATTCCGCGGCCGAGCCGAGAAGCCGGCCCGCAAGCTCCGCCGTCATGCCGGAATCGCCGCGCCAGAAGCGCCGCGCCGTGTCGCGGAAGCGGTCGTTCCACTCCAGGAACGGATGGGGGAAATTGCCAAGCTGGTAGCCCCCCGGCCCCACGTCCCAAGGCTCCGCGATCAGCTTCACATGCGCCAGCACCGGGTCCTGCCGAAGCGCGTCGAGGAAGGGCGAGCGACGGTTGTAGGTTCCCCCGTGCCGGCCCAGCGCGGTGGCCAGGTCGAAGCGGAACCCGTCGACGTGGAAGACCTCCACCCAGTAGCGCAAGGAGTCCATCGCCAGCCGCAGCACCATCGGGTTCGTCAGGTCCAGCGCATTGCCGGTGCCGGTGTCATTGATGTAATAGCGCCCCCCGTCGATCAGCCGGTAATAGCTGCGGTTGTCGAGCCCGCGGAAGCTCAGCGTCGGGCCCAGATGGTCGCCCTCGCCGGTGTGGTTGTAGACCACGTCGAGGATCACCTCGATCCCCGCGGCATGAAGGCGCCGCACCATGGTCTGCATCTCCCAGACCGCGTTCTGGCTCATGTAGCGCGGCTCTGGCGCGAAGAAGCCGATGGTCTGGTAGCCCCAGTAGTTCTTCAGTCCCTGCGCGACAAGAAAGCGGTCGTCGACATGGGCATGGACCGGCAGAAGCTCGATCGCGGTCACCCCGAGCCGCTTCATGTGTTCGATCATCGGTTCGGACGCTACGCCGAGATAGGTACCCCTGAGCCCGGGATCGACCCGCGGATGCCGCTCCGTCAGCCCCTTTACATGCGCCTCGTAGATCACCGTCCGGTCGACGGGATGCGCGAGCGGCAGGTCATGCGCCCAGGGGAAGGAGGGATCGACCACCACCGACTTCGGCACCGCGAAGGCCGAATCCCGGCTGTCAAACGACAGATCCGCCCGGGGCGAGCCCACCCGGTAGCCCATCACTGCGTCCGACCACCTCAGCCGGCCCCAGAGCTTCTTCGCATAGGGGTCGATCAGCAGCTTGTTGGGGTTGAAGCGATGCCCCTCCTCGGGCCGGTAGGGGCCATGCGCGCGCAGCCCGTATTTCACCCCCGGCGTCAGCCCGCCGACATGCATGTGCCAGATATCGCCGTCGCGCTCGCGGAACGGCAGGCGGGCCACCTCCTTGCGGCCATCCTCCGAGAAAAGGCACAGCTCCAGCCGTTCGGCATGGGCGGAGAAGACGGCGAAGTTCACCCCTTCGCCATCGAAGGTCGCCCCCATGGGCCAGGGCCGCCCGGGGCGTGTCGCATGGGCAGAAAGCCGCTCCGGCGGCCGGGCGGTAGAAGATCGGGGCGGCGGCGTCACGCCAGCAGCTCCGCGTAAAGCGCCGCGTAGGCGGCCGAGGAACTCTCCCACCCCACGGGCTGGCGCATCGCCGCGCCCTGCAGCCCGGCCCAGGTCTCGGGGTTGGCGTGTAGCTGGCACAGGCGCCGCAGCGCCTGGCCCAGCGCCAGCGCATCGGTCGGGTGAAAGGCGATCCCGGTCGCCGCCCCCGTCGCCACCGCCATCGGGCTCGCCGTGATGACGGTATCGGCAAGGCCCCCGGTCGCAGCCACGACGGGGATCGTCCCGTAGCGGAGGCCATACATCTGCGTCAGCCCGCAGGGCTCGAAACGCGAGGGCACCAGAACCGCGTCGGCGCCCGCGAACATCCGGTGGCTCAGCGCCTCGTCATAGCCGATCTTCACGCCGACCCGCCCGGGGAAGCGTTCCGCCGCCGCCCGCATCGCCGCCTCGAGCGCGGCATCCCCGGTCCCGAGCACGACAAGCCCGCCGCCAAGGGCCACGAAATCCTCCAGAACCTCGGGGATCAGGTCGACCCCCTTCTGCCCCGTCAGCCGGCTCACCACGATGGCGAGCGGCCCCGGCACGTCGCCCAGCCCGAATTCCGCGATCAGCCGCTTGCGGTTCTCCGCCTTCCCGGCCATGCGCGCCGCATCATAGGGCACAGCCGCGCTGTCGGCCGCCGGGTCCCAGCCCGCGGTATCGACACCGTTCAGGATCCCCCGGACCCGCGCCGCCCGCGCTGCGATGACACCCTGCAGCCCCATCCCGAACTCCGGCCGCATCAGCTCCTCGGCATAGGTCGGGCTGACCGTCGTGATCGCATCCGCCGTCACCAGCCCCGCCTTCAGGGCCGAGATCTGGCCGTAATATTCCAGCCCTTTCGAGGTGAACTCTCCCGCCGGCAGCTTCAGCGCGGCCAGCTTCGCCGCCGGCGCCAGCCCCTGGAAGGCGATGTTGTGGATCGTGACGACGCTCTTCACCTTGGTCGGCGGCCCATAGCGCAGGTAGGCCGGGGCAAGCCCCCCCTGCCAGTCATGCGCGTGCAGGATGTCCGGCCGCCAGCCATCGCCAAGCCCGTCGCGCGCGATCTCCGCCGCCACCCAGCTCAGCGCCGCGAAGCGCTCCGCATTGTCGGGATAATCGGCCCCCGCCTTGCCATAAGGCCCGCCATCCCGGTCATAGAGATGCGGCGCGGAGAGGAGCATCACCTCCATCTCGTCGACCCTGCCCTTCAGCACCATGGCCGGCCCGCCGAACAGCGCCTTGCCGGTCCAGACCTCCTCGGCCCCGTCGAGCTGCGCCGCAAGGCCCCGGTAGGCCGGCATCAGCACCCGCATGTCCCAGCACCGCGCGGCCAGCGCGCCGGGCAGCGCGCCGACCACATCGGCCAGCCCGCCGGTCTTAAGAAGCGGCACGCATTCCGATGCCACCGAAAGCACATGTCCCCGGATCGCCTGCCTCTGCACGCGCTGCTCCTTCATCCTGGCCCAATTATCCCGGGGATGCGGGGGCAGCGCCCCCGGCACCTCTCCCGGCCGTTATTTCCCGAGCGCCGCCGCCCGCGCATCCAGCATCGCCTGGGTGATCAGCACGACGCCACCGTCCGAGCAGCGGAACCAGCGGGCATCTTCTTCCGGGTCCTCGCCGACCACAAGACCCTCGGGGATCACGACGCCGCGGTCCAGCACGCAGTTCTTCAGCTGCGCCTTCCGGCCCACATCGACGTAGGGCAGCGCCACGACATATTCGAGCGCGGAATAGGAATGCGTCCTGACCCCGGTGAACAGCAGCGAGTTGCGCACCTCCGACCCCGAGACGATGCAGTCGCCCGAGACAAGCGAGGAGATCGCCGTCCCCCGCCGCCCATCCTCGTCATGGATGAACTTCGCCGGCGGCACGATCTCGCCATAGGTCCAGATCGGCCAGGAGCTGTCGTAGAGGTCGAGCTTCGGCACGAAATCCGTAAGGTCGATATTCGCCCGCCAGAAGGCGTCCACGGTCCCCACGTCGCGCCAGTAGGGTTCGGTCTCCAGCCCCGACTTCACGCAGCTTTCCGAGAAGCGATGCGCCATCGCCTTGCCGTTCTTGACGATGTCCGGGATCAGGTCATTGCCGAAATCATGGCTGGAATTCTTGTCCTCCGCATCGCGGAGCAGGAGATCGCGCAGGAAATCCCAGTCGAAGACATAGATCCCCATGGAGGCGAGCGCGTGGTCCGGATCGCCGGGAATGCCCGGCGGGTCCTTGGGCTTCTCCAGAAAGGCGGTAATCCGGCCCTGCCGGTCCACATCCATCACGCCGAAGGCCGTCGCCTCCATCCGCGGCACCGTCAGGCAGCCGATCGTCACATCCGCGCCGGTCTCGACGTGCTGGCGCAGCATGATCTCGTAATCCATCTTGTAGACATGGTCGCCCGCCAGGATGATGACGTATTTCACCCCGTAGCTGTCGACGATGTCGATGTTCTGCGCCACGGCGTCGGCGGTGCCGAGATACCACTTGTGCTCGCTCACCCGCTGCGAGGCAGGCAGGATGTCGAGGTATTCGTTCCGCTCCGCCCGGAAGAAGTTCCAGCCGCGCTGCATGTGGCGGATCAGGCTGTGCGCCTTGTACTGCGTGGCAATCGCCATTTTTCGGATGCCGGAATTGAGCGCGTTGGACAGGGCGAAGTCGATGATCCGCGCCTTGCCACCGAAATAGACGGCGGGCTTGGCGCGCCGGTCGGTCAACTCCTTCAGGCGGGACCCTCGCCCCCCCGCCAGCACGAAGGCCATGGCCTGGCTCGACAGACGCATGTTGGTTCTATCCGGCATCCTTCCCCCCTCCTTGGTTACGCAGTTACTCCTGCCTGAATATCACGGCCGACAGCGGCGGAAGCACCACCCCCGCCGATTGCGCCTGTCCGTGGCAGGGCTCGGGCTCTGTCTCGACACCGCCGAGATTGCCGCGGTTCTGCCCGCCGTAATGGGCGCTGTCCGAGTTGAAACATTCGTGCCAATGCCCCTCCGCCGGGAAGCCCAGCCGGTAGGCGCGCCGCTCGACCGGGGTGAAATTCACCGCGACGACGACCTGGGCGTCGTCCGGCCCGCCGCGCCGGACGAAGGCGAAGACGGAATTCTCCGCGTCATTCGCCTCCAGCCACTGGAAGCCCTCGGGCCGGCAGTCGTTCACATGCAGCGCCGGCAGCTCTCGGTAGATCCGGTTCAGGTCGCGCACCAGGTTCTGGATCCCGCGATGCTGCGGCTGGTCCAGAAGGTGCCAGTCGAGGCTGCGCGAATGGCTCCACTCCACGCCCTGGGCGAACTCGCAGCCCATGAAGAGAAGCTTCTTGCCCGGATGCGTCCACATGAAGCTGTAATAGGCCCGGAGGTTGGCGAATTTCTCCTCCCCCTCGCCCGGCATCTTGGCCAGCATGGAGCCCTTGCCGTGGACAACCTCGTCATGGCTGATCGGCAGGATGTAATTCTCGCTCCAGGCGTAATGCAGGCTGAACGTCATCTGGTGATGATGGTGCTTGCGGTAGACCGGGTCCTTCTCGATATAGCGCAGGCTGTCGTTCATCCAGCCCATGTTCCACTTGAACCCGAACCCCAGCCCGCCGTGATTCACCGGGCGCGAGACGCCGGGAAAGGCCGTCGATTCCTCGGCCACCGTCATGATGCCCGGGCACTCGCCATAGGCCGTGACGTTCATGTTCTTGAGAAGCGCGATCGCCTCGTAATTCTCCCGCCCGCCGTCCTTGTTCGGGATCCACTGGCCCTCCGCCCGCGAATAGTCGCGGTAGAGCATCGAGGCCACCGCATCCACCCTCAGCCCGTCGGCGTGGTATTCCTCCAGCCAGTAAAGCGCGTTGGAGATGAGGTAATTCGCCACCTCCGCCCGGCCGTAATTGTAGATCAGCGTGTTCCAGTCCTGGTGGAACCCCTCGCGCGGGTCCTCGTGCTCGTAAAGCGCCGTGCCGTCGAAGCGGGCCAGCCCATGCGGATCGGTCGGGAAATGCCCCGGCACCCAGTCGAGCAGAACGCCCAGCCCCTTCCTGTGCGCCGCGTTGACCAGCTCGCGGAACTCGTCGGGCGTGCCGTGCCGGATCGTCGGCGCGAAAAGGCCCGTCGGCTGATAGCCCCAGGAGCCGTCGAAGGGATGTTCGGAGACCGGCAGCAGCTCGATATGGGTGAAACCCATGTCGGCCACGTAATCGACCAGGCTCTCGGCCAGCTCGCGGTAGGACAGCGGCCGCGCCCCGCCATCGGCCCGCCGCCAGCTGCCAAGGTGAACCTCGTAGACCGAAACCGGCGCATCGATCGCCTGCGCGCGCGCCCGGCCCTTCATCCATTTCTCGTCCGACCAGTCCGGCCGGTCGATCCGGCGCACCACCGATCCGGTGGCCGGCGGATGCTCGGAGCCGAAGCCCACCGGATCGGCCTTCATCGGCTCGCGCTCGCCGCCGCGCCCGCGGATGTCGTATTTGTAGACCGTCCCCTCGCCGAGGCCCGGGATGAAGATCTCCCAGACCCCGGTCTGGCCGCGCAGCCGCATCGGATGCCGCCGCCCGTCCCAGAGGTTGAAGTCCCCCGCGACGGAGACCCGCTCCGCATTCGGCGCCCAGACGGCGAAATGCACGCCCTCGACCCCGCCATGGGTGATCACATGCGCGCCGAGCGCGTGCCAGATCCGCCGATGCGTGCCTTCGCCCAGCAGGTATTCGTCCATCTCTCCCAGGACCGGACCGAAATGGTAGGGGTCGTCGAATTCCCAGGCGGTCTCTCGGTTCTCGGCGCGCAGCCGGTAGGCCATGCGCTCCGGCAGAACCCCCGCGAAGAAGCCCGATCCGTTGTCGATGTCCTGAAGCTCGACATCCCCCGCCGCGGTCAGCGCCGTCAGGCGGTCGGCGCCCGGCACGAAGGCCGCCAGCACCACGCGTCCGTCGCGCTCATGCGGCCCGAGCACCGCGAAGGGATCCGCATGCGCCCCCGCCACGATCGCGCGGACCGCCTCCTTTGCCACCAGTTCGGGGGCTACGGTCTTTGCTTTGCGCGCCATCGGGGCCTCCCTAAAGAGCCGATTCCGTGGACCATATGTCCTTCATATAGCCTCGGATCGTGCGGTCCGAGGAGAAAAACCCTGCGCGGGCCGTATTCATGGCTGCCATGCGCTGCCAGCGGTCACGATCGCGATAGGCCGCGTCCACCGCCCCCTGCGCCGCCTCGTAGGCCGCGAAGTCGGACGCCACCAGGAAGTAGTCGTGATGCCAGACCCGGTCGACCACCCCGTGGTAGCGGTCGCGCTGGTCGGGCGAGAAGCGCCCCTCCGCCAGCATCTGCAGCACGTCCTGAAGCGACTGGCTGGCCAGGATCGCCTCGCGCGCATGGTCGGGGTTCTGGCGCCGGGCGACCACCTCCTCGGCGGTCAGCCCGAAGAGGAAGAAGTTCTCCGCGCCGACCTCCTCGAGGATCTCGATATTGGCCCCGTCGAGCGTGCCGATCGTCGGCGCGCCGTTCATCATGAACTTCATGTTGCCGGTGCCGGAGGCTTCCTTGCCGGCGGTGGAGATCTGTTCCGACAGGTCCGCCGCCGGCATCAGCAGCTCGGCCATCGGGACGTTGTAGTTGGCCGGGTAGATCACCTTCAGCCGGTCCCCGACCACCGGGTCGGAGTTAACAACATTCGCCACGTCGTTTATAAGGTGGATTATTTCCTTTGCCACCCAATAGCCCGGAGCGGATTTCCCGCCGAAGATCTTCACCCGCGGCACCCAGTCGGCCGTCGGGTTTTCGCGGATCGCATGCCAATGCGCGACCGTCTGCAGGATGTTCAGCAGCTGGCGCTTGTATTCGTGGATCCGCTTCACATGCACGTCGAACAGCGCATCCGGGCTCACGACCACCCCGCATTCGCGCTTGATCCAGGCGGCGGCCGCCTCCTTGTTCGCGCGCTTGGCTGCGCCGAAGGCCGCACGGAACCCCGCATCCTCGATGTGCGGCTCCAGCTCCCTCAACCGGTCGAGCTCGCCCACCCAGGCCTCGCCGATCGTCCCGGTGATCAGCCCGGACAGCGGCCGGTTGCACATGTTGAGCCAGCGTCGCGGCGTAACCCCGTTGGTTTCATTGACGATCCTGTCGGGGTGCTGCGCCGCCAGCTCGGGAAAGAGCGAGGTCTTCACCAGCTCCGAATGCAGGGCCGAGACGCCGTTGACCTTGTGGCTCATCATGAAGGCCAGCTCGCCCATATGCACTTCCTGGAACTTCACGATCCCGATGTAATGGGCCTGATTTGCATAGGTTTTCCGGTGCCAGTCGTCGATCCGCTCGATGATCTGCATGTGCCGGGGCAGCACATTGCCGAAAAGATAGGTCGACCAGCGTTCCAGCGCCTCGGGCAGCAGCGTGTGGTTGGTATAGCCCAGCACTTTCTGCGCGGTCTGGATGGCCTCCTCGAAGCTCACCCCGTGATCGTCCATCATCAGCCGCATCAGCTCCGGCCCGGCGATGGCGGGATGGGTGTCGTTCATCTGGATCGCGACCTTCTCATGCAGCCGCGACAGGTCGGAATGCGATGCCAGGTACCTGCGAAGAATATCCTGCAAGGCCGCGGAAGTCATGAAGAATTCCTGCTTCAGCCGCAGCTCCTTGCCGGCATAGGTGGTGTCGTCCGGATAAAGCACGCGGCTGATCGTGCGGGCCAGCGCCTCGGGCTCCGCCGCCGCGGCATAGTCGCCCCGGTTGAACCGTTCGAGATCGAACAGCGTCGTGGGCTTTGCCGACCAGAGCCTGAGCGTATTGGCCCAGCGTCCCTGCCAGCCCACCACCGGCGTGTCATGGGCAGAGGCGGTCACCGTCTCCCCCGGCACCCAGCGCTCGCGGCCCTTGACGGTCTCGACATGGCCCTTGAAGCCGATGGTATAGGCGCTCTCCGGCCGGTCGAACTCCCAGGGGTTGGTGGTGGTCAGCCAGTCCTCCGGCGCCTCCACCTGCTGGCCCGCCTCGAAACGCTGCCGGAACAGGCCATGCTCGTAGCGGATGCCATAGCCGTAGGCCGGGCAGCCAAGGGTCGCCATGCTCTCCATGAAGCAGGCCGCCAGCCGCCCCAGCCCACCGTTGCCAAGTGCCGCGGCCGGTTCATCCTCCACCAGCGCGTGGAAATCCTGCCCGAAGCCCTCCATGACCTCCACGGCCATGTCGCGCAACCCCAGGTTCATCGCGGCATCCTCGAGGATGCGCCCGATCAGGTATTCCATCGACAGGTAATAGACCCGCTTGCGGTCCTCCTCCCAGGTCCGGCGGGTGGAGGCGAACCACGGCCCCACCACCCGGTCCCGGATCGCGTAGCAAAGCGCCATGCGCCAGTCGTGAAGGCTTGCGTGCGGGGCGTCCTTGCCGATCGTGTAGGTCAGATGGTGCAGGACCGCCGCTTGCAGGCGCTCCGGGGTCAACGCGGTATCGGTCACGGTCTGTCCTCGATTTTCGCCCCGACTCTTCGGGAAAATCGAAGAAGCTGCAAGGCCAAACCGCTTTGGGCTTCCGCCGCCGCCCCCGCGGCGCTCAGGCGTCGCGCTCCAGAAGCTCGGCGCGCAGGCGGTCGGCCTCGGCCACCGGCCGGCCGGAGAAGATCGCGAAGGCGTCGATGCCCTGGTGGAAGAACAGCTCGTAGCCCGAAAGTACGGCGACGCCCGCCGCCTCCGCCTCGCGGGTGAACTGGGTGTCGACCGGGGTATAGACCGCGTCGAACGCCCAGCCCCGCCCGGGCCAGAGCGCCGCGGGCACCGGCGTCCCGCCATAGCCGACCATGCCCACGGGCGTCGCGTTGACCACGCCGTCCGCGCCCTCCACCGCCTCCTCGGCCGTGGCGCAGAGCGTCAGCACCGGCGTGCCCGCCCCCCCGAGCGCAGCGGCGAGCGCCGTGGTCTTGGCAAGGTCGCGGTCCACCAGCCGCAGTTCCGCCGCACCGAGTCCGGCAAGCGCGAAGGCGATGGCGCGCCCGACGCCGCCCGTCCCGATCAGCGCAACGCGCCCCGGCGCCTGCGCCCCGAAGCGCGCGCGATAGGCTGCGGCGAAACCGGTGTAATCCGTGTTGAACCCCGCCGGCCCGCCGGCGCCGAAGACGACCGTGTTGACCGCGCCCAGCCGCCCCAGCGCCGGATCGTCCAGCCGGACCCGCGCCGCCGCGGCCTCCTTGTAGGGATAGGTCACGTTGACGCCGCGATAGCCCTCCGCCGCGACCTTCGCCAGCACCTCGGGGAACTCCAGTCCCATCTCGGCCGGGATCAGCAGGTCATAGGTGACCTCCAGCCCCGCCAGCCGCCCCGCGATCCGGTGCAGCGCGGGCGAGCGCGAGGCCCGGATGTTCCCGCCGATCAGCCCCAGTTTCAGCCGTTGCATCGCTCAGCTCGCATAGCCCAGAAGATGCGGCAGCCAAAGCACGATGCCCGGCTCCACGATCATGATCACCAGCGCCACCACCAGCGCGAGAACGAAGACCCAGACCTCGCGGATCATGTCGCGCAGCGGGATCCCGGTGATCCCGTTCAGCACGAACAGGACGATCCCGTAGGGCGGCGTGATCAGCCCGATCATGCAGTTCACCACCACGACCACGCCGAAATGCACCAGGTCGATATGCAGCACCTTCGCCGCCGGGATGAAGAGCGGCACGATGACCAGGATGATCGTCGAGGCGTCAAGCAGGCAGCCCAGCACCAGCACCATGGCGTTGACGATCAGCAGGAACGCCAGCGGCGTCACATGCATCGCGTCGATCACGCCGGCAACCTTCGTCGGGATGTTCTCCGACGCCACGATATAGTTGAAGATCAGCGCCCCCCCGATCACCAGCCCGACGGAGGCAGAGGACATGGCAGAGCCCCTCAGCACCTCGTAAAGCGTCCGGGCGGAAAGCGCGCGGTAGAAGAAGGCGGCCAGCAGCAGCGCGTAGAAGGCGGCGACGGCGGCGGCCTCGGTCGGCGTGGTGACGCCGCCGTAGATCCCGTAAAGCAGGATCACCGGCATCAGCAGCGCCGGGAAGGCGTTGACGGTCAGCTTGGGCAGCTCGCGCACCGGCACCGGCTCGTCCAGGCCGAAGCCCCGGCGCCGCGCGGCCCAGTAGTTCATGATCATCAGCATCAGCCCCATCAGGAAGCCGGGAATGATGCCGCCCGCAAAAAGCGCGCCGATGGAGGCGCCGGAAACCAGCGAATACATCACCATCGGGATCGAGGGCGGAATGATCGGCCCGATGGTCGAAGCGGCCGCCGTGATCGCGGCGGCATAGGCGGGCGGATAGCGCCCGTCCTTGCGCATCATGTCGATGATGACCTTGCCAAGCCCCGCCGCATCGGCGACGGCCGAGCCCGACATCCCCGCGAAGATGATGTTGGCGACCACGTTGACAAGGCCAAGCCCGCCGCGGAACCGCCCCACCAGCGCGACGCAGAACTTCAGCAATCGGTCAGAGATGGACCCCGCATTCATGATGTTCGCGGCAACGATGAACAGCGGCACCGCCAGCAGGATGAAGTTGTCGTAAAGCCCCAGCGTCATCTGCTCGGCGGGCAGCGACAGGTTCTGCCCCGCGAAGCCGACATAGCCGATGGCAGCAAGGATCATCGCCAGCGCGATCGGCATGCCGATGGCGGCCAGCCCGAGCAGGATCAGGAGGCAGGCAGTGAAGGCGAAGCTCATGGCAGATGCGTCTCCTCGCCCTCGGTCAGCGCATCATGGCCGGGGAAGACCGCGTCGGGGTCGCCGCCCAGCAGCATCGCGACGGCGCGCACCGCGTAGCGGATCACCATCATGACGAGGAACACCCCGAAGATGGAGAAGACATACCCCAGGGGGATCTCCATCACCGCGCTGCGCTGGATGAAGTAGAAGTTGATGAAGTCGTAGGTGTCGTAGGAGGAATAGAGGAAGGCCCCCACGACCGCGACCGCCGCGACCGCCGCGAAGATCCGCCGCCGTTTCAGCGGACTGGCCAGGTAGAGCGTGTCGAACTTGATGTGGTCCCGGTCGTCGAGGCAGAATGCCCCGCACCAGAACACCAGCCAGAGCCAGAGCGTCTCGCACAACTCCTGCGTCCAGCCGATCGGGAACGGCAGGAAGTAGCGGGCAAAGATCTGCAGAAGGAAGGTCGCGAATGTGACGGCGAGCATCGCCACCGCCACATCCTCGGCCCGCCTGCGTAACCAGGCTATCAGCTTCATCTGCCCGCCACCCGGATCAGAGCGCGTTGATCTTGTCGACCATGCCCTTCGGCCAGTCCTTCGAGAAGTCGGACTTCAGGTAGGCCTCCTGGACATGCTTGCGGAAGGCTTCCACGTCGGGCGTGTAGACGTCGAGCCCCTTGCCCTTGAAGAAGCTCTGCAACTCGTCCTCCAGCTTCAGCTGCGCCGCGCGCTCGCTGTCGGCGGCATCGTTGAGCGCCTTCTGCACCGTCGCCTGCTCGTCCTTCGACATCTTCTCCCAGACCTTCTTGGAGAAGGCGATGTAGTTCTGGTCGACCAGGTGCGAGGTCAGGCAGATCTGCTTGGTGACCTCGTAGAACTTCGAGTCCTTGTCGGTCGGCAGCGGATTGTCCTGCCCGTCGATCGTGCCGGTCTGCAGCGCGGTGTAGACCTCGGTGAAGGCCACCGGAACCGGGTTCGCACCCAGCGCGCGGCCCAGGAACTGCCAGGCGTCGGTGCCGGGCATCCGCAGCTTCACGCCCTTCAGGTCGGCCGGGGTCTTCACGTCCTTCTGCGCCTTGGAGAAGCGCAGGTTCAGCTGGCGGCGGCCGAGATACATCACCGTCATCAGCTTCACGCCCAGCTTGTCCTCCACCTGCTTCTTCAGCGGGTCCATGAAGGAAGCCTCGAACACCTTCTTCTGGTGCTCGGCATCGCGCAGTAGGTAGCCCGCGGTGAAGATCGACCAGTCCGGGAAGATCTGCGCCAGCTCCTGCGGCGAGGTGATCGACATCTCGAGGTTGCCGCGCGCGATGTTGGCAAGCTCGGTGCCCTGCTTGAAGAGCGTGGCGTTGTAATGCGGCTGGTAGTCGGCGAAACCCGAGACGGCCGGGCCGAAGACCTTGGCCAGCGCGACCGAGCGCTGGTCGGTCGGCGTCGCCGGCGTCGACATGCGAAGGGTGATCTTGTTCGCCGCGAAGGCCGGGCGGACCGTTGCGGCAAGCGCACCTGCGGCCCCGGCGGCCAGCAGGTTGCGGCGGGTGATATCGGACATGGTTTCCTCCCTGAAATCCTCGGCCGGGCGGTTCCCGCCTGCCCGGTCCACACCCAAGGCATCGCACGAGTCGCAAATCGAGTCTAGCTAAAATCGATTATTGCGATTATCACAGATGAAACCAGTTATCTCATCCGGTCCCCCGAAAGCCCGCACTGCTTCGGGATACCGCCGAAGTCCCGAAGCCGCAAACATGCCCGCCCCCGATCTCCGCCTCGATTCGCATAAGGAGACCCGCGCCAGCCGGGTCGCCGCCGTGCTCAAGGCAGAGATCCTCGACGGAACGCTCGCCCCCAGCGCCAAGATCAACCTCGACCGGCTGCGCGAGCGGCTCGACGTCTCGCTGGCCCCGGTGCGCGAGGCGATGATGCGGCTCGCCGCCGAGGGCCTTGTGGAGGTGGAGGAGCAGCGCGGCTACCGCATCGCCCCTGTCTCCCGCGCCAACCTGGAGGAGGTCACGCGCCTGCGCCGCGCGCTGGAGGTGGAGGCCCTCGGCCTCGCCCTCCAGCGCGCCGATCTCGACTGGGAGGCCGCCGTCCTCGCCCGCCTCCACCGGCTGGAGCGTACACCGCCCCTGCCGGCCGCCCCGCGCGAGGCCGCGCATGAGGCCTTCCACGCCGCCCTCGTCTCGGGCGCCGGGATGCCGATGCTCTTCGCCCTCTGCACCCGGTTCCTGACGCTCCACAACCGCTATGTCCGGCTCCTGCCAGACCCCGCCATCGCTCACGCCCCGGCCGGAGAGCACGCCCGCATCGCCGAGGCCGCCGTCGCCCGCGACCCCGCCGCCTGCGCGCTCCTCGCCGACCATATCGAACGCTTCGGAACCGCCATGGCCCGCGCGCTGGCGCCCCTGCTGCCCGAGACCGCGCCATGATCCGCCCCGGCATGACCGGGTTGACCCGCCCCGCGCTTCCGGCATCCTGCCGCCGAACGCCCCGTCCGCATCGGAGACATCCATGAAGCCCACGATCCTGGTCCTCAACGGCCCCAACCTGAACCTCCTCGGCAAGCGTCAGCCCGAGATCTACGGCCGCGAGACGCTGGACGACATCGAGGCCGACCTGAAGGCGCTGGCGAGCGAGCTTGGCGTCTCCGTCCGCTGTCACCAGTCGAACCGCGAATACGAGATCATCGACTGGATCCACGAGGGCCGCGAAAGCGCCGCCGGCATCATCATCAACCCCGGCGCCTTCTCGCACACCTCCATCGCGATCCTCGACGCGCTCAACACCTTCGAGGGCCCGGTGCTGGAGGTCCACATCTCCAACATCCACAAGCGGGAACCGTTCCGCCACCACTCCTACGTCTCGCATCGCGCCGACGGGGTGATTGCGGGCTGCGGGACCCAGGGCTACGCGCTGGCCCTGCGCCGGGCCGCCCGGCTGGTGACGACCGAATGACACCGGCCATCGCAGTCGTTGGCGCCGGGACGATCGGCAGGCGGCACGCCGCCGCCATCGCCGCCTCCGGCGTCGCACGGCTGCACTCGGTCACCGACCCGTCCGAGGCCGCCCGCGACTGGGCCGCCGGCCTCGGCGCCCCCGCCTATCCCGACCTCGCGGCGCTGCTGGCCGCCCGCCCCGACGGCGTGATCCTCGCCACCCCCTCCGCGCTTCATGTCGAGGGCGGGCTCGCCTGCATCGCCGCCGGCATCCCGGTCCTCGTCGAAAAGCCCATCGCCACCGACCTCGCCGCCGCCCGCGCGCTGGTCGAGGCGGCCGAGGCCGCGCGCGTCCCCCTCGCCATCGGCCACCACCGCCGCCACAACCCCCTGATCGCCGCCGCGAGGGCCCGCATTGCCTCGGGCGCGCTCGGCCGCCTGACCACGGTCGAGGCGATGTTCTGGACCGCCAAGCCCGATCCTTATTTCGAGACCGAATGGCGCCGTCAGCCCGGCGCCGGGCCGATCCTGACGAACCTGATCCACGACATCGACCTGCTGCGGTATCTCTGTGGAGAGATCGCCAGCGTCCGCGCCCTCACCTCCTCCGCCATCCGCGGCAACCCGGTCGAGGAGACGGCCGTGATCCTCCTCAGGTTCGCGAACGGCGCCCTCGGCACCGTCAACGCCTCCGACACCACCGTCGCCCCCTGGAGCTGGGAAATGACGGCACGAGAGAACCCGGCCTACCCCGCCACGCCCGAGGCCTGCTACCGCATCGGTGGCACGCTCGGGTCGCTGGAACTGCCGGGCCTGAAGCTCTGGCACGACAACGGCGCCCGCGACTGGATGGGCCCGCTCTCGGCCACCATCGAGCCATATGGCCTCGAAGACCCACTGATCCTGCAGATCCGCCAGTTCGCCCGCACCAGCGCGGGCAGCGAACCCCCGCTCGTTCCCGGCCACGAGGGGCTCAGAACCCTCGCCGCCATCGAAGCCATCCGCCGCTCCGCCGCCGAAGGAGGCGCCGAGATCGCCCCCGATACCCAGACGGAGCCCCAGCAGATACCGGCCTGACCCGGCCAGAACCGGGCCCGCGGGCCCCCAAGGAGAGAAGAATGGAACTGCCCAAGAACACCTTCAAGGCCGCCATCGCCGCCGGTCGCCAGCAGATCGGCCTCTGGGTCACTCTGCCCTCCGGCTTCACCGCCGAGGCGCTCGCGACCTGCGGCTACGACTGGCTCCTCTTCGACACCGAGCATTCGATCGGCGACCCGACGACGGTGTTCGAGCAGCTCCAGGCCGCAGCCCCCCACCCGGTGCAGGCGGTGGTGCGCCCGGCCGCGAACGATCCCGTGCTGATCAAGCGCGTGCTCGACGCTGGCGCGCAATCGTTGATCATCCCCTACGTCCAGACGGCCGAGGAGGCCCGCGCCGCCGTCGCCGCCGCCCGCTACGCCCCCGCCGGTTTCCGCGGCGTCGCCGGCATCACCCGCGCGACGCGCTACGGCACGGTCGACAGCTACCACGCCCGGGCCAATTCCGAGATCTGCATGATCGTGCAATGCGAGACCGAGGCGACGCTTTCCCGCATCGACGAGATCGCGTCGGTGGACGGGGTCGACGGCATCTTCATCGGGCCGGCGGACCTTGCCACCACCATGGGCTACGCCGGCGACGGCAGCCATCCGAAGGTCAAGGCCGCAATCCTCGACGCCATCGCCCGGATCAACAAGGCCGGCAAGCCCGCCGGGATTCTGACGCTCGATGCGGCCTTCGTGAAGGAGTGCATGAACGCCGGCACCGTCTTCACCGCCGTCGACGTCGACGCCGCGATCCTGCTGCGCGAAGCCCGGCGGATCGCCAGCGAATACAAGGCTCTTGGCTGAGCTTCGTGGAACGCCCCGCCCGGCGCCCCGGCGCCGGGCTGCGCCTGCCTGCCCCTCGGCAGGCGCATTCGCGCCCGCCCAGGCAGTCGCAGCCCTCCTCACTCTTGGCTGGGCCGCTGCCACTACCTGAATAGACTGTCTCAGACCTTCGGCATCCCCGCCGGCCGCATCCCGCGCTTCTGCGCCGCAATCCGGAACGGCGCGTTGACCGCGCCATAGCCCTTGTAGCCGCCGCGCCGCTCCAGGATCTCGAAGAAGAACCCCTCGCCCCAGGTCCGGCTGTAAAGCTGGAAATATTCCCCCGCCTCGTCGCGGTCATAAAGGATATGCGCCGCCTTCAACCGCGCTACCAGCTCCGGCGCGAGCCCCAGCCGCGCCCCCAGATCGGCGTAGTAATTGGGCGAGATCTCCAGCGTCTCGAACCCGTTCGCCGCCAGCGCCTCGGCCGTGGCGAAGATGTCGTCGGTGCGGAACGCGATGTGCTGCACCGACGAGCCGAAACTTTCCGCCAGGAAATGCCCGGCAAGGGTGCGGGCGTTCTCCGCCCCGTTCAGCGTCACCCGGAAGGCGCCGTCCGGGCTCTCGATCGCCTGGCTGCGGACAAGGCCCGCCGGGTCGACCACATCCACCATCGGCGTCTTCGCCGTCTCGAAGATCGTGGTGTAGAACAGAAGCCAGGTCAGCATCTCCTCGTAGCGCATCGACTGCGCCACATGGTCGATCTCGACCAGGCCCACGCCGCGGTCTTCCCCCGCCTCGCGCTCGAACTCGATCTCCCAGACCCGGGAAAGGTCGCTGCGCTCATCGATGAAATGCAGCACCGACCCAGACAGCCCCCGGATCGCCGGAATGGCAAGTTGCCCCGGCGCAAGCGGCTGTTCGAACATGTCCGCGCCAAGCGCTCGCGCCCGCTCCAGCACGGCGCCCGCATCCTCCACGCGCAGCCCCATGTCGCAGACATTGGTACCGTGCAGCACGTAGGAGGCATGCGCGAACCCCTCCGTCTCGGTATTCACCACCAGGTGGATCGCGCCCTGGGTCCAAAGCTCCACCGACTTCGACACATGCCGCCCCGAGCGCCGGAACCCCAAGCCGCTGAGCATCCGCGCCAGCCCCTCCGCCTCCGCCGCCTCCGTGGCGAACTCGACGAATTCCACGCCCTGGACCGGCACCCGGTCGGGCATTTCGGGCAGGCTCAAAGCCGAGGCCGGCTCCTCCCGCCGTACCCGGTCAGCCAGCGCGATCAGCGAGCGTCGCCCATCCACCGCGATCGAGCGGGTCGAGGCGCCGCGGAACTGGTCGTTGAAGATCTCCAGGCTCAGCGTCCCGTCATAGCCCGTCGCCGCCACCGCCCGCATGAAGCCGGTGACGTCCAGATCGCCCTGCCCCGGCATGTTCCGGAAATGCCGCGACCAGTAGAGCAGGTCCATGTCGATCCGCGGCGCGTCGGCAAGCTGGACGAAGAAGATCCGGTCAGCCGGGATGCGCCGGATCGTCTCCGGGTCGATCTTGCGCGCCAGCGTGTGGAAACTGTCGAGGATCAGCCCGACATTGGCGTGATCCGCCCGCCGCACCACCTCCCAGGCGTCGCGGTGGTCGTTGACGTGCCGCCCCCAGGCCAGCGCCTCGTAGCCCACGCGGATGCCGCGCGCCGCGGCGCGCTCGCCCAGCTCCCGGAAATCCGCGGCCGCACGGTCGATGCCCCCCAGCGCCTCCGGAGAGACATTGGAGCAGACCAGCACCAGGTTCGCCCCCAGCTCTCCCATCAGGTCGAACTTCCGCTCCGCCCGCTCGAAGGCCCGCGCCCGCGCCTCGCCCGGCATCCCCTCGAAATCCCGGAACGGCTGGAACAGCGAAATCTCCAGCCCATGATCCCGCACCATCGCGCCGACCTCGCGCGGAGAGGCGTCGAAGGCCACGAAATCGGTCTCGAAGATCTCGATCCCGTCGAAGCCCGCGGCGGCGATTGCCTGCAGTTTGTCGCTCAGATCGCCCGAAAGCGACACGGTGGCTATGGAGGTCTTCATCGGGGCTCCCAGGATCGTTTTTCAGCCGCGAGGCCCGGCGCTGCGACGGATCGGCGCTCGCCAAGGCTGCCGGGCTCGGCTATGATCCCGAGACTATCATATGATGAAATCAAAAAGGAATGAGATTGTCATGAATCTCATCGACGCGAGCGCGAACCTTTCGGGCGAAATCCACGACCGGCTCCGCCGCGACATCATCTTCGGGCGTTTGGGTCCCGGCGAGCGGCTGAAGCTGGAGGGGCTGCGCGGCCGCTACGGGGTTTCCGTCTCCACCCTGCGCGAGACGCTCAGCCGCCTCGCCTCTGAGGGGTTCGTGCTCGCCGAGGGCCAGAGGGGATTCGAGGTCGCCCCGATCTCCGCCGCGAACCTGCGCGAAATCGCGACGCTGCGGGCGCTGCTCGAATGCCATGCGCTGGAACTGTCCTTCGCCGCCGGCGGCATCGACTGGGAGGCCGGCGTCGTCGCCGCGCATCACAAACTCGCGCAGATGGAGGCGCGTATGGCCACCGGCGATGACACCATCAAGGAAGAATGGAAGCGCTACGACTGGGAATTCCACCGCGCCCTGATCGCGGCCTGCGGCTCGCCGGAGCTGGTCGCGGTCCACAGCTCGGTCTTCGACAAGTACCTGCGTTACCAGATGCTCTGCCTCACCCATCGCGGAGAGATCGCCGCCGGCGAGCATCAGGCGCTGAAGGAGGCCGCGCTCGCTCGCGACGCCACCCGGGCCCGCGCGATCCTGACCGGGCATATCGAGGGCGGCGTCCAGCACTGCCTCGCCGTTGGCGGGCTGGAGATCTGACGACCCGACGGGTGCGCAGGGACTGCGCCCCCAGGTCCCGCGCGGAACCTTAGCCTTTGCAAAGGATGACCGTCGCCCCTCCGCGGATGGCCACTGTCCCGGCGGCGCCGTGCGCCCCGGGTCCGGGCCTCAGGATCCGTTGGACTGATCGGCGGCCCCGGCCTCGCACGCCCGCTCGCGCCCGCGCCGCCTGTGCCGGTCCTCTTCGCGCCGGTTGTGCCGAACCGAGGACCAGAGCGCCGCCGCGATCAGCAGCACGCCGACCCCGCCCGTCGCCATCTCCGACACGTCGATCTGCGTCTCCACGAACAGGATCACCGACAGGACGAGGATCGAATAGAAGGCCCCGTGCTCCAGATACCGGAACTGCGACAGCGCGCCCTTCTCCACCAGCATCACCGTCATCGACCGCACATACATCGCCCCGATCCCCAGCCCGATGGCGATCAGGAACAGGTCATGCGTCATCGCGAAGGCGCCCACAACTCCGTCGAAGGAAAAGCTCGCATCCAGCACCTCGAGGTAAAGGAACGCCCCGAGCCCGCCCATCGCCGCCATCCGCTGCGCGCCCTTCGGCCCGTCCAGTGCCTTCCCGATCTGGCGGACGACCGTGTAGCAGGCCAGCCCCGCGATGGAGCCCATCATGTAGCCGTCCACCCGGTCGCTCGGCAGCATCGAGGCGAAGCCGAGGATGACGATCAGCACGAAGGCCACCTCCAGCCCCTGAAGCGCGGCGCAGGCGCGCAGCCGGCACTCCAGCCGGGCGAACCAGTCGACCTCTTTTTGCTCGTCGATGAAATAATGCAGCGCCACCATCATCAGGAAGCTGCCGCCGAAGGCCGCGATCTGAAGATGCGCGCCCCTCAGCACATCCGCGTAATGGTCCGGCGCGAAGATCGCCATGTGCAGCGCCGTCAGCGGCCCGATCCCCGCCGCCACCGCGACGATGGCCAGCGGCAGGATCAGCCGCATCCCGAAGACGGCGATCAGGATGCCCCACGTCAGGAACCGCTTGCGCCAGATCGGGGCCATCCCGGTCAGCACATTGGCATTCACGATCGCATTGTCGAAGGAAAGCGAAATCTCCAGCACCGCCAGCGCGATGCCGACCACCAGGAAGCTCAGCCCGTCGTCCAGATGACCCTCGGACGCATACCCGATCCAGAACGAGGCGATGAGCCCCAGGACGGTCACGGCCAGCGCGCCTTTGAGGTATCCGAAGGTCGACGTCACATCATCCCCTGCTGCATCCCCTGAGGTCAGGGCCATCGCCGCTGCGACGGCTCTTGCTCCCTGCGGAAGCGCCCAAGGGGGAGGTAGGCATGCAACCGCCCTGCCGCAAGGCGCATTTCCCGATTGTCGGACAGATCTGTGGCACGGGTCCCACATATCGGACCGCGCGCGGGCGGATCCGCAATTCGAAACGCGGCCCGGAACGCGGTCGGATACGGTGACAAAGCGGTGCTTTTGCGGTATCCGCTTTTTCCTTCCTTTCCTAGCACTTGCCGGACGACCTTCAGATCTGCGCGCCGGCCGCCTCCGGCACCGCGCACCGCCTCAGACCGCCTGGGCCGGGCACTCCGGCAGAAGCCGCGCCACGTCCTCTGCCCGGCAGAGCCGCGTGGCCTCCGTCATCACCGCCGCCGCCGCCGCCGCATTGCCCATGCGAAGCGCCATTTCCAGCCCCTCGCCGCGTGCCACCGCCAGCGTGAAGGCCCCGACGAAACTGTCCCCGGCGCCGACCTTGCTGACCACCTCGACCTTGGCCGAGCGGGCATGGATCCGCCCCCCGGCCGAGGCCAGAACCGCCCCGTCGGCGCCGCGCGCGAGGATCACCACCTCGGCCACGCCGCGGGTTACCAGCTCCTCGGCGTAGGCGGCGCTTTCGGCAACGGTATCAAGCGGATAGCCGGCAAGGTCCGCGGCTTCCTCATCGTCCATCCTCAGGCACCAGGGCGCCGCGCCGCCGCCGCGCGCCAGCGCCCGCAGCGGCGCGCCGGAGGTGTCGACGATCAGCCGCGCCCGCCCCTGCAGCCGCGCCGCAAGCCGGGCCGGAAAGTCCTCGGGCACGCCCGGCGGCTGGCTGCCCGAAAGCACGACCAGCCCGCCCCCGGTCCCCGCCGCCCCGGCGATCGAGGCCAGCGCCTGGGCAACATCGGCCGGCCGCCATTCCGGCCCTGGCAGCACGAAGCGGAACTGCTCGCCGGTGCTGCGGTCGGCCACCGCGAGGCTCTGCCGCGTCTCCCCCGGCGCGGGCAGCGCAACGGTCGCAATTCCCTGCGTATTCAAGAGGGTAAGAAGCCTCTCCCCGGTCCCGCCCCCGACCGCGACCATGGCCCGGCTGGTCCCGCCCAGGAACCCGATCGCGCGCGAGACATTGGTCCCGCCGCCGCCCGGGTCGATCTCGGGCACGGCGCAGCGCAGCTTCGGCCCGGCCACCACGGCCGCGACCGAGGTCGTCAGGTCGATCGTCGGATTGAGCGTCACGGTGAGGATATCGAGCACGGATCGAGCCCCCTGGCCCCCTGGATTGCCCGGAAAACCTCTCCCATTCCCGGGGCGGATTCAATCCGCCTGCGGCGATTTAACCGCCCCGCCCCGGGGGCCGCGTCAGCGCCGGCACGCGGGGCTCGATGCCCCGCGCGCCGGCTTATTCCGCCGCCGCGCGCTTGGGCGAAAGCATCGGTTTCAGGTAGCGCCCGGTATGGCTTTCCTCGACCTCCGCCACCTCTTCCGGCGTGCCGGTGGCGACAATCCTGCCGCCGCCATCGCCCCCCTCCGGGCCGATGTCGATGATCCAGTCGGCGGTCTTGATGACGTCGAGGTTATGCTCGATCACCAGCACCGTATTTCCCTGCGCCACCAATTCATGCAGCACTTCCAGAAGCTTGCGGACATCCTCGAAATGCAGCCCCGTGGTCGGCTCGTCGAGGATATATAGCGTCCGCCCCGTCGCCCGCCGGGCCAGCTCCTTCGACAGCTTCACCCGCTGCGCCTCGCCGCCCGAGAGCGTCGTCGCCTGCTGGCCGACCTTGATATAGCCAAGGCCCACCTGCACCAGCGCGTCCATCTTCTCGCGGATCGAGGGCACGGCCTGGAAGAACGCCTGCGCGTCCTCCACGGTCATGTCCAGCACGTCGGCGATCGACTTGCCCTTGAACTTGATCTCCAGAGTCTCGCGGTTGTAGCGGTGGCCCTTGCAGGTCTCGCAGGTGACGTAGACATCCGGCAGGAAATGCATCTCGATCTTGATGACGCCGTCACCCTGGCAGGCCTCGCAGCGCCCGCCCTTCACGTTGAAGCTGAACCGGCCCGGCTTGTAACCCCGCGCCTTGGCTTCCGGCAGGCCCGCGAACCAATCGCGGATCGGCCCGAAGGCGCCGGTATAGGTCGCCGGGTTTGATCGCGGCGTCCGCCCGATCGGGCGCTGGTCGATGTCGATGACCTTGTCGAGATGCTCGAACCCCTTGATCGTCTCGCAGGGCGCCGGCGTCTCATGCGCGCCGTTCAGCCGGATCGCGGCGTTCTTGTAGAGCGTCTCGATGATCAGCGTCGACTTGCCGCCACCCGAGACGCCGGAGACGCAGACGAACTTGCCAAGCGGAACTTCGGCCGTCATCTCCTTGAGATTGTTGCCGGTTGCCTTGACCACGGTCAGCTTCCTGCCATTGCCCTTGCGCCGCTCCGCAGGCACCGCGATCTCCCGCGCGCCGGACAGGTACTGGCCCGTCAGGCTCGCCGGGTCGGCGGCGATCTCCTCCGGCGTGCCGTGGCTGACGACCTTGCCGCCATGCACCCCGGCCCCCGGTCCGATGTCGAAGACATAATCCGCGGTGCGGATCGCATCCTCGTCATGCTCCACCACCAGCACCGTGTTGCCCTGGTCGCGCAGGTTCTTCAGCGTGGTCAGAAGCCGATCGTTGTCGCGCTGGTGCAGCCCGATCGAGGGCTCGTCGAGCACGTAAAGCACCCCCGTCAGCCCCGAACCGATCTGGCTCGCCAGCCGGATCCGCTGGCTTTCCCCGCCCGAAAGCGTGCCGGCATTCCGGCTCATCGTCAGGTATTCCAGCCCGACGTTGTTGAGGAACCCCAGCCGCTCGCGGATCTCCTTCAGGATCGCCCGCGCGATCTCGTTCTTCTGCTTGGTAAGCGCGGCCGGGACCGTCTCGACCCAGGCATAGGCCTCCTTGATCGACATCTCGACGACCTGGCCGACATGGAGCCCGCCGATCTTGACCGCCAGCGCCTCGGCCTTCAGCCGGTAGCCGTGGCAGGTGCCGCAGGGCCGCGTGTTCTGGTAGCGTTCGAACTCCTCGCGGACCCAGGCGGAATCCGTCTCGCGGTATCGCCGCTCCATGTTCGGCACGACGCCCTCGAACACGCGCGAGACCTGGTAGACCCGCCCGCCCTCGTCGTAGCGGAACTCGATCTCTTCCTCGCCCGAGCCGTAGAGGAAGACCTGCTGCACCTTCTCCGGCAGATCCTTCCAGGCCGCGCGCTTGTCGAAGCCGTAATGGCGCGCAAGCGAGTCGATGGTCTGGGTGAAATAGGGGCTCTTGCCCTTCCGCCAGGGCGCGATCGCCCCCTTGCCGAGGCTCAGCGCCGCGTCCGGCACCACGAGGCGTTCGTCGAAGAACAACTCGACGCCCAGGCCGTCGCAGGCCGGGCAGGCCCCGAAGGGCGCGTTGAAGGAGAATAGCCGCGGCTCTATCTCCGGGATGGTGAAACCGGAGACCGGGCAGGCGAATTTCTCCGAAAACGTGATCCGCTCCGGCTCGGGCTGGCTGCCGTCCTCGGCCGGGCCGGGCGCCGTCTCCAGCACCGCAATCCCGTCGGCATGGTCGAGCGCGGTACGCAAGCTGTCGGCCAGCCGCGTCTCGATCCCCTCGCGCACCACGATCCGGTCCACCACCACGTCGATGTCATGGCGGAACTTCTTGTCCAGCGTCGGCGGCTCGTCCAGCTCGTAGAATTGCCCGTCCACCTTCACGCGCTGGAAGCCTTCCTTGCGCAATTCCAGGAATTCCTTGCGGTATTCCCCCTTCCGGTCGCGCACGATCGGGGCGAGCAGATAGGCGCGCGTGCCCTCTTCCATGCCCATGATCCGGTCGACCATGTCCTGCACCTGCTGCGCCTCGATCGGCAGGCCGGTGGCGGGGCTGAAGGGCGTGCCGACGCGGGCGAAGAGAAGCCGCATGTAGTCGTAGATCTCGGTCACCGTGCCGACCGTGGACCGCGGGTTCTTCGAGGTGGTTTTCTGCTCGATCGAGATCGCCGGCGACAGGCCGGAGATATGGTCCACCTCCGGCTTCTGCATCATGTTGAGGAACTGGCGCGCATAGGCCGACAGGCTCTCGACATAGCGGCGCTGTCCCTCGGCATAGATCGTGTCGAAGGCGAGCGAGGACTTGCCGGAGCCCGAAAGCCCCGTCAGCACCACCAGCTGGTCGCGCGGAATGTCCACGTCGATGTGCTTGAGGTTGTGCTCGCGCGCGCCGCGGACCTCGATGAACTTCTGCTCGGCCATGCCGGACCCCCGGGTTCCATCCGGCAAGACATAGGCGATGCCGGATGAGTCTCCAATCGAAAAACGTGAACTTAAGGTGAACAAAGCACCGCTTCGCGTATTTTCCGCTCACCCGCCGGTCCCGCCCTGCCCGCGCCGTGTCGCACCGATCACACATTCCACATTGTGAATATAAATTTACCCGCGGCGGTCCTGCCCCCCTTGATCCTCCCCTCCCGGCACGCCACCTTCCGCGCACCCCGACCCCGCTGCGAAAGGCATGCCCCATGTTCGGCTTCTTCAAATCCTCCGGCCCCGCCGTTCAGAAGATCGATCCGGCAGAGGCCGTGGCCCGCGCCCGGAAGGGAGAGCTGCTGGTGATCGACGTGCGCGACATCGGCGAGCTGCGCGCCACTGGCAAGGCCAAGGACGCGCTGCACATCCCGATGATGCTGCTTCGCACCAAGGCAGACCCGCAAAGCGACGAACGTGACAAGCGCCTCTCGGTCGAGAAGCCGGTGGCGCTCTACTGCGCCTCGGGCGGGCGCTCGCAGGCGGCGGCGAAGCAGATGCTCGCGATGGGCTATACCGAGGTCTACAACATCGGCGGCCTGGGCGACTGGCGCGCCGGCGGTGGGTTGGTGAACCCGGTCTAGACCGCGCTCCGGCGCCGCCGCGCCGCCATCCAGGCGTGCATGGCGATCCCGGCCACGCAGAGCGGCGCGACGAAGACCACCGCGCCGTTGATCCCCAGCCCGGCGATCAGCGCGGCAAGGATCGGCGTGCCGCTCGCCGTGCCCAGATTGCCCAGCTGCGCCACCGCCCCGGCGGCCCGTGCCCGGTCCTCGGGCGCGGCGTTCAGCTCGGGGATCGCCGCGAAGCTCGCCCCCTGAACCAGGCCCAGCGCCGCGCCAAGAACGAGGATCGCGCCGAAGGCGACCCCCGGTTCGCCCCAGAACACCCGCATCGCCAGCACCGCGAGAAGGCCAAGCGCAAAGCCCCCCTGCACCACGCGGACCGCCCCCACCCGCCGGATCAGCCAGACGCCCAGGCTCAGCGAGGCGATGATGCTGACCAGCGGCAGGGCGAAGGCCACCGCCTCCCGCCCGGCCCCGGCCAGCGGCGGCAGCAGGGTAAGAAGCGCCACGTAAGTCACTGTGTAGAAGACGAAACCCGCCGCGGGTGCCGCGACCGAGGGCGAACGGTAGATCGCCGCATGCAGCCCCGGCAGTTCCACCAGCCGCAACGCCCGTCCGCCGCGGGCATCAGCGGGCAGCATCGGCCAAAGGAGCATCGCGAAAAACGTCAGCCAGCCGGCATGCGCCAACAGCAGCGCCTGTAGCCCACCCAGCGCGAGGATCCCCGGCACCACCAGCGCTGTCAGCGCGAAGGAGACCCCGAAGAAGGTCGCCCACAGCGACATCGCCAGCCCCTGCCAGCGAAGCGGCGCGATCTGCGCGATCAGCACCGGCCCGGCGACGACGATGGCGAGCTGCGAAAGCCCTTCGGCCGCGCGCAGCGCCATCATCACCGGATAGGGCGGAAGGAACGCCTCCAGCGCCGACAGCACCGCGCCCAGAAGCAGCCCGGCGATCAGCGTGCGTCGAAGCCCCGCGCGCTCGACCAGCAGCCCCGCGGTGGTGCCAAGCGCCAGCCCGACGAGGCCGACGATCGAGACCATGAAGCCCATCGCCACCGGCCCCTGCCCCGGATAGGCCGCCGCGAAGCGGCCATAGGCCAGGCTGATCTTGCCGAACTGCGCGGCGGCACCCAGGCCGGCGGCCCAGATCGCGAGGATTTGCAGCGCCGGCAGAAGGCGCCTCTGGGCGGGTTCGGCCGGCATGGTCCCCTGCTCGGGTCTGGGTTTGGGTCTGGGTCTGGCGTCAGAAATGGATGGCGCGGCCGTAGGCGTCCAGCACGGCCTCGTGCATCATCTCCGAAAGCGTCGGATGCGGGAAGACGGTCTCCATCAGCTCGGCTTCCGTCGTCTCCAGCGTGCGGCCGACGATATAGCCCTGGATCAGCTCGGTCACTTCCGCGCCGACCATGTGAGCGCCCAGCAGCTCGCCCGTCTTGGCGTCGAAGACGGTCTTTACCATCCCCTCCGGCTCGCCCAGCGCGATCGCCTTGCCGTTGCCGATGAAGGGGAAGCGGCCGACGTTGATCTCGTAGCCCGCCTCCTTTGCCTTCGCCTCGGTCAGCCCGACAGAGGCGACCTGCGGATAGCAATAGGTGCAGCCGGCGATGGAGCCCGGGCGAACGGCATGCGGATGACCGCCTGCGACCAGCTCGGCCACCATGACGCCCTCGTGGCTGGCCTTGTGCGCCAGCCAGGGCGCGCCCGCGATATCGCCGATGGCATAGAGGCCGGGCACGCCGGTCCGGCAGTACTCGTCCACCACGACATGAGTGCGGTCGACCTTCACGCCGACCTTTTCCAGCCCCAGCCCCTCGACATTGCCGACGATCCCCACGGCAGAGATCACCGTGTCGAATTCCTTGGTCTCGGTCTTGCCGCCGGTCTCGATATGGGCCGTCACCTTGTCGGCCGCGCGGTCGAGCTTCTTGACGGTCGCCTTCTCGAGGATCGTCATCCCCTGCTTGACGAACTGCTTCTTGGCGAAGGCGGAGATTTCGGCATCCTCCACCGGCAGGATCCGGTCCATCACCTCGACCACCGTCGTCTCGGCGCCCAGCGTGTTGAAGAAGCTCGCGAATTCGATGCCGATCGCGCCCGATCCGATCACAAGCAGCTTCTTGGGCATATGCGGCGGCTGCAGCGCGTGCTTGTAGGACCAGACACGCTTGCCGTCGGCCTCGAGCCCCGGCAGGTCGCGGGCCCGCGCCCCGGTCGCCAGCACCACGGATTTGGCGGTCAGCTCCTCGGTGCCCTTCTCGGTTTTCACCGTCACCGCGGTCGGCGAGGTCAGCGTCGCCTCGCCCATCACCACCGTGACCTTGTTCTTCTTCAGCAGATGCCCGACCCCGCCCGAAAGCTGCTTGGCCACGCCGCGCGAACGTTTCACCACCGCGTCGATGTCGTAGCCGATGTTCTCCGCCTTCAGGCCAAAGTCCTTGGCCCGCTCCATCAGGTGGAACACTTCGGCCGACCGCAGCAGGGCCTTCGTCGGGATGCAGCCCCAGTTGAGGCAGATGCCGCCCAGATGCTCGCGTTCCACCACGGCGACGTTCAGCCCAAGCTGGGCGCCACGGATGGCGCAGACGTAGCCACCGGGGCCCGCCCCGATCACGATCATGTCGAAAGCCTTCGCCGGCATCGCATCCTCCCCTTCGGAAAAAGTAGTTGACCTTTAAACTAGTTCCCCTTGACGAGCAATGAAGCCTGCGCCGCAGGGCCCTTCGCTGAATGCATGGCTAGTCCGCCCCCGGTGGCCAGGCCTCGCCGACGATCCGCGCCCGGTCGAAGACATGCGGCGCGGAGGGCGTGCCGTCGGCTGCCGCCGCATGTTCCCCGAAGGCGTTGATGCCCGGCAGGATCGCCGAATCCGGCCGGGCCACGTCGAGATAGATCTGCTTGGAGCTCGCCGGATCCAGCCGGATCCAGGACGGATCATCGAAAGTGCCGGCATAGAGACCCGCAAAGCCCGGGAAGCGCTCGAAGGTCATGTAGAGCTTGGTGCCGCAGTCGGGGCAGAAATGGATGTGGACCAGCTTGCCACTGCCTTCCGAACGGTGGTCGTACACCTTGGGCTCCCCCCGCGTCACCGTCAGCGCGGACAGCTCGAAATTGGCGTTCGTCATCGGTCCGCCCCCGGTTGCCCGCTGGCAGAACCGGCAGTGGCAGATGGTGACGCGAACAGGCTCGCCCCGGGTCTCGTACCGGATCGCGCCGCACAGACAGCCGCCCTCGTGAGTGCTCATTGCCCCTCCTTGCCCTGCCGGGAGTGCTACCACGGCCGGCGCCGCGGCATCAGATGCTCAGCCGCCCAAATGCTTCACGATCGCGCCGTAGCCCCCGTCGTCCAGAAACGACGCCTCTTCCTCCGTCGTATCCCGGTCGAGCGCACCATTGCGGTGCGGGAAGCGGCCGAAGCGGCGGATGACCTCGCGATGGGCGCGGGCGTGCAGGTGGTTGTGATCGCCCGTCTCCGGCATCCGCTCCGCCATCAGGCCGACGCAGCGGTCCTGGTGAGAGAGATCCTCGGAATGCATGAAGGGCATGTAGAAGAACTGCCGCGCCGGCTCCGCCACCTCCAGGTCCCAGCCCTCCTCCAGCGCCTTCGCCGCCGCCGCCCGCGCCCGTGCGTCGGTCGCGAAGGCATCGGACTCGCCGCGGAACATGTTGCGGGGGAACTGGTCGGTCAGGATCAGGTAGGCCAACGCCGACCGCGGCCCGCTCAGCCAGCTCTCAAGCCTGCCGGCCGCCGCCGCGCGCCACGTCTCCTCGAAGCGCTCCCGGATCTCGGCATCCAGAGCCTTGCCCCCTGCGTACCAGCGCTCGGGCCCCAGCTCATCCAGCCAAAAGGCGAGAATCTCTTCGGGATCGGACATCGCGGCCTCCGCATTGCTGCCGCCCGAACCTGACAGGTTCCCCGACGGGGCGCAACGCGCTCAGCCCAGCGCCGCATCCTCCGCCGGCGCATCGGCCGCGCCCTCGGCCGCCTCCTGCGCCGCCTCCACCGCCACGCCCACGGCGAGCGCCGAGGCCGCCGGCGACAGCGGCGTGAAGCTGCCCGGCTGCTCCACCACCGCGTGCGGGCGCCGCGTCATCCGCCAGCCGGCATAAAGCGCCATCGCCACGAAGAGGATCGACATGAAGAGAAAGAACCCCGAGGGCCCGACCCCCGCCATCACCCAGCCGGTGATCATCGGCCCCGTGATCGCGCCCAGCCCGTTGACGAAGATCAGCCCGGCCGAGGCCGCGGCCATGTCCGGCCCTTCAAGGTAGTCGTTCACATAGGCCACCAGCAGCGAGTAAAGCGGGTTGGAGGTCCCCCCCATCAGCGCCGCGATGCCCGTCAGCACCCAGAAGCCCGGCGCGAAGATCACCGCCGTGGCCGTCACAACCGCGCCGATCACCGCCAGGGCCAGGATCAGCAACCGCCGGTCCATCCGGTCCGAAAGCCAGCCGATCGGATATTGGAACACCAGCCCGCCGACGTAGATCATCGCCACGAAGATCGACAGCTGGCGCACGCTCAGCCCCACCGCCGTGCCCCAGACCGAGGCCATGCCGAACTGCGCCGAGAAGACGCCGCCCAGCAGGAACATCGCCACGATGCCCAGGGGTGAGGTCTTGTAGAGCTTGCGGAAGCTCAGCGCTTCTGTCTTCTCGAAGGCCGGCGCGGCGGAGATCGACAGAAGGATCGGCGTGAAGGCGACCGAGACCAGCACCGAGGGGATCACGAAGAGGATGTAGCCCGCCGGGTCGGCGAAGTTCAGCAGCGTCTGCGCCGCGATGATCCCGATCATCTGCACGATGATGTAGAGCGACAGCGCCTTGCCCCGGTTCTCGTTGGTCGAGGCGTTGTTGAGCCAGCTCTCGGCGGTGATGTAGACCCCCGAGAAGGAGAAGCCGATCACCACGCGCTCGACGGACCAGGCGATCCAGTCGGGCGCCACGGCATACATGATCAGCACCGCCGAGATCAGCGATCCCAGCGCCGCGAAGACCCGCACATGGCCGACCCTGCGCAGCATCTCCGGCGTCATCCGGCTGCCGAAGAGGAAGCCGAGGAAATAGGAAGACATGACGACCGACATGTGCAGGGTCGAGATCCCCTCGATCCCGCCGCGGATGCCAAGGAGCGTGCCCTGCATGCCGTTGCCCAGCATCAGAAGCATGATGCCGAGAAGCAGGGCCCAGGAATTGCGCAGAACGGTCAGCATAGGATCTTATCGCCTTGTCTTGGCCCCTCCGATAGGCGCCCCGGCCCCGCCACGCTAAGGCGAGACCGACACAACCCTGTCGGGAAGCGCCCTTACTTTCAGGGCAGAAGCAACGAGGCGTCGCCGTAAGAGAAGAAGCGGTACCCTTCGGCCACCGCATGGTCGTAGATCCGGCGGATCCTCTCCTGCCCCATCAGCGCCGAAACCAGCATCATCAGCGTGGATTTCGGCAGGTGGAAATTCGTCATCAGCGCATCGGCCATGCGGAAGCGATAGCCGGGATAGATGAAGATTTCGGTCGTTCCCCGCCAGGGATGCAGCGTGCCGCCAAGATCGGCGGCGCTCTCGATCAGCCGAAGCGCCGTGGTGCCGACGGCAATCACCCGCCCGCCCGCCGCGCGATGGGCGTTGACGGCCGCGGCAGCCTCTTCGGTCACCTCGCCCCATTCGGCGTGCATCTTGTGGGTGGTCACATCCTCCACCTTCACCGGCAGGAAGGTGCCCGCGCCCACATGCAGCGTCACCTCGGCGAATTTCACGCCCCGCGCCTTCAGCGCGGCCAGAAGCGCGTCGTCGAAATGCAGGCTCGCCGTCGGCGCCGCCACCGCGCCGGCGCGCCGGGCGAAGACGGTCTGGTAATCCTCGTTGTCCTGCCGGTCGGCCGGCCGCTTGGCCGCGATATAGGGCGGCAGCGGCATCGCGCCCGCCTCGGCCAGCGCGCGGTCGAAATCCTCGCCCTTCAGGTTGAAGTCGAGCCGGATCGCCGTCTCGTCCCGCCCCTTCACCTCGGCAGAGAGCGCATCGGAGAAAACCACCACCTCGCCCTCGGCAAGCTTGCGCATCGGCTTGGCAAGCGCGCTCCAGCAGCCGTCTGCCTGCGGCTCCAGCAGCGTCACCTCGATCCCGGCGCGGCTCACCCCCTGCCCGGTCACCCGGTCGCGATACCCGCTCAGCCGCGCCGGGATCACCTTGGTGTTGTTCAGCACCATCAGGTCGTCCGGCCCCAGCAGCCCGGCCAGGTCGCGCACGTGCAGATCGTGGATGTCGTCGCCCTCCGCCACCAGCATCCGCGCGGAACTGCGCGGCCGCGCCGGCCGGGTGGCGATCAGCGCCTCTGGCAGTTCGAAATCGAAATCGTCCAGCTTCATTTCTTGTCCAGGCTCGGCGGCGGACCGCGGAACAGGTTGCGGAACATCCAGGGCGTCAGGATCGACAGCGGATTGACCGAGACCTTCGGATTGGCCGAGGTCCCGCGCAGGCGGTAGTTGAACCCGAAGAGCCCCTCGCCCGCCCCGGTCAGGATCGACCCGATCCCATTCAGGAAATAGATCGGCGAGATCACGCCCTGCATGTTGAACACATCCGTCTTCAGATCGAAGAGCCCCGCCGCCGAGATCCCCATGGAGGGCCCGATGGCGGAGCCCTTCGTCACGTCGATCGCATCCGGCGTCAAGCGGAAGTCGGCCTTCACCTGGGAAAAGCCGATGCCCGGCCCGTTGAGCTGGTCGAGCAGCCCGACAATGGAGATCGCCTCCAGAAGGTCGGCCAGCCCGGGCGCCTTCACCACCTTGATGTTCTGGATGTCGAGATGGCCGTTGTACTGCCCCGGTTCCTTGCGCGGGATCAGCGTCAGGTCCAGCGTCCCGCCCCGGCCCTTGTCGAAGACCCCCGCCGCCCCGATCGTCGCCCCCGCGTCCGCGGCGCGGATGCGCACCGCGGTGCCGTCGGCAGAGGGGACCACCGTGCCCTGCACCTGCGCCTTGCCGTTGACCTGGGCGCCGAATGTGCCGTTGAAGCCGCCGAGCGTGGTGAAATCGCCCTTGAACCCTGTCAGCACGATCCCCTGCGACACGATCAGCTTGTCGAGCGACAGCGTGATCGGCACCGCCAGCCCGCGCGTGGCGCTCCTTCGGAAGGTGGCGTGGCGCAGGTCGATCGTGCCGCCCTTCATCGTCACCGCGACCCCGGCCTTGCCCCGGCCGATCAGGTCCACCGGCCCGTCAAGCCATCCGCCCAGCCGCACCCGTGCCAGCCGCACCGCGTTGAGCGTCCCGTTGTGGTTCAGCACCACCCGGCCCGTCGCATCGAGCCCCGCGCCCCTGAGCTCCAGCTTGTCGATCGAGACCGGCTTGCCCAGTCGGCCGGCCACCACCAGCGTCCCCTTGGCACCCTCGGGCTTGGCCCAGCCCAGCTCCGGCAGGGCGAGGCCGACCCCGGCAAGGTCGGAGGTCAGCTTGAACGTGCCGCCGCCCTTGGTCAGGTCCGCCTCGATATGGCCCGCGCCATGGCCGGTGACCGCGCCCTTGGGCAGGCCGATGTGGAACTCGTCCACGAAGGCCTGCGACATCTCCACCGTGCCGCTCAGATGGCTGGTCTTGCCTTCGCCGGGGGCAAGGCCCTGGCTCCAGGTCACATCGACCGGCAGCACGCCCATCTTGCCCTTGCCGGAGATCTGGATGCGGTCGTTGTCGACGCTGACGGCAAGGCTCGGCGCGGTCAGCACTCGGCCCTGGACGATCTTGGCGCTCCTCACATCCGAAAGCGTTCCGGTCACGTTGTAGGTGACATCCGGCAGCTTGATCTGATCGGCCAGCGGCAGCTTGATCGTGGCGTTGAGATCCGCGGTCCCGTCGGCCAGATCCACCGGCTGGCCGGCCTTGGTCAGGAACCGGAACGGCGGCTGGTCCAGCAGCGACAGCGCCGCCGTGATCGAGGAATGGGTCTTCAGCGTGACCACCGCCGGCGGCGGCTTCACATCGATGTCGGGCACCGCAAAGACCGATCCCGCAACATCCACCGATCCGCCCTGCGGCGCGTCGATATGGCCCTTGTCGACCACCATCGTATAGGTCTTGCCCTCGATCGTGGCATAGCCCCGGCCGGACCGGATCGGCGGCAGCGTCTTGATGAAGCGAACATCGGCGTTGGAGAAATCATAGCCCAGCGACAGGACCGGCGCCTTGTCCTGCGCCGGGTCGAGCCGCAGCGCCGCATGGACGTTGAACAGAAGGCCTGTCTGCACGTTCTCCGACAGCCACTCCCGCGTCTTCGGCACCAGGAAGACCGGCCAGAGCGCCAGCAGGTCGGTGTGGCTGATCTGGTTCAGCTGGGTGTCGAGCGCCACCTTCCAGCCCTCCGGCGTCGCCGCGAAATCGCCCGAGGCGAGGATCCGCCGCGGCCCCTCCATCAGCATCAGCTGGCCAAGCTGCAGGTTGAACGGCTCCAGGTTCAGCTTCAGGTCGATCTCACCCCTGGAGAATTGCACCGGCTGCTCGAAAAGCCCCTTGGGATCGACCATCACCTGGGTCAGGTTCACCTGCCCTACCAGCGTCTTGGGCAGCCCGTTGACCATGTCGCGCAGATAGGCGTGCGCTGTGGCCCGGACGCGGAGCGAGGCGCTCTGGATCGACATCTCGGTGAAATCGACCTTCTGGGCCGCCGGGTCGTAGCGGAAGGCCAGCGTGCCGCTGTCGAAGCCGATCGGCGGCGTCCCCGCATTGACCTTGACCGCGCCCTTCCCGAAGTTGAGCGAGCCGCCGATGCCGCTGATCTGGCCGTCGCCACCCACGCTGGCCCGGAAATCGCCGGAGATCGGCGCGCGCACGACCTTGAGGAAGGCCAGCGCGGGCGCCTCGGCGGCAATGTCGGCGCCGTCGACATTCTCGACCCGGACCGACATGCGCGCCTCCGGCGTGGCCTTGCGGCTGACGAATGTCACCACCGCCCGGGCCGGATCGCCCTCCGGGTTGGCCAGCCCGAAGCCCAGCTCGATCGAGACCTGCCGCGCATCCTGCACCAGCGCCAGCCGCCCGTCGCCGACCTGCCAGACCCGATGCGCCCGCGCGTCGTTCAGGCTGAGGCTCAGCGCATCGGCCCGGATCCGCTTCAGATGCGCCAGAAGCGGGGTTTCAAGCGCATGATCGATCTCGGCCAGAATGCCTCCGATCGAGGGCACGCGCCGCTGCGCCGCGCCCAGACCCTTGCCCAGGCCTATGTTCAGGCTTCCGTTGGCGTTCCTCTGCAGGCTCAGCCGCGCGCCCGAGACGGTAAGCGTGCTCGGCGCCAGCCGCCCCTGCAGCAGCGCCGCCAGCGACAGCGAGGCCCGCACCTCCGGCAGGTCGGCCAGGTCTCGCCCCCCGGGCTCGGTCAGCCGCACATTGGCCAGCCGCACCCGCGGCAGCCCGTCGGTGCCGATCAAGAGCTGCGCGCCGCCAATATGCAGCTTCGCCTGGTCGCCAAGCCGCGCGTTCACCCGCGCCTCGACGCCCTGCACCAGCCAGCCCGGCGCCACCAGCGGCTTGCCGGTGACCACGAGCAGGCCCACCGCCGCCACGGCAAGCATCAGCGCCAGGCTCAGAAGCGCCCAGAGGCCCAACCGGCCGCGCCGCTGTATCTCGCTGGCTGCCTCGCTCATCTCTTCCCCGGGTGGTGTCCGGCCCACCCTGACCATTGCTGCTCGTCTTTATCTTTGTCCGAAACCAGCTAAAACACCAAGTTGCATCACCTGACTGTCAAAAGAGGCTGCCATGCTCGAAATCGGCGGAACCGCGCCCGACTTCACCCTGCCGCGCGATGGCGGCGGCACCGTCACCCTGTCCGCCCTGCGCCCGAAGGCGGTCGTCCTCTACTTCTACCCGAAGGACGACACCCCCGGCTGCACCACCGAGGCGCTCGACTTCACCGCCCGCGCGGCAGAGTTCGAGGCCGCCGGCGCCGTGGTCATCGGCATTTCCAAGGACCCGGTCGCATCGCACGACAAGTTCGTCGCCAAGCATTCGCTGGGCATCGCGCTCGTCTCCGACGCCGAGGGCGACACCTGCGAGGCCTATGGCACCTGGGGCGAGAAGAAGATGTACGGCAAGACCTTCATGGGCATCACCCGCACCACCGTGCTTGTCGACGGCGCCGGCAAGGTCGCGCGCGTCTGGCCCAAGGTGAAGGTCGCAGGCCATGCCGACGAGGTGCTGGAGGCGGTGCGCGCCCTGTGACCCTCCCGCTTGCAGAACGCGCGGCCGAGGTGCTCCGCACCGCCGACGGCCGCGCCAAGACCGCCCTCAGCCTCCGCCACGCCGCCGAATGGCAGGCGGCGCGTGCCGCCGGCGCCCCTTTCGCCACCGGCACGGCCACCCCGCCCGCGCGGCCCGCAAGGCCGGAAAAGCCCGACCTCCTCGCCCCGCGCGACGTCCCCCGCCGCCGCCCCGGCTCGCCCGAGGGGCGCATCGCGCTTCTCCACGCCGTCGCCCATATCGAGCTGAACGCCGTCGACCTGCACTGGGACATCATCGCCCGCTTCGGCCACGTGCCGATGCCGCCCGGCTTCTACGACGACTGGGTCAAGGCCGCGGCGGAGGAGAGCAAGCACTTCAACCTCGTCTCCGACTGCCTCGAACGGCTCGGCAGCCATTACGGCGCCCTGCCCGCCCATGCCGGCATGTGGCGCGCGGCCGAGGATACGGCCGAAGACCTGATGGGCCGCCTCGCCGTCGTGCCGATGGTGCTGGAGGCGCGCGGCCTAGACGTCACCCCGAACATGATCGAGGTCTTCCGCAAGCAGGCGGACGCGGAGACGGTCGCAGCCCTCGAGACGATCTACGCCGAGGAGGTCGGCCACGTCGCGTACGGCTCCAAATGGTTCAACTTCCTCTGCGGCCGCGAGAACCTGGACCCGAAGGACGTGTTCCACACGCTGGTGCGCAAATACTTCCACGGCGCCCTCAAGCCCCCCTTCAACGAGGAGAAACGCGCCGAGGCCGGCCTGCCGCCCGATTTCTACTGGCCGCTCGTCGAGCGCGGGGACGACGCGGAATAGGCGAGGTTTCGCCAACCGGCGCTCCCAGGTGCCGCAGCCCCCGCCGGGGCGGCCCAAACGGGTTGCGACCGGGCCGTTCCCGACGCTATTGACGTTCCATGCGCCCGGCCCGGCAGGGGCCGCCGCGCGAGGATGGGAAACGACAGGGCAAGATCAGTGGTCGGACGGATATCGCATCGCCTCGGCACGGCGCTTGACCGCGTCCTGCCCGAACAGCGCCTGTTCCTCCGATCCGATACCGAGACCCGCTTCGTCCGCCTCCGCCCGTCGACCCAGGCCTTCGTGCTGACCGGCGCGGCCCTCCTCGTCTGCTGGACCATCTTCGCCACCGCCGTCGTGCTCGTCGGCGCGCTCTCCGCTGGGGATGCCCGCCACCAGGCGATGCTGGAGCAGGCCAATTACGAAACCCGCCTGAACACCCTTGCCCATCAGCGCGACACCCGCGCGGAAGAGGCCTCCTCCGCCCAGGCCCGCTTCAACACCGCGCTGAGCCAGGTCTCGCAGATGCAGTCCCAGCTCCTGGGGTCCGAGGACCACCGCCGCGAGCTGGAGACCGGGATCGAGGTGATCCAGAAGACGCTCCGCCGCACAATCAAGGAACGCGACGACGCGCGCGACGCGGTGACCCAGCTGAAGGCCCAGCTCGCCCACGCCACCGGCGCCGACCGGACCGTGGCGGGCCGGGCGAAGGACGTGGGCTCCACGCTCGACGTGCTCTCCGCCCAGCTCTCCGACACCGCCGCCGCGCGCGACGCCGCCATCGCCAAGGCCGCCGTGGCCAATGCGCAGGCCGACAAGGCCCGGCTCGACACCCGGCTGATCCAGCAGCGCAACGCGCTGATCTTCTCCAAGCTCGAACGCGCCGTCGCCACCTCGATGGCCCCGCTCGACAAGATCTTCCGCTCCGTCGGCCTCGACCCGAAGAAGGTGATCGCCGAGATCCGCTCCGGCTACGCCGCCGGCCAGGGGGGACCGCTGACGCCGATCGCCCAGCCCGGCAAGGACCAGCAGGGCGCGCTCGACATCGACCGCGCCAACCGCGTGCTCGACGGCCTGCGCAAGGTCAACGACTACCGCCTGGCCGCGCTGCGGATCCCGCTCGGCCTGCCGCTCAGGACGGCCTTCCACTATTCCTCGCCCTTCGGCTACCGCAAGGATCCGTTCACGGGCAAGGGCAGCGTCCATCCCGGCCAGGACCTCGCCGGGGCCTATGGCTCACCGATCTACACCTCCGCTGACGGTGTCGTGATCCATGCCGGCTGGGACGGCGGCTATGGCCGCGAAGTCCTGATCCGCCACGCCTTCGGCATCGAAACCCTCTACGGCCACATGTCGCAAATCCGCGTAAGCGTCGGCCAAAGGGTCTCGCGCGGCCAGCGGATCGGTGATATGGGCAGTTCTGGACGCTCGACCGGACCCCATGTCCACTATGAAATCCGCGTCGGCAACAAACCCGTCAATCCGACCCCCTATATCAAGGCAGGGAGCTATGTTTTCTAAAAGCAGGATCAACGAACCCGGGCCGAAACAGGCTAGCGAAACCGAGAAACCGGCGGAAGCCGCACCCGCCGCGCCCCGCCCGATGGGAGAGCTGACGCCGACGACGCCGAAGGCCAAGCCCGCCCCCTCCGTGCTGTCGTCCGACCTCACGATCACCGGCAACATCAAGACCACCGGCGACATCCAGATCGAAGGCGTCGTCGAAGGCGACATCCGCGCGCATCTGCTGACCGTCGGCGAAGGCGCGACGATCCGGGGCGAGATCGTGGCCGACGACATCGTCGTGAACGGCCGCGTTGTGGGCCGGGTGCGCGGCCTGAAGGTCCGCCTGACCTCGACCGCCCGCGTCGAAGGCGACATCATCCATAAGACCATCGCGATCGAGAGCGGCGCCCATTTCGAAGGCTCCGTGCAGCGCCAGGACGATCCGCTGGCCGCCTCCACCAAGGCGATCGCGGCGCCCAAGGCCTCGAACGCCTGAGGCAAGGCCGATCCGGCATCAGGGCCCGGAGGCGTGCGGCTGATCGCCAGCGCGCCCCGGGCCCTCGCATTTCCGCCTGCCCGTTCCTCCGCCCTCCCCGGGCGTCCTCGCGCGGTGAAGGGCCCCGCCCCCGTCAGGCCGCGACGGGCGCGTGTCACCGAACGGCCAGCGCCGCCCGGTAGATATGCCAGCTGGCATGTCCCAGCACCGGCAGCACGATGAACAGGCCGAGGAACGCGGGCACCATCCCGACGAAAAGCAGCAGCGCGATCGCCAGGGCCCAGACCGCCGTCGGCGCCGGGTTCTGGATCACCACGTTGACCGAGGTAATCATCGCGCTGACGAAATCGATCTCGCGGTCGAGGATCAGCGGCAGCCCGACCACGGTGGTCGAGAACAGCACCGCCGCGAAGCCCGCGCCGACCACGCTGCCCACCGCCAGCATCGCCAGCCCGTCCCCGCTCAGCAGCACCCCCAGCGGATCGCTGGAGACGTTGACCATGGCCGAAAGCCCCAGAAACAGCGCGAAGATCGTGTGGGCGACGAAAAGCCAGAGCAGGAACAGGAACAGGATCACCACCGCCATCGCCGGCACCTGCCGGTCCTTCTGGCGCAGCACCACGCCCAGCACCGCGCCCCAGCGCAGCGGCTCCCCCGCCTCGAGCCTCCGCGACACCTCGTATAGGCCGACGGCGGCGAAGGGTCCCAGGATCGGGAAGCCGATGGCAAGCGGGAAGATCAGGATCTCGCGCCCGACCCGCTGCAGCGCGTAGAGAAGCACGAAGCCCCCCGCGACATAGACCGCCGAGAAGAACAGCCCGAAAAGCGGCGCCCGCCTGAAATCGCGCCACCCAAGGCGCAGTGCATCCGTCAGGGTATGGAGCGCGATCATCTGCACCCGCGGCACCGGCGAAGCCATCGGCGACTGAGACTGCGTCATCCTCCCCCCTTCCTCCTTGCCTCAGGCTAGGGGAGGCCGTGCCACACGGCAATATCCCGCACGCGGGACTGTCTTGCGCCGTGATCCGATCTCAGGCCTTTCGGCAACGCCAGGGCCCGCCGACCCGATCCCGCCGCGGTTCCGCAGCAGGCCTTGGGCCAGGCGTCCGTTCCGGCCTCAGGCCTCGCCCTGCGCGTCGGCCCGGCTCTTGCCCGCGACCTGCTGCGCCAGCGTCGCCGCCATGAACTGGTCGAGATCGCCGTCCAGCACGCCCTGCGTGTCCGAGGTTTCCACCCCGGTCCGCAGGTCCTTCACCATCTGGTAGGGCTGCAGCACGTAGGAACGGATCTGGTTGCCCCAGCCGGCATCGCCCTTGGCCTCGTGCTGGGCGTTGATCTCGGCATTGCGCTTGTCGAGTTCCAGCTGGTAGAGCCGCGCCTTCAGCGCGTTCATCGCCACTTCCCGGTTCTGGTGCTGCGACTTCAGCGAGGAGGTCACCACGATCCCCGTAGGCAGGTGGGTGATCCGCACCGCCGAGTCGGTCTTGTTGACGTGCTGGCCGCCGGCGCCCGAGGCCCGCATCGTGTCCAGCCGGATGTCCTTGTCGGCGATCTGGATGTCGATCGTGTCGTCCACCACCGGGTAGACCCAGACCGCAGAGAAGGACGTGTGGCGCCGCGCCGCCGAATCGTAGGGCGAGATCCGCACCAGCCGATGCACGCCGCTTTCCGACTTCAGCCAGCCGTAGGCATTGTGGCCGCTGATCTTGTAGGTCGCGGACTTGATCCCCGCCTCTTCGCCGGCGCTCTCGTCCAGAAGCTCGACGCTGTAGCCGTGCTTCTCCGCCCAGCGGACATACATCCGCGCCAGCATCGAGGCCCAGTCGCAGCTCTCGGTGCCGCCCGCGCCTGCGTTGATCTCCAGGAAGGTGTCGTTGCCGTCGGCCTCGCCGTCGAGCAGCGCCTCCAGCTCCTTGCCCGCGGCGCGTTCCCGAAGCGCCTTCAGCGCCGCCTCGGCCTCGGCCACGACCTCGTCATCTCCTTCCGCCTCTCCGAGCTCGATAAGGCCCGTGTTGTCCTCAAGCTCGCCCTTGATCGACTTGTAGGTAGTGACCGCGTCCAGCAGCGTCTGGCGCTCCCGCATCAGCTTCTGCGCGCGGGTGGGATCGGACCAGAGGTCGCCATCCTCGATCAGCGCGTCGAACTCCTCCAGCCGGTGCGGCGCCGTCTCCCAGTCCATCCGCTGCGCCAGAAGCGCCAGCGATTTCTCGATGGCTTCGACGACATTCTGCATCTCGGCGCGCATCGCCCTCTCCCCGGTCCTGGTTCCAGCCGGTCAGATAACGTCTCGCCCGCCGGGGGGCAAGCGTGGCGGGGGCCGCGAGGCCCCTCCCCCCGGGCCGGAAACAGCGGGCGCGCGCGCCATCGGGCCCTGCCCCTCCTCACCGCCCCCCCCGGCGTAGGGTGCGCATTGATTGCGCACCGCACCACACCGCCCGCCCTGAAACAAAAAGTGCCGGGCCCGAAGGCCCGGCACAGGTCCGGCGGGTCGTCACCCCCGCCTAGGGATCAGATTTCCCAGGTCTCGGCGCTGACGCCGGCAAGCTCCTGCAGCCGCGCCTCGTCGGCCGACAGCTCCGCTGCCGTGCCCTCGAAGGCGATCTCGCCGTCGTTGAGGACATAGGCGTAGTCGGCGACCTCCAGCGTCATCCGCACGTTCTGCTCCACCAGCAGCACCGACATCCCCGCCTCGCGCATCCGCACGACGATGTTGAAGACCTCGCGCACGATCAGCGGCGCCAGCCCCTGCGAGGGTTCGTCGAGGATCAAGAGCTTCGGGTTCAGCAGAAGCGCCCGCGCGATGGAGAGCATCTCCTGCTCGCCGCCCGACATCTGCCGGCCCTTGTTGTTGCGCCGTTCCTTCAGCCGGGGGAACAGCTCGTAGACCGTGTCGATGGTCCACGGGCCGGGACGGTCGGCGGGCACCTTCAGGTTCTCCTCCACCGTCAGGCTGGGGAAGATCTTCCGCCCCTCGGGCACGAAGCCCACGCCGAGCCCGGCGATCGCGTAGGGCGGCAACCGGGTCGTGTCCTTCCCGAAGATCTGGACATTCCCCTCCCGCGCCGGGGTGAGGCCGACGAGGCTTCTCAGCGTCGTCGACTTCCCCGCCCCGTTGCGGCCGAGGATGGTGGTGATCTTGCCCTCGGCCACCTTCAGGCTCACGCCATGCAGGATGTGGCTCTTGCCGTAATAGGTGTGCAGCCCATCGGCCGTAAGTGCGTAGCCGGTCATGCCGCCCCCCCAAGATAGGCCGCCTGGACCTTTGCGTTGGCCGTGATTTCCGCCGGCGTGCCTTCGGCCAGCGGGCGGCCTTCGGCCAGCACGGTGATCTTGTCGGCCAGGTTGAAGACCACGCGCATGTCATGCTCGATCAGCACGATGGTCATGCGGCTCTCGCGGTGGATCCGCTTGATCAGCCGGGCGACGGCATGGGTCTCGTCATCGCCCATCCCCGCCGTCGGCTCATCGAGCAGCAGAAGCCGCGGGTTCAGCGCCAGCGCCATCATGATCTCGGTGGCCCGCTGGTCGCCGTGGGACAGCTCCCCCGCATAGCGATGCGCGATCCGGGAGAGCCCGCCCTCCTCCAGAAGCTGGTCGATGCGCTGCCGCACGCCGGACCTCTGCGAGGCCGACATCCGGGCTTTCATCGACAGGCCCGCCGCGGTCTCGACGGGGATGCGGATGTTCTCGCTCACCGTCAGCTCCGGGAAGATCTCGGTGATCTGGAAGGTCCGCGCCATGCCAAGCTTCACCCGGTGCGTCGGGTCGATCCCCGCCAGGTCCTTGTCCTCCAGCAGCACCCGGCCCGTGGTCAGGCCGAGCATCCCGGTGATCAGGTTGAAGAAGGTGGTCTTTCCCGCGCCGTTCGGCCCGATCACCGCCCGGCATTCGCCCGGCTCCACCGTCATCGACACCCCGTCCACGGCAACCAGGTTGCCGAAGTGCCTGGAGACGTTCTCGACTTTCAGGAAGCTCATTCCACAGCCCTCCGGCGCAGCATGCCCATCACGCCGCGCGGGAAGAACAGCACGACGGCGACGAAGACGAGGCCGATGAAGAATTGCCAGTAGTCGGAGACCAGGCTCGAAAGGTAGTCCTGCAGCACCACGTAGATCGCGGCGCCCACAAGCGGCCCCCAGAAGCTGCGCATCCCGCCCAGCACACACATGATCACGAAGATCCCCGACTGGGTCCAGTAGAGCGAGTGCGGGTCGACGAAGTTGTTCTGCAGCGCGAAGAGCGCACCGGCCAGCGCCATGAAGGTGCAGGAGACCAGCCAGGACATCCAGATGTGGAAGTTGACGTTGATCCCGATGAAGCGCGTCCGCCGCTCGTTCTCGCGGATCGCGATCAGCGTCCGTCCGAACGGGCTGTGCAGGATAGACGCCATCAGCCCCACCGCCAGCGCGAAGATCACCAGGGCGAAGTAGTAGAAGTGGATCGCCGAATCCATGATGTTGATCTTGAACAGGCCGAGGTCGATGTTCTGCCTGTGCCAGTTGGTCAGCCCGTCGTCGCCGCCGGTCACCGTGTTCCAGCGCACGGCGATGAAGTAGAAGACCTGCCCGAAGGCGATCGTGACCATCGCGAAATAGACCCCGCGACGGCGCACGATCAGCGGCCCGATCAGCGCCGCGGCGACCGCGCCGGCCAGCACGCCGACCAGAAGCCCCAGCGGCGTCGAGGCGTCGAGGTAACGGATCGTCATCCCCACCCCGTAGGCGCCAAGGCCGAAATAGGCCGCATGGCCGAAGGAAAGCACGCCGGTATGGCCCAGAAGGAAGTTCAGCGCCATCGCGGCCAAGCCCATGATGACGACCTGGGTCCCGAGTTGCGTATAGCCGCCGATCGCGTTCATCCACGCCGGCATGGTGATGAGCAGCACCCAGATGACAATGTTGAGCGCATTCTGCCTGAGATCGAATTTCATGGTCAGAACCGCCCCTCTTCACCCAGCAGGCCCTGCGGCCGCACCAGAAGGACAAGCGCCATCATCACGTAGATCACCGCCTCCGAAGCCGGCGGCCAAAACACCGCGGTCATCCCCGAGGCGACGCCGATCAGAAGCCCGCCCAGCAAAGTCCCGGTCAGGCTGCCGAGGCCGCCGATGATGATCGCGACGAAGCTCGGCATCAGGACCGAGCCGCCGATCGTCGGCTGCAGGCCCAGCTGCCCCGCGGCCAGCACCCCGGCCAGACCGGCGAGGTAGATGCCGATGCCGAAGTTCAGGTTGCGCAGGATCCGCACGTTCACGCCGAGGACGGACACCGTCTCGAGGTCCAGCGTCCCGGCCCGGATCCGCAGGCCCAGCCGGGTCTTGCTCATGATCCAGAACAGACCGCCGACCGCGATCGCGACCAGCGCCACCATGAACATGCGGTACCCGGTCAGGAAGAAGTAGTTCAGCGACAGCGGCTGCATCAGCCAGCCCGGCACCTGGTAAGGCACGCTCTGCGCGCCCCAGATGAAGCGCGAGCCGTCCTCGAACATGAAGGCCAGCCCGAAGGTCAGCAGCAGCGAGTAGAGTGGATCGCGCCCATAGACCCGGCTTATCAGGAATTTCTCCACGATCAGGCCGATGATCGCCGTGAAGATCGGGGCGAGGACCAGCCCGCCCCAGAAGCCGACGTAGGGCGCCAGCGTATAGGCAAGATAGGCACCTACGGTCAGAAACCCGCCGTGCGCGAAGTTGATCACGTCCGACAGGCTCATGATCAGCGAAAGCCCGATCGCCATGAGCGCATAGAATGCGCCGATGATCAGGCCGTTCGCCACGTTGAAGAGGATGAGTTGCGTCATACGTCCAGCGCTCTGATGTTGCGAACCGGCCCGCGATGCAAACGCGGGCCGAGGACAGCCGTTTTCTGGAAATGAGGGGCCCCGCAGGGCCCCCCTCGGTGGATCAGGCCTTCGGCCAGTCCTGGTGGCACATGGTCTCCGCCAGCGTCGGCGAAACCTTCTTGCCGTCCACGACCTGGTCGACCACGAACAGATCCTCGGGATCGGACGCGCCCTTCGACTGGGCATGGCCGACATAGAGGTCGCCGATCATCTGGTTCTGCCCGGCGCGGTAGAACGCCCCGTCCGGCATCAGCGCGATCTCCGGCGGCAGTTCGAAGCCCTGCATCGCGCGCGCCATCTTCACGGCGTCGAGCGAATTGGCCTTCTGGGCCGCCAGCGCGCAGGTCCAGATCGCGGTATGGCCGAAGTAGTGGCGCGCGGTCGGCACATGGCCGCCGGTCCGCTTGCGCGTCTCGGCCACGAAGTCGGCGACATGCGGCACGTTCGGCTGGTTCCAGTACCATTCGAAGACCCAGGTGCCGACCCGGGCTTCCGGCGGCAGGCCTTCCAGCACTTCCAGCTCCTGCTGGGCGCCGGCCAGGTGGAAGCGCTTGTTCAGCCCGAACTGCACCGCCTGCTTCAGCGCGTTCACCGCGTCGTCACCCGCCTGCAGGAAGATGATGACGTCCGGATTGGCCGCCTGCGCCTTGATCAGGTAGGACGAGAAGTCGGTGGTGCCGAGCGGGGTCAGCGCGCCGCCGACCTTGGTCACGCCAAGCTTCTTGCCCGCCGCCTCGAGGCCCGCCTGCAGCGTGTGGCCGAAGGCGTAGTCCGGCGTCAGGTAGTACCACTTCTTGCCGGCCTTCTTGACCAGCGCCGAGGCCACCGCGTTGGCTTCCGTCTGCGTGGTGTTGCAGACCCGGAAGGTGCTCCAGTGGCAGTTCTTGCCGGTGACCGAGTCGGTATGGCCGCCCGGCACGACATGGAACACGCGCTTCTCGTTGGCCACGTTGGCGATCGCCTGGGCCAGGGCGGAGTTCACGTTGCCGATGATGAAGTTGACCTGGTCGCGGTCGATCAGCTTGCGCGCCTTCTGCACGGCCACGCCGGCGTCGCCCGAGGTCGAGTCCTCGATCAGCAGTTCCACCTTGCGGCCGAGAATGCCGCCCTTGGCATTGATCTGGTCCACCGCCATCTGGGCGCCGGTCTGCTCGTTCTTGCCGAGCGCCGCATAGGTGCCCGTCAGCGGGTTATCCATGCCGATCCGCACGACATCCGCGGCACGCGCCAGCTGAACGAAGGGCGAGGCAAGCTGCGCCGTGCCCAGCACGGCCCCCGCCTGCAGGAGCCGCCGACGTGTCGGGTTCCAGGAATTTCCATCTGTCGTCATAATCCACCTCCCATGGACCGGTTGATCATTCCCGGCGCGATACAGGGCGCCGGATGTCGGGTATCTGACGAAGACCGGCCGAACTGGTCAACTCGCTTGGCCAATTCGACCTCTTCTCCCCAATCCGACGCATACCGTCTTTTGGCCGCCATGCCAGAAGTTTTTTGCATGGCGGCCATTCCGTCAGCGCAATTTAACGTAGATCACGGAAAGTTGATTGACAATGAGGCCTATCGTTTGAGCACATGCAGAAACGTCGGGCACCCGCCCGGACCGGGCATCCGCCCCTCCTCCGGAGGCCCGCCCGGGATGGTAGCGGTAACAAGAAAACGCGCGCAGCCGGGGGCCGCGCACGCCTACCTGGTCAACAGGACTGACCAATATTCCGCGAAAGATTCCCCGCGGGGCGACGGCCTCAGCCGAGGGTCTCGTCGAAGAACACCCCGAGCCGGCGCCAGTGCCGCTCCGCCCCCGCCTCGTTGAAAACGGAATGGTCGGAGACGCACCAGCCATGGGCGCAGCCGGGGTAGTTCTCCAGCGCGTAATCGACGCCCGCTTCGCGCAGCGCCTGCGCCAGCAGCGCGGATTGCGCGGGCGGAAAGCTGCGGTCCTCGCCGGCCATGCCAACATAGACCCGGGCCTTGATCTCGCCCGCCCGGCGATGCGGGCTGTCCTCCGCCTCCGAGGCGAGGTTGCCGCCGTGGAAGCTCGCCGCCGCCCGGACGCGGCCGGGATATTCCGCCGCCGCCGTCAGCGCCCGCGCGCCGCCCATGCAATAGCCGACGGTGCCGACGGGCCCGGTCGCCCCGGCCTCGGCCAGCGCGTCGAGGAAGGCGCCGCTGTCCTTCGCCGTCATCGCCTGGCTGGTGCCGCCGATCAGCGCCATCAGCTCGGCCCGCTTGGCCTCGTCGCCAAAGGCGGTGGCCGCGTCAAAGGGCCCGTAGGTCCCGGCGCGGTAGAAGAGGTCCGGCACCAGCACCGCCCGCCCCGCCGCAGCCATCCGCTCCGCCATCGTGTCCAGCGCGGCGCGCGGCCCGAAGGCGTCCATGTAGAGGATGACGCCCGCCCTGGCCGCGCCGATCCCGCCCTCCGGCAGGAACAGCCCGGCCGGGGCCGCGCCGTCTTCCGTGGTGATCCTGATCTCGCGTTTGGGCATGGCTCGCTCCTGTTCCGCTACGTGTCGCGGACAACCTGTAGCGCGCCCCCGGGGCTGTCCAGTCCCCCTCAGCGCGCCCGCCAGGTGACGATCAGGCTGGCCCAGAAGTTCCAGAGCGCCCCGATCCCGGCCCCGGCAAGGCTCGCCGCGATCCAGCTGTTCAGCATCGAATAGGTGGCGTCGGCGGTGCCGATATTGGCCACGGCCCCCAGCGCGCAGACCGCATAGAAGGAGAACAGTCCTCGCAGGAAGGCCCGCCCCCGCAGCCGCCGGTCGCGCCAGGTGACGGCGTTGTTCAGCATGTAATTCGTCGTCATCGCGACCAGCACGCCCATCGGCTGCGCCACCACGAAGCCCTCGCCGGCCAGCGCCATCGCCGCGCGAACCACGGAAAGTTGAATCACCACCCCGGTCGCGCCGACCATCAGGAACAGGATGAAGCGGATCGGCAGCAGCCCCCCGGTCAGCCGCGCAAGCAGCAGCCCCAGGAACTCCAGCGTCACCGCCCCGTCGAGCTTCGACTCCCCCGCAACGCGCGGGCGGAACGTATAGGGCAGCTCCAGCACCCGCCACCGCCCGCCAGAGGCGGAAAGCATGTCGGCCAGGATCTTGAACCCCTGCTTCTGCAGATCCAGCACCACCTCGTTGAAGGCGCCGCGCCGGACCATGAAGAAGCCGCTCATCGGATCCTGCGCCTCGATCCCCAGAAGCCGTCGCGCCACCCCGTTCGCCCGGCCCGAACCCCATGCGCGCAGCCGCGAGAGGCCCGAGCCATTCGACCCGCTCGCCACCCGGCGCGAGCCGATGACGAGCTGCAGCTCCGGATCGGACTCGAGCGCGCGGAACATCCGCGGCAGCAGGCCCTCGTCATGCTGCAGGTCGGCGTCGATCACCGCCACGAGCGGCGCAACGGAAGAGAGGATCCCCTCGATACAGGCTCCGGCCAGCCCGCGCCGCCCGATCCGCTGGTGCAGCCGCACGCGCGCGTCCTGCCGCGCGACCGCCCGGACCTCGCGCGCCGTGCCATCCGGGCTGTCGTCGTCGACAAAGACGACCTCCCAGGCAATCCCCTCCAGGGCCACGGCCAGCCGCTTGACCATCGGGCGGACGTTCTCGCGCTCGTTATAGGTCGGCACAACCACTGTCAGCGCCGGCGCGGCGGGCGCGGTGGAAGCCGCCGACACGGCCGGGGTATCGAAAGAGTTGGCGGCGAGATCGGTCACGAATGGGGGGCTCCTGGCAGAAACAGCCCGCTTCTAGGCAGCGCAAACCCCCTGTCGCAAACCCTTATTTTCGCGTCCGACAAAAAATAGGCGGCCAAACCGGCGCTTTCGTCAGCCTGCCGTCAGACTGGCCCGAACCTCGTCAGCGGCCCGTCAGCAGGCCCGCGCCAGACCGCGGCGACCCGACAGCGGAGAAAGACAGAAAGACCCATGCCCAGCGACCAGACCCTCGGCCGGATAGAGGCCCCGACCGCCCCCGCCGCCCTGCCTCTTCCGCCCGTCGCCTGGACCGCGCTCGTCTTCCTCGCGCTTCACTTCGCCCTCGCCCTGGCGATCCCGCTGGTGGAGGACGAGGCCTATTACGCCCTCTGGGCCACGGTGCCCTCGGCGGGCTATTACGACCACCCGCCGATGATCGCCTGGTGGATTGCGGGGGGAGAGGCGCTTTTCGGCGCGACCCGCCTCGGCGTGCGCCTCCTCCCCATCCTCGGCTTTGCCGCCACAACCATGCTGGTCGGCCGCATCGCCCTGCTGGCCGGCGGCAACCGCCGCACCGCGCGCGCGGCGGCGCTGATGCTGAACGCCACGCTGCCGATCCTCGCGCTCGGCTTCACCGCGACACCGGATGCGCCCTCCGTCTTCTTCTGGGCGCTCACCGCCTGGGCGGTGATGGAGGCGCAGGCGGCGACGGGTCCACGCATCGAGACCGCGCAGTGGTGGCTCCTCGCCGGGCTCGGGGCCGGGCTGGGGGTGCTGTCGAAATTCACCAACCTCTTCCTCTGGCTCGGCCTCGCGGGCTGGCTGGTCGCCACGCCCCGGGGCCGCCGCGCGCTCCGCCGTCCGGCGGTCTGGGCCTCTGCGGGCCTCGCGCTGCTCGTCCTCGTACCGATGGCGCGCTGGAACTTCGCGCATCACTACGCCGGTCTCACCCGCCAGTTCGGCCGGCTCGACGCCGCCGCCCCGCCGCACCCGACCGGCCTTCTGGGCTACGTCGTGACGACGGTGCTGCTGACCACGCCGCTCATCTTCGCCGCCGCCTGCTTCGGCGCCCTGCGTGCGAAGGGGGCCGCCCGCCTGCTTCTGTGGCTCAGCCTGCCGCTGCTGGCCTACATGGCGCTCCACGCGATGCATGCGAAGGTGCAGGCCAACTGGCTCGCGCCGCTCTACCCGATGGCCGCCGTCCTCGCCGCGCTCGGCTTGCGCACCCGCACGCGCCGGGCCACCTGGATCGCCGCCGGCAGCGGCCTCGCCCTCGGGGCGCTGGCCCTGACGCTGGCCTTCCGCCCCGGCGTGCCGGTCTTCCCCGGTCGCAATCCCCCGAACGAGACCAAGGGCTGGACTGCCTTCACCGCCGACATCGCCAACGAGGCCCATGACGCAAAGGCCCGCTGGATCGCCACAGACGCCTATGGCCTGACCGGCTCACTCACCTGGTACATGACCGACCTGCCGGTCTGGTCGCTGACCGGCGCCCGGCGTTACCTGTTCCGCGGTCCGCTGCCGAAGGCGCTCTGCGCCGAGCCCGCGCTCCTCGTCACCGTCGGCGCCCCGGCCCCGGCAAGCCTGGCCCGCTTCGCAAGCCACGGCGCGACGGTTCCCCTCGCCCGCCGCTCCCGAGGCGCCGTGATCGAGCGCTACACGGCCACCCCGGTCGAGGGTCTGAGGGACTGCCGTACCCGCCCCTGACCCCCGGCCCCCGGCCCGAAACAGCGGGCGCAGCTCGCCGGGCCAGCGCCCCTACCGCAATCCGTCGAGCCCCTTCACATCCGCGACGGCAAGCCCGCCCATCCGGTCATGCACCCGCCCGCCGCGCGACATGGCGAGCGCGAACATCAGCTCCCCCGCCTTCGGCGCATCCGGCAGCCCGACCTCCATCGCGTCGAAATGGCTTCTCACATAGGCCGCGTTGATATGGCCAAGCGGGATGTCGATCCGCGTCCCCGGCCCGCCCACCTTCATCGAGGACGGCACGATCGCCTTCGCTTCTCCCAGCCGCTCGCGCATCGAATAGCCGCCCGGCACATGCCAGAGCGCGGAATGCTCCAGCTCGCCCGCCTCGCCCGCCATGGCGGCCTTGCCGTAGCCGTCGATCCCCTCGATCCCGCCCATCGCCTCGATAAGGCGGTCCGTCATCATCAGCCCGAGGGGCTTAAGCGCCTCCATCCCCGGCGCCAGGTCCTCGACATAGGCCCCGGCATAGGGGTTCGCGACCACAGCCACGATCGCCGCCCGCCGCCGCGGCAGCTTGGCCACCGGCCCGCCGTCGTGATGGATGTCCTCGACGAAGATCATGGTCTTGCGGATCGGAAAGTCAGGCATGGTTGAGCTCCTTCAGCGCCGTGGCGCAGGTCTGGTCGTTCAGGGCCAGGAAGGCCGCGCCGATCAGCCCCCCCGCCCGCATCTCTTCGGCCACCGCCAGCCCGCGGACCAGCGCCTCGGCCACCTCGCCGGGCGAAAGCCGCCCCACGCCCACCGTCACCGGCCGCGCGCCGAGGTCACTGTCCGGCGCAAGCTCGCAGGCGGGCCGCCGCGCGATCCCGGGATGGCCCGGCAGGTCTACCGCGTTGGCGATCAGCGTCGCCGCCACATCGGCCGCGGCCGCCGTCCCGGCGATCACCGTCACCGCGTCGGCGATCCCCAGCGAATGGCTCCGCCCCCGCCAGCCCGACGTCGCGACCCCGCGCCAGGGATCCGCGGCCGAAATCTCCACCCGGCCACCCGCCATCGCGGCCGTGAAGCGTTCCGCCCCGGTCAGATGCAGCGCAATATCCCCGCCATCGTTCACCCATGCCTTTTCCAGGCCCGTAACCCCGGCCATCGCGGCCAGGATCTCGTCGGCCACCGCCCCGGCGACCGCCGCCATCGGCGTCACGAAGACCGGCAGATGCGGCAGGCACGCCGCCTCCATCCGCCGCGCCACCGGACCGCGAAGCACCCCCGTCCCCGCCGGCTGCCGCAGCACCGGCAGCTCGGCCACCAGCTCGTCCAGCACCGTCGCGAACCGGGCCGAGGCCCGCGCGTAGGCCGCCTCGCGATGGCCCGCGTCGGCCTCCACGATCAGGTCGATCGGCCCGTGCTGCAGATGCAGCCGCCGTCCGTCGGGCAGCCTTGCCGCCACCGCGCTCATGGCCCGAGCGCCCGGACCGCGCTGCCGTAGTCGCCGCCCTTCGCCAGCACATCCGCAAGGCTCCGCACCGCCGCGTCATGCCCGCCGATCGCGCGGTAGTCGTCCCGCGCCATGGTGAACTCCAGCGGCGCCACCAGGGCCGGCGTCGGCACCGATCCGAAGGCCCCCTCCGGCACCTGCATCACATCGACCATCATGGTGATCCCGCCGCCCGGCCAGATGTAGCACGGCGCCCCGCCGCAGGAGACCTTGACGCGTCCCGCCTGCACCGCCCGGGTCAGCCGCACCGGGTTCCGCGTCACCCCCGAGCGCAGCGACCCGCCGGAGCCCGCGACGAACATCACGGTGCAAAGCGCCGGCTCGCAGTTCTCCGCGATCAGCGCGACCGAGGCGCTGAGCGCCTCCGGCATCTCCCGCGCCACCGGGCGCAGATCGGCGTCAAGCTCGTAGAACCCCGAATGCTCGCCGGTGGTGGAGACCATCAGCAGCGTCAGCCCCGGCCGCGCGCCCTTGGCCGCGCGCCACTCGCCGAGGATCGCCAGCGGGTCGGAAATATCCGTGCCGCCCCAGCCGAGCCCCGGTCCCGCCACCCGGAAATACCGCCCCGGGGTGGAGCGGTGGCCCAGGATCCTGATCCCGGTATCCGGCCAGCCCAGCACCTTGCCCGCCTGATGCTCGCTCACGACGCCGGTGATATGGTCGTCGACCACCACCACCTCGTCGACCAGGCCCTGCCACTGGCTCGCGAACATCCCGATGGTGGCCGATCCGCAGCCGACCCGCATCCGCGCCTCCGGCACCCCGTCGACCACCGGCGCCTTCCCGGCCTCGACGATGAGCGTCGCGCCGCCCTCCACCGACAGCTCCACGGGCTTGCGGTTGCAGAGGTCCATCAGCGTCGAAAGCGTCGCCCGCCCCTCCGCCTTCGTGCCGCCGGTGAGGTGATCGACGCCCCCCAGCGACAGCATGCGGGACCCGTATTCCGAGGTCATCACCAGACCCACCGCCTCGCCCCCGGCCCGGACGACCGAGGCCTCCTCGCCGATATGCCGGTCGGTGTCGATCTTCACCTTCACGCCGCAATAGGAGTAGATCGCCTCGGTGACGACCGTGACCGTGTCGACCCCCTCGATCTCGCGGCTGACGATGAAGGGCGCGGGCTTGTAATCGGGATAGGTCGTCCCCGCCCCGATGGCGGTGATCTCCAGATCGCCGCCCGCCCCGGCCCCGGCCTCACCCGCCAGAAACGGCCGGATCTCGTCCCCCGCCGCCAGCCGCCGGTCGAAGACGGTCAGCGGATCGACCCGGATGATCTGTCCCGCCTCGTTGGCATAGCGGTCGCAGGCCCCGGCCTGACCCTCGGCGATGTAGCACATCACGGGGCAGGCATCGCAGCGGATCTTCTCCGCCCGCACCCGGCCCTCATGCGGGGTGCCGCCCGAGGTATCGCCGCGCAGGTCCGGCGCCTCGCTCATTTCGCGGCCTCCTGCCCGGGCGCCCGGATCGCCGCCAGCACCCGGTGCGGCAGCGCCGGCAGCCGCGTGATGCGCGCGCCCGAGGCATGGCGCACCGCCGACAGGATCGCCGGCGCCGTCGGAATGAGCGCATGCTCGCCAAGGCCCTTGGCGCCCAGGGGCCCCTCCGGGTCCGGCACCTCGATCAGGATCGGCACGATCTCCGGCATGTCGCCCACGGTGGGGATCAGGTAGTCGTGCAGGTTCTCCGTCCGCCCCGGCACGTAATCCTCCATCAGCGCCATCCCGAGGCCCTGCGCGATCCCGCCCGCGATCTGCCCCTCGGCCAGCATCGGGTTGATGACCCGGCCAAGGTCATGCGCCGCGGTGATCCGCGTGACCTTCACGGTGCCGAGCTCCATGTCCACCTCGACCTCCGCCATCTGCGCGCCGTAGCCGTAGACGGCATAGGGAGAGCCCTGCCCGTTCTCGTCCAGCGCCAGCGTCGGCGGGTCATAGCTCTCCTCAACAGAGAGCACATAGCCCCGCGCATCCTCGGCAAGGCCCGCCAGCGCGATCTCCGCCGTCCCCGTGGCATCGCTCACCAGCACCCGGCCCGGCCCGAAGGCGATCCGCGCCTCCGGCCCCTTGTTCGTCCGCCCGAGGATCGCCGCGCGCAGCGCCTCGGCCGCCCTCAGCGCCGCCTTGCCGGTGACCACCGTCTGGCGCGAGGCAGAAGTCTTGCCCGCATCCGGCGTCAGCGCGGTATCCGGCCCGATGAGTTCGATCGCCGACAGCGCCACGCCCAGCCCGTCCGCCGCGATCTGCGCGATCACGGTGTTGGAGCCCTGCCCGATATCCGTCGCCCCCTGGTGCAGCCTCAGCCGCCCATCCCGCGTGATCCCGATCCGGATCGTCGAGGGGTTGGGCAGCGCGGTGTTCCCGCACCCGTACCAGCAGCTCGCCACCCCGATCCCGCGGCGGCTGCGCCCGCCCCCCGCGTTGAACGCCTCGACCTCGCCCAAGGCCTCCGCCCAGCGCGGCGCCAGCGCGTCGAGGCAGGCGCCGATGCCGACGCCCCGCATCTCCTGCCCGCAGACGGAGGGCCCGCCCTCCGGCAGCGCATTGACCTGCCGGAAGGCCAGCCGGTCCATCCCCAGCCGCCCGGCGAGGTCGTCGTAGAGAAGCTCCTGCAGCAGCGCCGCCTGCGGCACGCCGAAACCCCGGAACGCGCCGCAGACCGGGTTGTTGGTGTGCAGGGCCACTGTCTCGGCCAGGTAATTGGGCGTCAGGTACGGGCCGGAGGCATGGACCGGCACCCGGTTTGCCACCGTCGGGCCCCAGCTCGCATAGGGCCCGGTGTCGAAGGCGCCCTGAAACACCATCCCCGTGACGCGTCCCGCCGCATCCGTCCCGATCCGCCCGGTCATCCGCGCCGGATGCCGCTTGGTGGTCGATTGCAGCGATTCCGCTCGCGAATAGACCATCCGGCAGGCCCGCCCCGTCTTCAGCGCCACCAGCCCGATCAGCGGCTGCAGCGACAGGTCCAGCTTCGAGCCGAACCCCCCGCCGGTGGCCGAGGGGATGATCCGCACCCGCTCCGCCGGAAGGCCGAGGACGCGGGCCACATCCGCCCGGTCCATCCCCGGCGCCTGGGTGCAGGCGCGGATGGCGAGCACGTCGCCCTCCATCCAGGCCACACCCGCCTCCGGCTCGATATAGGCATGCTCGACAAAGGCGGTGCGGACCTCGGCCTCCGCCACGACCGCCGCGCCCGCCAGTGCCGCCTCCGGCGCACCCCGCGCCACCCGGCCGCGCACCAGCACGTTCTGGGACCGCGACGGCAGCACCGGCCGCCCGCCGATGGCCGCGCCCGGATCGGTGATCGCCTCCAGCGGCACCCAGCTCACCGGGAAATCGCCCAGATCGAGCGCCGCCATCATCTCCGCCTCGCCCGCGACGACCGCGACCGCCTCGCCGCGGAAGCGCACCTCGCCTTCCGCCAGCGCCGGCTGATCGGCGAAATCGGGGATCACGCCGAAGCTGTTGATCCCTTCGATATCCGCGGCGGTGAACACCTCGACGCCGCGCGCCGCGGCCCAGCCCGCCAGGTCGCCGAAGGAAAACCGCGCCGCGAAATGGGGCGAGCGCACCGCGCGGGCGACCAGCGCCCCCTCCGGCGCCGCATCGGCCCCGAAGGCCTCCGCCCCCGTCACCTTCGCCCGCCCGTCGAGCCGCTCGACCCGCTGGCCCACCGCAGCACCCGCCTCCGGCACCGGCCCGGCCGCGCCCTGGCCCACCGCCACGACCGCATCGACGATCGCCGCGTAGCCCGTGCAGCGGCACAGAACGCCCGCCAGCGCGTCTTCCACCTGCGCCCGGCTCGGCTGCGCCACCGCGTCCAGCAGCACCGCCGCCGCCATCAGCATCCCCGGCGTGCAGATCCCGCATTGCGCCGCCCCGTGGCGCAGAAAGCTCTCCTGCAGGGCCGAGAGCCGCTCTCCCCCCAGCCCCTCGACGGTCTCGACATTCCGCCCCACGGCCTGGCCGAAGGGCATCAGGCAGGCGCAGACCGCCGCGCCGTCGACCCGCACCGTGCAGGCCCCGCAATCGCCCGCGTCGCAGCCGACCTTGGTGCCGCGGAGCCCCAGATCCTCGCGCAGGACCTCCGAAAGCCGCCGCGCGGGGTCCGCCGCCACCGCCACCCGGGCGCCGTTGACCGTCAGCTCCACCATATCCGCCCGCCGGTTCATGCCGCCCCTCCCGTCAGCCCGGCCACCAGCCGCCGGATCAGCACCACCGAGGCCTCGGCCCGATAGCCGGCCTCCGCCCGCAGGTCGCTCAGCGCCGAGAGCGCCGGCACTACCAGCCCCGCCTCGACGCGGTCCGCGGCCTCCGCCACCGGCAGCCCCGCCAGCGCCGCCTCCAGCGCCGGCAGCCGCACCGCCACGGGCGAACACGCCCCGACAGAGAACGCCGCCTCCGCCACCCGGCCCCCGGCCACGTCGATCCGCCCCGCCGCCATGACGATGGAGATCACCAGCGAGGACCGCGCCCCGAGCTTCAGGAACGCCCCGCGCCCCGCCGGCTCGGGCACGATCACCGCCGTCAGGATCTCCCCCTCCGCCAGCGCCGTCCTCCGCGGCCCGGTGACGAACTCCGCCAGCGCCATCTCCCGCCGCCCGGCGGCAGAGGCGAGCTCTACCCTCGCGTCGAGCGTCAGCAGCGGCGGCACCCCGTCGGCCGCCGGAGAGGCGTTGCAGAGATTGCCGCCCACCGTTCCCGCGTTCTGGATCTGGATCGCCCCGACCTCGCGCGCCGCCGCACGGAGCCCGTCGAAGGCGGGCGGCAGCGCGGCGCCCGCCACCTCGGCCCAGCGCGTCACCGCCCCGATGCGCCAGCCCCGGTCGGTCCTCGTGATCCCCGAAAGCCCCTCGACCCCTGTCAGATCGAGCAGCGCCCCCCCGAGCGCCGGCCGGTCCGTCGCCGGGAAAAGATCGGTGCAGCCCGCAAGCGGTTTGGCCCCGCGCCCGGCAATCGCCAGCGCCTCCTCAAGGCTGCGGGGCCGGACATACTCGGCCAACTCTGCCTCCCCGGTCAGATATTCATTAGCATACAAACATTATCCTGCGTCCGCCTCCCCCGCCCTGTCAATTCAAAATGGCACCCGCGGGCCCGGGCCCGCCGTAGGGTGCGCATTCATTGCGCACCTTGCCCCGGCGTCCACGCCTTCCCCCGGCCTCCTCACCACCAAGCCCACACCGCCCGCCCCCCCAAATCCGCTTGCACAAACCCGCCCGGGGCGGGATCATTCCCGCATGGATCATACACCGCCCGACGATTATCAGCTCGACATCCAGGTCGGCTTCCTCCTGCGCCGGGCGAACCAGCGCCACTTGGCGATCTTCGCCGCGCAGCTCCCCGGCCTCACCCCCACCCAGTTCGCCGCCCTCGCCAAGCTCTGCGAGCTCGGCCCCATCTCGCAGAACGCCCTCGGCCGCGCCACCTCGATGGACGCGGCGACGATCAAGGGCGTGGTCGACCGCCTCCGCCACAAGGGCCTCGTCGCGGCCCTGCCCGATGCCGCCGACCGCCGCCGCCTCGTCCTCGCCCCCACGCCGGAGGGCAAGGCCGCCTACGCGAGGGCCCGCCCCTCCGCCCATCGCATCACCAGCGAAACCCTCGCCCCCCTGACCGAGGACGAGGCCGAGACCTTCCTCGCCCTCCTCACCCGGCTCGGCTAGGCCCGCCCCACCCCGCCAGCCCCGTTGACAGGCGCCCCGCCGCCGGGCATCGTTTGTATGCGAACAATCTCCGGAGGCAGCCATGGCCGAGGGCCAGCTGATCGGCGTCGACGTCGGCGGAACCTTCACCGACCTGATCCTGACGGACCCGCAAAGCGGCGCCGTCCGCCTCGCCAAGGTCCCGACCACGCCGGAAAACCAGGCCCACGGCGTGCTCGCCGCGCTCACTGCCGCCGGCGCCGACCTGCCCGCCACGGCGCTGATCGTCCACGGCACCACCACCACGACCAACGCGGTGCTGGAGCGGAAACTGGCGAAGACCGGCCTGATCACCACGCAGGGCTTCCGCGACATCCTCGAGCTTGGCCGCCGCACGCGGCCGCAGGCCTACGGCATGACGGGCAGCTTCACGCCGGTCATCCCCCGCAACCTCCGCCTCGAGGTGCCAGAACGGATGGACGCCACCGGCCACCCGCTGATCCCGCTTGACGAGGCCGCGGTCGAGGCCGCCGGCCGCCAGCTCCTCGACGAGGGCTGCGTCTCCGTCGTGGTCCATTTCCTCCACGCCTACGCGAACCCCGCCCACGAGCGGCGCGCGGCAGAGATCCTCGCCCGTTTCTGGCCCAACGCCCATATCACCACCGGCCATTCCCTCCTCTCCGAAAGCCGGGAATTCGAGCGCGGCGTGACAGCCGCCGTCAACGCCTCGGTCCAGCCGCTCCTCGAACGCTACCTCGCCCGGCTGACCGGCGAGCTGGCCCAAGGCGGCTACAGGGGCGAGGTGCTGGTGATGAACGGCAACGGCGGCATGGTCTCCGCCCTCACCGTCAGCCGCGAGGCCGCCAAGACGGTGATGTCCGGCCCCGCCTCGGGCGTCATGGCCGCCGCCTATACCGGCCGCCGCGCAGGCCTTGCCAACCTCATCACCTACGACATGGGCGGCACCTCCACCGACGTCGCCCTGATCCGCGGCGCAGAGCCGCCGGTCTCGAACGAGATCGAGATCGAATACGCCATGCCGATCCACGTCCCGATGGTCGACGTGAGGACCGTCGGCGCGGGCGGCGGCTCCATCGCGCGCGTCACCGCCGCGGGCCTGCTGGCCGTCGGCCCCGAAAGCGCCGGCGCCCAGCCCGGACCCATCTGCTACGGGCGCGGCGGAACGGAGCCCACGATCTCCGACGCGAACCTGCTGCTCGGCCGCCTCGACCCGGCTAAGTTCACCGCCTCCGCCACCCCCCTCGCCGCCGTCGAGGCCGCCTTCGCCGAAAAGCTCGGCAAACCCCTGGATCTCTCCGCCCTCGACGCGGCAGAGGCGGTGATCCGCCTCGCCAACATTAGGATGGCCGGCGCGATCCGCATGGTCTCCGTCTCGCTCGGGGCCGACCCGCGGGATTTCACGCTCTTCGCCTTCGGCGGCGCGGGCCCCCTCCACGCAACGGCGCTGGCGCGTGAACTCGGCATCCCCCGCGTCCTGATCCCGGCCCGCCCGGGCATCACAAATGCGCTCGGCTGCACCGTCGCCGACCTCCGCCACGACTTCGTCCACACGCTGAACACGCCCCTCGACACCCTTGATATGGCGCGGCTTTCCGAAACGCTGGAAGAGCAGGCCACCGAAGGCGAGCGCCTGATCCGCGCCGAACCGGTCGCCCTGCGCGCGCTCCGCCGCCTCCATTCGGTCGACATGCAGTACCGCGGCCAGACCCACCTCCTCCGCGTCCCGCTCGACGGGCCCGAGATCACCCGCGAGGCCCTGCTCGCCCGCTTCGAGGAGGTCTATTACAACCGCTTCCGCATCCGCCTGCCCGGTGCCGCGGCGGCGGTGGTCAACGCCAACACCTCGGTCATCGGCACCCGCGCCGCGCTCGACCTCTCCACCCTGATCGACCCCGCCCAGCGCCGCGCCACCCTGGCAGAGGCGCAGACCGGCACCCGCCGGGTCCGCTTCGCCGGCGCCTGGCACCAGACGCCGGTCTACTGGCGCGACCACCTGCCCGCCGACGCGGCGCTGACCGGCCCCGCGATCCTGGAGCAGATGGACACCACCACCGTCATCGAGCCCGGCGACCGGGCCGGGACCGACGCCGACGGCAACATCCTCATAACGCTGGGAGGGGCGGCATGATCGACCCGATCACGCTCTCGGTCATCGAGGCCGGCCTGCAGCAGGTCTGCGACGAGATGGACCTCACCTTCTCCCGCGCCGCCTTCTCGCCGGTGATCGCCGAGGCCAACGACCGCTCCGACGGGATCTACGACGCCGCCGACGGCAGCCTGATCGCGCAAGGCGCGGGCGGCCTTCCGGTCTTCGTCGGCACCATGCAGGCCTCCACCCGCACGCTGATCGCCATGATCGCGAAGGGAGAGGCCGCAGCCCCGAAACCCGGCGACATCTACATCGTCAACGACCCCTACCTCGGCGGCACCCACCTGATGGACGTGCGCTTCGCCAAGCCCTTCTACCGGGGCGGAAAAATCTTCTGCTGGCTGTCGAACACCGGCCACTGGCCCGACACCGGCGGCGCGGTGCCCGGCGGCTTCTCCGCCTCGGCCACCTCTGTCGAGCAGGAGGGCCTGCGCCTGCCCCCGGTGCGCCTCTTCAAGGAAGGCACGCTCGACGCCGAGATCTACGCCATCATCTGTTCCAACATCCGCGTCGCCTCGCAACGCATCGGCGATGTGAAGGCGCAGGCGGCGGCGCTGATGGTGGGAGAGGAGCGCCTCTCCGCCCTGATGGACCGCTATGGGGACGACACCGTGGCCGGGGCCATTGCCGAGCTGCGCCGCCGCGCCGCCCGCCAGATGGAAAGCTTCATCGCCGAGATACCGGAGGGCCGCCACGAGGCCACCGCCTGGGTCGACAGCGACGGCGTGGTGAACGAACCGCTCGCCATCCGCCTTGCCGTCACGCGGCAGGGCGAGGGCCTCCGCTTCGACTTCACCGGCTCCTCCGCCCCCTGCACCGGACCGATGAACTCGGTCAGGGCCACAACCCTCTCCTCCGTCTACCTCGCCATGCGCCACATCTTCCCCGAGGTCCCGATCAGCGCCGGCGCCTTCGAACCGCTGGAGGTGACGGGCATCGAGGGCACCTTCCTCGACGCGCATTACCCCCGCCCCGTCTCCGGCTGCGCGGCCGAGGTCTCCCAGAGGATCGCGGAGGCCGTCTTCGCCGCACTCGCCCCGGCCCTGCCGAAGCGCGTCACCGCCGCCCCTGCCGGCACCTCGGGCAACTTCGCCCTTGGCGGCCACGATCCGGAAACCGGGCGCGACTTCGTCATGTACCAGCTTTCGGGCGGCGGCTACGGCGGCGCGGCCTCGGGCGACGGCATCTCCAACGGCTGCTCCACCATCGGCATCTCCAAGGCGCCGCCGGTCGAGATCATGGAGCAGCAGTTCCCCGTCCTCTACCACCACTACCGCCTGCGCGAGGGCTCCGGCGGCGCGGGCGAGCACCGCGGCGGCTTCGGGCTCGACTACATGGTCGAGCTTCGCCGTGGAGAGGCCCGCGCGAGCTTCGTTATGGACCACGGCCGCTTCGGCCCCCAGGGCGCGCTCGGAGGCTCCGACGGCGCGGTGAACGAGGTCACGGTCTGGCAGAACGGCACCCCGATCACGCCCGAGCATCTGTCGAAGGCCCAGGACATCCCCCTGAAGCCGGGAGACCGCGTCGAAGTCCGCACCCCCGGCGGCGGCGGCTACGGCAATCCCGCCCGGCGAGACCCCGAGGCCGTCGCCCACGACCTCGCCATGGGCTATTACTCCGAGGCCGAGTTGAGAGCGCTGTTTCCCGGCCAATAGCGAGGCTGACGCCTCCGGCGTGACGGCGGGCGCTCCCTGACCCTCCTCACCGCGATGACCGGTAGGGTGCGCATTCATTGCGCACCACTCCGTCGGGTCGAACCCGTTGCGCAAACCACCCCACCACCGTCCCGAAATACGGTACATTACGGTGTCAAAGCGGTGCGAAAGCTGTGTTGAATCGGCACCCCGTTTTTCAAGCCACAACAGCGGCTTGCGCAGCAAGGCTCAGGCCGCCGCCCCGGCCGCCCGTCCGCCCCGGCACCCCCCGGTTAACCGATTTTCAGAAAAACCCCCGCGGGATCATCCGAGCCTCGTAGGCCTCCCGCTCCAGCTCCTCGCGGAAATCGGGATGGGCGATGGAGATCAGCGCCCGCGCCCGCTCCGGCACCGACTTCCCCTTCAGGTTCACCATCCCGTATTCGGTCACCACATACATCATGTCCGTCCGCGGCGTCGTCACCGTATTCCCCGGCGTCATCCGCGGCACGATCCGGCTTTTCCTGACCCCGTTCCGCTCATAGACCGACGACAGGCACATGAAGCTCTTGCCCCCCTTCGAAGCATAGCTCCCCCGCACGAACTGCAGCTGCCCGCCGGTGCCCGAGATCTGCCGGTGCCCGTCGCTTTCCGAGGCCGCCTGTCCCTGCAGGTCGATCTGCGTGGTGTTGTTGATCGCCACCGCGTTGTCGTTGAGCATGATCCGGTGCGGCAGGTTGGTATGGTCCACCGGCTGGAAGTCGAAATCCGCATTGCGATCAATGGCATCGTAGAGAATCTTCGAGCCGAGCCCGAAGGTCGCCACGATCTTCCCCACGTCGATCTGCTTTCTCGCCCCGGTGATGAGGCCGGCCTTGTAAAGCTCCACGATCCCGTCCGTCAGCATCTCGGTATGGATCCCGAGATCCTTGATCCCGGCCTCTGCGATCAGCCCGCAGACGGCGTTCGGCATGCCCCCGATCCCGATCTGCAGGCAGGCCCCGTCGTCGATCTCGGCGCAGATCTGGCGGGCCACGGCGCGGTCCACGTCGCAGGGCGGCGGGTTCGGCAGCTCCGGCGCAGCGCGGCCGTCGCCGGGAATGATGTAGTCGACCTCCGAGACATGCACCCCGGTCTCCGCCCCCATGACGTAGGGAAGCCCCTCGCATTCCTCCACGATCACGCAGCGCGCCCGCTCGATCACCGCGTGATGCCAGAGCGTCCCGCAGGAGAAGTTGAAATAGCCGTTCTCGTCCATCGGGCAGGTCTTGATGACGACGATGTCCACCGGGTCGATGAAGCGCCGGTAGTAATCCGGGATTTCTCCAAGATTCACAGGCATGTAGTGGGAGACCCCGCTGTCGTGCTTCTTCCGGTCGTAGCCGGAGAAATGCAGACTCACCCAATGGACATGCGCGCCCTCCGGGTCCGCCTCCACGATCGCGCGCGGCCGGACGGTCAGGCAGGAGCGCACCTTGATGCCGGAAAGCTCGCCGACCCTCTTCGCCAGGGCCGCATCGAAGGCGTCCGGCTGGTTCACGATCGCGCCGTAGTCCAGCCACATGCCGGGTTCGACCATCGCGGCCGCCGCCTCGGCCGTGATCCGCCGCGCCGGGGCGGCCGCCTCGCGCTTGATCATCCGCAGTCCTCCCATGGGCTGTCTGATGCTGCCCCGATGCGTCGAGTTTCCCCGGCTGGCAAGAAATTGCAACGTATTTCACCCGCCCCCGAACGCGTCAGGAAGCTGACAGCCCGCCGCAGATATCCCGCCCCCGGGACGGCCATAAAGGCCGCCTGACAGGCAAACCCGGCGGACATTTCCGCCCTTAAATCTTTGGAGAATTCCATGCTTCGTACCCTGATCGTGACCGTCTCCATGGCCACCCTCGCGGGTCCCGCACTCGCCGGCGGAATGTGCAGCCACGCCCCGGCATCCAAGTTCCAGCCCAAGACCACGCTGACGAAGAAGCTCCACGCCCAGGGCCTCAAGGTCCGCCGCATCAAGACCGAGGGCGGCTGCTACGAGGTCTACGCGCTCGACGGCCACGGCAAGCGCGTCAACGTCGCCTTCAACGCCGAGACGCTGGAGAAGGTCGACAACGCCGAAGCCGGCGAGGGCTGAGGTGCCCCCGCACGATCAGACGCGCCAGGCCTCCGGCCTGGCGCGGGTCTGGGACCCCTTCGTCCGCCTCTTCCACTGGTCCCTGGTGACGAGCTTCGTCGTGGCCTACCTCTCGCATGAGGGGGGGCTTTCCGCGATCCATCACTGGGCGGGCTACGCGGCGGGCGCGCTGGTGCTGATGCGGCTCCTCTGGGGCGTCGTCGGCACGCCCTACGCGCGGTTTTCCCAGTTCGTGCGCCATCCGGCCGTGATCCTCGCCTATCTCCGCGACATCGCGACCGGGCGCGAGGCGCGCTACATCGGCCACAACCCGGCCGGCGGCGCGATGGTGGTGGCCCTGATGCTGGGGATGCTCGCCACCGCGCTCACTGGCTGGATGGAGACGACCGACGCCTATTACGGCATCGCCTGGGTGCAGATCCTGCATTCTCTGTGCGCGCACGGATTGTTGTTGCTGGTGCTGATGCACCTCGCCGGGGTGCTGCTGGCCAGCCGCAGGCATGGCGAAAGCCTGATCCTGGCCATGATTACAGGCAAGAAACGCGCCCCCGGGCCAGAGGACGTGGGCTGAACCGGCGCGACCGGGGGCGGAGAAATCACTGGACATCCGCCCCCGGATCGCTACCCACACGCCCGAGCAGTCGCGGCAGCAGGATCCCAGAATGACCGAAAGCTTCCCGAAGCGCAGCCTGCCGCGGACCGACGCGGCAGAGCAGGCATCCCCCAACTCCGCCGCCCAGACGGTCGCCCAGACCGCCGCCCGCATGCTGGCCGAGATCGAGGCCGGCGGCGAGGAAGCCGCCCTTGCCCATGCCCGCAAGCTCGACGGCTGGCAGGGCGAGATCGTTGTGCCCGATGATGCGATCGAGGCCGCCTGCGCCCGCGTCCCCGCCGACCTGCGCGACGCGATCGACTGGGCGCATGAAAACATCACCCGCTTCGCCGAAGCTCAGCGCGCCACGCTGACCGAGATGGAGGTGGAACTGCGCCCCGGCCTCTTCGCCGGCCAGCGCCTGCTGCCGGTCGCCGCCGCCGGGGCCTATGTGCCGGGCGGGCGCTACAGCCATATCGCCTCGGCGCTGATGACGGTGACGACCGCACGCGTTGCCGGCGTGCCGCAGATCTCCGCCGTCTCGCCGCCGCGCGCCGACGCGCCGGCCGGCGTGCCCGACGCGATCCTTTATACCCTGAAGCTCTGCGGCGCGACGAAGGTGCTCGCCATCGGCGGGATCCAGGGCGTCGCGGCGCTGGCCTTCGGCCTCTTCGGCCTGCCGAAATCGGACATGATCGTCGGCCCCGGCAACGACTACGTGACCGAAGCCAAGCGCCAGCTCTTCGGGCGCGTCGGCATTGACATGCTGGCCGGGCCGACCGACGTGCTGGTGGTGGCCGATGCCACCGCCGACCCCCACACCGTGGCGCTCGACCTCGTCGGCCAGTGCGAGCACGGACCGAACACGCCGGTCTGGCTCGTCACCGACAGCCCGGCGCTGGCCGAGGCCGTGGCCCGCGAGGCCCCGGCCTGCATCGCCGCCCTGCCAGAACCGAACCGCTCCGCGGCCGCGCTTGCGTGGGAGGGGCTGGCACAGATCATCACCGTCCCCGACCGCGCCGCCATGGTGGCCGAGGCAGACCGCATCGCGCCCGAGCACCTTCACGTCCAGGCGGCGGATCTCGACTGGTGGAAGGCCAGCCTCAACGCATACGGCTCGCTCTTCCTCGGGCCCGAGGCGACCGTGGCCTTCGGCGACAAGGCCTCCGGGCCGAACCACGTGCTGCCGACCTCCGGCGCCGCGCGCTACACCGGCGGGCTTTCGGTCCACAAGTTCCTGCGCACCGTCACCTGGCAGCGCGTCGCGCCGGAGGCGCTGCCGCGCCTCGCCGACGTCACGGCAAGGATCTCCCGCCACGAGGGCATGGAGGCGCATGCCCGCACCGCCGACCTGCGGTTGAAACGGGGCTGAACCGCCACGCCCCGCCGCCGGGGCTCCGCCCCGAAATCTCCTAACTGAGTTCCGCGCCGCGCGCCCGCCAGGGCTGCGCGGCCGAAGGCATTTCCGCACCCGCCAGGGCAAAATCCCCACAACTTTCCGTTACACTTCATGGATTGGAGATAATATTTGACCAATTCGTGAGGTCGGTTAAAAATTCCGCCGCGGCAGTCCGCCGCGACACCCCTGGGAGGCGCGGGCATCGCCCGTCGCGGGGTGCAATCTGAACGGGAGGGGACAGACCATGGCTACCATGGCAACGGACGGTGCGCCGTCCTCGTTCATGTCGCGCGAAAGTATCATCGCGGGCCCCGGCTATAACCGCTGGCTCGTGGTACCTGCCGCGCTCTGCATTCACCTGTGCATCGGTATGGCTTACGGATTCTCCGTTTTCTGGCTGCCGATGTCGAAGCTGATCGAACATCCGGCGGCAAGCTGCACCGGCATGGGCTTCATCGGCATGCTGACCACGACCCAGTGCAACTGGTCGGTTCCGGCCGAAACCCACGTGTTCGAGACCTTCATCGCCATTCTCGGCATCTCCGCCGCGATCTGGGGCGGCTGGCTGGAACATGCGGGGCCGCGCAAGGCGGGCTTCATCGCGGCGCTCTGCTGGGGCGGCGGCATGGCGCTCGGGGGCTTGGGTGTCATGTGGCACCAGCTCTGGCTGTTCTACCTCGGCACCGGGGTAATCGGCGGCGTGGGCCAGGGGCTGGGCTACATCACCCCAGTCTCCACCCTGATCAAATGGTTCCCCGACCGGCGCGGCATGGCGACGGGCTTTGCCATCATGGGCTACGGCGGGGGCGCGATGATCGGTGCGCCGCTCGCCGTCTGGCTGATGAAGGACTTTGCCGCCGGCGGCACCCAGGGCGTCTGGGAAAGCATGGTGATCCTCGGCCTGATCTACTTCGTGGTCATGGCCATCGGCGCCTTCTCCTTCCGCGTTGCCCCCACGGGCTGGCGGCCGGAGGGCTGGTCCGAGGCCGACGCGGCCAAGGCCAACGCCATGATCACCAGTCGGCATGTCCACCTCGACAAGGTACTCGGCACGCCGCAGTTCTGGCTGATCTGGCTGGTGCTCTGCCTGAACGTGACCGCCGGCATCGGCGTGATCTCGATGGCGAGCCCGATGCTCCAGGACGTTTTCGGCGCCCACCTGCTGGGCAATGGCGGCGCGGGGATGAGCCCGGATGCGCAGAAGGCTGCGATCGTCGCGGCAGCGGCGGGCCTGGTGGGTCTCATCAGCCTCTTCAACTCGCTGGGGCGGCTGTTCTGGGCCTCGCTCAGCGACAAGATCGGGCGAAAGACCACCTATTACTGCTTCTTCGTCCTCGGCATCGTGCTCTACGTACTGCTGCCGACCTGGGGCCACATGGGCGTCGCCAGCCTCTTCGTGCTGTCGATCTGCATCATCCTGACGATGTATGGCGGCGGGTTCTCGACCGTGCCGGCCTATCTGGCCGACATCTTCGGCACCCAGATGGTCGGCGCCATCCACGGTCGGCTGATCACGGCGTGGTCGGCGGCGGGGATCATCGGCCCGATGCTGATCGCGGGCGTCCGGCAGTACCAGCTCGATCATGGCGTGGCGCATAACCTGGTCTACGACCGGACGCTCTACATCATGGCGGGGCTGCTGTTCCTCGGGCTGATCTGCAACGCGCTGGTCAAGCCGGTCCATGACAAGCACTTCATGGACGAGGAGGAGCTGGGCCGAGAGCGCGCGCTGCAGCACGACAAGACCGGCGGCGCGGCGGCAGCCACGGCCGCGCGCGGGTCCTTCGGCACGACGGGCGTGATCTTCTGGCTGGCGGTCGGGATCCCGTTCCTGATCGGCGTCTGGATCGCCCTGGCCAAGGGTGCGGCGCTGTTCTAGGCCGCCGCTGATTGGAAAAGATCGCGCCGGGCGGGAAACCGCCCGGCGTCTCCATTTTCTGACCCCAGGCCAGAAACCAGGGCGCGTTACGCGCCGCCGGGCCAGCACCCGGCACCGCGGGCCGCGGCCAAGACGACCGCCTCTCCCTCAGCGGACCATTGAAACACATTCCGTTTTGTGCATGATTTATCATACGACCCCGAGCGCAGGCGCTGCGGGGCACTTGGGGGAGACCGGCTGCGCATGACGGACTGCACGCCCCTGTCACGGGACCGGAGCTGGCCCGGCATCGCGGCGCCCGCGCGGCCATATCCGGCGCCGCTCTTTCTCTACCATTTCGTCCGCAATCCGCTGCGCTGCCTGCCGCGCTCGGTCTATGAGGAGCCGATCGTCCCCTACCGGATCGGCGCGCTCCGAACCGCCTGGGTCACCGACCCGGATCTGACCGAGACGATCTTCCTCTCCCACCACGCCGCATTCCCCAAGCCGCCGCTGGAGCAGCGCGTCTTCTCCGATCCGCTGGGCAAGAGCATCCTGACCTCCCAGGGCGAGGACTGGCGCTGGCAGCGCCACGCCGTCTCCGGCCTGTTCCGGCACGAAGACATCCTCGGCTATGTCCCCGGCATGGCCAGCGCGGCCGAGGCGCTGCTCGCCCGCTGGCACGGCACCGGCGCCGGCCCCCGCCGGATCGACCACGCCCTGACCGGCGCCACCTACGAGGCGATCTCCACCACCCTCTTCGGCGGCGAGGCCCTGCCCGAGGGTCGCGCCATCCAGACAGCCGTCGACCACTATCTGAACGCCACGAGCTGGGTCATCGCCGCCACACTGGCTGGCCTGCCGGACTGGTCCTGGCACCCGGGCCAGGGCCGCATGCGCCGGGCAAGCCAAGCCATGCGCGCCGCCGTCGAGCGGCTTCTGGACCGCTGGCAGGCGGGCGGCGACCTCGACGGTCGGCACCTCCTTGGCAAGCTCCTCGCCGCGGAGGAGCCGGGACGGGACGGCGGCATCTCGCGCGAGCGGCTGGTCAACAACCTGCTGACCTTCCTCAACGCCGGCCACGAGACTACCGCCAAGGCGCTGATCTGGACGCTCTACCTGCTCGCACAGGAGCCGGTCTGGCAGGACCGCCTGCGCGAGGAGGCCTTTGCCATCGCGGGCACCGGCCCAATCGAAGGCCGGCATATCGACCGGCTCAGCCTTACCCGCCAGGTCTTCGAGGAGGCGATGCGCCTCTACGCTCCGGCGCCGGTGCTGACGCGGCTCGCCGCCGAGGACTGCGACCTCGGCGGGGTCCGGCTGAACGCCGGCTCCGTCATCTTCATCCCGATCTGGGCGGTCCACCGCCACCGCAGACTGTGGTCCGAGCCGGAGATGTTCCGCCCCGAACGCTTCGCCCCCGATCTGCGCGGCACGATCCGGCGCACCCAGTTCATGCCGTTCGGCTTCGGCCCGCGGATCTGCATCGGCACCGCCTTCTCGCGCACCGAGGGCGTGGCCATGCTGGCCACGCTCCTGCGCGGCGCGCGGTTCGACTGGCCCGGCGGCCCGCCGCCCGAGCCGCTGGCGCGCGTCACGCTCTGGCCGAAGGGCGGCCTCACCCTGAACGTCACGCCGCTCGGCGCTACTTCTCCAGCCAGATCTTGAACGCCTCGCCCCAGTCCTCGTGCCAGCGCGACAACGGCGGCCGGTTCTCGACGATGTCGCCCGCCGCCCAGAGGATGCGCTTTTCGTCGGTCGCCCGGTCGACCTCGTTATCCGGGCAGAGGATGTAGAAATCCGGGCCCTTCAGCGCGTCGAAGAGGAAGGCCACCACCTGCTCCGGCGTCCAGGCGCCCGCGGGTTTCTCGGTCCGCCCGTTCGCGGTCAGCGGCGTGAAGACGAAGCCCGGGATGAAGAGCCGCGCCTCGACCCGGCACCCGTCTGTGTTCCTGAGCGCATGCTGCAGCGCCTCCGTGAACGCCTTCACCCCGGCCTTGGCGACGTTATAGGCCGGATCGCCCGGCGGCGTCGTGATCCCCTGCTTGGAGCCGGTATTCACGATCAGCCCCGGCCCGCCCGCCGCGATCATCCCCGGCGCGAAGACCTGGCTGCCGCGGATCACCCCCTTCAGGTTCACGTCCAGGATCCGGTCCCAGTTCCCCTCCGCATCGAAGATGGAGGAGCCGGGCTGAATCCCCGCGTTGTTCATCAGAACGGAGACAGGCCCGTGCCGGCTTGTCACCGCGGCCTCCAGGGCCCGCAGCTCCGCCAGGGAGCCGACATCGGACCCCATCGCGATCCCGCCCGCGACCTCGGCCGCCGCCGCGTCGAGCCGCGCGCCGGGCAGGTCGACCAGCACCACCCGCATGCCCTCGGCCGCCAGCCGCTTCGCCGCCGCCAGCCCGATGCCGGAGGCCGCCCCCGTCACCACCGCCAGATTTCCCTTCGCTATCGCCGGATGCATTCTTTCCTCCTCAAACCTCACGGGCGCGGGCCAGCCAGCCCAGCCCCTCTTCCGTCCGCCGGGCCGGGCGGTATTCGCAGCCCACCCAGCCCGCATATCCCAGCGCGCCAAGCTCCCCCAGAACGCGGAAATCGTCCAGCTCTCCCGTCCCCGGCTCCGCCCGCCCCGGGACGGAGGCAATCTGCACATGGCCTATGAGGTCTCGGTAGCGCTTCAGCCCCGCGATCACATCGCCATGCAGGATCTGCCGGTGGTAGATGTCGAATTGCAGCCGCACGTTGGGCCGCCCGAGCGCCGCGATCAGCTCCGCCGCCCGGTCGAAATCGTCAAGGAAATAGCCCGGCATGTCGCGCCCGTTCAGCGGCTCGACCAGCAGCTCGATCCCGGCCGCGCCAAGTGTATCCGCAGCCCGGCCCATCGCCCCGCGCCAGGCCGCTTCTGCCGCCGCATCACCGGGCGGCGCGATCCCGCTCATCACATGAACACGCGGCACGCCTGTCGCCTTTGCATAGTCCCGCGCCGTCTCGACCGAGGCCATGAACTCCGCCTCCCGCCCCGGCAGCGCGGCGAGGCCCCGCTCGCCCGCCGCCCAGTCCCCCGGCGGCGCGTTGATCAGCGCCAGCGGCAGGCCGGCCTCCGAAACGAGAGCTGCCAGCCTCTCCGCCGGCAGCTCGTAGGGAAAGAGCACCTCCACCCCGTCGAACCCCGCCCCGGCCGCGGCGCCAAACCGCTCTTCCAGCGGGCGCTCGGTGAACAGCATCGTGAGATTGGCGGCGAAGCGCAGCATGGTCCTCCTCCGGCGCCTTGCCTTCCGGCGCCGTGTCGCGATGATAGCCGCCGGGGCCGGGAAGGCCAGAGCGGGAGGTAAGAGGATGAGCGCAGAAAAACCACGCATCGGATTCGTCGGCGTCGGCCTGATGGGCCACGGCATGGCGAAGAACCTGGTCGAGAAGGGCTTTCCCCTCACCGTGATCGCCCACCGCAAGCGCGAGGCGGTAGAGGATCTCGTCTCCCGCGGCGCCACGGAGGCCAAAAGCCTCGTGGATCTCGCCCGCGCCTCCGACATCGTCTTCCTCTGCCTCACCGGCGCGCCGGAGGCGGAGGCCACGGTCCGTGCCATGGCCCCCGGCCTCGCCGCCGGATCGACCATCGTCGACTGCTCCACCGGCGAGCCCGGGGTGACCCTCGCTCTCGCCGCCGAGATGAAAGCGCAGGGCGTCTCCTACGCCGACGCGCCGCTCTCGCGCACCCCCAAGGAGGCCTGGGAGGGCACGCTCGACTGCATGGTCGGCGCGGCAGCGGACACTTTTGCCCGGATCGAACCGGCGCTCGCCGCCTTCGCGGGCAAGATCGTCCGGGTCGGCGAGGTCGGCGACGGGCACAAGATGAAGCTTCTGAACAACTTCATCTCGCTCGGCTATGCCGCCCTCTATGCCGAAGCGCTGACGCTGGCGAAGAAGGCCGGCATCCCGGTCGAGAAATTCGACAACGTGATCCGCGGCGGCCGGATGGATTGCGGCTTCTACCAGACCTTCATGGGCTATGCGCTGGAGGGTAACCGCGAGGCGCACCGCTTCACCATCTCCAACGCATGGAAGGACCTGCGCTACGTCGAGGCGATGGCCAATGGCGCCACGATGGCCGCGCCCTTGGCCTCGGCCGCGAAGATGAGCTTCGCCGGCGCCATGGCCACCGGCGGCGACGGACCGGAAGACTACGTCCCCCATCTCGTCGATTTCATCGCCCGCGCGAACGGAGCCTGACATGCACGTCCTCATCATCGGCGCGGCCGGCATGGTCGGCCGAAAACTCACCGCCGAACTGCTCTCCCATGGCGGCATCCGCGGCCATGGCATCGACCGGCTGACGCTCGCCGATATCGTCGAGCCGCCGCAGCCGGAAACCGACTTGCCGGTGAAGGTGCTGGCCTGCGACCTTTCCGACCCGGCCACCGCCCCGTCCCTCGTCGCCCGCCGCCCCGACGTGATCTTCCACCTCGCCGCCGTCGTCTCCGGCGAGGCCGAGGCGGATTTCGACAAGGGCTATGCCATCAACCTCGACGGCACGCGCTACCTCTTCGAAGCGATCCGGGCCGAAGGCGCGAAGGAGCCCTATTGCCCGCGTGTCGTCTTCACCTCCTCCATCGCCGTCTTCGGCGCGCCCTTCCCCGACAAGATCGGCGACCGCTTCCTGCTGGCCCCGCTGACCAGCTACGGCACCCAGAAGGCGATCGGCGAGCTCCTGCTGAACGACTATTCCCGCCGAGGGTTCCTCGATGGGATCGGCATCCGCCTGCCGACGGTGGTGATCCGGCCCGGCAAGCCGAACAAGGCCGCCTCGGGCTTTTTCTCCTCCATCCTGCGCGAGCCGCTGGTGGGGATGGAGGCGACGCTCCCGGTCCCGCGCGAGACGCGGCACTGGTTCTGCTCCCCCCGCGCGGCGGTGGGCTACCTGACCCATGCCGCCACGCTCGACACCGCAGAGCTCGGCGCCCGCCGCTGCCTCAGCGCGCCCGGCCTCTCCGCCACCGTGGCCGAGGAGATCGCGGCACTGGAGCGGGTCGCCGGGCCCGCGGCGGTGAAGCTGATCCGCGAGGCGCCGGACGAGGCCGTGGCCCGCATCGTTGCGGGCTGGCCGCGCGACTTCGACACCGCCCGCGCCCGCGACCTGGGCTTCCGGCCGGACGCCAGCTTTGACGCGATCATCCGTCAGCATGTCGAGGAGGAGCTCGGCGGTCGGATCGGCGGGGCCTGATCCCGCCCGCCATCCGAAAAGTGACTTGACGTTACCGCGCAGAGATTCGCGCCCCCTGGAAGCGTCTTCGCCGCAGCGCAGAACCAAGAAGGCAAGGGCTGGGCCAAAATGCCGCAGCCCCGGCCCCTGGGGTCGGTTTACCCCCTCATACCCCCGGTTTTCGCACCCATTCCCGGCACGCCCCGGCAAAGGGGGTTGCAGCCAAGCGGCCAAAGGTGCATCGGCTTCGCAGGCAATGACGGAGGGTCGCAATGGCCGGGCAGCGGTACGGGCGTTTGAGGGTTTTGCGGCGGTCGCGGGCCCTTGTGGGCTCGTCGCGACACTGGCGCGCGCGGCTGGTGTTCTGGGTCGGCGCACTTGCCATCGGCGTGATCTCCTCGATCTTCGCCAGCGTCGCCGACATGGCCCAGAAGGTTTTCGAGGGCATCACCGGCGGTGGTGGCTGGCATTCCTACATCCCGATCGTGCTGACCCCCGTGGTCTTCCTGGCCTGCGCCATTGCCACCAAGCTGCAGTTCGAGGGCGCCCAGGGGTCCGGCATCCCGCAGGTGATCGCGGCCCGGCACCTGCATGAGGACGAGGAGCGCGGCGGCTACCTGACGATGAAGGTGGTGATCGGCAAGGTCGTGATGACCATCCTCGCACTCTGCGCCGGCGCCTCGATCGGCCGCGAAGGCCCGACCGTTCAGATCGGCGCGGCGATGATGCTGAAGGTCGCCAAGATCGGCCGGCTGGTTCATGCCCGCGGGCTGATCCTCGCTGGCTCCGCCGCCGGGATCGCCGCTGCGTTCAACACGCCGCTCGCCGGGGTCGTCTTCGCGATCGAGGAGATGAGCCGCTCCTACCAGGCCCGCACCAACGGCATCGTCCTTTATACCGTGATCATCTCCGGTATCTCGGCGCTCGCTCTGGTCGGCAACTACACCTATTTCGGCACCTATCACGGGATCGCCGCGCAGTTCACCACCTTCCCGGGCGACTGGCCGCTGATCGTCACCTGTGGCGTGGTCGGCGGCGCGCTCGGCGCTCTGTTCTCCGGCGGGGTGCTGTTCATCACCAAGTCGCTGCGGCGCTGGCGCAGCGTCGCGCCGCTCTGGAAGGTCGCCGCCGTGGCGCTGACCGCCGGCCTCCTCGTCGCCGGGATCGGCGTCGCCACCGGGGGCGCGACCTTCGGCACCGGCTATTCCCAGGCCCGCGGCGCGATCGAGGGCACGGCGCTGCCGTCGACCTTCTTCATCACCAAGTTCATCGCCACCATCGCCTCCACCCTCTCCGGCATCCCGGGCGGCCTCTTTGCCCCGTCGCTTGCCGTAGGCGCGGGGCTCGGCTCCACCATCGGCACGATCCTCGGCTCCAGCGTCGGGCTGGCGGCGGTGCTTGGCATGGCGGGCTATTTCGCGGGCGTCGTGCAGGCGCCGATGACCGCCTTCGTGATCATCGTCGAGATGACCGACAACAACGCCAACCTGGTGCCCATCATGGCCTCCGCGATGATCGGTTTCGGGGTCTCCCGGATGATCTCGCCGGCGCCGCTCTATCACGGCCTGTCGCGCGACTTCACCGCCGACGCGATCCGCCGCCGCCGCGCGGAGAGCACGGCCCCCGCGCCGGAGACAGCGACCCCGGCCGTCTCCTGACGCGGGATGGACGGAGCCGCGACCAGGCATCCACGATCACGAGCCATGCCGGGCAACCGACATGGCTCTTTTCATGAGCCCCCCGCCCAATGCGTGGTGCGCAGCACCACCGGGCAGCGCCCGACCGCCCGGAGGGGCGGGCACTGCCCTCCTTCGCGGCCAGAGGATCGGGCGGGCAGCACAGCCCCGCCCTGTCGCACCTGAGCGACGTCCTCAGCCACCGACCTTCTTGATCCGCCCGTCGACCTGCTCGGTGACATGGCCGACCTTCTCGATGAAGGTCATCACGTCATTGGCCATCAGCCCGCCGGCGGTCGCGTTCACCACCACCTTGCCGCCGCCCAGCGCGGTATAGCCGTCCCCGCCGTCCAGCATGTAATCGTTGGTCGCGACCTTGTAGAGCTTGGCCTTGTCGAGGGGCTGCCCGCCCACCTTGACCGAGGCCACGCGCGAGCCCGGCGGCGCGCTCGGGTCCCAGACCACGTTCATGCCGGAGATCTGCGGGAACCGCCCCGCACCGTTCTCGACCTGGCTGAAGCCGTTCTCCAGCGCGGCGAGCACCTGGCTGCCCGGGATCTCGGTCACCACCGTCTTGTTGCCGAAGGGCAGCTCGGTCAGCACATCCTTGCGGGTAAGCTTCGTGCCCGGCTCGTAGACCTTGTCGCCCCGGATCCCGCCGCCGTTGGTGATGGCGATGTCGGCGCCGGTGGCCACCTTCATCGAATCCGCGACCAGATCGCCCATCGAGCTCTCTTCGCTCCGCACCACGTTGCGCCGCGAGTCCAGCTTCACATCCGTCACCCCGATCACCACGCCGAGGTTCTTGTCGAGCTTCTTCTTCAGCCCGTCGATCACCTTCTGCGTCTCGGGATCGGGCTTCACCGTGGCGGTATCGACGAAGCGGAAGTCCGGCGTCCACTTCACCACCTTCTTGCCGTTCTTCTCGCTCACCGTGATGTTGAGGTCGAGCGGATCCATGTATTGCGCGTCGATCGAGGTCTCGACATAGGCGGTGATGCCGTCATAGGCGGTCATGTAATCATGGTCATCGCCCGACATGATCACGTCGAAGGCGTGCGAGGCCATCAGCTCGAAATCCTGGGTGTGCGGCGTCTGCGCCACCGCGATCACCAGGTCCGCCCCCTCCTTGCGCGCCGCCTTCGCCGCGGCGATGCCGGTGGGGACCGAGGGCAGGAACTTCAGGTCGCCCGGGCTCGACACGGTAGGCGTGTCATCCTCCGAGATCGGAATCAGCGCGATCTTCAGCCCGGCGATCGTCTTCCACATCACCCGGGAAAGGCCGGGAGGCTGCGACCCGTCAGGTTCGGTGATCGTGACCGTGGCCCAGGGGTATTTCGAGTCCTTCACCTTGGCGAAGAAATTGGCCGGACCGAAGTCGAACTCGTGGTTGCCGGGCACGGCGATGTCGAAGGGCACGATATTGGTCAGCGTGATCGTATTCTCGCCCTTGTCGAGGCCCGAAAGCAGCGAGGGCGACAGCATGTCCCCGTCAAAAACATAAAGGAAATTCGGGTTCTTCGCTTTCTCCGCCTTGGCCAGCGCATTCAGCCGGGCAAAACCGCCCCGCACCTTGCCGGCATCAAAATTGTAGAGGTCGCCGACGCCGAGAATGGTCAGCTTCACATGGCTGTCTGCGGCAAGCACGGGCGGTGCTGCGAGGCCGGAAAGCGCCGTGGCCGCGACCAGCGCCACGGCGATTCTGCTTCTACTGCGTTGCATTCCGAGTCTCCCCTCGTTGAACATCCGGTGAGCTTGCCGAGAGCGGCACCCCAAGTCAAAGCCGATCCGGGCACCGGCCCCACCCCCTCCTGACAGCGCAGGGTGACAGGGCGATGACGGCGGCACCAGGGGGCGCCGCACGCGGCGGCCGCCCATTCTTTCAGCACCTTCCGCCTGGGCGCGGCCGCTCCGCCCGGCGGGCCAATATTGACCCGGCCCCCCGGATCGGGCATCCAAACCGGGCACATTCGGCCGGCCGGGCCGCGAAGAGAAGGGCCGCCATGATCGTGAGCATCAGAAAAGAGCTGCCGGGCCGTCGGGTCGCGGGCATCCCCGGCCTGTGGCGCCGCGCAGCGCCGCCGTCGCACAGCGGGGTGAAGTGGCAGCCAGCGGAGGGGCCGGCATGCTGATCTACAAGATCTTTCGCCGCCCGGAATGGGACGATTTCCGCGACGCGGGCGAGACTGCGGGCGCCCCGATCGACCTGGCCGACGGCTTCATCCACTTCTCCACCCTTGGCCAGGTGGCCGAGACGGCGGCGAAGCATTTCGCCACCGAAAGCGACCTCGTCCTCGTCGCGGTGGAGGCCGACGGCCTTGGCCCGATGCTGAAATGGGAACCCTCGCGCGGCGGCGCGCTCTTCCCCCATCTCTACCGGACGCTGCGGATCACCGAGGTGGTCTGGGACAAATCGCTGCCGCTGGGCGCGACCGGCCATATCTTCCCGGCGGGCATGCCGTGAGCCTGATCGAATGCGCGGGCCTCGCGCTTCTGCACCGGGTCGACCCGGAGCGGGCCCATACGCTTTCGCTTATGGCCCTGCGCTCGGGCCTCGCCCCGCTGCCGAAGCCCTACGTCTCGCCCCGGCTGGCGACGACGGTCGCGGGGCTGCACCTGGCCAACCCGATCGGCCTCGCCGCGGGCTATGACAAGAACGCCGTCGCCCTCGCCCCCCTCGCCCGGGCGGGCTTCGGCTTTCTGGAGGTCGGCGCCGCCACGCCCCGGCCGCAGCCCGGCAATCCGCGCCCCCGGCTCTTCCGGCTGACCGAGGACCGTGCCGCCATCAACCGCTTCGGCTTCAACAACGACGGCGCCGCCGTCATCGCCTCCCGGCTTGCCCGGAAACCCGCGGGACTTCCGATCGGTCTCAACCTCGGCGCCAACAAGGACAGTGAGAACCGCGCCCGCGACTTCGCCGAGGTGCTGGCGACCTGCGGCCCTCATATCGATTTCGCCACCGTCAATGTCTCCTCGCCCAACACCGAGCGGCTGCGCGACCTGCAGGGCAAGGCAGCGCTCGCCGCACTCCTCGCCGGCGTGGTCGAGGCCCGCGCCGCCCTGCCCCGCGCCATCCCGATCTTCCTGAAGATCGCCCCCGACCTGGACCCGCAGGGGCTGGAGGACGTGGCCGAGGTCGCGCTGGCCTCGGGCATCGACGCGATCATCGCGACAAACACCACCTTGGCGCGTGAAGGTTTGAAAAGTGCAAATTTTGGTGAGAAGGGTGGGTTATCCGGGGCGCCATTGTTCGAAAAGTCCACGCGGATTCTCGCCCGGCTTTCCCAGCTGACGGCAGGCAAGCTGCCGCTGATCGGGGTCGGCGGCATCGCCTCCGCCGATCAGGCCTATGCCAAGATCCGTGCCGGGGCCTCTGCCGTACAGCTCTACACCGCGATGGCCTATGAGGGGCTCGGCCTCGTCCCGCGCATCGCCCGCGACCTCGACGCGCTCCTCGCCCTGGAAGGGTTCGACACCGTGGAGGAGGCTGTCGGCACCGGCCGGAGCGACTGGCTCTAGCGCCGCCTCGCCCCGCTTCAGTTTACCTGCACCACCACCTGGTTCTGGTCGCCCGGCAGCTTGTTGCGGTCGAGGATGATCTTGGAGATCGCCTGCACCCGGTCCGGCGCCATCTGCGCCATGATCTGCGCCGCATTGCGGGCCTTCATCGTTGCCAGCACCATCACCGCCACCTGCAGATCGACCGAATCCAGCATCCCCGCCGCAGCGGCGGGTTTCATCGCCTGATAGAGCTTCACCAGCCGGTCGACATCGGCGCTATGCGCCTGCTTGGCTTTGTCGAGCAGCCCCTGCACCGTCGTCTTCAGCTCGCCCAGTCGCTGTGTCTCGGCGTCGATGCCCTGCTTGGCGAGGTCCAGCTTGGCCGAGCGGGCGTCGAGAGCGGACTTCTCCTTGGCCAGAAGCGCCCGTTCCTGCCGCACCGATTGCAGCAGGCTTTCAGGGGTGTCGCAGCCGCCGGGCGCGGCCGCCGCCGGGCTGGCCGCGGGCTTGGCCGCGCCCCCCGCCGCCCCGCCCGCCGGGACGGTCGCCGAGGCCAGGATCAGCCGCGCGCGGGGCGCCGCCGCATCGGGCGCGGCGAACCCGGTCGCCGCCTTGGCCGCACCGGCCAGCGCCAGAAGCCAGAACAGCGTCCGGACTGTCGGCAGCCTCACCATTGCCGCGCGGTCTCCACCGCCCGGCCGCGCTCGAAGAAGCTCTTCACCAGCTCCGACTTGCCGGTCAGCCGCGTCATACCGGCAATCGGCTGCCGGCGGATCGAGGTGAAGGCCGCCGCCGCCGCGCTCTCGCGCAGCGCCTCGGCCTCGCGGGCCACGCCCTGCCCGGCTTCCACCGCCGCCGCCTTCATCGCGGTCACCGACTGCTCGGATTTCTCCACCGCGTCAGAGAAGGCCTTCACCGCCGGCCCCAGTTCGGCCAGCGCCGCCATCAGCCGGTTCACCCGTCGGCTGAGCAGGACGCCATAGCCCATCACGACCGCCAGAAGCACGAGGAACAGGAGGTTAATCAGGGTCGACAACATGGCTCAGTTCATCCCTTCCGTTGAGATCTTCGGTCACCCGCAGTGCGGACGACCCGTTCTGTTTCTTGCCCAGGACACCCTTGAACATCGGCACCCCGGAACAGAGCACCGTGGCCGGATGGTCTTCCTCCAGGCGCAGGTCGATCGTGTCACCCACCGCCCAGCAGAGCACCTCTGCCATCGGGTAACTGCGCTCGTGCAGCAGCGCCGTCAGCGTGACGGTGGAGGTCTCGATCCGCTCCGATAGATGCTTGCGCCAGGCGTCGTCGCCGTACCGTTCGCCGTAGAACACCTTGGTCAGCAGCGGCCGGATCGGGTCCAGAGTGCCATAGGGAATGATGATCGCCACGCTGCCCTTGGTGCCTTCGAAATCGACATCCAGCGACATCAGGACGGCGGCGCTGTTCGGCTGGGCGATGGTCGCGAAATGTGGATTGCTTTCCATGCGTTCCACGACGAAGTTCACGTCCGAGACCTGCTGCATCCCCTCGCGCAGCTCGGCCAGCGTCAGCTCCGCAAGCTTCTGGCCCATCCGCCGCTCGATCGTGGTGAAGGTATGCCCGCCGGGCTTGGTCGCGGCCTTGCCGGTGGATTTGTTCAGCTGCCCGCCCAGCATCAGCTCCAGCGCGGCGAAGAGGAACCGCGAATCCATCGCCATCAGCAGCGAATTGTCCCACGGTTCGGCATTGCAGACCGCGATCAGCCCCTGCCCGGGCAGCTCCGCCATCGCCGCGGCATAGGACATGTAATCGAAGCGGGAGAGCTTCACGTCGACGACCGAGGCCGTCTGCGTCTTCAGTGAGCTGGTGAGCGACAGCACGAAGCGCTCCGCGATCACCTCCAGCATCGGCAGCGGCTCGTAATTGAGCATCGACATCTGGATGATCTGTTCCTCGACGGGAACCACCCGATCCGTCACTGCCGCCTCTCCTTCAGATCCTGCCTTTGTCATTGCATCACCAGATCGCCGACGAGGAATTCCTGCGGCGCGTCGCTGCCGACCACCGCGCGCGCCCGCTTCAACAGCTCCGCCTTCAGCAGCAGCAGCCCGTCCGTCCCGCGCAGGTCATCCTCGGAAAGCTGCCGCAGGTAGCCCACGATCGCGTCGCGCAGATAGGGCTGCTTCTTCTCCATCAGCGCCTTGTTGGCCGCCGAGGCGGCATAGACCATGTCGAGGTCGATCTTCAGGAAGCGGGTCGTCGTCGCCCCCGTCGCCGTGCTGCCGGAGATGTTCACCACGATATCCTTGAAGGGCAGGATCTCCGTCTCCGTCGGCTGGGCCGCACCCTGCGCATCGCCACCGGCGACGCCGGCCGGGGCGTGGGCCTGGGCCTTCGCGGCGGGCTTGACGCCCACCAGCGCGGTGACCCCACGCGTGCCCATCGCCATCCAGAGGCCGCCGCCCGCCGCAAGCAGAAACAGCAGCACCGCGATGATGATGACCAGCTTCTTGCGCGCCAGAAGACGGCCCAGAAAGCCCTTGGGGGCCTCGGCTTCTGCTGTGGCGACATCACTGGTTGCGTCCGTCATGGCGCGAAACCCTGTTCTTCCATCCACGCCACCTCGGGGCGGCGTTCATCCTTCGTGAGACAAGTATATCGATACGTCCTTTACTTGCAACACAAGAATAGACTAGAGTGATCTGCAACTAATACATGAATTGGGCGCAGCAGTCGTGAAACAGATCCTGGACAATCTCCTGGCTCTCGGCCGGACGAGGCTGATAATTCTTGGTGCCGTCGGGCTCGCAGGGGTCGCGGCCCTGCTCTTCGGCCTCTCGGTGGTGACCACGCCGAACTACGCCATGCTCTACAGCCAGCTTTCGCCCGGCAGCGCCGCCAGCATGGTCGACGCGCTGCAGAAGGCCGGCATCTCCACCAAGGTCAGCCCCGACGGCAGCTCCGTCAGCGTGCCCATGCCTGACATGGCCCGCGCCCGCATGGCGCTGGCGCAGAAGGGGCTGCCGCAGGACGGCTCTCCGGGCTGGGAGCTGTTCGACAAGACCTCCGGCTTCGGCATGGATACCTTCATGCAGAAGATCAATCGCCTGCGCGCGATGGAGGGGGAACTCGCCCGCTCGATCGAGACGCTCGACGGGGTGCAGACCGCCCGCGTCCACCTCGTGCTGCCGGACCGGCAGGCGTTTTCCACCCAGGTGCCGGACCCGAGCGCCTCGGTCATCGTCCGCGCTACGCCGAATCATCAGATCTCGCGGGTCCAGGCGGTGGCGATCCGAAACCTGATCGCGGCGGCCGTCGCCAACATGTCGCCCACCCGCGTCGCCGTCCTTTCGGCCCGGGGCGACACGATCCTTGCCGAGAACTCCGGCAACGGCGGCGCCGATTCCGGCTCGCTCGACGGCACGAGGGCGGCGCTGGAAGACCGGATGTCACAGAACCTGCAGCAGATCCTGATGGCCCGCGTTGGCGCTGGCAACGCGCGGGTGCAGGTGACGGTGCAGCTCGACCATTCCAGCCAGGTCGTGGTGCAGCAGAGCTTCAACCCCGATCAGCAGGTCGTCCGCTCGACCTCCACCCGCTCCGACAAGACCCAGAACAGCCAGGCCAACGGCCAGGTCGGCGTCACCGCGAACCTGCCGCCGGCCCTGCAATCGCCGAACTCGAACAGTCCGACCAATACGAAGTCGAGCAACAGCAACAACGAATCCACCACTTACGACATCGGCAACACCCGCAGTCAGACGACCACGCAGCCCGGTGCGATCAAGCGGCTCTCGGTCGCGGTGCTGGTCAACGGCATCTACGCGAAGGGCAAGGACGGCGCCTATCACTACGAGCCCCGCACCAAGGCGGAGCTGGACCAGCTCACCAACCTGGTGAAATCGGCGATCGGCTTCGACAAAGCCCGGGGCGACGAGGTGACTGTCGAAAGCCTGCGCTTCATGGATTACTCGATGGACCTCGGCGCGCCCTCCGGGCCAACGCTGGTGCAGCGTCTGGAAAACAACGTCATCAGCATCGTGCAATGGCTCATCGGCCTTGCCATCGTCGCCATCGCCATGATCTTCGGCGTCCGCCCGGTGCTGAACCGCGTCTTCGACGCGCCGCCCGCCCTGCCCCCGGCAGAGCCGCAGGGCACCCTCGAGGGCCCCGGTGCGCCCGGGGAGGACGGCGATGCGATCTCGGCGATCTCCGGCCCCGAACCGCGCGGCACGGTGCCAAGCGCGATGCGCACACTGCCGGCCGGCCGCATGGCCGGGGGCGGCGGCGGCTATGCCGCCGGGGGCGCGGGTGGCCAGGCACCGATGCACTTCAACCCCGGCGACGAGGGGATACTGGAGGCGATCTCGGTCCAGAGCAGCGCGCTCAAGCGCCGGGTGGAGGCGGTCCGCGGCCTCGTCGACTCCGACCCGAACGAGGCGATGAAGGTGCTGCGCGGCTGGCTCAGCCATGAGGTGGAGATGCAATGACGACGCTCTACCACCGCGACTTCGACGCCGAGATCGCAGAGGAGGCCCGCGCCGCCGCCCGCGCACGTGCCTGCAAGTTCACCCAGGAAGACGTGGACGAGGCGGTGGCCGCCGCCGAGATGCGCGGCCATGCCGCCGGCCGCGCCGCGGGCCATGCCGAGGGGCTGGCCGAGGCGCGCGGCGAGATCGGCGCGCGTCAGGCCGAGGCGCTGCAGGCCATCGCGCCGCAGCTCGACCGGATGATCGAGGACCGCCTGGCCCATCACGCCGCGCTCGAACGCCAGATGGTCGGCTTCGCGCTTACGGTGGCCGAAAAGGTCTTTCCGGAATTCGTCGCCACCCGCTCCGCCACCGCCGCGGCCGAGGAAGTCCGCCGCACGCTGGCACTGGCGCTGCACAGCCCGCGCCTGCGCGTCCAGCTGTCCGCCGCCACCCGAGACCTTATCGCGCCGGAGATCGAGGCGATGGCCCGCAACCGCCTCGACGCCGGCGCGATCGAGGTCGCCGTCGATCCCGCGCTGGCCGAGGGCGAGGCCCGGGTCATCTGGGAGGACGGCTTCATGGAATACAGTTTCGAGAAGATCTGCAACGGCATCCTCGATGCCCTGCGCGCAACGGCGGGCCGCCCGGCCGCGCCGATCAGGAAGGCGATGTGATGGCTGAGAACGATACCCCCACCCCGCAGGACACCCCGCAGGCCGCCGAGCCCGGGTCCCCGTCCGCACCCCAGTCCGCGCCCACCCCCGCGCCCAGGGCGGAGACGGTGATCGAGTCCATGGTCGGCGAACAGACCGGCGAGGATGGCGCCGAGGGCCAGGGCAGCGGCCATAACATCAACGCCATGCTGAACGTGGCGCTGAACGTGCAGATCGTGCTCGGCCAAAGCCGGATGCCGATCTCGCAGCTGCTCGGCCTCTCCCGCGGCTCGGTGATCGAGCTCGACAAGAAGATCGGCGAGCCGATCGACGTGATGATCAACGACCGCCTCGTCGCCCGCGGCGATCTCGTCAAGGTCGGCGAGAACCGCGTCGGCGTCACGCTGACCGAGATCGTCAAGGATTACGTCACAAAGCGCAGCTGACCGCAGATGAGCCTGAAATCCACCGCCCGCCTCCTGCTGATCCCGGCCCTCGCCGGGGTCGTGGTGCTGGCCGTGGCGGGCGCAGTCCAGGCGCAATCGGCGGGCGATGTTCTGGGCGGGCTGTCCCAGACCTTCGGCGGCGGCGCGCCGGGCAGCGCCGGGGGGGCCACGCTCTCGGGCCGGATCATCCAGCTCATCGCGCTGATGACGGTGCTTTCGATCGCGCCGGGGCTGCTGGTCGTCATGACCAGCTTCACCCGCTTCGTCATCGTCTTCTCCATGCTGCGCTCGGCGCTCGGCCTCAACCAGACGCCGCCGAATATGGTTCTGAACGCGATGGCGCTCTTCATGACGTTCTTCGTCATGCAGCCGGTCTTCAACGATGCCTGGACCAAGGGCCTCGACCCGCTGCTGCAGAACCAGATCACCGATCAGCAGGCGCTCACCCGGATGGGGACGCCGTTCAAGGACTTCATGTTCGTCAACACCAGGCCGATCGACGTCAGCCTGTTCCAGAACCTCACCCAGCCCAAGCCCGCCACCGCCACGACCCCGGCCCCCGCGCCAGCCACGCCCAAGACCGCCCCGAAGACGCCCGACGAGGTCAGCTGGCGCGTCCTCATCCCCGCCTTCATGATTTCCGAGCTGCGCCGCGCCTTCACCATCGGCTTCCTGATCTACCTGCCCTTCCTCGCCATCGACCTGATCGTCGCCTCGGTGATGATGAGCGCGGGCATGATGATGCTGCCACCGGTGATGATCTCGCTGCCCTGCAAGGTGATCTTCTTCGTGCTGATCGACGGCTGGTATATGCTCGCCGGCAGCCTCATGCACTCCTACCTCAGCTACACAGGCGGAGGCTGAGCCCGCCATGGCCCAACCCGGAACCAGACTTGAACGAGACCCTGCCATGAAGCCCGTCAAGGACCACCGAAAGCTGCGCGGCCCGGAGAAGGCCGCCGTCCTCTTCCTCTGCCTCGGCGAGGAACGCGGCGCCGAGCTGATGAAACGTCTCGACGAATTCGACATCCACGAGATCACCCGCGCCATCTCCGGCCTCGGCACGATCCCGCAGCCGGTGATCGAGGGCGTCATCAACGAGTTTCTCGAAACCGCCAGCCACGGCGGCAGCGTCGTGGGCTCGATGGGCATGGCCGAGGCGATGCTGATGAACTTCCTGCCCGCCAACCGGGTCTCGGAGATCATGGACGATATCCAGGGTCCCCTGATGGGCCGGAACATGTGGGAGAACTTCTCCAAGCTCGACGCCCAGGTGATCGCGAACGCGGTGAAGGACGAACACGACCAGACCATCGCCGCGATCCTGTCGAAGGTCCGCCCCGAGGTCTCCGCCAAGGTCCTGCCGCTCCTCGGCAACGAGCGGATGATGGACGTGATCGAACGGATGATCGGCATCGAATCCGTACCGCGCCAGGTCCTCCAGCAGATCGAGGAGACGCTGCAGCAGGAGTTCATGACCGCCTCCGCCCGCTCTGCCGGGCCGGACCCGACCCAGCGCATGGCCGATCTCTTCAACAAGCTCGACCGGACCCTTTTCGAGGAGGTCTCCGAAACCCTCGAGGCCCGCATCCCCGAGGCCTTCGGCGCCATCAAGCAGCGCATGTTCATCTTCGACGACCTCATCAAGCTCGACCAGCAGGGCCTCGCCCGCGTCATGCGCACCGCCGAGGGCAACACCCTGCCGCTTGCACTGCGCGGCGCCCGCAAGGAGGTGCGCGACGCCTTTCTCGGCGCGCTCCCCGCCCGGTCGCGCGAGATGCTGCTGGAGGAGATGTCCTCCATGGGCCCGGTCCGCGGCCGCGACGTGCAGGCCGCGCAATCGGCCCTGGTCGACGCTGCGCTCGACCTGGCGGCCGAGGAGGTCATCCGCCTGCCCATCGACGACGACGACGTGATCATAGAATGAACCTGGACGGCCCCTCCGGCCCCGGGACGCCGCGGGTTGCGCCGGCCGGCGGCGACGGAGCGGTTCGTCAGCTTCTGGCACAGGGCGCATTGGAGGGGCGGGTAACGGCGGATCTCGGCCCCGGCGGGCTGCGCGTTGCCACCGCCTTCGGCATCCTGACGGTGACGGAAGCCGCGCTGCCCTTCCTGCCGGGCGACCTCGTCCGCCTCCGGCTCGACGTGAAGAACGGCCGCATCAAGGCCGACCCGCCGGGCAGCGCGCCAACCGCCGCAGCCCCGGGCGCCGCGGCGGCAGAGGAGGCCCTGCCGCCCCCGGTGCTTTCCACGCCGCTCGGTCGCAACCTCGCCCTGTCGTCTGCCGTTCTCGCGGGTCTGCAGCCTCTCCTGCCCGGCGCGGGCGGGCATCCGGGCCTCGCTCCCCCGCCGGGCCTGTCGCCCGAATCCCCCGCCTTCGCCTTCCTCGCGGCCCTCTTCCCCGGCGCTCAGCCGGACCGCCGCCCCGCCCGCCCCTCGCGCGCCTTGCGCCGCCAGGCCTGGCGCGCCTATCACCCCGACGAGGAGGAGGACGAACGCCCTCCGCCCGGCGCCGAGGACGGCCCGCCACCGGCCGGGACGGACGCGGACCCCGAGACGGCAGAGCTCGACCTGACCGAGATCGTCGACCCGGCAGAGCTTCTCGCCGTAACCTGGCTCGACCCGGCGCCGGGACCCGGCCTTGACGGCGAGCCAACCGAGGACGATCCAGGCAGCCGCGCAGCGGTGGAATTCCTGCTTGCGGGCGCCGGGCGCCTGAAGATCGAGGCCCATCTCGCCCCCGACCGCATCCGGCTGAGCCTCAGCGCCGCCGCGCCGCTGCCCGCGGCACTCCTCGACCGCATCCGCGCCCGCGCCGAAACGCTGGCCCGCGACTGGGCCCGTCCGCTGGAAATCGTGCTGGAAGACGGCGCCGCCCTGCCGCTGGACCCCACTGCCCCGGTTCCGTATCCGCCCGAAGAAGACCCGCTCCGTCCGGCTCAGCCGTAAAGGTTAGAGGCCGACAGCGCCGAGAAGTTGATCGAGGTAATATCCAGCGTCGCCGGGATATATTGCCCTTTTCCGCTGCCGGCAGAGACGGCGCTGCTGATCAGGGTGAGGATGGAGCTTTGCGTGCCGCTCATCGTGCCGTTCTGCGCATCCGACAGCACCGCGAACTTCTGTACCAGTGACGAGACCACCTTCGGATCCGACAGCGTGGTGATGTCGAATTTCGAGCTCAGCTCCTTGATCTGCTGATCCAGCGGCTGCCCCGACATCGCCGAGGGCAGCCCCAGCGCGGTCTGGAAGAACTGGGTCAGATTCGCATTGTCCAGCACGTCGTACCAGCTCTTGATCGACGAGGCCTTCTGCTCGAACTCCAGCGCCGTCCCGACAGCGCTGTTCTGCGAGGATTCGTCGTTGATGAACTGCTGGCTGACGTATTTCTGGACGATCGTGTTCTGCCAGTTGGTATCGGCGAAATTGCCGCCAGTGCCGCCCACCGCGAAGCCCACCGAGTTGAAGAGCGCGGTGATATTGGGGTTGCTGGTGGCCGAGATCAGCGAGCCGGTCTTGTTCGGATCGCTTTCCAGCGTCTTCTGGATCAGCGCCTTGCCGGGCGCCTCGGCCTGCAGATTGAAGGCGTCCATGACGAAATTGTAGACGTCGTAATTGTTCACGAAGTCCTTCGCCGAGGTGATCGACGCCGCTTCCTTCTTGAAATTCGTGATCGCCCGCGCGTTGGCAGGATCGTTCTGCGTCAGTGACAGCTGCTGGCTCTTGGTGGCGTCGATCAGCTGCAGCGCCAGCGTAGTGCTCATCCCGGAGATCGAGATCGACATGCGCCCCTCCCCTACCGTTCGCCCGTGGCGGCCTCTGCCGGCTCCGGCGCCGTGGCCTCGGCCGCCACCCCGGGCCCGTTGGCCGGCGGCGCGCCGTTACCGGCGGCGTAGTCGAGCACAGTCTGCTCGTAGCGCATCAGCGGGCGCAGCGCAGCCATCGCCTTGTAGTAATCCTGGGTCGCGACGAAATTTGCCGCATCAAAGACGCAGCCGGTGCGTTCGCGGCTGAACACGCCGATGATCTTCACCAGCATATCGTTGATCACCGGCATCAGCTTCTCGCGCGTCTCGGGGCTGATCAGCGCCGTCTGGATCAGGAAATAGGCCTGCTTCACCGGCGTCGCGACCGAGGCCTCCAGAAGAAGGTCCTCGCCGCGCACCACGTCGGCACGGTTCTCGATGGTCAGAACGTGACGCTTGTTGGAATTGCGGATCACGCAGCCGTTGACCACCACCCGCTCATTCGGCTTCAGCGTCAGCTTCAGGCCCATCTCACCCTCCGTGCAGCTCTTGACCCTGGGCAGCGCCCTGACCGACCGAAGGCGCCGGGCGGATCTCGCCGGCAAGCCCGCGTTCGATGTTGCGGTTGACCTCGACCAGAGCCTCGAGATTGGCCATGCCGCCGACGACCGCCCGCGTGTGACGCTCCACCCAGGCCCCGATCGACAGCAGGCCCGCCCGAAGCTCGGGCGGCAGCTGGTTGCCGGGTTCGGCCAGGTCCAACATCAAGGCCTGCCAGAACTGCTGGTTCTCCCAAAGAACCGCGTTCAGTTCGCCGGCGAGGATCGCCAGCCGGTCCGTGGGCGGCAGCCCGTCGAAATAGATCTGGTGCTGTTCCAGGTTTGCGGTGATCCGGGCCAGGATGCGGCGTTCGATCTGGCGCGGGCTCTCGGTCTGCTCGAGGATTCGCTTGTAGGCGGAAAAGCTCATTCAGTGTCTCCCAGGGGCGCCTCGGCCGCGATCTCTGCCCGGACGCCTGTGCCCGGCAACCCCGATCTTCGTGGGTCGGGCGGGCCCCGGTGAGGGGCCCGCCCTGTTCGTCATGCCGTGCCTTAGCGGAACAGAGACAGGATGCTCTGCGGCGCGTTGTTGGCGATCGACAGCGATTGCGTCGCCAGCTGCTGCTGCACCTGCAGCGACTGAAGCTTGGCGGCTTCCTGCTGCATGTTGGCATCCACCATGGCCCCAACGCCGGTATCGATCTGGTTGGTCAGCTTGCCCAGGAAGTCCTGCTGCGCAGTGATCTGGGTCTGGGCCACACCGATCGAGGTCGAGGCAGTGATAGCGGCCGTTAGCTGCGTGTTTGCGTTGCTCAACGCAAGGCTCAGAGCCGAGGAGGTCATGCCAGTAGCAGTAAACGTGCCGGCAACGGAGCTCAGCGCCGACCCGATTGCGCTCAGGTTCACCGAGTTGAAGCTCATGGTGGTGACGCTGAAGGCGCCCGTGGCCCGGCTGATGCCAGTCACAACGTTTTGCGTCGCGCTTGCGTTCACAAGGCTCACGCCGTTGAACGTGGCCTGCTGGATCGCCGTCTTGATCTGGGTCACGTAGCTTTTCAGCGTGTCCTTGACCTTGGCCAAATCAACGCCCTGACCCTGGGCAAAGGCAACCTGCGACGCGAAGCTCTGCGCGAGGTTGTTCACCGAGGACGCCCCCAGAGCGGCAGTCGCGAGCGCGTTGCCGGTCATGGTGAGCGAGTCGTTGATCTGCTTGTACATCGCGCTGTCGCCCTTCATCGACTGCGAGATGGAGAAGTAGGACGCGTTGTCCTGAGCCGACTGGATCTTCAGGCCGGTCGAGATCTGGTTCTGCGTCTTGGTGAGGTTGGTGTTGATCGATTGCAGGGTCTGAAGGGCCTGCATCGCGGAAGTGTTGGTAAGAATGGAGGACATGCGTCGCTCTCCCTATGCGTGTTCTGGACATATACTTCCGTCTTCTGACGAAAGGCGACGAATGCCGCAGAGAGGCAAATTGCGGGAATGGTTAAGGGCTGGTTAAAAATCAGATCGTTTTATCGATCCGCCGCCGCTTGTCCTCGGGTCCTGTGACCCTTTTGCCGCTCTTGCCGTAAAGCCCCTTCAGGCTGTGGCGATCGCGGATCTTTTCCAGGTCGCCCACGATCTGCGACGTGGCGGAAGACATGCGCTCCAGCAGCGCGCTGTCTTCCTGCACCGCGGCGTTGAGCGCTGCAAGCCTCTCGCGCAGCGCCTCGTCCTCGGCAAGCCGCACCTTCAGGAAGGGCTCGACCACCGGCATCAGCACTTCCATCCGCTTCAGCAGCGCGGTCTTCTGCTCGTAGAGCTCGGTCACCGCATCGAGCTTGCCGGCCTGGATCGCCGCGACTTCACGCCTGAGAAGCGCGGTCACCGCCCCGGCGTCGGCCTCGAAATTCGCGATGTTGCGGCGGTCCTCCTCGGTCATCACCGCGGTGGGCAACGCGCCCGCCTCCGGCCCCAATGCGCGCCGGGCCGCGATCCGGCGCGAGAAACGCGACATCTCACCCATTCTCAGTCCCTCCAGGGCGCCCGCCATAGGCCTTCAGCATATGCTCGACGGATTGCGCGATCCCCGTCGTACCGGTCTTGGCGATCTGGTCGGCCATCGCCTTGGCCATGAAGAAGCGCCAGGTCTCCTCGGCGTGGCCGCCGTCGAGATTGCCGACCTTCACCGTGCTCATCATCTGGTTCACCATCTCGGTGAGAAAGACAGCCTCGAACTTCTCGCCGACCTGCTTGGCCTGCGCAGATGACGGCGCGGGCGGGGTGACGGGCAGGGGCTGGGATTTTCCGATCGGATCCATTGCGCGGCCTCAGATGATTTCCAGATCGGCATGAAGCGCGCCCGCCGCCTTGATCGCCTGCAGGATCGCGATGGTCTGGCGCGCCGTCACCCCGATGGCGTTCAGCCCGTCGACCAGGTCCTGCAGGCTCACGTCCCCATCGAGCACGGTGAACTTCGTGTTCTTCTCGGTCACCTTCAGCTTGGTCTGCGGCACCACCACCGTGTTACCGACCGAGAACGGCTTCGGCTGGCTCACCTTGGCGCTTTCCTGCACCCGCACCGTCAGCCCACCCTGGCTGATCGCCACCCGGTCGATCCTGACATGTTCGCCGATCACGATCGTGCCGGTCTTCTCGTCGATCACCACCTTGGCCGGCTCGTCCGCCTTGACCGTAAGGTTCTCGATCGAGGCCATAAGCCCGGGAATATCCTCCTTGCCGCGCCGCTCGACCTCGACGGTGCCGGAATCGAGAACCCGCGAGGAGCCCGACCCGAGCTTGCCGTTGATCACGTCATGGATCCGCTCGGCCGTCGTGAAATCGGGCGTGCGCAGTGCAAGGCGCACCGAGCGCAGGCTGTTGAGGTCGAACTTGATCTCGCGTTCCACCGTGGCGCCGTTATCGATCCGCGCCACCGTCGGCACGCCACTGACCTGGCTCGCAGCCTTGCCCTGCGCCGAATAGCCCGCGACGGCCACCGGCCCCTGCGCCACCGCATAGACCTCGCCATCCGCGCCGGTCAGCGGCGTCACGATCAGCGTCCCGCCCCTCAGGCTCGACGCGTCCCCCAGAGACGACACGGTTACATCGATCGCCGAGCCCCGCCGCGCAAAGGGCGGCAGGTTCGCGGTCACCATCACCGCCGCCGTGTTCTTGGTCTTCAACGTGTCGGCAGAGAGGTTACCGACGCCCAGCCGCTCCAGCATCCCCTCCATCGACTTGCGGGTGAAGGGGCTGTTCTGCAGCGTGTCCCCGGTGCCGTCGAGCCCGACCACAAGGCCGTATCCTACAAGCTGGTTCTTGCGCACCCCCTCGAAGCTGACGAGATCCTTGATCCGCACTTCCGCCGTCGCAACCGCCGGCAGAACAACCAGCAGCGCTGCCAGCACCACCAGCACCCGGCGATAGATCCGATGGATATCCGTCATCCCGCTGCTCCCGGGCTGCATAGAACAGCCCATATCAATCTTTGTATGTCCATGTATAAATCCAGAGCAGCAGTATGTCTACTTGCTTTTCCGTTTCTGATTGACAACTATTCTTGCAGTCCTTAGCCTATCCTTACTTCGCGACTGTCGGGGCAACCTGGAGGATCCCATGTACATCTACGTCTTTGAGCCGCGGGCCGGGCGACGGGATGCGCTGCTGGCCGAGCTTCGGGGCGTCAGGATGTCTCCGATCGTGGTGGAGGAGGCATTCTTCGCCTCCGACCTCTCGATCCTGAACCGCAAGGGCAGCGATACCCGCGCGATCCTGATCGGCGAAACCCCGCACCTGGCCGAACATATCCGCGCCATCCGCGCCGCCGGCTGCCGGAACCCGGTTCTGGTGATGCGCGATTTCAAGAATTCCCGCGATGCCTCGGAGTCGCTCAACCAGGGCGCGGATGACGTGATGGTCAGCCCGATCAAGGGCATCGAGATCATCAGCCGCGTCAACTCGATCATCCGCCGCAGCTACGGCCATGCCGCCGAAAGCGTGACGGTGGGCGAGGTCACCGCCTATTTCGACGGCCGCGACCCGCAGGTCTGCGGCGAGCGGCTGCGGCTTTCGCGCCGCGAACACGCGATCTTCCAGCACCTGGCGCTGAACGCCAACCGGGTGATCTCGAAGGCGGCAATCTACGATGCGGTCTATGGCATGGACGACACCCAGCCCTTCGACAAGGTGATCGACGTCTATATCTGCAAGCTGCGCAAGAAGATCGGCACCGCCGCCGACAGCGGCCACCAGTATATCGAGACGGTCTACGGCCGCGGCTACAAGTTCGGAACCGCAGATGACGACCATGCCGAAGACCCGGCCGGCGATATCGTCGAGATGCCCCGGGGCCGCCAGGCCGAACACGCCGCGTCTGCCCGCGCCTGACGCGGGCAAACCCTAGGCGATCCGCGCCCGACGCGGATCCTCAGGCCGGGCGGAACCTCAGAGATAGTTCAGGATCGACAGCTTCGACAGCTGCGAGGTCGCGGCATAGGTCGCCTGCAGCTGGGTCTGCAGCGCCGACAGCGTGCTCGCCGCCTTGTAGGGGTCGACCGCCTCGTAGCCGAGGATGCGGGTGTTGTAGACCTTCTGCATGTCGCCCTGCCGCGTCGCCGTGTCGGCGACCAGCTGCTGCTGGCTCCCCAGCGCCGCCTGCGCGGCAGTCACCCCGGTCACCCCGCCCGACAGCAGCGAGACCGCGCTCTTCATCCAGGACTGGTAGGCCCCGCTGTCGGAGATCTTGCTGACATCGGTGGAGGCGAGCATCGACAGCCCCTGCATCACCTTCCGGATTTCCGAATCGTTGGCCTGCACGCCGTAGCTGATCACCTGCCCCTGCGCGATCTGCGCGGTCACCCTCGGGCTCGGGTTGCCGGAGGCGTCGGTCGCCGGCGTGCCGTTGTAGAAGGTGCCCTGGAAATTCTGCGTCGGATCGGTGGCGGTGGAGCTGAACATGGCGTTGAGCTGCGCGATCATGGTGCTGGCGTCCGCGGCGCTGGCCGGCCCGCTGCCGACGACGGCGTTCACCGCCTGCTCGGGCGACTTGCCGGTCGCGGCGCTGACCTGCGAGTAGCCCTGCACCGCCGGCTTGTCGGTCGCCGTGCCCGAGAAGAGATAGGACCCGGCATAGCTGGTGTTGAGCGCCTGCGTCAGCGTCGCCAGCGCCGCCTTCGCGGTCTGCTGCAACGTCGCCGCCGTGGGGGTGGGCGAGTTCACGTTGCTCACCGCGGCCGACAGCACGCTTTGCGCCGTCGTCTCGATGCTGCCAAGCGCGGTGGACATCACGTCCATCTTGTTGCCCAGAAGCGTGTTCGACGTCGACAGCGCATCGGCCTGGTCCATCTGCGAGCGCAGTTCCAGCGTGATCGAGGCGGTCTGGCCCAGGTCGGCATAGACATTCGCCCTCAGCCCGGTGGAGACCTCCTGGTTCGCCTGCTGCAGCTGCGAGTTCAGCTTCTCGGCATTGAGCTGCTGCTGCTGCAGCACGCCCAGCGTCGATGCCGGCCCAAAGATCGTCGAGGTCATCTTCGCTCTCCCGTCATACCGCCTGGATCAGCGAATCCATCATGCTGGAGATGGTGCTCATCATCTTGGCGTTGGCCGCGTAGGAATGCTGGATCACGATCAGCTTCTGCAGTTCGTTGTCCAGATTGACGCCCTCGATCCCCTGGCGCGAACTGTTGATCGTCTGGGCCGAGGTCTGCAGGGCGTTGTACTTGGCCTGCGCATTTGTCCCGGCGACCTGCTGATAGGTCACCATGTTGGAGGCGTAATCCGTCAGCGTCATCGCCCCCGAAAGCGCCGTGTTCGCCCCCGGCGTCACCGTGCCGGAAAAGGCGTTGAGGAAGGCGTTTACCTGCGTCGCGTCGCCCGCGGCCAGCGGCGTCGTGGCCCCCAGCCCGTCCTTGATGAGCGACAGCGAACCGCCCTGCGTCGGATCGGCGGCGGCGTTTACGGTGATCCGCCCCGCCAGCCCCTGCTCGTTTGCGGCGTTGTAGGCAGAGCCCGCATCGGTGAACAGCCCCGCCTGCCCCGGCGCAAGCGAGGCGTCGGCGGATTGGAAGCTCTTCATCAGGTTGCCGGCGAAATTGTCGAGCTGCGACTGGAAGGTCGGCAGGATCGAGTCCTTCAGCTGGAAGAGCCCGGCCAGGCTGCCGCTCTCGAAACCGCGCACTCCGGTGGTGCCCGGCGTGATCTCCTGCGTGCCGGAGTATAGCTTGCCGGTGCTCTCGTTATAGCTGACGTCGTTGACCGTCTGCCCATCGACCAGCGCGGTCCCGCCCGGGGTGAAGAGCGAGATCTGCCCGTTCGAGCCGGTGCTCACCTGCACGTCCATCGCCTGCGACACGCTCTGCACCGCCTGCTGCATCTGGTCCTGCAGATTGGCCGCCGCCGCCGATCCCGGCTGCGCCGCCACGATCTGCTTGTTCAGCCCGGCGATCTGGTAAAGCGAGGTGTTGAGATCGGTGACGTTGTACTTGATCTCCGTCGTCACCTCGCCCTTCACCTCGCTCAGGGTGGAATTGGCCTGGTTGAGCGAACTTGTCACCTGCTGCGCCGCGGTCAGCACCCCCTGCTGCGCCGCAGGGTCGCCGGGCGAGTTGGCCAGCGTGCCGAAGGCCGTCTGCAGGTTGGTCAGCTTCGCCACCACTGAGGTGCCATCGCTCGGCTGACCGATGATCGCGGTATAGGCCTGCACCCCTTCGTAGATCGCCTGCTGGGTCGACATCTGGCTCGACTGCAGCCGGTACATCGCATCGAGCGAGGCGTCGACCTCGCGCTTGATGTCGCTGACCTGCACCCCCCCGCTGTCGCCAGAGGCCGTGGTGGAGAATGCTACCTCCTTGGCGTTGTAACCCTGGGTGTTGACGTTGGCGATGTTGTTCGAGGTGACATCCGACCACACCTGGGTGGCCTGAAGGCCACTCTGTGCGGTGGCAAGCGCGCTTGTCAGCGACATTCAGTCAGTCCTCAGTATCCCGCCGGATTACTGCTTCAGCTGCGTGGTGACGCTCAGCATCTGGTCCATGGTGGTGACGATCTTCGCATCCGTCGAATAGGCCCGCTGCACGACGATCAGGTTGCTCAGCTCCTGGGCGATATCGACGTTCGAAGCCTCAAGCGACTTCGAGGCGATCGTGCCGACCGAACCGGTGCCCGCGGGCTGGTTCGAATAGGCGCCCGAGTCGGTCGACAGCTTGTAGGCGTTACCGTTGTTCAGCGTCAGCCCGTCGGGGTTGGTCACGTTGCCGAGCGGGATCTGGTAGAGCTTCTTCTGGTCGCCGTTGTCGAAGACGCCGATCAGGTTGCCGCTGCTGTCCACCTCGACCCGGCTGAGGTTGCTGGAGGGCGAGCCGTCCTTGTCGAAGGTCTGCGGCGTGAAGTCCCCGGCAAACTGGGTGATGCCGGAGGAGCTGTTCGGCGCGCCGAGCTTCAGCGTCACCGACTGCGGCGTGGCGCCGTTGTTGATCGAGAGCGTCGCGATCCCGGTGGTCGGGTCCAGGCTGAAGGCCGCGGGCGCCGTCGCCAGGTTCTGCACGTTGGAATAGCTCACCGGCGAGCCGGCATTGGCGCCCGAGTCGTTGAAGGCGATATCGACGCTGCCGTAGGTGTTGCCGCTGTTGTCCGAGACGGTCATCGTCCATTTGTTCGCGGTGCTCGTCGGCTGCCAGGAGAATTGCAGCTGCCCGCTCTGGCCCAGCGGCGAAAAGAAGGCGGTGGACGAGGTGAAGGGCGCGCCGGGCGTGGTGAGGCCCGTCTGCTGCGACGGCAGGTTGCCCTGCACCGAGATCGTCGTCGTCGCCGCCGGCGGCAGCGATGCGTTCCGCACGTTCACCGTACTCATCCCGCTGAAGCCGCTGCGGTCGACCGGGCCCAGCGTGCCGTCCGACTTGTAGGCGTAACCGGCGAGGTAATAGCCCGCCGCGTTCACCAGGTTGCCGTTCGCGTCCGGCTTGAAGCTGCCCGCGCGCGTCAGCATGTAATCCGATTCGACCGCGTCGTTCGCCGAAGGCGTGACGACGAAGAAACCGTTGCCGTTCACCGCCAGGTCGGTCGGCGAGCTGGTCGATTGCATGGTGCCGCCCAGCGAGACGTCGGCCGTGTTCACCGCCTCCACGCCCGAGGGCGCGTTGCCGTTGGCCCCCGAGGCCGTCGTCGTCACCATCTGCGAGAACTGACGCTTGTAGCCGTCGGTATTCGCGTTGGCGATATTTTCAGAAATCTTGCCGACGGCGGTCGAGTTCGCATAGAGGCCGCTCACCCCGGTCTGCATCGCGCTCGATATGCTCATGCCAGAAGTCCTTCCCACGCAAAGACGGATGTCGTTCGAGCAAGAAATACGTTCGGCTTCTTTAGCCTGAGTTAAAGAATTCGCACTTTTCGGTGCTAGCCCATGCGAATCACAAGGAAAACGCGAGCGCATTTTCCTTCGCGGCTGGCAAAATTACTTCTTCGCGGCCCCGCCGAGATCCGCCGCAGCGGCCCCGAGACCCTGGATCAGTCCTTGTGCATTGTTCAGCCGCGCATCTGCGGCAGAGAGCTTCAGCGGGTCGATCGACGCCGGCGCCTTCACCAGCCCCGCCGCCAGCCGCGTCCATTCCGGCGAGTTGCCGAGCTTGGGAAAGGCCGCCGCCACCTTGTCGGCCGTGGCCCCGTCGCCGGCCTTGAAGGCCGCAATCAGCAGCCGGATCGCGTCCACTCCGCCGAAATCCTTGGCATGGGCGGCCCAGAGCTTCCGATAGGCCGCGTCCGCGCCCTGCCAGTCCTTGCGGTCGAAATGCGCCTCGGCGACCAGCCGCAGATAGGCCGGGCCCGGATCCGCCACGCTCAGGTCCAGCACCTTGGCCTGATCGCCCAGCGCCGCGTAGATCTGCGCCTTCAGCGTGCCGAGCTTGTCTTTCTGGGCCGGCGTCATCCCGTCGATCCCGGCCAGCGCCTGCGCCGCCGCCTTCATCTGCCCGCCCTGCGCCAGCGCGCCCGCCTCCTTCAGCCGCAACCGCGCCAGACGCTCCAGCGCGACTTTCCAGAGGCCAAGATCCTTGACCACGCCCAGCGTCTCGGCGATCCGGCGGTATTCCTGCGCCGCCATCCCGGTCGCCCCCAGCGCCAGAAGGTGATCGGCCAGCGCCTCGGCCTGGGTCTCGAACACGTCGTCGAAGCGGAAGTAGGGGGTGATGGCGTGATGCGTGGCCAGAAGCTGCGCCAGCGGCACCTTGTCGGAAATCGCGAAGGGATAGTAGCCCGCGATCAGGCTTTCGGCCTGCCGCTTCGCGGGCGCCGCATCGGGGCTTTTCGGAAAGTCCCGCAGGATCCGCCCGAGCACCTTCAGCAGCCCCGGCCAGTCCCCCAGCTCGCGGTCGACCACCGCCAGCCGCCGCAGGGCACCCAGCTCGATCTCGCCCCCCGACCAATGGGCCAGCCCCGCCTCCAGCATCTTGCGCGCCTGCGCCGGGGTGACCGAATGATCCTGCTGGCCGAGATCGACCAGCGCCAGCATCGCCCGCATTGCGTAGGGCCCCGTGCCCGCGGCCGCCTCCGACAGCGCCTGATGCGCCTGCTCGGGTCGGTTCACCCCCAGCGCCGCCTGGCCGAGAAGGTATTTGTAGACCGGCTTCGCTTTCAGCTCCGGATAGGCGTCGAAGCGCATCGCGATGTGCTTGGCCAGCGTCCAGTCCTGAATGTCGATCGCGGCGGCCAGGAACAGCGGCAGGCAGGTCCTGCCATAGACCCGCGGATAGGCAGAGAGCCGCGCGAAGGCGCCGGGCAGATCCGTCTTGATCCCCTTGGCGTCCTGCGCGCGGATCGCCTGCATGGCGGCCCAGAAGTCGTAATCCGGCCAACCCTTGTTGGCCGGCGTCAGGGGCGAGCCCGCCGCATCCGGCGCCAGCGCCTTGCCCCCCATCAGCGTGAAGCCCGCCGAAAGCGCCCCCCAGCGCGCCTTGCCCGCCGCGTCCAGATCCCCCTTCGAGACAGCGTTCAGGACAGACCGCCCCTCCGGCAGCATCAGATGCGCCAGGTAAAGCTCCGCCAGGTCCATCCGCGCCGCCTGCAGCTGCGGCCGCGTCTGCGCCGCCGAGAGCGTCTGGATTCCGTCGCGCAGATCCTCGCTGAAGCGGGCGTCGGTATGGCGCGCGAAGTCGAAGGCCCTCAGCGGGGCGGCGGGTGCCTCGGCTTTCGGCGCGGCAGGCGTCGCCGTCGCGGAAGAGGCGGCGGGTGCCGCCGGCGCGGGCGTGGCAGCGGCGGGCACGGGGGCAGCGGGCGCGGCGGCCGCCGCGCCGGTCAGGGCCAGCACCATAAGCCCCGCCGCAGCGCCAGTGATGCGCCCTCTTCCCGCCATCGCCCGTCTGTGACCTCGAATTCACTTGATCTTTGCCGACTATCAAGGATATTAAGGATAAAAGCAAGGACAGTAAGATCATCCGTCGCAACACCTCAAGCAAAGCGAAAAAACAGGCACCAAGGACAGTCAGGCAGACCAAAGATGGACAACTCGACCTTCGTCGCCCTGTCGCTGGCTCGCACCATGGAGCAGAGCCTCGACATCACCGCGAACAATATCGCCAACGCGAATACCGCGGGCTTCAAGGCCGAGCGTGCCGATTTCCAGAGCCTCGTCTCCAAGAGCCTCGGTAACAACGGCACGACTGACGTGAACTTCGTCCTGAACTCCGGCTTCCACCTCGACACCAGCTCCGGCCCGCTCCTGAAGACCGGCAACCCGCTCGACGTGGCGATCACCGGCGACGGCTGGTTCGGCTACCAGACCGCGACCGGCCAGACCGCCTATGGCCGCGACGGCCGCCTCGCCGTCGACGCCAACGGGATGCTGGTGACGACGACCGGCGCCCGCATCCTCGACGCCTCCGGCTCGGCGATCGCGATCCCGCCCAATGCCGGCCGGCTCGACATCGCGTCCGACGGCACGATCACCGACGCGCGGAACCAGACGCTGGGGCAGATCGGCGTCTTCTCGGTGCCCGACATCGCCACCTACCAGCGCATCGGCGACGGCATGATGCAGCCGCCTGCGGGCACCGGCGCCTCCACCGCGCTCGCGACGGACGCCAAGGTCTCACAGGGCTTCATCGAGCAATCCAACGTCCAGCCCGTGCTCGAACTCACCCGCATGATGCAGATCCAGCGGGCCTACGAACGGGCGATGTCGCTGATGACCGACCAGAACACGCTGAGCCAGCAGACGCTGACCCAACTCGGCCAGACGCCCGCCTGAAGGAGTTAAGTGATGAGAGCGCTCGGAATCGCCGCGACCGGCATGCTGGCCCAGCAGACCAACGTGGACGTCATCTCGAACAATATCGCCAACGCCAACACGACCGGCTTCAAGGCCGGCCGCGCGGCGTTCGAGGACCTCGTCTACCAGTCCGAGCACCGCGAGGGCGCGACCACATCGCAGGCCGGCACGACCCGCCCGGTGGGCCTCGACATCGGCCTCGGCGTGCAGGCGACCGGCGTGGTGCGGCTCAACACCCAGGGCGGGCTGACCCAGACCGGCAACGACCTCGACCTCGCCATCGACGGGCAGGGCTATTTCACCGTCAACATGCCCGACGGCAGCCAGGCCTACACCCGCGCAGGCAACTTCCAGATCAGCTCGACCGGCCAGATCGTTACGCTGGAGGGCTACGAGGTCTCCCCCGGCATCAACGTGCCCGCCAACACCACGAAGGTCGAGATCAACCAGCAGGGCCTGGTGCAGGCCTATGTCGGCTCCTCCACCACGCCGGTGAACCTCGGCCAGATTACCATGGCCACCTTCATCAACGAGGCGGGCATGAACCCGATCGGCAACAACCTGCTGCAGGCCACCACCGCCTCCGGCCCCGCCACCACCGCCAACCCGGGCGATCCCGGCGTGGGCGTGCTGCGGCAGGGCTATCTCGAAAGCTCCAACGTCAACATCATCCAGCAGATCACCGATCTGATCTCCGCCCAGCGCGCCTACGAGATGAACTCCAAGGCCGTGCAGACCGCCGATCAGATGATGAGCAGCACCAACCAGATGAAGTAACCCCGAACAGGTGACGCCATGTCCCGTCTCGTCCTCGCCACGCTGCTGAGCCTCTGCCTCGCGCCACTCGCGCCCCGCGCCGAGGCCACTCAGGTGACAACGCTCATCGCCGAGAAGGCCGCGGCCAACGCCGACGGCGCGATGCCGGCCAACGCCAGCTACGACGTGACGCTGCAGACCACCTCGCCCACCCAGGCAGAGTTGGTCAGCGCCTTCTGGATGGATCCCGCCACTGGCCAGTTCGCCGCCAACGTGGTGACCTCGGACGGCGAGACCCGGCGCGTCTATGGCATGGCGGTCCTGACCGTGCCGGTACCGATCCCGACCCATCGCCTGATGCCCGACACGATCCTCAACAAGGCCGACTTCCGCGTCGTGCCCCTGCCTTACCAGAGGCTCAGCCGCTTCACGATCACCGATATCAAGCAGCTGGCCGGCATGCAGGTGCGCCAGGTCCTGTCCGCCGACCGGCCGGTGCTGACCCAGCAGGTCTCGCCCCCGCTCGTCGTCGACCGCGGCGCGCGGGTTTCGATCAGCTACAACCACGGCCGGCTGACGCTGACCGCGCCGGGCCGCGCCATCACCGGGGCCGAGGCCGGCCAGACGGTCCGCGTCGTAAATCTCGCCTCCAACCGCACCGTCACCGGCATCGCCCGGCCCGGTGGCATCGTCGAGGTCACGCAATGAACCGCGCCCCCCTCCTCCGCTCCGCCGCGCTGGCGGGCCTCGCCGCCGTCGTGGCGCTGGCCGGCTGCGCCCAGATCCGCGACGCCCGCAACCCGCAGATGGAGGGCATGGACCTCAACGCCAAGACCATGCCCGAGACCGCCAACGTCCAGGTCCCGATGCCGCCACCGCAGGCCAGGCACCGGCCGGTCCGGGCCGAGGCTGCCTCGCTCTGGCAGAACGGCTCGCGCGGGTTCTTCGGCGACCAGCGCGCCTCCAAGGTCGGCGACCTGCTGACGGTGGACATCGACATCGCCGACAACGCCAAGCTCTCCAACGAAAGCAAGCGCTCGCGCAGCGGCAGCCAGCAGCTCGGCAACCCGACCTTCTTCGGCTACGGCAAGAAGCTCTACAAGCTGCTGCCCGGCATCGGCAAGAACGACTACCCGACCGGCAGCAATGCCGTCGATCTCGGCTCGAACTCTTCCTATGACGGCTCCGGCTCGATCGCGCGGGGGGAGACGATCAACCTCAAGGTCGCCGCGATGGTGATCCGAAAGCTTCCCAACGGCGAGATGGTGATCGCCGGCCGGCAGGAGGTGAAGGTCAACCAGGAGCTGCGCGAGCTGCGCGTGGCCGGCATCATCCGGCCCTCCGACATCACCACCGACAACACGATCCCCTACCAGAAGATCGCCGAGGCCCGCATCACCTACGGCGGCAAGGGCCAGATCAGCTCGGTGCAGGAGGCGCCCTACGGCCAGGACTTCCTGAACGTCGTGCTGCCCTACTGATGAAGCTTGCGCCGATCCTGCTGGTGGTGCTGCCGCTGCTGGGCGGCGGGGCCGGCTATGGCGCCGGCGTGATGCTGAAGGCCCAGAGCGGCGCCAAGGCGGCGCAGGCCGCGGTCCCGCAGGAGGTGAGCCTCGGCAAGCTGGTGGTTCAGATCTACCACGTCCGCCAGATCGGCACGTTGATCACCGAGGTCTCGCTGAAGGTCAAGAACGCGGATGCTGCGGCGAGCCTCGAAAGCCCCGAGGGCAAGGCCAGGGTCCGCGACGCCGCCTACCGCGTGCTCCTCGCCGCGGCCGAGACGCCGCTTTTCCACGCCGGCCCGGTGACCGCCGACCAGGTCGCCGCCGCCCTGCAATCCGGCCTTACGGGCCAGGTCCCCGGGCTACTCGCCGTCCAGGTCAAATCCGCCCTCACCCAGACCTCCCCCCGCACCTGAGCCGCCAAGCCGCCCCTTTGGGGCGAAGCCCCGCCCGATGCGCGGCACGCAGTGACGCCGGGCAGCGCCCCGCCCTACTGGATCGAGACGATCTGCGACACCGGCACCTGGTCGCCATTAGCCAGCTCCACTGTGTCACCGGTGGCGGAGAAATCCACCTTGCTCACCGTGGTGGTGGGATAGGTGCTGTAGCTCACCGTCTGGCCGCTGGCGTCCTTTGCGTTGATGGCGACGTGATAGGTCCCCCCCGCCACTTTCTGGCCATTGTCGTCGATACCGTCCCAGCTCAGCGGCGTGTTCACCCCGCCGGTGGTCGGCAACCCCGTCAGGGTCTTGATCACGTTGCCGCTGCCATCGGTGATCGTCGCCGACACACTTGAGGCGTCCGAGGACAGCTTGTAGCTCGTCGCGGCCGACCCGTTCGCCAGCACCATCTTGTCAGAGGCCACCGTGACCGTCCGCCCCACCAGCCCCAGGCTCACCAGGCCCGAGATCGAGCCCGCCGTGGTCTTCAGCGACTCCAGGTTGGAGTTGGTCTGCACCGCCTGCTCCACCTGGCTCAGCTGCGCCAGCTGCGACACGAACTGGGTGGAGTCCATTGGCTGCAGCGGATCCTGGTTCTGGATCTGCGCCGTCAGGAGCGTCAGAAAGTTGTTGTAGTCGACGCCCAGCTGGTTTGCCGCAGTCTGCGCATTCGAACTCGAGGACCCGCTGGAGGACGTGCCCGAGGTCTGTCCCGTCGTCCCTGCCGCCGCCTGGCTGGCTGCCGTGGTATCGATCGTCATCGTCCCCTCACGTCTTGATGTCGAGCCGGCCCGACCCGATGGTTTGCTGCCAATCCGCCGCGGCCTCGGCCTCGTCGAGGCCGGCCGCGGCATCGATCGCCCCGGCCCGCCCGCGCTGCTGCTGGCGCGCGGCGGCGCCGTCGCCGTTACCCATGTCCTGGAAGTCGAGCGTGCTGCCCGCCGCCGCGAAGCCATTGCTGGCAAGGATATTGGCCAGCGTCGACTGGTCGTTGCGCAGAGCGGCGAGAACCATCGGATTCGCCGCCCGCACCACGACCTGCAGATGCCCGCTGTCGTCGCGCTTCATGTCGATCTGCACCTCGCCCAGGCCCGCGGGCTTCAGCGCGATCACGGTCTGGTCGCCGGTAAAGCTCGCGCTGCGGATCTGGCCCGTCACCATGGCCGAGAACCGCGCCGCATCCTGCGCCGCCGCCCCCGCCCCCCCGGCCGCGCCCGCGCTGGCCGAGGCACCGGAGGCGGTGGAGGATCCCCCATGCAGGCCCGGGGACGGCTGCGCCGCCATCAGCCCGAAGAAATCGATCGCATCGGCGGCCGGCCGCCCGCTGCCGTCGCCCCGCCCCGTGCCCGCCGCGCCAGCCTGGGTCCCGGCCGCCGCCGCCCCTGCCAGAAGCGCCCCGGCCAGCGCCGGCAGCGCCGGAGGGGCCGCCACCGCGTTATCGGAGCTCTGCGCCGGCTGTCCCGCCGCCTGCGTCGCGGCACCGGCGGTCGCGCCCGCCCCTCCGCCGCGCCGCCCAAGGGCCAGCCCCGGCGCGATGAAGCCCTTTGCCGAAAGCGCCGCCGCCTCTGCCGCAAGCGGCAGGGATGGGGCCGCGGCCGGCGCCGTGCCCGATGCCCGGGACTGCGCCTGATCCGTTGCGGCCGCGCCCCGCGTCGCCGCCTGCGCGCCGGTCTCTGCCCCGCGCCCGGCCGTCGCCGCCAGCGCACGCAGCACCGCCGCCAGACCGCCCGCAGTGGGGGGCATGTCGGCCGCCCCGCCAATGGCCCCTCCGGCGGATCCCGCCGCCGCACCGCCCGGAGCGCCGTTGCCGGTGCCCGCACCCTGCGCCTCGTCGGCCGCCGCCCCGCCGGTCGCCGCCAGGGCCCGCAGAACCGCCGCCAGCCCGCCCGCCGTCGGCCCCTGGCTCGCTGCCCCAGCCGCCGCGCCCGGATGGGCCACCAGCGCCTGAGAGCTTTGCTCCGCCAGCGTGCTCAGCATCTGCACCAGATCGGCGGCAGGCCCCGTCGCGCGGCCGGCCCCGGCCCCGGTCGCGGCGCCCGCGCTGCCGCCCGCCGTCCCATGACCCTCCAGCCCCGGAACCCCGCCCTCGGCCGAGGCCATGGCCTGCAGCGCCGCCGCCAGCCCGCCGGCCAACGCCACCGCGGCCTGGCTGCCCTCCGCGCCCTGGGCCCCAGCCACGCCGCCCGATGCGCTGATCGCCTGCAGCGCCCGGGTAAGCCCGGCCACATCCACCGGCGCGTTCGGATCCGTGGAGGCCGCGGCCCCTGTGGCGCCAAGCTGACCGGGATCGGCCGACGCCAGCAGCACCTGGCTGCCGGTCATCTGCAGCTTCGGCGCCGGCCGGTCGATCCCCAGCACATTCGCCATCCAGCCGAAAAGCGCCTCGAGCTGTTGCAGGGCCGCGCCGCCGGACCCGTCCGCGCCCGTCGCATTGCCCGAACCCCCAGCCGAACCCGCCGCCGCGCCGGAGCCCGGGCCCTTGACGCCCGCAACACCCTGGCCGTCCGCCTGCAACTGCGCCACCACCGCCTGCCTGAGGGCTGCGATGGTGTTGGTGCCGGCCACCGCGTCGGCCTCCGACAGCAGCGCGCCGACGGCCTTCGCCGCCCCGGCCACGATCGCCTGCGCCCCGGCGCTGTCGCCCCGGGCATTGGCCGCCTGCACCGCGGCCTTCACCTCAGCCTCGACCTGCCGCAGCCCGGCGGCGAAGCGCACCCTGGTGAAAAGAAGCTGCTGCCCGCTCGCCCCCGCCTGGCTCAGCCCCGAGGCCACCTTTGCCCCGTCGCCCGAAACCGTGCCCGGGTTCCCCGCCGTCCCCGGCGCGGTCGCGGCCAGCGCGCTCAGAAGCGAGGCGAACCCGTCCGCCGCACCATCGGCGCCCCCGGCTGCCGCCGAACGCGCGGCCGAAAGGCCCACTGCCGAGACACCATCGGTCTGGCTCGAAACTGGCGTAATCGTCATCGGGTCCTTGGCCATCTCGTCTCTCACCGGCCAGGGGAGGTCGCCTGCGGCGCCTCCCGGCCGGTCCCGTTTTCCCCACCCCGGCGGCGCCCCGCGGCGCCCGCCGCACTCAATGCAGCATGGCCGGCGTGAAGCCGAGCCGCTGCAGCGACAGCTTCAGCCGCGCCATCGCCCGCCGCTCGATCATCCGCACACGGTCGCGGGTGATGCCCAGCGAACTGGCCACCTCCTCCGCCGTCTCGGGCGTGGCCTGCAGCTTGCGGCGCACCAGCACCTCGCGGTCCGGCTCGGCCAGATCCTCCAGCGCCTCGGCAATGGTCCGGCGCAGCAGCTCATGCGCGGAATCCGCCGCGAAGCGTTCCTCCGGCGTCATATCCGGGCTCTCCAGCTCCTGTCCGCGTGGGCTGTCCTGGTCGCCTGCCATCGCGTCGATGTTCACGTAGCCCCGGATCGCCTGCAGCGCGAAATCCTTGTCCGCCCCCGACAACCGCCCCATCCGCGCGTCGAGGTAGGTCCTGGGCGGCATGTCGACGAGCGACCGGATCCGCGCCACGGCGGTGGAGACCGAGGTCATCACCCACCAATGCGCATAGGTCGAGAAGCGAACTTTGTGGGCCAGATCGAACTGGTCGGCGGCGCGCATCAGCCCGATCATCCCCTCGGCCACCAGATCCTCCAGCTCAACCGGGTTCGAGGTCCAGCGCTGCGCCTGGGAATAGACCTGCCGGGCATGGGTGCGCACCAGCAGCTCCAGCGCGGCCCGGTCGCCCTTGCGCTGCCAGTTCTGGATCGCCTCGCGTTCGGCCTGCTCATCCAGAAGGGGTGCATTCAGCGCTTCTCTGTAGTTGAGCGCCATGTCGACCTGCCTCGAGTTGTTCTTTGCTGTTGCAAGAACCAAAGCATATATCGGCCAACCGGGAAAGATTTACTTGATTAACACAAAGTAAAAGTTGGGTTTTCCTTTTGGGCCGCCCGAGGACAGTCCCCGAAACGCGAAAGCGGCCGCACGGATGTGCGGCCGCCTCATTCAACCTGCCGGAGAGCGGGCGGGCTCAGCCTGCCGCGCGGTGTCTTTCCGCGTCCCGGGGCTGTCCCTTCGGCCGCTGGAAGAACCGCGCGTTCAGCCCCGGGTCGCGAAACAGCCCGCGCGGGGTGAAAAGCTGCCCCTCGCCCGCTTCCGCCGCGCTGCGCGCCGCGCCCGCCTCTGGGCTGACCACGAAATGCTGCATCGCCCGGTCGATCAGCGCCTCGATCTCGCGCAGGTCCATCCGCCCGGCCGCGGCGCCCTCCGTGGCCTCGACCACCACCAGCGCGCCGTAGGGCACATCGAGGCCAAGCTCCTCGGCCAGAACGTCGCCCAGGGTGACCCCCGGCATCAGCTCCAGCGCCTCCGGCCAGACCCGCAGATCGCCCATCGGCCGCGAGGCCCCCAAACTCAGCACCGGCACCCGCACCAGACGCGTGATCTCGCGAGCGATCCGGCAGTCGGCCCCGGCCGGCAGCGCCGTGATCGACCCGTCCCAAATGCTCTCGAGCAAACTTTTTCTGACCATGACCCGCCACATCCTCGCCTCATTCCCCTCTCAAAATCTAGCGGTTCTCCGCCCATCCGATAACAATATGTTTGTTAAACATTGACCGAGCGCCGGAACCGCCACGAGGCAGGTTTCGCTCTGGTTGTGTGGATTCCGGCGAAAGCGCCGGCGAGGCGAGGCCGTTAACTATTCCTGAAATTTAAGGCGAAATCGTATGTACGCCCACAATGGGTGGCGTGTCGCGAAGGGGGCCCCACTAGGTATGGGGGATAACTTTGCGCCTTCTGTGGATAAGATTCGTAAACGATTTCTTAACAAACGCCAGCTTGACTCAATCGGGTCCAGAGGCACTCCGGGCTGTCCGGGAGTCGTCCACAGCCCGCCCGCCGCGCGGCCCCGCCGGGTCAGCCCTTCGGGTTCGAATCGCGCGGAGCGGAGGCTGCAGGGGCCGCATCAGGCAGCTCGCAGAAGGCATAGCCCTCGGCCCGGATCGTGCGCACGACATAGCGCCCGCCGAAGGCGCGCTTCAGCTTCTTGCGGATGTTGGTGACATGCACGTCGAACTTGCGGTCGCCATAGCTCCACTCGCAATTGTCGATCGCCTGTGAAAGCTCGTCTCGCGTGACCAGCGCGCCGCCGCGGCGGATCAGCACCGTCATCACCTCGGCCTCGGCCCGCGTCAGGCTGGCATGCGCGCTGGTGCCCGCCGCCATCAGCCGGTTCTCCCCGTCCAGCATGACCAGGGGCACCGGCTGGCTCGCGCCCCGGGCCGTCAGCGCCAGGCGCGTACCGCGCCCGTCGCGCTTGCGCAGCCGAAGCCCGAATTCGCGCATGGTGAAGGGCAGCCGGATCACGTCGTCGGCCCCTGCCGCGAAGGCGTCGCCCGCCTCGTCGGGATGGCCGTTGCGGTCGAGGTAAAGCACGAAGGTCTCCAGCCCCCGCTCGCGGATCAGCCGGATCAGCCGCAGCCCGGCGCCGTCCTCTTCCGCGAAGCCCGAGGTCACCACCAGCTTCGGCGCGGCCCCCGGCTGCGGATCGAACCCCCGCACCAGCGCGCGCTCGGCCACGTCGATACCGTAATGGCGGACGAGGAAGATCTCGATGTCCCGCCGCAACCCGGCATCGGGATCCAGCACGACGGCCTCGGGCCCAGAGTTTCCCTTGTGTTGCATGCGCCCCGCCGCCCTGCCCCATTCAAGCCGAAGCTTGCCCATCCCCGGGTCCGGCACGCTCCCCAGCGCAGCCAGGCCCGGCCCATTCGAAAAAAGACACCAAGTTTCCGCGCGCATCAACACGTTATCGCCCCGGCGAGGACCGATTCACCTCGCCGCCCACGGCCTGGGCGGGTAGAATTCGGGCGATCTGCGGCAGGAAACCGGCGGCACACGAAACTTTGGCAGGAAAAAGACAGGAATGTCCGTTTCTTTGGTGATCCTTTAACCACCAAGCACAATCTTGTTACGTGAACCTTGGTAACCGTGGCCGTTCATGTCCCGCTTCCCGACGCCATCGACCCAGCCGGACAAGGCGTTCCGGGCCCTTCGCCGGAAGCTCCTGCTTCTTGTGGAGGCCGCAGGCCGCTGGGGCGGGCCGCGGTCGGGCGCGCCGGTCAGCTTCGCCACCGCGGAAACCAGCGTTCATCCCGATTATCTGGTCTGCCTCGAAACCGGCCAGAGGGTCGTGCTCCTGATCCGGCATCTGCAGGGACTGGGGCTGACCTTCGAGGATTATCGCCTGAAATGGGGCCTCGGCCCCGATTACCCCTCCGCGGCGCCCCGCTACCTGGCTGCCCGCGACAGGGTTCGGGCTGGGACAGGGGCGGACGATGCGCCAATCCTTGCCCATCGGGAAGTCCAGGGTAGCGCCCGCGAAGAATCCGGGCCAAGATCAATCCAACAACAGGCAAAGAAAAAGCCTGCGGGTCGCGCAAGACAATCCTAGGATTTCTTGACGCAACATGAGGCATTCCTTAGTATTTCTCCAGAGTTGGAGAGCGTAACGAGTGCAGAGCACAGGACGTCAACAATGACAAAAACGCCTAACACCACCGCGTTCGACGCGATTGCCCATATCGCCGCGGCCTATGCCGCGCGCCCCGACGTCACCCAGGACGACATTCTCCGCCTCGTCGCCCGGCTCTCGGCCGAACTGAAGGTTCCGAACAACCCCGCCCTCGCCGGCCTGCCGGCAACGGCAGAGGGTGAAACGGGCGAGGGCCTGGCCACGGCCGCCGCGGCGCCCGCTGGAACCGGCATCCGCCCGACCCCGGCGCTGCCCATCGACCGGGCGGTGGCCGATGACAAGGTCTACTGCCTGTGCTGCGGCAAGGGCTTCAAGATGCTCAAGCGCCATCTCGGCGCCGAGCACGGGCTGACCGAGGACGAGTACCGCGCCCTCTTCGACCTGCCAGCCGAAATGCCCCTCGTCGCGCCCAGCTATTCCGAGCGCAAGGCAGCCTATGCCCGCAAGGTTGGCCTTGGAAAATACAGCCGCGAGGGCGCCAACGCCTAGGCGCACGCCTGTGAAACAAGGCCGCGCCGGCAAGGCGCGGCTCAAAACTTCCCGCAATATGAACCAAACGCGCCGCATTCCGGGCGGGTTTGACGGCGATACCGGCTCCAATTGGGGGCCGCCGCCGAAGAATCGAGCGGGCGTCGCACGTTCTCCGGAACCGGTCGCAGAATGCGGATCCGTCCCCCCCGAATATCCGGCCGCGAAGCGGTCGGGGGTGGGAGTTGAAGATGCCTCGTTCGAACGCACCGGCGATCATTATCCGCAAGGTCGAGGACGGCCATGACCACGGCCATCACGGGGGCGCCTGGAAGGTTGCCTACGCCGACTTCATGACCGCGATGATGGCCTTCTTCCTTCTGATGTGGATCGTCTCCAACGCCAGCAAGGCCCAGCTGAACGGCATCTCGGACTATTTCGCGCCGGCCAAGATCTCGATGACGGCCAAGGGCGGAACCGGCGCGCTCGGCGGCACCACGCTGGGCCCGAAGGGCACGATGAGCGCCTCCAACGGTATCAACAAGCCCAAGGGGATGGACAGCGGCAAGCCGGTGAAGCCGGTGCCCGACACCCATCCGCTGCCGCAGATGACAATGCAGAAATCCCCCGCCGCCGCGGTGACCCCGATGAAGACCGCCGCACTCACCCCCGGCAAGGATGCCGGAAAGAACCCGGCAACCAGGGTCGTCACCAAGCTGGTGTCCGATCACGCGCTCGACAAGGCCCGCTTCAAGGCGGTCGAGAAGGAGATCGTCGACACCATGAAGGCCGACAAGGGTCTGCGCCCGCTCCTGAAGAACGTCCTCTTCAAGCAGACGCCCGAGGGCCTCAAGATCGAGGTGGTCGACCAGAAGGGCCGCGCCATGTTCGCCTCTGGCAGCTCCAAGGTCGAAGGGCCGACGCTGCTGCTGATGCAGCGGCTGGCAAAGGCGATCTCGACGCTGCCGAACAAGATCCGCATCTCCGGCCATACCGACTCGGTGCCCTATGCCGAGGGCGCGAACCGCGACAACTGGAGCCTTTCGTCCGACCGCGCCAACGCCACCCGCCGGGTCTTCACGGCATCGGGCGTGGCGGCGGACCGGATCACCTCGATCTCCGGCGTGGCCGATACCGAACCGCTGAAGCCCGCCGATCCGACCGATCCCTCCAACCGCCGGATCACCGTGCTGCTGGCCTATGGCCCTGATGCCCCGGCGGCGGCGACCCAGTCGGCGGTGAAGGTCCTCAACAAGGCCGCCCAGGCGGCCGAGGCCGGGGTCAGCGTCCGCGCCGTGCCCGACGCCAGCGGCACCGCCCCGGCCGGCGCCGCGGCGGCCAGCACCCCCGGCCGGTCGGCCGAGGCGAGCCCAGCCCCGGCGGCCAAGCCGCTCTCGCCGCTGGAACAGCAATATTCGCTGATCACCGCGGCCGATCTTATGAAGAAGCGCTAAGCCCGCTCGAGGGATTGGCGGGGGCTTATCCCCCCGCCCGCAGCACCGGCGGCGGCAGCGCCCCGATCTCTTCCAGCGGGCGCACCCAGTCCCCCACGACCGCCTGGCGGTGCAGGTGGAGGCAGCCGTACCACGGATCGAGCGTGGGCTCGCGCCGCCAGAACCACATGCAATCGGCCCCCCTCGGCAGCAGCACATGCGCGTCTTCGTGGCCAAGCGCGCCGCAGGCATGGGCGGTGGTGTTGTCGATCGTCACCACCCGATCCATCGCCGCAACCTGCGCCAGCATCGCCGAGAGATCGGCAACATGGTCCACCTCCGGGTCGCTGAAGAGCGTCAGATCCGGCCGCAGCGCCGCCGCCTCCGCGATCTCCTCTTTCGTCGCGCGATATTGCAGGTTCACCACGAAGCTGCCCTCGGGCAGCCGCGCCACCAGCTCGCTTAGCGCGACCGAGCGGCCCTTGCCGTTCAGGTGGTTACCGCTGCGCCAGGCGACGCCGGTCACCGGCCGCCCCTCCGAAAGCGCACGGTAGCGCGCCCGCAGCGCAGCCACCCGCCCGGGGTCGGCGCTCAGATAGCCGCCGAAGCCCGGCAGCGGATCGGACAGGTAACGGACAAGATCGGCCATGTAGACCAGCTCGTCGCTCATCAGCCCGACGGCCTTCGGGTCGAAATCGGCCTGCGAGCGGTGGCTGATGCCCAGAGTATTGCCTTCCAGCGCTGGCCCCAACCGCGGCCCGGCGAGCAGCACCACCTCGGCGTCTTCGGCCAGTGGAGCCAGCCGGATCAGCGGCAGGAAGGCGAAATGATCGCCAACCCCCTGCTCGCCAATCAAGAACAACCGCTTGCGCCCTGCCAGCGCCTCTGGCGCGGAATTTTCGTAGGGCGCACGCCGACGATCCTTTGGCTCGACCCGGCCGGCATAGGCTGGCGCCCCCTCGGTGTAACGGCCAAGACTGAGGCAGAAGGTGCCATAGACCTTGCCGCCCCAGGTCCCATCCTGGTCGGTCAGGAAATAGGCGGTACGCAGCAGTTTCCGCGCCGCCTCGTAATTGCCGCGGTCGATCTCCATCTGGCCGATCATTCCCAAAGCACGCTGGTAGAAGACAGCGTGCTGGAACGGCCTTTCGAATAGCGCCATGGCCTCGTCGTAGCGGCCAAGTTTCTTCAGCGCGCCGATCCGCAGGTAGGTCATCTCCTCCAGCTCGGGATGCTCGGCGATCAGCTCCCCCGCAAGCTCGGCGACCTTCGCGTAATCCTGGCGGAATTGATAGGCCCGCACTCGGGCCGAGCGGGTCTCCAGCTGGTCCGGCGCCAAAGCGTAGGCGGCCTCGAAACACGCGATCGCCCGGTCATAGCGCTCGATGCCTGAACAGATGTTGCCGATGGTGAGGTAAAGAGGCACCTCCTCCATCCGCCGCGCGGCGGGCTCCAGAACCTCGACCGCCTCGTCGCCGCGATCCATCTCCAGCATCAGATCCTTGTAGAGCCCAATCATCGACAGGTCTTCGCTGCCCCCCTCGATCGCCTTGCCCAGAAACTCCACCCCGCCGAAGGGATCGTTCTGCAGCACCAGTGCCTTGCCCACGCCCGAGAGCGCATCCGCCGCCCCCGGCGCGACCCGTAGCGCCTCGCGGAAGAACGTCTCGGCGGTCTGCCCCTCCAGCCGGTCGAGCGCGATCATCCCGAGGATCTGCCAGGGATGCGGGTTCGCCGGCAAGCGCTGGGTCAGGTCCTGCGCCAGGCTCGCCGCCCGCGCCACGTCCTGCGCACGCAGCGCCTGATAGGCCTCGTAGATCTGAAGCGCCTCCGCCTCCGGCGCGCCGAAGACCTGCGCCGACCGGGCAGCGCGCAGCGCCAGGGCGGCCGGATCCGTGGTCTCGATATTCATGCGCGCTCCATCGGCAGGACGAAGTAGTCCATGGTGTTCACATAGGCCACGCTGTCGGCGATGCAGTAGTCGTTTCTACGGCACCAGCCTTGGGCAAAAGGCACGATGTTTTCACGCCGGGCCTCCACCCAGATCACGGGTCGCTCGCGCGCGATCAGGGCCGAGGCCCCATCGAGCACGTCAAGTTCCATCCCCTCGGCGTCAATCTTGATAAAGTCGACCCGCTCCTCGCCCACCAGGTCGTCGAGCGCGACCACCGTCAGCCCGCCCCCCGGATCCTCGACCAGCCGGGTCGCGCCAAGGTTGTCGCGATCGTCCAGAACCGCCCGGAACCGCCCCTGTGCGCGCCCCGCGCCAAGGCCGATCCCGCGCCTGTCGACCACGCCCTCCAGCCGGTTCTCGGCGATATTCGCGTCGAGGATCGCGATCGCCTCGGGGTTCGGCTCCACCGGCAGGATCACCTCGGGCGCCAGGTGCTGGGCGTACCAGACCACGTGATTTCCGACATTCGCGCCGACCTCGACGATCCGCGCGCCTTCCGGCACTAACGTCTTCAGCCGCGCCAGCGATCCCGCCTCGAAGAACCGCCCCGCCAGATGCTCGGCCTGGATCAGGTCTCGTGGGTTGGTCACCCGCATCCGCGCCGGGATGCCTGCGTCCGAGACCTCGGCCCAGAGCGGATGCGCCGCCACCTGCTCCGCCCAGAGACGGCCGACGACCGCGCTCCAGTCGCTGCCGCTGGCGCTCCGCGGCCCCGAGGAGGACTGAAACCGCCGGATCACGTAGAAGATCTCGGGCCGCTTCACGCAGCGAAACCGCTGCCAGAGCGCGTAGTAATAGGTGTAGTCCTCGCCGGTATCCATCGTCTCGTCGAAGCCGATTTGGGCGGCGGCCTCGGTGCGGACGAAATGTCCCATCTCCAGCGCCACGAACGGGTCCCAGGCAATCAGTTCGCCGTAGCTGTCCAGCCGTTCCGGCTGCCCCTCGCGCAGGCCGGGGTTGCCGTCCTCGTCGAAATGACAGAGCAGGCCGAAAGCCGCGTCGAGATCCGGCGTCTCGGCCAGCACGCGGCCGAAGGCTTCGAAGGCGTTCGGGGTCAGCTCGTCGTCGGCGTCGAGGAAGAAGAGCCAGTCCACACCCTCCTCCGCCGCCTGACGGATCGCGGCATTACGGCGGTTGGACCGGCCGTGCCGCCCCTCGCCGTCATCCATCCGGTAAAGCGTGATCTCCTCGAACGGCCCCTTCGAATAGGCCACGGCGCGCTCGACAGAGGGCAGGCAGCGGTCCTCGAACAGCGTGCGATGGCCCGGCCCGATGGGCGTGATAACTCCGCATTTCATGCGTCTTGTCTCTTCCCTTCGATCACGGCTTGCTTGGCGCCGGCGTGAAGATCGCGGCACGGAGCGCGCCGCTGTCGGTATGCGCGTCGGCCGAGCCGAACGTCGGCGCGAAGCCGATCTTCAGCGCCAGCAGCACGGCAAGCGCCAGAACCCCGCCGCTGACACCCGTGCGCAGCGCACGCAGAACACCCCGCGGCCGCACCGGGGGCACTGCCGGTCCGGGCGCCGGGACCGTCGCCGATGCCGGCGGCATGTCGGATTTCGCGGGCGCGGCCAGCACCGGATAGCGCGCCTGGTTCAGCGTGACGTAAAGGAACTCGCCGCTCGCCGTCACCTGCGCGCCCTGCCCGGCCTCTTCCAGCGCCACAAGCATCGAGGCCGGGAACAGCCCCGCCTCGAAGATCAGCCGCCCCGGCATCCCGCCAAACCCCTCCGGCGGCGTCCAGGGCACCGCGAAGGCCAGAAGATCGTCGCGAAAATAGGCCTGCTCGGCGCCCAGCGCGAAGCCGTCGCCCGTCGCATCGCCGATGGTCAGAACCACCCGGCCCGCCTGCCCGAGCGACAGCACGCCCGCCGCGAAAAGCCCGCCGCGCCGCTCCGTCTCCGACAGCTGCCGAAAGCCGATCGGCCCCGCCCCCGCCGGTACCCGCAGCGGCACCGAAGGCGCCTCCGCCGGAAGCGGCAGGAACCTGCGCCGCGCCTCGTAAGGCGCCTCGTCCAGCGGCCCCAGCGCACCCTCCGTCGCCGCCAGCGCCCGGGCCATCACCCGCGCGCCGATCTCGTCCTCCGCCTCGGCCCCGCCCGGGCCCGCGATCGCGTACCCCTCCGGCTGCGCCTCGGCCAGCCGCCGCGCGGCAGAGGCCACCGCACTGCCCACCGGCCCCGGCAGGTGGCGTTCTGGCTGTGCCCCGGCCGGCGCCTCTGATCGCCGGCCGGGGCTGACCGCCGTGGGGGAACCCGTCGTCAGAAACTCCGGATCGAGTCCCTCCTCGGCCGCAAAGGAATAGTTGATCGCGTAATCTTCCGCCGTCTCCAGCAGCCCCTCGGAAGAGGCCACCAGCGCCAGCAGCCGCTGCTCCTCGGAAAACAGCATCCGCCGCGTCGGGCAGCCCGGCTGTCCCGGCACCACGCAGAACGTGCCCACCGGCTGCTGAATCGCCTCGGCGATCCGCTCCAGGATTCGCCCCGCCTCATCGGCATGATGCACCAGCATCATGCAGCCGCCGTCCTGATCGAGGCAGACGGCCAGGCGCAGACGCGCCGGCCAGCCCGGAACGATCTGGCCCAGTTCGGCCTCTTCCAGAAGGAAGGCGAGGGCATCTGGTTGCGACATCATGACTGTGACCCGGAATAGCAGGATGACCTACCGTAACTATCCATGATTTTCGTGTCAATTAATCCTTGTATTTTTTGCACCCGATGGATGGGTCCGCGGGAAACAGCAAGGAGTTTGCGCGGGGTCCTTGACTTTGGCCATGAATATTTCGAAGATTTGCCGCGCCGGGATCTGCCCGGCAGACTACAGGGTGCGGGGAATAATGACGGTTCTGATCGGCTTCGGCCTGGTGATCTCGCTGGTCTTCGGCGGGTTCGTTCTTTCCGGCGGCAAGTTCGGGGTCCTGATCCATGCGGTTCCCTTCGAAGGCATGATGATCGTCGGCGCCGCCGTCGGCTCCTTCGTCATTGCCAACTCCTTCGGGCTGATCCGCCGTTCCGGCAAATCCGTGATGCGCGTCTTCAAGGGCACCAAGTGGAAGGAGAAGGATTACAACGACATCCTCGCTCTGATGTTCGAGCTGACGCGCCTCTACCGCGTCAAGGGCATCCTCGCGCTCGACGACCATGTCGAGAAGCCCGAGGACAGCGACATCTTCCAGAAGTATCCCAAGCTCATGAAGGATCACTTCGTGATCGAGCTTATTACCGATTCATTCCGCATGCTCGCCATGCAGTTCGACGACCAGTACCAGACCGAGGACGTGATCAACCGGAAGCTCAAGAAGCACCACCACGAGGCGCTGGCTCCGGCCAACTCGATCCAGACCGTGGCCGACGCCCTGCCCGCCATCGGCATCGTCGTCGCGGTTCTTGGCGTCATCAAGACCATGGGCGCCATCAACGAGAAGCCGGAAATCCTGGGCGAGATGATCGGCGGCGCGCTCGCCGGCACCATGCTCGGCGTGTTCCTGGCCTATTGCCTCGTCGCCCCGATCGCCGCCCGCCTGCGCCAGATCGAGGAGGAGGACGCCTCGCTCTATTCCGTCATCCGCGACATCTTCGTCGCCATGGTCGCGGGCCACCCGCCGAACATCTGCATCGAGATCGGCCGCGGCAACATCCCCACCGCGATGCAGCCGAACTTCTACGAGGTCGAAGAGGCCCAGAAGGCACTGCAGGCGGCCTGAGCCATGCCCAGCCGCAAGGTCCAGGCCCTGACGCTGATCGGCCGGATCACCCAGCAGGCGCTGGAGGAGGAGGCCGCGGCCCTCGGCCGCCTCCACGCCCGGATGCGGGAACTGGCGGCCGAGAAGGCCGCCCTCCGCGCCGACCTGCAGGCGCAGGCCGAGGTCCGCAGCCTCGAAGCCAGCGCCTACCTGCCCGGCTACATCCGCGCCGTCCGGGGCGAAGAGGGGCGCATCGACGCCGAACTCGTGAAGCTGGCAGAGGAGGCCCGGGCCCTGGAAGAGGCGCTCCGCGCCCGGTTCCTGGAAAAGAAGCGGACCGAGAAGGTACTCGACGACGCCACCGCCGCAGAAGCCGCCGAGGCCGCGCGGGCAGAGGCCAGGGCGCTCGACGATCTCGCCGTCATGCGTCACGCCCGGGGCCGGCCCGGACCCGGGTGAGAGCCAGTGGCCGTGGAGGGCCAGCGCCCGTCCGCGGGTGGGCGCTAGCGGCGCTGCGGATCTGTCCGTTTACGGTTTAAGGAACCACGTCGGCTTGCCGGGATCCGGACTCACCGAAAAGCGCCCGCTCACCAAAAGCGCCCGCCCCCCGGGGGCGGACAGGCACTGGCCCGGCGGCACTGCGTGCCGCTGTTTCGGGCCGAAGAAGGGGAGCGTAGGGTGCGCATTCATTGCGCACCACCGCCCCGGACGCCCGGCCGGATCACACCAGCCGGCTGGCCTCCACCGCGGCCCGCACGAAATCGGCGAACAGCGGATGCGGCGCGAAGGGCTTGGACTTCAGCTCCGGATGGAACTGCACGCCGATGAACCAGGGATGCTCCGGGATCTCCACGATCTCCGGCAGCCGCCCGTCCGGGCTCATGCCCGAGAACTTCAGCCCGCAGGTCTCCAGCTTGTCGCGGTATTTCAGGTCGACTTCGTAGCGGTGCCGGTGGCGCTCCTCGATCGAGGTCGCCCCGTAGATCTGCGCCACCCGGCTGCCCTCGGCCAGCACGGCGGTATAGGCGCCAAGCCGCATCGTGCCGCCCTTGTCGTCAGAGACCTTGCGCTCCACCATCCGGTTGCCCTGCACCCATTCCTTCAGGTGGTAGACGACCGGCGTGAAACGCCGCTTGCCGGCCTCGTGGTCGAATTCCTCGGACCCCGCGTCGGCCACGCCCGCCAGATCCCGCGCCGCCTCGATCACCGCCATCTGCATGCCCAGGCAGATGCCGAGATAGGGCACGCCCTTCTCGCGCGCGAATTGCGCCGCCTTGATCTTGCCCTCGGTCCCGCGCTCGCCGAAGCCGCCGGGGACGAGGATCGCGTCATAGGGTTCCAGATAGGCCGCCGGATCCTCCTGCTCGAAGATCTCGGCATCGATCCATTCCGCCTTCACCCGCGTCCGGTTCGCCATGCCGCCATGGGTCAGCGCCTCGGCGATCGACTTGTAGGCGTCTTCCAGCTGCGTGTACTTGCCGACAATGGCGACCCGCACCTCGCCCTCGGCATTCTCCATCCGGTCCATCACGTCGGTCCAGCGGTCGAGGTTCGGCCGCGGCGCCGGGCTGATCTGGAACGCATCGAGCACCGCCCGGTCCAGCCCCTCGCGATGATAGGCCAGCGGCGCCTCGTAGATCGTCTTGAGGTCCGGCGCCGCGATCACCGCATCGGGGCGCACGTTGCAGAACAGCGCGATCTTCTCGCGCTCCTTCTCCGGCACCGCCCGGTCGGAGCGCAAGAGCAGCACGTCGGGCGCGATCCCGATGGCGCGCAGCTCCTTCACCGAATGCTGCGTCGGCTTGGTCTTCAGCTCGCCCGAGGCCGAGATGTAGGGAACCAGCGTCAGGTGCATGAAGATGCATTCGCCCCGCGGCCGTTCCTGCGCGAACTGGCGGATCGCCTCGAAGAACGGCAGGCCCTCGATGTCGCCCACCGTGCCGCCGATCTCGCACAGCATGAAATCGACCTCGTCATCGCCGATGCCGATGAAATCCTTGATCTCGTTGGTGACGTGCGGGATCACCTGGATCGTCTTTCCTAGGTAGTCGCCGCGGCGTTCCTTCTCCAGCACGTTCGAATAGATCCGCCCGGAGGAGACCGAATCCGTCCGCCGCGCGGAAACGCCCGTGAAACGCTCGTAATGGCCGAGGTCGAGGTCCGTCTCCGCCCCGTCGTCGGTCACGAAGACCTCGCCATGCTCGAACGGGCTCATCGTGCCGGGGTCGACGTTCAGGTAGGGGTCGAGCTTTCTCAGCCGCACCGTGTAGCCGCGGGCCTGCAGAAGCGCGCCCAGAGCGGCCGAGGCAAGGCCCTTTCCAAGCGAAGACACCACCCCGCCGGTGATGAAGACATAGCGCGCCATGCAGGAACTCCCGTGATTTCCGTCGTCTTGATTTCGCGTCTTGATTTCGGCGATTCGAGAGCTCTGACGAGCCCCATCACGGGATTTGAGAAATAGCGCAAATCCCGCCGGCCCGCAAGCCGACCGCTAGATGCAGTTGTAATTAGTCGCAAACCTGCAACCGATTGTGGGTTGATGGGGGGCGCGGATCCGCGGGCCGGCCTCATGCGCCCGGCCCATGACCGTCCTTGCGGGGCCCGCCCTGCGCGGGCCGGCTCAGTTCCCCGCGCGCGGCGGCGCGGTGGGCGCGGCCGGGGCAGAGGTGCCGCCCGAGGTCGTGCCCGGGGTCCCGGTGGTCCCCGATGTCCCGGTAGAGCCCGTCGGGCTCGGCGGCAGCAGATCCTTGGCCGAGGGCAGCGTGGACTTCGACACCGGCGCCGGGCCGGTGCCGGAGGTGGAGGAGTTCGTGGTCTGGTCCATCACCGAGGTGGTCGAGGCGTTGCGCGCCGCGATGATCGTCAGCGCCAGCGAGGTGCAGAAGAAGCCCGCCGCGAAAACCCAGGTCAGCTTGGCCAGCGCCGTTGCCGCCTGCCGCCCGGTCATCACCGATCCGCCCCCGCCGATGCCGAGGCCGCCGCCCTCCGAGCGCTGCAGCAGCACGACACCGATCAGGCAGAGCGCCAGGATCAGATGAATGATGAGGACGACATTTTCCATACGGTGGGCTCCGGCTTCGGACGGGGCTATTTAGGCCCACGGGCGGGCTGTCGCAACCCCTGACTTGTGCCCGGCCCCGCCCTGACTTGTGCCCGCCCCCGCCCGGCCGGCCCATCCCCCGCGCCAATCCGCCGCGCCACTGGCATCATATATGGCCCACCCGCGCGCCGCCCTCCGCCCGCGCGCCCGATTTAGCGGTTTCGCACACCCGCGCCGCCCGCTATACCGCACCCGTTTGCGAACGGAGCGAGGCTCGAAGACCGATGGCCAATGTGGTGGTGGTAGGCGCCCAATGGGGCGACGAGGGCAAGGGCAAGATCGTCGACTGGCTGTCCGAGCGGGCCGATGTCATCGCCCGCTTCCAGGGCGGCCATAACGCCGGCCACACGCTGGTGATCGACGGCGTCACCTACAAGCTTTCGCTGCTGCCCTCCGGCATCGTGCGCGAAGGCAAGCTCTCCGTCATCGGCAACGGTGTCGTGCTCGATCCCTGGGCGCTCATGGCGGAAATCGAGCGCCTCGCCGAGCTTGGCGTCTCCGTCACGCCCGAGAACCTGATGATCGCAGAGAACACGCCGCTCATCCTGCCGATCCACGGAGAGCTCGACCGCGCCCGCGAAATCCAGAACTCGCTGGCCAAGATCGGCACCACCGGCCGCGGCATCGGCCCGGCCTACGAAGACAAGGTCGGCCGCCGCGTCGTCCGCGTCGCCGACCTCGCCGACGCCCCGACGCTCGATCTGCGCCTCGACCGGCTGATGACCCACCACAACGCGCTGCGCAGCGGCCTCGGCCTCGGCCCGATCGACCGCGAGGCGCTGAAGGCCCAGCTACTGGAGATCGCACCCAAGGTCCTGCCTTTCGCCGCCCCGGTCTGGAAGCACCTGACCGAGGCGCGCCGCGCCGGCCGACGCATCCTGTTCGAGGGCGCCCAGGGCGCGCTGCTCGACGTCGACTTCGGCACCTACCCCTTCGTGACCTCCTCGAACACCACGGCGGGGATGGCGGCCTCCGGCACCGGCCTCGGGCCGACGGCGATCGATTTCGTCCTCGGCATCGTGAAGGCCTATACCACCCGCGTCGGCGAAGGCCCCTTCCCGACCGAGCTTTTCGACGAGGACGGCACGCGGCTCGGTGAGCGCGGGCACGAGTTCGGCACCGTGACGGGCCGCAAGCGCCGCTGCGGCTGGTTCGACGCGGTTCTGGTGCGCCAGACCTGCGCCACCTCCGGCGTCTCCGGCATCGCGCTGACCAAGCTCGACGTGCTCGACGGCTTCGAGGAGCTGAAGATCTGCACGGGCTACGAGCTCGACGGTCAGCCCTATGACTACCTGCCGACCGCCGCCGACCTTCAGGGCCGGATCAAGCCGGTCTACGAGACTCACGAGGGCTGGCAGGAAAGTACCGCCGGCGCGCGCAGCTGGGCCGACCTGCCGGCGGCGGCGATCAAGTACGTCCGCCGGATCGAGGAGCTGATCCAGTGCCCGGTGGCGCTGCTCTCCACCTCGCCCGAGCGCGACGACACGATCCTCGTCACCGATCCTTTCGCGGATTGATGCAATGGCGCTGAGCTACCGCGCCCGGAAACGCTGGTCTCTGCTGATCCTGCTGGTCGGCCTGCCGGTCTATATCATCCTGGCGGTGACGCTCATCGACCTCTTCGACCGGCCCGAGGTCTGGGTGGAGATGGTGATCTACATCGGCCTCGGCGTGGTCTGGGCGCTGCCGCTGCGTTTCGTCTTCACCGGCATCGGCCAGCCGGATCCCGACGCGCCGAGCGAAGACGACCGCAACCGCTGACCCGGCCCGGAACAGCGTCGCGCAGCCCCCCGTAGGGTGCGCATTCATTGCGCACCGTTCACCCACACCCGCGGCCGGTCCCTGCCCCCCTCCGCTCGCAACCGCCCCCCGGAAATGAAGAAAGGCGCTCCCGATCTGGGCAGCGCCTTTCCCCCTTTCCCGTCGACCGGCCGCCCTCTCGGTTGGCCCCGGGAACCGTGCCCGGCCCTTAGTGGCCGATCTTGCGCGCCTCCGGCAGGTAGCGGGAGGTTTCGGCGATGGCGAACTGGCCGCGCTTCACCTTGGTGATCTTGCCCTGGCGCAGCAGCATCCCGAAGCTGCGCAGCGACTGCTCGCGGCTCACCGGCATCTCGGCCGCCTCGACCGCGGATTTCAGGATCTGCGGGCGGGAGAAATGCGGCCGGCCCTCGACGCAGGCGGCATAGGCGGCGGCGGCTTCCAGCAGGTCCGGCAGCTCGGTCGCCCCGATCCGCTCGGCGAACTCGGCGAAGCTCTTCGAATTGGCGAAGATGCTCTGCGTGTCGTCGATCTGTTCCATCTCGTCCGCTTCCTCGATGGCCAGCGCGTTGCTGGTCACCCGGCGCGGGCGGATCACCACCCGGTCGGAATGCGAGGGCGCGTCGACCCGCTGTTCAGAGACCAGCATCAGCGGCGCCGGGCGGTCCTGGGTCATCGGCCGGGCGGTGCCGGCCTGGCCCGCCACCGGGCGGCGCGGCCGCACGACATGGGCCAGATCGTCGCGGTAGCGGTCGAGGTCGGCGGCTTCCTTGCGCGCAGCTTCGGCGCCCGCGTCCTTGTCGGCCTGGGTCGCGACCACAGCGGCCTTGAGATGGGCAAGCGTGGCCTGGCGGCGCTTCGCCGCCGGCTCGTCCAGCTCGTTGGCGGTCTGCCGCATCAGCCGCTCCAGCGCGGCCTCGTCGTCGACCCGGTCGGTCAGCGTCAGCCGCGAGCGGTCCGTGCCGGCCACCGGCGCGAAGAGATCTTCATCCTCCGCGGCGGTCCCCTGCGCTTCGGCCTCATCCTCTTCCTCGGCTTCGGCGACGGTCTCTTCCCCGGCCTCCTCGGCGGCCAGCACCGGCTCGTCTTCGGGCGCCCAGTCCTCGGCTTCCTCAGCCTCCTCGGCAAGCTCGGCTTCCGGCTGCCAGTCTTCCTCGGCGGCCGCCTCGATCTCTTCGGCCTCCGCCTCGGGGATCTCTTCGGCCTCGGCCTCGGGGGCCTCCGCTTCCAGGTCCTCGGTCCCGGCACCCTCGGCCGCCGCCATCTCGCGTTCGACCTCGGCCAGTTCCGCCTGCAGTTCGGCCTCGGCCTCCGGTGCCAGGGTCGACGCGGGGGCCTCGGCCTCCGCCGCATCCTCTTCGTCGGAGTCGTAGGAGGTCTCGAAGACGGTCTTGCCGCCCGGCTCCACCGGCTCGATCCGGCGCACCTTGATGACCCGGCCGGTGCCGCGCGGGGCGGGCAGGTCCTCGGCCGGCTCGGCCTCGGCGGTCTCTTCCGCTTCGGCTTCCGCTTCGGTTTCGACCTCGGCTTCAGCTTCAGCTTCGACCTCGTCCCCGGCCGGCTCTTCGGCGTGCCCGGCAGAGACCGCCTGGATCAGCGCGGCCAGCGCGCCGTCGTCCCCGGCCACCTCTTCCGCAACCTCTTCCTCGGTCTCGTCCGCAGCCATCTCCGGCGCGGCCATTTCTTCTTCGGCCGGCTCCTCGGCCCCGGCTTCCGCCGCGGCCTCTTCCTCGGACGCCAGCTCCGCCGGCTCTTCCTCGGCATCCTCGAAGACGGCGGGCATCGCCGCGGCGGGAACCAGGTCGCCAGCGTTCTCGCCGTCGTCGTAGTTCTCCGCCTCCTCGGCCTCTTCGGCCACCGGCACCTCGGCCACGGCGGCCTCGCTGCGGGCGTTCTCTACGGCCGCACGGATCCGCTTCAGCTTCGCCGCGATGCTTTCCGGCGCGGCCGAGGCCGCCACCGCGGCAGCCGCCGCCGGGGCCACGGCCGGGGCGGGTTTCGCCGCCGGAGCCTCCGCCGCCGGGGCGGGCGCTGCCTCGGGCGCCGCCGCCGGGGCTGTCACGGGCGCCCCCTCGGGGGCCGCCAGCGCGCCGGCCTTCAACACCACGCCATTGTCCTGTACCTTGGCCTCGACCCGGCGCTGGATCTCGCGCTCGGCGATCCGGTGGAGCATCTCCGCATCCGGCTGCGGAGGTTCGGCACCGAAGTACCTGTCGTCCGCGGCCAGATCCCGGAAGTACTCCGCGATCGCCTTCATCGTCGAGAACGGCTCGTCGAACCCTTCGAGGGTACACGAGAACGTCCCGTAGGACACCGTGAGGATCTTGCTAGCACCGACCATGAGGTTGCCTGCCTTTTGTCAAACCCTTTGACCGGACCATGACTACCTGCCAGTTCAATTCCGTGCACAGATGCAGGTAATTTCAAGGATTGATTGTGGCCGTGGTTAAGGGCATGTGCCTTATTCGAGAACAATGATTCCATGAATCGCGCGATTGTCCAATCCCAGTCTGGCGTAACGCTTGTGGGCGGCGGCCCTGCCGGCCCTACGGTCCTGCGCCGCGCGTTAACGCTGGCGCCGCGGCTCGTCGCGGCCGACGGCGGTGCGAACCGGGCGCTGGTCGCCGGTCACCCCCCGGACTGCGTGATCGGCGATCTCGATTCGCTCAGCCCCGCCGCCGCCGCGCGCCTGCCGGCCGCCAGCCTGCACCATATCGCCGAGCAGGAAACTACGGATTTCGACAAGGCGCTGAGGAATATCGACGCGCCCTTCATCCTGGCCGTCGGCTTCACCGGGGCCCGGCTCGATCACGCGCTCGGGGTGATGAACGTGCTGGCCCGGCACCCGCAGAAGCGCTGCCTGCTGGTCTCGCCCCATGATGTCTGCTTCCTCGCCCCCCGCGCGCTGACGCTGTCGCTCCGCCCCGGCACGCGGCTGTCACTCTTCCCGATGGCGCCGGTCACCGGAACCTCCTCGGGCCTGCGCTGGCCGATCGACGGGCTGGACTTCGCGCCCGACGGCAGGACAGGCACCTCCAACGAGGTTAGCGCGCCCGAGGTCCGCCTCAGTTTCTCTGCGCCGTCGATGCTGGTGATGCTTCCGCCGGCAGCGCTGCCTCGGGCAATAGAGTCGCTGGTCCCGGGATCGGCCGGCGCGCGATGACCCGCTCGCGGTGAATGATGTAGAGGCCGGAGGCGCAGATCACCGCAATCCCGGCCCAGGTCAGAAGATCCGGGAAATTGCCGAAGACGAGGTAGCCGAAGGTCGTGGCCGTCACCAGCTCCAGGTAATGCAGCGGCGCAAGCGCGGTCGCCGGGGCGAGTCGCAACCCGAAGCTCATCGACATATGCGAGATCGTGGCCATCAGCCCGACGCCGAACAGCCAGACCCAGACCACGCCCGACGGCCAGCCGAAGGCCATCGAGGGGATACGGAGCGGCCCGACCAGCAGCATCGCCGGAAGCCAGATCAGTGCCGCGACGATGGCGGTATGGGCCTGCATCGCCACCGGGTGCTGCAGCGGCGCCAGCTGGCGGGTGACGAGGATATAGAGCGCGAAGCCCAGCGCCGTGCCGAGCGGGAACAGCGCCACCGGCCCGAAGGCGCTGAAGCTCGGCTGGATGACGAGGAGCGAGCCGAGGAACCCCACGGCCGCCGCCCCCAGCCGCCGCGGCCCGACCGGCTCGCCGTAGAAGGTCCAGCCGAGCAGCAGGATGATGAAGGGCTCGACGAAGACGATCGCCAGCGCATCGGCCAGCGGCATCACGTGAATCGCCGCGACGAAGCAGTAGGTGGAGAGAAGCGAGACCACGGCCCGCACGACCGTCAGCCAGAGCGCGCGGCCGGTCAGCCGGAAGCTCTGCCCCATCAGGGCGACCATGGGGATCATCAGCGCCGCCTGCACGATATATCGCGCCAGCGTCACCTCGCCGACCGAAAGGGTCTCGGCGGCAAGCTTCGAGAAGACGTCGATCAGCGGGGCAAGCGCACAGAACCCCAGCATGAAGGCGACGCCGAGGGGGATGCGATCGGCGGGCTTGGACATGGACCAGCCCTAGCTTGGCGCCCGTCCCCCGGTCCATCCCGTTCGCGACATGAAGAAGGACGGCGCGACACGAGGGCCGGCCCGTAGGGTGCGCATTCATTGCGCACCGTTCACCCGCACCCGCGGCGATCCCTGCCCCTCCTCACCGCAAAAAAATCTGGCCTCCTGCCCCCCCGTTGCGCAAACCCGCCCCCCACCGTCCCGATTTACGGTATGTTGCGGTGCGAAAGCGGTGCCAAAACGGTGCTGAATCGGTACCCGGATTTTCCAGCCCGACCAAAGCCTTGCGGGCATAAGCCCGCCCTCGCCCCGGCACAGCCGGACCGCCCCGCTAACCTCCAGCTAATCGAAAAAAGCGGCCGCTCAGCCCTCGCGCGGCTGCGGCCTGACGGGGATTTCCTTCAGAAGCCCCCCAACGCCCATCGCCGCCATATCGGCGGCCGAGATCTCGATCCCGCAGGCGATCCGCTCCAGTACCCAATCCGCCCCGTTGAGCGCCGGCGAGCGCGCGCACCCCGGCAGGCCGATCACCGGCCGCTCTCCCAACCGCCCGAGAAACAACAGGTTTCCCGGATCGACCGGGATCCCGAAACGGATCACCTCGCCCCCCGCCTGCCGCACTCCCTGCGGCCCGACGTCAAGCGGGTCCGACGTGGCCGATCCGGTCAGGATCAGCGCGATGTCGCCCGGCAGGGCCTCCAGCGCCGCGGCGATGGCCCCCGCCTCGTGCGGCACGACGACCGAGTCCGCCAGTTCCATTCCAAGGGCCCGGAGCCGCCGCCCCGTCACCTCCCGCGCTTTGGCGTTCAGCTTCTCGGTCTGCCCCTCGACCTCGGTCAGTATCAGCCCCGCCGAGCGCCGCATCACCGGCCTCACCCGTATCGCCCCGCGCGCCACCGCCTCGGCCTCGGAAAGCCGTTTTTCGTCAACGCCATAGGCGATGATCTTGACGGTCCCGACCAGGGTTCCCCGGGCCACCCGGACAAGCGGCGCCACCGTCGCCAGCGTGATCGCCGGGTCGACTGCGTTCAGCGCATTGATGGCCGACGCGTCGATATCCACGACCCCCGGCCCGGTGGCATGGAGGTTGACCCGCCCCGTGAACGCCTCCGCGATCCGAAGCCGCGCAACCGCGGGATCGGGCACCAGCGCCGCCGCCAGCCGGCCCGCCGCCGCATCCTCGCCCACGTCGCCGGGGCCAAGCCGCGCGATCACCAGCCGCTCCACCCCGGCCGCCCGGAGCGCCGCGACATCTCCCGCAGCCAGCACATGCCCCTTCCCGAGCTTACGCCCGCCAACCTTATGGGAATGCGCGAGAATCCCGCCCTCCGCCTCGGCAATCGCCACCGGGCCGAAGAACATCTAGCCCTGCCTCAGCACTTGGGTAATCTGCGCCAGCACCGAAACGGCAATCTCCGCCGGGCTCTTGGCACCGATGTCGAGACCGACCGGCGCGTGGATCCGTGCGATCTCGCCTTCGGTGAACCCGGCCGCCGCGAGCCGTTCCACCCGCTTTCCGTGGGTCCGCTTGGAGCCGAGGCAGCCTAGATAGAACACCTCCGAACGCAGCGCAGCGACGATCGCCGGATCGTCGATCTTCGGGTCATGCGTCAGCGTCACCACGGCCGTCCGGGCATCCAGCCCGAAGGCCGCAATCGCCTCGTCGGGCCAGTCGTTGCTGATCGTCTCGCCCGGGAACCGCTCGGCGGCGCCGAAGGCCTCGCGCGGATCGATCAGCAGCGGGTCGTAGCCCGTCAGGCGCGCCATCTGCAGCAGCGGCTGGGCGATATGCACCGCCCCCACCACCACCATCCGAAGCGGCGGGTTGTGGATCGCGACGAACCAGCCGCCCTCCTCCATCCCCGAGCGGTCAGAGCGGAAACGGGCCTGCAGCGCTTCCCCAAGCGGGTCGCCCGCGCCGGAGGCCAGCCGGCTTTCCCAACTCTCGAGGTTCACCAGATGCGCCACCTGCCGCCGCGCCGCACGGGCCTCGACCAACTCCTCTAGCAGCACCAGCGGCAGGGCGCCGCCTATCGGCTGGACCAGAACCCGGATCGTGCCGCCGCAGGCGAGGCCCACTGCGAAGGCCTCGTCATCCGAAACTCCGAAGGTCAGAAGCCGCGCCTTGCCGTCCTCCAGCGCATCGATCGCCTCGGCCACCACCGCGCCCTCGACACAGCCGCCGGAGACGGAGCCCATGATCTGCGCGTCGCCCGAGATGGCAAGCTGGCTGCCCGCCTGTCGCGGCGCGGAGCCCCAGGTCTCCACCACCGTGGCGAGCGCCGCGCCGCGCCCCTCCCGGGCCCAGCGAAGGGCGATTTCGGGGATCTGGTCATGCTGAGCTGTCGTGTTTGTCATGCCGGGGAATATGGAGCGCCAATAGCCCGCCCGCCAGTCCCTTCGCACGGGAAGCGGCGGGCGGGGGCGGCGGCCCGGACGTCAGTTCTGCACCGTGCCCCGCGTCGCCCTCGGCAGCAGCGGCGTGATCCGCCGAACGATGACGCGGCGGTTGATCTGGTCAGGGCCTTGCACCGGCACCTTCAGATCAGCCTCGCCGTAGCCCTGCACGATCAGGTTCTGGGGCGGCACGCCGTAGTTTTCGGTCAGCGCCAGCGCCGTCGCCTCTGCCCGGGCGTCGGACAGCGCGAGGTTCTGCGCCGCACCGCCGGTGGTGTCGGTATGCCCCTCGATCAGGAAGACCTCGGCGGGGTTGCGGGCGATCATCCGATGCATCGCGCGACCGAGCGGCGCCAGCGAGCGCGCCCGCGCCGGCGTCACCGCAGCGGAACCGGAGGCGAAATTCAGCGTCCCCAACTCGACCTCGGGCACGAGGTCCCGTACCGCGCGGTTCTGCAGGATCTGGCCCAGCGAGAAGTGCCGCCCCGGCCGCTGGAGCGGCCGGATCTCGAAGGTCCGTTTCAGCACCGCGGGGCCGGTCTGGGCGCTCAGGACCAGGTCCACCGGCGAGGGCGGTGGCAGACGGCCTATCGTTTGTGCAGGGGCTGCGTTGGCCCCACCGAAGAGGATCCACGGCCGCTGCCCCGGCCGATAGAAGCGGCGGCTGAGGATGCGGCCATAAGGGTTCGTTCGGGTCAGGATGACAAGGCCGTCCGGCTCCTCAACCCGGGTCAGCACCGTGCCGTCGCGGGCGCGCCGGGTCGTGACCGTGGCGCCGGGCCGGCGCAGCAGCGTATTCGGGTCGTGGTAGAGGCCGTAAGTCCCGCGCGGCGTGCGGTAGACCACGCGGTTGCCGTAGTTATGCACCACCCGGTCGCCATGGTTGAGAACCTGACCGATCACCGCGCCGGCCAGGAGAGCGAGGCCAAATTTCGCGAAATCCTCGCCGCCGCCGGACTGGCCGAGATGGTGGCGGTAGCTGTAATCGCTGCTCCGCGGCACGTCTGAACGGCCAATATGATGGACCCGGCGTTCCGCCTGCGGCTGGGCCTGGATCTGTTGGGCTTGGGCGTGGTCAGCACGGGTCTGGTTGGCATGGGTCTGATCGGTATGGGTCCGCGTGCTCGGTTGAGGGGCGGGGCGCGGCTGGGCCAAGGGCATTTGTTGCTGCGGCCGGGCCTGGGGCCGTTGCCGCGATTGTGGCTGCGCCTGATGCTGGGGCCGGGCCTGGGGTTGCGTCTCCGACCGGCGCTTGTGCTGGGACTGGTCCTGATGCTCGGCCTGGTGATGCGGGGGATGGTCCTTGTGATGCTGCGGCGGGGCGTGCTGCGGCGGCCGGGCGCGATCATGCCGCGCCTGCGGATGGCGGTGATCTGCCTTTTTCGCGCCGGACCTCCGCGGCGGTGGCTTGCAGCTCGGGTCGTGGGGATCGCAGCTCGTCTGGGGCGCGGCGACGGCTGGAACGGGCGGAAGCTGCACGACCGCGAGGGTCATGCACAGGGCGGTTGAGATGCGCAGTGCGCGATTGGTCATGATCTCTCCTCCAAATCCGGGCCCGGGCACGAAACGACCCCTGGGCGGGACGAGCAGCCTTGCGGCCCTGATCCCGATATGGGTGGCCGCGCGGCGCGCTGCCGGCGGCCGGGATCACGCGCACTCACCTCTGCGTCAGTGGCAAAAGCCGGCCGGGCCAGATCGGCGGAAAATGGAAAACGCCGCGGGAGGGAGACCCGCGGCGTTCCACTAGGCCCGCGAAAGGGAGATGCATCGGGCCAGAGCTGCCGCAACGGAAGGGGAGTTCGCTTTGCGGCGCTTGAAAAGACCCTACGCCATGCTGCACCGCGGCAGTTTGATCCAGGTCAAACCGGGTGCGCGGCGTTCCGACGCAACCCCCCGGAAAGCGCCGCCATCAGGCGGGCCTTCTCGCCGCCATCCTCCGCCGTGCCGAGCGCGTGGGCCAGATCCTCCAGCGAGGCGATGTTGTGGCCGGCGCGGAAGCTGTCGACATGCGGCAGCATCGCTGCGATGCCACGGGCGCGCGGCGCGAAGCCCTCCCAGCGCAGAAGCGGGTTGATCCAGACGAGGCGGCGGGCCGAGAGATGCAGCCGCTCCATCTCGCGCGCCAGATCCTCTGGCGCGCCGCGGTCGAGCCCGTCTGTGATCAACAGCACCACCGCGCCCTGCCCAAGGACCCGGCGCGACCAGTCGCGGTTGAAGCGGTGCAGGCAGTCACCGATGCGGGTGCCGCCTTCCCAGTCCTGCGCCTCCGCCCCCGCGCCGGCGAGGGCCGCATCGACATCACGGGCGGCCATCTGGCGGGTGATGTTGGTCAGCCTTGTGCCGAAGGTGAAGGCGTGAACCCGGGCCCAGCCCGCGCCCTTGTGGTTCGTAACCGCATGCACGAACTGCAGCACGATCCGCGAATAGGCCGACATCGAACCCGAGATATCGCAGAGCACGACGAGGTTCGGCCAGCGGGTCCGCCGGGCACGCCGGGCCACGGCGCGGATCTCGCCGCCGCTGCGCAGGCTCGCACGAAGCGTGCGCCGCCAGTCGGCCCGCGCCCCGCGCGCGGCCGGCCCCGTCCGGCGCGACAGCATTGGCCGCACTGGGAGGGAGAGCCGCGCCAGCATTCGGCGCGCCTCGGCCATCTCGGCCAGCGACATCTGCTCGAAATCGAGGCTCTTCAGCCGTTCGTCGGCCGCCGCCGTGAGGCTCGCGTCTATCTCGACCTCGGGCGCATCCTCCGCCTCCGGGCGCTCAGGGGCCTCGCGCGCGACCTCGCCCAGAAGCGCCTCGGCCGCGCGCCGCTCCGCCGCCCCTGGGCGGCGCTCGTCCTGCAGCCCGCGCATGGCCGGGACGAGAAGGCCCATCATCTCCTCCAGGACCCGCGGATCGCGCCAGTAGAGCTGGAAGAGCTGGGCGAAGATCGCCCCGTGCTCGGGCCGGGAGACGAAGCAGGCGTGAAGCGTCCAGTAGAAATCCTGTCGCTCCGAAAACCCGGCCGCCGCTACTGCCCGGATTGCCTCGACCACCCGGCCGGGGCCGATCGGCAGGCCCGCCCGGCGCAGCGCACGGGCGAAATGGGTGATGTTGACAGTGAGCTTGCCGTTTTCCGGAAGCGCCAGGGCGGAGAGGTCGATCATCGGCGGGACCGGGGGCGCTGCCCCCGAAACCCCGGGATATTCGGGCCAGGATGAAATGGGGCCACGGAACGGGTCATGCTGTCGCGAGCTCTCTTCGGACCTCTTCGAGCAGTCTCTTGGCCTCTTCGCCCTGAATGCGGGCGATGTCGTCCTGGTATTTCAGCAACGCGCCCAGGGTGTCGGCGATCACCTCGGGGGTGAGGTCGATCACGTCGAGCGCAAGGAGGCATTTCGCCCAGTCGATCGTCTCGGCCACGCCGGGGCGCTTGAAGAGATCCTCGGAGCGCAGGCGCTGGACGAAAGCCACCACTTCGCGCGACAGCGCTTCCGCCGCTTCGGGGGCGCGGGCGTGAAGAATCTCCGTCTCGCGCGCGAAGCTCGGGTAATCGACCCAATGGTAGAGGCAGCGGCGCTTCAGCGCGTCGTGGACCTCCCGGGTGCGGTTTGAGGTAAGGATGACGATCGGCGGCTCCGGCGCTCGGATGGTGCCGAGCTCGGGGATGGTGACCTGGAAATCCGACAGCGCCTCCAGCAGGAAGGCCTCGAAGGGTTCATCGGTGCGGTCGATCTCGTCGATCAGCAGCACCGGGGGGCCGCCGGACTGGGGGCGCATCGCCTCCAGCAGCGGGCGGGCGATCAGGTAGCGCTCGGAGAACAGCTCCGACTCCAGCGCCTCGCGATTGGCAGTGCCACCGGCCTCGGCGGTGCGGATGGCGATCATCTGCGCGGCGAAGTTCCAGTCGCAGACGGCCGAGGCGGCATCGAGCCCCTCGTAGCATTGCAGCCGGATCAGCCGGCGGCCGAGTGCCATGGCCAGCGCCTTCGCGATCTCGGTCTTGCCGGTGCCGGCCTCGCCCTCGAGGAAAAGCGGACGGCCGAGCTTCAGCGCAAGGAAGACGACGGTGGCAAGCGGCCGGCCGCAGACGTAATCCTCGCCCGCCAGCAGCGATTGCACGGCATCGATTGATGCTGGGATCTCGGTCACGATGTGCTCCTCCCCGACGGGATGCTCTGCGGGCGGGGCCGAGCCGTCAAGGCACCCGTTGGTCGTGGTTGACGCCTGACGCCCCTGCCCCCGCCTCCACCGTCGCCCAGGCCCGGAAGGAGGCGAGCGGTGCGCGCTCCGGCCGCTGCTTCGGCCAGACGAGGTAATAGCTGCCGAGCGCGCGGACCGGCCCGCCGAAGGCCGGGACCAGCCGTCCCTCGGCGAGTTCCCGGCCGATCAGGAACATCGGCAGCAGCGCGAGGCCAAGGCCATGGATCGCCCCCTGCATCATCGTCGCGAACTGGTCGAACAGCATTCCCGGCGGCCGCAGCCCGGTAAGCCCGTGCTGCGCAAGCCATCGCCCCCAGTCCCCGGTGCGGCTGTCGAGTTGGAGGAGGGGCAGCCCCATCACTTCCTCTGCCCGCGAGAGCGGCTTCGGCAGCAGCCCCGGCGCACCGACGGCCAGGATCTCCTCGTCCATCAGCCTGAGGTAATCGACGCCGGGCCAGTCCTGCCGGCCGTAATGGATCGCCGCGTCGAACCGGCTTTCGGCGAAATCGAAGGGGCGCAGGCGGGTGGAGAGGTTCACCGTCACCTCCGGATGTGCCTCGGCAAAGCGAGAAAGGCGCGGGGCGAGCCAGTGCATCCCGAAGGCCGGCAGGATGGCGAGCGAGAGGCTGCCGCCGGTCGGGTTGGCGCGCAGCGTAAGGGAGGCCGCCGAGAGGATGGAAAGCGCATGGCGGGCCTCGCGAACATAATCCTGCGCCGCTGGGGTCAGCCGCAGCCGCTGGCGCTCGCGGATCAGGAGGGGAATGCCGAGCTGCTCCTCCAGCACCTTCAACTGGCGACTGACGGCGCCCTGGGTCAGCGCAAGCTCCGCCGCGGCGGCAGAGGCGGTGCCGAGCCGGTCGACGGCCTCCAGCGCCAGGAGCGAGGGCAGAGAAGGCAGGTAGCGGCGGGCGAAGGTCATGAGTTTTCCTCATGAAATACGGATGGAGTTTCGATAGCCCCGGGGCGGCTTTCATGCAATACCGCGGGCCAGTTTCACCCTGCCCCGACCAGCCACCGAAGGAGGATGCGATGACCGATCGCCCCGCGCTGAAGCCCAAGGACGCCCCCGACCTCGCGCGCTTCGACTGGGAGGATCCGTTCCGGCTGGAAGACCAGCTTTCCGAGGACGAGCGGATGATGCGCGATGCGGCGCGCGCCTATGCGGCCGAGAAGCTCGCTCCCCGCGTCACCGCCGCCTTCCGCGATGAGGCGACCGACCCCGCGATCTTCCGCGAGATGGGCGAGATGGGGCTTCTGGGCGTGACCGTGCCCGAGGAATACGGCGGGCTCGGCGCGGGCTACGTGGCCTACGGCCTGATAGCGCGCGAGATCGAGCGGATCGATTCCGGTTATCGCTCGATGATGTCGGTGCAGAGCTCGCTGGTGATGTACCCGATCTACGCCTACGGATCGGAGGAGCAGCGCCGGCGATACCTGCCGAAGCTCGCGTCCGGCGAATGGATCGGCTGCTTCGGGCTGACCGAACCCGATGCCGGATCGGACCCCGCCGGGATGAAGACGAAGGCGGAGAAGACCGCCACCGGCTACCGGCTGAACGGCGCAAAGATGTGGATCTCCAACGCGCCGATCGCCGATGTCTTCGTAGTCTGGGCGAAGTCCGACGCGCATGGCGGCAAGATCCGGGGCTTCGTGCTCGAAAAGGGGATGAAGGGTCTCTCGGCGCCGAAGATCGGCGGCAAGCTCTCGCTTCGCGCCTCGATCACCGGGGAGATCGTGCTGAAGGACGTGGAGGTGGGCGAGGACGCCCTGCTGCCCCATGTCGAGGGGTTGAAGGGGCCGTTCGGCTGCCTCAACCGCGCGCGCTTCGGCATCTCCTGGGGTGTCATGGGCGCGGCGGAGGCCTGCTTTCATGCCGCCCGTCAGTACGGCCTCGACCGCAAGCAGTTCAGCCGGCCGCTCGCCAATACCCAGCTGTTCCAGAAGAAGCTTGCCGACATGATGACCGAGATCTCGCTGGGTCTTCAGGCCAGCCTGCAGGTCGGGCGTCTGATGGATGCCGGACAGGCCGCGCCGGAGATGATCTCCATCGTCAAGCGCAACAACTGCGGCAAGGCGCTCGATATCGCCAGGACGGCGCGCGACATGCACGGCGGCAACGGCATTCAGGAAGATTTCCAGGTCTTCCGCCACATGGCGAACCTCGAGACGGTGAACACCTACGAGGGGACGCACGATGTCCACGCCCTGATCCTCGGCCGGGCGATCACCGGGCTGCAGGCGTTCTTCTAAGGCGCCTCAGACAGCCGTGCGCAGCCGGTAGCCCGGCGCGTAGGAAAGCCGGACCCAGGTGACCGGCGCCGCGCCGAGCCAGGTCGCCCGCTCGATGACGAAGAGCGCGGCGCCTTCCGGCACGGCGAGGCGGCGGGCTTCCTCCGTCCCGGCGCTGGCGGCGGAAAAGGAAATCTCGCCCGCAGTGTAGGCGACGGTCTTCACCAACCACTCGTTGACCGACAGCTCTGGCCCCGGCAGATCCTCGGGCAGCACGTCAGGGTTCAGCCAGCGGTCCTCGTAGAGGAACGGCTGCCCGTCGGCGAAATGAAGCGTGGTGAGGTGAAGAAGCTGCGCCCCCTCCGCCAGCCCAAGATGCGAGGCGATGACGGGCGGCGGCTCGGCCTCGCTCCGCCCAAGCAGGCGGAAGGAATAGGACTGGCCGCGGCCCTCGACCTCCAGCCGGATGACGGAAATGTCGAGCGTCGCCTTGCGAACCGGATGCGTGGCGACCCGGGTACCGGCGCGACGGCGGCGTTCCAGCACCCCGGCGCGGGCCAGTTCGGACAGCGCGCGATTCACGGTGGCCCGGGCGCAGCCGAATTCGGCAGCGAGTTCGGCCTCCGTCGGGATCACCGCGCCCGGCGCCCAGTCCCGCCGCTCGATCCGGCGGAGGACCTCGGCGCGGATATCCTCCCAGCCCTGAGGCGCGGTCACAACCGATCCCTCAACCGCGCGAGGGTCGTGCGGTAACGCGCGGTGATCGCATCATGTTTCGCGTGCCGCCCGTCGCGGACGAGCGCCCGGCCCGCGGACCAGACAAAACGCACCATCCGGTCATCACCCGCAAAGATCCAGGCGTCGAGGAGGGCGTCCCCAATCCGCCCCTCAAGATCGACATGTCCGCCGTCGAGGGCCAGCAGATCCGCCCATTGGCCTGGCGCGATCGCACCCGATGGACGGCCCGCAGCCTGCGCCCCGCCTGCCACGGCGCCTTCGAAAAGTAGCCGGCCGGTGGAGCGTGCCGGCTCTGCCAGCATTGCCCGCCCCCGGTCGCGCAGGCGCTGCGAATATTCCAGGCTGCGAAGCTCCTCGGCAAGGGAGATGCGGATGTTGCTGTCAGAGCCCACGCCGAACCGCCCGCCCGCGGCAAGGAAGCGGATGCCATCGAAAATGCCGTCGCCCAGGCTCGCCTCGGTGATCGGGCAGAGGCCCGCGACCGCGCCGGTCGCGGCCAGTCGCGCGGTCTCCCCGGGCAGCATCTGGGTGCAATGGATCAGGCACCAGCGCGCATCGACCTCTGCATGGTCCAGAAGCCAGTCGACCGGTCGCGCGCCCCAGGCGGCGGAGACCTCATCGACCTCGGCCACCTGCTCGGCCAGATGCATGTGGATCGGCGCGCCCGGGCGAAGGTGGGCGGTGCCGGCCAGCCCCTCGCGGCTGACCGCGCGCAGGGAGTGGGGGGCGAGGCCCAGCGCCGTATCCTCCGGCAGGCCGGCAAGCGCCCGCTCCGCCCCCTCAAGAAGCGTCGAGAAGCGGTTGAGGTCATTTCCGAATCTCACCTGCCCCGGCGCAAGCGCCCGGCCGTCGCATCCTCCATGCTGGTAGAGGACGGGCAGCAGCGTCAGCCCGATCCCCGTCTCGGCCGCCGCCGCGGCGATTCGCGCCGACATCTCCGCCAGGTCGTCATAGGCCGCACCGCCGGGGCGGTGGTGAAGGTAGTGGAACTCCGCCACCCCGGCGTATCCGGCCTCCAGCATCTCCATCTGCACGAAGGCCGCGATCGCCTCCACATCCTCCGGCGTCAGGCGGTCGAGGAAGCGGAACATAAGCTGCCGCCAGGTCCAGAAGCTGTCGCGCGGATCGGGGCCGCGGCGCTCCGTCATCCCGGCCATGGCACGCTGGAAGGCGTGGGAGTGCAGGTTCACCGGCGCGGGCAGAAGCACCGCCACCCGCTCGCCCTCGGGCGCCGCGCCTGCCGCGACGGAGGTGATCCGCCCCTGATCAATCCCCACCGCGACATCCGAGGCCCACCCCTCGGGTAGCAGCGCCTGGGCGGCATGAATGAGATGGGGCATCGGGAACTCCGCTTGACAGGCGCCATTATGTATAGACATATTACTCAAAAGCACAGACATAAGCAAGCGAAATGCCGACGATTCTCCACAATGCAGTGCTGGCCACGATGCGCGGCGGCTACAGCCTGATCGACCGCGGCGCGCTCGTGATCGAGGGCGGGCGGATCCTTTGGGCCGGGCCGGAGGCAGAGCTTTCGGCGACGGGCGAGCGCCATGACCTAGGCGGACGCCTCGTGACCCCGGCGCTGATCGACTGCCACACCCATGTCGTCTTCGGCGGCGAGCGGGCGCGCGAGTTCGAGATGCGTCTGAACGGCGCCTCCTATGAAGAGGTCGCCCGCGCCGGCGGCGGCATCGTCTCCACCGTCGCGGCCACCCGCGCGGCGAGTGAGGATGACCTGGTGGCGCAGGCGCTGCCTCGGGTCGACCGGATGCTGGCCGAGGGCGTCGGCACGGTGGAGATCAAATCGGGCTACGGCCTCGACGTGGAGACCGAGCTGCGGATGCTCCGCGCTGCCCGGCGCATCGCATCTGCGCGAGGGATCACGGTGCGCACCAGCTTCCTCGGCGCCCATGCGGTGCCGCCGGAATACAAGGGTCGGGCCGACGATTACATCGCCGAGCAGGTTCTCCCCGCCCTGCGCGCGGCGGCGGACGAAGGCCTCGTCGATGCGGTCGATGGCTTCTGCGAGGGCATCGCCTTTTCGCCCACGCAGATCGAGCGCGTCTTTGCCGAGGCTAAAGCCCTCGGCCTGCCCGTGAAACTCCATGCCGAACAGCTCTCGAACCTCGGTGGTGCGGCGCTCGCGGCGCGCTATGGCGCCCTCTCGGCCGACCACCTGGAATATCTGGACGAAGCCGGTGTTGGCGCCATGGCGAAGGCCGGCAGCGTCGCGGTCATCCTGCCGGGTGCCTTTTACACGCTGCGCGAAACCCAGGCCCCGCCGATCGAGCTGTTCCGCAAGGCCAGGGTGCCGATGGCGGTCGCGACCGACTGCAACCCCGGCTCCGCGCCGATGACCTCGCTGACGCTGGCGATGAACATGGCCTGCACCTTCTTCCGGATGACGCCGGAGGAGGCCCTTATGGGCGCCACCGCCCATGCCGCCCGCGCGCTCGGGCTTACGGATCGCGGCGCGATCGCCCCGGGCCTCGTCGCCGACCTCGCCGTCTGGGAGGCGGCGCATCCGGCCGAACTCTCCTACCGGATCGGGGCCACCCCCCTTCACACCCGCATCATCGGAGGCCGGTTTGACGCCTGAGACCCTCACCCCCGGCGCCACCCCCCTGGCCCAACTTGAACGCCTCTGGCGAGAGGGCCGGCCCGCCCGTCTCGACCGCACCTGCCGCCCGGCCGTCGAGGCCGCCGCCGGCGCCATCGCCGCCGCCGCGGCGGGCTCGGCCGCCGTGTACGGCGTCAACACCGGCTTCGGCAAGCTTGCGAGCCTGAAGATCGCCGCCGAGGACACCGCAACGCTGCAGCGCAATCTGATCCTGTCGCATTGCTGCGGCGTGGGAGAGGCCTGCCCGACCGCGATCACCCGCCTGATGATGGCGTTGAAGCTGCTGTCCCTCGGCCGCGGCGCCTCCGGCGTGCGCTGGGAGTTGGTCGAGCTGCTGGAGGAGATGCTCGCCCGCGGCGTCACACCCGTCGTGCCCGCGCAGGGCTCCGTCGGCGCCTCGGGCGACCTCGCCCCCCTCGCCCATATGACCGCCGTGATGATCGGCGCGGGAGAGGCGGAAATCGGGGGGCGGATCCTGCCGGGCACAGAGGCGCTCGCCGCCGCCGGTCTTGTCCCGGTCGATTTCGGCCCGAAGGAGGGTCTCGCCTTCATCAACGGCACTCAGTTCTCCACGGCCTGGGCGCTTGCCGGGCTCTTCGGCGCTTGGCGTGCGGCGCAGGCGGCGCTGGTGACCTCGGCGCTTTCGACCGACGCGATCATGGGGTCTACCGCGCCCTTGCAGCCCGAGATTCACGCGCTGCGCGGTCATGCCGGCCAGATCGAGGCGGCGGCGGTCATGCGCGCGCTTCTCGACGGTTCCGAGATTCGCGAGAGCCACCGCGAGGGCGATACCCGCGTTCAGGATCCCTACTGCATCCGCTGCCAGCCGCAGGTCACAGGCGCCGCGATGGACGTGCTGCGCATGGCCGCCCGCACGCTGGAGACGGAGGCCAATGCCGCCACCGACAATCCGCTGGTGCTGACCGGCGCGGGGATGATCGTCTCCGGCGGCAATTTCCATGCCGAGCCAGTGGGCTTCGCCGCCGACATGACGGCGCTCGCCATCTCCGAGATCGGCGCGATCGCGCAGCGCCGCGTGGCGCTGATGGTGGACCCGACGCTCAGTTTCGACCTGCCGCCGTTCCTCACCCCCGATCCCGGCCTCAACTCCGGCCTGATGATCGCGGAGGTGACGACTGCCGCGCTGATGAGCGAGAACAAGCACCTCGCCCATCCGACGGTGACGGACTCGACGCCCACCTCCGCCAACCAGGAGGATCACGTCTCCATGGCCGCCCACGGCGCCCGGCGGCTGACGAAGATGGTCGAGAACCTGAACGTGATCCTCGGGGTGGAAGCGCTCTGCGCCGCTCAGGGCATCGCCTTCCGCGCGCCGCTCGCGACCTCCGCCCCCCTCGCCCGCACCGTCGCGCGCCTGCGGGAGCATGTCCCCGCCCTCGGCCCGGACCGCTACCTCGCCCCTGATATCGCCAAGGCATCCGCCCTCGTCGCCTCCGGCGCGCTCTCCGACGCTGCCGCCCTACCCCTCCCCGTTCTTCTGTCCTGAAATATCCCGGGGTCCGGGGCAGCGCCCTGGCCTCGCGCCCATCCGAAAGGCCCGCCCATGACCAACCCGCGCCACAACCTCCGCGACGTCTTCCCCGCCACCGGCACCGAGATCACCGCCAAGTCCTGGCTGACCGAGGCACCGATGCGGATGCTGATGAACAACCTTCACCCCGATGTGGCCGAGAACCCGCACGAGCTGGTGGTCTATGGCGGCATCGGCCGCGCCGCCCGTACCTGGGAGGATTTCGACCGCATCGTCGCAAGCCTGAGGTCGCTGGAAGAGGATGAAACGCTGCTGGTCCAATCCGGCAAGCCGGTGGGTATCTTCCGCACCCACAAGGACGCGCCGCGGGTGCTGATCGCCAACTCTAACCTTGTGCCGCACTGGGCCAACTGGGACCATTTCAACGAGCTCGATAAGAAGGGCCTTGCGATGTATGGCCAGATGACGGCCGGCTCCTGGATCTACATCGGAACGCAGGGCATCGTTCAGGGCACCTACGAGACCTTCGCCGAGGCCGGCCGCCAGCACTACGGCGGTGATCTCAAGGGCAAATGGATCCTCACCGGTGGCCTCGGCGGCATGGGCGGCGCGCAACCGCTCGCGGCGGTCATGGCCGGGGCCTGCTGCCTCGCCGTCGAATGCGACGAGACGCGCATCGATTTCCGCCTGCGCACCCGCTACCTCGACGAAAAGGCCACGACGCTGGACGAGGCCCTGGAAAAGATCGCCGAGTGGACCGCGAAGGACGAAGCGAAATCCGTGGGCCTTCTCGGCAACGCGGCCGAGATCTTCCCCGAGCTTGTCGCCCGCATGAAGGCCGGCGGCCCCCGCCCCAATATCGTGACAGACCAGACCTCCGCCCACGATCCGCTGCACGGGTACCTGCCCGCCGGCTGGTCCGTCGCCGAATGGCGCGCGAAGCAGGAGAGCGATCCCAAGGCGGTAGAAAAGGCCGCCCGCGCCGCGATGAAGATCCATGTCGCCGCGATGGTCGATTTCTGGAACGCCGGCGTGCCGACGCTCGATTACGGCAACAACATCCGCCAGGTCGCGAAGGACGAGGGGCTGGAGAACGCCTTCGCCTTCCCGGGCTTCGTGCCCGCCTACATCCGCCCGTTGTTCTGCCGGGGTGTGGGGCCGTTCCGCTGGGCCGCGCTCTCGGGCGACCCGCAGGACATCTACGCGACCGACGCGGCAATGAAGAAGCTGTTCCCCGACAACGCCCACCTCCACCGCTGGCTCGACATGGCGCGCGAACGCATTGCCTTTCAGGGCCTGCCGGCGCGGATCTGCTGGATCGGCCTTGGCGAGCGCCACAAGGCGGGGCTGATGTTCAACGAGATGGTTCGCTCGGGCGAGCTGAAGGCCCCCGTCGTGATCGGCCGGGACCACCTCGATTCCGGCTCTGTCGCCTCCCCCAACCGCGAGACCGAGGCCATGAAGGACGGCTCTGACGCGGTCTCCGACTGGCCGCTTCTCAATGCGCTTCTGAACACCGCCTCGGGTGCGACCTGGGTCAGCCTGCACCATGGCGGCGGCGTCGGCATGGGCTTCTCGCAGCATTCAGGCATGGTCGTGGTCTGCGACGGCTCGGAGGATGCCGACCGCCGCCTCGCCCGCGTTCTGTGGAATGATCCGGCGACCGGCGTCATGCGCCATGCCGATGCGGGCTACGAGATCGCGCTCGACTGCGCCCGCGAGAATGGCCTGCGCCTGCCGGGCATCCTCGGAAGCTAAAAGGAAGGCGGCCGAAGCCGCCTCCCTCTGCGTCATTAGGCATCCCGGGGCGCCAGTCCCGGCCGGCCTCAGCCGGCGTGGCTGCCCCAGGGCCCATGGTGGCTGTCCGCGCCGTCGAGCCGGTCGAAGCCATGCGCGCCGAAGAAATCGCGCTGGCCCTGGATCAGGTTCGCGGTGGAGCGCGCCGTCCGCATCATGTCGAAATACGAAAGCCCCGCCCCGAGCGCCGGCATCGGCAGCCCGTTGAGCGCCGCGACGGAGACCGCCTTGCGCAGCGCCCCATGCGTCGTCTTGAGCTTCTCGGCAAAGGCCGGCGCGAACATCAGGTTCTGGTCGGGATTGCCGGTCAGTGCCGTCGCCATGTCGTTGAGCATCGACGAACGGATGATACAGCCCTCCCGCCAGACCCGCGCGATTTCCGGCAGCGGTAGCGGCCAGTCGAAGGCATTGGCCGCTGCGCCGATCATCGTGAAGCCCTGCGCGTAGCAGAGGATCTTGCCGCAGATCAGTGCTTTTTCCAGCGTGTCGACATCCAGTGCGGCGGGCTCCAGCCGCCGCGGCGCCGCACCGAAGAGCGCCTCGCCCGCCTTCCTCTCTTCGAGTCGGGCAGAGACGTTGCGCGCCGCCACCGCGGCTTCGATCACCGTGATCGGCGCGGCCAGGTGCTGCGCCTCGATCGCAGTCCAGCGGCCGGTGCCCTTCTGGCCCGCCTGGTCCAGGATCGCATCGAGCATCGGCCCGCCACCGATCGGATCCTTGGCGGCAGCCACCTCGGCCGAGATCTCGATCAGGTAGGATTGCAGCGGCCCCTCGTTCCAGCTCTTGAACACTTCGGCGATCTCGCTCGCGGCCATGCCCATGCCGTCGCGCATCACGCCATAGACCTCGGCGATCATCTGCATGTCGGCATATTCAATGCCATTGTGGACGGCCTTGACGAAATGGCCCGCCCCGCCCGGCCCCATGTAGGTCGCGCAGGGTGTGCCCTCGTACTTTGCGGAGATCGCCTTGAGGATGTGCGCGACGCGGTCCCAATCCTGCTTTTCGCCGCCGCCCATGATCGAGGGGCCGTGGCGCGCGCCCTCCTCGCCGCCCGAGACGCCGATCCCGAGGAAGCGCGGCCCGCCCTTGGCGGCATCCGCCGCACGGCGGTCGGTGTCGTGGAAGTTCGCGTTGCCCGCGTCGATGATCAGGTCGCCCGGCTCCAGAAACGGGGTCAGGTTCGCGATCTGCTGGTCGACGATGGGCCCGGCGGGCACCATCAGGATGATCGCGCGCGGCGGACGGATAGCGGCGACGAAGGCCTCCAGCGTCTCGGTCGGCACGATCTTCTCGGCCAGCTTGCTCGCACCCGCAGCGGCGTAGAAGGCGTGGGTGGTCTCCGCGGTGCGGTTCCACACCGCGATTCCGAATCCCTTTTCGGCGATATTGAGCGCGAGGTTCGCGCCCATGGTTCCAAGCCCGATAAGGCCGATTTCGGCTTCGCTCATGGCATCCCCCTTGGCTCTTGCGTGCGGCAATTTGGCCGGAAGCGGCGGCGGGCGCAACGTCTAAGCCCCAAACGGCTGGGCGGGAACTCGCGGGTCAGGTCACGAAATATCGCGCACGACGCTGCGGATGGCGCGCAAAGCTCACCCTTTTCCATCCCCTCAACTCCCCGTTACACTCGCCGCGCCCATCGGGGAGAGATCGGTGACGCCCGCCCATCCAGCAGACCCAGCCAGCCCGACCTCGCCGCGCCCCCACCGGGCTCGGGGCCGACGTCGCGCGATCAGCTTCGGCCTCTATATCCTCGTCGTCGCGGCCGTCGCCGGTGCGGTCGGCTGGTACGCCTTTCGCGCCGGACTCGACAAGATCGCCGAGGGCGCGCGGGCCGAGCTGTCTCAGGCGTCCGACCAGCTTACCGGCCAGCTGCAGCGGTTCCGCGAGCTGGCGGTGCTCCTGACCGACCACCCGGCCCTCGCCCATCTGGCCGAAACCGGCCAGGGCGACCGCGCGGCGGCGAATGCCCTGCTCCTGCGCGCCGCCGACCGGACGGCGTCAGAGGAGATCCTGCTCCTCGACCGCGACGGCCGGGTACTGGCAAGCTCGCTCGGCTCCGATGCGGGGCGAAACGACCCTGCAGACACACCTGCCTTCGTCGCAGCGATGCATGGCACGCTCGGCTTCTCCCATGCGGTCGAGGGCGGGCGGCGAATCTTCACCTATGCCGCCCCGGTCTATTCCCCCGGCGGGCCGGTCGCCGGCGCCGTCGTCGTCCGGCTCGACGCGGCGCGGATCGAGGCGCCGAGCCGAGGCGAGGCGCAGAGCGTCTTCTTCTCCGACGCGCGCGGCGTCGTCTTCGTCTCCAACCGCTCGGAACTTCTTTTCCGCCGTCGCGCGCCGGTGCCCCGGCCCTACCCGAGCTTCGGCCTGGCCTATCCGAAGGGACTGGCCAAGCCCTTCCCCGCCTTCACCCGCTACCGGACCGGCGGGCATGACCTCTGGTGGGTCGACGGCGGGCCCTACCTGCCGCGGCTGGCGCTGCACCTCACCCAACCGCTGCCCGTGGTGGAAATGCAGGGCGAGATTCTCGTCAACGCCCTTCCGACGCTGGAGGTCGCGGGGCTGCAAGCCGCCGTCACTGCCGCCGTGGGTCTGATCTTCGGTGCGATCCTCTTCGCCCTTGGCGAGCGCCGCCGCGCCCTCACCGCCCGGCTGGAGACGGAAGCACGGCTGACCGCGCAGCTCGAACGCCGCGTCTCAGAACGCACGCGCGAGTTGTCCGAGGCCGTTGATCGTCTGCAGAGCGAGGTCGCCGAGCGGATGGAGGCCGAGGCCGCGCTGAAACGGGCGCAGGCAGAGCTTCTGCGCGCCGGCAAACTCTCCGCCCTCGGGCAGATGTCGGCCGGGATCAGCCACGAGCTGAACCAGCCGCTGATGGCAATCCGATCCTATGCCGAGAACGGCGCTGCCTTTCTCGCCCGCGGGCGGCCGGACGAGGCCGCGACGAACCTCACGCGGATCGGCGATCTCGCCCACAGGATGGGGCGCATCATCCGAAACCTGCGCGCCTTCACCCGGCCCGATGCCGAGGGCACCTCGGATGTCGACCTCGCCGCCGTCACCAGCGCGGCCTTGGAGATCACCGAGCCGCGGTTGCGCCAGGAGGACGTGAGCCTCGACTACGTCCCGCCCACCCTTCCGGTTCACGTCCGCGGCGGCGAGGTGCGGCTCCAGCAGGTGATCATCAACCTTGTCGCCAATGCGCTCGACGCCATGGCCGGGCGGGCGCAGCGCCGCCTGACGATCCGTATCGAGGCCGGGCGCACCGTCCGCCTCACCGTGCAGGACACCGGCCCCGGCATCGCCGAGCCCGAGCGCGTCTTCGACCCGTTCTACTCCACCAAGGAGGTCGGCCAGGCCGAGGGCATGGGCCTTGGCCTTGCGATCTCCGACCGCATCATCCAGAGCTTTGGCGGCACCATCGCCGCCCGCAACCTCGCCTCGGGCGGCGCAGAATTCACGGTGGAACTGCCCGCCGCCCCGGCACGGGAGGCCGCATGAGCCGCACCATCCTCCTTGTCGACGATGACCGCGCGGTGCGCGAGGCGCTTGGCCAGACCCTGGAACTCGCAGAGCTGCGGCCGATCCTCGCCGGCTCCTATATCGAGGCGAAGGACCATATCTCGCGCGATTTCCCCGGCGTCGTCGTCTCCGATATCCGCATGCCCGGCAAGGACGGCTTCGCGCTTCTGGAACATGCCCGCAGCATCGACTCCGAACTGCCGGTGATCCTGCTGACCGGCGAAGGCGACATCCCGATGGCGGTGCGCGGTATCGCGTCAGGCGCCTTCGATTTTCTTGAAAAGCCCTGCGCACCGGCGGACCTGCTTGCGGTGATCGACAAGGCGCTGAAGACCCGTGCGCTGGTGCTGGAGAACCGCCAGCTCAAGCGCCAGCTGCAATCGGGCGATGCCGCCGCACGGATGATCTTCGGCCTCTCCCGCCAGTCAGAGGAGCTGCGCGAACGTGCCCGAATGACCGCGCGCACCTCCGCCGAGGTGCTGATCACCGGAGAGCCGGGCACCGGCATCCCCAAGGTGGCCGAGGTGATCCACCTGCTCTCCGGCGCCGCTGCGCGGCCGTTCCAGAAGCTCGCCGGTCCCTCCGCCGGGCCCGAAAGCCTGGCCCAGGCCTTCGAGCATGCCGAGGGCGGCACGATCTTCATCGACGAGGTCGCGGGCCTGTCTCCGGCTGCGCAATTCGCGCTTCTCGACCTGCTCGACGGCACCGGCGGCGCCCGCGTCATCGCCGGCACCTACCGCGACCTCGCCGCCGAGGCCCGCGCCGGGCGGTTCCATGCGGATCTCTACTACAAGCTCGACGCGATGCCGATCCGGATGCCGGCGCTGCGCGAGCACCCCGAGGACATCCCGGTGATGTTCCGCCATTACCTCAGCCAGGCCTGCGAACAGGCCGGCCTGCCGGAGCCGGAGGTGACCCCTGCCGTCACTGCCCGGCTGATGGCGCAGGACTGGCCGGGCAACGCGCGGGCGCTGATGAACGCGGCCATGCGCTTTGCCATGGGTCTGCCCGACGGCGAGGAGGACACGGGCACGGGGCTGGCCGAGCAGATGGCACAGGTCGAGCGCTCGCTCCTGCAGGACGCGCTTCGGCGGCAAAACGGCAATGCGACGCTTGCGGCCCAGGCGCTGCGCTTGCCTCGCAAGACCTTCTACGACAAGCTCACGCGCCATGGTATCCGGCCGGAGGATTACCGCGCCTGAACCTGAACCGTGCGGCTCCCCGCCCGTTTGCGCCAACATCTGTGCGGTTTTCCGCATACGTTGTTACAGCTGCGCCGCAGAAATTCAGGCGGAAATCCGCTAAGGACATGCAAAACATAGATTAAAGCGGATCACGATAGCGTGTGCTGTTTTCCCATTGCCAGATGCCGCGCGCCGTCCATGCTCTCTTTCCAAGCTCGGGACCAACCCGGCAGCGACAAGGTTTTTGGGAGGGGATGTGATGAAGGCTCTGGCCGCGGCATTGGTGCTGGCGCTCTCCGCCGCACTGCCTGCGTTCGCCGGGCCCTGCACGCCCTCTGACATCGTCGTCAAGTTCGCCACCGTCGTATCGGCCACGGATAACCCGAAAGGCATCGCCGCCCAGATCTTCGCCGACCGCGTGAACCGTGAGATGGCGGGCAAGGTCTGCGTCATCGTCTACCCGGATTCGACGCTCTACGACGACGACACGGTGCTGCAGGCCATGCTGCAGGGGGACGTGCAGCTCGCCGCGCCATCACTCTCGAAATTCGAGGCCTTCACCAAGGTCTTCCGCCTCTTCGACCTGCCCTTCCTCTTCACCAACCTCGCAGCCGTCAGCGCCTTCGAGGCTTCACCTGCCGGGGCGAAGATGAAGAACGCGATGCTTTCGCGCGGACTGACGGGGCTGGAGTTCTGGCATTCGGGAATGAAGCAGTTCTCGGCCAATCGCCCGCTGGTCTGGCCGGCGGATGCCAAGGGGCTGAAGTTCCGCATTCAGCCCTCCGACGTGATCGCCGCCGAGATCCGCGCGCTTGGTGCGCAGCCGCAGTCGATCGCCTTTTCGGACGTCTATTCCGCGCTGAAGACTGGCGTGGTCGACGGACAGGAGAACACCTGGTCGAACATCTACGCCCAGAAGTTCTACAAGGTTCAGGACGGCATCACCGAAACGAACCACGGCGTACTCGAATACCTCGTCGTGACGTCGACCGACTTCCTCAACAGCCTGCCGCCGGCGATCCGCCGCCAGTTCCTCTCGATCCTGCACCAGGTGACGGTCGAGCGGAATGCGGCGGTAACGCAGGTGGAGGCGAAGTCCCGCGCCGCGATCCTCGCGGCTGGCGGGCACATAAGGCAACTGACACCGGCCGAGCGCGCCGCCTGGGTGAAGGCGATGCAACCGGTCTGGGCCGAATTCCGCGCCGATGTCGGCCCGGAAAACATTGCGGCGGCGCAGGCGATCGACAAGCGCCTCGCCGCCCAAACCCGCGGGGACGGCGAATGAGCCGCGCCCCTGAAAACATCCAAAACGGAGGAGACCTGATGAAAAAATCCCTGGCCCTGTCCGCGGCGCTGCTCGCGGCGACGGCGCTCTCTGCCCTGCCTGCGGCGGCGGAGAACGTCATCACCCTTGGCGCCTCGGTCCAGATGACCGGCGCCACGGCCAACACCGGCCGCTACTACAAGGACGCCTACGCGCTTGCGGTCGAAAAGATCAACGCGGCCGGCGGCGTCAAGGTCGGTGGCAAGACCTACAAGCTGAAGCTCGACATGCTCGACAACCAGTCGGACGTGAACCTCTCCGTGCGCCAGTACGTGCAGCTCGTCAGCTCGGACAAGGTAAACTTCCTGCTCGGGCCGTTCGCCTCGAACTTCGTGATCTCCGACAGCTCGGTGGCCGAAAAGTACCAGATCCCGATGGTCGAGGGCGGCGGTTCCTCGGGTCAGATCTTCTCGCGCGGTTACAAGTACGTCTTCGGCACCCTGCCGCCGGCAGGCAACTACTACGGCTCGACGCTGGAGATGATGGGCAAGCTGAAGCCCACCGCGAAGACCGTCGCGCTCGTCGCCGCCGATGACAGCTTCGACGTCTCGGTCGCCAAGGGCACGCGCAAGCTGATCAAGAAGGCCGGCATGAAGATTGCCGTGGACGAGAGCTACGCCGAGAACAGCAGCGACTTCTCGTCGATCCTGACCAAGATCAAGGCGGCCAAGGTCGACAGCATCCTGTGGAGCGGCCATGAGACCGAGGCGCTGAACTTCCTGCGCCAGATGAAGCAGCTGAACGTCTCTCCGGCGGACATGTACGCCTTCACCGTGGGTGTTCCGACCGCCGACTTCCGCAACGCGCTCGGCAAGGACGCCAACTATGCCTTCGGCATGACGACCTGGTTGCCGGACGCCTCGCTGAAGGACAAGTGGTTCGGCGACGCCGCCGAATTCGCCAAGGAATACAAGGCGAAATACGGCTATGACCCGGACTACCACGCAGCCTCGGGCGCGGCCGACGTGGAAACCTACGTCTACGCGATCGAGAAGGCCGGTTCGCTGAACCCGAAGAAGGTGCGCGACGCCATCGCCTCCAGCAACTTCGACAGCCTCTACGCCAAGGTGAAGTATGGCTCGAACGGCCAGATCAACCTGCCGCAGATCGTCGTGCAGATCCAGGACGGCCAGCTGAAGCCGGTCTACACCGACCACTTCATCAACAAGCCCATGTACCCGGCCCCGGCCTGGGACAAGCGTTGATGTGACCAATCTCCCGGGCGCCGATCCCCGGCGCCCGGGACATATCGGAGGAACGGGACAGTGGTTCTCGCGCAAATCCTGCTCAACGGCGTGCTCCTGGGCGGCCTTTACGGGCTCATGGCCCTCGGCATGGCGCTGGTCTGGGGGGTTCTGAACATCGTGAACCTCAGCCATGGCGCCCTGATCATGCTGGGCGGCTATGTCACCTATTATCTGTTCACGCTGGCGGGGATCGACCCGTTCGTGGCCCTGCCGATCGCCATGGTGATCATGTTCTGCTTCGGCTTCGCACTGCAATGGGGGGTGCTGAACCTCATCGTGCGCTCGAAGATGCTGAACACGCTGCTGATCACCTTCGGCCTGCAGGTCGTGCTGACCTTCACGGCGCAGCTTCTGTTCACCGCGGACTTCCGCACCATCAACCCCACCTACGCCGGGAACAACTTCCCCGTCGGCGGGCTGACTGTCTCGGTCGTGCGGTTGGCCGCCTTCCTCGTCGCCATCGCGCTGGCATCGATCCTGTGGTTCGTACTGAACCGCCTGCCGCTCGGCCGCGCGATCCGGGCGACCGCGCAGAACCTTACTGCGGCGCGGCTCTACGGCGTCAACCCGCGCGTCCTTTACGCCGTGACCTTCGGCATCGGCACCGCCCTTGCCGGGGCCGCCGGTGGGCTCTACGGCATGATCTCGAACCTGACGCCCTATATCGGCGCCAGCCTGACGGCCAAGAGCTTCGTCATAGCCATCATCGGGGGACTTTCAAACCCCTTCTACGTCATCTTCGGCGGCATCTTCGTCGGCATCGCGGAGTCGCTGACCGCGCTCTACATCGGGCCGACCTATACCGACGTGATCAGCTTCGGCCTTCTGGTCGTCGTGCTCGTCGTCCGCCCCAGCCGCGCCGTGAGGGCCGCCTGATGAAACGCTTCATCCTTCCCGCAGCCATCGTGATCGCCGTCTTCATGGCCTTCATTCCCGGTTTCGCCTCCGACACGATGATCCAGTTCTGGATCAACGCCCTGCTTCTGGCCACGCTGGCTCAAGCCTGGAACATCCTGGGCGGCTTCGGGGGCTATGTCTCCTTCGGCAACTCGGTCTTCTACGGGCTCGGCACCTACGGGACCGGCATTGCGATGGCGACCTATCACTTGCCCTTCGGTGTCGGTCTCGCCATCGGCGTCGTGCTTGCCGTGATCGGGGCGGCGGTGGTCGGCCTGCCGATCCTGCGGCTGCGCGGACCCTATTTCGCGATCGCCACGCTGGGGCTGAACGGCGCCATGCTGGCGATTTTCTCGAACCTCTCCATCGCCAACAAGAACATCGGCCTTGTCCTGCCGCTGACGCGCAACGACACGATGTTCTACGAGCTCTCGCTGGGCCTTCTGGTCCTTTGCACCGCAACGGTCTGGTGGGTCAGCCGCTCGCGCTATGGCATGGGCCTGATCGCCATCCGCGAGGACGAGGACGCCGCCGGCACGATGGGCGTGAACGCCACGCTCTACAAGGTGACGGCGCTGATCCTCGCCTCCGTCTTCACGGCAGTCGCGGGCGGGATCCACGCCTATTGGTTCACCTTCGTCGATCCAGCCTCGGCCTTCGATTCCACGCTGAACGTCCGGATGGTCATCATGTGCGTCTTTGGCGGGCCGGGCACCGTCTTCGGCCCAGTGGTCGGCTCGTTCGTCCTGTCGGCGGTCTACGAGATCCTGGCTGCCCAGATCTCCACCGCAGCGGCGCTGCTCTTCGGCCTCGTCATCGTTCTGGCGGTGATCTTCATGCCGCGGGGCCTTGCCGATGTCGTCGGCCGCGGCCGCGCCCTCTCCTGGCGCTATTTCGTCCGCAACATCACGGAGAACCGGCTGTGAGCGCGCAACCCATCCCCCATGACGCGGCCCCCAAGGCCGGCCGGACCGTCATCGAGACCCGCGGCCTGACCCGGCGCTTCGGCGGCCTCGTCTCGGTCAACAACGTCGACCTCGTGATCGCCGAGAACGAGACGCTGGGCCTTATCGGCCCGAACGGTGCCGGCAAGACGACGCTCGTCAACATGATCTCCGGCACCCTCGCCCCGTCGGAGGGCGAGGTCCTCTTCGAAGGCCAGGTGATCAACGACGTGCCAGCCTTCCGGCGCGCTCATCTCGGCATCGCCCGTACGTTCCAGGTGATGAAGCCGTTCCACGGCATGACCGTGCTGGAGAACGTCACCGTCGGCGCCCTTTTCGGGCGCAACGGCGGCCAGAAGAACATGGCCGACGCGCGCGAGAAGGCGCGCGAGTGGCTGGAGTTCACCGGGCTTGGCGGCAAGATCGAGATCAACGCCGACAGCCTCGGCGGGCCAGACCGCAAGCGTCTCGAATTCGCCAAGGCGCTGGCGATGGAGCCCCGGCTGCTGCTGCTAGACGAGGTGATGGCCGGCCTCAACCCGGTCGAGGTGACCGAGGTCGTGGAACTGATCAAGAAGATCCGCGGCCAGGGCCGGGCGCTTCTGATCATCGAGCATGTCGTCGCCGCGATCCGCAGCCTGTCGGACCGGATCATGGTCCTGCATCACGGCGAGAAGATCGCCGACGACGACCCCGCGACGGTCCTCGAGGATCCGCGCGTCATCGAAGCCTATCTCGGAAAGCGCCGGCAATGAGTGAACCCCTTCTGAACATCCAGGGCATGAACGCGGGCTACGGCCCTGTGCCCGTCCTCTTCGACCTGACACTCTCGGTCATGCCGGGCGAGATCGTCGCCATGGTCGGCTCCAACGGCGCCGGCAAGACGACGCTGCTGCGCGCCATCTCGCGCATCATCCCGGCCCAGGGCACGCTGCGTTTCAACGGCGAGGACCTGGCCCCCCTGCCGCCGGAGGCCGCCTTCACCCGCGGCCTCGTCCAGGTACCGGAGGGCCGCCAGCTCTTCCCCCGCATGACGGTGGAGGAGAACCTGCTGATGGGCGCGCATCTCAGGCGCGACAAGGGCGTGGAGGCCAGCTTCGAGCAGGTCTACACACTCTTCCCGAAGCTGAAGGAACGCCGCCGCCAGCTTGCAGGCAACATGTCGGGCGGCGAGCAGCAGATGTGCGCCATGGGCCGCGCGCTGATGGCGAACCCGAAGCTGCTGATGATCGACGAGATGAGCCTGGGCCTTGCCCCCGTCATCGTCGACCAGCTTTTGGCGATCCTCAATGACATCCGCGCCGAGGGCATCCCCGTGCTGCTGGTGGAGCAGGACGTCTTCGCGGCCTTCTCCGTGGCCGACCGGGCCTATGTGATGGAAACGGGCCGCGTCGTGCGCGAAGGGCCCGTCTCTGAGTTGCAGAACGACCAGTCGGTGATCGACGCCTATCTCGGCGCGGCGCACTAGCCCCCCACCCTCTCCCGCCCGGGGCTCAGGCTTCGGGCGGGACGTCCCTCAGCGCCTCCGGCGCGCTGTCGTGGAAGCGGGTGTAGTCGAGCACGCGCCGCCCGCCACTTTCGAAGCTGACGATATCGACGAACGCATGGCCCCAGCGGATCGCGTCATGGGTCCAGCTGTTCCGCGCGTGGATGTCCTGCGCCATGGTCATGTCGAAGCCCGACATTACCACCACAAGCTCCACGTCATCCGCCTCCGCCTGCGCCGCGTCGAGACCGAAAAGCGGACTCGTCTCGTCGATCCGGTGCATCACCAGCCAGGAAAGCGAGAAGACGGGGTTGCGCGCCCGCACGAGCGGCAGGTCGTGGTAGCGCCGTATCACCTGGCTACCGTGGACCTCCTGCCGGATCACGCTCAGCCGCGCGCCCGCCTCCAGCACGTAGTTGCGCCGGAGGTTGGCGGCGCGGAACATCAGATGGGGCGCGCCATCGAACTCCGTGATCACCGCGACGCGCGAGAACAATATCCGCGCCGAAGGTCGCGAGAAGCGCGCGAACATCAGGCCGGAGGTGACCGCGATCAGCAGGATACCGCAGCCGATTTCAACCGTGACCAGAAGATTGCCGAGAAGCGAACTCGGCACGACATTGCCGTAACCGACAGTCGCGAGCGTGTGGACCGAGAAGAAGAAATCCCTCGCGAAGGTGGGCAGGCCCTCGGTCTTCCCGGCAAGCTCCCCCGGCGCCAGCATGTAGAGGCCGGCGAAGATCGCGTTGATCCCGGCGAAGACCAGCGCGAAGGTCAGGAAGAACCGCGGCCAGCTCATCCCGACCAGGCTGTGGTAGATGTCGGTGGAGAACCGGCTGCGCCTACCGAGGGTGTGGATATGGCGGTCGTCGCGCCGCGTCTCGGCCTCGAAGCCGCCCCGGGGGCGCTGAGGGCCCCTCATCCCGGCGCCACAGCGAGGCCCCGGGCAGGCATCGCTCAGAGGTGCTCCGCCTGCGGCATGCCGAGGACGTGGTAGCCGCCGTCGACGCGCACGATCTCGCCCGAGGTGCAGGCCCCGTAGTCGGAGGCGAGGTAGACCGCCGTGCCGCCTACCGTCTCCAGCGTCGCGTTGACGCGCAGGGGCGCGTTCGCCTCGGTGTGGCGGAAGGTGGCACGCGCGCCACCGATCGCGGCGCCGGCCAGCGTCTTCATCGGGCCGGGAGAGATCGCGTTGACGCGGATCTTCTGCGGGCCCAGGTCGTTGGCGAGATACCGAACCGTCGATTCCAGCGCCGCCTTGGCGACCCCCATGACGTTGTAATTCGGCGTCACCCGGTTCGAGCCCTGGAAGGTCAGCGTGATCAGCGTGCCGCCCTCGGGCATCAGCTCCGCCGCGCGGCGGGCCACGTCGATGAAGCTGTAGCAGGAGATCGAGAGCGAGGTCTTGAAGTTCTCGCGGCTGGTATTGATGAACCGGCCGGTCAGCTCGTGCTTGTCAGAGAACGCGATGGCGTGGACGACGAAGTCGAGCGTGCCCCATGCCGCCTTCAGCCGCGCGAAACAGGCGTCGAGCGAGGCATCGTCCATCACGTCGACATCGACCAGAAGCGACGAGCCGAGCGAGGCCGCAAGGGGCTCCACCCGCTTGCCGAAGGCCTCACCCTGGTAGGAGAAAGCCAGCTCCGCCCCCTCCGCGGCCATCGCCTTGGCGATACCCCAGGCGATCGAGCGGTCATTGGCGACCCCCATGATCAGGCCCCGCTTGCCTTTCATAAGATCGGCCATTCCGGCGCCCTCCCCCTCAGCCCTGGTACTTGCTGAAGACCAGCGTGGCATTGGTGCCGCCGAAGCCGAAGCTGTTCGACAGGACCGAGTCGAGCGCCACGCCCTCGCGAAGGCTCGTCACGATCTCCTCCGGCTTCAGCGCCGGGTCGAGCTCCGTGACGTTGGCAGAGGCGGCGATGAAATCGCCGTTCATCATCAGGAGCGAGTAGATCGCCTCATGGACCCCGGTTGCGCCCAGGGAATGGCCCGTCAGCGACTTGGTCGAGGCGATCGGCGGGGTCGAGCCCATGCCGAAGACGCGGCGGATCGCCTCCACCTCGCCGATGTCGCCCACGGGGGTCGAGGTGCCATGCGCGTTGATATAGTCGATGCGGCGGCCTTCGGGCAGGCTCGCCAAAGCCACCCGCATCGCCCGCTCGCCACCCTCGCCCGAGGGCGCGACCATGTCGTAACCGTCCGAGGTGGCGCCGTAGCCCGTGACCTCGCCATAGATCTTGGCGCCGCGCGCCAGCGCGTGGGACAATTCCTCCAGCACCACCACGCCGGCCCCGCCGGCGATGACGAAGCCGTCGCGCGTCGCGTCATAGGGGCGCGAGGCGGTGGCAGGGGTGTCGTTGTACTTGGAGCTCATTGCGCCCATCGCATCGAAGAGGCAGGAGAGCGTCCAGTCCAGTTCTTCCCCGCCGCCGGCAAAGACGATGTCCTGCTTGCCCATCTGGATCTGTTCCACGCCATTGCCGATGCAATGCGCCGAGGTCGAACAGGCCGAGGTGATGGAATAGTTCACGCCCTTGATCTTGAAGGGCGTGGCAAGGCAGGCCGAGTTGGTCGAGGACATGCAGCGTGTGACCATGAACGGCCCCATCCGCTTCGGGCTGCCCTTCTCGATCACCGTCTCGAAGGCCTTGAAGAAGTTCGAGGTCGAGGGCCCGCCGGAACCCATGACAAGGCCGGTGCGCTCGTTGGAAACGTCGGTCTCCTCCAGCCCGGCATCGGCGATCGCCTGCTCCATGGCCAGGAAGTTGTAGGCCGCGCCCGGCCCCATGAAGCGCAGGTTGCGCTTGTCGATATGGTCCTCCAGCACGATCTGCGGCTGGCCCTTCACCTGGCTGCGGAAGCCGTGTTCGGCATAATCCTCGGCGAAGACGATGCCGGACCGGCCGGCGCGCAGGCTGGCCTCGACCTCGGCGGAATTGTTGCCGATGGGCGAGATGATCCCGATCCCGGTGACGACGACGCGACGCATGGGGCTCTCCTAAAGGCGTGGGTCAGGCGACCGCGAGGCCGACCTTCATGTCCTTGACCACGTATATCTCCTCGCCATCAGCCACAACCCGGCCATCGGCGACGCCCATCTTCAGCCGCCGGTCGATGACCCGGGTGAAGTCGACATAATAGGTGATCATCTTGCGGTCCGGTCGGACCATGCCGGTCAGCTTCACCTCGCCGACGCCGAGCGCGAAACCCTGCCCCTGCCAGCCGCGCCAGCCGAGGTTGAAACCGGTGAGCTGCCAGAGCCCGTCCAGCCCGAGGCAACCCGGCATCACCGGGTTGCCGGGAAAATGGCATTCGAAGAACCAAAGGTCGGGAGTGATGTCGAACTCGGCCACGACATGGCCCTTGCCGTGCAGCCCGCCGTCAGCCGAGATGTCGGTGATCCGGTCCATCATCAGCATCGGCGGCAGCGGAAGCTGGGCATTGCCGGGCCCGAACAGCTCTCCGCGCGCACAGGCCAGAAGATCTTCCTTTTCAAAGCGCGTCGGATACACCGCCATACGGCCCCTTCCCCCGTCTATCCTGTTTGTAACATCCTTGCTGATCCTCTATCACCCGGGTCCGAGCACTGGCAAGGGCGCGAAGCCCTGCCGTCGCAATCGCCGCAGCTTTGCCGCCCGCAGGTTTTCGTTTGAAAACCCTCACTGCGGCCTTCTATATTGGGCCCATGCAGGATGAACTCTCCCCCGTCGTTCCCGCGGCGCTTACGGTCGGCCGGCGCTGGCTCGACCGCGCCGGGCTGAGGCCGACGCGCCAGCGGCTCGCTCTGGCTGCGCTTTTGGTCGGCGACGGCATGAACCGGCATGCGACGGCGGAAAGCCTCTTCACCGCGGCCTGCGAGGCCGGCGAACGGGTGTCGCTCGCCACCGTCTACAACACGCTGCGCGCCTTCTGCGACGCGGGCCTTCTGGCCGAGATCACCGTCGACGGCACCCGCAGCTATTTCGACACGCGGGTCGAGGATCACCCGCATTACTACTGGGAAGACAGCCACGCCCTGACCGATGCGCCTGGCGATAGCCTGCGCCTCGTCGGCCTGCCCGAAGCACCCGAGGGTACCGAGATCTCCCGCGTCGACGTGGTGATCCGCCTCAAGCGCCCCTGAGCCGCGCCTGGGCCCATCCCCCCGCCCGCCTCACCAGAAAAGACGCCACCAGGACGGGCGGACGGGTAAGGCTCAATCCTCCTCCGCCTCGACTTCGCCGATCAGCCCGACGAGCCGCGGATCGCGCAAGGCCTGCAGCCGCAGGGCCGCATGACGGGCGAATTTCTGCATCATCGCCTTCCGGCGCGCCGGGGCGAGCTTTGCCTCCGGCCCGATCCGAAGGATCTCCGCATCATAGCCGTCGGCGATGATCAGGCCGCTGTCGTCGGGCAGAAGCTCAGTCGGGAAATCGGCATCCACGGCCCAGAAAAACCTGTCGCAGAACTCGAGGTAGCCCTGCCACTTGTGATCCGACATGTAATCGGCCCGGCTCGACTTGCATTCCACGACCCAGATCTCGCCCTTCGGCCCCACCGCCATTACGTCGACGCGCAGCCCCGAAGCCGGCACCAGTTCGACCACCGAGACGAAGTTATGGCTCAGCAGGTGGCGGCAGACGCCGCGGGCGAGGAGTTGTCCGGGGGCAAGATCGTCGGGCATGAGCGGAATATGAACAAGAGGTGAACAAAAGTCCAGCCTGCGCCTGCGCCCTGCCCCCTTGCCGGCCCCGGTGCGGCACACTATCTTTCGCGCTGGCGGGCTTCTGCCCGATACGTGACGGGCCCTTTTCCAGTGGCCGATAAGCACTTCCGAGGGAGCTGGCTCTGCCAAGACCGTGGTCTTGGTATCTGGCGCCCACCTGGTAATCCAGGCTCTCGGGAAATTCACGCCCGCACGGTTGCCGCGGTTCCCGCCACCCACCGCCCCTCCTGGAAGGAGCAGGTGCCCCGATCCGCTCCCCACAATTGAAGACGGCCCGCGATGCAGGCCGTCGGCGACAGGTCTCTGCCGGGTCGATCCGCGCCGTCGGTTCAGCGGCGGCGCTGCGCCGGTCGGTTCTCGACCGGGATCGCGACGGGCAGATGGGCCCGCGCGGCGCGCTCGCGGCGGCCCCCACGGGGACCATCGTTCTCCTCGGCCATCAGCATCACCGCGATCCCGAATTGCGCACCCGCGAAAAGGGCACCGTGCGAGACGAAGAGCGCGAGCGCCGCCACCCAGCCCATGTCCGTATCAAGCACCAGATGCCGCAGCCCGGCGACGTTGAGCCAGATCAGCATCGCGCAGAAGAGCGCGGCGATCCCCCAACCGATGGCAACATGGCGGATGTAGAGACGGATCAGCTTGGGCATTCAGAAGCTCCTCGCAGCGCACGGGGGTCATGGCCCCGGCCTTCCATCAGATAAGCATAGCGCCTTCGCGTTGAATGGGAACCGGAATGTGATTGGCGCGGCCAATGGCCGCCCCCGGCCCTGGCGCTTGCCCGGAGACCGGTCAAAGCCCCTCGGGATGCACCTCATGCGCCATGTGGTCCAGGACCGCATTGACGAAATTCGCCTCCTTCCCGTCGGGAAAGAAGGCTCGGGCGATATCGACGAATTCGGTGATCACAACCTTAGGCGGCGTTGTGGATTCGACCAGTTCCGCCCCGGCCACGCGGAAAAGCGCCCTCAGCGTCGGGTCGATCCGCCCGATCGGCCATTTCGCCACCAGCGCGCGATCGGTCAACTGGTCGATCCGCGCCTGCCAGTTCACCGCGTCGCCGACGAGCTTGCGGAAGAGGTCGACGTCGCCCTCTTCCATCTCGGTCTCGTCATAGATCGCACCGAAGCGATGCGTTTCGAACTCGCTCGAGACGGCCTCGACCGTCTGACCGGAGACCTCCATCTGGAACAGCGCCTGTACGGCGTAGAGCCGCGCCGCGGACCTGCGGCGGCGCTTGTCGGGCTTTCCAGTCATGCCTTGTCGGTGTCCTCTGCAATCCGGATCGTCTCCGACGGGCGGAAGCCGATCCCCTTGGACGCGCCGGACCAGCGCCGCGCGATCGCGATCAGGTGCAGCGCCGCCGCGGCGGCACCACCCCCCTTGTTCTGGCCCGCCGGTTCCGCCCGGACGACCGCCTGTTGGCGGTTCTCGACCGTCAGAATGCCGTTTCCGATGCAGGCGCCGTTCAGCCCGAGCAGCGTCAGCGCGCGGCTCGAGTCGTTGCAGACCGTGTCGTAATGCGTGGTCTCGCCTCGGATCACGCAGCCGAGCGCGACATAGCCGTCGAAATTCGAAAGCCGCTCTGCCATCGCGATCGCGGAGGGGACTTCCAGCGCCCCCGGCACCTCGATCGTCTCATGGCTCGCGCCCGCCGCCTCCAGCGTGGCACGGGCCCCGGCGACGAGGTCATCGGCGATGTCCTTGTAGTAGGGCGCCACCACGATAAGCACCTTCACCGGCGTATCGAACGTCGGCAGCGGCAGGGTGTAATGGGTTTCCGATCCGGCCATCTCTCACTCCATCGGAATGCGTCGGGTGCCGGTGATCGACAGGCCATAGGCCTCGAGCCCGACCACCTTCGGCGTCGGCGAATTCGTCAGCAGAACCAGCCGCGAAATCCCAAGCGAGGTCAGGATCTGCGCCCCCACCCCGTATTGCCGCAATGTCTGGGGCGAGACGGCATCCTCAGTCGCGATCTTCATATGGGTGTCGCGCAGCAGAACCAGCGCGCCGCGGCCCTCCTTCGCGATCAGCTGCATGGCATGTCCGAACTCCGTCGCGCGGCCCGCGCCTCCCAGACCCACCACGTCCAGCAGCGGGTCGAGCGTGTGCATCCGCACCAGCACCGGCGCGTCGCCCTTCAGATCGCCCTTGATCAGGGCGATATGCTCCGCCCCCTGGGTATCGTCTGTGAAGATCCGCATCTGCCATTCGCCGCCGAACTCGGATTGCACGATCTTCTCGCGCGTCACCTTCACCAAGTTGTCGTGCCGGCGGCGATAGGCGATCAGGTCCGAGATCGTGCCGATCTTCAACCCGTGCATCTGCGCGAAACCGACCAGATCGGGCAGCCGCGCCATGGTGCCGTCCTCGTTCATCACCTCGCAGATGACGCCCGAAGGGTTCAGCCCGGCGAGGCGGGAGATGTCGACCGCCGCCTCGGTATGCCCGGCGCGGACAAGAACCCCGCCGTCGCGGGCCCGCAGCGGGAAGACATGGCCGGGCGTCGCGATATCCTGCGCGCCCTTGCTCGGGTCGATGGCGACCGAGACGGTGCGCGCCCGGTCCTGGGCAGAGATGCCGGTGGTCACCCCCTCGCGCGCCTCGATAGAGGTGGTGAAGGCGGTCTCGTGGCGCGAGGAGTTCTTCGGGCTCATCAGCGGCAGTCCGAGCGCGTCGAGCCGCGCCGCCTCCAGCGCCAGACAGATCAGCCCGCGGCCGTGCTTGGCCATGAAATTGATCGCATCCGGCGTACACATCTGGGCCGGGATGACCAGGTCGCCCTCGTTCTCCCGGTCCTCGTGATCGATGAGGATGAACATGCGCCCGTTGCGGGCATCTTCGATGATCTCCTCGACCGAGGAAATCGCGTCTGAGTAGTCGGATTTGCTGTTGTCGGTCATGGTCTCACCCTTTGCTGGGCAGCACCTAGCGCAAGGTGGACGCGATGACCAGAGGCGGGTTGCGCGCGCGGGCGAAGACGGGCTGTGCAGGAGCGCGGCCTTGCGCCCCTGCGGGACGGCGCCTAGACCCGAAGGGTCCCCCGGGGCCTGCCGCTGCGCGGGCCGGGCCGCACCAAAGGAGCCGCCTCATGACCGACACCCCCAAGGATGCCACCGCCCCTGACCCCGCGGTCCTCGACGGGGCCTGCCACTGCGGGGCGGTGCGGTTCCGTATCCGCCTCAGCGACGGACTCGCCAGCGCCCGGCGCTGCACCTGCTCCTATTGCCGGATGCGCGGCGCCGTCGCCGTCTCCGCGCCCCTCGACGGGCTGGAGATCACATCGGGCGCCGAGAGCCTGACGCTCTACACGTTCAACACCCACGCCGCTCAGCATCATTTCTGCAAGATCTGCGGGATCTACACCCATCACAGGCGGCGCTCGAACCCGAACGAGCTGGGCGTGAACGCGGCCTGCCTCGCGGGCGTCAGCCCCTTCGATTTCCACGCGGTCAAGGTCATGGACGGGGTGAACCACCCCAACGACGGCGCGGGACCGCGCGTGGCGGGGATCCTGCGCTTCGATCCGGCCTGAGCCCGCGCGGGGCCGTCAAACCGCGCCGAAATAACGCTCCGCCGGCAGGTAGCCGGCAAGGCCGCCCGCCGCACACCAGTCGCGCTCCAGTCCCATGTCGCCGACCAGCAGAACCCGGTCGCCCGGCAGCCCGCGCGCGCCGAGCGCCGCCCGGATCGCCGCCCGCGCCGCGCTCCAGGGCGCCAGCGCGTCGGGGGCGGAATGGGCCTCGTCCAGCGACGCGGCTTCGGCGAGAACGGCCGGGTCGAGTCGCCCGCTCGCCAGCCCCAGCTTCAGTGCGTCGCAGATTCGGCCCAGCTTCTCGGCCCGCGCCTCGGGCAATGCCGGGGCAGCGGGAAAGACCCTCAGCGCGTTTGATGAAAAGAGGAACGCCACCACGTCATGCCCGGTCGCGGCGCGGACCGAGGCATAGGTGCGGTAGTCGAGCCCCAGCTCTGCCGCGCGTTTCACCCGGCCGCGCAGAACCTCGATCGGCAGATGCGGCAGCAGGTCGGCCCGCGCCTTGCCCCAGCAATGCTTGCGCCAGGAGAAGCCCGGCTCCATCGACGGCCCGCCGTTGTGCCCCAGGCGCGCGGTCATCCGCCCCAATCCTGCAGCCGGGCAACGTAACGCGCCAGCGTGTCGACCTCCAGGTTCACAACATCGCCCTCGCGCACGTCGCCCCAGGTCGTCACCTGCTGGGTATGCGGGATCAGGTTGACGCCGAACTCCGCCCCCTCGACCTCGTTGACGGTCAGCGAGGTGCCGTTCAGCGCCACCGAGCCCTTGGGCGCGATGTACCCGGCAAGCGCCTTCGGCGCGCGGAAGCGAATCCGCGTGCTCTCCCCCTCCGGCCGGATCGAGATCACCTCGGCCACATCATCGACATGGCCCGAGACGATGTGCCCGCCCAGTTCGTCGCCCACCTTCAGCGCGCGCTCGAGGTTGATGCGCCGCCCGGCGTGCCAGCCGTTCCGCCCGATATTGGTCTTGGAGACGGTCTCGCCCGAGATCACCACATCGAACCAACCGCCCGGCGAGGCGGTCGAGTCGACGCCGGTCGCGACCGCCGTCAAGCAGACCCCATCGCAGGCGATCGAGGCGCCGATCTCGATCGTATCGACGTCGTAATGGGTGGCGATGCGGGCATGCAGGTCGCCCCGGTTCTCCAGCGAGATGACGCGGCCGATATCGGTGATGATCCCGGTGAACATGGCGGTCTCCTTTGCGACTGACGTAGCCGCCCGCCGCGGCGCTGACAAGGCCGCCCTCCATCGCACCCCAGCTAAGCGATCATGGCGCGATCAGTGCTTGTTTCCGCACAATATCCGCAATTCGCCCAAATTGGGTCCCCGTGCCGACATAGTGGGAGAGCATTCCGATCCTGAGCCTTTACCGCACCACTCTGCCGTGAAGGGATGACTGCAAGGCCAGGAGACCATGCCACGATGACCGACGCAACCGGCACCGGGCGCCGCTTTCTCTTCCTGCAAGGGCCTCACGGGCCCTTCTTCCGGCAGCTTGCCGCGATGCTGCGCGCCGCCGGGGCCGAGGTCCGCCGTGTCGGCTTCAACGCGGGCGACCGCGCCTTCTGGCCGAACGATGCCAGCTACATCCCCTACCAGGACCGCCCCGAGGCCTGGTCCAGCACCTTCCGCCGCCTGATCGAGGCACACAGGATCACCGATATCGCGCTTTACGGCGACACCCGCCCGATCCATGCCGATGCCATCGCCATTGCCCGCAAGGCCGGGCTGACGGTGCATGTCTTCGAAGAGGGCTACCTGCGTCCGTTCTGGGTCACCTACGAACGTGGCGGCGCCAACGGCCATTCCCGCATCATGTCCATGACCGTGGCCGAGATGCAGGCCGCCCTCGACCATCTCGACATGGACCTGCCGGACGCCCCCGCCCGGTGGGGCGACATGCGCGAGCATGTGTTCTACGGCGCCCTCTACCATTTCCACGTGCTCGTCCGGAACCGCGCCTATGCCAATTTCCGGCCCCATCGCGAGATTTCGGTGCGGGCAGAGTTCCAGCTCTACCTCAAGCGTCTCCTTCTGATGCCGATCCACAAGATCGAGCGGGTGGCGGAGACCCAGCGCATCAAGTTCGGCGGCTTCCCCTACCACCTGGTCCTGATGCAGCTCGAGCATGATGCGAGCTTCCGCCACCACGGGCCGTTCCGCTCGATGACGGATTTCCTGACGGTCTGCGTCGAAGGCTTCGCCAAGGGCGCGCCACCCCATCATCACCTCGTCATCAAGGCCCATCCGCTTGAGGACGACCGCGTTCCGGTCCGGCAGTTTCTGGGCGAGCTTGGCGACCGCTTCGGGGTCAGCTCGCGCATCCACTACGTCCGCGGCGGCAAGCTGGCGGCACTTCTGAACCACGCCCGCTCGGCGGTCACGGTAAACTCCACCGCCGGCCAGCAGGTGCTCTGGCGCGGGCTGCCGCTGAAGGCGTTCGGCCGCGCGGTCTATTCCAAGCCGGAATTCATCTCCACCCAGCCCCTGACGGAGTTCTTCTCCCGCCCGACACGGCCCGACAGCCGCGCCTACCGCGACTACCGTCATTTCCTGCTGGAAACCTCGCAGGTTCCGGGCGGTTTCTACTCCATCCGCGGCCGGCGCGAACTGCTGCGCCAGGTCGTGGACATGATTCTTGCCCCGGAGGACCCCTACGAGGCGCTGCTCCAGGGAATCGCGGCCCCAAGGCAACAGTTGCGGGTCGTTCCCTGAGGCGGGACAAACCGCCTAGCCTTTTTTCTCGGGATTCTGTAGGTTTGCCCAAAAAACTTGAGGCAGTTCCGAGCAAGGAGCCCGAGCAGTGAACCCGATGATAGTAAAAGGGGGCCGTTGGCTGGCCCTCGCAGTCCTTGTTGCGGCTACCGCATCCTGCGGAATTCCGCGCTCTGGCCCCAGCAAGCGCGAGATCTTCTCAAGCTCGGTTCAGCGGCAGGGCGACGCCTTCGTCGTCCAGGTGAATGACCGGGTGACGCGCGCTACCTCCGTCACCCCGGCGCTCGGATTTTCCAAGAGCTTCGAGAACGCGGGCCTCGTCGGCCCCGACACGATCCGCCCGGGCGACAAGCTCTCCGTGACCGTGTTCGAGAACGTCGCCAACCCGCTCCTCGGCGTGCCCGGCCAGAAATCGACCGTGCTTCCGGATGTCGAGGTCGACGGCAACGGCTTCATCTTCATCCCCTATGCCGGCCGCATCAAGGCCGCGGGGCTGAGCCCGGAGGCGCTGCGCGCCGCCATCGCCCGCAAGCTCGGCGCCCAGACGCCGGATCCGCAGGTCCAGGTCGCCCGCACCCCGGGCGACGGCGCCTCGGTGACGGTGGAAGGCGCGGTGGCGACCCAGGGCGTCTACCCGATCCAGCAATCCACGCGGACGCTCACATCGATGATCGCGCGCGCCGGCGGCGTACAGGTGCCGGTCCAAAGCGCGGATGTAATCGTGACCCGCGGCCACAAGACCGAGAAGGTCTGGCTGAACGATCTCTACACCAATCCTAAGCTCGACATCGCGCTTAGGAACGGCGACACGATTTACGTGCAGCGCGACCTGCGCGCCTTCACCGTGCTCGGCGCCACCGGCAGCCAGAACCGCGTGCCCTTCAACACGCCGACCGTCTCGGCGATCGAGGCACTGGCGCAGGTCGGCGGCCTGAACACCTCGCTTGCCGATCCGACCGGTGTCTTCGTCTTCCGCAATGAACCGGCCGCAATCGCCAATCAGGTGCTGGGCAGGACCGACCTCGTCGGGCCGCAGCGGATGATCTACGTGCTGAACCTCACCGCACCGGATGGCATGTTCGAGGCAAGGGACTTCCTGATCCGCGACGGCGACACCGTGTTCGTCACCGAAGCGCCGTTCGTCCAGTGGCAGAAGGCCCTGTCGGTCTTCACTGGCACGCTGAACGGAGCCAATGCCGTCTCTACGGCGGCGACGGGCACTTCGATTACCGGAAAATAGGGGCCCGATGGCCCCGACCGATCCCAATCACGCCGCCGGGGAGCCCTCTCCCCGGCGGCTTTTCTGTTACACCGGCCGGATGATCCGCCCTGGCCGGATCCGCCGGATCCTGACACTCGCGGGCCTCACCCCCACCTTCGCCATCCCCAAGTCCGCGGATCTCGTCGGCACCTGGGGCCGCTCCCCCCTCGCCTGGCGGGGAGAGCGGATGTCGGAGCTGACCGGCGCAGAGCTGGTGCGAGTCGAGGATGCCTTCCTCCGCTCTGTCCGCCCGGGCCGCGCGGGCGACCCGCCGCTCGGGCTGATGATCGACCGGAGCGGGGGCGTACATTACGATGCTTCGAAACCCTCCGCGCTGGAGCGGCTGCTGGGGACCCACCCGCTCGACGACAGTGCGCTGATGGTTCGCGCCCGAGAGGGCATCGCCCGGCTGATCGCGGCGGATCTGTCGAAATACAACACCCACGACCCTGACCTGCCCGCACCCGACCCGGGCTACGTGCTTGTCGTCGACCAGACCCGTGGCGACGGCTCTGTTACATATGGCGGCGCCACCCCCGCCACCTTCCGCGAGATGCTGGTCTTCGCGCAGGAGGAGAACCCCGGCGCCCGCATCCTCATCCGCGCCCATCCCGAGACGGTGGCGGGCCTGCGCCCCGGCCACTACGGCCCCGAGGATGCCCAGGGCCGGATCAGCCGGCTGAGCACCCCCGTCTCGCCCTGGAAGCTCCTCGAAGGGGCGGTGGCGGTCTATACCGTCTCCTCCCAGCTCGGATTCGAGGCGATCCTGGCCGGCCACCGCCCGCAGGTCTTCGGCCAGCCTTTCTACGCCGGCTGGGGCCTGACCGAAGATCGCAACCCGCTGCCGCGCCGGACCCGGAAGCTGACCCGCGCGCAGCTCTTCGCCGGCGCGATGCTGCTCGCCCCGACGTGGTACGACCCCTGCCGCGACCGGCTCTGCGCCTTCGAGGAGGTGCTCGCCCAGCTCGAGGCCCAGACCCGCGCCTTTCGCGAGGACCGCCGGGGACACATCGCTTTTGGTATGCGGATGTGGAAAAGGCGGCATCTCATGCATGTCTTCGGCCGCCCGAAGCGGCTGCGCTTCGTCGACCGGCCCGGCCGTGCCCTCGCCCTTGCCCGCCGCTCCGGCCGCTCGCTGCTGGTCTGGGCCGGCAAGGAGGTCGCCGCGCTGCATGGCGACGTTCCGATCCTCAGGGTCGAGGACGGCTTCCTGCGCTCCCGCGGCCTCGGCGCCGATCTGATCCCGCCCCTCTCGCTGGTGGCGGACGACCTCGGCATCTACTACGACCCCGCGCGGGAGAGCCGGCTGGAACGCCTGATCGCCGAGGGACCGCCCCCGGGCGGCGAGGCGCGGGCGGAACGGCTGATCGCCCGGATTCTCCGCGACGGGATCAGCAAGTACAACCTCGGCGGCCAGTCCCTGCCCGCCCTGCCCGAGGGGCACCGCATCCTTGTGCCGGGGCAGGTAGAGGACGACGCCTCGATCCGGCGCGGCGCAGGCGCGATCGCGACCAACCTCGGCCTTCTCCGCCGCGCCCGGCTGGAAAACCCCGACGCGGTGATCCTCTACAAGCCCCATCCGGACGTCGAGGCCGGCCTGCGCAAGGGGGCCGTGCCGGAGGCGGAGCTACGGCGGCTGGCCGATCTCACCCTCTCCCACGCTGACCCCGCGGTGCTTCTCGGCCAGGTCGACGAGGTGTGGACCATGACCTCTGCGCTTGGCTTCGAGGCGCTGCTGCGCGGGGTGAAGGTGACCTGCCTCGGCACGCCCTTCTACGCCGGCTGGGGGCTGACGCGGGACCTCGGGCTGGTGCCCGCGCGCAGGCAGGCGCGGCCTTCGCTCGCGGCCCTCGCCCACGCCGCCCTGATCGCATACCCGCGCTATTTCGACCCGGTGTCGCGCCTGCCCTGCCCGCCCGAGGTCGCCATCGACCGGCTTGCCACCGGCTGCCTGCCGCGCCCCGGCCCGCTCAACCGGAGCCTTGCCAAGCTGCAGGGCCTTTTCGCCGGCGCGGCCTGGATCTGGCGCTAGATTACGGGCCAATCGGACGGCTGCGCGGCGCTGGATTCGGCCTTCTGCGAAAGAACCCCTGGATTTCCCGAAGCTAACCCAACACATTGATAAATAAAGTATAGCTATGCCCGTTATCGGATAACAGGCGGCTGATATTGGTTGCTCCGGCGGGTTTGATTAGGTGTTTCCCATCACAGCCGCCGTCCCAGTGCGGCGCAGGTTCAACGAAGGAGAAACACGATGTTCAGTGCGAAGCTGCACCCCAAGGCCATGATCGCTTCCGCCCTCGTCGCGGCCACCGCCGCCGGCACGCTTCCCACCGCCGCCCAGGCGCAGGGGGGCGACATCACCAGGGGCGTGATCCTCGGCCTCGTCACGGGCTATGCGGTCAACCAGATCATGCATGCCCAGCACCCGCAGGGCACGGTGGTCCAGTCGACCTCGAACTACCAGCCCGCCTACGTGCCGCAGCGCTATGTCGAGGAACCGGCCCCGGTCCGCTACCAGCCTGCTCCGACCTACACCCCGGACCCGGTCTATGCCCCGTCCACGATCTCGCCGCAGCAAACCGCCTTCGTCAGCCAGGAGCGGAAGGTCCGTCTGTCGATCCAGTACCAACTGATGCGGGACGGCTACTATTCCGGCGCCATCGACGGCCTCTGGGGCCCGGGCACCGAGGATGCGCTCTACCATTACGCGCAGGCAAACAACCAGGTCTCGATGCTGACCACGAAGCACTCGACCGAGCGGCTGTTCTCGCAGATCCTCCGCTAAGAGGGCTGCGAGGCGCGCCCCTGGCTAGGGGCGCTCCCAGACCTGCATGACATCACCGCCCAGGGCGCGGTGATCGACAAGCCGGAAATGCGGGGCCTCCGCCAGGGGGCCTCGCGGCAGCGCACCGAGCGCCGGACGCCCCTCCGACCCGAGCGCGAGCCCGGCCGAGAAAACCACCAGCCGATCGACAAGCCCCGCCCCGAGAAGCGAGGCGGCAAGCGCCCCGCCCCCCTCGCAGAACACCCGGGTAAGACCTGCGGCACCAAGCCCCCGCAGCGTTGCCAGCGGATCGAGTCCGCCACCGGCGGACCCGACCGGCACCAGCCGCGCGCCAAGCGCCTCCCAGCCCTCCGCGTCTGCCGGTTCCGTCGCCTCCGGATCGTGCAGCAGCCAGAGCGGCACCTCCCGCGCGCTTGCCGCTAGGCGGCCCTCTCGCGAGAGATTCAGACCGCGGCTCGCCACCAGGCGAACGGGCTGCGGGACGTCCCCCATTCCGCGCACATTCAGCATCGGATCATCGGCCCGCGCCGTGCCACCACCGACCATCACGGCGTCATGCTGAAGACGCATCGCATGGACGGCGCGCCGCGCCTCCGGCCCGGTGATCCAGCGGCTCTCGCCCGAGGCTGTGGCGATGCGGCCGTCGAGGCTCAGCGCCAGCTTCAGCGTCAGCATCGGCCGGCCCTTGGTGATGCGGGTCAGGAAACCGATCTGCGCCCGCCGCGCCACCTCTGCCTCCACGCCTTCGGTGACGGCGATCCCGGCGGCGCGCAGGATGGCATGCCCGCCGCCCGCGACGCGCGGATCGGGATCGGTAAGCGCGGTGACGACCCGGGCCACGCCGGCGGCCACCAGCGCCTCGGCGCAGGGCGGTGTCTTTCCGTGATGGGCGCAGGGTTCGAGCGTGACATAGGCCGTGGCCCCGCGCGCCGCCGTGCCGGCCTGGGCCAGGGCCACCACCTCGGCATGGGGCCGCCCGCCCGGCTGGGTCCAGCCCCGGCCGACGACGCGGCCGTCCTTGACCAGCACACAGCCCACCGCCGGGTTGGGCCACGTCCGCCCAAGCCCCCGAGCGCCCAGCCCGAGGGCGTGGCGCATGTGGCGGGCGTCTTCGGGGGTCACTCTTCCGCGCCGGCCTGCGGGCGCAGCTCCTGCACGAACTTGTCGAAGTCGTCCACGGCCTGGAAGTTGCGGTAGACCGAGGCGAAGCGGACGTAGGCGACGGTGTCGATCCGCGCCAGCGTCTCCATCACGATCTCGCCGATGGTCTTCGACGGAATGTCGGTCTCGCCCATGCTCTCCAGCCGCCGCACGATGCCGGAGATCATCTGGTCAATCCGCTCCGGCTCGATCGGGCGCTTCTGCATCGCGATGCGGATCGAGCGTTCCAGCTTGTCGCGGTCGAAGTCCTCGCGCTTGCCGGAGGTCTTGATAACCACGAGGTCGCGCAGCTGCACCCGCTCATAGGTGGTGAAGCGCCCCCCGCAGGCCGGGCAGAAGCGCCGGCGACGGATGGCCACATGGTCCTCGGCGGGACGCGAGTCCTTCACCTGGGTGTCGATACTTCCGCAAAACGGGCAGCGCATAACCTCTCCCTCGGGGGCGATCCGTGGATTTCCACAGGGACTATAGGCGACCCTCCACAGTTTGGGTAGAGGCTTGAGGGGGCTACAACATGCCACGGGCCAGCGTGTCGCGCCCGGCACACGCCCGGACGCATTCCGAGACGCGCGGGCGGCGGTCCCCGGGCAGGATGCGCCGGACTGGAGGAAAGATGAGCGAACCGAACACCCCCGCCTCCTCGCCCTGCCTTCTGGGCGAGCTTCCACCCGAGGCCGGCGGCCTGCCGGACGCGGAGACGCGGCGCGACGTGATGCGCTGGCGCAAGGCAGAGCGCGCGCGGCTGATCGCGCTCCGGCAGGCGCTGCCGGTGGCGGCCCGCGTTGCGGCGGACCGGGCGCTGGCGGCAGAGCTCGACGCGCGGCTTGGCACGCCGGGCGGCGCCACGATCGCGATCACGTGGCCGTTCAAGGGCGAGCCGGACCTCCGCGCGTGGGCCGCCGCCCGCAGGGAGGGTGGCGACCGGATCGTCCTGCCGGTGGTCGTCGAGAAGGGCGCGCCTCTGATCTTCCGGCTGTGGGAGGAAGGCGCCAGGCTCGCCCGCGGCGTCTGGGACATCCCCGTACCGCCACCCGAGGCACCGGAGGTGACGCCGGATGTCGTCCTCTCCCCCGTCGTGGGCCTCGGTGCGGGCACCTACCGCCTCGGCTATGGCGGCGGCTTCTACGACAGGACGCTGGCGAGGCTCCACGCCCGCGGCCACAACCCTCGGACCATCGCCATCGGCTACGCCTTCCAGGAGATTCCGACGATCTTTCCCCTGCCGCACGATGTGGCCCTGGGCGAGGCGCTCCTGGTTCCCTGCTCCTGACCCCGCCTCTCAGATCCCGGCGACGATCCGCGCCATGATGACGATGATCGCCACCTGCATGAGGCCCTGCGCGGCCACGGCATAGAAATAGCCGCTCATCAGCCGGCCGATCTTCGCCCCATCGGGCTGCTGCTTCTGCAGCTCGAAGCAGACCCGCAGGTTGGTCGGCAGCAGATAGCCCAGCCCCTGGATCGTCATCAGCGTCACCAGCACCAGCGCGCCGTAGATCCAGCCGATCTGCGGCCAGGCAAGATCCGTGTAGCCGAGGTCGGAAGCAAGGAACCACCCTGCCGTGCCGGTGATGATCGCCAGCGTCGGCATCGCGAAAAGCATCTTCGGCGTCAGCCTGAGCAAGACCTGCTTGCGCGCGGCCACATCCATGCTCCTGAGGATCGGCCCCAGAACGAAGCCCATGAACAGGTCGATCCCCGTCCAGAGGACGCCGCTCATCACATGAACCCAGTTGAGAAACCAGATATCCTGGCTGACGATGGCGGCGACCATCACCGCCAGCGCCAGCGCCACATACCAGAGGTATTCCAGACGGATCAGCCGCACCGGTGCGGCCGGCGCTTCCGCAATGCTCGCCATATCGGCGCCCCCCTTCTTTCCCGCGGCCACGATACACCGGGTCCGCCGCAATACAACGGAATGGGTCTGCAGGCCGGCCGCGCGACTTGTCGCCGATCCCCTCCGGCTTGCGCGGGATCACCGGGGCCGCAGGGGCTTCCATGATATCCTGTGGCCTCCCGAAGGAGGACGAAGCGATGACCCGTCTGACTGCGAAGGACTTCGATCAGGATCTTCTCGACCTCTACGATTATTACGCCCACGGCCTGATCACCAAGCGCGAGTTCCTCGACCGCGCCGGCAAATGGGCCGTCGGCGGGCTGACCGCAGCGGCGATCCTGAAGATGTTGAGCCCGGATTACGCCCTGGCCGAGCAGGTGTCCTTCACCGACCCGGCGATCCATGCGACCTACGAGACCTACGACTCCCCGAACGGCAACGGCGCGGTGCGCGCCTACCGGGTGAAGCCCACCGCCGGCGGGCCGAAATACCCCGCCGTGGTGGTGGTTCATGAGAACCGCGGCCTCAATCCCTACATCAAGGATGTGGCCCGGCGCGTCGCCAAGGCGGGGTTTCTCGCGCTGGCGCCGGACGGGCTGAGCTCTCTCGGTGGCTACCCCGGCAATGACGAGGACGGCGTGGCGCTGCAGAAGCAGGTCGACCCGGTGAAGCTGATGAACGACTTCTTCGCCGCGGTAGAGGTCCTGATGAAGGATCCGGAGTCGACCGGCAAGGTCGGCATCGTCGGCTTCTGCTACGGCGGCGGGGTCTGCAATGCCGCCGCGGTCGCCTACCCCGAACTTGCAGCCGCGGTCCCCTTCTATGGCCGTCAGCCGAAGACGGAGGACGTTGCCCGGATCCGGGCCCCGCTGCTTCTGCACTACGCCGCGCTCGACCAGCGGATCAACGACGGCTGGCCCGCCTACAAGGCCGCCCTCGACGCCGGCCACAAGACCTACGAGGCCTTCATCTACGAGGGCGTGAACCACGGCTTTCACAACGACACCACACCGCGCTACGACCGCGCAGCGGCGGAACTCGCCTGGGGGCGCACCACGGCCTGGTTCAGGAAATACCTGACCTGAGGGGATGAGAGGCCGGCGGCAGCGGCCGCCTGCCCTCAGGTCCGCAAGGGGAAGCGTGGGAAAAGGAAGACACACACCGGATCAAAGCGCGATCACCATCCTCGGCAGGCGGCGGCCCGGCGTCGCCTCCGAGAGGGCCCAGCCCTGTTGCTGGCCACCCATCGCCTCGTAGAAGGGCACGGCGTTGGGGTCGGCCAGGGCCTCCAGCCGCGTCGCGCCATGCGCTCGGGCACAGTCCATCACCCAGGCCATCAGCGCCCGCCCGATCCCGTGGCCGAGCGCCTCCGGCGCGACGAAGATCTTGTCGAGATCCGCCACCGTCCCGGCCACCGTCACCTCAGCAGTGCCGAGTGGCAGATCCCCCGTCTCGGCCAGCACCACCCATCCGGCGCCGAGACTGGTTTCGGAGATCGTCAGATACGGACGGCAGCGCGCCATGAAATCGGCATCATAGCCCCAATGCGCCTTGGAGCGCAGGCAGAGCGTGGTCAGGCCGGGACAGTCTTCCGGCCTCGCGGGGCGCAGGGCGAAATCCATGGCGAAAGCCTGCCACGTCCGCCCTGATCCGCCAAGCCTCAGCCGGCGAAATGCGCCGCGATCTGGCGCCGGTGCGGCGCGGCGCGATGCTCCCAGAGATAGATCCCCTGCCAGGTGCCAAGCGCCATCCGCCCCGCAAGGACCGGGATAGACAGGCTGACCGGCAAGAGCGCCGCCTTGATATGGGCCGGCATGTCGTCCGGCCCTTCGGCCCGATGCGTCAGGTAGCGCATCGCCGGGTCATCGGCGGGTGGCGCCAGCCGGCCAAGGAAGGCCGCAAGGTCGCGCTGCACCGAGGGGTCGGCATTCTCCTGGATCAGGAGCGAGCAGGAGGTGTGGCGCAGGAAGAGCGTCACCAGCCCGTCCCCCCCGCCGGAAAGCCAGCCCGCGACCTCGTCGGTGACCTCGTATAACCCCGCCCCGCGGGTCGCGATGGTGAATTGGGTCTGCATGGAGCGACCCTACCCCGCCACGCGCCCGGGCGCGAGGGGGTGGGCCGGAAGGTCCGGCGCCATCGCTTACATAACGCGGTGAACCGCAACTTCGCCCGACCAGGGTTCGGTCACCCCGCGCCCGCCGCCGAGATCTTCCAGCAGCGGCCGCAGCCGGTCGAGATTGCCGATCATCACCGGCCGCGCGGCCACCATCGCCTCATGGCTCGCCCATTCCCCGACGACGATATAGTCACGCTCGCCAGAACGGACGATCCAGAAGTTGGAACAACCCTTCATGCCTTTGGTGTCGAATTCCCTGTGCAGCTTCAGGAACTCGGCATCCTTGCCGGGCTTCACGCGCATATGCACCACGTTCATCGCAGTCATCGCAGCCTCCCTGCGCTCACGATGTCGTGATCATAGCATGAGCCGGCCCGAGTCGTCGCAGGCAGGCGCAAGCGAGCGGGCCCGCGCGCACCCGGCCTCAGCGGAGAATGGCTTGCTGGAGGTCTGCGGCCCCGGGCGAGATCTTCCGCCCTAGCGAAAGATACTTTCGCCCTGCTCGTCGATCATCTGGCGTGCCTTGCGCAGCGACATGCTGCAGGCCTCGTCATGGCTTTCGACAACATCGGCGCGGATCAGCTGGTGCTGCTTGATCTCGCCGCCCACTTCCTTCTCGATCCGCGCGGCAATGCGCCAGCGTCCGCCGTCCTTGACCGGCTCGGGATAGATCGCGAAGCCCTCATACTCCTCGGGCTTCGCTTCGGGGGTTTCGGACGGCTTGCTGCCGAGAAGGCGGGAAAGCAGGGACATCGCGCTATTGGTCCAGGAATGACCGCAGCTTGCGCGACCGGCTCGGGTGCTTCAGCTTGCGCAGCGCCTTGGCCTCGATCTGCCGGATCCGCTCGCGGGTGACGGAGAACTGCTGGCCAACTTCTTCCAGCGTGTGGTCGGTGTTCATGCCGATGCCGAAGCGCATCCGCAGAACCCGCTCCTCGCGCGGCGTCAGGCTTGCCAGAACCCGCGTCGTCGTCTCCTTCAGGTTTTCCTGAATGGCGCTGTCGAGCGGCAGGACGGCGTTCTTGTCCTCGATGAAATCGCCGAGCTGGCTGTCCTCCTCGTCGCCGATGGGCGTCTCAAGGCTGATCGGCTCCTTGGCGATCTTCATCACCTTGCGGACCTTCTCGAGCGGCATCTGCAGTTTCTCGGCCAGCTCTTCGGGCGTCGGCTCGCGGCCGATCTCGTGCAGCATCTGGCGACCGGTGCGGACCAGCTTGTTGATCGTCTCGATCATGTGGACCGGGATGCGGATGGTCCGCGCCTGGTCCGCGATCGAGCGGGTGATCGCCTGGCGGATCCACCACGTCGCGTAGGTCGAGAACTTGTAGCCGCGGCGATACTCGAACTTGTCCACGGCCTTCATCAGGCCGATGTTGCCTTCCTGAATGAGATCAAGGAATTGCAGCCCGCGGTTCGTGTATTTCTTGGCGATGGAGATGACGAGGCGAAGGTTGGCTTCCACCATCTCCTTCTTGGCCTGCCGGGCCTCCTTCTCGCCCTTCTGCACCTGGTTCACGATGCGGCGGAATTCGGAGATGTCGACGCCAACGTATTGGCCGACCTGCGCCATCTCGGCGCGCAGGTCCTCGACCTTGGAGGCGGATTTCTCGATGAAGGCCTGCCAGCCGCGGCCGTCCTTCTCGCCCATCCGGTCAAGCCAGGTCGGGTCGAGCTCGTAGCCGCGGTATTCATCGATGAACTCGCGGCGGTTGATGCGGGCCTGGTCGGCCAGCTTCACCATCGAGCTGTCAATCGACATGATCCGGCGGTTGATCCCGTAGAGCTGATCGATCAGCGCCTCGATCCGGTTGTTGTGGAGGTGCAGCGAATTCACCAGCTCCACGATCTCGCTGCGAAGCTTCTGATAAGCCGCCTCCGCCTCGATCGAGAAGGTGCCGTCCTCGTTCAGCGTGGCCGACATCCGCAGGTCCTGCATCTCGGCCAGCTTGGAATAGTCGCGCGCGACCACCTCCAGCGTCTCAAGCACGCGCGGCTTCAGCGCCGTCTCCATCGCGGCAAGAGACATGTTGGACTGGTCGTCGTCCTCCTCGTCGTCGTCGCTGCGGGCAAGCGGGTTGCCGTCGGCGTCGAGCTCCGGCTCGGAAGAGGCGTTCTTGCGATTGGCGGATTGCTGCGAGGAGGAGACATCGACCCCCTCAAGCCCCCCGGCACCCTCCATCTCCTCGTCCTCGTCCATCGAGCGGCCGAAGGTCGTCTCGAGGTCGATGACGTCGCGAAGCAGGATGTCTTCGCTCAGAAGCTCGTCGCGCCAGATGGTGATGGCCTGGAAGGTCAGCGGGCTTTCGCAGAGCCCGGCGATCATGGTGTTGCGGCCGGCCTCGATCCGCTTGGCGATCGCGATCTCGCCCTCGCGGCTCAGAAGCTCGACCGAGCCCATCTCGCGCAGGTACATCCGCACCGGATCGTCGGTCCGGTCGAGCGTTTCGGAGGTCGTGGTGGCCACCGCCACCTCGCGCGAGGTCGAGACCTCGACGAGCTCGCTGGAGCCCGAGTCCTCGCCCTCCTCGGCCTCCTCGTTCTCGATGACGTTGATGCCCATCTCCGAAAGCATCGACATCACGTCCTCGATCTGCTCGGACGACACCTGTTCCGGCGGCAGAACCGCGTTAAGCTGATCGTAGGTGATATAGCCCCGCTCGCGCGCCTCGGCGATCATGCGCTTGATCGCGGTCTGGCTCATGTCGAGAGAGGTTTCCTGCTCCTGCTCCTCGGTCTTCACGTCGTCGGTGTCTTTGGCAGCCATGGATACTCCTCGCGAAGGGCCGAATCAGCGCGCGCATTTCAGCCGGTTTAGCGAATCATTAGTGCGAATCACAGGGGCGGAAAGGCGTCAGCCCTTTTTCTTTACCCAAACTTCGGCATCGATCAGGCTCTGAAGGTGCGCAGACAGCGCCGCACGGTCCTCGCCCAGATCGCTTGCGTCCTCCTGTTGCGCCCGTCCGGCGCGGTTTCTGGCTTCGGCGGCCTGACTCAGCCGCCAGGTCACGCCCTCGTCCGCCAAACCGGCCAAGTCCTCGGCCGCATGGGCAATCTCACGCTGCGCGCCGCGCGCGGCGGCGAGCTTTGCAATCTCCTCGGTCAGACATTCGGCAGCCGTTTCGCTACTGACAGAGGCGCGGAGGGGCGGCGCGATCTGCACATGGGGAAGCGCGAAGAGCCGATCAAGCTCCGCACCGGCCTCTGCCGTGATTTTTTGCCGCAAGACCTCCGGATCGGCCAGATCGGCGTGACGCAAGAGCGCGTCGCGCAGCCGATCATGGCCGGGGCCGGCAAAGTCGAGCCGGTCGATCTTGTCCTCGAAGCGGTGGATGAGGTCCGGATGGCGAATGAGCGTCGCGAGGATCACCGCCTCGAGCAGTATCTCGCCCACGGTATCGGCGCCCGCGGCCAGGAGCGAGCCGCGGGTGCTCGCCAGCGGCGCGATCTGCACCGGCTCCATCCCCCGCCCGCCGCCGCGGCGTCCGGTTCCTCCCTGCCGGCCCTGTCGCGGGGCCGAAGGGCCGCGTGACTGGCCGAACAGCTCGAAGCGCAGCCTCTTGAACTCTTCGCCGTAATGTCCGCGGATCGACGGGTCGCGGATTGTCTTCAGCGCCGCGCGCAGCCGCTTGTCGAGCGCCGCGCGCCGTTCCGGGCTGTCGAACACCTGGCCTTCCGTCTCGCGCCGCCAGAGCAGCGCCGCCATCGGTTCAGCCGAATCGAACGCCTTCTGCAGCGCAGCCCGCCCGCCGGGGCCGCGCAGGATCTCGTCGGGGTCCTTGCCCCCCTCCATGATCGCGAAGCGCAGCCCCTGCCCCGCCTCGATCAGCGGCAGTGCCAGATCGACCACGCGCTGCGCGGCCCTGAGCCCGGCCGCGTCGCCGTCGAGCGCGATCACCGGCTCCGGATGCATCCGCCAGATCAGCCGCAGCTGATCCTCGGTCACCGCGGTGCCGAGCGGGGCCACGGCCGCCTCGAACCCGCCCTCCACCAGCGCGATCACGTCCATGTAGCCCTCGGCCACGATCAGCTGCTGGCCCTTGCCGGCTGCGTCCCGCGCGGGGCCGTGGTTGTAAAGGCTGCGGCCCTTGTCGAAGAGGGCCGTCTCTGGTCCGTTAAGGTATTTCGCCCGCGCGTTCGGGTCGAGCGCCCGGCCACCGAGGCTGATCGCCCGGCCCCGCTGGTCGCGGATAGGGAAGATCACGCGGCCCCGGAAGCGGTCGAACGGATCGCCGCCGTCGTCGGGCTTGATGGCGAGGCCTGCCTCCACGATCAGCGTGCCATCGACGCCCTTGCCGCGCAGATGCTGCCAAAGCGCGTGGCGGTTGTCGGGCGCATAGCCGATCTCGAAGGCCTCGCGCGAGGCCTCGGGCAGGCGGCGGCGGTCGAGGTAGTCGCGCGCCACGGCGCCGGCGTTGGAGCGGAGCTGGAGCCGGTAGAACTGCACCGCCTGCTCCACCACATCGGCGAGGCGCGTGCGCCGATCGGCCTTCTCGGCGGCCTTCGGGTCCTGCGCCGGCACCGGCAGCCCGGCCTCGCGGGCCAGCAGTTCCACCGCCTCCATGAAGGACATGTTCTCGCTGTCCTTAAGGAAGGTCAGCGCATCGCCCTTCGCATGGCAGCCGAAGCAGTAATAAAACCCTTTGCGGTCATCGACATGGAAGCTCGCCGTCTTTTCCTGATGGAACGGGCACGGCGCCCAGTAGTCGCCCTTCGCCTGGTTCGAGCGGCGCATGTCCCATGTCACCTTGCGCCCCACCACGTGGCTGAGGCTGACGCGGGCGCGCAATTCGTCGAGGAAACCGTTCGGGAGACTCATGGGGGAAATATCCCCCCCGGGGCCGCGCAAGTCCAGCCGCTCAATCCGCCCTCCGCACCGGCCCGGCGGTCAGCCGAGCAGATCGCGGATGGTGCGCAGGAAGACGCGGGTCGCGGGCTCGATCAGCGCGTCGGGGAAATCATAGTCGGGATTGTGCAGCGCCGGCGTCCCCTCGCCCGCGCCGAGGTAGAACATCGCGCTCTTCGCCACCGCACCGAAGCGGCCGAAATCCTCCGATGCCCGGAACGGCAGATCGCCCGAGACCCGCGCCAGCCCCTCGTCTGCGATCGCCGCGGAAAGGCGGTCGGTGGCCTCGGCATCGTTATCGCAGGCCGCGAAGTCGTCATGCAGCGAGATCGAAAGGCCAAGCCCGTCCTCCGCGGCAGCATCCCGCGCCGCGGACTCCGCCCCGGCCATCAGATCAGCCATCGCGGCGTCGGTCTGGGTGCGCAGCGTGGCCCAGACCTCGGCCTCGCCCGGGCTGATGCCGTGGGCCGGCTCGCCGATACGTGCATGGGTGACGGTCACCAGCCGGAAGTCCGGCCCCAGCGCCCCGCCCGGCCCGAGTGCCGTCAGCGCCGGGATCAGCCGCGTGACGGCCCGCGCCGGGCTGACACCGGCCTCCGGCTCCGCTGCGTGCGAGGTCCGTCCGGTAAGCCGGATCCTCAGCCCGCGAGAAGCGCAGTTGCAGGCCCCGGGCCCCAGCAGGACCGCGCCAAGCGGCAGCCCCGGCATATTGTGAAGCGAAAACGCCCAATCCGGCCTGAGATCCGCGAAAGCAGGATCAGCCAGCACCGCTGCTGCGCCCGATCCATCCTCCTCCGCCGGCTGGAACATCAGCACGACCCGTCCCCGCGCCGGCCGCTCCCGCGCCAGCGCGCGGGCGAGGCCGATCAGGATCACGGAATGCCCGTCATGCCCGCAGAGATGGCCGACGCCGGGCACTTCGGAGCGGTGAGGGCTGTCCGAAAGCTCCTCGATCGGCAGGGCGTCCAGCTCGGAGCGGATAAGGACGGTCGGCCCCGCCTCCGCCCCCTCGAAGACCGCCGCCACGCCATGCCCGCCGAGCCCGGTGACGACCCGGTCCGGCCCGTCACCCAGCGCGGCGACCACGCGGCGCGCGGTCTCCGCCTCGGCGCCAGAGACCTCGGGGTGGCGGTGCAGATCGTGACGCAGTCCGACCAGCTCTCCCAGATCGCTGTTGGTAAGCCTCATGTCAGCCCCGCGCCGCCACGGCACGCATCGCCTCGCCGATCTCATGCACGGCTGTATGGGCCATCGAGCGGAAGACGAAGATCTCGAATCCCGCGCCGGCGCGCAGGATGACCGACATCATATGGCCAAGCGCGGTGCGCACCACCGCCCCCTCGCCGAAGACCGCGGGCCGCAGGTCCACCGCGACCTTCCGCGCAAGCACCCGCTCCGCCTCTGGCCCGTCAAGCCGAAGGACGGCCCAGCCATCGCTCTGATCCGTCAGCGCCGCGATGCCCGCCAGCGGCGCGGGATCGGCGCCGATCAGGAAAGCCTGCCCCCGCCCGGTCCAGACGATCCGCGCCTCACCCTTGGAGATAACGGTATTGGGCGCCGGGAAGGCCAGCCCATGCGCCTTCTTCAGCGCCGCGCTCACCGCCTTCTCCTTGCCCGCAAAGGGCGCGACAGAGGTGATCCGCGCCACGCCGGCGTCCGAAAGCGTGAACGGCCCCGCGCTCAACGGAACCAGCCCCTCGAGCGGGGATGTTGCCAGAAGCTCAGCCACGCACCTTCTCCCCTTCCGGATCGAAGAACACCGGGTCGGTGATCTCGCACAACACCTCGGTCTTCCGCATGTGGTCGACGAGGCGGATGGTCTCGCCATGCCGCGCCCGGCCGTTCACCACGAAGGCGAGACCCAGCCACGACCTCAGCGTGGCCGAGTAGCAGGCCGAGGTGACATAGCCCTGGTCGAACTCACGCTTGGCCGGGTCGGACTTGCGGAAGAGATGCGCGCCCGCCCCGATCTCGCGCTCCGCATCGAGCGGGCGGAGGCCGACCAATTGCTCGCGTCCTGCCCCCAGCAGCCCCGGTCGCGCCGCCGCCGCCTTGCCGATGAAGTCCTTCTTCTTGCTCATCATCTTCTCGAGGCCGACATCGAACGCAGTGGTGCGGCCATGGATCTCCGCGTGGGTCAGAAGCCCCTTCTCAACGCGCAGCACGTTGAGCGCCTCCATCCCGTAGGCGCCGCCCCCCATCGTCTCCGCCCGCGCGACGAGGTCGCGGAAAAGCGCCGCGCCGTAGCGCGCCGGCACCGCGATCTCATAGGCATGCTCGCCCGAGAACGAGATACGGAACAGCCGCCCCGCCACGCCGGAAACCGAGACCGCGCCACAAGCCATGAAGGGCCAGGCGGCCGGGTCGAGCTTCTGGTCGAGGACCGAGTTCAGCAGGTCCCGCGACCTTGGACCCGCCACGGCGAACTGCGCCCATTGCTCGGTGACCGAGATGAAGCGCACGTCCCAGGACGGCCGCAGCGCCTGATGCACGAATTCCAGATGCCGCATCACGAGGCCCGCGGCCGCCGTCGTCGTGGTCATCAGGTAGTGGTTCTCGGCCAGGCAGGCGGTCGTACCATCGTCCATCACATGCCCGTCCTCGCGCAGCATGAGGCCGTAGCGCACCCGCCCCGGCTGCAGCGTGGAGAAGGTGTTGGTGTAAACGAAATCGAGGAAGCGCGCGGCGTCCTTGCCCTGGATGTCGATCTTGCCCAGCGTCGAGACATCGCAGACCCCGACCCGGCCGCGCACGTTGTGAACCTCGCGGTTGCAGGCGCGGCGCCAGTCCGTCTCGCCCATCCGCGGGAAATAGGAGGGGCGGTACCAGAGCCCGGCCTCGATCATCGGCGCGCCACGCTCAACGCTGGCCTCGTGGCTGGTGGTGAAGCGCTGCGGCGCGAAACCCGCGGCCCGCCCGCCCGCGCCCATCGCGGCGATGGAGACCGGGACATAGGGCGGCCGGAAGGTCGTCGTTCCGGTCTCGGGGATGCCGCGCCCGGTCGCATCGGCCAGCACCGCCAGCGCGCCGACGTTGGAGTTTTTGCCCTGGTCCGGCGCCATGCCTTGCGTGGTGTAGCGCTTCATGTGCTCGACACTGCGGAAGTTCTCCTGCGCCGAAAGCCGGACGTCCTTCGCCGTCACGTCATTGGCGAAGTCGAGCCAGGCCCGCCTCTCGCCCGGCACCACCCAGAGGGGGGAGATATCATAGGCGCCGTCCTCGGCTTTGGGTGCCGCGATCTTCGGCGCCTTCTGCCCGATGGCCTCCAGCGCCGCGCCGGCCGCGCGCAGCCCGTCCTCAAGGCAGCCGGCGGTCGAAAAGACCCCCGCCGCCGCGCCGCAGGCATGGAGCCCCGGCACCGCGCCATCGACCGGCACGAAAGCCGCGATCTCCGGCCGCCAGACCGGGCGGGAGTTCATGTGGCAGGTCAGATGCAGCGTCGGATTCCAGCCGCCGGAGACGGCGAGGCAGTCCGCCTCCACACGCCGCTCGCCGTTCTGGTCGCGGACCGAGATCCATTCGAGCCCCCGGCGCCCGTGCGTTCCGGTCACCTGCGCCCCGCGGTAGAGCCTGTAATCCCCGAGCGCCGGCGCATCCGGCCGGCTGTCGATCACGGCGGCGACCTCTATGCCCGCCGCGGTCAGTTCGTCCGCCGTCTTCCGCGCGTCGCCGTTGTTGGTGAAGATGGCGACCGACTTTCCCGACGCCACGCCCCAGCGGTTGAGATAGGCGCGCACCGCGCCCGCCATCATCACGCCCGGCCGGTCGTTGTCGGCGAAAGCAATGGGCCGCTCCAGCGCGCCCGCCGCCAGCACCGCCTGCTTTGCCGCGATCCGCCAGAAGCATTCCCGCGGCCGCTCGCCCGGCTGGGCCAGATGCAGCCCCACCCGCTCCAGCGCGCCAAATGTGCCGTGGTCATAGGCCCCGGTCACAGCGGTGCGGGTCATCAGCCGCACGTTGGGCATGGCGTCAAGCTCTGCCAGAACGCCCTCCGCCCAGTCGCGCCCGGGCCGGCCGTCGATCTCCACCGTATCGGCCAGAAGGCGGCCGCCCATCCGGCTGTCTTCCTCGGCAAGGATCACATCCGCCCCCGCCCGCGCGGCCTCCAGTGCCGCCATCAGGCCCGCCGGGCCGGAGCCGATCACGAGGAGATCACAGAAGGCAAAGGCCTTCTCGTAGATCCCCTCGTCATGCTTGCCCGACAGGCTGCCGAGCCCCGCCGCGCGGCGGATCGCGGGCTCGTAAAGCCGCTCCCAGAAGGCGCGCGGCCACATGAAGGTCTTGTAATAGAACCCCGCGCCGAAGAAAGGCGCGAAGAGGTCGTTCATGGCCAGAAGGTCATAGCGCAGCGAGGGCCAGCGGTTCTGGCTGCGCGCCTCGAGCCCCTCGTGCAACTCCTGCACCGTGGCGCGGACGTTCGGCGTCTGCTGGCCGCGCTCGATGACCTCGACCAGCGCGCTCGGCTCCTCCGAGCCCGCCGTCATCACCCCGCGCGGGCGGTGATACTTGAAGCTGCGCCCGACCATGCGCACGCCGTTCGCCAGCAGCGCAGAGGCCAGCGTGTCGCCCTGAAAGCCGGTATAGGACCGTCCGTCGAAGCGGAAGTTCAGCGCCGTCTTGCGGTCGATCAGCCCCTTGCCATCGATCCTCACTTGCCGCCCTCCTGCACGTCGGAGACCAGCTTTACCGATCGGATCTCATGGGTGATCGTCGAGCGCTCCACCACCAGCCAGGCCGAACAGCCCATCTCGTGATGCCACAGGTCGCGGGTGATCCCAGCCGGGTTGTCGCGCAGGTGAAGGTAGCTGTCCCAGGCCTCGGGCGCCGCGCCCTCGCCGGGACGGCGCAGATAGTCGTCGGCGCCGTAATAATAGAACTCGCGCCGGTCGCGTTCGCCGCAGAGGGGGCAGGTTATCCGCATCTCGGCCTCCTCAATGCAGGTTGTGCTGGCTTCCGGTGCCTTCCTCGTCGAGGAGGTGTCCGGTCGCGAAACGGTCGAGCGTGAAGCGGCGGGCGACGGCATGGCTCTCGCCGGTGGCCACCAGATGGGCCATGCACCAGCCCGAGGCCGGAACCGCCTTGAACCCGCCGTAGTTCCAGCCGCAATCGAGGAAGAGCCCCTCGACCGGCGTCTTGTCGATGATGGGAGAGCCGTCCGGCGTCATGTCCATGATCCCGCCCCAGGAGCGCAGAACCTTGGCGCGGCCGATCATCGGCATCAGCGTCATGCCGGCCTCCATCACATGCTCGACCATCGGCAGGTTCCCGCGCTGCGCGTAGGAGGCGTAGAAGTCCAGATCGCCACCGAAGACGAGCCCGCCCTTGTCCGACTGGCTGATGTAGAAATGGCCCATCCCGAAGCTGATCACATGGTCGATGCAGGGCTTGAGACCCTCGGTCACGAAGGCCTGCAGGATATGGCTCTCGACCGGCAGCCGCATCCCCGCCATGGCAGCGACCTGGCCGGACCGGCCGGCGACGATCATCGCGACCTTCTTGGCACGGATCGGCCCGCGCGAGGTCTGCACCCCGCGCACGCGCCCGTGCTCGATGTCGATCCCGGTGACCTCGCAGTTCTGGATCAGGTCGACGCCGCGGCTGTCGGCCCCGCGCGCGTAGCCCCAGGCCACCGCGTCATGCCGCGCTGTCCCGCCGCGCGGATGGTAGAGGCCGCCGTAGATCGGGAAGCGCGTCTGCTCGAAATCGAGATAGGGCAGATGCTCGCGCACCCCCTCGCGGTCCAGCAGGATGGCGTCGTCACCCTGGTTCACCATCGAGTTGCCGCGCCGCACGAAGGCGTCGCGCTGGCCGTCGGAATGGAAGAGGTTGATCAGCCCGCGCTGCGAATGCATCACGTTGTAGTTGAGTTCCGCCTCCAGCCCCTCCCAGAGCTTCAGGGAATGGCTGTAGAACTCGGAATTGCCCTGCAGGAAGTAGTTCGCGCGCACGATGGTGGTGTTGCGCCCCACGTTGCCGCCGCCGAGATAGCCCTTCTCCAGCACCGCGACATTCGTGATCCCGTGGTTCTTGGCGAGGTAATAGGCCGTCGAGAGACCGTGCCCGCCGCCGCCGATTATGACCACGTCATACTCTGCCTTCGGCTCAGGCTCGCGCCAGGCGGGCCGCCAGCCCTTGTTGCCGAAGAGCCCCTCCCGGATCACCCGAAGGCCCGAATATCGCATTCCGCCGCTCCCTCTTTCGGGGCCAGTCAACCGCTCCGGCGTCCGGTTTACAAGCCGTCCCGAGCCGAAACCTCGCCCGGCTGCGACAGATTGGGTCGTTTCCGCTCCGAGACCACAGCGGAGGCTCCCCGCGACGAAACCTTCTGTTAACCTTGGCGCCCGCATCCGCAGGCTTGGTCGCGAAATAAATGTTTGCTCAAAAAACTTAGGATCGGGACGAGGCGAAGCGCCGCCTCAACGGCGAAATGCACGGCCTCGGCTTCGCCGATCTGGCGGCGTTCGACTGGGTGCCGGCCGTCGTGGCAGAGGCCCTGCGCCGGGCGCTCGGGCTCTGATCACTTCGCCGGGGCCTGCAGATGCTCGACATAATCGGCCAGCGCGACGAGCTGGATCGGCGTCGGCGTCACCACGCCATTGCCGGTATCCACCAGGACGTTGGGCCCGGTCAGCAGCGGGTCGAAAACTGGCATCACCTGGCCGCCGTGCTTGCCCGATCGGGTGAAGCCGTCGATCCAGTCCATCACCTTCACCCTCGGGAAGACGCCGCCGTTCCGCGCCGCGATCCGGCTCAGATCTGCCGGCTTCCGCGCCAGCCCCACGGCCGCAGGTCCGTCGCCCCGGCCATCCGCACCATGGCATCCAGCGCAGAAATCGTGGTATAGACGCGCCCCGTCCGCCTGCGGCACGGGTTGGCAGGCAACCAGCCCGGCAACCGCCGCCATTGCCGCCGCAACGCCCAGCACCCTCAGCATCCAAGCCTCCCAAGCCACCACGAACTCATCCTCGCCCAACTCCCCGCAACCCACGTTGATCCATGTCATGCCGCCGTCAGCCGTTCCCGTTAGACAGGAGGGCGCCGGCCCATCCCACAGGAGGATCCCATGAACTACACGATCACCCGCCGCATCCCCGCCAGTCTCCCCGCCGTGGAGCCCCGCGTCCGCGATGCGCTGAAAGCCAAGGGCTTCGGCGTTCTGACCGAGATCGACGTCGCCGCCACCATGAAGGCCAAGCTCGGCGAGGACATGCCCGGCTACCGCATCCTCGGCGCCTGCAACCCGAAGATGGCCTTTGCCGCCATCGGGATGGAGCCGCAGATCGGCGCCATGCTGCCCTGCAACGTCATCCTGCGCGAGGTCGAGGGCGAAACCGAGATCGCCGCCATCGACCCGGTCGCCTCGATGCAGGCGGTGCCCAACGACAAGCTGAAGACGCTCGCGGCCCAGGTCCGGGACCTCCTGGCAGAGGCGGTCGCGGCGGTCTGACGCCCCGCCGGGGGTTGAATTCCGAACGAAACGGTTCATCTGTTGCGCCGGACGTGCCGGACCCGGCACGCGACACTCGAAGACCCCAAGACCGCAGGATACAGGAAACAGAATGACCGCTGCCAAACTGTTCACCCCCGCCCGCTTCGGCGCGCTGGAGCTTGCCAACCGCGTCGTCATGGCGCCGCTGACGCGCAACCGCGCCCGCAAGGAAGACGACGTGCCGGGCCCGCTCGCCGCCCGCTACTACGCCCAGCGCGCCTCCGCCGGGCTGATCATCACCGAGGCATCGCAGATCATGCCGGAGGGCAAGGGCTACGCCTGGACGCCCGGCATCTACAGCCCCGCCCAGATCGAGGGCTGGAAGAAGGTGACCGAGGCCGTCCACGCCGAGGGTGGCAGGATCGTGATCCAGCTCTGGCACGTCGGCCGGATCTCGCACACCCTCCTGCAGCCGAACGGGCAGGCGCCTGTCGCCCCCTCGGCCATCGCCGCCGAAAGCCGCACCTTTACCGGCGAGGGCTTCACCGCGACCTCCACGCCGCGCGCTCTGGAGCTTGAAGAGATCCCTGGCATCGTCGAGGCCTATGCACAGGCCGCCCGGAACGCCATCGAGGCCGGCTTTGACGGGGTCGAGATCCATGGAGCCAACGGCTACCTGATCGACCAGTTCCTGCGCGACGGCTCCAACCACCGGACCGATGCCTATGGCGGATCGCTCGAGAACCGCTGCCGCTTCCTCTTCGAGGTGGTCGAGGCGGTGACCGCGGCCATCGGCGCCGACCGCACCGGGCTGCGCCTCTCGCCGATGTCGCCCGCAAACGGCATCCACGACAGCGACGCGATGGCGCTCTTCACCCATGCGATCAAGGGGCTGAACCGCTTCGGCCTCGCCTATCTCCACATGGTCGAGGGTGCGACGCAGGGCAGCCGCGAAACCCCGAACGGCACCGAGATGGCCGATCTGCGCGCCCTGTTCGAAGGCCCCTACATCGCCAACAACGGGTACACCCGCGAGATGGCGATCGAGGCGGTTGAAGACGGCCGCGCCGACGCCGTGGCCTTTGGCCGCCCGTTCATCGCCAACCCCGACCTCGTCGCCCGGCTGAAGGCCGACGCCGCCCTCGCCGAAGGCGACCGCGCCACCTACTACGGCGGTGCGGCGGAAGGCTACACCGACTACCCGACGATGGCGGAAACCGCCCCGGCGTAAGCCATCATCCGGCCCGGCCCTCGACAGACCGGGGGCCGGGCCGCTTCCAGGGCCGTACCCGTCCGCGCGCCGGGACGGCCCCTACCCGCGCCACAGCCCGTCGCGGGTCAGATCGTCCATCGTCGCGCGGATCGAAGCGTCCAGGATCTCCACCATCCGGTCGATCTGGTCCGTGGTGATCGTCAGCGGCGGCGACATCACGCACATCTGGATCAAGGGCCGCACCAGCAGCCCCCGCTCCTGGCAGTGCCTGTCGATCCGCTTGCCGACCTCCAGATCCAGCTTCAGCGGCGTCCGCCCCGCCTTCTCGGCCACGCATTCGATGCAGGCCATCAGCCCCATCCCGCGCACCTCGCCGACCAGCGCATGATCCTCCAGCCGCTTCAGCGCCGTCTGGAAGTAGACCGCCTTCTCCTTCACCTCGTCGAGCAGCCCGCCCTCGAGGATATCCAGCGTCTTCTGCGCCACCGCGCAGCCGATTGGATGCGAGGAATAGGTCAGGCCATGGGCAAAAGCCGCCTCGGGGTGGTTCGAAGCCCTCAGATCTTCCAGAAGCCGGGCCGAGATCATGGCGCCGCCAAGCGGGAAATAGCCCGATGTGACCCCCTTGGCGAAAGTGATCATGTCGGGCTCGATCCCGAAGACCTCGCCCGAGGCGAAGACGCTGCCAAGCCGCCCGAAGCCGGTCACCACCTCGTCGGAGATGAAGAGGATGTCGTTCTGCCGGCAAAGCGCCTGCATCCGCTTCAGGTAGCCCTCAGGCGGCACCACCACCCCGCCCGAGGCGAGCACAGGCTCGGCCACGAAGGCGCCGATCTTCTCGGCCCCATGGCGCTCGATGGCGGCGCGGAACTCCTCGATCAGACCGTCGGTGAACGCCTCGACGCTCATGCCCGCAGGGCGGCGGAACGGATCCGGGCAGGACAGGCGGATCACTCGGCCGGTCTCGGAATCCATCCAGTCCTGATCCCGCGGCCGGCCGTTCAGCGAGCCCGCGAGATAGGTCGATCCGTGATAGGCACGGTCCCGCGTGACGATCATCTTCTTCTCGGGCCGGCCCTTCACGTTGTTGTAGAAAAACATGAAGCGCAAAGCCGTCTCCACCGCAGAGGAGCCGCCGGTGGTGAAGAAGACATGGCTCAGGTCCCCCGGCGCATGACCGGCAAGCCGGCCCGCCAGCTCCACCGCGGGGGCAGAGCTGGTGTACCAGGGCGAGTTGTAGTCGAGCGCCATCGCCTGGTCCGCCATCGCCTGGGTAAGCTCGCGGTTGCGGTGGCCGAGGTTGACGCACCACATCCCCGCCGGCCCGTCGATCAGCCGCCGTCCGGCCTCGTCAGTGACGTAGATCCCTTCGCCGTCGCCGATCATGTCGAGCGCGGCGGTGCCGATCTTTCCCGCGCTCGCCCAGGGCGCCAGCAGATGCGCCCCGGCCTCCTGCCGCAGCTCCGCCATCTCCTGCCCGAAGGCCTCCGCCGGTTGCCGGTTCGCCGCCATGTCGCGCTCCATCATCAGATTTGATTCGGAAATGCGCCAAACAAGCGCATGATATATCTTATCTTTGAGACATAGCATTGAACGCACGTTCAATCAATGGCGGGTGCCAGCGCCTACTCCCGGCCCGAAACCGCGAGGCAAAGCCCCACCGGGCCAGCGCCCGTCTGCCCCCAAGGGCGGGCACCGCTCCTCGGCCGCAGATAGCCCTCCCGTAGGGTGCGCATTCATGGCGCACCTTCCTGCCGGCTCCTACCCCGCCAGCGGCCCCTCGTAGCCGAAATGCTTGGGAAAGGTGGCCACCAGATCGTCCACCGCCGCCGCCCAGGCCGCCTCGCGCCGGGTGCCGCCCATCATCAGCCGCACCCAGAGCCCCTCCAGCATCGCGCAAAGTGACAGCGCCATTGCCTCCGGCGCATAGCCATAGCCGGCCTCGGCCTTCAGCTCGGCCAGGATCCCCTGCACCACCTGCTGGTACTTGTCGTCCCGCGCGCCGCAGAGCGCCTGGTAGGTCGGCCGCGACTTCGCCTCGCCCCAGAAGGCGCACCAGGCCGCGATCTTGCGCCGGGTGCAGACCCGCCGATCGAAATCCGCCGCCACGACAGCCCAAAGCCGGTCGGCCGCCCGCGGCCCCGCCTTCGTCACCGCCGCCTCCCAATGGCCGACATACTCGTCCGCCAGGTGCTGAAGCGTGGCGATCAGCAGGTTCTCCTTGCTCTCGAAATGGAAGTTGACGATGCCGCGCGACAGCCCCGCGCCGTCGGCCACGTCGGCCATGGTCGTCTCGGCGTAGCCGCGCTTGGCAAGGCTGTCGATCGTCGCCTCGATCAGCTGCGCCCGCCGCGCCGCCTTCGACGCCTTGCGTCCCTTCACCGGCGTCGCGGCCGTCGCCCGCCCCGGTCCCGCCTCGCCCGCATCATCCGCCATGTCCGCCCGTTCCAATCCTTCCGATCCGCCTTCCCGGCAGGCCCCGCCCCGGGCGCCGCCGCGCAGGAGACCCTACCCCAATCCCCGCCGCACGCAATGCAAGCGCCGCACAGGAGCGGCAGGACCGTGTAACCTGTGTGAAACGACTCGCCTCCGCCTTGCGCCAGATCAACGTCACGCCTGCCCGAGGTTGCTACCGAAACGCATGACCCGCGCGCCGCTGCACTTGCCCGATCCAACGCTTCTCCTCGCCGCCCTGCTGGCCGAGGGCATCCGCGTGATCGGCCCGGCCCCGGTACAGGGCGCCATCGCCTATGAACCGCTTGACCGGCCCGAGGACCTTCCCAAGGGCCTTTCCGACAGCCAGTCCCCCGGCCACTACCGCCTGGCCGAAACAGCGCCCGGCCGCTGGTTCGACTACGTCGTGGGCCCCCAGTCCTGGAAGAAATGGCTCTTCCCCGCCCGCCAGAAGCTCTGGAGCGCGGAACGCACGGCCGACGGCTTCGAACTCGGCCAGCCGGATGAACCCTGGCCCAGGACGGCCTTCTTCGGTGTCCGCCCCTGCGAGATCGCGGCGATGGAGATCCAGGACCGCGTCTTCGACAACGGCAGCTTCACCGATCCCGGCTACGCCCGCCGCCGCGCGGGGACACTGATCGTCTCCGTTAACTGCGCCCGCGCGGCAGAGACCTGCTTCTGCGCCTCCACCGCGACCGGCCCCCGGGCCGAGGCCGGCTACGACCTCGCGCTGACCGAACTTGCCACCGGCACGGGCCTCCTGCTGGAGATCGGCAGCGACGAAGGCGCGCGCATCGCCGCCACGCTCGCCCTCGCCCCCGCCACCCCGGCCCAGATCGCCGAGGCGAAGGCCACCAGCGCCGCCACCGCCCGCGCGCAGACCCGCGCCATGCCCGAAGCCATCGCCGGCACGCTGAAAGCCAACCCCGAGCACCCCCAGTGGGAGGATGTCGCCGCCCGCTGCCTTGGCTGCGCCAATTGCACGCTGGCCTGCCCGACCTGCTTCTGCACCGATGTCGAGGATGTCACCGACCTCTCCGGCGATCATGCCGAGCGCTGGCGGAGCTGGGACAGCTGCTTCTCCATCGACTTCACCTATGTCCACGGCGGCGCCGTCCGCCGCTCCGGCAAGTCCCGCTACCGGCAATGGATGACCCACAAGCTCTCCGCCTGGCATGACCAGTTCGGAAGCTCCGGCTGCACCGGCTGCGGCCGCTGCATCGCCTGGTGCCCCGTCGGCATCGACATCGTGGCCGAAGCCCACGCCCTGTCCGCCCCCGATCCCTCCCTTCCCGCTCCCGCCCCGCACGAGGAGGCCTGACTCATGGAAATCCACCGTTTCGAGGAGATCCTCGCCCAGCACCCCCTCTTCGCCAGCTTCGACACCGCGACGATCGCGCTTTTCGCAGGCTGCGCCCGGCACGAGCATTTCCGCGCCGGCGAGCGGATCTATTCCGAGGGCACCCCCGCCGACCGCTTCTTCATCGTCACCCATGGCGACGTCGCCCTCGAGGTCGCCACCCCGGAGCGCGAGCCGATCATCACCGAAACCGTCCACGCCGGAGAGCTCTTCGGCTGGTCCTGGCTGATCGCCCCCTTCAAGCATTCGAACGATGCCGTCGCGCTCAACGAGGTCCGCGCCATCAGCCTGGACGGCGCCTGCCTGAGAACGAAATGCGAGGCGAACCCGGCGCTCGGCTACACCATGTTCCAGCACTGGGTGCCGCATCTCGTCACCCGCCTGCGCTCGCTGCGCCTGCAGGTGCTCGACCTCTACGGCGTGAAGGCCTGAGATGGCCGCGCCCCTCCCGACGCCGGACCCGATGCTGCCCCGCCGCTATCGCGTGACCCGCGCGAAGGGCGAAATCGCGGGCACCGCGACGGTGGAACTTGCCCCCATCGACGGTGCGCCGATGACCTTCTCGCCGGGGCAGTTCAACATGCTCTACGCCTTCGGCGTGGGGGAGATCCCGGTTTCCATCTCCGGCGATCCGGCCCGCCCCGGTCAGCTCACCCACACCACCCGCGACGTGGGCCTCGTCTCGAAAGCCATCGTGGGTCTGAAGGAAGGCGACATGCTCGGCATCCGCGGCCCCTTCGGATCCGCCTGGCCGATCGAGGCCGCCGCGGGCCGCCACGCGCTTTTCATCGCGGGCGGCCTCGGCCTCGCGCCGCTTCGCCCCGCGATCTACCACGTCCTGAACAACCGCGCCGATTACGCCGGCCTCACCCTCGTCTACGGCGCCCGCTCTCCCGACGAACTGCTTTATGCCGAGGAGATCTCCACCTGGAAATCCCGCCTCGACACCGAGGTGGAGGTGACGGTCGACCACGCCCGCCCCGGCTGGACGGGCCGCGTCGGCGTGGTGACGACCGCGCTTCCCCACGCCTTGGCCGGCACCGATCCCGCAACGATCGAGGCCTTCATCTGCGGGCCGGAGATCATGATGCGCTTCACGCTGCAGGCGCTGGAGGCGGCGGGCGTGTCCTCCGATCACTGCTGGGTCTCGATGGAGCGCAACATGAAATGCGCCCTCGGCTTCTGCGGCCATTGCCAGTTCGGCGGCGATTTCATCTGCAAGGACGGCCCGGTCTTCCGCCACGACACAGTCGCCGCCCGCCTTGGCCTGAAGGAGCTCTGAGATGGCGAACCCGAAGCTCGCGGTCTGGAAATTCGCCTCCTGCGACGGCTGCCAGCTGACGCTTCTCGATTGCGAGGACGAGCTTCTGGAGATCGCCGGACGGGTCGACATCGCAGAGTTTCTCGAGGCCAGCTCCGGCCGCTCCGGCGGGCCCTATGACGTCTCGCTTGTGGAAGGCTCCGTGACGACAGCCCATGACGCCCAGCGGATCCAGGAGATCCGGGCGAACTCGAAGGTCCTGATCACCATCGGCGCCTGCGCCACCGCGGGCGGCATCCAGAGCCTGCGCAACTTCGCCGATGTCGCGGAATTCACCCGCCAAGTCTACGCCCACCCGGACTACATCTCGACACTTGCCACCGCGACGCCGATCTCCGACCACGTGAAGGTGGATTTCGAGCTGCGCGGCTGCCCGATCAACAAGCGCCAGCTGATCGAATTGATCTCCGCCACCCTCGCCGGCCGGACCCCGCATGTGCCGAAGACCTCGCAATGCACCGAATGCAAGGCGCATGGCACGGTCTGCGTGCTCGTCGCCCACGGCACCCCCTGCCTCGGCCCGGTGACACAGGCCGGTTGCGGCAACCTCTGCCCCTCGCACGGGCGTGGCTGCTACGGCTGCTTCGGCCCGAAGGAGGCGCCCAACCCCGAAAGCCTCTCCGCCCGGCTCGCCGAGCTGGGCGAGACGCCCCGCCAGATCCGCGACCTTTACCGAAGCTTCAATGCCGCCGCCCCCGACTTCAGCCGCGAAAGCCAGCGCCATGACTGAAAAGATCATCCAGGTCGACGCCCTCGCCCGGGTCGAGGGCGAAGGCGCGCTCTACGTCAAGCTGAACGGCGACGTGCTGGAGAAATGCGAGTTCCGCATCTTCGAGCCGCCTCGCTTTTTCGAGGCGTTCCTGCAGGGCCGCGACTACCACGAGGCGCCCGACATCACCTCTCGCATCTGCGGGATCTGCCCGATCGCCTATATCGCCTCCTCCTCGCAGGCGATGGAACAGGCGCTGGGGATCGAGATCACGCCCGAGATCCACGCGCTGCGCCGCGCGCTCTATTGCGGCGAATGGATCCAGAGCCACACGCTCCACGCCGCGATGCTGCACGCGCCGGATTTCCTCGGCCTCGACAGCGCGATGGACATCGCCCGCGACGCGCCGGACCTGGTGCGCAAGGCGCTGCGGCTGAAGAAGCTGGGCAACACGCTGATGGAGGTCATCGGCGGCCGCGCCGTCCATCCCGTCAACACGCGCGTCGGCGGCTTCTACACCGCGCCCCCCCGCGCCGCGATCGAGGCGCTTCTGCCCGAACTCGACTGGGGCGCCCAGGCCGCGCGCGAGCTGGCGCTCGACTTCGCCCGCTTCGACTTCCCCGACGATGAGGGCGATTATCACTTTGTCTCCCTCACCCACCCCGAGGTCTACCCAATCATTGAGGGCCGCATCGGATCCTCCCGCGGGCTCGACATCGCCCCCGCCGAGTGGGAGGCGCATTTCGTCGAAGAGCATGTCGCCCGCTCCAACGCGCTGCACGGCCACATGCGGGACGGCTCGGCCTATCTCACCGGCCCCCTCGCCCGATACGCGCTGAACTTCGCTCGACTGTCCCCCACCGCGCAGCAGACCGCGCGCGACTGCGGCCTGGGTGAGGTGGTGACGAACCCGTTCAAATCCATCCTCGTCCGCATGGTCGAGGTGCAATACGCAGTGGAAGAGGCCGCCCGGATCCTCCGCGGCTACACGCCCCCCGCCCCGGCCTTCGTCGAGGCCGCCGCCCCCCGCGCCGGCACCGGCCATGGCGCGACCGAAGCGCCGCGCGGGCTCTGCTACCACAGCTACCGCCTCGACGGCGAAGGCCGCATCGTCGAGGCGCGGATCGTGCCGCCCACCTCGCAGAACCAGCCGCAGATAGAGGCCGACCTCGCCCGCGTGGTTCAGGCGAACCTCGCACTGAACGACGGCGCGCTGAAGCTGCGCTGCGAGCAGACGATCCGGAACTACGATCCCTGCATCTCTTGCGCGACGCATTTCCTCAAGCTGACGGTCGACCGTGGCTGAGTCGGAGGGGCCGCAGGCGGGGGTTTCACACCCCCGCGCCCCCGTGGAGTATTTCGGCCAGGAGAAAGCAGGCGTGCTGATCCTCGGGATCGGCAACGCGATGCGGGCGGATGATGGGGTCGGACCCTTCGTTGCCGCGCGGCTGGCCGAGGCGGGGCTGCCCGCCCGAGCGCATGAGGGCGACGGGACCGGCGTGATAGATGCGATGGCGGAGGCGGCGCACCTCGTGCTGGTCGACGCCACCGCCAGTGGCGCGGCGCCGGGGCATCGCAGCATGCTCGACGGGCTGCAGCCGGTGCCGGCAGAGTTCTTCCATTACTCCACCCATCGCTTCGGCGTGGCGGAGGCGGTGGAGACCGCCCGCGCCCTGGGCCTCCTGCCCGCGCGGCTGACGATCCACGGCATCGAAGGCGCGGATTTCTCGGCCGGAGAACGGCTCAGCGCCCCGGTGGCCGATGCCGCCGGGGCGCTGATATCCGAGCTTTTGCAGGAGTTTGCGGGCTGATCCTCAGCCGCGCTTCTTTTTCTTGGCGACCATGGAGCGCGACTCGCGCTCCCCCGCCATCACCGCGTCTTCCTGCAGCTCCAGCCACATCGCGTTGACGACGGCGAAGCCCGCGGCCAGCGGCAGTCCCAGCATCCAGGCGAAATACCACATCTGCCTTCTCCTTCTCAGTAGACCGAGTCACTGGCCTCGGCGACACCATCTTCCGTCACCTTGCCCCAGAGCACTTTGTAGACCCAGGCCGTGTAGGCCAGGATGATCGGCACGAAGATCACCGCGCAAACCAGCATGACGAAAAGCGTCATTTGCGACGACGAGGCGTTCCACACCGTCAGCGAGCTTTTCGGGTCGGCCGAGGACGGCAGGATGAACGGGAACATCGTCAGCCCGACCGAGGAAATGATCCCGATGATCCCAACCTTCGACCAGGCGATGGCACCCAGTTCCCAGCCCCGGCGCAGACCCAGCGAGGCCATCAGCATGCCCAGGAGCCCCGCCACCGGCGCAATCGCGATCCAGGGCCGCGCGTCATAAGCCGCCATCCAGTTTCCGCCGCGCGCCATGTCGATCAGGAAGGGGTTGGAGGGCGCATTGGCCGCCGCCGGCCCCACGATGTGGTAGCCCACGATCCCCTCGGCCATCCAGACGCCCGCCAGCGCATAGGCGACGGCCGCGACAAGCCCGGTGACCGAACCAATGGCCCGCGCCCGCTCCGCCACCGGCCCCTCCGCCTTCAGTTGCAGCCAGCCCGCGCCGTGGGTGACCAGCATGGTCAGCGAGACGACACCCGCGAGCAGCGCGAAGGGATTGAGAAGCCCGAAGAAGGTGCCGGTGTAGATCGACATCAGGTCCTCGTTGAAGTGGAAGGGCACGCCTTGCAGCACGTTGCCCATCGCCACCCCGAAGATCAGTGCCGGCACCGCGCCGCCCACGAAGAGCGCCCAGTCCCAGGCCGAGCGCCAGCCCGCCCCGTCGCGCTTGGAGCGGTACTTGAACCCCACGGGCCGCAGGATCAGCGCCGCCAGCACCACGAACATCGCGAGGTAGAAGCCCGAGAAGCTGACCGCGTAAAGCGGCGGCCAGGCCGCGAAGATCGCCCCGCCGCCAAGGATGAACCACACCTGGTTGCCCTCCCAGACCGGGCCGATCGTGTTGATCGCGACGCGCCGCTCCAGGTCCGTCTTGCCCACGAAGGGCAGCAGCGTGCCGACACCGAGGTCAAAGCCGTCGGTCAGCGCGAAGCCGGTCAGAAGGACGCCCAGAAGGACCCACCAGATGACGCGCAGTACGTCGAGGGAAATGAGGTCATGCAGGATCATCAGTCTTACTCCGCCGGATTGCCGAAGGGCAGGTTGCCGTCATGGGTGCGCAGCCGGTGCTCATGCTTCGCCATCCAGCGCTCGGTCTCCTCGACCTCCATGTACGGGCCCTTCCGGATGTATTTCACCATCAGCCCCATCTCGACGATGAAGAGGACGGTGTAGAAGATCACGAAGCCCGCCAGCGTGATCGAGAGGTCGAGGATGCTCAGGTGGCTCACCGACATCGCCGTGGGCAGGACACCGTAGACCGTCCAAGGCTGGCGCCCGAACTCGGCGACGAACCAGCCCAGTTCGGCCGCGATCCAGGGCGTCGGAATCAGCGCCACCGCGAAGACCAGCATCCCGCGCGGGAACTTCATGCCGCGGAACGAGGCGCGGTAGAAGAAATAGCCCAGCGTGAAGATGAAGAGGAACCCGAGCCCGACCATGATCCGGAAGCCCCAGAACATCGGCCAGACGGTCGGCACCGTATCGGCGGCGGCCTTTTGGATATCGGCCTCTGTCGCCTTGGACGGGTCGGCCGTGTACTGCTTCAGCAGGAAGGCGTAACCCAGATCGCCTGCGTGCTCCTTGAAGGCCTTGGCGATCTCCGGCGTAACCGTGCCCTTACCCGCGCGATAGGCGGCAAGCGCGTCATAGGCGACAAGGCCGGACTTGATCTTGCCGACGGCCTGGGCCTCCAGCTCCTTGATCCCCGGGATCGGCGTGTCGAGCGAGCGGGTACCGATCAGCCCCATCACCCAGGGCACCTTCACCGCGTAATCGGTCTTGTGCTCGGCCTGGTTGGGAATGCCGAAAAGGGTGAAGGGCGCGGGCGCGGGCTCCGTCTCCCACATCGCCTCGATCGCGGCGAGCTTCATCTTCTGGTTCAGCGTCGCGTCGTAACCGCTTTCGTCGCCAAGCAGCACCACCGACAGGGCCGAGGCCAGGCCGAAGGCGGCCGCGATCGCGATGGAGCGGCGGGCAAGCTCGATATGCCGGCCCTTCAGCAGGTACCAGGACGAGACGCCCAGAACGAAGATTGAGGCGGTGACATAGCCCGCCGAGACGGTATGGACGAATTTCGCCTGCGCGACGGTGTTGAAGAGCACGTCGTAGAAGCTCGTCATCTCCATCCGCATCGTCACCGGGTCGAAGGTCGCGCCGACCGGGTGCTGCATCCAGCCGTTGGCGATCAGGATCCACAGCGCCGAGAGGTTGGAGCCGATCGCGACCAGCCAGGCCACCACGAGGTGCGCCCGCCGCGACAGCTTGTCCCAGCCGAAGAAGAAGAGACCGACGAAGGTGGCTTCGAGGAAGAAGGCCATCAGCCCCTCGATCGCCAGCGGCGCGCCGAAGATGTCGCCCACGTAATGGCTGTAATAGGACCAGTTCATCCCGAACTGGAATTCCATCGTCAGGCCGGTCGCGACGCCAAGGACGAAGTTGATGCCGAAGAGCGTCCCCCAGAATTTGACCATCTGTTTCCAGATCGGCCGGCCGGTCATGACGTAGACCGTCTCCATCGTCGCGACGATGATCGACAGTCCGAGCGTGAGCGGAACGAAGAGGAAGTGATAGAGCGCTGTCATCGCGAACTGAAGGCGTGACAGGTCGACCAGTTCTTGGTGCATGGGCTTGTCCCCGGTCTTGCCGGGCCAAAAGATGTCCCGGCGATTCAAATTACAGCATGATCTAGAACCAATGCAGATTTCCCGACTTGATCCCGATCAAAGTTTTCGCTGCGAACGCGAAGAAACTTGCTGCGTTCGTGAAATTATTAGGGCTGCCAGTCGGATATTCCATCGCGCTCGGTCTACATGAGACGAAAGACCGCTGCCCCTGTCCGTCCAGCGCGGGATGAGAGAGCAGGCGCAGCCCTGCGGGCCGGCACCCGCCCGGTCGCAGCACAGGCGCACCACGAATGATCGACCCGCCCGGGGCGTGACGGCGCGCGTCACACCAGCCGGATCACCCGATCCGCCCAGGCCAGCTCCGCCGCCCGGTGCGAGGCAGTGAGGATCGCCGCATCCGGCAGGAAGTCCCGGATCCCGGCCAGCACACGCTCCGCGGTCGCCGCATCCAGCCCCTCGGTCGGTTCGTCGAGAAGCAGCACCGCAGGCCGCCGCAGCAGCACCCGCGCCAGGGCCAGCCGCCGCTGCTCGCCCCCCGAAAGCCCGGCCCCCGCTTCGCCCAGCGTGGCGCCCAGCCCGCCCTTGTCGCGGATCACCGCGTCCAGGCCCGCCGCCGTAAGCGCGGCCCAGGCCTCGGCCTCGCTCACCCCGTCACGGGCCAGCGCGAGGTTCTCCATCACCGTCCCGGCCACCAGCGCACTGCGCTGCGGCAACAGCGCAAGCCGCCCGCGCAGGTCGGCCTCGCCCAGATCGCCGACCCGCGCGCCCGCGATCCGCACCTCCCCCGCCTCCGCCGGCAGCAACCCCGCCAGCACCCAGAGGAGCGTCGACTTGCCGGTGCCGCTTGGCCCCGCCAGGGCCACAGCCTCGCGCGGCGCGACGCGGAAGGAGAGGCCGTCGAGCACCGTCCGCTCCGCCCCCGGCCGCCTGAAGGTGAGGGCCGAGACCTCGATCCCGCCGCCTGTGGCCGCGCCCTCGGCACCGGGCGCGGCGGCAGTCCCCTCGACCCCTTCCATCACCCGGCCCGCGGCGTCCCGCATCCGGCCCAGCTCCGCCATGCCCCGCTGAAGGGCCGGGGTGATCTCGGCCAGCGCGAGCGCGACGAAGACCGCCAGCGCCGCCACCGGGCCAGAGATCGCCCCGCCGGCCACCAGCGCCCCGCCCAGCGCCATCGCGGCCGCCACGGCCCCCGCCACCACCAGCGCAAGCGCCAGCCCAGCGCCCCGGTCCACCCGGTCGAGCGCCCGCGCCGCCGCCCGGGCAGAGGCATCCTCCGCCAGCACCCGGGCGCGCTGGTCCGCCATCCGGCCATGGACGGTCAGTTCCACCCGCGCACGGATCATGTCGATCGCCTCGCGGCGAAGCGCCTGGCCCGCCCGCTCGGCCTGGACCGACGGCGCGGCGCCAAGCCGTGCGGTCAGCCACAGCACCCCGGCCCCGGCAACGACGAAGATCCCCGTGACCGCGAGCGCAACCTCCGGCCCGACCGCGACCCAGAGGAGGAGGACCGCCAGCCCCAGCACCGCCAGCGCCGCGACGAAGGGCAGAACAAGCCGCAGCGCCACCCCGTCGAGCGCATCGACATCCGCCGTCATCCGGTTCAGAGCCACCGCGCCCCGCAACCGCAGCATCTGTTCCAGCCCCGCCGCCGCCTGCCGGCGCAGCAGGTCCACCCGCAGCGCGGCCAGCGCGCTCAGCACCGCCTCGTGGGTCAGAAGCCGCTCGCCATAGCGCCCCGCCGTCCGCGCGATCGCAAGGCCGCGCACCCCGGCCGCCGGACCGAAGACGTTGAAGGCAAGGCCGAGGCCGGCCAGCCCCGCCGCGCCTGTCGCCGCGATGAACCAGCCGGAAAGGCCCAGCAGCCCGACCCCGGCGGCAAGCACCACGACCTCCAGCCCCAGCCCCGCCACCAGCACCCCTGGCCGCGCCCGCGCGATCAGCCGCCATACCTGCCAGAGCGGCCTCATAGCCTCAGCTCCCGCCCCATCGCCGCGATCAGCGCCGGGTCATGTGTGGCGACGATCAGCCCCACCCCTTTCACGCCCAGCGCCATCAGGGCTGAGATCACCGCATCCGCCGTTTCTGGGTCGAGGTCCGCCGTCGGCTCGTCCGCCAGCACCAGGTCCGGCCCCGCCGCCAGCGCACGGGCCAGCATGAGCCGCCGCGCCTCGCCACCGGAAATGCCGCCGCCGCTCTCGCCAAGCCGCGCCTGAAGCCCCCCCGGCAGCCGGGCCACCACGTCGCCCGCCCGCGCGGCCTCCAGCGCCGGGGCGAGATCGGCGCCCGTCCCGCGCGGGTCCAGGTTCTCCGCCAGCGACCGGTCGAGGAAATGCGGCGCCTGCCCGACCCAGGCGATCCGCGCGCGCCAGGCATCGGCATTGGCCTCGGACAGCGGCGCGCCCGCCACCAGAACGGCGCCGGAGGCGACCGGCACCAGCCCCGCCACGGCGGCCAGCAGCGTCGACTTGCCCGACCCGCTGAGCCCCGTGACCGCCAGCCGCTCGCCCGCGTCAAGCGAAAGCTCCGGCAGGCGCAGCCCCCGGCCGCCGCGCCGGATCTCCACATCCCGAACCACGACAGAGGCCGGGCCGGAAAGCCGCGCCGCGGGCCCGCCCGCGCCAAGAACCGCGACCGGCGCCACCGCCGCAGCTTCGGCCCCCGCCAGCTCGCCCGCCACGGCCAGCGCCGCCGCGCGGTCATGCCAGGCGGCAGCGACGTCGCGCAGCGGCTGGAAGAACTCTGGCGCGAGGAGCAACAGGAAAATCCCCTCGCCCGCGCCCAGCGGCCCGGCCCATGTGCCGAAACGCAGGTAGCCCAGAAGCGAGAAGCCCACGAAAACCGCCACCATCGCGATCCCGAGCGAGGCGAAGAGCTCCAGCACGGTAGAGGACAGGAACGCGATTCGAAGGACCGCCATCGTGCGCTGCCGCAGACCCTCGGCCCTCGCCTCGAAATCCCGCGCCGTCCGCCCGCCCGCGTCCAGAAGGCGGATGTCGACCAGCGCGCCCAGTCGCTCCATCAACAGCGTGTTGAGATCGCCGATCTCCGCCATCTGCTTCTGGCTCGCCTCCCGCGCCTTCATCCCGATCAGCGCCATGAAGGCCGGGATCATCGGCCCGGCGACAACCAGGATCAGCGCCGCCGCCCAGGAAAACCACAGCGTTATCAAAAGGATCACGGCCGGCAGCACCACGGTGCGCAGACGCGCCGGCCGGTAGCGGGTGAGGTAGGGCAGAAGCATCGGCAGCTTCTGCGCCAGAAGCGCGCCAAGCGCGGCGGACCCCGGGCCGCCCTCCGCCCGCCGGCTCTCCCGCGCCACGGCGGCGGCGCGCTCGGCCGCCACGACCCGGTCGGCGGCGGCAAAGACGATGCCGCCCGCGCGATGCTCGATGAGCGCGCGAAGCGCCGCCAGGGCCAGGAAGGCCAGGGCCGAGGTCACCGCGTCTTCGACGCCCGCGCGTTGGTTCAGCCAGCTTGCCACCAGCGCGGCGATGACCCAGGCCTGAAACGGCCAGATCAACCCGGCCGTGACGGAAAGCCAGCCTGCCAGCCGGAACGCCCGCCCCTCGCGCGCCTCCAGCGCCTCGAGCCGGATCGCATCTGCGGTCTCCTCGCGACCCGCGGAGCCAGCGGCGGCACCCGCGCCGGCATCCGCGCCGGCGGCCAAGGCTCAGCCCTTCTCCGCCGCCAGCGCCTCGAGCTGCGGACGAAGTCCCGCAAGCTGGTAGCCGTATTGCGCCGGCAGACCGATCAGCTCCTCGACCGGGCGCTTGCCCGCCTGGCTCAGGGCCCAGAGGACCGAGCTGCGGTTGCCCGAGGCGCAATAGGCGAAGACCGGGCCCGGGGCGGTTTCGATCGCGTTGCCCTGGCACTCGACGATCTCCATCGTCAGATTTCCGTGGCTCAGCGGGTTCTCGACGAAGGCCATGCCCTCGGCTTCCACCGCCGCGCGCACGGCTGCGGCGGAGAACTCGGGCGGCACCTCGGCATCGGGGCGGTTGCAGATCACCACGGCGAAGCCCGCCGCCTTCAGCGCCGGCACGTCCTCCGGCGCGATCTGCGGCGAGACGGCGTAACTGTCGGTGATCTGTCGGATGTCCATCGGCGCTCCTCGGGCTCTGCGTCCCGGGCCGGCCCGGGCGGCGGCGATCCTAGCCGCTCGCCCGGCGCTGCGAAAGCCCGTTCACAGGCCGTTGACGGGGACCTTGAGGTAGGTGGTGCCGTTCTCCTCCGGCTCCGGCATCCGGCCCGCGCGCATGTTCACCTGAAGCGAGGGGATGATCAGTTTCGGCATCCCCAGCGTGGCATCCCGCGCCTCGCGCATCTGGACGAAATCGGCCTTGGACCGGCCCCCGCCGATATGGACGTTGCGCGCCTTCTCCTCGCCCACCGTAGTCTCCCAAGCGTAATCCTCGCGGCCCGGGGCCTTGTAGTCGTGGCACACGAAAACCCGCGTTTCGTCGGGCAGGCTGAGGATCTTCTGCACCGAGTCGTACATGACCTCCGCCGAACCGCCGGGAAAATCGCAGCGTGCCGTGCCGAAATCGGGCATGAAAAGCGTGTCGCCCACGAAGGCGGCATCGCCGATCACATAGGTCAGGCAGGCCGGCGTATGGCCGGGGGTATGCAGCACGTCCCCTCTCAGCTGGCCGATATGGAAGCTGTCGCCCTCGGTGAAGAGCCGGTCGAACTGGCTGCCGTCGCGCTGGAAACGGGTGCCTTCGTTGAAGACCTTGCCGAAAGTCTCCTGCACCAGGGTGATCCGGTCGCCGATGCCGATCTTGCCGCCCAGCCGCTCCTGAATATAGGGCGCGGCCGACAGGTGATCGGCATGGACGTGGGTCTCCAGCAGCCAGTCGACGGTCAGCCCCTCGGCCTCGATCCAGGCGATCACCGCGTCGGCCGAGCGCGTGTCGGTCCGGCCGGAGGCATAGTCGAAGTCGAGCACGGAATCGACCACCGCGCAGCGGGTTCCGGCCGGATCGCGGACGACATAGGTGACGGTATTCGTGGCCTCGTCGAAGAACGCCCGCACGACGGGCGAGACTTTACTGGGCATGATCCCCTCCGCGTTTGCCTGCCTCTGGATATGGCGAGAAGGGGACATATATCAAGCTTTGAATACCACCCAGGCCCGGAGTGCACGACGCGGTTGATTTGCGTCAAGGCGGCCGGACCGGCCCGTCCCTAGAGTGGCGGGACGAAAGGGAGACATCATGACACCAATCGCCACCCGCAAGGCGCAGCTCGAGGACCGTCTGAACCATCTGACGGCCCGGCTGAACACCATCGGAACCGAGCTCGACACCCACAACTCCCGCGACTGGGAGGAGCTCGCCACCGAACGCGAAGCAGACGAGGCGCTGGAGGCGATCGGCAATTCCGGCAAGCAGGAGATCCGCATGATCGAGGCCGCCCTGCGCCGGATCGAGGACGGCGAATACGGCTTCTGCGCCACCTGCGGCAAAGAGATCGCCGAGGCCCGGCTGGACCTCCTGCCCTACACCCCGTTCTGCAGCAGCTGCGCCCCCTGACGCCCGCTGCCGCATCGCGAGACACCGAGAGAGAGGCCCCGATGCCCCGACAGCCCCGCCCCGAAGGTCGGCCCCTCCGGCCCGCCGATTCCGCGCTCGCCCGGTTGCGCGATGAGCTTCTCGCCCTCGCCGCCATCCTGCCCCCGGCAGAGGCGGGACAGGCCCCCCTGCCCGCCCGCGCCGCTGCCCGCGAGGCCGCCTGACGGCCCGCATGTGGACCGCATGTGGACCACCGGCGGATCGCCCCATGCGCGCCAATCGGCAGCCTCCCGCCGGGCCGTGCCACGCGCACCATTGCCAAATGCCTGTATTGTCTTGTTAATGCCCCAAAGGGGCTGGGCGTGGACAAGGGTCCCGCACCCCCGGGGCCGCCCGTCGCACCCCGGCCGCCATACCGTGCCCACCCGCCGATGCGAGGAGAGCCGCTGACATGACGAGCCCCGTGACCTGGGAAAACCGCGACGGCATCGCGCTGATCACCATCGACAGCCCGCCGGTCAACGCCCTCGGCCACGCCGTCCGCGCCGGGCTCTGGGAGGCGGTCGAGGCGGCCGAGGCCGATCCCGCCGTCCGGGCCCTTGTGATCACCGCCGCCGGCCGCAGCTTCCCCGCCGGGGCCGATATCCGCGAATTCGGCAAGCCCCCGCAGGCGCCGCTGCTGCCCGATCTCTGCGACCGGATCGAGGTCTGCACAAAGCCGGTGATCGCCGCGCTGCATGGCACCGCGCTCGGCGGCGGGCTGGAGCTGGCGCTCGCCGCCCATGTGCGCATCGCCCATGCCAAGGCCCGCGTGGGCTTCCCCGAGATCAATCTCGGCCTTCTGCCGGGCGCCGGCGGCACCCAGCGCGCCCCGCGCCTGATCGGCGCCGAACAGGCGCTGCAGCTGATGACCGGCGGCCGCCCCGTCCGCGCCGCCGACGCGCTCGCCATGGGCCTTCTCGACGGCGTCGTGGAGGACGGTCTGACCGAGGCCGCGCTCGCCCTCGCCGCCGATCTGGTGGCCGACGGCACCGCCCCGGTGCCGACCCGCGACCGGACCGAAGGCTTCCGCAACCCGCAGGTCTACGCCGAGGCCATCGCCGCCGCCCGCCGCCAGCCCCATCCGCCCGAACAGCCCGCCGCCACGCGCATCGCCGATTGCGTCGAGGCGGCGCTCCTCCTGCCGTTCGAGGCCGGCCTCGCCTATGAACGCGCCGCCTTCGAGGAACTGCAGGCAACCCCCGCCGCCCGCGGCCTGCGCCACGCCTTTCTCTCCGAGCGCCGGCTGTCCAAGACGCCGGAGGCCGGGACCGAGGCCCGGCCGGTCGAGCATCTCGGCGTCATCGGCGGTGGCCGCACCGGGGCCGCGCTGGTCCTCTCGGCGCTTTCCGCCGGGCTGAGGGTCACGCTGGTCGAACGCGACCATGACGCGCTGATTGCGGCGCTCGAACGCATCGCCGATATCCACGAGGCAGAAGTCGCCCGCGGCCGCCTGACACCCGAGAAGCGCGACGAGGACTGGGCCCGCCTCGCCGGCTCTGCCGAGCTGCCGCGGCTGGCGGAGGCCGAGATGATCGTCGAGGCCGTGCCCGAGGACCTCGGTCTGAAGGCCGAGATCTTCAGCCAGCTCGGCCGCGTCGCCCGCCCCGGCGCGATCCTCGCCAGCGCCACCGCGGCGCTCGACATCGCAGCACTGGCCACCGCCGCCGGCCGCCCGGCCGACACGCTCGCCTTCCGGCCCTGGACCGAGATACCGCGCTCCGGCCTCGTAGAGCTCGGCGTGACGCCCCGGACCGGGGCGGAAGCCGTCGCCACCGCCACCGCGCTCGCCGCCCGGCTCGGCCACCGCGCGGTCCGCGCCACCGGCCCGCTTCTCGGCCGGATGATGGGGGCCTGGGCGGCGGCGGCCGACGGGCTCCTGCTGGCCGGCAGCACGCCGCTTCGGATCGACACCGCCCTGCGCGGCTACGGCTACCGCCGCGGCCGCTACCAGGCCGAGGACCTGATCGGCCTCGCCACGCTCTCGGGCCTCCGCCGGCCGGGGCTGGCCGACGGCCTCGCCGCGCGGGGCCGCACGGGCTGCGCAGTGGGCGCGGGCTGGTTCGACTGGCCGGAGGGCACCCGCCGGGCGCAGGAGAACGACGAGGTCCTCGCCCTGGTCGAGGCCGAGCGCCAGCGCCACGGCCTTCCCTCCCGCCCGGTGGGAGAGGAGGAGATCGTGCTGAGCTGCCTTCTCGCCCTGATCGCGGAGGGCACGCGGGTCCTGGCGGACGAGACCGCGCTGCGGCCGTCCGACATCGACATGGCTCTGATGATCGGGCTCGGCTTCCCACGCTGGCGCGGCGGCCCGATGCTCGCCGCCGACATGATGGGCCTGCTCGACGCGAAGAATGCGCTTGCCGCGCTCGCGCCGGAGAACCCCGAGCTCTGGACGCCCGCGGACCTGCTGGCCGACCTGCTCAAGAACGGCCGCAGCTTCGAGGATCTGAACGGCATCTGAGGCAAAGGGCAAAGAACTGCCCGTAGGGTGCGCATTCATCGCGCACCATGCCGCACTTCCTCCCCCCTTCCCCCGGCCCGAATGAGCGGTGCGCAGCACCGCCGGGCCAGCGCCCGTCCGCCCCTAAGGGCGGGCGCTTCCGGTGAGTCTGCCGCCCCGACGAAAAGAAGGGGGCGATGAAACCATAAACGGACAGACCTTCACCGCCCCTCGCGCCCACCCGCGGACGGTCGCTGCCCCTCCTCACTGCGCAAACATCCCCGTCGTGCGCGTCACCCCGCGCCCTTCCCCTCCGCGCCGCAATCGGGCATATCTCCGCGCAAGCAAAGAGGTGAGACATGCACGACATCCGCGCCATCCGCGAGACCCCGGACGCTTTCGACGCCGCCCTGGCCCGCCGTGGCCTCTCGCCGCTTGCCTCCGAGGTGCTGGCCATCGACGAGGCCCGCCGCGCGAAGATCCTCGCCGCCGAAACCGCCCAGGCCGCCCAGAACGCCGCCTCCAAGCAGGTGGGCGCCGCCAAGGCCGCCGGGGACGAGGCCGAATTCGAACGCCTCCGCGCCCTCGTCGCCGACAAGAAGGCCGAGGTCGCGCGCCTGAATGAGGAAGCCGCCGCCGAGGACGCCCGGCTGCGCGACCTCCTCATGACGATCCCCAACCTGCCGCTCGACGACGTCCCCGAGGGCGCCGACGAGGAGGCCAATGTCGAGTTCAAGCGCTGGGGCAGCCCGCGCGACTTCGCCTTCACCCCCAAGGAGCATTTCGAGATCGCAGGCGTAAAGCCCGGCATGGATTTCGAGCTTGCCGCCAAGCTCTCCGGCTCCCGCTTCACCGTGCTGCGCGGCGCGGTCCTGCGCGTCCACCGCGCGCTCGGCCAGTTCATGCTCGACACCCATGTGACCGAGCATGGCCTGACCGAGACCTGGACCCCGGTCCTGGTGAAGGAAGAGGCGATGTACGGCACCGGCCAGCTGCCGAAATTCGGCGAGGACAGCTACCAGACCACGAACGGCTGGTGGCTGATCCCGACCTCGGAGGTGACGCTGACCAATACAGTCGCGGGCGAGATCCTCGATGAGGCGGCCCTCCCGATCCGCATGACCGCCCATACCCAGTGCTTCCGCTCCGAGGCGGGTTCGGCCGGCAAGGATACCGCCGGGATGCTCCGCCAGCACCAGTTCGAGAAGGTGGAGATGGTCTCCATCACCACGCCCGAAACCTCGCGGGCCGAGCATGACCGCATGACCGGCTGCGCCGAGGCGATCCTGCAGAAACTGGGCCTGCCCTACCGGGTCGTCGTCCTCTGCACCGGCGACATGGGTTTCGGCGCGACCCGGACGCATGATCTCGAGGTCTGGCTGCCGGGCCAGGGCAAGTACCGCGAGATCAGCTCGGTCTCCGTCTGCGGCGCCTTCCAGGCCCGCCGGATGAATGCCCGTTTCCGCCTCGCCGCGGGCGGCAAGCCGGACTTCGTCCACACCCTGAACGGCTCCGGCCTCGCCGTCGGCCGCGCGCTGATCGCGGTGCTGGAGAACGGCCAGCAGGAGGACGGCTCGGTCGACCTGCCGGAGGCGCTCCACCCCTATCTCGGCGGCAAGACCCGCATCACCGCCGAGGGCACGCTGGCCTGATCTCCTGTGGTGTGCTTCCACGGCGCACCACACGATGCCACCGCCTTGCGCAAACGGAGGGCAGCGCCCGACCGCGGGTGGGCGCACACCGCGCGCCCGGTCTGTCCGTTTATGGCGAAGCGCCCCCTTCGGCATAATCCGCCGCAAGGGTGAAGAAGCGCCCGCCCGTCGGGGCGGTCGGGCGCTGACCGGCGGCACTTCGTGCCGCGCCTCGGGCGGGGCCGCGCCCCGTTCTATCCAGTGGCGTGGGGGCGCTTCGCCCCGCCCCCCTTGCCTCCGGCTGGCCCTTCCGCTTTCTTCCCAGCGAAGGAGCCCCCGATGACACTGCCCAAGATATCCCAATCGCCCACCGATCCCGCCTTCGTGCAGGATCCCTACCGCTTCTACGAGGCCGCCCGCGCCAAGGGTGGCATCGTCTTCTGGGAAGACTACGCGCTTCCCTGCGTCCTCTCCCACGCCGGCGTAAACGCCATCCTGCGCGACCGCCGCTTCGGCCGCGAGATCCCGCCCGAGAAGCGACGCCCCATCCCGCCCCACCAGGCTCCGTTCTACGCCGTCGAGGCTCATTCCATGCTGGAGCTGGAGCCGCCCCGCCACACCCGGCTCCGCGGTCTCGTCCTGCGCGCCTTCACCTCGCGCCGCATCGCCGCCATGGGCCCGGAAATCGCGCAGCTCTCCCATGAGCTGATCGACCGCTTTCCCGCGGGCGATTTCGACCTTCTCCCCGCCTTTGCCCGGCTCATCCCGGTCGTGGTCATTTCGCGCCTCCTCGGCGTGCCGGAAACGATGGCAGAGGACCTGCTCGGCTGGTCGAACGCCATGGTCGGCATGTACCAGGCCCGCCGTACCCGCGAGATGGAGGAGGCCGCCGCCACCGCCGCGACCGAGTTCTCCACCTTCCTGCGCGCCTATGTCGAGGAACGCCGCGCCCGCCCGGCGGACGACCTGATCACCCATCTCATCGCGGCCGAGGCAGAGGGAGAACGACTGACGACGGACGAGCTGATCACCACCTGCATCCTGCTGCTGAACGCCGGCCACGAGGCCACGGTCCATTCCATCGGCAATGCGGTGAAGACCCTCCTGCAGACCGATACACCCGCCACCGCGCTTGGCCCCGACGCCATCGAGGCGACGGTGGAGGAGCTTCTGCGCTACGACCCGCCGCTGCACCTCTTCACCCGGCACGCCTATGAGGATGTCGAGGTCATGGGCCACACGTTCGAGAAGGGCTCCGAGGTCGCCCTCCTCCTCGCCGCCGCGAACCGCGACCCCGGCATGTTCGACCGCCCGGCCCGGTTTCTTCCCGACCGCATCGCCAAGCCCAACCTCAGCTTCGGCGTCGGGCTGCACTTCTGCGTCGGCGCGCCGCTCGCGAGGCTGGAGATGCAGATCGCCCTGCCGATCCTGTTCGAGCGCCTGCCGAACCTGCGGCTCGCCGGAGCGCCGGGCTACGCCAATCTCTACCACTTCCACGGGCTGGAAAGCCTGAAGGTCGCGGCATCGTAACCCTCCCCGGCCTGAAAAAGCGGCACGAAATGCCGCCGGGCCAGCGCCCGTCCTCCCGGACGGATGGTCGCTGGCCCGGCGCCCCGCGCAATGCGCACCCCGATCGCGTACTGCCGCGCGGTTTCCCCTTGGCCCCCGCCCTCCGGCCCGGCTACACCTGCCCCATGACCGCCGCACCCCGCCCCGATGCCCGATTTTGACGCCACCATCGTCGGCGCCGGGGCCGTTGGCCTCGCCTGCGCCGCGGCCCTCGCCGACGCAGGCCAGTCGGTCCTCATTCTCGAGGCCGAGGCCCTCCCCGGCAGCCACACCTCCGCACGCAACAGCGAGGTGATCCACGCCGGCCTCTACTACCCGACCGGCAGCCTAAAGCACCGGCTCTCGGTCCGCGGCCGCCGCCTGCTCTACCCGTTCCTCGCCGCCCATGGTGTGGCCCATCGCAAATGCGGCAAGCTCGTCACCGCCACCAGCCCGGCCGAGCTGCCCGCCATCGAGGCCATCGCCGCCCGCGCAGCGGCCAACGGGGTGGAGAACATCCGCCTTCTCACCGCCGCCGAGGCCCGCGCGCGCGAGCCCGAGGTCCAAAGCCACGGCGCGCTCCTCTCAGCCGAGACCGGCATCCTCGACAGCCACGGCTACATGGCCGCGCTTCTGGCCCGGATCGAGGCGCAGGGCGGTCTGCTCGCCTGCCGCAGCCCCCTCGCCTCCGCCGAGCCGACCCCAGACGGCTTCAACCTCACCACCGGCGGCGACGATCCCGCCCACCTCACGACGGCCCGCCTCGTCAACAGCGCCGGCCTCTTCGCTCAGGCCACCGCCGGCCGTATCATGGGCCTCTCGCCCGAACACGTCCCGGCCCTCCACCTCGCCCGGGGCTGCTACTTCGGGCTGACCGGCAAAAGCCCGTTCCAAGGCCTCGTCTACCCCGCGCCGGTGGAGGGCGGGCTGGGCATCCACGCCACCATCGACCTTGCCGGGCGCACCCGCTTCGGCCCGGATGTCGAATGGCTCCCGCCCGGGGCCGCCGCCAGCCCGCCCGACTACTCCGTCGACCCCGCCCGCGCTGCGGCCTTCGCCACCGCGATCCGGCGCTACTGGCCCGGCCTGCCGGAGGGCGCGCTCTATCCCGACTACGCCGGGATCCGGCCGAAGCTCGCCCCCCGCGGCAGCCCCGACGCCGATTTCCGTATCGACGGGCCCGAGGTCCACGGCGTCGAAGGTCTCGTCAATCTCTTCGGGATCGAGAGCCCCGGCCTCACCGCCTCCCTCGCCATCGCCGAGGAGGTCGCGGCCCGCCTCGCCGAAGGTTCCGGCATGACATGGCGCAAGGACGGCCCGCCGCAGCGGCCCTAGACTCCCTGCGGCGGGCCAGCACCCGGCCCGCGCGGAGGAAAGAGCCATGAAAACCATCCTCACCGCCACCGACGGCTCCGAAGGCGCCGCCCGTGCGCTCGATTTCGCCATTTCGTTGGCCAGCCAGAGCGGCGCAACGCTGCACCTGATCAACGTGGTCGGCGGTTACGGTCTGCCCTCGGATGTAATGAGGCAACTTTCCACCCCCGGCAGCGCCTGGTTCGACGACGCGCTCGCAGCGGATTCGGCCGAGGTGCTGCACCAGGCCCGCGCCCGGGCCACCGCCGCCGGCCTCGGCTCGGTGATCCTCGAATCGCGGCATGGCGACGTGGCGGCGAGCATCCTGGACTATGCCCGCGAGCGCGGGATCGAGGTGATCGTTGTCGGCAAGCGCGGCCAGGGGCGGGTCGAGGCGATGCTGCTGGGCAGCGTGTCCCAGAAGCTTGTCAGCCTCGCCGACCGGGTCGTCGTCGTGGTGCCCTGAGCACAGGCGCAGGCAAAGGCGCAGGCGGCCGGCTCAGACCGGGCCGCTGTCCTTCTTCCGCTTCGGCACGGTGGCGTTCATCACCCCGGTGCCGAGCTGCACCAGCTTGCCGGTCTCGGCGGCATACTGCTCCAGCGCCTTCTGCAGGAACTCCGCCTGGATCTGCTGCGCCTGGGCGAAATCCCTGCAATTCAGCAGCGCGTGCTGGGTCTTGAAATCCTCCGCGATCCGGGCAGAGACGAACTGGATCACCTCGTTGCCGAGCGCGGCCAGCGTCTCGGTCATCGCGGCGCTCATCCACGCCATCTGGCCCAGCCCCTCGCGCTGCAGCGCGGTCAGCGAGGCCTCGGCCGCTGTGTCGGACCCGGTCTTTCCGGGCGTGTTTTCGGTCGGCTTGTCGGTCGCGGCCATGACTCTTCTCCTCTGCTTCCCGCGGGTATCCTGCCAGCCGCGCCTGCACGGCGCCTTGACCTTGCGCAAACCGGCGGCGCGCAGGCGGTTCCGCGCCGAGGCGGAATCGGCTAGGAGGGATCAGCCATCCAAAACAGGCCTGCCATGACCGACCGTTCCTACCGCTTCACCCACGCCATCTGCCGCGCGCCCTCCATCAGCGTGATCAACGGGTTGCGCGCCATCGATACCGGCACGCCCGACCTTGGGCTGATGCGCCAGCACCATGCCGATTACATCGCCGCCCTGCGCGAGGCCGGTGCCAAGGTGATCGAACTCTCGCCACTGACAGATTACCCCGATTCGCTCTTCGTGGAAGACACGGCCCTGTGTCTGCCGGAGGGCGCGATCCTGATGCGCCCCGGCGCCCCTTCGCGCCAGGGCGAGCCCGCGCATATGGCGCCGACCCTCACCGGCCTTTACGCCGAGGTCCTGCAGATCGAGGGTCCCGGCACCATCGAGGGCGGCGACATCCTGGTGACAGAACGCGAGATCCTCGTCGGCCGCTCCGCCCGCACCGACGCCAAGGGCGTCGAGGAGCTCACCCGCCTGACTGCCCGCTGGGGCTACAAGGTGCGCGAGATCGCAGTTCCCGAGGGCGTGCTGCATTTCAAGACCGACTGTTCGCTGCTGGACGAGGAGACGATCCTCTCGACCGAGCGCCTCGCCGCCTCCGGCTGTTTCGAGGGCTACCGGGTGATCCACACCGCCGAGGGCGAGGAGGCCGCAGCCAACTCGATCCGCTTCAACGGGCGGGTGATCATGCCGGCAGGCTTCCCGCGTACGGCCGAACTGCTGGATTGGGGCGATTACGACGTCCGCCAGATCGGCAACAGCGAATGCGCCAAGCTCGACGGCGGCATGTCTTGCCTCAGCCTGCGGTTCACCCCGAAGATCTGACGCGCCCGCACCCGACCTGTCGTCCCTGCGAAAGCGGGGACCTCCACCCTTCCCGACCACCCCATCGTTACCCCCGCCGGGAACAGCGGCCCGCTGGGCCGCCGGGCAGCGCTTGGCCTCGCGGCAGCGGCCTGTCATCCTGCCTGAGAAGGGAGGCCGCGCCATGCCCATGCCCTACACCTACCGCCATGCCACCGAGGAATTTCGCGCCTATATCGCCGACGCCAAGGACCGGCTCGACACCCCTTCCGACAATGTCGCCTATACCGCCACGGATGCCGTCTTCCAGACTTTCCGCCGCCGCCTCGCCGTCCAGGACGCGCTACGCTTCGCCGATGTCCTGCCCTGCGTCCTGCGCGCCGTGTTCCTCTGGCGCTGGAAGATCGCCGATCCGGTAGCCTTCGCCTCCCGCGATGAACTCACGGCCGAGGCGCTCGCCATTCGCGCGCATCACAACTTCGCCCCGCCGACGCTCATCGGCGATGTCGCCTGGGCGCTGCGCCGCCATGTCGACACGACGGAGTTCACGCGAACACTCGCGCAGCTCGGCCCGGAGGCGCAGGCGTTCTGGGCGCCCGGCGAGTGATCCCACCGCGCTTTCCGCTCCAAAGCGTCGCTTTCGCTCTCGCGAATCCGCCCCGCCCGACGCACTCTCCCCCCGACCTTGCGCGAGCGCTCCCCATGTTCCTCTCCGTCTTCGACGTCTTCAAGATCGGCATCGGCCCGTCCTCGTCCCACACCATGGGCCCGATGGTCGCCGCCGCGCGCTTCCTCGAGATGCTGCGCCAGAGCCCGTTTCACCCGAAGGGCCTGAAAGCCTCGCTCCACGGTTCGCTCGCCTTCACCGGTGTCGGCCATGCCACCGACCGGGCGACGATCCTCGGCCTCGCCGGCTTCGCGCCCGAAAGCTATGACGCCACCAAGGCCGAGGCCGCGCTGGCCGCCATCCGCGCCGAGAAGACCGTGACGCCCCCGGGCCTGCCGCCGCTGGCCTTCGACCCGGCGACCGACCTGTCCTTCGACTACGGCCCGGCCCTGCCCGGCCATGCCAACGGCATGATCCTCGCCGCCACGGACGCCCAGGGCGACGTCATCCTGCAGGAGACCTTCTATTCCATTGGCGGCGGCTTCGTGCTGACCGCCGCCGAGCAGGAGGCCGCCCGCGCGATCACCGACGACCCCAAGAAGGCCACCGCCCGCTCGCCCGTCCCCTACCCGTTCCAGACCGCAGCCGAGATGCTGGAGATGGCGGCCACCTCCGGCCTCACCATCGCCCAGATGAAGCGCGCCAACGAGCGCAAGTACCGCAGCGATGCCGAGATCGACGCCGGCCTCGCCCGGCTCTGGGAGGTCATGGGCGCCTGCATCGACCGCGGCCTTGCCACCTCCGGCACGCTGCCGGGCGGGCTGAACGTCCGCCGCCGCGCCGCTGCGATCCATGCGGCGCTGGAGGCCGAGCGCGGACTGAACATCACCGCGCCCCACACGATCAACGACTGGATGTCCTGCTACGCCATGGCGGTGAACGAAGAGAACGCCGCCGGCGGCCAAGTCGTGACCGCCCCTACCAATGGCGCGGCGGGCGTTGTGCCGGCGGTGATCCGCTACTGGCTCGATCACGTGCCCGGCGCCGTCCCCTCGAAGATCGGGGACTTCCTGCTGACCGCAGCGGCGATCGGCGGGCTGGCCAAGCACAACGCCTCCATCTCGGGCGCCGAATGCGGCTGCCAGGCAGAGGTCGGCTCCGCCTCAGCGATGGGCGCGGCGGGGCTCGCTGCGGTTCTGGGCGGTACGCCCGAGCAGGTGGAGAACGCTGCCGAGATCGCGCTGGAGCATCACCTCGGCATGACCTGCGACCCGGTCAAGGGGCTGGTGCAGGTCCCCTGCATCGAGAGGAACGGGCTTGGCGCGATCAAGGCCGTCTCCGCCGCTTCGCTCGCGCTCCGGGGCGACGGCAAGCACCTCGTCAGCCTCGACGCCTGCATCGAGACCATGCGCCAGACCGGCCAGGACATGCACGAGAAATACAAGGAAACGAGCCTCGGCGGCCTCGCCGTGAACGTCCCGAACTGCTGAGGGCTTAGTCAACCCCGGCCCGAAACAGCGGCACGCAGTGCCGCCGGGCTGGCGCCCCCGCGGACGGGCCCTGCCCCTCCTCTCCTCGCAAACCCCGCGTAGGGTGCGCAATTTTTGCGCACCGTTCACAGCCCCCGCACCCGAACCCGAACGCACCCAAACGTGACCAGTCTTTGACAGCCCTCCGCTTTGTGGGCACAGTCTTCCAAATCCTGTCCGACCGCCACGGGGAGGGGCACCGGATGGCCAAACACGTCCTGCTCGTCGAAGACGAGCCGAACATCGCCGAGGCGATGCGTTATATCCTTGCGCGCGACGGCTGGCGCGTAAGCACCCATACCGACGGCACGGACGCGGCGCAGGTGATCCGCGCCTCCGCCCCCGACGTGGTGGTGCTCGACGTCATGCTGCCCGGCCGCTCCGGCTACGACATCCTGCAGGAGCTCCGCGCCGGAGAGACGACGCGCCGCCTTCCCGTCCTCATGCTCACCGCCCGCAGCCAGGCCCGCGACCGCGAACTGGCCGAACGCTACGGCGCGAGCGATTTCCTGACCAAGCCGTTCTCCAACACCGAGGTACTCGCCTCGGTCCGGGCGCTCGCGGGGCTCTGATGCCGCAGGGCCGGCCCCTGTTCCTGGCGCGGCAAAGCTACCGGCTGCGTCGTCTGATGGATGCGGCCCGGCTGCTGCCGGTGCTCGGCCTCTTCCTGTTTCTGGTCCCGGTCCTCTGGGGTCCGCCCTCCAGCCATTCGACCGTCACCGACGGGATCTACCTCTTCTTCGTCTGGCTGGTCCTGATCGTCTGCGCGTTCCTGCTGTCCCGCGCGCTCGGTCCCGCGACCGAAACGCCAGAGGAGGACGAGGAAAAGTGATCCCCTTCCGCCTCCTGGTTCTCGCCTGCCTGATCTACGTGGGGTTCCTCTTCCTCGTGGCCTTCCTGGTCGAGCGCCGCGCCCGCCGCCGCGGCATCGCCTGGCTGCGCTCGCCGCTGGTCTACACGCTCTCGCTCTCGATCTACTGCACCGCCTGGACCTTCTACGGCGCGGTCGGCTACGCCGCGCGCTCGGGGCTGGAATTCGTGACGATCTACCTCGGCCCCACGCTGGCCTTCGTCGGCTGGTGGTGGATGCTCAGAAAGCTCGTCCGCATCGGCAAACGCGAACGGATCACCTCGATCGCCGACCTGATCTCCTCGCGCTACGGCAAGTCGAACCTGGTGGGGGTGATCGTCACGCTCCTAGCCGTGGTCTCGGCCACCCCCTATATCGCGCTGCAGCTGCAATCGGTGACGCTGTCGTTCGGCGCCTTCGCCGCGGGCCCGCCGCAAAGCTGGGCGCTGCTTCGGCCGGGCGCCACCGCGCTCTGGGTCGCGGTGGGGCTGACGATCTTCACCGTGCTCTTCGGCACCCGCAACCTCGACGCCAACGAACAGCACCAGGGCGTCGTCACGGCCATTGCGGTGGAAGCGGTGGTGAAGCTCCTCGCGCTGCTCGCCGTCGGCATCTTCGTCGTCTGGTTCGTGGCAGACGGGCCCTCGGACATCCTCGCCCGTATCGACGCCTCGCGCATGGCCCGGTGGCAGGTGACCCCGAGCCGCTGGATCGGCCTGACCTTCCTCGCCGGCGCCGCGGTCTTCGTGCTGCCCCGGATGTTCCAGGTCATCGTGGTCGAGAGTTTCCACGAGCGCCAGCTCGCCACCGCCTCCTGGGCCTTCCCGCTCTACCTCTTCGCGATGAGCCTCTTCGTCGTCCCGATCGCCGTGGTCGGGCTGGAGGTGCTGCCGAAGGGCGCGAACCCCGACCTTTTCGTGCTGACCGTGCCGCAGGCGATGCACCAGGGTGCGCTGGCCATGTTCGCCTTCCTCGGCGGATTCTCCAGTGCCACCTCCATGGTCATCGTCGCCGCCATCGCGCTCTCGACGATGGTCTCCAACCACATCGTCATGCCGCTCTGGCTGAAGATCGCGCCGCGCCGGGCGACGCTCGCCGGCGACGTCCGGCGCATCGTGCTGATCTCGCGCCGACTCTCCATCGCCGCCGTCCTCGCCCTCGGCTACACCTATTTCCGCCTCACGGGCGGGGGAGAGGCGCTGGCCGCCATCGGCCTGATTTCCTTCGCCGGCGCCGCCCAGGTGCTGCCCGCCATGATCGGCGGCCTGTTCTGGCGCGGCGCCACCCGCACCGGGGCGGCGGCGGGGCTGCTGATCGGCTTCACCGTCTGGCTCTACACCCTCTTCCTGCCCAGCTTCGGCGGCGACAGCCTGCTGTCGCCCGGGATCCTCGCCCATGGCCCCTGGGGGATCGCCTGGCTTCGCCCCCACGCGCTCTTCGGCGTCACGGAGCTCGACCCGCTGATCCACGCGATCTTCTGGTCGCTGACGCTCAACACGCTCGCCTTCTGCGCCCTCTCGCTCGCCACCTTCCCGACCCCGGTCGAGCGCCTTCAGGGCGCGCAATTCGTCAACGCCTTCGACCGCGCGCCCGGCACGCAAAGCTGGCCGCGCGGCCTTGCCGGGGCAGAGGACCTCCTCGTCATGTCCCAGCGCATCCTCGGGGGGGAGGCCGCCCAGGCCTTCTTCGCCCGCGAGGCCGCGACCCAGGGGATGGAGGGCTTCCTGCCTGACACGACGCCCGGCTTCATCGACCGGCTGGAACGGCTTCTCTCCGGCTCCGTCGGCGCCGCCGCGGCCCACGCCATGATCCGCCAGATCGCCGGCGGCACGGCGGTCTCGGTCGAGGACCTGATGGCCGTCGCCAACGAGACCGCCCAGATAATGGAGCATTCGAGCCAGCTCGAGACCAAGTCCGAAGAGCTTGCCCGCACCGCCCGCCAGCTGCGCGAGGCCAATGCCAAGCTCACCCAGCTCTCGCTGCAGAAGGACGCCTTCCTCGGCCAGATCAGCCACGAACTCCGCACCCCCATGACCTCGATCCGCGCCTTCTCCGAGATCCTGATGGAGGGCCAGCTCCCCCCGCAAGAGGCGCTCCGCTACGCCGGCATCATCCATGACGAGACGATCCGCCTCACCCGCCTTCTCGACGACCTCCTCGATCTCAGCGTGCTGGAGAACGGACAGGTGAAGCTGACCCGGTCGGAGGTGAGCTTGCGCGCCCTGATCGACCGCGCCCTCTCCGCCGCCTCCCCGGCAGGGCTCGCGGTCGAGCGCGACGAGGGCGCCGAGGCCGTGAGCCTCAACACCGATGCCGACCGGCTGGCGCAGGTCTTCATCAACCTCATCAGCAATGCAGGGAAATATTGCGACGCCGCCGCGCCCCGCCTGCGCATCGCCGTGCGGGAGCGCGCGGGCCGGGTCGAGGTCGATTTCATCGACAACGGCTCCGGCATCCCGAAAGAGGCGCAGGCGCTGATCTTCGAGAAATTCGCCCGCCTCGGCGATCAGAGCCATGCCGGCGGGGCCGGCCTCGGCCTCGCCATCTGCCGCGAGATCATGGCCAATCTCGGCGGCACCGTGGCCTATCTGCCGGGCCAGGGCGGCGGGGCCTTCCGCGTCAGCTTCCCGCGCCAGCTGACCCGGCTCGCGGGCCAGGTCGCCTGACCGCCCCGCCGGGCGTCAACCCAATTTCAACGTTGATCCGGCAGACCGGGGGGACCGGTCCCACATTCCGGGCCGGCGGCCGGAGGCATTGGTGCAGTCGGAATCGGTACTCAGACGCAAGCTAGGCGGTGGCCGGGCGGCAGAGGCGGGCGAAGGGCTCGAGAAGGCCTTCCGCCTTGCCCTCGCGCGCGCGGCGCAGGCCACACCCGCCTTCCGGATCGACATCGCCCGGGTGACGGAGGCGCCCCGCTCGCTGCCCGAGGTGCTGGAGCTTCTGCCCGAGCGCGCGCTTCTGGCGATGCTGGAAGGGCCGGGCGAGGCGCTCGGCCTCGTCGCGCTCGACCCCGCCTTCCTCTCCGCGCTGATCGAGGCGATGACGACCGGCCGCATCGGCCCCGTGGCCCCCGCCCCGCGCAAGCCCACCCGCACCGACGCCGCCATGGCCGCCGAACTGGTCGAGGCCACGATGCGCGAATTCGAGGCCGAGCTCGCCGAGACGGCGGACTTCGCCTGGGCCAGCGGCTTCCGCTACGCCTCCTTCCTCGAGGATCGCCGCCCCCTCGCCCTCCTGCTGGAGGATGCACCCCACCGTGTGCTGCAGGCCGAGGTTCAGATGGGACCGGAGCGCTCCGGCACCTTGCTCGCCGCTCTCCCCGCCCAGCCCCATCACAGCCGCGGCGCGAAATCTCCGCCCCCGCCCCAGGCACGCCCCAGGACGGTCGAGGCCGTGGCGCTTCTGGCGGAGGCGGAGCTGACCGCCGTGCTCGACCGGATCGCGCTGCCGATCTCCGCCGTGCTCGCGCTGAAGCCGGGCGATATGCTGCCACTTCCCAACGCCGCCATCGACGCCATCGCCATAGAGGGTGCCGACGGCATCCGCCGGGGCGAGGGCAAGCTTGGCCAGAACCGCGGCAACCGCGCCGTGCGCCTCGGCGCCCACGCCATCCAGCAGGCCGGGCCGGGCGAGGCTGCCGCCCCGCCGCCTGCCTTCTCCGCCGATCCCCTTCCCCTCGCCGGGGCGGCGCAGGCGGAGGAGCAGGAGGAGGAGACGGCAGAGGCCGAAGAGACGCCCCAATTCGCCTTGGCGATGAACATGGACCTGGGCGCGGAGGAAGGGGAAGAGGCCGAGGGAGACCTGGAAGCAGAGCCCCTGCCAATGGCGATCAACCCCATCGCGATGACCGGCTGAACGCGCTCAGACCGCCTCGGCCAGGATCGAGGGTTCCCGCCTTGCCGGGCAGGCCTCGCGCGGGCAGATCCGGCAGGTGGCGCCCACCGCCTCCGCCGCGCCCGGCCCGTCGTCAGGCACGATCAGCATCACCGCCTCGCTCACCTGCGGCGCGTCGAACCCCGCCGGTCCCCGCGGCCGGCAGATCGCATAGGCGAGGAAGCGCCTTGCCTGTCGCCCGGCCATCTCCAGCCGCGCCCTCAGCGGGATCATCGGCCGCCCAAGCGCCTGGTAAAGCGGCCAGAGCGGGCAGCCCGCGCCGAAGCGCGGCATGGCAAAGCCCTCGGCCGGCTTGCGGAAGGTGACCGCACCCGAGCCGTCGCAGATGACCAGGCCGGCGCCCAGCTCCGGCAGCGCCGCCATCCGCCGCAACACCATGGCCAGCTCCGCGCCCGTCGCCGTCGCCACCGCGCCCGGATCGCCCCCCGCCTGCGCCACCGCCCCCCGGAACGCTGCCAACGGCAGCGCCGCCGCATCCGCCGCGTAGCGCGCCACCGCCACCTCGGCGAGCTTTCGTGCCGCGCCCGCGCCAAAACCCTCTGCCACCAGCCGCGCCCCGGCCGGGGCACCCCCGGCCTCCACCGCCTCCAGGTGATAGGCCTGCGCCGCGAACCAGGCCTCGACCTCCTCGCGCGGCGAGGCGACCGCCGTCTCCTGCCCGGCGGGCCCGTCGAGATAGGCCACCAGCGCCTCGGCCCCCCGCGCCAGCCGGTCGGCATCGGCGCCGAGATTGGCCTGGAACCGCGCCTGCCATTCCGGCTCCAGATCCTCCGTCTCCGCCAGGATCGCCGCCGCCGAGCGCACGCCGGTCAGCGCCGAAAGCACCTCGTGAAGCGAGGCCGACAGATGCGGATCATGCGCCATCCGGTCGCTCAGCGCCGCCACCGTCCGCTCCAGCAGCGCCACACGCCCGTGCCGCGCCGCCAGCAGCGCCGCCCAGCCCGGGAACCGGCCGACGAACTCCTCCACCCGCTCCAGCTCGGGCGCAGGCTCCGCGCCCCCCAGCGCCGCCGCATCCCGCAGCCCGTCGAGAAGCGCCGCCTCCGCCCCCTCGGCAAGCGCCTGCACCTCCACCCCCAGCGCCCGGGCGATCCGCGCCAGCAGATCCTCGCCCACCCGCCGGCGGTTATGCTCGATCAGGTTGAGGTAGGAGGCCGAAACCCCCACCGCGCGCGCCAGATCGGCCTGTTTCATACCGGCCAGCCCGCGCCGCTCGCGGATCCGGCTGCCGGTCAATGCGGAACGTGGCATGGCATCCCTCCGCCGTCAGATTGACAGCAAAACCGCCCCTGCTCAATGCCTTGCCTTTCCCTTTGCACCCCTTCGATTTGTTCTTGGCAAAAGTACTCCCGCCGGGGGCGCAAATGAAAAGGGGCGGTCCGGCCGGACCGCCCCTCGCCATTCGCGGGAAAGCCGCCCTACTTGAGCGCCTTGTCGGTGATTTCATGCGTCCAGGCGCCCTTCGTCGGCTCCTTGGTGATCGCCGGATTGTCCTTCGACACGGCCGACAGCAGCGTCTGCACCGTTTCCTTGTAATCCGCCGGATCGAGCGCGCCGTTCGAGCCCTCGGTGAGCTTGGCCACCTCTTTCATCATGTATTCCTGATGCGAGAGCGTCTGCGCACCCGAGGCATCGTTGTCGATGACGATCTTGGCCGCCTCGGTCGGATGCGCCTCGGCCCATTTCCAGCCCTTCATCGAGGCCCGCACGAAACGCACCATCTTGTTGTCGAAGGCGGCATCCTTCAGCTTCGGCTGCAGGACGTAAAGCCCATCCTCCAGCATCCCGACGCCTTCCTTCAGGTAGTTGAAGGTGACAAGCTCGTCCGGCTTGATCCCGGCGTCGAGCACCTGGCCATACTCGTTATAGGTCATGGCAGAGATGCAGGCCGCCTGGTGCTGCAGCAGCGGGTCGACGTTGAAGGCCTGCTTCAGCACCGTCACGCCCTTCGGCCCGCCATCGGTCGGAATGCCCAGCTTCGCCATCCAGGCGTAGAACGGGTATTCGTTACCGAAGAACCAGACGCCCAGGGTATGGCCCGGGAAGTCCTTGGGCGAGGTGATGCCGGTCGACTTCAGGCAGACCAGCTCGAGGCCCCCATGCTTGAACGGCTGGGCGATGTTGGTCAGCGGCAGCCCGCGTTCGCGCGCCGCCAGCGCCGCCGCCATCCAGTCGACGATCACATCGGCACCGCCGCCCGCGATCACCTGTTCGGGCGCGATGTCCGGCCCGCCCGGCTTGATCGTCACGTCGAGGTTCTCTGCCTTGTAGAACCCCTTGTCCTTGGCGACGTAGTAGCCCGCGAACTGAGCCTGGGTCACCCACTTGAGCTGCAGCGTGACGTGATCCGCCGCCTGCGCTCCACTTGCCATCATCAGGCCTAAGGCCAGGCCCGCCACCATCTTCTTCATCTTCCGACCTCCTGCTGTTCGCCCCATTTCGGGGCCTCTGGTTATTGCTTTATCCCCGTTGCGACGGATGCCAGAAGGTCACCGCCTTCTCGACCATCGCCACGACCCCGTAGAAGGCAGAGCCCGCGAGCGCCGCCACCGTGATCTCCGCCCAGACCATGCCAAGGTCGAGCTTGCCGACCTCGGTCGAAATCCGGAACCCCATGCCCCGGATCGGCGAGCCGAAGAACTCCGCCACGATGGCGCCGATCAGCGCCAGGGTGGTGGCGATCTTCAGCCCGTTGAAGATGAAGGGCATGGCCGCAGGCAGGCGCAGCTTCATCAGGCTCTGGGAATAGCTCGCGCTCCAGGTCGCCATGAGGTCGCGCTGCATCGGATCGGCGGCGCGCAGCCCCTCGACCGTGTTCACCAGCACCGGGAAATAGATCATCGCCACCACGACCGCGGCCTTCGATTGCCAGTCGAAGCCGAACCACATGACAAGGATCGGCGCGATCCCCACGACGGGCAGCGCGGCCACGAAATTTCCCACCGGCAGCAGGCCGCGCTGCAGGAAGGGCGAGCGGTCGATCAGGATGGCCGTCAGGATCGCGGCGGAGCAGCCGATCGCATAGCCGCCGAGCGCACCCTTGAGGAACGTCTGGCGCAGATCCTCCCACAGCGTCGGCAGGTTCGTCGCGATCTTGCCCGCGATGGCCGAGGGCGGCGGCAGGATCACCTCCGGCACATGCAGGCCGCGCACCAGCGCTTCCCAGATGATCAAGACGGAGAGCCCGAAGATCGCCGGGACCAGCAGCCGGACGGCACGCGTCTGCGCCATCGCTGAGCGAGAAAGAACCACGTTCAGCCGCCAGCCGCCGAGCCAGACGAGAAGCGCCGCGACAACCCAGATCATCGCTCCATCCCCATCCGCTTCAGCGTGACGCTCTGCACGCCCCCGATCACCATGACGAGGCCCGCTGCCAGCACCGCCGCCACCACCAGCACCGCCCAGATCTGGATCGTCTGCCCGTAGTAGGAACCGGAGAGAAGCCGCGCCCCGAGGCCCGCCACAGCACCCGTCGGCAACTCTCCCACGATGGTCCCTACCAGTGCCGCCGCCGCCGCCACCTTCAGCGAGGTGAAGAAATACGGCATCGAGGAGGGCATGCGAAGCTTCCAGAAAGTCTGCACCCCGCCTGCATTGTAGGTCTTCAGCAGATCGATCTGCATCGCGTCGGGGCTGCGCAGCCCCTTCACCATGCCGACGACGACCGGGAAGAAGCTGAGATAGGCCGAGATGATCGCCTTCGGGATCAGCCCGGTGATGCCGATGGAATAAAGCACCACGATGATCATCGGCGCGATGGCGACGATCGGGATCGTCTGCGAGGCGATCGCCCAGGGCATCACGCTCATGTCCATCGCCCGGTTGTAGACCATGCCCACGGCCAGCAGGACCCCGGCGGCGGTGCCGAAGACGAAGCCCAGCAGCGTCGCCGACAGCGTGACCCAGCCGTGGTAGACGAGGCTCCGCTTCGAGGTCGGCGAGACCGCGAAGACCCCCTGCCACAGGGCCACCGCCACCTGGTGCGGTGCCGGCAGAACCGGGCGCTTCTGCTCCATGGTCTGAATCACGAGCTCGGAGGTGGTGAGGGTCTTGTGCGCGCGCTGAGCCTGATCCTCGGCCCAGCGCGCGTTCATCAGAACCGCGCCGACATACCAGATCGCGAGGATCGCCACGAGGACGGTCAGGACCGGCCCGAGCGACCTCATGACCCCACCGCCGGGCAGTTTTCCGGGGGCGCGCCGAAGGCGGTCGATGCCGGTGCGAATTCGGTGCGAAAGCGGTGCAAATACGGTATCGGCTGTACGCTGCCTTTACTCTTCATAAGAATGCCCCGCCCTCAACCCCTCGCGCACCCTGTGGGCAACGTCGATGAACGCCTGCGTGTCACGGATCTCCAGCGGCCGTTCCCTCGGCAGCGGGCTCTCGATCACGTCGGTGATCCGGCCCGGGCGCGGGCTCATCACCACGATCCTGGTCGACAGGTAGACCGCCTCGGGGATCGAATGGGTGACGAAGCCGATGGTCTTTCCGGTGCGGCTCCAGAGCTTCAGAAGCTCCTCGTTCAGCCGGTCGCGGACGATCTCGTCCAGGGCGCCGAAGGGTTCGTCCATCAGCAGGATGTCGGCGTCGAAGCCCAGCGCCCGCGCGATCGAGGCGCGCTGCTGCATGCCGCCGGAAAGCTGCCAGGGGAACTTGTTTCCGAACCCGTCGAGGTCGACCAGCTCCAGCACTTTTCGAACACGCTCGTCCTGTTCTGCCTTGGAAAATCCCATGATTTCCAGTGGAAGTTTCACATTTCCAGCAATTGTGCGCCAGGGATAGAGACCGGCCGCCTGGAAGACATAGCCATAGGCCCGCGCCTGCCGCGCGGCATCCGGCGCCATCCCGTTGACGGTAAGCGTGCCCTCCGTCGGCGCCTCCAGCGCCGCGATCGCGCGCAGGAACGTGGTCTTGCCACAGCCCGAAGGGCCGATGAAGCTGACGAAGTCGCCCTTCTCGATCGTCAGGGTGACGTCCTTCAGCGCGTGGACCGGCCCGTCGGCGGTCTGGAAGGTCAGACCGACCCCCGCGGCCTCGACCACCGGCACAGCCGGCAGCGTAGCCCCGCCGCCTGGTGCCTTGTCTTCGCTCATCGCTCCATCCGCCAAAACAGCGTCCTTTCCCCGGATCCGACCGCCATCTCGCCCCTCATACCCCGCTTGCCGGGATACCCGACCGGCTCACCGGCCGGGGCGAGGTCAGCTCCTTCCAGGTGCTCAGCGCCCGGTTGACCGACCCGTTCGGCTTGCGCGCCACGAACTGGCCGTGGCCCTCCTGCGAACTCATCGCTCCTTCGGTCACCGCGATATGGCCGCGGGTCAGCGTGAAACGCGGCAGGCCCGTGACAGTTTTGCCCTCGAACACATTGTAATCGATGGCAGATTGCTGAGCCTTGGCAGAGATCGTCTTGCTGGCCTTCGGATCCCAGACCACCAGGTCCGCGTCCGCGCCGACAAGCACCGCGCCCTTCTTCGGGTAGAGGTTCAGGATCTTGGCGATGTTGGTGGAGGTGACGGCAACGAACTCGTTCATGGTCAGCCGCCCGGTGTTCACCCCGTAGGTCCAGAGCATCGGCATCCGATCCTCCAGCCCCCCCGTCCCGTTCGGGATCTTGGTGAAGTCGCCAACGCCGTAGCGCTTCTGCTCGGTGGTGAAGGCGCAATGGTCCGTCGCCACAACGGAAAGCGACCCCGCCTGCAGCCCGGCCCAGAGACTGTCCTGGTGCTGCTTGTTGCGGAAGGGCGGGCTCATGACGCGGCGGGCGGCGTGGTCCCAGTCCTTGTCGAAATACTCGCTCTCGTCGAGCGTCAGGTGCTGGATCAGCGGCTCTCCCCAGACCCGCTTGCCTTGCTGGCGGGCACGGCGGATCGCCTCGTGGCTTTCCTCGCAGGAGGTGTGGACGACGTAGAGCGGCACGCCCGCCATGTCGGCGATCATGATGGCGCGGTTGGTGGCCTCGCCCTCGACCTGCGGCGGACGGGAATAGGCATGCGCTTCGGGCCCGGTGTTGCCTTCGGCCAGCAGCCGAGCCGAAAGCTCCGCCACCACGTCGCCGTTCTCGGCATGGACCAGCGGGATCGCCCCCAGCTCTGCGCAACGACGGAACGACGCGAAAAGCTCGTCGTCATTCACCATCAGCGCGCCCTTGTAAGCCATGAAATGCTTGAAGGTGGTGATCCCCTGATCGACCACCTTCTGCATCTCGTTGAAGACCTGTTCCCCCCACCAGGTGATCGCCATGTGGTAGGAATAGTCGCAATGCGCCCGGCCGGATTTGTTGTGCCACATCGACAGCGCGTCGAGCAGCCCCTGCCCTGGCGCCGGCAGCGCGAAATCGACGACCATCGTCGTGCCGCCGGCCAACGCCGCCCGCGTGCCGCTTTCGAAATCGTCGGTGGAATAGGTGCCCATGAAGGGCATCTCCAGGTGCGTATGCGGGTCGATCCCGCCCGGCATGACATAGCAGCCTGCCGCGTCGAGGACCTTGTGCCCCGTCAACCCCTCGCCGATCTCGACAATCCTGCCGTCTTCGATCTTCACATCCGCCTTGTAGCTCAGATCGGCCGTGACGACGGTTCCGCCCTTGATGACCGTGCTCATGATGCCTCCCGCTTCACCCGAAGAGCCTCGCCCTTCTTCTGTCCGAAAATATCCTGGGGGGCCGGGGGCAAGCCCACCGGCGCCGGCCTCAGGCCACGATCTCCGCCGTCTCCACGACGGCATGGAACAGCACATCCGTCCCTGCCGTCGCCCAGGCGGGAGAGATCTCCTCCGCCTCGTTATGCGACAGGCCGTCAACGCAGGGGCACATCACCATAACGGTGGGCGCCACACGGTTGATCCAGCAGGCGTCGTGTCCGGCGCCGGAGACGATATCCATGTGCGAATAACCCAGCCGATCGGCCGCGCCGCGCACCACTTTCACCAGCTCGGGGTCGAAGGTGACCGGATCGAAATGGCCGGTCGGTTCGATCTCGATCCCGAGGCCCAGTTCGGCCGCAATCTTGGCCGCGCCCTCCTCCAGCTCTGCCCGCATCGTGGTGAGCTTGGCAAGGTCGGGTGAGCGGAAGTCGATGGTAAAGACCGCGCGGCCCGGGATCACGTTGCGCGAGTTCGGATAGACATTGGCCTGGCCCACCGCGCCCACGGCGTTCGGCTGATGCGCCATTGCAATCTGATGCACGAGCTCCGTGATCCGCGCCATGCCGAGCCCGGCGTTCACCCGCATGTTCATCGGGGTGGAGCCGGTATGCGCGTCCTTCCCGGTCAGCCGCACCTCCAGCCACCAGAGGCCCTGTCCATGGGTGACGACACCGATGTCCTTGCCCTCAGCCTCGAGGATGGGGCCCTGCTCGATATGCAGCTCGAACATTGCGTGCATCTTGCGGTCGCCGACCTTTTCCGAGCCGACCCAGCCGATCCGCTTCAGCTCGTCACCGAAGCTCTTGCCCTCGGCATCCTGACGGCCATAGGCCCAGTCGAGATCGTGCATCCCGGCGAAAACGCCGGAGGCGAGCATCGCGGGCGCGAAGCGGGTGCCCTCTTCGTTGGTCCAATTCGTCACCACGATCGGATGCCTGGTCTTCAGGCCGAGGTCATTCAGCGTGCGGATCACCTCCAGCCCGCCGAGAACGCCAAGGACACCGTCGTATTTCCCGCCCGTCGGCTGGGTGTCGAGGTGGCTGCCCACGTATACCGGCAGGGCATCGGGGTCGGTGCCTTCGCGGCGGGCGAACATGGTGCCCATCTCATCGATGCCCATGCTCAGGCCGGCGGTGTCGCACCAGCTCTGGAAAAGCTTGCGGCCCTCGGCATCGGCATCGGTCAGAGTCTGGCGGTTATTGCCTCCCGCCACGCCGGGGCCGATCTTGGCCATTTCCATCAGGCTGTCCCACAGCCGCTCGCTATTGATGCGCAGGTTCGCGCCGGGCGCGGTCATCGTCGTCTCCCTGTGTGTCTGCCCTCTTTTCGGGGCGTTTGGCCGGATACTTGTCCGACTCCAATCCTGACCGTATGGTCAGGTTGAAGCGCACCATAACCTGACCATCCGGTCAAGGAAAATTGAGGGGGCCCGGCACGCATGACCGCTCAGGATCGCCCGCTCCGCCGCGCAGAGATCCGCCGCGAGCGCGAATCGCTCATTTTGAAGGCGGCGGAAAAAGTCTTTGCCGAGGCGGGCTTTGGCGGCGCCACGATGCAGCTTATCGCGGATATGGCCGGACTGCCGAAGGCCAACCTGCATTATTATTTCGCGACTAAGGAGGATCTTTACCGTCAGGTCGTGCGCAATATTTTCGAGATCTGGCTTCATGCCGCCGACAGCATGGACGGCGCAGCCGGCCCGGCAGAGGGGATCGGTGCCTATATCGACGCCAAGATGGAGATCTCGCGCCGGCATCCCTTCGGCTCCAAGGTCTGGGCGAGCGAGGTGATGCATGGCGCGCCGGTGATCCAGGATTACCTGGAGACGACGCTCCGGGACTGGACCGAGGGGCGGGCCCAGGTGATCCAGCGCTGGATCGATGCCGGACTGATGGCACCGTGCGATCCGAAGCACCTGCTCTACATGCTCTGGGCCACGACGCAGCATTACGCCGATTTTGGCCACCAGATCGAGACGCTGAACGGAGGAAAACCGTTGAGCGACAAGCAGTGGAAGGCGGCCAAGGATGGGGTGAAGGCGATCGTGCTGCGGGGGATCGGCGTGCTCTGAGGGGCGTGATGCCACTGGCTCTAGCGCCCGCGAGCGCAGGGCCGCCCCTGAGTCAGGCGGGGATCAGGCCGACGCCCAGATCTCGCGCCGACTGGCGACGAGGTTTTCCAGGGTCGCTGCAAGCGCCCAGTCCCCCATCTGAACGCCGGCCAGCCGGTGCGTTGACCGCCGCCGCCCGTCCTGATGCGGCAGGTCGACCGTCCAGCGATAGCTTTCGTCCCAGTGGAAACGGACGCGATCGGTCTTGCCAGGAGCGGCCTCGGCGGCTGTTTCCTGCGCTATCTGCGCATCGACAAGGATCGGCTCCCCCCCGGCGAGGGCGGCATTCACGGTCGTGGTCACGGCGGTGTTCTTGGGGCGGGTCATGGCGCGTCTCCTGTCTCGGGGCCGGTCTGGCCGATTGCGTCGTCGCAGGGCAATTGACGGCCCCGAATGGACGCAAGAACGAAAGGATTCGGGCAGAACCGGTTCGTATTCCTAGAATTTTAGGGAATGCGCCATGGCGGCGCCGAGGGCTATTTCAGCTCAACCTCGACGAAGCTCATCGGATCAGGGCCGTCATTGACGACGTTATGTTCTACCCCCTCCGACCGGCGGTAGGAGGTTCCGGCGGGGACGAGCACGCGCCGCGCGCCCCCGCCGGGCTCTTCCAGCAGCATCGGACAGTCGGTGATCGCAGTGATCAAATAGTCCAGGCCGTGCCGGTGCCAGCCCGTCTCCGCCCCCGGCGCGAAGTCGAAGCGGGTCACGCGGACCCGTTCATCGTCAATCATCGGGGTGGCGGTGCAGGCTGGCCGCATCGCTCTAGTCCAGGGACTTCAGCACATCGGCGAGGGTGCCGATCAGCTGGTCGATATGGGCCTTCTCGATGATCAGCGGCGGCGACATGGCGATGATGTCGCCTGTCGTGCGGACCATGATGTTCTTCTCGAAGCCCTTGAGGAAGGCGTTGAAGGCGCGCTTGGTGGGCTCGCCCGCGATCGGCTCCAGCTCCACCGCGCCGATCAGGCCCATGTTGCGGATGTCGATGACATGCGGCAGGCCCTTGAGCGAATGAAGCGCGTCCTCCCAATAGGGCGCAAGGTCGGCCGCGCGCTGGAAGAGGCCCTCTTCCTTGTAGGTCTCCAGCGTCGCGATCCCGGCGGCTGAGGCGACCGGGTTGCCGGAATAGGTGTAGCCGTGGAAGAGCTCGATCATATGCTCGGGCCCGTTCATGAAGGCATCATGCACATCGCCCGTGGTCAGCACCGCGCCCATCGGGATCACCCCGTTGGTCAGGCCCTTGGCGGTGGTCATCATGTCCGGCAGCACGCCGAAATGCTGCGCAGCAAAGGGCGAGCCGAGGCGCCCGAAGCCGGTGATGACCTCGTCGAAGATCAGAAGGATGCCGTGCTTCTTGGTGATCGCCCGGAGCTTTTCCAGATAGCCCTTCGGCGGCAACAGCACGCCAGTCGAGCCGGCCATCGGCTCCACGATCACCGCGGCGATGGTCTCCGCCCCGTGCAGCGCCACGATCCGTTCCAGATCGTCGGCCAGCCATTCGCCCTTCTCGGGCTGGCCACGGGTGAAATCGTTCTGGCCCGGCAGATGGGTGTGGGGCAGATGGTCGACACCGGTCAGCAGCGTGCCGAAATGGCGGCGGTTGTTGACGATCCCGCCGACCGAGATGCCGCCGAAGTTGACGCCGTGATACCCCCGCTCGCGCCCGATCAGCCGGGTCCGCGTGCCCTCGCCGCGGGCGCGGTGATAGGCGATGGCAAGCTTCAGGGCCGTCTCCACCGACTCGGAGCCCGAGTTGGTGTAGAATACGTGCTCGATCCCGTCCGGGGCGATCTCGACGATGCGGTTGGCGAGTTCGAAGGCGATCGGATGGCCCATCTGGAAGGCGGGGGCGTAGTCGAGTTCGGCCACCTGCTTCTGTACCGCCTCGGTGATCTTCGGGCGGCAATGGCCGGCGTTGCAGCACCACAGGCCCGCCGTCCCGTCCAGCACCTGCCGGCCGTCAGCGGTGGTGTAATGCATGTCCTTCGCGGCGACGAGCATTCGCGGCGCCTTCTTGAACTGCCGGTTCGCAGTGAACGGCATCCAGAACGCGTCCAGATCGTTCGGTGCCGGCTTGCGGTCGAGCGCCATGGCCCTTCTCCCCCGTCTTGCACGCCCCGGCCTTCGCGGTCCCGCTGGCGGCGGATGAATGAATGTTTGACCAATTGGTCAGCGGCAGGCTACCAAAGGTCAAAAGGCAGTCAAGGCGAAGCCTGAGCACTTTGCAAGGAAGATCGGCGGGGGGAGACAGGCCATGGCGGCACCGCGGGCGCGCACCCGCATCCAGGCGCGGAATTCCGAGGTGATCCTGGACGCCGCGCTCGATGTCTTTTCCCAATATGGCTTCCGAGGCGCGACGCTCGACCAGATCGCCGAGCGGGCGGGGCTGTCAAAGCCGAACCTGCTTTATTACTTCCCGTCGAAGGAGGCGATGCACGTCACGCTTCTCTCGGGACTGCTGGACACCTGGCTCGATCCCCTACGCGCGCTCGATCCGGAGGGCGAGCCGGTGGAGGAGATCCTCGCCTACGTCCGCCGCAAGCTTGAGATGAGCCGCCTCTACCCGCGGGAAAGCCGGCTTTTCGCCAACGAGATCCTGCAGGGCGCCCCGCGCATCCTCGACATGATCGAGCAGGATCTGAAGGCGCTGGTGGACGAGAAGGCAGCGCTGATCCGTGGCTGGAGCGCCGCCGGGAGGTTGGCGGACATCGATCCCTATCACTTGATGTTCTCGATCTGGGCGACGACCCAGCATTACGCGGACTTCGACATTCAGGTGCATCGCGTCCTCGGGCAGAGCGGCGACGCGCCTTATGACGAGGCGGAGCGGTTTCTGTCCCATCTCTACCGCGCCGCCCTTGCCCCGCCGGGGCCGGGCGCGCGTTAATCGACTGGAAAGGCCCGGGGTCTAGGTTTCTAGACGCAAGGATGTCTGAGCCCTTCCGAAAGGCAGCATCATGGATATCGGGAATCTGTCGCCCGTTACCTCGGTCTGGCCGGTCAGCGCGACCGCGCGAGACGGGGACGTCGGCACCGCCATGACCACCACGGGCCGCCCGGCCGCCGGGACCACTCGGCGCGATGCGCGCGATGGCGTGGGTACCGCTGCGGCCCTGCCCGCCACGGCCGCGCCCATCGCGGCCCCGCTAGCCCCGGCCACGAGCCCCGGCAGCGCCCAGGCCCACCAGCCGGATCTGAACACGCCGACCGGCCCGCCGCCCACCTTCACCACCACCCCACTGGAGCTGGACGCCTATCTCCAGAACCTGCTCGCCCGGCTGAACGCCGAGGGTTACGCCCAGGTCCAGGCGCTTTCGGCCGCGGATCCGGGGGCTTCCGCAGGCCTTTCGGCGGCGCAGGCCTCGGCCACGCACCAGCCGCATGCGGTCGCGCCGGGCGTCGGGACGGAAGCTAAGGGAGCCGGTTCAGGGCCTGCGTGGGGACCGGCCAGCGCCGAGGTGGCGCGCGCGACCGCCGCCCCCGATCTGGCGGCGAACGCCCCGATCCCGGCCCCACATTCGACCACCAGTCCTGACGTGGCGCCGGGCGCGCCGGCCTGATCCGGGGCCTCGCGCTCACCATCGCGTCGGGGCGTGGGCCGTGGCTGGCGGGCCGAGGGCCGGGCCCGCCAGAAGGGCAAGGGCCCGCGCCCTCCCGCTTCACCTAATTCGCCGCGATCCGTGCTACATTGCCGCCCCGCAAGCGTGTTCCTCAGTTGGAAAGGGCCATCCGATGCGCTTTCGTCTTTGGACGCCCTGACTGTTTCCAATCCTGCTTGCCGCCTGCGCCCCGCAACAGAGTTTCGGCCCGTCCGGCGGGTCCATGCCCGCTTCCGCGCCCGCGGGGCAGATCCCGGTCGGCCTGCTCGGACCTGCGAAAGGCGCGCGCTGCGATCTTCCGGTCCGCTTTATCCATGACACGTTCCACGGCCGGCGACAGGTTCTCGCCGGGCCGGGCGTGCTGGCCTTCTCGACCGATTACGCGGTCAACACCGATGGCGCGCCCAATGCCTATGATCCGCGAGACCCCTGGGGCAAGCAGGGCCGCGCCATCAATACCGTCTGCGACGCGGTGAACGCGCGGACAGCCGCGGGAGAGACGGTGGATTACCGTCAATGTTCCCGACTGATCGGCCTCTTCCGCAGGGCGCGGGATGCTGGCTGGTCCCCTGCCGCGCCTCAGATCGATTTCTACGGCGCCGCAACCCCGGCAGACCAGGGCCCCGAAGCGCACCGGCCCTGCCTGCAGACCGCAGGCCCCGATGCCGGTGCCATGGTCTCCACCACCAGCCGCGCGGCCAACCCCGGGCTTGGCCGCTGCGACCAGCGGCGCTACCTGAACGCGCTAAGCCTGCCCTTCATCATCGTCCCCGGCGGATCGCGCCTTGCCGCACGGGGGATGGGGCTCGGCGATCTCGCAGTGGTGGTGAACCCGGCCAACGGGCGGATGGTCTATGCCATGGTCGGTGACACCGGCCCGCAGCGCGGCCTGGGCGAAGGGTCCGTCGCGCTTAACATGGCGCTTCTCGGCCAGACCGCCTTGCCTCGGACCCGGGCTGAGGCTCGCCGGCTCGCCCTGCCCCGCGCCTTCACCTTCGTGATGCCGGGCGCACGGATCTCGCGGCCCTATACGCCGGCCCGGATCGCCGCGGCCGGGGCCGCTGCGCTAGACAAGCTGGGCGGGCCCGCACGGCTGCGGGCCTGCCTGGACGCGGCCGACCGATAGCCTATTCGGCTGCCCGGGCCATCGGGTTGTTCGGATGGGTCGTCCAGTTGGCGTAATCGCCGACCACAGCACCCGTCCGCGGATCGGTCGCGCCCTTGGCCAAGGGTTCCATCGTGATGCAGCCCTCAACCGGACAGACGTCGATACAAAGGTTGCAGGCCACGCATTCGCTGTCGTCGACCTCGAAAACCCGACCCTCCTTCATCAGAATCGCCTGGTGCGAGGTATCCTCGCAAGCCGCATAACACCGCCCGCATTTGATGCAGGATGCCGGATCGATCCGCGCCTTTGTGACGTAGTTGAGGTTCAGGTACTGCCAGTCCGTCACGTTCGGCACCGCCCGGCCGACGAGGTCGGACAGCGCGATGCCCTTATCGTCGAGGTATTCGGAGAGGCCGGAGATCATCTCCTGCACGACCTTGAATCCGTAGGTCATCGCCGCGGTGCAGACCTGCACATTGCCCGCGCCGAGCGCCATGAACTCCGCCGCGTCGCGCCAGGTTGTCACCCCGCCGATGCCCGAGATCGGCAGGCCGCGCGTCGCCTCGCCGCGCGCGATCTCGGAGACCATGGAGAGCGCGATCGGCTTCACCGCAGGTCCGCAATAGCCGCCGTGCGCGCCCTTGCCGTCGATCGACGGCTCGGGCGAGAAGCTGTCGAGGTTTACCGAGGTGATCGAGTTGATCGTGTTGATCAGGCTCACCGCATCGGCACCGCCGCGCTTCGCCGCCTCGGCGGGCTTGCGGATATCGGTGATGTTCGGCGTGAGCTTCACGATGCAGGGCATGCGGGAGTTCTGCTTCACCCAGCGCGTCACCATCTCGATATATTCCGGCACCTGCCCTACGGCCGATCCCATGCCGCGCTCGCTCATCCCGTGCGGGCAGCCGAAGTTCAGCTCGACCCCGTCGGTGCCTGTCTCCTCGACCAGCGGCAGGATCGCCTTCCACGCGGCCTCCTCGCAGGGCACCATGAGCGAGACGACCAGCGCCCGGTCCGGGTAGTCGCGCTTCACCTGCTTGATCTCACGCAGGTTTACCTCGAGGGGCCGATCGGTGATCAGCTCTATGTTGTTGAGGCCAAGAAGGCGGCGGTCCGCGCCCCAGATCGCGCCGTAGCGCGGGCCGTTGACGTTGACGATCGGCGGCCCCGCTTCGCCCAGCGTCTTCCAGACCACACCGCCCCAGCCGGCCTCGTAGGCGCGGCGGACGTTGTATTCCTTGTCGGTCGGCGGCGCGGAGGCCAGCCAGAACGGGTTGGGAGATTTGATCCCGACGAAATTCGAAGAAAGATCGGCCATGTCCGCCTCCTTCAGCCCACCAGGGCCGCATGAATGTCGAGTGCCGCGTCGCGCCCCTGCGCGACCGCGGTCACCGTGAGGTCGTCGCCGCCAAGCGCGCAATCACCGCCCGCCCAGACCCCGGCAACCGAGGTGCGGCCCGCCGCGTCGGTCGCGATCTTCCCGCCCTCGATCTTCAACGCCTCCGGCGCTCCGTCCAGCTTCTGCCCGATAGCCTTGAAGACCTGGTCGGCCTTCAGCCGGAAGGTCTCGGACGAAAGCGTCAGCCCGCCCGGCCCGTCTTCGGTATAGGCGAATTCGACCGATTCGACCGTATCGCCGCCATGGACACGGATCGGCGTGGCATTGGTCAGGATCCGCACCCCCTTGGAGGCCGCCAGCTCACGCTCGTAGCCCGAGGCGCCCATCCGGTCCGCGCCGCGGCGGTAGACGATCGTCACTGTCTCGGCACCGAGCAGCTTCGACTGCACCGCGGCATCGACCGCAGTCATGCCGCCACCGATCACCACCACGTCACGGCCCACCGCGAGCGCGCCGAGGTCGGCCGTCTGGCGCAGATCGGCGATGAAATCGACCGCGTCACGGACCTGTGCCCGCCCCTCGCCCTCGGCGCGAAGCGCATTGACGCCCGCAAGGCCGATGCCGAGGAAGACCGCGTCGAATTCCGCCTTCAGCGCCTCGAGCGTAAGGTCCCGGCCGAGGCGCTTTCCGGTCTCGACCTCTATGCCGCCGATGTGCAGCAGCCAATCGACCTCTGCCTGCGCGAAGCCTTCCACCGCCTTGTAGGCGGCGATGCCGAATTCGTTGAGCCCGCCGGCCTTCGGCCGCCCGTCGAAGAGCACCACATCATGGCCGAGCATGGCGAGGCGATGCGCGCAGGAAAGCCCCGCCGGCCCCGCGCCGACCACGGCGATCCGCTTGCCGGTCGCAGCCGCCCGCGCGAAGGGGTGCCCCCCCTTGGCCATCACCACGTCGGTCGCGAAGCGCTGCAGGCGGCCGATTTCTACCGGCTTTCCCTCGGCCGTCTCGCGGACGCAGACCTCCTCGCAGAGCGTCTCGGTCGGGCAGACGCGGGCGCACATGCCACCAAGGATGTTCTGGGAGAGGATCGTCCGCCCCGCCGCCTCGGCCGTGCCGGTCGCGATCTGCCGGATGAAAAGCGGGATATCGATCGAGGTCGGGCAAGCTACCGTGCAGGGTGCGTCGTAGCAGAAATAGCAGCGGTCCGCGGCGACCTGCGCCTCGTGGCGATCAAGCGGCGGGGCGATGTCTGAAAAATTCTCCGCCAGCGCCGAGGCGGCCAGACGCCCCGGCACCACGCCGGGTGTCAGAGGGGTGTTGGACAAGGTGGAGCTCTCCTGTTGGGACGTTTGTTTTCAGGAAGGCTGCCACAGGTCCATTTTTTTATCAAATGGTAAAGTTTCAAAATCCGACCGCCGGGAGACCTTTCCTTGCGCCGAAACCCATGGATCCGGCCTCCCCCGGGGAAAGATTGGGGAAATGGGGTGCTTTTCACCCCCGGACAGCTGGCGTATAAGCGGCCCACTCATGCAGACCCGTGCGAGACGGGCAAGGGAGTGATCGAGGACAGTATGACCAACGAACCCCACGAACAGGATGTGGCCTTCATCCAGGCCCTCGCCGAGCTTCTCCATAAAAACGAACTCACCGAGCTGACGGTGAAGCGCGAATACGGCGAGAACGACAGCCTGAACGTGCGCGTTTCGCGCCAGACCCAGGTTGTGAGCGTGGCCGCGCCCGCCGTTGCCGCGGCGCCGATGGCCGCCCCCGCCGTGGCGGCGGCCCCGGCCGCAGCGGCACCCAGTGTCGAGGACCCCGCCCAGCATCCGGGTGCCGTGACCTCGCCCATGGTGGGCACGGCCTATATGGCCGCCGAGCCGGGCGCCGCGCCCTTCGTCTCCGTCGGCGCGCAGGTCTCCGAAGGCCAGACCTTGCTTATCATCGAAGCGATGAAGACGATGAACCACATCCCGGCGCCGAAGTCGGGCACGGTCAAGCGCATCCTGGTGGAGGACGGCAGCCCCATCGAATATGGCGCGCCGCTGATGATTATCGAATAAGGGCTTCGCGATGTTCGAGAAGATCCTGATCGCTAACCGCGGCGAGATCGCGCTCCGCGTCATCCGGGCCTGCCGCGAGATGGGGATCAAATCGGTCGCCGTCCATTCCACGGCCGACTCCGACGCAATGCATGTCCGCATGGCCGACGAATCGGTCTGCATCGGGCCGAACTCATCGGCGCAGAGCTATCTGTCGATCCCCGCGATCGTCTCCGCCTGCGAAATCTCGGGCGCCGAAGCGATCCACCCGGGCTATGGCTTCCTCTCCGAGAACGCCAGCTTCGTTCAGGTGCTCGAGGACCACGGCATCACCTTCATCGGCCCGACCGCGGAACACATCCGCGTCATGGGCGACAAGATCACCGCCAAGGAAACCGCCAAGGCGCTCGGCATCCCGGTGGTGCCCGGTTCCGAGGGCGGCGTGCCTGATATGGCCGCGGCGCTGAAAGTGGGCGAGAGCTTCGGCTACCCGGTGCTCGTCAAGGCCACGGCAGGTGGCGGCGGGCGCGGCATGAAGCTCGCCCGCAATGCGGCGGAGCTGGAAACCGCCTTCCGCACCGCGCGCTCCGAAGCCAAGGCCGCCTTCGGCAATGACGAGGTCTATATCGAGAAATACCTCGAGAAGCCGCGGCATATCGAGATCCAGGTCTTCGGCGACGGCAAGGGCAATGCGGTCTACCTGGGCGAACGGGACTGCTCGCTGCAGCGCCGTCACCAGAAGGTGTTCGAGGAGGCCCCCGGCCCCGTCATCACCCCCGAGCAGCGCGCCCGGATCGGTAAGATCTGCGCGGACGCGGTCGGCAGCATCAACTACATCGGTGCCGGTACGATCGAGTTTCTGTTCGAGGATGGCGAGTTCTATTTCATCGAGATGAACACGCGCCTGCAGGTGGAACACCCGGTAACCGAGGCGATCTTTGGCGTCGACCTAGTGCGCGAGCAGATCCGCGTGGCGGCGGGGCTTCCGATGTCCTTCACGCAAGATGAGCTGGAGATCAACGGCCACGCCATCGAGGTGCGGATCAACGCCGAGAAGATCCCCGAATTCGCCCCCCGCCCCGGCAAGGTGAAGATGTTCCATGCCCCCGGCGGGCTTGGCGTGCGGATGGATTCAGCGCTCTATGGCGGCTATTCGATCCCGCCCTATTACGACAGCCTGATCGGCAAGCTCATCGTTCACGGCCGCGACCGGCCGGAGGCGCTGGCCCGGCTCCGCCGCGCGCTCGGCGAGCTGATCATCGACGGGATCGAGACCACGGTGCCGCTCTTCGACGCGCTGCTGGACGAGCCCGACATCCAGACCGGCAACTACAACATCCACTGGCTGGAGAAATGGCTCGCTGCCACCTACGGCTAGGCCCCCGCGGCCCGGCCCGGCGGATCGAGGCACAGACCCGCCCTTCGCCAATGGCGCGGGGCGCCCAGGCGGGGCGACATCCGTGACCGAGGAGATCACGCCCGAGCTTTTGCTGCAGGCCTATGCCGCCGGGATCTTCCCGATGGCAGAGAGTCGCGACGATCCGGAACTGCACTGGGTCGATCCCCATCACCGCGGCATCATCCCTCTCGACGGGTTCCACATCTCGCGCTCGCTTAGGCGGCGGATCCTCTCGGGCCAGTTCCGCGTCAGCGTGAACACCGCATTTGCGGCGGTCGTCGACGCGTGCGCCGACCGTCCGGAGACCTGGATCAACGCACCGATCCGGGCACTCTACCTCGCGCTTCACGAGCGTGGCTTCGCGGCCTCCGTCGAGGTCTGGGAGGGGGACGCGCTGGTAGGCGGGGTATATGGGGTCACGCTTGGCGCGGCGTTCTTCGGCGAGAGCATGTTCTCGCGCAGGACCGACGCCTCCAAGGTCGCGCTGGCCTATCTGGTCGACCGGCTAAAACGCGGAAATTTCACGCTTTTCGACACGCAGTTCCTGACGTCGCATCTCGCCTCCCTCGGCGGGGTGGAGATCCCGCGGATGGACTATCGCAGGCGGCTCGCCAAGGCGCTGCGTGGGCGGGGCGATTTCGACGCGCCGGGGCCGGTGTCCGCGCCTCAGGACGTGGTGCAGTGCAGCACCCAGACATCGTAACGCGCCGAATCGAGCGGGTTGAGCGCCGGGCTTGAGGCAATCATCCAGCCCTTGAAGATCGGGGCGGAGACCGCCTTGTCGTGGATCGTCAGGTAGGCAAAGGCGTCGGAGGCCGGATCGTTTACCGGGTAGCGGCAATCGGCGAGCGTGATGGTCAGCCGCCCCTCGGTCTTGCTCTGCCCATCCATCAGCGTCACGTCGACCACGTCGCCGGAGATCTTGTCGAGCCAGCGCACCACCGCGCCCTTCGCCTCGGCGACCTGGGTGGTGGTCGTGGTGGTGGTGGTCTGGCCAGGGACCGACGGGGCCGGCGCGCTGCTGTCAGTCTGGCCCGCCGTGCCCTGGCCTGCGGTACCCTGACCCGCCGTGCCTTGACCTGCTGTGCCTTGGCCAGCCGTCCCCTGCGCCGGGACTCCCTGGTCCGCGCCGAGGCCGAGGCTGTTGAGGCCCAGCCCACCCTGGTTCTGCCCGAGGGGCGCCTGGCCCGGCGTCACCGGCTGGGTCTGCCCGAGCCCGGGCTGGGCCGTTCCCGTGCCTGCACCCGGCGCGACGGCCTGCGGCTTCAGCGCGTTAAGCGGCTGCATCTGGATCACGCCGCCCTGCGTGCCGTCGCCGGCAGTCTGTGCGCTCGCGGGGCCGGCGAGCCAGGCCACCGAGCCAAGGATCACCGCAAAGACGGGGGCCGTTCTCATGGCGAACCGGTGCCCGACGTGGCCGCGGCGCCGCTTGAGCTTTTCGAGCCACCGCCTTGGCCGCCAACGAATTTCATCAGAAGCGAGATCAGGCTGACCGAGCCCTGCGTGTCCAGAATCCGGTCGCCGGGCTTCAGGTTGCCCGGGGCGCCGCCGGGGACGATCTCGACGTAATCGCCGCCGAGGAGGCTTTCCTGCGAGATCAGGATGGCGCTGTCGGTCGGAAGTTCGAGGCCCTTCTTCACCGCGATGGTGGCGTCGGCGAAATAGGTTTTGGGGTCGAGTTTCAGCGAGGTGATGGTGCCGACCTTGATGCCGGCGAGGCGAACGTCGGTGCCGACGCTGATGCCCTGTACCGAACGGAAGGAGGCGATCAGCGGATAGGTGTCACCCTGGCTCTTGGCATAGCCCGTGGCCTGCGCCGCGAAGAGCACGAAGGCAACGGCGGCGGCCAGGACCACCCCGCCAACGACCACTTCGGCGGCGTTTTCGGACATCAGTTCACTCCGGCTGCCAGGCCTCGTAATCCCGCCGCTCGGCCGGCTGCTCGCGGCGGATGGACCCCGGCGGCACATAGGCGAGCATGGTGCCGGTCAGGTTCTCCTGGTGCGGTTTTTCCCATTTCTTATGGGCGATCGGCTGCTTCGAGGGCGGCTGGTCCCAGGTGAAATGCAGCCAGCCATGCCAGTCGGCGGACACGCGGGAGGCTTCCGCCTCGCCGTTGTAGATCACCCAGCGGCGCTTGCCGTCGCGGGACTCGTAGAAGACATTGCCTTCGCCGTCCTCGCCGACCTTGACGCCGTGGCGCCAGGTGAAAATCTGCGTGCCGAGCGTCTGGCCGTTCCACCAGGTCAGGAGCCGCTTCAGGAATTCCATCGAAAAAACCTCCGGGGTGGTTTGGCCTCATATGGACCATCGCCGCGCCGAGGTCCAGTGCTTCCGGGGACAGCGGGCGGGAAGCGGCGACGGGGGGCCGAGGGGGAATTCTGCGCTGCTGCGGTACTTGCCGGTGCGCGGGGCGCAAGCGTTTGGGAATGCTGGGAAAAGCAAATACCGTAAAAGCACCGCTTTTGCACCGTTTTGGCACCGCAACGGACGCGGGTTTCGGTGGCGCCAAGAGCGGGGGTTTTGCACCCCCGCGCCCCCGCAGGATATTTCCAGACAGGAAATCCGGGGCGCACGCGCGGGCTGACATATGCGTGAGCGTCGAAATTCGCGCCGGATCGGCTATGATCGGGGGGCAGACAAGCGACAGGGAAAGGATGGACCATGAGCAAGGACGATCCGAAGGTTTCCCGCAAGGCCTATGAGATCTGGGAGGCCGAGGGCCGGCCGCATGGCCGGGACCAGGAGCATTGGCACCGCGCGAGGGCCGAGGTGGATGCGGAAAAACCCGCCAAGCCAAAGCGCGCGACAGCCAAACCCGCAGCGGCCAAGCCCGAGGCAGCCAAGCCAGCGGCAGCCAAGGCCAAGCCCGCGCCGAAAAAGCCCGCGGCAAAACCCGCGGCGCGCAAGCCTGCGGCGAAGAAGAGCTAGGCCCGGCCTCCGTGGCAACAACGCGCCACGGATGGTGAGGCCCGATCCGGCAACCCTGCGGTGAAGGGTTGCCGGGACGAACGCCCGGGCCAGCGGCCCGGGCGAGGACCGGTCAGATGTCGAACTTCACGCCCTGCGCCAGCGGCAGCTGGGCGGAGTAGTTCACCGTGTTGGTCGCGCGGCGCATGTAGCCCTTCCAGGCGTCGGAGCCGGATTCGCGCCCGCCGCCGGTTTCCTTCTCGCCGCCGAAGGCGCCGCCGATCTCCGCCCCCGAAGGACCGATGTTGACGTTGGCGATGCCGCAGTCGGATCCGGCGGAGGACAGGAAGGCCTCCGCCTCGCGCAGATTGAGGGTGAAGATGCAGGAGGACAGCCCCTGCGGCACGGCGTTCTGAAGCGCGATCGCCTCCTCCAGCGTCTCGTAGCCGATAGTGTAGAGGATGGGGGCGAAGGTCTCCTCGCAGACGACCTCGGTCTGGCCGGGCATCTCGGCGAGCGCGGGTTCGACATAGGCCCCGCCTTCCGGCACGCCGGAGGTGACGGGGCGGCCGCCGTGAACCGTGGCGCCATCGGCGCGGGCACGGTCAAGCGCCGCCGTCATGCGGTCGCGCGCGGCGGCGTCGATCAGCGGGCCAACCAGCGTTCCGGCGGTCCGCGGATCGCCGATGGGGAGCGTGGCATAGGCCTTCACCAGCCGGCGGGTCAGCTCCTCCCGGATCGAATGATGCACGATCAGGCGGCGGAGCGACGTGCAGCGCTGCCCGGCCGTGCCGACGGCGGAGAAGACGATGGCCCGCGTCGCCATGTCGAGATCGGCCGAGGGCGCGACGATCATCGCGTTGTTGCCGCCAAGCTCGAGAATCGCACGGCCGAAGCGCTCTGCCACCACCGGGCCGACCGCGCGGCCCATCCGGGTCGAGCCGGTTGCGGAGACGATGGGCACATCCTTCGAGGCGGTCAGCGCGGCGCCGATCTCCGCCCCGCCGATGACGACCTGCATCAAGCCCTCGGGCGCGTCATCGCCGAAGCGGGCCATGGCACGGGCGAGGATGTTGGCGCAGGCAAGCGCGGTCAGCGGCGTCTTGTCCGAGGGTTTCCAGATCACCGGATCGCCGCAGACGAGCGCGAGCGCGGTGTTCCAGGACCAGACCGCGACGGGGAAGTTGAAGGCGGTGATGACGGCGCATGGCCCCATCGGGTGCCAGCTTTCCATCATCCGGTGGCCCGGCCGTTCCGAGGCGATGGTCAGACCGTAAAGCTGGCGCGAGAGGCCCACGGCGAAATCGCAGATGTCGATCATCTCCTGCACCTCGCCGAGGCCTTCGGAGGTGATTTTGCCGGCTTCCAGCGTCACCAGCGCGCCGAGCGCTTCCTTGGAGGCGCGAAGCTCCTCGCCGAGCAGGCGCACCAGCTCTCCGCGCCGCGGGGCGGGCACGTCGCGCCATGCGCGGAAAGCGGCCTGAGCGCGGGCGATCACCGCCGGCATCTCCGCCGCCGGGGTCTCGGCAAGGCGGGCGACCTCGGCGCCGTCGATCGGCGAGCGCACGGAAAGGGTGCCGCCGGAGAGGGTTTCGGGGGACAGGCCGAGGGCCTTGAAGATCTCTGCTGTGTTCATCTCGGGCATTCTCTGTTGCGTCTTTTGCGACAGGGATGCACGGGGAGCGCCCCGAGGTCCAGCCCTGCCGCCGAATTCTCCGCCGGGCCCCGCGGACCGCCGATTGGCCGGGTGGCCTTGCGGGCGCCGGTGCGCACAACTAAGACTCTGGCAAGGCGCTTGCGCTAGACAACTCGAGATGAGGCGGAGAGCAATGAAAGACCCCTTCGATCTTTACATGAATACCCTCGTCCCGATGGTGGTCGAACAGACCTCGCGCGGCGAGCGGGCCTACGACATCTACTCGCGCCTGCTGAAGGAGCGGATCATCTTCCTGGCCGGCCCCGTGCATGACGGGATGGCGAGCCTGATCGTGGCGCAGCTGCTGTTCCTTGAGGCGGAGAACCCGTCGAAGGAAATCGCCATGTATATCAACAGCCCCGGCGGCGTCGTGACCTCGGGCCTGTCGATCTACGACACGATGCAGTACATCCGGCCGAAGATCTCCACGCTCTGCATCGGGCAGGCGGCCTCGATGGGCTCGCTGCTGCTTGCGGCGGGCGAGAAGGGGATGCGGATGAGCCTGCCGAACAGCCGGATCATGGTTCACCAGCCCTCGGGCGGGTACCAAGGCCAGGCGTCGGATATCATGATTCACGCCCGCGAGACGCAGAAGCTGAAGGACCGGCTGAACGCGATCTACGAGCGCCATACCGGGCAGTCGCTGGAGGCGGTCGAGGCGGCGCTGGAGCGCGACAACTTCATGTCCGCCGAGGAAGCCAAGGCCTGGGGCCTGGTCGACGAGGTGATGGACAGCCGCGGCAAGGCCGACGAGGATTCGGCGTGAGCCGGAAAACCACGTGGGAAATTTGGCATTGTGAAGGTTCTGTGGCTGTCCTAGACTTTTCCAAAGGCGGCCATGAGAAGGGATGCAGTCTTCCCGGCGGGAGGCGCACCGCAGAGGTGAGAGATGGCAGGCAATTCCGGTAGCGACAGCAAGAACACGCTCTACTGCTCGTTCTGCGGCAAGAGCCAGCATGAAGTGCGCAAGCTGATCGCGGGTCCGACCGTCTTCATTTGCGACGAATGCGTCGAGCTGTGCATGGATATCATCCGGGAGGAGACCAAGACCTCCGGGCTGAAGGCGACCGACGGCGTTCCGACGCCGCGCGACATCTGCAAGGTGCTGGACGATTACGTGATCGGCCAGGCGCATGCGAAGCGCGTGCTCTCGGTGGCGGTGCACAACCACTACAAGCGGCTAAACCACGCGGCCAAGGCGGCGGATATCGAGCTTGCGAAGTCGAACATCCTGCTGATCGGGCCGACCGGCTGCGGCAAGACGCTGCTGGCCCAGACGCTGGCGCGCATCCTCGACGTGCCCTTCACAATGGCGGATGCGACCACGCTGACCGAGGCCGGCTATGTCGGCGAGGACGTGGAAAACATCATCCTGAAACTGCTGCAGGCCTCGGAATACAACGTCGAGCGCGCCCAGCGGGGCATCGTCTACATCGACGAGGTCGACAAGATCACCCGCAAGTCCGACAACCCGTCGATCACGCGGGACGTCTCGGGCGAGGGCGTGCAGCAGGCGCTGCTGAAGATCATGGAGGGCACCGTCGCCTCCGTGCCGCCGCAGGGCGGGCGGAAGCATCCGCAGCAGGAATTCCTGCAGGTGGACACGACGAACATCCTGTTCATCTGCGGCGGCGCCTTCGCGGGGCTGGAGAAGATCATCGCCCAGCGCTCCAAGGGCACCTCGATCGGTTTCGGTGCCGAGGTGAAGGACAACGACACCCGCGGCGTGGGCGAGGTCTTCCGTTCGCTGGAACCCGAGGATCTGCTGAAATTCGGGCTGATCCCGGAATTCGTGGGCCGTCTGCCCGTCATCGCCACGCTGAACGACCTCGACGAGGACGCGCTGGTCACGATCCTGACCGAGCCGAAGAACGCGCTGGTGAAGCAGTACCAGAGGCTTTTCGACATCGAGGGCGTGGCGCTGACCTTCACCGACGACGCGCTGCGCGCCATCGCCAAGCGGGCGATCAAGCGCAAGACCGGCGCGCGTGGCCTGCGTTCGATCATGGAGGACATCCTCCTGGACACGATGTTCGAACTGCCGGGCATGGACAGCGTCGAGGAGGTCGTGGTGAACGAGGAGGCTGTGAATGCCGCCGAGGCGAAGCCGCTGCTGATCTATGCCAAGTCGAAGGGCGAGCCGGCGACGGCGGGCTGATCCCTTTCGGCATGGGATTTCGGGGGCGGGCCTTTGGGCCCGCCCTTTTTCGTTAGGCAGATCAGGGGGCTTCCGCCCCCTCGGCCTGCAGCCTCACCCCCGAGAGTATTTTGCAAGGAAAAGTCCGGGGCTTCTTCCTGGCCCAAATACTCCCGCCGGAGGCGCCGCGCGCAGCGCGGGTTACGCGCCCGCCGACCAGGTCCGGGTGAGCTGCAGCGCGTCGTCGAGATGGACGAGATCGGCCGCCCGTCCGGGGGCGAGATGGCCGATGCGCTCCCCTGCCCCGATGCAGGCGGCAGGCGTGGAGGTGGCCATGCGCAGCGCGGCGTCAAGCGGCAGGCCAACCTTTTCCACCATCACCTTCAGCGCGGCGGGCAGCGTGACGTCGGCACCCGCAAGCGTGCCGTCGGCAAGCGTCAGGCGGCCGTCGCGGCGGTAGATCGGGCGGTCGCCGAGGGTGAACTCGGCCATGTCCGTCCCGGCCGGGGCCATCGCGTCGGTGACGAGGAACAGCCTGTCCTCGCCACGCTTGGCGGCGCAGGCGATGCGTAGCACCTCGGGCGCGACATGGATCCCGTCGGCGATCAGCCCGGCATAGGCGTTGGCGGTGTCGAGCGCCGCGCCGACAAGGCCCGGCTCGCGGTTGCCGAGCTGACTCATCGCGTTGAAGAGATGCGTGGTGCAACGGGCGCCGGCGTCATAGGCGGCCCGGGCAGGGCCGAGCGCAGTATCGCTGTGGCCGAGGCTGACGACGACGCCCGCCGCTGCCAGTGCCGCGATCTGATCCGGCGTCACGGATTCGGGGGCGAGCGTGACCATCAGCGACGGCAGCTCGGCCGCAGCGCGGCAGAGCGCCGCCAAGTCCGCGCCCGTCATCGGCCGGATCAGCGCCGGGTCATGCGCGCCCTTGCGGCGGGGATCGAGATGCGGCCCCTCGATATGGAGCCCGGCGAAACCCGGCACGCCCTCGCGCGCGGCGGCGATGCCGGCGGCGAGGACCCTGGCCGTCACCTCCGGCCGGTCGGTGATCAGCGTCGGCGTCAGGTAGAGCGAGCCGAGCGGGCGGTGGGCGGCGCAGATCCGCGCGATCCCCTCGACCGAGGCGGCGTCGCCCAGCATCACGCCCCCGCCGCCGTTGACCTGCAGATCGACGAGGCCGGGCGCGAGGATGCCACCGGGAAGGCGTTCCAACGCGCCCTCGGGCGCCTCCGACTCGGGCAGCAGCGCCGCGATCTGGCCGGACTCGATCACCAGCGCCATTCCGTCGTGCAGCGTCCGCCCGTCGAACAGGCGCGCCCCGGTGAGGATGGTTCTCATACCGTCTCCGTGACCTTGTTGAGATGCGGCGGGCTGTCGGGATCGAAGCCGCGGCGGCGGGCGAGCGCCTCGATGAAGGCGTAGAAGGTGGTCACGAGGACCAGCGGCGCGACCAGCGGGTGCAGGCCGGTGACGGAGGGCAGTTCGCGTACCGGGGCTTTGGCGCCCGGGGCGGTCAGGAAGACATCGGCCCCCTGCCCCGCCAGCCGCTCTGCCGTCGCGATGACGCCGGGGAGTGCCGCATCCTCGACCCCGAGGGCAAGCACCGGGAAGCGTTCCTGCACGATGGCGGCCGGGCCGTGGAGCACCTCGGCGGCGGAATAGGATTCGGCGTGAAGTCCCGAGGTCTCCTTGCATTTCAGGGCCATCTCGTTGGCGATGGCGAAGCCCGGGCCACGGCCGAGGACATAAAGCGACTGGGCGCGCACCAGCCGGTCGGCGAGCGGCGACCAGTCGCAGGCGAGCGCCCGGGTGAAGGCGTCGGGGAGCGCCTCGACCGCCGCTTTCAGCGCGGCGTCCTGCTGCCATTCGGCGAGAAGAAGCAGCCCGGCGGCGACGGAGGTGACGAAGCTCTTGGTGGCGGCGACGCTTTTTTCCGGGCCAGCCTCCAGCGAGAGGGCGTGGCCCGCGGCGGCGGCGAGCGGCGATCCCGCGACATTGGTGAGCGCGAGGGTCAGCGCCCCGGCATCGGCGGCGCTTTTCATCATTTCCACGATGTCCGGGCTTTTGCCGGATTGCGAGATGCCGAGGCAGACGGCGCCGTCGAGCTTCAGGCGGCGGTGGTAGACCGAGGCAACCGAGGGGCCGATGGAGGCGACGGGCAGGCCGGCAGAAAGCTCGATGGCGTATTTCAGATAGGTCGCAGCGTGATCCGACGAGCCGCGCGCGACGGTGGCGACGAGGCTCGGGCCCCGGGCGCGGATGGCGGCGCCGGCTTCGGCGGCGGCGGGTCCCATGGCGGCGAGGAAACGGGCGGTGGCGGCGGGGATCTCCTCGACCTCCGCCTGCATATGGGTGGTCATGTCGCGGCTCCTTCGGCATCGCCGGCGAGGCGCAGCTCGGCGGCGAAGTCATAGGCGTCGCCCCGGTAGAGCGACAGGGTGTATTCGGCGGGTTTGCCGGTGGCGAGATAGGCGATGCGCTCGATCCGCAGACAGGCGGATCCGGCGGGCACTTCCAGCAGCCCCGCGTCGGCGGGGGAGATGTTGACGGCTGAGAGGCGCTGCACGGCGCGGACGGGCCGGTGGCCGAGGCGGCCGAGTTCCTCGTAAAGCGAGGTCTCCACCGCCTGCGGATCGGGAAGCAGGATGGCGGGCAGGCTGGCGCGTTCGATGGCGAGCGGCACCTCGTCGGCGAGGCGGACCCGGGCGAGGCGGGCGACGCGGTCATGCGCCTTGAGGCCGAGGACCATCACCTCGTCCGGCCGCGGGGAATGGATCGAGCGGTCGAGCCAGACGGAGCGGGCGGCCTTGCCGCGGCGGTGCATGTCCTCGGTGAAGGAAGTCAGCAGCGACAGCGCCTGCTCCAGCCGCTCCACCCGCGGAGCGACATAGGTGCCCGAGCCGCGGCGCTGGATCAGCTGACCGGAGGCGACGAGCGCCTGCACCGCCTTGCGGACCGTGACGCGCGAAAGGCCGGTCATCGCGGCGAGGTCGCGTTCGGGCGGCAGGCTCTCGCCGGGTTGCAGGCGGCCGGAGGAGATGCCGTCGGCGATCCGCCGGGAGAGCTGGCGGTAGAGCGGGCCGTGGCCCGCCTCGTCGAATTCGTCGGGGGCGAAGAGTTCGTTCATGCCGGCACCCCCTGCCGCGCAAGGAGGAGCGCGCCGTCAAGCGCGTTGCCGAGAGCCGGATGAATCCGGTTCCGGTAGCGGGTCTCGAGGCGGCGGGCGAAGCCGGGGCCGAGGCCGCCGAGGAAGGTGACGGGCGTGGCGGGGCCTGTCGCGAGGCGGTCGATGGCCCGCGCGATCCAGAGGTCAGCCTCTGCCAGGATCGCCGCCGCCGCCGGGTCGCGCGTCTCGAAGAGACGGGGCGCGTGGCGCGCGTAATCGGCGGGCGTGGCCGTGCGGGCGAATTCGACCAGCGCCTCGGGGCTGCCGATCTCGGTGGTGAGCGCGGCGAGGAGCGGCGTCATTTCCGCCAGGCCGTCGCGGGCGTGGAGCGCGCGGGAGAGGAGCGCGCGGCCGAGCCAGGCGCCGGAGGCCTCGTCGCCGAGCTGGAAACCCCAGCCGCCGATCTGGGTCACCTGGCCCGCGGACTGGCTGGCGAAGACGGAGCCGGTGCCGATCGTCGCTACCACGCCGTCGGCATCGCCGATGGCGCCCTTCAGCGAGATCACCGCGTCGGAGCGGATGCTGACCGAGGCGAAAGGCAGCGTTCTGGCGAGGCGCTCCGCGTAGACCGGAAGGTTGGCGCCGGCGAGGCCGAGGACGGCGTGCAGATCTTCCATCCGCGCGCCGGTCCCCGCGAGCGCCTGATCGACGGCGGCGAGGATGTTGGCTCGGGCGGTTTCGGGATCGGTCACGATATTGGCGGAGCCGCCCTGGCCCTCGCCCAGACGGCGGCCGGACACATCGGCCACCGCGGCGCGGCAGCCTGTCCCCCCTCCATCGACGCCAAGAAGAAATGACATGACGACTCCCTTCTCGAAAGATAATACCAAAAGCATACCTTTCCGCAAGAGTATGCTGATTTTCCTTATTTTTACACCGAGTTGCAAAAGTATTTGGCATATTGGTATTAGTTTGGCATTATCGACGCAAAGGGAGATTCGGATGGCCGCCACCACCGAGCAGCAACATTCCGCCGCCGCGGGCCTGCAGGTCGCCGCACCGCAAGAGGTGTTGCAGCGTCTGTTCGAGGCCCAGCTCGGTTCTGCCCGCGCGCTGGAGCACGCCCTGCCCGCGCTGGCGCAGGCGGTGGAGCTTGGGGCTGCGGCGCTCGGCGGCTCCGGGCGGCTGGCCTATGCCGGGGCGGGCAGCTCCGGCCTGATGGCGCTGGCCGACTGCCTCGAACTTTCCGGCACCTTCGGAATTCCGCCCGCGCGCACGCCGATGCTTCTGGCCGGTGGACGCGAGGCGCTGCTGCATCTCGAAGGCGCGACCGAGGACGACATCGACCTTGCCGAGGCGGATCTTCACGGCCTCAGGCTGGGGCCGGGAGACGTGGTGATCTGCGTCTCGGCCTCTGGCGGCACGCCTTACACTGTGGCGATCGCCCGCAAGGCGCAGGCAGCGGGCGCGAAGGTGATCGGCATTGCCAACGTGGAGGGCAGCCCGCTTCTGGCCTGCGCCGATGTGGCGGTGCTGGTCGATACCGGCCCCGAGGTCATCGCCGGATCGACCCGGATGGCGGCGGGCACGGCGCAGAAGATCGCGCTCAACCTGATCTCTACCGGGATCGCGGTGCGGCTGGGCCATGTCCACGAGGGCTACATGGTCAACGTCCGCGCCGATAACGCCAAGCTCAGGGACCGGGCGGCGCGGATCGTCGCCGCGATCTCGGGGGCGGGCGAGAAAGAGGCGCGCGCCGCGCTCGACGAAAGCGAGGGCGGGGTGAAGCGCGCAGTGCTTCTGGCCGCAGGAGCGGGGCCGGTCATGGCCGACACGCTTCTGGCCGCGCATGGCGGGCACCTGGGGCCCGCGCTGGAAGAGTTGAGAAAACTGTAACCAAAGGCCCCAAGGGTTCGGGGCCGCAACAGGGAGACGACAAGTATGAAAAAACCGATCAGCCTCGCCTTGGCCGGGCTTTTGCTGGCCAGCACCTCGGCCTATGCCGCGACCACGATCACGATCGAAAGCTGGCGCAACGACGACCTGACCGTCTGGCAGAAGACGATCATCCCGGCCTTCGAGAAGACCCATCCGGACATCAAGGTGGTGTTCAGCCCCTCGGCCCCGACCGAGTACAACGCCGCGCTGAACTCCAAGCTCGACGCCGGCACGGCGGGCGACCTGATCACCTGCCGGCCGTTCGACGCCTCGCTTGCGCTTTTCAAGAAGGGCCAGCTGGCGGACCTTTCCGACATGGCGATCATGAAGAACTTCTCGGATGTCGCGAAGGCCGCCTGGCAGACCGACGACGGCAAGCACACCTTCTGCGTGCCGATGGCCTCGGTCATCCACGGCTTCATCTACAACGAGGACGCCTTCAAGAAGCTCGGCATCTCGGTCCCGAAGACCGTGCCGGAATTCTACGCAGATCTCGACAAGATCAAGAAGGACGGCACCTACACCCCGCTCGCCATGGGCACGCATGACCAGTGGGAAGCGGCGACCATGGGCTACGAGAATATCGGGCCGGACTACTGGCAGGGCGAGAAGGGCCGCAAGGCGATCATCGCCGGCACCGAGAAGCTGACCGACCCGCAATGGGTGGAGCCCTTCAAGCAGCTGGCCAAGTGGGGCCAGTACATGGGCGACGGCTTCAAGGCACAGACCTATCCCGACAGCCAGAACATGTTCACCCTCGGCCGCGCCGCGATCTATCCGGCCGGCTCCTGGGAGATCTCGGGCTTCGAGAAGCAGGCCGACTTCAAGATGGGCGCCTTCCCGCCGCCGGTGCCGAAGGCGGGGGACCAGTGCTACATCTCCGACCAGCCGGACCATGCGATGGGGCTGAATGCGGCCTCCAAGCACAAGGCGGCGGCGATGACCTTCCTGAAATGGGTCGGCTCGCAGCAATTCGCCGAGCTTTACGGCAACGCGCTGCCGGGCTTCTTCCCGCTGACGAACGCGAAGGTCACGATCAAGGATCCGCTGGCCAACGAGTTCCTGAGCTGGCGGCAGAACTGCAAGTCCACCATGCGCTACACCTACCAGATCCTGTCGCGTGGCACGCCGAACCTTGAGAACGCGCTCTGGGCGGCCTCGGCCAACGTGATCAACGGCACCGAGACGCCGGAAGCGGCGGCCGCGGGGCTGCAGAAGGACCTGGCGAGCTGGTACAAGCCGCAGCAGTGACGGGAAGCCGGGCCTGACGGCCCGGCCGAGGCGGGGGGCTCTGCCCCCCGCACCCCCCCGGAGTATTTCCCCCAAGAAGAACAGGGTGTTGGAATGGCTGAGCGGAGACCCGTGCGCTGGCATATCGGCGTGTTCCTGGCGCCAGCGGTGGTGGTCTACACGCTGGTGATGATCCTGCCCCTTTTCGCCACGCTCGACCTGTCGCTTTACCGCGCGGTGGGCAAGACGACCGAGTTCGTGGGCTTGGGCAACTTCGACAAGCTCTTCGGCGATCCGAACTGGTCGGGCCATTTCTGGAACGCGCTGGCGAACAACTTCTGGTTCTTCATCATCAACATGGCGGTGCAGAACCCGATCGGGATCGCGCTCGCCGCCCTTCTCTTCTCGCCCCGGCTGCGCTTTGCCGCGGCCTATCGCACGGCGATCTTCGTGCCGACGATCCTGAGCTTCGTGATCGTGGGCTTCGTGTGGAAGCTGATCCTGTCGCCCCTGTGGGGCATCGCGCCGGATCTGCTGAAGATGGTGGGCCTGCGCCACTGGTTCGCGCCCTGGCTGGGCGATCCGCATTACGCGCTGACCACCGTCGCGCTGATCTCCGTCTGGCAGTTCATCGGCATCCCGATGATGCTGATCTATGCCGCGCTCCTCTCGATCCCCGACGAGGTGATAGAGGCCGCCGAGATGGACGGGATCACGGGCATGAGCCAGTTCTGGAAGATCAAGCTGCCGCTGATCCTGCCCTCGATCGGGATCATCTCGATCCTGACCTTCGTGGGCAATTTCAACGCTTTCGACCTGGTCTACGTGGCACAGGGGGCGCTGGCGGGGCCGAATTTCTCGACCGACATCCTGGGCACCTTCCTTTACCGCACCTTCTTCGGCTTCCAGCTGCAGCTCGGCGATCCGAACATGGGGGCGACGATCGCCACCGTGATGTTCGCGATCATCCTTGCCGGGGTCTGCGTCTATCTCTTCGGCATCCAGCGGCGGCTGCGCCGCTACCAGTTCTGAGGGCTGCGTCATGGCAAACCGCGCAAGAACCTCCCTGCCCCGCACCGCCGCCGCCCATGCGATCCTGCTGACCTATACGGTGATCGCGCTCTTCCCGGTCTTCGTCATCGTCATCAACGCGCTGAAGACGCGGCGGGCGATCTTCGGGCATCCGCTGCAGCTGCCGGGGCCGGAGACCTTCAGCCTGGTCGGCTTCCAGACGGTGCTGCAACAGGGGGACTTCCCGCTATATTTCTGGAACAGCCTTGTCGTTACGGTCGTCTCGCTGGTCTTCGTCCTGCTCTTCGGGGCGATGGCGGCCTTCGCGCTGTCGGAGTACCGGTTCCGCGGCAATACGCTGACCGGGCTCTACCTCGCGCTGGGGATCATGATCCCGATCCGGCTGGGCACCGTGGCGATCCTGCAGCTGATGGTGGCGACCGGCCTCGTCAACACGCTTTTCGCGCTGATCCTGGTCTATACCGCGCAGGGGATCCCGCTGGCGGTCTTCATTCTGGCGGAGTTCATGAAGACGGTCTCGGACGATCTGAAGAACGCCGGGCGGATCGACGGGCTGAGCGAATACCGCATCTTCTTCCGGCTGGTGATCCCGCTGGTCCGTCCCGCGATGGCGACCGTGGCGGTCTTCTCGATGATCCCGATCTGGAACGACCTGTGGTTCCCGCTGATCCTCGCCCCCGCGGAAAGCGTGAAGACCGTGACGCTGGGCGCGCAGATTTTCCTGGGGCAGTTCGTGACCGACTGGAACGCGGTGCTGGCTTCGCTCTCGCTCGCCATCATCCCGGTTCTGGTCCTGTACCTCATCTTCTCGCGGCAACTTATCCGCGGCATCACCTCGGGAGCTGTAAAATGATCCGTACGCTCGTCGCAGGTCTCGGCAACATGGGGCGCAGCCATGCGCTGGCCTATCACCACAACCCGGCCTTCGAGATCGTGGGCCTGGTCAACCGCTCTGCGCCCGAGATGGACCCCGCCCTTCATGCCTACCCGCTGAGCCGGGATTTTCACGAGGCACTGGATCGGCTGAAGCCCAACCTGGTTTCGATCGCGACCTATTCCGACAGCCACGCCGATTTCGCCGTGGCGGCGATGGAGTCGGGAGCGGATGTCTTCGTGGAGAAACCACTGGCGACGACGGTGGAGGACGCCCGCCGCGTGGCCGACTGCGCGGCACGGACGGGGCGGAAGGTCGTCGTGGGCTACATCCTGCGCCATCACCCCTCCTGGCAGCGGCTGATCGCCGAGGCCCGGGCAATGGGCGGGCCATACGTCTTCCGGCTGAACCTCAACCAGCAGTCCAAGGGGCCGACCTGGGAGGTCCACAAGGCGCTGATGAAGACGACGCCGCCGATCGTCGACTGCGGGGTGCATTACGTCGACGTGATGCTGCAGATCGCAGGCAGCGAGGCCGTCGAGGTGCGCGGCATGGGCCTGCGCATGACCGACGAGATCGCGCCCGACATGTACAATTACGGGCATTTCCAGGTTCTCTTCGAGGACGGCTCTCTCGGCTGGTACGAGGCGGGCTGGGGACCGATGATGTCGGACACCGCCTTTTTCGTGAAGGACGTGGTCTCGCCGAAGGGCGCTGTCTCGATCCGGATGCCGGAGAGCGCGCGCTCGGACGATATCGAGACGCATACCAAGACATCCTTGCTGCGCGTCCATCATGCGGGCGGGGCGGATGAGGATATCTCCATGGCCGACGAGCCCGGCCACCAGGAGCTCTGCGAGCGCGAGGCGGCTTTCGTCGCGCGCGCCATCGCCGAGGACCTCGACCTGAGCCGGCACATGCGGGAGGCGGTCGCCTCGCTCGCGATCTGCCTCGCCGCCGATGCCAGCGTCCGCTCCGGCCGGACCGTCAATCTGAAGGAGGCCCCATGGGCGCCCTGAACCTTTCCAATGTCCAGAAGTCCTTCGGCCCCGTCGATGTCATCAAGGGGGTCGACCTCGAGGTGGCCGATGGCGAATTCTGCGTCTTCGTCGGGCCGTCGGGCTGCGGCAAGTCCACGCTGCTCAGGATGATCGCGGGGCTGGAGGACGTGACCTCCGGCGAAGTGAGGATCGACGGGGCGAAGGTGAACCTGACGCCCCCGTCGAAGCGCGAGATCGCGATGGTGTTCCAGAGCTACGCGCTCTACCCCCACCTGACCGTGCGCGACAACATGGGGCTTGCCCTGAAGCAGGCGGGCGAGGCGAAGGCGGAGATCGCCGAAGCGGTGGCGCGGGCGTCCGGCATGCTGTCGCTGGAGCCGCTTCTGGAGCGGCGGCCGTCGGAGCTGTCGGGCGGGCAGCGGCAACGGGTCGCCATCGGGCGGGCGATCGTGCGCAAGCCGAAGCTGTTCCTGTTCGACGAGCCACTTTCCAACCTCGACGCGGCGCTTCGGGTGCACACGCGGATCGAAATCGCGCGGCTGCACCGCGAGCTGAAGGCGACCATGATCTACGTGACCCACGACCAGGTGGAGGCGATGACGCTGGCCGACCGGATCGTGGTGCTGAACGCGGGCCGCGTGGCCCAGGTCGGCGCGCCGATGGAGCTTTACAACGACCCCGCGAACACCTTCGTCGCGGGCTTCATCGGCTCGCCGCAGATGAACTTCCTGAAGGCCTCGGCGCTGGGGGAGACGGGCGAGACGCTGGGCATCCGGCCGGAACACCTGGAGATCAGCCGCGAGGCCGGGCGCATCCCGGGCACGATCAGCCATGTCGAGCATCTGGGCGGCGAGACCAACGTCTATATCAACACCGATGTGCACGGGCTGCTGACCGTGCGGCTGTTCGGAGAGCACCGCTTCGAGGTGGCCGAGGTGGTGCATCTGACGCCGGACGCCTCGCGGCAGTTCCTGTTCGACGCGGCGGGGGAGAGGATCCGGGTTTAGGCCGGGGTTTCAGCCCCCGGACCACCGTGGGATATTTGGCCCAAGCTGATATGAGGGCGGAATGATCCTGATCGGTATCCTTGCAGTTTTGGTCCTCGCCACGGCCGGGTTTCTCGCCTTCGGGCCCGGGATCGCGGAGGCCGGGATGAACCGGGTGCTGCCGCATCGGCTTTGGCCGGTCTCCGATCGCGCGCGGGCGCTGCATGCGCGGCTGGTGATCGGCGACTGGCATTGCGACAGCCTGCTGTGGAACCGAGACCTGACGAAGCGCGGCAAGCGCGGGCATGTCGACATCCCCCGGCTGATCGAGGGCAATGTAGCGGTGCAGGTCTTCACCACCGTGACCCAGGTCCCAGCCGGCATGAACGTGGAAGAGAACCTCCGCCTCGGGCGCGACCGGATCACGGCGCTGGCCATCGCGCAGCTCTGGCCGGTGCGGAGCTGGGGCAGTCTCTGCGCGCGCGGGCTGCACCAGGCGGCGCGGCTGCACCGCTTTGCCCGGCGGATGCCGGAGGGGCTGAGGATCCTGCGGACGCGGGGCGATCTGTCCCGGCTTCTGGCCGAACGCGCGGCCGGGGCGCAGGTGGTGGGCGGGATCCTCGGCGCCGAAGGCGCGCATGTGCTCGAGGGGCGGCTGGAGAACCTCGACCGGCTCTGGGACGCCGGATTCCGGCTGATCGGGCTTCACCATTTCCTCGATACCGAGGTGGGCGGATCGCTGCACGGGGCAAGCCGGGCGGGGCTGACGGACTATGGCCGCGATCTGGTCCGGGCGCTGGTCGCGCGGGGGTTCATCATCGACCTAACCCATTCGAGCGAGCAGACCGCGCGCGACGTGCTGGCGATGACCGATGTGCCGCTGGTGGTCAGCCATACCGGCATCTGTTCGCATTGCCAAAGCCCCAGGAATTTCCCGGACGACCTGATGGTCGAGATCATGTCCCGCGGCGGGGTGGCCGGGATCGGATACTGGGCCGAGGTGATCGGCGACCCCTCGCCCGCCGGCATCGCCGGGGCGGTCAGCGCGGCGGTCGCGCTGCTGGGCGAGGACGCGGTGTCGCTCGGGTCGGATTTCGACGGGGCGGTGCCCGAGCCATTCGATGTGAGCGAGCTGGCTGCGGTCACCGAGGCCCTGCTCGCAGCGGGCCTCGATGAGGCGGTGATCGAAAAGGTGATGGGGGGCAACATGATGCGGCTCCTCGACCGGATGCTGCCGGAGGCATGAGCCCACCGCCCGGTCAGAACATCGTGCCCCGGGTGAAGAAGGCCGGCAGCCCTTCGGCCGGGACCTCCATCAGGTCGCGCTCGATATCGAAGACCAGCCGCCGCCGCATTGTGCGCGGAAGCGCCGCCCGCAGCAGCGAGAGCACCCGCGGCGGGGCCGCGATGACCAGCCGGTCGAAGGGCGCGGAGCATGCCCGCTCGGCCAGGATCTCCGCCAGGTCGCTGGCGAAGATCTCTCTCAGCCGCTCCTCCGTCCGCGTGCGTCTTTCGTAGACATGGGGCGGAGCGCCGACGGCGATGCGGCCGACCTCCTCCTCCCGGGCCTCCTCCAGTTCCGCGCGGGTGACGGTGAAAACATCCGTCAAACCCCGCCCGGCTCCTCGATTTTCAAGGAAGCGCACCCGATCCTCATTGGCAAGAACCAGAAGCGTTACCGTTTCATACATCCCGAACTCTCCTTTCTTTGGGCGGAGAGTTCTTTGCCCGGATTCGACGGGCGGACTTTGATCGAGATCAACTTTGTGTGATCATTCTATATCCAAGATACACTTTTTACGTGCGGCCGTTTCAGGGGCGTCCGGCGGCGGCATAGATCATGTCGATCATACGCTGGTTGCCGCGGGAGAACTCCAGCGGGCAGTCGTAAGGCGCGCCGTCGAGGACCGTCGCGTTGAACGCGTCGATCTGGACGGTGTACTGGTCCACCAGCGGGAAACGCTCGATCCGGGTCGCGCCGGAGCGGTCGCGGATCTCCAGCACGTCGTCGCCGTAGAGCTTCGCGTTGAAGGGCGTCGCGACCCGGATCCAGCCCTTGTCGCCGTGAAACAGCATGGACTGGTAGGGATGCATCCGCATCGAGACGTAGAAGTCGAGCGCGAAGCCGGGGAACTGGGCCGCGACCCGGGCGGTGGCGTCGATGCCGTGGTCCCAGTCGATCGAGGCGGTGATGGCGGTGGGCTCGTGCAGGGTCACGAAGCGGGTCACCACCGAGGGGTAGACGCCGATGTCGCGCAGCGCCCCGCCGCCCTGGGAGGCGTCATTGCGGATGTTGGCCGGGTCGTCGTTGAAGAAGGAGAAGCCGCCCTGGACCTGGCGGAGTTCGCCGATCTCGCCGCGCGCGATCAGCTCGCGGACCCGGTGCCATTGCGGGTGGTGGGTGACCATGAAGGCCTCTGCCGCGTGTTTGCCGGTTTCGTCCCGGACCTTGATGAGGTGGTCGATCTCCCCCGCCTTCAGCGCGATCGGCTTCTCGCAGAGCACGTGCTTGCCGGCGCGGAGGCATTTCTCGGTCCATTCGACATGGGCGCCGTTCGGCAGCGGGATGTAGATCGCGTCCACGTTCGGATCGGCCAGAAGCGCGTCGTAATCATGATGAATGGTGACGTCGCCGTAGCGGGCGGCGAGCGACTCGGCCTTGCCCGGCGTGCGGCTGGCGACGGCGGTCAGGCGGCCGCGGTCAGACATGTGGATGGCCGGGGCGAGCCATTCGCGGGCGATCTTGGCGGCGCTGAGGATGCCCCAGCGGACGGTGTTCGGCATGCTATCCTCCATTGCTTGGCGCGAAGCCTAGTGCGCGGCGGCGGGAATGAAAACGGGGGTCGGTTCAGCGGTCGAGAAAGCCGCGGCCGGCGAGGATTTTGGGCCGGCATTTCTCCACCCGCGCGGCGCGGGTGGCCGATTGCCGGGCCCCCGCGACATGGAGGATGTGGCTGCGGCGCCGGCCCGGGGTGAGCGCGTCGAAGGCGGTCTGGAGCGCGGGGTCCTCCTCGAGCCGGGCAAGGAGCTCCTCGGGGATCTCGAGATCGTCCTTGGGCATGTCGACCTTGAGGCCGGCCTGCTCGACCGCGATGGCGCTGGTGATCAGGGCCCTGAGCGCAGGCTCGGCGTCCCGGACCGCGGCGAGACCGGTGAATTTCACCGCGCGCATGGAACGGGAGTTCTCGCCCAGCGCGACCAGAAGGCCCTCCGGATCCTCGGCGAGGACGCCCTTGAAAAGGCCGATGCCGCAGGCGTCCTTGAAGCGCCAGAGCGTGGCGATATTGCCCCCATGGGCGGTGTAGCAGGGGCCGCGCCATTTGAAGGTTTCCTCGAGCGGGAGGGAGAGGAGGATGGCGCGCAGGGCGGCAAGCTCCGCCTGCCAGTCCGGCTTTTCGAAGAAGGCCTGGGTTCTGGGATTGCTTGCGGGCATCGCGGGCTCCTCCTGCCGGGACGGGCCGAGTGTGACGCGGGGCGGCGGGGCTGTCCACCGGGGGCGGCGGTGACGAGGGCCGGCGCCCGTCCGCGGGTGGTCGCTGACCCGGCCGGCTTCGCCCCCGGTTTCGGGCCGGGGGTGGGTGGTGAGGATGCGCGTCGCAGTGCGCGATCAATGTGCACCCTACGCCCAAACGAATAAGGCCCCGGTCCGTCTGCCAACGGGCCGGGGCCAGTCCGGTCGGAGACCGTCCGGGGGAGGAAAGATCAGGCTTCGGCCATCATGCCTTTCGCCTCGGCCAGCTGGCGCATGCGTTTTTGCAGCTTCTCGAAGGCGCGGACCTCGATCTGGCGGATACGTTCGCGGGAGACGCCGAATTTCTCCGACAAATCCTCCAGCGTCACCGCCTGATCGACAAGGCGGCGCTGGGTCAGGATCTCGCGCTCGCGCTCGTTCAGCACGTCCATCGCCTCGGCCAGAAGGCCACGGCGGGCCTCCAGTTCGTCGCGCTCGGCATAATCATTGGCCTGATCGGCGTCCTCGTCTTCCAGCCAGTCCTGCCACTGCGTGACGCTGTCGCCGTCAGAGCCGACCATGGCGTTCAGAGAGGCGTCGCCGCCCGAAAGCCGGCGGTTCATCGCCACGACTTCATCTTCGGAAACGCTCAGGTCCTTGGCGATCTGGGCCACGTTCTCGGGCCGCAGGTCCCCTTCCTCCAGCGCGCCGAGCTTCGCCTTGGCCTTGCGCAGGTTGAAGAACAGCTTCTTCTGGGCGCTCGTCGTGCCCAGCTTCACCAGCGACCACGACCGCAGGATGTATTCCTGGATCGAGGCGCGAATCCACCACATCGCGTAGGTCGCGAGGCGGAAGCCCTTTTCCGGGTCGAAGCGCTTGACGGCCTGCATCAGGCCGACGTTGGCTTCCGAGATCACCTCGGCCTGCGGCAGGCCGTAGCCGCGGTAGCCCATGGCGATCTTGGCGGCGAGGCGCAGGTGCGAGGTCACCATCTGGTGCGCAGCGCTGGCGTCCTGATGGTCGGCCCAGCGCTTGGCCAGCATGTATTCCTCTTCCGGTTCCAGCATCGGGAACTTGCGGATTTCCTGCAGATAACGGTTCAGCCCCTGCTCGGGCGAGGGTGCCGGGAGGTTGGCATAGCTTGTCATTCTTGGTCCCCCTTCCGCCCGGCCTCCCTGGCCGGGCCACACTGTCAATCGGCGACTTCGAACCGATCGGTTCAGATCTCATCTAGGCAGTCGAACCGATCGGTTCAAGGCCACATCGTCTCGTTTCGATAGTACAACGCGCGAGCGGCGGAAAACCGTCGCCCTTCACGGGAAACTTACCTGCGCCTACCGCGCGGCGCTGGCCGCGGCGCGAAGTTTGGCGGCGAGATCCGCCATATCCGCCGGCAGGGGCGCGGCAAAGGAAAGCGCCTCGCCGCTGACCGGGTGGACGAAGCCGAGCGTGGCCGCGTGGAGCGCCTGGCGCGGGAAGGCGCGCGCGGCCTCGACCGCCGGGCCCATGGATTTCGGCAGGCGGCGCTGACCACCGTAGACCGGATCGCCGATCAGCCCGTGGCCGGCATAGGCGAGATGGGTCCGGATCTGATGCGTGCGCCCCGTTTCGAGCCAGCAGTCGAGCAGGCTCGCCGCCGGGGGTACGCCGAAGCTTTCGGCGGCGCGGGCGCGGGTGACGGCGTGGCGGCCCCCCTCGAAGGTGACCGCCTGGCGCTGCCGGTCGGTCTTGTGGCGGGCGATCTGGGTGGCGATCTTCAGGATCCCGCCACCCTCGAAAGAGATGCCGCGCAGCCCTGCGAGGCGGGGATCTGCGGCGTCGGGCATGCCGTGAACGAGGGCGAGGTAGTGGCGGTCCACCGTGTGCTTCTCGAACTGGGCGGCGAGACCGTGGTGGGCGCGGTCGGATTTCGCCACCAAGAGCAGGCCCGAGGTGTCCTTGTCGATGCGGTGGACGATGCCCGGCCGCTTCTCGCCGCCGATGCCGGACAGGGTGTCGCCGCAATGGTGCAGCAGCGCGTTGACCAGCGTGCCGGTCCATTGCCCCGGCGCGGGGTGGACGGTCAGGCCGGCGGGCTTGTTCAGGACGATCAGCTCGTCATCCTCGAACACGATGTCGAGGGGGATGTCCTCCGCCACCGTCTCAACCTCGGTGGCGGGGCCGAGGCGGATGGCGATCTCGTCCCCCTCCGCCGCTCGGGCGCGGGGGTCGGTGGCGGGCGCGCCGTTGACGCTCACCGCACCCTCGGCGAGGAGCCGGCCGAGGCGGGAGCGCGAGAGGGCGGCTTCCTCTGGCACATCGCGGGCCAGCGCCTTATCAAGGCGCGCGGGCGGCACGGGGCCGATCCGGAAGGTGACCAGGCGGTCGGAGGGCGGCATGCAGGACTCCCCGGTGGACGACACGATCAGCCGAGACCCCACCCTGCGCCTTCTGAGGCGGCTGGTGGTGGGGCTGACGGCCACCATGATTGCGGGGCTGATAATCGTCGTGGCGGTGATTGTCATCCGCTTCCCGTCCTCGGGCGGCGATCTGGTGCTGCCGAAGGACATCCACCTGCCCGCCGGAGAGCAGGCGAGCGCAGTGACGCAGGGCCAGGGGTGGGTGGCGATCGTGACGGTGTCGGGCAAGATCCTCGTCTTCGACGGTCGCACCGGCAAGCTTCGCCACAGCTACGCCCTGGGCAAATGAGGGGCTGCGCGGGGCGCGCCCGGCAAAGCCATCCGGGGGCCTGGCGGAGCAAGCGATCGTAGTCTGATCCCGGCCCGGATGGCCGGCCCAGCAGTCTGCCGCGGCCGGGACATGACGTCGCATGACCTTGATAAAGCTGCAAATGGTGCGCCGAAGCCGCCCTCCGCGGCAGGCAACACGTTTGCGTGAGAGCGGGCCAACTCCACGAAATCAAAGGAAAGAAATATCTTGCGAAAAGGATATTTACACAATTTTCCGGATTTTAGTTCAAAGATTTACTATTTTTCTCTTTCTTATCAATTAGTTATTGAATTTTTTTCGCCATCAGGGCAGCATCCGACAGCTCGCGGCACGGCAGGAGGAGGCCAGGCGGCGGGCACGTCGAGCAGGCCCTGGGAGGAGTTCATGCCGACGTCGAACCGATCCCGCGCGGCGCCTCGCCGCGGGAAGGTCCATATCCCCTCCCGGCCGCAGATGGCGGCGCAACCGGAACCGAACGGCCCGCGCGGCCGACACTGAAGGATAGGAACGATATGGCTGTGACCGATACGACCGCAGAGCATTCCCAGCTCGCCCCCGCGCTCGGCAACCCCGCGGTGGTGGGCCTTGCCGGCTTCGGCATGACGACGATGGAGCTGCAGTTCCACAACCTCGGCTGGATCGGCGTCGCGCCGGTGATCTGGATCGGCTTCGTCTTCGGCGGCGTCGCCCAGCTGATCGCGGGCTTCCAGGAGCAGAAGACCGGCAACAACTTTGGCTTCTGTGCCTTTTCCGGCTACGGCGCCTTCTGGATCGCGCTCTGCGCCTATCTGCTGGGCTCCACCTCGGGCGACGGGATGCTGAAGCTGACCGACCATGACCTCGGCTTCCTGCTGTTCGGCTGGACGCTGTTCACCGCCGGACTCTGGATCGCCTCGTTCAAGATCTCCAAGGCGATGTGGTTCACCTTCCTGACCCTGCTTCTGGGCTTCATCGGGCTGGACCTCACGGTCTGGGGCATCGCGAATGTCGGCACGCTGGCGGCCTGGGACCTGATCGTCTGCGCGCTGGCCGCCTGGTACATGATGTTCCATGTGGTCTTCCTGAACACCTTCGGGCGGGACGTCCTGCCGGTGGGCAAGCCGCTCGCCTGAGCGCCGCAGAATCCGAATCACACCGCCGCCGGAGCGCTGCCCGGCGGCGGTTTCCTTTTCGGCGACCTCTCCGCCAACGCCCGGCGGAGAGGCCGTGCGCGCCGACCCGCCCCGACGCCGGAGGCGATCACGGCGGCACTCACGCAAGATCAAAATCTTGTGAATCCAATGGCCTTCTGCGGGCGCGAGAAAATTAGTTTTCAGATTGTCGCCGGAAATTGTTTATAGATTTTCATAAAAATCCTTAACTTTTAAAGGGTTGTTGCCAAATTTTCGCATTCATCGCATGATCTGAAGGTCCATCACGGGACCGTGAAGCGCGGTGAGGAGTGCGCGTCACGCAAAGCTCATGGGAGGAAATTCATGATCAAGAGGGATTTCACCCGCCGAGGTCTGCTGAAGACAGGCTCGGTGGCTGCTGCGGGGCTCGCCCTGCCAACGATCTTCACGTCGCGGGCCTCCGCCTTCACCAATGAACCGAAAGGCAGCACCGTCACCTTCGGCTTCAACGTGCCGCAATCGGGCCCCTATGCCGACGAGGGCGCGGACGAGCTGAAAGCCTTCCAGCTGGCCGTGAAGCATATCAACGGCGAGGGCGACGGCGGGATGCTGTCGACCTTCTCGTCCAAGGTGCTCGACGGCACCGGCCTTCTGGGCAAGAAGGTGGCCTTCGTCACCGGCGACACCCAGACCAAGACCGATGCCGCCCGGGCCTCGGCCAAGTCGATGATCGAGAAGGACAACGTCCTGATGATCTCCGGCGGGTCGTCCTCGGGCGTGGCGGTGGCGGTGCAATCGCTCTGCCAGGAAGCCGGCATCATCTTCATGGCCGGCCTGACGCATTCGAACGACACCACCGGCAAGGACAAGAAGCGCAACGGCTTCCGCCACTTCTTCGACGCCTACATGTCTGGGGCGGCACTTGGGCCCGTTCTGGCCAGCATGTACGGCAAGGACCGGAAGTTCTACATGCTGACGGCGGACTACACCTGGGGCTGGACCCAGGCCGCCTCGATGAAGTCCTTCATGGAGAAGGAAGGCTGGCAGATGGTCACGGACGTGCGCACGCCGCTCGCCGCGACCGACTTCTCGTCCTACCTCGCGCCGGTAATCAGTTCGGGCGCAGATGTGCTGATCCTGAACCATTACGGCGGGAACATGGTGAACTCGCTGACCCAGGCGGTGCAGTTCGGCATGAAGGACAAGCAGGTCAACGGCAAGACCTTCGAGATCGTCGTGCCGCTGATCTCCGAGCTGATGGCCAAGGGCGCGGGCAAGAACATTGCCGGCATCCCCGGGTCCTCGAACTGGAACTGGAAGCTGCAGGACGCGGGCACCAAGGCCTTCGTGCAATCCTACGGCAAGGAATACGGGGTTCCGCCCAGCCAGGCGGCGCAGACCTGCTACGTGCAGACGCTTCTCTACGCCGATGCGGTGACGCGGGCGAAGAGCTTCAACCCCTGCTCCGTCGTCGAGGCGCTGGAAGGCTACAAGTTCGACGGGCTCGGCAACGGCCCGACGCTCTACCGTGCCGCCGACCACCAGTGCTTCAAGGACGTGCTGGTCGTGACCGGCAACGAGAAGCCGGAGAACGAGTACGACCTTCTGAACGTCGCGCAGATCACACCGGTCGAAAAGGTGATGTACGAGCCCGACAACGAGTTCTTCAAGGGCGGAGATCTCGGCCAGTGCAACCCGGGCGCGTAACGAGGGCCTGAGTAGGGGGCCGGCCGGCGGAGATCGCCGGCCGGCCATTTCCGGTTTCGCGGCGAGCGGCGGCTTGCCCCCTGACGGGTGGGGATATGGACGCAATCATTCTGCAAATGCTCAACGGCCTCGACAAGGGCAGCGCCTATGCGCTGATCGCGCTGGGGCTGACGCTGATCTTCGGCACGCTGGGCGTGGTCAATTTCGCGCATGGCGCGATGTTCATGATCGGCGCCTTCTGCGCGGTGACCATGCAGCGCCTGCTGCATCTGAGCTTCACCGTGCTCGACCCGACGAAGAAGGACTTCCTCGGCAACCCGATGAAGGTCTCCACCCCCTATATCGAGCACTGGTTCGGCAAGGCCACCGGCGCCGCGATCCTCGACTGGTCGGTGCCGATCTCGATCCTGCTGGCGGTTCCGGTGATGGTGATCCTCGGCGTGGTGATGGAGCGGGGGCTGATCAAGCATTTCTACAAGCGCGCGCATGCCGACCAGATCCTGGTGACCTTCGGCCTGGCGATCGTGCTGCAGGAGATCGTCAAGCAGGTCTTCGGCGCCAACCCGATCCCGACGCCCGCGCCGCATGCGCTGGCCGGCGCGCTCGACCTTGGCGCGATGCTGGGCTTTGCCGCCAACACCATCGTCTACCCGGCCTGGCGGCTGATCTATTTCCTGTTCTCGCTGGTCATCATCGGCGGCGTCTTCGCCTTTCTGCAGTTCACCACATTCGGCATGGTCGTGCGCGCCGGGATGGCGGACCGCGAGACGGTGGGGCTTCTGGGCATCAACATCGACCGGCGCTTCACCATCATGTTCGGCCTGGCCGCTGCCGTCGCGGGGCTCGCCGGCGTGATGTACACGCCGATCAACTCTCCCAACTACCACATGGGGATGGACTTCCTGGTGCTATCCTTCGTCGTCGTCGTGGTCGGCGGGATGGGCAGCCTTCCGGGCGCGGTCGCCGCCGGGTTCCTGCTGGGGATCCTTGAAAGCTTCGGCTCGATGAACGCGGTGAAGGACCTGATCCCCGGGATCGACCAGATCATCATCTACGTGATCGCGATCGTCGTGCTGCTGACACGCCCGCGCGGGCTGATGGGCCGCCGCGGCGTGATGGAGGACTGAATGCTGGGCCTTGGCAAGAGAGACCTGATCTTCCTGGCCGTCGTGCTGGCGCTGACGCTGGCGGCGCCGGTCCTGCTCAACCCCTTTGCCGAAAACTCGGGGCTGGCGCAGTTCAACGCGGGCTACCCGGACCTGATGCAGCGTATCGCGATCTTCGCGATCTTCGCGGTGGGGTTCAACATCCTCTTCGGGCTGACCGGCTACCTGAGCTTCGGCCATGCCGCCTTCCTGGGCGTGGGGAGTTATTCGGCGCTCTGGATGTTCAAGCTGCTCAGCCTCAACATCATCCCGGGCATCATCCTTGCGGTGATCATGGGCGGGGTCTTCGCGCTGGCGATCGGCTATGTCTCGCTGCGCCGCTCGGGGATCTATTTCTCGATCCTGACGCTGGCCTTCGCGCAGATGTCCTACAACCTCGCCTATTCGGTGCTGACGCCGATCACCAATGGCGAGAGCGGGCTGCAGCCCGACCTGGGCGATCCGCGGATCCTGGATGCGGCGAGCAGCTCCGGTTCCGTGCCGCCGACCAATATCTTCGGGCTGGCGATGAGCGAGACCTGGAAGGTGGATTTCCTCGGCCGGGTCTTCCAGTTCAATGCGGGCTACTATGTCTGCGGGCTGATCTCCGTCCTGATGTTCTATCTGGCGCTGCGCATCTTCCGCTCGCCCTTCGGGATGATGCTGAGGGCGGTCAAGTCGAACCAGAACCGGCTGAACTACACCGGCCTGAACACCCGCCCCTACATGCTGACCGCCTTCGTCATCTCCGGCATGTATGCCGGGCTTGCCGGCGGGCTGATGGCGGCGATGGACCCGCTCGCCGGGCCGGACCGGATGCAGTGGACGGCCTCCGGCGAGGTGGTGCTGATGACCATCCTCGGCGGCGCGGGGACGATGCTGGGCCCGGTCCTTGGCGCGGGATTCATCAAGTATTTCGAGAACATCTTCTCGAAGATCAACGACCATGTGCTGCAGGGCTGGTTCTCGGTCTTCCCGCACTGGCTGCAGGATCTGCTTGTGACGATCTTCCACCCGTTCATGGGCAAGGGATGGAACCTGACGCTGGGGCTTCTGTTCATGCTGGTCGTCATCTTCCTGCCCGGCGGGCTGATCGAGGGCGGGAACCGGCTGATGCGGCTGACACGCCGCAGGCGGCGGGATGACGGGCCGCGGCCCAGCGAAGCACCGGCGGAGTGAGCGCGATGGGGATTCTCGAGGTCAAGGGCGTGGGCAAGCGCTTCGGCGGGCTGCAGGCGCTGGGGGACGTGAACCTGTCGGTGCGGGAAAACACCGTCCACGCCATCATCGGGCCGAACGGGGCGGGCAAGTCGACGCTGCTGAACTGCCTGGTCGGCAAGCTGATCCCGGACACGGGATCGGTGCTGTTCTCCGGCCAGTCGGTGCTGGGCAGGAAGCCGCATGAGATCAACCAGATGGGCATCAGCCGCGTCTTTCAGACGCCCGAGATATTCGGCGACCTGACGGTGCTGGAGAACGTGCTGATCCCCTGCTTCGCCAAGCGCGACGGAGCCTACCGCCTGCATGCCTTCGAAACCGTCGCGCATGAGGCGGAGATCAACGCCCAGGCGGAGGCGATGCTGAAGGGCGTGAAGATGTGGGAGAAGCGCGCGGCCCATGCCGGCACGCTCTCGCGCGGCGACAAGCGGCGGCTGGAGCTGGCCATGTGCCTTGCCCAGGGGCCGAAGCTGCTGCTGCTCGATGAGCCGACGGCGGGCATGGCGCGGGCCGACACCAATGCCACGATCGCGCTTCTGAAGGAGATCAAGGCGCGTGGCGACATCACCATGGTCATCATCGAGCATGACATGGAGGTGGTCTTCTCGCTGGCGGACCGGATCACGGTGCTCGCGCAGGGCACGCCGCTGGTCGAGGACGAGCCGGAGAAGATCAAGGGCCATCCGAAGGTCAAGGAAGCCTATCTGGGCGAAGCGCATTGACCGGCGCGCGGGAGGGAAAAGCCATGACCAAGCCGTTCAATCCGAACGCCAACCATGCCGAGACGGCGCCCGCCTTCCTCTCGGTCTGGGACATCCACGCCTATTACGGCGAAAGCTACATCGTGCAGGGCGTCAGCCTGAACCTGCACGAGGGCGAGATCCTCGCACTGCTGGGCCGCAACGGGGCCGGCAAGACCTCCACCCTGCGCGCCATCGCGCGGCTCGGCAATCCACGGCTCGCGGGGGGCGAGATCTGGCTCGACCATCAGCCGCTTCACCGGATGAGCGCGCATCAGGCAGCCGTGGCCGGCATGGCGCTGGTGCCGGAGGATCGGCGCATCATCCCCGGGCTGACGGTGGAGGAGAACCTGCAGCTGGCGCAGATCGTGCCGCCCGTGGGCTGGTCGCGGGAGCGGCTCTACGAGCTGTTCCCGCGGCTCGGCGAGCGGCGCAAGCAGGAGGGCGTGACGCTCTCGGGCGGCGAGCAGCAGATGCTGGCCATCGCGCGGGCACTTGCCCGGGATATCAAGGTTCTGCTTCTCGACGAACCCTACGAGGGCCTCGCGCCGGTGATCGTGGACGAGATCGAGAAGACGCTGAACGTCATCAAGGCCCAGGGCATCACCACGGTCCTGGTGGAGCAGAACGCGATCCGCGCGCTGAAGCTGGCGAACCGGGCGATCATCCTGGACACCGGGCAGGTGGTCTTCGACGGTTCCGCAAAGGAAGTGCTGGAGAACACCGAACTGCGCCACGAATACCTGGCGATCTGACCCAGGTCAGCAGGGCGTGGTGCTATTCCGTCGCTCCGGGCGCCCTCGGTTGATCCGCGAGGAGGCCCGGCAGGGCCGGCGGGCGGATCAGGCCTCGACGCCGTAACGGCAGAGGAACATCTCCAGCGCAGCATCGACGATGCGGGCGATCTCCGCCTCGGTCGGCGGCTTGGGCAGATGGCCAAAGAGGCGGCGGCGGAAAAGACCCGCCATCGACAGCTCGAAGAACTGCGCGGCGGCAAGCTGCACGTCAGGGATGGCGAGGCGGCCGGCCGCGACCTCTTCGCCCAGAAAGTCCTGGAGGATCTTCGAGCCGCGGGTGTTGCCGCGCTCGTAGAAGCGCAGGCCCATCTCCGGCATCCGCTCTGTCACGCCGATGATCACGCGATGAGCGCGGATCACGGGGTCGGAGCAGAGCTCTGTCGTCTTGCGGATGGCGTAGCGGCGCAGGCGTTCGGCGGTGGTGCCGTCCTTCTTCAGCTCCGCGTCGAGCGCGTCGAAGATCTGTTCGCGCTTATGCGCCATCAGCGCCTCGAACATATCCTCCTTGTCGCTGAAATAGACGTAGATCGTGCCCTTCGACACGCCCGCCTCGCGCGCGATATCGTTCACGGAGGCCGCGTCATAGCCCATGCGCTCGATCACCCGGTAGGCGCCGTCGAGGATCTGAAGCCTCTTCGCCGGGTCCTGCCCCGCGGCCAGCCGCAGCTTGCAGGAGGCCTCTGCCCCGTCGCCCTTCGGCCCGCCGGCGCGGCCCGCGCCCTTGTCTTGGATATTCATGACACTAGTTCCCCTTCCAGGAAAAATCGTCGAACCGCCCGGTTCGATTTCTCTTGAAATGGCATTCGAACAGCGTTATGTCAACGCCTCGAACCAAACGGTTCGGTACATTTTTTATCGGGATACGCGCAATGGACCAAGTGACAAAACCTGCCGGGTCGGCGGAAGACGCCCGTGACGCCGAAGTCAAACCGTTCCCCGGCCGGCACGAGGCCGAAGCCCCTGCCCCGAAGCCGCAGCCCGTCGCGGCCGCGCCGAAGAAGGGCGGCCGCAGGCGCCTGATCCTGGGGGCCGTGGCGCTGGTTGCGCTCGGCTTCGCGGCGAAGGAAGGCTATTATTACTGGACGACCGGCCAGTACCTGGTGTCGACCGATGACGCCTATCTGAAGGCGGACATCACCGCGATCGCGCCCAAGGTGCAGGGCTACGTGAAGCAGATCGCGGTGCACGAGAACCAGAAGGTCAAGGCCGGCCAGCTTCTGATGCGGCTTGACGACGGCGACTTCGTGAACGCGCTGAAGACGGCGCAGAGCCAGGTCAATACCCAGGAAGTGACGATCAACCGGATCGCCGCCCAGGTCGAGGCCGCCCGCGCCGCCGTGGAGCAGGCCGATGCGCAGAAGGTTTCCGCCAAGGCCGGGTTGAAGAACGCGCAATCGAAATACGACCGGGTCCAGGCGCTGGCCAAGAGCTCCGTCGCCGCGCAATCGGCGGTGGATGACGCCTCCGCCGCGCTCGACCAGGCGCAGGCGGCGGTCACCGGCGCGAATGCGGCGATCACGGCGGCCAAGGCCAATGTGAGCGTGCTGCAGGCGCAACGGGCCGAGGCGCAGAGCCAGCTTGCGAGCCTGAAGCTCGCCGTCGACCAGGCCCAGCGCAACCTCGACCGCACGGTGCTGCGCGCGCCGGTGGACGGGAAGGTGGCGAACCTCGCCGTGCATGTCGGCGATCTCGTCTCGCCGGGGCAGAAGATCGCCGCGGTGGTGCCGACGGATGCGATCTATATCGAGGCCAACTACAAGGAAACGCAGCTTCCCGGCATCGCGCCCGGCGAGACGGTGAACGTGACGATCGACGCGCTGCCGGGCCAGCAATTCCCGGGCATCGTGGCCTCTCTGGCGCCGGCGACCGGGTCCGAGTTCTCGCTGCTGCCGCCGCAGAACGCGACCGGCAACTTCACCAAGGTCGTCCAGCGGGTGCCGGTGCGCATCAAGCTGCCGAAGTCGCTGCTCGACTCGGGCAAGCTGCAGGCCGGGCTTTCGGCCGTGGTCAGCGTCGACAGCCGGTCGCGCCCCTAAGCGCGGCCGCAACCGGTTCAGGAAAGGAAGCACGTCATGGCGCCCGAGGGTTCCCTTACGCCGCGCCGGGTCTTCGCCTTCATGGCGATGGTCTTCGGCATGTTCATGGCGATCCTGGACATCCAGATCGTCGCGGCCTCGCTGAGCGAGATCCAGGCAGGCCTTTCCGCCTCGCAGGAGGAGGTGGCCTGGGTCCAGACCGCCTATCTGATCGCCGAGGTGGTGATGATCCCGCTGTCCGGGATCCTCGGGCGGATCCTGTCGACGCGGGTTCTCTTCACCGTTTCGGCGCTGGGGTTCACGGCGGCCTCGTTCCTCTGCTCGACCGCGACGACGATCGACCAGATGATGATCTATCGGGCGATCCAGGGCTTCATCGGCGGCGGCATGATCCCGTCGGTCTTCGCGGCGGCCTTCACCATCTTCCCGCCGTCCAAGCAGAACATCGTCTCGCCCCTGATCGGCCTGATCGCGACGCTGGCGCCGACCATCGGGCCGACCATCGGCGGCTACCTGTCGGACACCTATTCCTGGCACTGGCTGTTCCTGGTCAACGTGCCGCCGGGGATCTTCGTGGCCTTCGCGGCCTGGAACCTGATCGATTTCGACCAGCCGGAGCCCGGACTTCTGAAGCAGTTCGACTGGTGGGGACTGATCGGCATGGCGGGCTTCCTGGGCGGGCTGGAATACGTGCTTGAGGAAGGGCCCCAGCACGACTGGCTGTCGGACGGCATGGTGCGGACGATGGCGGTCATCTCCGTCGTCGGCTGCGTGACCTTCTTCGTGCGGACCTTCACGGTGAAGCTGCCGGTGGTGGATTTCTCCGCCTTCCGGAACGTCAACTTCGCCATGGGCTGCGTCTTCTCCTTCGTGCTCGGCATGGGGCTTTACGGGCTGACCTATCTCTACCCCGTCTACCTGGCCGAGATCCGGGGCTACGACAGCCTGATGATCGGCGAGACGATGTTCGTCTCGGGCCTGGCGATGTTCTGCACGGCGCCCTTCGCGGGGATGCTGTCGTCCAAGCTCGATCCGCGGATCATGCTGATCGTGGGGTTCCTCGGCTTCGCGCTGTCCTGCTGGCAGCTGACCTATATGACCGACCAGTGGGATTTCTGGGAGCTTCTGGTGCCGCAGATCCTGCGTGGCATGTCGCTGATGCTCTGCATGGTGCCGATCAACAACCTGGCGCTGGGAACCCTGTCGCCGATGAAGCTGAAGGGGGCCTCGGGGCTTTACAACCTGATGCGGAACCTCGGCGGCGCGGTGGGGCTGGCGATCATCAACACGCTGCTGATCAAGCGCGGCACGCTGCATTACGAGCGGCTGTCGGAGGGGCTGAACTGGGCCAATGCGCAGGCGATGGGCACCTTGCACACGATCCAGCAGGGCATGACCGCGGCCGGCGTGGCGGATCCCAGGATGGGGGCGCTTGCGCAGCTGTCCGGCATGGTCCGCAAGCAGGCGACGGTGATGTCGTTCATCGATATCTTCACGCTGCTGACGGCGCTCTTCGCGGCCCTGTCGCTGCTGGCGATCGCGATGCAGAAACCCGCCCCGCGCGGGGCCGGAGCGGGCGGCGGGCACTAGCCCGCCCGCCCCTTCCCAGCACACCCCCCATGGCCCCTCAGCCCTGCGCACAGCGTCGAGGCCATGCGTCGGAAGCATGACGGGAATGCTCTTTATCCCCCTTCGATTTCCTGTGGAAAAGCCTATTTCTGCAGTGCAGAAAAAAGACTGCAGAAACGGAAATGACGATGACCACCCTGACCACCAACCTGCCGGCAAACTCCGGCCTCGGGCTGTTCGCCCAACTGCGCGCCAAGCTGCGCCGCCACGCGGTCTATGTCCGCGTTTACAATGAGCTTTCGGCCCTGAGCGACCGCGAGCTGGAAGACATCGGACTGGTCCGCGGCATGCTTCGCGACGTCGCCTCCGAAGCGTCCGCCGAAGCCTGAACCCGGAGGATCGCAAGATGACTGCTACCACCACGACGCTGAGCGAAAACCGCGGCTCGATCACCCACAAGATTGCGGCCCTCCGCGAGACCTGGCGTACTGCCCGGGCGCGGCGCCGGATCTACGAGCGGGCGCTTTCGGAACTCAGCCAGCTTGACGAACGCGAGATGATGGACCTGGGCATCAGCCCCTCGATGTTCCATGAGATCGCCCTGCAGGAAGTCGCGCGCAAGCTGCCGCGGGCTGCCTGAAGACGGCCGGGGCCCGAAAGGGCCCGAGGCACGATACCACGATACCACGATACGACCGGGTTTCCCGCAGGCGGGGGCCCGGTCGATCCATTTTCGGGGGTCGGCACGCGGCGTGCGCAAGGCGCTGATGCGGCCTGAAAAATCCCCTGCCGATTCAGCACAGATTTCACACCGCTTTCGCACCGTAAAATACCGAAAACCGGGACGGTGGGGGGCCGGTTTGCGCAACACCCCTCTCGACGCCCGCCCCGGCGCCCCGCCCCTGAGCGTCCGGCCCGGCCGGGCCGGTCAGGCGAGGAAGGGGATCGGCACGCCGACGACCTGGGCGATCAGCACGGCGTTCAGCAGCAGCACCGCCCCGGCACCGATTACCGCCAGAACCCGCACCGCCGGGCCGTTGGCGAAGTCGCCCATCAGGTCGCGCCGGTTGGTGAAGATCACCAGCGCCACCATCGGCACCGGCAGCGCGATGGACAGAACCACCTGGCTCATCACCAGCGCGCGGGTCGCGTCCACCCCGAGGGCGACCACCACGAAGGCCGGGATCATCGTCACCAGACGGCGCAGCCAGATCGGGATCGTGAAGCGCACGAAGCCCTGCATGATCATCTGCCCCGCCATCGTGCCGACGACCGAGGAGGAGATGCCCGAGGAGATCAGCGACACCAGGAAGACCGCCGCCGCGAAGCCGCCCAGAAGCGGGGTCAGCGAATGATAGGCGGTCTCGATCTCGGCCACCTCGGAATGGCCGGCGTGGAAGGCGGCGGCGGCCATCATCACCATCGCCATGTTGATCATGCCAGCGACACCGAGGGCGAGGACGACCTCGACATTGGAGAAGCGCACGAGCTTTCGCCGGTCGGCGTCATTGCGCGCGACCGCCCGGTGCTGCGTCAGCCCGGAATGCAGGAAGATCGCATGCGGCATGACGGTGGCGCCGATGATGCCGACCGTGATGGTCAGCGCCGCCGCGTCGGGGATCCTCGGCACGACGAGGCCGGTGCCGGCCGCGGCCCAGTCGATGGGCGCGATGAAGAGCTCCGCCAGGTAGCAGAGGCCGATGATCGCGACGAAGGCGGTTATCACCAGCTCCATCGGGCGGAAGCCGCGGCCCTCGACCAGCAGGATCACGTAGGTGACGATGGCGGTGACGCCCATCCCCGCGAGCAGCGGCAGGTTGAAGAGCAGCGCGAGGCCAAGCGCGCCGCCGAGGAATTCGGCAAGGTCGGTGGCCATTGCCGCGATCTCGCTGACGAGCCACAGCACGATCACCACGGGGCGGGAGAACTGGTCGGCGCAGATTTCGGCCAGGTTGCGGCCGGTGACGATGCCGAGCTTGGCCGAGAGCGCCTGAAACAGCATGGCGATCAGGTTCGCCATCAGCACGACCCAGAGCAGGCTGAAGCCGTAGCCGGAGCCCGCCTGGATGTTCGTCGCGTAATTGCCGGGGTCCATGTAGGCGATCGAGGCGATCACCGCCGGCCCGGCAAAGACCAGCATGGAGCGGATGCCCCCGCCCCTGCCCGCCAGCACCTCGGCAATCCGCTGCTGGGTGCGGCTGGTCATCGACGTGTCGCTCATATGCCTGTCTCGCGGTCCCGGCTGCCCTGGCTCCGAAATGTAGCCTTGGCTACAACCTTGTCAATGGGGCACCGGCATTAGCCCCGGCGTCACATTGTGGTGACAGCGTCGTTTACAAGGCCGGGCTGCCGCCGTATGGTCTCGGCCCACTCTTCCGCCGCCGGCCAAGGCCGCCCGGGGCAACCGACGGAGCGGTCATGATGACCCACGAACCCCCCGCCGATCCCGACGATCCGGCACTGGCCGCCGCCCAGGCGGAACGCTTCAGCCAGGCGCGCACCGCGCAGGCGCAGGCGCTGCTGGAAGACTACACCGAGATGATCGACGACCTGATCCGCGAGCATGGCGAGGCGCGGATCACCGACATCGCCCGGCTGATGGGCGTCGCGCATCCGACCGCGACCAAGGCCGTGGCCCGGCTGAAGCGCGAGGGGCTGGCCGTCTCCCGCCCCTATCGCGGGGTTTTCCTGACCGAGGCGGGCGCCGAGATGGCCGAGCGCGTGCGCTCTCGCCACCGGGTGGTGGTGGATCTTCTGATCGCGGTGGGGGTCCCGCCCGAATCGGCCGAGCGCGACGCGGAGGGCATCGAGCATCATGTCTCCGACGAGACGCTGATGGCATTCGAAAGATTTCTCGGCGGGCGGGGCTGAGCGCCTCTTTTTTGACCAAAGGCTTAACGGCTCGTCAGCCGCCTGCGGGTGAGTCGTTGCCCGGCAATCAAATCCGCTCTAGCGTTCGTGATGCCGGGCCCGCTCTGCCCGGCGGAAGCGACCGGCCGCGCGAAGACGGAACCGGCGCCAATGACAAACGAAACAACAGGAGAGATCGAAATGTCGGTTCATTCGCGTTCGTTGCGGGCGCTTGCGCTTGCTGCGCTCGTCACCGTCTCGGGGACGGGCCTTGCCCAGGCGGCGAAGCTGTCGATCGGGCTGTCGACCTGGGTCGGCTACGGGCCGCTCTACATCGCCCAGGCCCAGGGGTTCTTCAAGGATGAGGGGCTGGAGGTGAACCTCTTGAAGATGGAGGACCCGAAAACCCGGATGCCGGCGCTGATCGCCGACCGGATCGACCTTGCGGCGACCACCATCGACACGGTGCTGAACTTCTATTCCAAGGATCACCCGCTGACCTATGTCTTCGCGATGGACGACAGCCATGGCGGCGACGGCATCGTGGCGAAGGATTCGATCACCTCGGTGGCCCAGCTGAAGGGCAAGAAGGTCGGCTATGCCGAGGGGTCGGTGAGCCAGTTCTTCCTTGCGGTGCTGCTGAAGCGCGCCGGGCTGACGCTGAAGGACGTGCAGACCCAGAACATGACCGCGGGCGACGCGGGCGCGGCCTTCGTGGCCGGGCGGCTTGACGCGGCGGTGACCTGGGAGCCCTGGCTGACCCGCGGCAAGCAGGCCAAGGGCGGGCACCTGCTGATCGACAGCTCCACCACGCCGGGGCTGATCACCGACATCATCACCACCACCGACAAGTTCGCCAAGGCGCATCCCGAGGAGCTGAAGAAGCTCTATGCCGCCTGGGCCAAGGCCGTCGAATGGCAGAAGACCCACGTTGAAGCGGCCGACAAGATCATGGCCAAGGGCGTGGGCGGCTGGCTGGACGACCCGAAGACCTTCGCCGAGACCCGCGCGGGCGTCATCTATTACGACGCGGCGATGAACAAGTCCTTCATGGGAACCAAGGCCGCCCCGGGCACGATCACCAAGACGATCGCGGATGCAGAAGAGATCAACAAGCAGGCAGGGCTGAGCGATGTCTCCGTGCCGCCGGCGGACCTGATCACCTTCGGCATCGTTCAGTAAGGCATCGGCAGGCAGCATGGCCCAGAATTACTTCGCTCCGAAGGTCGAGATTCCTCGGCCTCTCTACGTGAGTCTCGGCATCGCCTCGGTGGCGGTCGTCTTCGGGCTGTGGTGCCTGCTCACCTACGGCGGGTTCACCCCGCCGGATTTCCTTGCCCCGCCCGACCAGGTGGCGGCGGCGGCGATCAAGCGGATCGGCAACGGTTCGCTTCTCGACAATACCGAGGCGAGCCTGACGGTGATCCTGCTGGGTTTCCTGTTCGCCTCGGTCCTGTCGGTGCCGCTGGGCATCCTGATGGGAAGCTTCAAGGTGGTGGAGGCGCTGATCGAGCCGATCACCGGCTTCATGCGCTACATCCCCGTCTCGGCGCTGATCCCGCTGCTGATCCTGTGGATCGGGATCGGGGTGGAGCAGAAGATCATGGTGATCTTCCTTGGCACGTTCTTCCAGCAACTCATCCTGATCTCTGATGTTTCCGCGCGGGTGTCGAAGGATCTGATCGACTGCTCCTACACGCTGGGCGCCACGAAACGGCAGGTGATCTGGCGCGTCCTGCTGCCGGCCTGCATGCCAGGGGTGATGGACAACCTGCGCGTCACAATGGGCTGGGCCTGGACCTATCTGGTGGTGGCAGAGCTCGTCGCCGCGAACTCCGGCCTCGGCTACATGATCCTGAACGCGATGCGCGGGCTTTTCACCGACGTGATCCTGCTTGGCGTCTTCACCATCGGGATTCTGGGTCTGATTACCGACATGATCTTCAAATTTGCCCGCCGGCGCCTGCTGCCCTGGTCGGCCGAGTTCTGATATGGCTTTTCTCGACATCACCGACGTCACCGTCCGCTTCACCCCCAAGCGCAAGCCCGCCGTGCTGGCGCTCGACAGGGTTTCCCTCGGGGTGGAGGACAACATGTTCTCTGTCATCGTCGGGCCCTCGGGCTGCGGCAAGTCCACGCTCCTGCGGCTCGTCGCCGGGCTGCAGGAGGCAACCTCCGGCCAGATGACGCTGGACGGAAAGCCGATCCGCGGGCCCTCGGCCGAGCGCGGGATGGTGTTCCAGAGCTATACGCTCTTCCCCTGGCTGACGGTGCGCGACAACGTCATGTTCGGGCCGAAGCTGAAGCGGAAGGGCCCGGCCGAGAGCGGGCGGATCGCCGACGAGCTGATCGCACAGGTCGGCCTTGCCGGCTTCGAGAAGAGCTATCCGAACGAGCTTTCGGGCGGGATGCGGCAGCGCGTGGCGCTGGCCCGCGCGCTGGCCAACGATCCGAGGATCCTTCTGATGGACGAGCCCTTCGGCGCGCTCGACAGCCAGACCCGGCAGCTGATGCAGGAGCTTCTTCTGTCGATCTGGCAGAAGCACCGCAAGACCGTGCTGTTCATCACCCATGACATCGACGAGGCGATCTTTCTTGGCGACGTGGTGCATGTGATGACGGCCCGGCCGGGCCGGATCAAACGCTCCATCCCGGTCGAGATGGAGCGGCCGCGGGGGATCGAGGCGCTGACATCGGAGCCCTTCATGGCGCTGAAGCGCGAGGTCCTGGGCCTGATGCACGAGGAGGCCGTGATCGCCGATCGCGGCTGATCCGGCCGCCCCTCGGGGCTGTCCAATTCCGAACAAATTCGAATGGGCATGGCACGGGAATTTCTTCCCGAGGCCAATTGCGCGCCATATTCCGGAGAATAAATGAAAAATTGTCAGCTTAACGGAACGAATGCATTGTGTCTTCGTTCCGCCATGATTGCGCATGACTTCTCCTAGGTCATAACAAGCGGCGCACATAATTGCGCCTCGAATCGGACGGCATAGTGGGTGTCAGAAGGCAGGCGACGGCACGGAGGCAGATGCCACCCGGAACGGCGCCAAGGCCCGAAAACGACAACAACGCCCGGGTAATCCGGGTATAACACACTGAAAACGCACCCGAACCATCTCTGCCAGGAGAACTGCCATGATCGAGAACTTTGCTGAAAAAGCCCGCCAGGGTCGCATCTCCGCCCTCCGCACGCTCGACCACAACGCCGGTGCTGGCGTCAGCCGCTCGGGCCGCAACTCGGCCAACGCGAAGCTGTTCTTCCTGTCCCGCCGGCACGACCCGAACAAGAACATCTTCGCCTTCTGAGGCGTCCCGTCATTCCCGCCACGGGAATTGCGCCGCGGAATTCCGGCGCGGGCGGGACTCGGGTTACCGAGAATTAAATTCGAATTGCCGGAAATCGCGATTCAGAGGCGCATTTCCGGCAATTCCGCCCCGCCTTCCCTCGCCTCTCCCCCCTTCCCAGCGCCCCTTCGGGGCAGATGCACGCCCGTGACCGGAGATCTCTCTCCCCGGGGTTCGGGCGGCCTCCTCCCCACCGTCCCGCCGGAAGACAGGGCAGCGCCCGGCGGGGCGGTGGGTGCGGATGTCTGCCGCGCCGCAGGGCCCCTGCGGGAGGGCTTTGACAGGTCTCGCGGCCCGTGCGACCGTGCCGAAATCGTGCAGGTGCAGCAACGGGGCAGGCAAGATGAGCGAGTGGTGGCGGGGCGCGACGGTCTATCAGATCTATCCGCGGTCTTTCCAGGACAGCACGGGCAACGGCATCGGCGACCTGCCGGGGATCACGCGGCGGCTCGACCATGTGGCGGCGCTCGGGGTGGATGCGATCTGGCTGTCGCCGATCTTCACCTCGCCCATGGCCGACATGGGCTATGACGTCTCCGATTACACCGATATCGACCCGCTCTTCGGCACGCTGGCGGATTTCGACGCGCTGGTCACCCGCGCCCATGCGCTGGGGCTGAAGGTGATCATCGACCAGGTTCTGTCGCATACCTCCGACAAGCACCCCTGGTTCGCGGAAAGCCGGGCGGACCGGACCAATCCGAAGGCCGACTGGTATGTCTGGGCCGATCCGCAGGCCGATGGCACGCCGCCGAACAACTGGCTGTCGCATTTCGGGGGCGCGGCCTGGGAATGGGACACGCGGCGGCGGCAGTTCTATCTGCACAACTTCCTGGCCGAGCAGCCGGACCTGAACTTCCACCAGCCCGCGGTGCAGGACGCGCTGCTGGAGACGATGGAATTCTGGCTGAAGCGGGGGGTGGACGGCTTCCGGCTGGACACCGTGAACTACTATTTCTGCGATGCGAAGCTGAGGCCCAACCCGCCCTATGCCCAGCCCGACGGGCGGCCGGCGATCATCCCCTATGACATGCAGGACCAGATCTATTCCAAGACCCAGCCGGAAAACATCGGCTTCCTGAAGCGGATGCGGGCACTGACCGACCGGTACGGTGCGCGCACCATGGTGGGCGAGGTCGGCGAGAACCACCGCGCGCTGCAGGTGATGGAGGAATATACCCGCGGCAGTGACCGGCTGCACATGGCCTATTCCTTCGAGATGCTGGGCCCGCGCTTCACGGCCGGGCATTTCCGCAAGCTGATCGAGGGGTTCTTCACCGGCGCGCCGGACGGCTGGCCGTGGTGGAGCTTCTCCAACCACGACGTGATCCGCCATGTCAGCCGCTGGGAGAAGCACGGCGCAAGCCCCGAGGCGCTGGCGAAGCTCGCCATCGCCATGCTCATCGGCTTCGAGGGCACGATCGGCATCTACCAGGGCGAGGAGCTGGGGCAGACCGACACGGACCTTCTTTACGAGGAGCTGACGGATCCGCCGGGGCTGAAGTTCTGGCCCGAGAACAAGGGGCGCGACGGCTGCCGGACGCCGATGGTCTGGGAGGCCGCGGCGCCGAACGCGGGGTTTTCGGCGGCCCGGCCCTGGCTGCCGGTGAAACCGCCCCAGGCGGCGCGGGCGGTCGATGCGCAGGCGGCCGATCCGGGATCGGTGCTGGCGGCCTATCGCGCGGCGCTGGCCTTCAGGCAGGCGGAGCCGGTGCTGCGGCAGGGCAAGACGCGGTTCCTCGACCTGGCCGAGCCGGTGCTGGGCTTCCAGCGCAGCCTGGGCGAGCGGACGCTGACCTGCCTCTACAACCTCTCGCCAAGGGCGCAGACGCTGTCCTTCGCTGGCGCGGGCGACTGGGTCGGGCCTTCCTGCGGCGTTGCGCTGGCGGAGGGGCGGCTGACGCTTGGCCCGAACGGCTACGGCTTCTTCGCGACCACGGCCGGGGCGCTGCCCTCCGTGGGGGGCTGAGGGCCGCGGCCGCGGCGGTCCGTCGGCGGGGGGTCCTGCAGCGACCAGGCGGTGGCGCGGCTGCGGCCGCCGGATTTGGACGCATAGAGCGCGCGGTCGGCATCGCTGAGCATGCGATCCGCCTCCGGCTTGGCATAGAGGCTGGAGACGGTCATGCCGATGCTGGCGGAGAGGCGGCAGGGCTCGCCGCGGTAGTCGATGGGCTCCGACAGGCGGGCGATGATGCGTTCGGCGATGGGGCCCATGGCCTCTATCTGCGCAAGCCCCGGGAAGATCAGCACGAATTCGTCGCCGCCGACCCGGGCGACGATGTCGCCGGTTCGCGTCTCCTCGGTCAGGACGCGGGCGACGACCTGCAGCACGCGGTCGCCCGCGCCGTGGCCGTGGCTGTCGTTGACCTGCTTGAAATGGTCGAGGTCGAGATGGGCGAGGCCGAAGGGCGCGGACCGCCCGATCAGCCGGTCCAGCGCCTGATCCATCGCGCGGCGGTTGGCGAGGCCGGTGAGCGTGTCGGTGAGCGCCTGCTCCTCCGCCGCGACCTTGGCCTGCTGCAGGCGGCGGTTCATCGCGCGCAGCTCCTGCAGGACGGCGGACTTGGCCTCTGACAGGTAGAGCATCTCCACCGTCAGGTCGGTCGGTGCGAAATCGGCATCGGTCAGGTCGTGGATGCGCACCGCCTCTGCCACGCCGATGCCGAAGGAGAGGTTGAGGAGGATCCCCTGCCCCTCCGCCAAGGCAACGGCGATGCCGCGAAAGCTGGTGGCGGGCGGGGATTTAAGCTGCAGCTGCAGGCGGACGCCGGTGAGGGTGGCGAGATCCGCCCCGTCGCCCAGCGCGCGCGGGGGGCGCAGGGTGAAGAGCGCGGAGAGGTTCTGGCCCAGCGGATTGCCGGGCAGGAGCTTTCCGAGCGTCGGCCCGGCGCCGCGGATCACCCCCTCTGCCGAGAGCCAGAGATACATCGGCATGAGCTGCGCCAGCGCCTTCGGCGGAAGGCCCAGCGGGGCGGCGGGCGTGAGCGGCCGGCCCGCCATCAGGGGTGGGTCCCGGAGATCAGGCTGAACGGGCGGCCAGCGGCGAAGCGCGCCTCCAGCAGTTCGATCGAGATCGACTCCACCCCGGCCAGGCGGCCGGCATAGTCGAGCATGGCCAGCGCACCGTAATCGTCGGCCATGGCGCGCAGCACGCCCACCATGACATGGCCGAAGCCGGGCGGCTCTGCCCTGCAGCGCAGCACGAACTGGTTGGGGGCGTAGGAGACAAGCGCGAACTGCGGCAGGTGCAGGTCCGGCACGGCGAGGCGGCCGCGTTCGGGCAGATCGTCCAGCGAATGCAGGAAATCGACGAAGCTGACGCCGCCGAAGCGGAGAAGCCGGCGCAGCGGTTCGAGGTTCGGATGCGAGACGAGATAGGTTCCGAGGTCTTCCAGCAGCGCTTCCCTCGGCCGGTCGAGGGCGGCCGTGGCGGCGTTGAGCACCGCCTCGGTCAGCGCGTCGTCATAGGCGAGCATGGCTTCGAAATTCTCGAAGCCGAGGCGGGCGTCCTGCGCCACGCGCAGCCAGAGCGGCTGGCCGTAGGTATCGCGCAAAAAGCTCTGGATCGAGCGGTTGATCAGGCCGTGCATCTGTCGGGTCCCCTGGCTTCCCGAAGGATCGGCGTTGGAGTTTAATAATTGGCTTATCGGCCTCCGGGCAAGATGACGATGCGGTGACCGGAGAGCGTCAGCGCGTTGATCGGCGCCGGGGCAAGGCGCGCGGTGCCGTCGAGCGCGGCGGCGATCACGGCGCCGGGGTCGGCGGCGGGGCCGACGGGATTGGCCAGGTCCATCGCCGGGGCGCGGGTGAGCGATCCGTCGGGATCGAGAACCACACCCTCGGCCCGCAGCACGCCGGTCTGGGTGCGGTAGAGGAACAGCGCCTGGCTGCCGGCGGCATCGGGCAGGAACGCGCCGGAGAGCAGGACGCAGCCGGGCTTGCCGTCGGGCAGCGGGTGGCGGCAGGCCTGCAGCCATTCCCTCAGATCCGCCGTGCTGGCGCGGGCGAGCATCGCCGCAAGCAGCGGCTGACGGCTGCCGGGCTTCGCCTCGGGGCGCAGCGGCAGGGCGCGGCGAAGCTCGGCCGCGAGCGCCTTGCGAGCGGCGTCGCGATCGTCCGCGCCGGGCTGGGCCGCCGCGGCGAGCCGGGCCTTGAGCGCGGCCTGACCGGGCTTCTGCGCCTCTGCCGTGAGCCGGGCAAGCGCCGCGGCGCCGGGCCGGCCCCAGCGGTCGCGCAGTGCGGCGACGTCGAGTTCGGCCAGGCTGCTCTTGCCGGCGAGGTAGCGCGAAAGCTGGCTTTGCGCCGAGATCCGTTCGGCGTTCAGCGCCGGCGTGAAGGTGAGCGCGAGAACGGCGATGACGAGGACGGCCATGACCGCGTTGCCGGCGCGGATGCGGGCGGCCCATCCGGCGCCGCGCAGCACGGCGAGGGCGTAGATCCCGCCGTAGCCCAGCATGATCGCGGCGATCAGTGCCGAGGCGAGGCGCGGCGGGGTCCAGCCATATTGCGCGACGCGGATCCAGACGGCCGACGCCCCCAGCCCCGCCAGCACCGGCAGCACCAGCGCAAGGCCCTGGGTCGTTCGGCGGAGAAGCCGCCCCGGCGCCACGTCCTCGTCGCTTTCGGCAAGCGCGGCGGAGACCAGCGTGGCGCATCCGATGGCCATGGCCAACAGCGTCTGGGCCGAGGAGATTCCGCCGAAGAAGCTCGACAGCCCATGCAGCGGCAGCGCGGCCAGGAAGGTGAGCGAGACGGCGAGCGCGACCGGCATCAGCATCCGGAGGAAGCGCAGCGTGAGGAAGGGGGAGACGTAGTCCACCACCTCGTTCACCACGGCGAGGCCGAGGCCGAACATCGCGCCGGTCACCGCCCAGGCGGCGCCGTCGACCTCCAGCAGCCGCGCGATGGCGCGGACGCCGACGAGCTGCAGCAGCGTGTTCGACAGGAACAAGAGAAGCCAGAGCGCGCCGACGAAGACCCAAGCGCCCAGCGCGCGGATCAGAAGGCTCCAGGCCTGGGCGAAGAGCGTCGGGTAATGCCGCCAGCCGGGGCCGTTGGCGGCGATGATATAGGGCAGCGGCAGCACGAAGAGGAGCGCCGCCGCCATGAGGCGCTCGGGCGTGGAGAGATAGGCCGCGAGGCTGTCGAAACGCAGGCTCGCCCAGGTGAAGAGCGCGGCGAGGATCAGCGCGAGGGCAAGCGCCGAGGGCAGCGCGCGGCGCAGGCGCAGCGGGCCGATGATCATCAGCGCGGCGGAGAAGAAGGTCGCGGCGAAGGCGGCGGTGAAGAGGAAGGTCTGCGGCGCGCTGGCGGCGAGCGCCATGTTCCGCACCAGCGCCCAGGCCGCAAGCCCCGCCGCCGTGCCGATGAGCGCGAGTCCGACCCGCGCCCGGAATGCCTGACCGAACCACATACCCTGCGCCTCCTGCCTCGGGCCCAGCCTACCCTCCCCGCCCGGGCGGCGCCAGAGGAGTGGGCGGGCATTGGCGGGCAATGCCCCCGCCCGATGCGCGGCACGAAGGGCCGCCGGGCAGCGCCCGACCGCCCGGAGGGGCGGGCGATGCCCTCCTCTGCGCGGGGTGGGTGGGCCGCTCAGAAGTCGGTGGGCGCGCCGCCTTCGGTCTTGCGGCGGGCGACGAAGTCCAGAAGCGCCTCCTTGTGGCCCTCGTCCATCGGCGGCGGGGTGAAATCGTTCAGGATCGCCTTGTAGATCCGGTGCGCCCGCTCCGGGGTCCAGACCGCGCCGTCGAGGCTCCAGGCCTCGAAGTTGCGCCAGTCGGAGACGAAGGGGGCGTAGAAGGCGTCGGTATAGCGCTCCTGCGTGTGCTGGCAGCCGAAGTAATGGCCGTTGGCGCCGACCTCCTTGACCGCCTCGAAGGCGAGGTCGTCCTCGCCCGTGGCCCAGGTCGCCTCTTCGAAATAGCGCTGGATCATCTGCAGCACTTCGCAGTCCATCACGAATTTCTCGGGGGACGCGATCAGCCCGCCCTCGAGCCAGCCGGCGGCGTGGTAGACGAGGTTCGTCCCCGATTGCACGGCCGCCCAGAGCGAGTTGCAGGTCTCCCACATCGCCTGCCCGTCGGGCACGTTGGCGGCGCAGACGCCGGAGGAGCGGAGCGGCAGCTTGTACTTGCGGGCGAGCTGGCCGGTCATCTGCGTGGCGCGCATGTATTCCGGCGTGCCGAAGGCGGGGGCGCCGGATTTCATGTCGACGTTCGAGGTGAAGGTGCCGATGCCCACGGGGCAGCCGGGATTGATGTATTGCAGGAGCGCGATCGCGGCCAGCCCCTCGGCCAGGCTCAGCGCCACGGCCCCCGACATCGTCACCGGCGCCATCGCGCCCGCGAGCGTGAAGGGCGTCACGATCACCGGCTGGCCGCGGCGGGCCAGCCGCATCGCGCCGTCAAGCATCGGGAAGTCGTGCTTCAGCGGCGAAACAGAGTTGATGTTGGTGTACATCCGGGGCGCCGCGTCGAATTCCTCGTGGCTGAGGCCGGCGGCGAGGCGGGTCATCTCCATCACGTCCTCGACCCGCTCGCGGCCGAGCGAGTAGGCGTGGACGACCTTGTCGGTGGTGATCAGCTTCTCGGCGACGCAGTCGAGGTGGCGGATGGAGGGGTGGATGTCGATCGGCTCCACCGGGTAGCCGCCCGCCACGTGGATGCAGTTGAAGTACTGCGTGAGCTTCATGAACTCCTGGAAGGTGGCGAAATCGCCGGGGCGCTTGCCGCGCTCCATGTCCCAGGCGTTGGGCGGAGAGGAGACGTTGACGAAGGCCATGTGCCGCCCGCCGATCGTCACCGCATGGGCGGGGTTGCGCGGCGTGATGGTGAAGCTGTCGGGCGCGTGGCCGACCATCTCCATCACGAAGTCCTCGTCCATCCGGACGTTGGTGCCCTCGACGCGGCAGCCGGCCCGGGTGAGGATCTCGACCGCCTCGGGGTTGAGGAACTCGATGCCGATCTCGCTCAGGATCCGCATCGCCGTCTTGTGGACGCGCTCCACCGCCTCGCCGTCGAGCGGCTCGACGGGGCGGTCGGGGTTCACGGGGATGCGCCAGGGCATCTGCTCGATCACCGATCGCGAGGCCCGGCTCTTGTTGGCAGCATGGCCGCCGGCGCGGCGGCGCCGGCCCGCATCCTCATTCATCGCAAGTCTCCCTTTTGAGGAGATGTGCCAGCAGCGCGGGCGCCGGAGATTTCAATTCGCGACGGGATGCGTCGTTTTTGGGCCGCAGCTCAGCTTTCGACGCGCAGCTGGGCGTCCACCCAGCCGGGCAGATAGCCGATGTCGGGCAGGACGGCCTCGGCCAAGGGCGCGAGATCCTCCTCGCGCGCGGGGCCGGTCAGCACGCCGATGCAGCGCATGCCGGCGGCGCGGCCGGCGACGAGGTCGTGCCGGCTGTCGCCGACCATGGCGATGCCGGCCGGGTCGAGGCCGTGGGCGCGGGCGAAGGCCAGGAGCATCCCCGGCGAGGGCTTGCCTCCATGGCCGCTGTCGAAGCCCGCGACATAGTCGAAGCTGTCCTCTGCCCCGATCTGGGCGAGCTGGGCGCGGGCCGCGCCCTCGGCATCATTGGTGACGACGCCGAGCTTCAGCCCCTCGCGCCGCAGCCGCGCCATCAGCGGCACCAGCGGCACGGCCTGCACCGTGGGCGCGGTGGCCGAGAGCGTGTTCATCTGCGAGACCAGCGCGGCCAGGCTCTTGCCCGGCAGCTGCGGCAGGAGCGCCAGCGCGATCTCTTCCGGCGTATGGGCGATCACCGGGCTGTCGGGCGCGAAATGCCCCGTCTCCATGTCGTAGCCGACCGCGGTGGCGAGGCTGGCCGCGCGCAGCGGCTGGCCCTCTGCCAGATCGGTCAGCAGGGCCCGCGTCCAGCCGCTCCAGGTCTGGTGGAAATCGAAGAGCGTGCCATCCTTGTCGAACAGGATACCGGTGATCATCGCGCGTCCTCCTTGCCGCAACTTCGCCGAGCCGGCGCGGCTTTGCAAGTTGCGATCGCCCCGCTGCGCCGCCGCGCGGCAGGGAGTGGCCGATGCATTGACAGGGCGGTGAACTTGCCCGACACATCCGGGATGGCCATGTCCTACCGCCTTCACAGCTCTATCATGTATCAGCTCACGCTGACCTCGCGCATCCAGGAGCGGCGCCTCGAGGAGGGGCTGCGCCGGCACGGGCTGACCCGGCTGACATGGTGCGTCCTGCTTGCCGTGCAAGTGGAGGGGCTGACGCAGCCCTCGGAAATCGCCCAGTTCATCGGCATCGACCGCACCGCGACCTCGCGCGCGCTGCGGCATATGGAGGCGAAGGGCTGGGTCGCCCGCCATGCCGGCGAGGGTGACCGGCGCACCACCCGCGTGGCCGTCACGCCGGAGGGCGCGGCGCTTCTGGACCGTGCGGTGCCGGTGGCCGAGGACAATGCGCGGCATTTCCTGTCCAAGCTCGAAGGCCAGGGGCCGGAGGCGCTGCAGCAGCTTCTGGCCGAGCTGCGCCAGGGCGAGGCGCACAACCTCGTTCATTTCTGATCGGGCGCGTTCAGTCCTGATGGGGCGCGGCGGGCGCCGTCAGGTCCAGTTTACCGCGGCGCCGCCCGGAAGCTGCTGGCGCGCGGACAGCGGCGCGTCATAGGCAAGCCCGGCGCTGTCGCAGAAGGCGCAGACCCAGGCATCGTCCAGCAGCAGGAAATCCAGCACGGCGGCGAGGAAGGACGGGTCCGAGGCGGCCTCGCGCAGGTTGCCCGGCGCGGCGCCGGTGGTGCCGAGGAACACCGGCAGCAGTTCTTCGTTTCCGGCGAGCCAGGCCAGGGCCTGCAGCGCCAACACCTCGGCTTTCTCCGGGCCAATCACGATTTTTTTCCTCCGCGGCGGGACGTTCGAAAGGTTTTGTTAACCATTTGGCACGGACACTCTGCACTGAACAGGCGCGATCCGCCAGCGCGGGTCTGGCCGCTGGGCCGCACGGGCGGCGGGTGCGAAGGAGAGACCATCGGTGTCGGGGCGAATCCTCATCATCGACGATGTGGCCACCAGCCGGATCGTGCTTCGGACCCGGCTGCAGGCCTGCTGCTACAGGGTAATGGAGGCCGCCTGCGGCGCGGCCGGGCTGCGGCTGGCGCGGGAGCATGCGCCGGATGCGATATTGCTGGACCTCGACCTGCCCGACCTCGACGGAATCTCGGTCTGCCGGCCGCTGCGCGCGGATCCGGCGACGCGGATGATCCCTGTGGTGATGGTGACCGGCAACCCCGACCCGGGCGCGCGGCTCAGGGCGCTGGCGGCGGGGGTCGACGATTTCATGCCGCGCCCGGTGGACGAGCCGCTGCTGCTGGCGCGGCTGCGCAGCCTGCTGCGCGCGCGGGAGACGGAGGCCGAGCTGAGCCTGCGCGAGACCACCGGCCGGGCGCTGGGCTTCGCCGAAGAGGTGCCGGCCTTCGACGGCCGCCGCGCGGTGATCGCGGTCGTGGCCCCCGAGCCGGAGGCGGCACGGGCCTGGCAGGCGGCGCTGGCACCGCATTCGGCGCATCGGATCACCGTGCCGGGGCGGGCCGAGGCCGTGTTCTGCGGCGCGGTGGTGCCGGATGCCTTCGTTCTGGCCGCCGACCTGGCGCGGCCGGGCGACGGGCTGCGGCTGATGTCGGACCTGCGCTGCCGCACCGCCACCCGCCACGCCGCGATGTGCATCGTTCTGCCCGAAGGCCAGGCCGAGCTTGCCGCGATGGCGCTTGACCTCGGCGCCGGGGAGGTGGTCACGGCGCCCTTCGATCCGCGCGAGCTGGCGCTGAGGCTGGACGCGCTGGTGCGGCGCAAGCGGCTGGGCGACCGGCTGCGCGCCTCGCTGCGCGACGGCATGCGGCAGGCGGTGCGCGACCCGCTGACGGGGCTGCACAACCGCCGCTACATGCTGCCCCATCTCGCCCGCATCGCCGAGCGTGCGGGCCAGACCGGCGCCCGCTACGCGGTGATGGCGCTGGACCTCGACCGCTTCAAGACGGTGAACGACCGCTGGGGCCACGGCGCCGGCGACGCGGTGCTGGTGGAACTGGCCCGGCGGCTGACCGACAACATGCGCGCGGTCGACCTTCTGGCTCGGATGGGGGGCGAGGAGTTCCTCGTCGCCCTGCCCGACACCGGCCTCGCCGAGGCGCAGGCGGTGGCCGAGCGGCTTTGCCGGGTGGTGGAGGAACAGCCGGTCCCCCTGCCCACCGGCGGCACAGCGTCGGTGACGCTGTCGATCGGGCTTGCCATCGGCGGCGGCGCAAGACCGGTGGGCGAGGTGCTGGACCAGGCCGACCAGGCGCTGCTGCTGGCCAAGGCGGCCGGGCGCAACCAGGTCACCGTGCACCAGATGACCGCCGCCTGAACCCCGGCCCGGCAGCCGCGCCAGATCAGCCGGGCGCGGCGGACGCGCGGATCAGTTGCCCTGAGCCGGGGGTTGCTGTGCCGGGGGCTGCTGGGCCGGCGGGTTCTGGGGCGGGTTCCGAGGCGGCGGCGGGCGGCGATGCTCGCGCTCGCGCTCATGTTCGCGGTGGCGGGTGACCTCGGTCTCCAGCCGCTTGGCGAAGGCGGCGCGCTCGGCCGGGGTCATGGCGGCGATACGCTCGGCCAGAAGGGACTGGCCCAGCGCCATCCATTCATCGGTCCGGGTCTTCTGCCGCGCCATCAGCGCGGCGAAGCGGGCCGGGTCGTAGGGCGTGGCGTTCAGCGCCTCGATCAGGCTGCGGAAATCCGACCGCATCTGGCGGCGCTGCTCCGAGAAGCCCTTGGCCTGGACCATGAAATCCCGCATCAGCGCCCGCCGGTCCGCGGGCGAAAGCGCCTGGGTGAAGGGCCCGAAGCCGAGCGCGCGCACCGGCGGCGGACCGTGCAGGGCGCGCGACAGCTCGTGCCCGCCGAAGAGGCCGAGGATCACCAGGTTGAAGCCCAGCGATGCGATCAGCAGGATCCGCGTCCAGCGGCGCGGGCTGCGGTCTGGGGTCGGGCCGGAGGGGGTGGTCTGCGTGTCGGTCATTCTCAGCCCTGGGTGGTCAGCACGGTGTCGATCGAGGGGATCAGGTCCAGCCCGTCGAGGCTGGTGGAGGAGCCCAGCACGCTTTGCGTCACGCTCTGCGTGAGCGTGGCGAGCCCCTGCGGCGGGCTGAAGCCGAGCCAGAGCCCGGCGAGCGTGGCGCTCAGAAGCCCGGCCACGGCCCCGCGCCCGCCGAGCGCGGCGCTGATGCCCTGCCAGATGCCGGCGCGCCGGTGCCGGGCCGGGGGCGTCGCCCGCCCCCGCGCAGCGCCGGTCCCCGGCTGCCGCTCTGCCGCGACGCGCAGCGCATCCGCCTCGATCCGCGCCAGAAGCGCCGCTGACGGTTCGGGCGCGGTCTTCCGCGCCGCCGCGAAGACGGCGTCGAGATCGTCGAACTCAGCCTTGTTCTCAGCCATCGCCATACCCCAGATCCTCACGCCGGCCGGCCAGGGCTGCCGCCAGTGCCCGTTTTCCCCGGGCGGTCAGACTTTCGACCGCCTCGACCCCGATGTCCATCACCTCGGCAATCTCGGGGTTCGAGAGCCCCTCGATATGCCGCAATACAACTGCCTGCCGCTGCCGGTCCGGCAGCCCGTCGAGCGCCTGCTGCAGGGCCGAGACGCGATCCGCCTCGATCATGCCCTCCACCGCGCTCGCCTGTCCGTCCTCGATTTCCGGCACCGCCTCGATATCGACCGTGCGGCGCCGCCGCAGCCTGTCGGTGCAGAGGTTCGAGGCCACCCGGTAGAGCCAGGTCGAGACCTGCGCCTCGCCCTGCCGCCACTCTGCCGCGATGCGCCAGAGCCGCAGCATCGCTTCCTGCGCGACGTCCTCTGCCTCGGCCGCATCGCCCAGCATCCGCGACGCGAGGCGAAGCACCCGCGGGGTCAGCCGAAGCGTCAGCGCCCGCGCGACCTCCGCGTCGCCGTTCGCGTAGAGCACGAGCAGCGCGTCGTCGGAGACCTCGGACAGGGCATCGTAGGGCATCGTCATCCGGCCTCAGGTACCGCGAAATCACACCTCCTACAATTGGCCGCGCCCGGGGCACGTGCCCCCGGGCGCGGCCATTGGCTCAGTTGCCCTGCCGGGCATCCCCGCCGGCCGCCGGCGGCGGCACCATCGCCCCGCCCCAGCCGCCGCGGTGGTGGCCGCGCCAGCCGTCATGCCCGTGCCAGCCGCCCGGGCCGCCCATGTGCAGGAAGGCCTGCTCGGTCACGTTGCCGTTCTTGTCGGTCGGCAGGTGGGCGAACATCATGTCGAAGGGCGCCGCGGCCAGCTCCTCGATCGAGACCTTGCCGTCGCCGTTCAGGTCCAGCTTCTTCACCAGCGCGTCGGCCCGCTGCTGGATGCGCGGCTGCATTTTCGCGACCGCGTAATCGGCGAATTCCGCCGGGGTGACGAAGCCGTCGCCGTTGGTGTCGATCGCCTTCACACGGGCCAGCTTGTAGGCCTGGTATTCGTCGGCGGTGATAACGCCGTCATGGTTGGCGTCGATCTCGGCGAACTTGGGCAGGCCGCCCATCATCGCCCCCATGCCGTGGTGACGGCCGCGCATCATGCCCATTCGGTCGTGACCGGCGCCGCCGCGGCCCATCCAGCCCTGGCCGTCCCGGCCCATCGGGCCCTGTTCGCCCCGGGCCATCCAGCCCTGCCCGTCGTGGCCCATCCAGCCGTGGCCGTCCATGCGGGCGCCCATCCGGCCATAGCCCTGGCCCATATGGTCGCCCATCCAGCCCTGCGGCCCGTGATCGCCCATCCGGCCGCCCCTGCCGTCCCGGTGCTCGCCGCGGTGATGGTGGGACTGGAAGCCGCCCATGACCTCGACCGCCTCGAAGGTGGCCTGGCTGACCTTGCCGTCGCCGACCTTCAGCATGCGGGCCATCACCCGATCCATCGGCAGGGGCATCTTGGCCAGATCATCCACGCTCACCTTGCCGTCCTTGCCGATCCGGTCGGCGATGCGGGTGGCGAAGTCGGTGATCCGCTCCTTGTCGAGCTGCGACATCTTCGCTGCGATCTCATCGGCGGTGAGGAACCCGTCGCCGTTGGCGTCGAGGCCCTTGATCTGGCCGGCGACGTAGGCGCGGATCTCCGCCGGGCTCAGAACCTTGTCGCTGTTGGTGTCGATCTTGGCGAAGGTCGCCTTGCTCATCGGCCCCATCAGGGGACCCCCCATCGCGCCAGCCCGCATGCCTTGCCCCAGCGCGACCGTCGCGACGCTCGTCACCAGCGCGGTGCCAAGGGTGAGCGCGGCCAGCTTGCTCTTGAAAGTCATTGTTCTCTCCTTTTCAGGAACCACGGCCTCGCGCCGCGATCTCATCCTTCATACGGAGGGGGCCGGAACTTCCGTCGCCGGCGTGAAAATCAGCGCCGGAGGCCACGCGACATCGGGACGCAAGGCCGCCGGGATGCGGCAGGCGCCTGCATGCGCTATGTTAAGCGGATCCTGCAAAGGCGCGACCACGATGACCGATCTGTCTCTGGAAGAGGAAGACCGCCCCGTGAAGCCCGCCGTGCTGCGGGGCTGGCGGCGCTGCTGTCCGGCCTGCGGCTCCGGCCCGCTGCTGCGCGGCTACCTGACCGTGCGCGAGAGCTGCCCGGTCTGCGGCGAGGAACTGCACCACCAGCGCGCCGACGACGGGCCAGCGTACCTGACCATCCTGATCGTCGGGCACCTGATGGCGCCGCTTCTGCTGATCATCTTCATCGAGTACCGGCCGGATCCGCTGGTCCTTGCCTCGATCTTCTCCGTTGGCACGGTGGCGCTGTCGCTTTACCTTCTGCCGCGACTGAAGGGGGTCATGGTGGCGATCCAATGGGCGAAGAGGATGCACGGCTTCGGCAGGCGCGAGGTGGAGGCGGCGTGAGTGCCCCCACCGCCCCGGGCCCGGCCACGGAGGCGCCGATCCGCGCCGCGGCGACGGTGATCCTTCACCGGGCGGGGCCGGAGGGGCCAGAAGTCCTGATGGGTCTGCGCGGTGCGGGCGCGGCCTTCATGCCCTCGAAATTCGTCTTTCCCGGAGGCGCGGTCGATCCGGGCGATGCCGGGGTGGCGCTGGCCGCCCCCGTCGCCGGCCCGAGCGCTTCGCGGCTTCTCGACGGCGCCGGGCCGGCGCTGGCCCATGCGCTGGCCGTCGCCGCGATCCGCGAGCTTTGGGAGGAGACGGGGCTGGCGCTCGCCCGCCGCGGGGACTGGCCCGGCGACGTGCCGCGCGACTGGGAGAGCTTCGCCGCCGCGGGCCTGCTGCCCTCGGCCGAGGCCCTGAGCTTCGTCTTCCGCGCGATCACCCCGCCCGGGCGGCCGCGCCGCTTCGATGCGCGCTTCTTCCTGGCCGGGGCCTCGGCCCTCGCGGGGGACCCTGACGATTTCTCGCGCGCGTCGGGGGAGCTGACCCATCTGCAATGGGTCCCCCTGCCCCGCGCGCGGAGCTTCGATCTGCCCTTCATCACCGAGGTGGTGCTGGCCGAGGTGGCGGCGCTGCTCGGCCCGGGCGCGCACGAGGCGACGGTGCCGTTCTTCGACAATTCGGGGCCAAGCCCGGTCTTCCGCCGGATCCCCTGAGGCCGGTCCGCGCCCCGAGAAGGGCCATAGGACCGGCGGTCAGCTCTGCGAGATGATCATCACGATCCCGGCGGCCAGGAGCGCGATGCCGGCAAGCTCTCCCTTCCGGACCTTCTCGTGAAAGACCAGCAGCGAGATCAGGAAGGAGAAGATCAGGTCGATCTGGCCGACGCTGCGGACATAGGCCGCGTTCTCAAGCGTGAAGGCGGTGAACCAGCCGAGCGAGCCCAGCATCCCCGTCAGCCCGATCAGCGCCGTGGCGCGCCAGTTCCGCACGACGCGCGCCACCTCTCCCGGTTCGCGCCAGGACAGCCAGGGGATCATCACCAGGGTCTGGAAGGTCGTCACGCAGGCCAGCGCCAGCGCGGCGCGCAGCAGGGGATCGGCGCTGGCAATCTCCAGCGTGGCGCCGCGGTAGCCGATGGCGGAGGCGCCGAAGAAGGCCCCGGCGAGCAATCCCAACAGCGTCGCACGGTTGAAGATACTGCCGCGCTTGCCCTCCAGCGAGCGCGGCGGGACGGAGAGCAGGAGGACCCCGATGAACCCCACCAGGATCGCCGCGAAGCCGAAGGCGGAGATGTGGTCGCCCAGCACGAGGCCGGAGACGAGCGCGACCTGAACCGTCTCGGTCTTGGTGAAGGCTATGCCGACGGCGAAGCTGCGCTCGGAAAACAGCGCGACGGTGCAGAGCGTGGCGATGATCTGGCTGAGGCCGCCGGCCACCGCGAAGGCCCAGAAGCGCGCGTCGAGCCCCGGCATCGGCTGGCCGGAGGCCCAGATCAGCGCCGCCGAGCCCGCCGCCGCGAGGGGGGCCGCGAAAAGAAACCGCGAGAAGGTGGAGCCCCCCGTCGACAGGCCGAGACCCTTCACCCCCTTCTGCAGGGAGAACCGCACGGTCTGCACCGCGGCAGCCGCGATCGTGACGATGACCCAGAGTGACATGGGCGCCTTCTGGCACGCCCGGGCGCGGGGGTCGAGAGGCGATCAGCGGGGACGGTAAAGCGGGTGCGGCACCGGGTCCTTCGGCTTCAGCAGATGGGCGCGGATGACCTCGGCATAAGAGCCGTAGCGGTACCCCTCGTTGCGCTTCAGGTAGCGCTCGCGCCCGGCGCGGTAGGCGGCGGGAAGCCGGTACCACGGGACCTGCGGATGCTGGTGGTGGACGGCGTGCAGGTTGATGTTGAGAAAGAGCAGCGCCAGCGGCCCGCGATCCTCGACGATGGCGGACCGGGCGCGGGGTTTTTCATGCGCGCGGTGTTCCAGAAAGGTCCGGATCTTCAGCAGCGCGTAGCCGAGATAGGAGGCCAGAAGGTAGGCCCCGAGCGACATCGAGCCCACCGTCCAGAGCCAGACAAGGACCAGGGCGAGGCTCGGGACATGCCAGAGCCAGGCGTCGCGGATCGCCCGGTCGCCGGCGCGGGCCTTGCGCCAGTCGTCGCGCACGAAGGCGACGGTGCCGATGACGGGGCCCAGGACCATTCGCCCCAGAAGCGTGTTGTTCAGCCGCAAGAGGTAGCGGACCGGGCGCGAAAGCCGGGCCCAGACCGCCGGGTCGAGGTAGTTCGTCTCCGGATCGTCATAGGGATCGGTCAGCATCGGGTCGTGGTGATGCGCCAGGTGGGTGTCGCGGAACCGGATATAGGGCACCCAGACGGTCAGGCCGGGGAAGACCAACGCCTCGTTCAGGCGGCGGTTGCGGAACGGGTGGCCGTGCAGGATCTCGTGCTGGAGCGAGGAGAACTGCGCGATGGCCACGGCGGCGACGAGCACGGCAAGCGGCGGCGCCCAGCGCGCGAGCGCGGTCGTAGCGAAGCCCCAGACGAGGTAGGTCGCGACGAGGAGCGACAGCGTGGGCCATTCGATGCCGTCGTTGCGGCTTCGGAAGCGGTCAGCCATGGCGGCCCCAGCCGATATTGGCCCAGAGGCGCTCGTAGCCGATATAGAACAGGAAACCGATCGCGGTGTTGATCAGCGCCATCGCGCCGCCGACGGCCGCCGATCCGGTGGCCACGAGGCCGACGAGGCTCATCACGATGAGCCCGAGCGCATTCCACACCACCGCCTTCACGACGGTTCTCATTTTTGTCTCTGATTTCAATTTCATAGGATGAAATTAACCGAAGCCCCCGGGGGTTGGGGATTCTGAATTTGATTAACATTTTTCATCACATGTGGTATTCAGTGAACAAATGCCGCAAAGACTCGACAAACGCAGACGAGCGGAGCTGTTCCGCGAGCGCCTCGCCCGGGCGCTGGCGGAGCGCGCGATGAGCCAGAGCGCGCTGGCCCGCGCGGTTGGCGTCGACCGCTCCACCGTCTCGCAGCTTCTGGCCACGGGCGAGGCGCGGCTGCCGAACGCGCAGGTGGCGGCGGAATGCGCCGCAGCGCTGGGGGTTTCGGCCGACTGGCTTCTGGGGCTGACCGAGCGGCCGGAGCAGCTTGCGGACCTGATGGCGGCCTCGCTCTCGCTGACCGAGGCGCCGCGCGCGCTGGTCGACGAACGCATCTTCGCCTGGCACCAGGAGGCGGCGGGCTACAAGATCCGCCATGTTCCGGCGAGCCTTCCCGACATGCTCAAGACCCACGAGATGCTGCGCTGGGAATACACGCCCCACCTGGGACGGACGGCGGAGCAGGCGATCGGCGCCTCGGAGGACCGGCTGGCCTGGATGCGGGGCGCGCGCTCGGATTACGAGATCGCCCTGCCCCGCCACGAGATCGAGAGCTTCGCCGCTGGGACCGGCTATTACGACGGGCTGCCGGTGGCGCTGCGCCGCAGCCAGCTCGACCGGCTGATCGGGCTTCTGTCGCAGCTCTACCCGGCGCTCAGGCTGCACCTGTACGACGCGCGGCGGGTCTATTCCTCGCCCGTCACCATCTTCGGGCCGCTGCTCGCCGTGCTCTACCTCGGCCGCTATTACCTGGCGTTCCGCGACCGCGACCGGATCGACCGCTTCACCCAGCAGTTCGACGGGCTGGTGCGCGAGGCGACGGTGGAGTCGCGCGACGTGCCGGCCTTTCTGACCGAGCTCCGCGAGGCGCTGCCGGAGTGAGGCGGGCCTGAGGGGGAGGCCGGACGTTATGAGACGGGCCGGAGAGCGGGGTCAGTGCGTCTCCGCCCTGAGCCTGTGCAGGTCGTATCCATTGAAGTCGAGGATCTGGCGGGCGGCGAGCGACAGATCGTGGCGCAACTGCGGGCTGCGGCTCAGGATCGCGCCGAAGCGGCCCGAGGGCGTGCCGATCACCATCACCCGGTAATCCCAGTCGACCCAGAGCACCCACCAGGGCTGGCCGAGGCGGCCCGGCAAGGGAACGCTGTAGCGGCCGGGGTATCTGCCCCGCGTGGCGATGACGGTGCGGGGGCCGAGCCCGGCGCAGGGGGCCAGCGTCAGGCGCAGCCGCTCGGCCGGCAAGGGCTCCACCTTCGTCAGGCCCAGCGCGCAGCCGGAAGCGGCCGGGTCGTAGAAGCCCGCGACCTCGTGCCAGGTTCCGGCGAGGCGGGCGGGTTCCAGCACCGCGCGGGTCGAGATGTCGACGCGGGTATCGCGGTAGCCGGCATTCGGGCCGAAACCCGGGGCGCACGCGGCGAGCGCCAGCAGAAGCGCAAGGCTCAGTTTACGCATTGCTTCACCACGCGCCCGCTTTCGTCGAGCAGGTCCTGGCAGCCGATCAGGGGCGTGACCGGCGAGCAGGTGCGGCTTTTCGCGAGGCAGCCCGACGTGCAGTCGGAGGCGCGGCGGCAGAGCTTGCCGGCGTCGGGCGGGGTGCGGAAGCAGAGCATGCCGGCGCCGGGCTTGCCCGCCCAGCGCCCGCCCGTCGCCTCGCAGCGCGATTTCGAGGCGGCGACGCTGGCCGCGCCGACGGGGGGGAGCTTCGGCGGCCCCTCGCCCATGCAGCCGGCAAGGACGAGGCAGAGAAGGGCGGCAAGGCTGGTGCGGATCATCGGCATCTCGGTCCGGGTCGGTGGCGCGCGTCGGGTGCAGGCCCGTTCCTATCCGACCCCGAATCCCCGCGCCGTTCAAGCGTCATGCGCGGGGGGCCGGGCGACCTGTCGTCGCTGACCACGGTCCCGAGTTTGTCGAGCGCGAGGGTCATCACCGTCGCCTCGTTCCGGCCGATCCGGAAGGCGATGGGATGGCTCTTGCCGGTGGAGTGGTAACCGTGCGGAGGGCCTGCGCCAGTCCGTCCTGGCGGAGGGGCGCAGCCCCGGCAGGCTGCACCCCTGTTTCGGGCCGGGGCGCGCGGGGTGGCGCGCCCTCGCCCTCAATAGGGCATCGGATGGGCCTTGTGGGCCGTCTCGATCTCTTCCAGCACCCCTGGGGCGAGGGTGAGATCGGCGGCCCCCAGTGCGGTCTCCAGCTGTTCGAGTGTCGTGGCGCCGAGGATCGGGACCAGCGGGAAGGGCCGGGTCTTCAGCCAGGCCAGCGCCATCTGCGCCGGATCGAGCCCGTGGCGTGTGGCGATGCCGAGATAGACCGAGACCGCCTCCCACACCCGCGGCGTGATCCGGCCGCCGAGGTCGGGCGTGCGGGCGCGGCGCGAGGTCTCGGGCGTCACGTCGCCGGCGTATTTGCCGGTCAGAAGGCCCGTCGCCAGCGGCGAGAAGCCGAGCATCGGCAGCGCCTCGTTGTGGCAGAGTTCGGCCATGTCGGTATCGGCGATGCGGCAGAGCAGCGAATACTCGTTCTGGATCGTGGCGACACGGGGAAGCCCGTTCTCCTCGGCCAGCCGCAGCCAGAGGGCGGTGCCCCAGGTGGTTTCGTTCGACAGCGCAAAATGGCGGATCTTGCCGGCGGCGATGAGCTTCTGGGCCGTCTCCAGCATATCGGTCATATGGGCGACCGTCTCGGCCCGGTCCTGGCTCGAGGGGTCGTAGCCCCAGCTGCGGCGGAAGTGGTAGCCGGCGCGGTTGGGGACGTGGAGCTGGTAGATGTCGATCACGTCGGTCTTCAGCCGCTTCAGCGAGCCCTCGACCGCCGCCGTCATGCTGGCACCGGAGGCGGGCGCGCCGCCGCGCACCGCGCTCTGCCCCTTGCCGGAGACCTTGGTGGCGAGGACGAACGCATCGCGCCGCCCGGTCTTCGCGATCCAGTTGCCGAGGATCTCCTCGGTCCGGCCCACCGTCTCGGGGGTGACCGGGGCGACGGGATACATCTCGGCCGTGTCGATGAAGCTGATGCCGGCGTCGAGCGCCCGGTCGATCTGGGCGTGGGCCTCGGCTTCCGGGGTCTGGTTGCCCCAGGTCATGGTACCGAGGCAGAGCTCGGAAACGGTGAGGCCGGTGCGGCCGAGCGGGATGGTCTTCATTGGGTCCTCTTCTCTCAGTCCGGCGGACCCTAGCGCGGGGGGCGGCGGGAGCAAGGGCGGGATTGAGAACATATAGCGAACATCCTAGACTTGGGGGATGACGACTCACATGCTCAGCCGCCGGGGGGACCGGGTGCGCGCGGCGCTGCCGGTGCTGGACGGCGTGGCGCTGGAACGCGCGCGGGTGCATGAGATCTGCGGCCCGGCGCGGCGGACGCTGGCCGCCCTGGCGGTACGGGCGGCGGTGGAGGAGGGGGCGGCAGGTGCCAAGGCGGCGGAGGTGATGTGGATCCGCCCGGCCTGGATGGCAGAGCGGCCCTATCCCCCGGGGCTGGCGGAACTGGTCGCGCCCGCGGGGCAGATGCCGGGGCGGCTGGCCCCCGGACGGCTGATCCAGGTCGCGCCGCGGCGGGCGGAGGACCTACTCTGGACGGCGGAGGAGGCCCTGCGCTCGGGGCTGCTGGCGCTGGTGGTGGTGGATCTCTTCGGCCCGCCGGGGCTGGTGGCGGTGCGGCGGATGCACCTGGCGGCGGAGACCGGAGCCGCGGAGGGGCGGCAGGCGCCGGTCGGGCTGCTGCTGACCCCGGGCGACGGCGGCGCGCCGGGGGTGGAGAGCCGCTGGCACATGGCGCCGCGGCATGGGCGCGAGGCGAGTGCCTGGCAGATCGAGCGCCGCCGCGCCCGGGTGGCCCCGCCGAAGGCCTGGCGGGTGGAGCTGGGGCCGGATGGCGCGCCGCGGGCGGGGAAGAGTGCGGAGGAGCACGCGGCGCCATAGGGGCGGAAGAGGGCCAGCGCCCGTCCGCGGGTGGGCGCTCTCGGCGGCTGAGGTCTGTCCGTTTATGGCGCAAGGAACCCCTTGGTCTTGCCGGGGCGGTGCGGCGCCAGAAGCGCCCATCCGTCCGGGCGGGCGGGCGCTGGCCCGGCGGTGCTGCGCACCGCTGTTTCGGGCCCGGGGGGACAGGGAGGGGTTGGAACGCTTCGGGCGGTCGGCAGGGCGCGCCCTGCCGGCCCTTCGCGTGCGCTTCGGGCGTTCGGCGGGGAAACGCTCCACTGGAGCGTTTCCTGATCCGCCCTGCCGGCCCTTCGCTTGCGCTCCGGGCGTTCGGCGGGGAAACGCTCCACTGGAGCGTTTCCTGATCCGCCCTGCCGGCCCTTCGCTTGCGCTCCGGGCGTTCGGCGGGGAAACGCTCCACTGGAGCGTTTCCTGATCCGCCCTGCCGGCCCTTCGCTTGCGCTCCGGGCGTTCGGCGGGGAAACGCTCCACTGGAGCGTTTCCTGATCCGCCCTGCCGGCCCTTCGCTTGCGCTCCGGGCGTTCGGCGGGGAAACGCTCCACTGGAGCGTTTCCTGATCCGCCCTGCCGGCCCTTCGCTTGCGCTCCGGGCGTTCGGCGGGGAAACGCTCCACTGGAGCGTTTCCTGATCCGCCCTGCCGGCCCTTCGCTTGCGCTCCGGGCGTTCGGCGGGGAAACGCTCCACTGGAGCGTTTCCTGATCCGCCTCACCCCCTTGCATCCCCGCTCGATTTCTGGCCACGTCCCGGCGCAACGACAGGAGGCCCCCATGCGCATCGCGGACCGTATTTCCCATATCGCCGGCGACGGCTCCGACGGCTGGGAGATCTACCACCGCACGCTGGAAATGCAGGCCCGTGGCGAGCGGATCCTGCCCCTCACCATCGGCGAGCACGATATTCGTACCGATCCGGCGATCCTCGAGGCGATGAACGCCTCTGCCCGCGCGGGCAACACCGGCTATGCCTTCGGCCCCGGCCACCGCGACCTGCGCGAGGCCATCGCCGCGCGCACCGAGGCCCGCACCGGCGTGCCGACAAGCTGGAAGAACGTCGTCGTCACCGCCGGCGGCCAGGCGGCGCTTTTCGCCAGCCACATGGCGCTGCTCGACGCGGACAGCACGGGCCTGCATTGCGATCCGTTCTACGCCACCTACCCCGGCACGATCCATGCCACCGGCGCCCGGTCGCGGCGCGTGCCGACCACCTCGGACCGGGACTTCCTGCCGCAGGAGGCCGACATCCTCGCCCGGGCCGAGGGTGCGCGCACGCTTCTCATCAACACCCCGAACAACCCGACGGGCGTGGTCTATGACCGCGCCACGCTGGAAGGGATCGCACGGGCGGTGACCCAGGCCGACCTCTGGCTGATCTCCGACGAGGTCTATGACAGCCAGGTCTGGACCGGCGAACACATCTCCCCCCGCGCCCTGCCGGGCATGGAGGAACGCACCATCGTCATCGGCTCTATGTCGAAGAGCCATGCGATGACCGGCTCGCGCCTCGGCTGGGTCGTCGCGCCCGAGCCGGTGGCCGAGGCCGTCACCATGCTCGCCACCTCCACCACCTACGGCGTGCCGGCCTTCATTCAGGACGCGGCGCTCTTCGCGCTGAACCAGGGCCCCGCATTCGAGGCGAAGATCGCAGAGCCCTTCCGCCGCCGCCGCGAGATCGCGCTGCGGGTGCTGGCGGGCGCGAACGCGATCCGGGTCATCCATTCCTCGGGCGCGATGTACGTGATGCTCGACATCCGCGCGACCGGGCTCGACGGCAAGGGCTTCGCCAACCGGCTGCTCGACGAGGAGAAGATCGCGGTGATGCCGGGCGAGAGCTTCGGCGACGCCTCGGCCGGCCATATCCGCGTGGCACTGACCATCGCCGACGACCAGTTCGAGGAAGCCCTCACCCGCCTCGCAGGTTTTGCAGAGCGGCTCCTGCCCTGACAGGCACCCGGCCGGGCGTGGCGCCCGGCCGCCCCTGCCGCCCGGCGCGCAGCAGCGCCGTTGCCGGGCGATGTAAAAAACATTCACATTCCTCTTGACGCGGGGCCGGGCGATCCCGATCTTGGCTGATGTGAAGATGCTTCACATAGTTCCGCACAGGAGTTCACAATGAGCGCCATCACCGCCTGGCCCAACCAGGCCCAGGACTGGCTGGACGAGCGCGGCAAGCCCGCGTGGATCGCCACGATGATCCTCGGTTTCATCCTGTTCTGGCCGCTTGGCCTGGGCATTCTCTTCTACATGATCTGGAGCAAGCGCATGTTCAACGGATCCTGCCGCAACCGCTGGCATTCCCACCACCACGACTGGAAGATGCATCGCGAGATGCACCGCCACGGCTTCCGCTCCTCCGGCAACAGTGCCTTCGACGCCTACAAGACCGAGACGCTGCGACGCCTCGAGGAGGAACAGGACGCCTTCGAGGCCTTCCTGCAGCGCCTCCGCGAGGCCAAGGACAAGACCGAGTTCGACGCCTTCATGGACGAGCGCGCCCGCGAGGCGCGGACCGCTCCGCCCGAGGCGCCGGAACCCCCGCAAGGCCCTTCCGCCTGAGCCGAAGCCGGTTATGCTGAAGAGGGCGGCCCCCCGGGCCGTCCTTTCGCCCTGCCCGCCCTGCGACCGTCCGTCCCGTGACCGTCCGTCCCGAAGCCGCCGAGGCCCCAGATGTACCGCGCCGATCCCTATGACCGCCTGCCCGATCCCGAGTTCCAGGCCGAGTTCTATCGCGACGTGCCAATGAAACGGGCCTTCGCCTGGGTCGTCGACACCATCCTGATCGTGCTCCTGACCGCGATCGTGGTGCCGTTCACCGCCTTCATCGCGCTCTTCTTCCTGCCCGCGCTCTTCCTGGTGCTGAATTTCCTCTACCGCTGGGTGACGATCTCCACCCGCTCGGCGACCTGGGGGATGCGGCTGGCCGCGATCGAGTTCCGCCGGCTCGACGGCGCGCCCTTCGATCCGATGACCGCTTTCCTGCATACGCTCGGCTACACGATCTCCTGCGCGATGGTGCTGCCGCAGCTTGCCTCCATCGGCGCGATGCTGGTGACAGCGCGGGGACAGGGGTTGAGCGACCTGATCCTGGGCACGGTGGCGATCAACCGGCCCGGGCGGGTCTGACCGGTTCGCGCCATGTGCGAAAACTCTGCGCTTGGCGGAACCTTGAGGGCTTGATAGGCTTTGCCGGTTGAACTGCCAAACATGCTACGATGCGCCACACGCTGCCCATAGCGCCCCAATTCTATGTGACGGCCCCGCAACCCTGCCCGTATCTCGACGGGCGGATGGAACGGAAGCTGTTCACCGCGCTGCAGGGCGACCGGGCCGAGCGGCTCAATGACACCCTGTCGAAGCAGGGCTTCAGGCGCTCGCAGAACGTGCTTTACCGGCCCTCCTGCGCGGAATGCTCCGCCTGTCTTTCGGCGCGGATCCGGGTGGCGGATTTCCAGCCTTCGCGCAGCCAGTCGCGCGCGCTCAAGCGCAACGCGGAGTTGCGGCGCGAGGCCACCAGCCCCTGGGCGACCGAGGATCAATACGCGCTGTTCCGCCGCTACCTCGACAGCCGGCACGCCGATGGCGGCATGGCTGACATGGATATCTTCGAGTTTGCCGCGATGATCGAGGAGACGCCGGTGCGCTCCCGCGTCATCGAATATAGCCTGCCCGATCCGGCCCGGCCGCGACGGCGGGTGCTGACCGCCGTCTGCCTGACCGACGTGCTCGATGACGGGCTGTCGATGGTCTATTCCTTCTACGACCCCGACCTCGCCGCGAAATCGCTGGGGACCTACATCATCCTCGACCATATCCGCATCGCGCAGGAGGCCGGGCTGCCATACGTCTACCTGGGCTACTGGGTGCCGGGCAGCCGGAAGATGGGCTACAAGGCCAATTTCTCGGCGCTGGAGATCTACAAGCACGGCGGCTGGCAGCCGATCGGCGATCCGGCGAGCCACGGGGCGGAGCTGCATCCGCTCTCGGTCGATCCGATCGCCGAGCAGGTGGCGCGGCTGCGCCTGCCCGACGGGCTGCACAGCGCCGGATGAGGACCCGATGAGCGAAGCGAGGATCGCGCTGGTGGCGCTGGTCGTGCCGGACTACGCGCCGGCGATCGAATTCTACGTGGGCAAGCTCGGCTTCCGGCTGGTCGAGGACATCGACCAGGGCCGCAAGCGCTGGGTGGTGGTGGCGCCGCCCGGCGGGGGCTGCGCGCTGCTGCTGGCACGCGCCGAGGGCCCGGCGCAGGAGGCCGCGGTCGGCAACCAGGCCGGCGGGCGCGTGGGTTTCTTCCTTCAAACCGACGATTTCGCCCGCGACCATGCCGCCATGAGGGCCGCGGGCGTGACCTTCGACGAGCCGCCGCGGGAGGAGCCCTACGGCACCGTCGCGGTCTGGCGCGACCCGTTCGGCAACCGCTGGGATCTGATCGAGTATCGGTGATCGCCCCCCTCGCGGCGCCCCTGTTCCGGGGGCCGGATCGGGCCGCTCCGGCAGCGGCCGGCACCCCGCCGACCCCTTTCCCGACAGGCCTGCGCGTGCCGCCGCGGCGCAGTTGACGGTTCCTCACACATCCGACATAGGTGTTGACCACAAAGGGGCCGCGGCCTCGCCCTCACCGAGAAAGGGACCCCATGGGAGGAGTGCTGAAACTCGCCCGCGCCATTGACGCGGCGACGGAAGCGATCGGGAAATCCGTGGCCTGGCTTATCCTGGTCTCGATCCTGGTCAGCGCAATCAACGCGACGGTGCGCAAGGTCTTCGACGTGTCGTCGAACGCCTGGCTGGAGCTGCAGTGGTACCTCTACGGCGCCGCCTTCCTGCTGGCCTCGGCCAACACGCTGCGCCACAACGAACACATCCGGATCGACATCCTCTACGGCGCGCTGAGCCGCCGCAAGCAGCACTGGATCGACCTGATCGGCCATGTGCTGTTCCTGATGCCCTTCGTGATCCTGATGGACATCTACCTGGTCCCCTGGGTCTGGCTCTCCTTCACCTCGGGCGAGATGTCGACCAACGCGGGCGGGCTGATCCTCTGGCCGGCGAAGGCGCTTCTGCTGGGCGGCTTCCTGCTGCTGACGGTGCAGGGCGTGTCCGAAATCATCAAGAAGATCGCGGTGATGCGCGGCGACATGGAAGATCCGACGCCCTTCGTCTCGTCGCATGCCTCGGCAGAGCTGGAGGCGGAGGAACTGGCCGGCGAGATGCTGGGCGAGCAGGCCGGGGAGAGCCGTAAATGATCGAAGTAATCGCCCAGAACATGGCGCCGATCATGTTCCTGTCGCTGATGGTCTTCCTGCTCATCGGCTATCCCGTCGCCTTCTCCCTGGCCGCGAACGGCCTTCTGTTCTTCGTCATCGGCGTGATCATGGCGCCGCATTCCCACGGCACGATCTCGCTCGACTGGCCGCTTCTCTACGCGCTGCCGGAACGGTTCTGGGGGGTGATGTCGAACGAGACATTGCTGGCCATTCCGTTCTTCACCTTCATGGGCATCGTGCTGGAACGCTCCGGAATGGCCGAGGACCTGTTGGAGACCATCGGCCAGCTCTTCGGCCCGGTGCGCGGCGGGCTTGCCTATGCGGTGATCCTGGTCGGCGCGCTTCTGGCCGCGACCACCGGCGTCATCGCCGCCTCGGTCATCGCCATGGGCCTGATCTCGCTGCCGATCATGCTGCGCTACGGCTATGACCGGCGGGTGGCCACCGGGGTCATCGCGGCCTCCGGCACGCTGGCGCAGATCATCCCGCCCTCGCTGGTGCTGATCGTGCTGGCCGACCAGCTGGGCCGGTCGGTGGGCGACATGTATCAGGGCGCGCTGATCCCGGGCTTCGTGCTGACCGGCATCTACATCGGCTACGTGCTGCTTCTGTCGATCTTCAAGCCCTCGATGGTGCCGGCGCTGCCGAAGGAGGCACGCACGCTCGGCTCCGGCGTCACGTCGCTCTTCGTGGTGCTGGCGCTCGGTGTCGCGATCTCCTGGTACGCGTCGGGCGAGATCTCCAAGCATCACAGCGACAATGCCGATATTCTCGGCGCGATGGTGGGCATCGCCGCTACCTATGTCCTGGCGCTGCTCGACGGGGTGCTGAAGATCAACCTGATGAGCCGGCTGGCGCGGCAGGTGGTGATCGTGCTGATCCCGCCGCTGGCGCTGATCTTCCTGGTGCTGGGCACGATCTTCCTGGGCATCGCCACCCCGACCGAGGGCGGCGCGATGGGGGCCGTGGGCTCGCTGATCCTCGCGGGCATGAAGGGGCGGCTGAACCTGGGCGTGATCCGGCAGGCGCTGGCCTCGACCACGCGGCTGTCGTCCTTCGTGATGTTCATCCTTCTGGGCGCGCGGGTCTTCTCGCTGACCTTCTACGGGGTGAACGGGCATCTGTGGGTCGAGCACCTGCTGACCTCGCTGCCCGGCGGCAAGATCGGCTTTCTGGTCGTGACATCGCTTCTGGTCTTCGTGCTGGCCTTCTTCCTGGACTTCTTCGAGCTGGCCTTCATCATCATCCCGCTTCTGGCGCCGGCGGCGCAGAAGCTGGGGATCGACCTGATCTGGTTCGGGGTGATCCTGGGCGTGAACATGCAGACGAGCTTCATGCATCCGCCCTTCGGATTTGCCTTGTTCTACCTTCGATCCGTGGCACCAAAGGTGCCCTACGAGGACCGGGTGACGGGCAAGATGATGGCGCCGGTGGCGACCAGCCAGATCTACTGGGGGGCGATCCCCTTTGTGGTGATCCAGGTCATCATGATCGTGATCGTGATCTCCTTCCCCGGCATGGTGATGCGCTACAAGGGGCCGCCGGTCGACACCGAGCACGTCAAGATCGTCATTCCCGGAATGGGTACGGGCGGCGGAGGCGGGGGCAGCGTCGGAAGCCCGAACTTCGGCGGCGGTGGCGGCGCGGGAAGCGTCGGGACCCCGAACTTCGGCGGAGGCGGAGGCGTGGGTTCGCCCGACCTCGGCGGCGGGGGGGCGGTCGGATCGCCGAACTTCGGCGGCGCGTCGAACTAGCGCCGGACAGGAGACGAAATTGGGGGCTGCCCGGGGATCGGGCAGCCCCTTTTGTTTCGGCCCCGCCCCCGGGCGGCGCAGGGGGCCGAGGTTTATTTCGGACTGAAACGGGCCCTGCTTCGTATACAGAGGGAGAAACCGGAGATCGCCATGCGCCCTGCCCTGCCGAAAACCCTGCTCGCCGCCGCGTTCGTGCTGATCGCGGGCATGGCCTCCGCCATGCCGCGCCATTACGCGCTGGAGCCGGCGACGACTGCCGTCCGCTTCTCTGTCGCCTTTGGCGGGGACAAGATCACGGGACAGATGCCCGTGGCAAAGGCGACGGTGACGCTGGACTTCCAGTCGCTTGCCAATTGCCATGTCTCGGTGACGCTGGACGCCGCCAAGGCGGAGGCGAGCTTTCCCTTCGCGGCGCAGGCGATGAAGGGGCCGCTGGTGCTCGACACGCGAAAATTTCCCGACATCTCCTTCACGAGCACCGCCGTCCACGCCACCGCGACCGGCGCGCTGATCGACGGCAGGATCACCATCCGAGGCCAGACCCGGCCGATCCGGCTGACGGCCGATCTTTACCGCCAGCGTGGCACGGCGCCGGGCGAGCTTGACCATCTCGCGATCCAGCTGACCGGAGAGGTGAAGCGGTCGGAGTTCGGGGCGACGGGCTGGGCCGGGACGGTGGGTGATGTCGTGCATCTCGACATCATCGCCAACATGGACCGGCGCGGCTGAGATGACGCTGAGAAACAGCGCCGAGGGCTTCGGGCTCATCTCGCGGCTTCTTCACTGGGCGATGGCGGCGGGGATGCTCGGGACCATCGCGCTTGGGCTGAGCCTCGCGCGGACGCAGCCGAGCCTTTCCAACATCTGGCTTTTCAGCCTGCACAAGACGATCGGGATCACGCTGCTGACGCTGGCGGTCGCGCGGCTCCTCTGGCACCGGGTCAGCCCGCCGCCACCGCCCCTGCCCGGGCCGCCCGGCTGGCAGATGGCGCTGGCGCGCTGGGTGCATCGCGCGCTTTACACGCTGATGATCGTGCTGCCGCTGGCCGGCTGGGCCGGAAGCGCTGCGACGGGGATCGACGTGGTGGTCTTCGGGCGCTGGGTTCTGCCCGGCCTCGTCCCCGCGACCGAGGCCAATGCGGAAGGTTTCCTGCGGCTGCATTACGTACTTGCCTTCGCACTGATCGGGCTTCTTTCGCTGCATGTCGCGGGGGCGCTGCGGCGGGCGGCGAAGCGCGACGGGAGCCTGCGCCGGATGCTCCTCGGAACCCGGAAATAGCCGCCCGGACGAAAGGGCGGAATGCGACATGGCCATGACGGAACGGGAGGGTCAGCACCCGGCGCGCCGTCCTAGGGGAGGGGCATGGCCCGCAAGACCCCTGCCCCGTTCCGCCGATGCGCCTGATCCTCACGCTTTCGGCGCTCTTCATCTCCGACGTGCTTCTGCAGCTCGGCTCGGGCGGCGTGGCGCCGCTCGACGCGATCTCCGGCCTGCAGCTGCATTTCTCCAACGCGCAGATCGGTTTTCTCGGCTCGGCACATTTCTTCGGTTTCTTCATCGGCTGCTGGTGGGCCCCGCGGCTGATGGGAACGGTCGGCCATTCCCGCGCCTATGCCGCCTTCGCGGCGGCGGGGACGATCGGGATGCTGATGCATATGATGATCGTCTCGCCCTATGCCTGGGCGGCGATGCGGATGCTCTCCGGCCTCTGCATCGCGGGCTGCTACACGATCCTTGAGGCCTGGCTGAACGCGCGGCTGACGAACGAGACGCGGGGCCGCGCGATGGGAATCTACCGGATGGTGGACAGCGGCGGCAGCCTGCTGGCGCAGACGCTGATCGGCTTCCTGCCGCCGGCGGCGTACCTCTCGTACAACCTGCTGGCACTCTTCTGCTGCATGGCGCTGCTGCCGGTGACGATCACCAAGGCCGAGCAGCCCGACATGCCCGAGGCGCCGCGCCTGCGGCCGCGGCTCTCCTGGGACTGCTCGCCGCTCGGCTCGGTCGGCGTGGCGGTGGCCGGTGTCACCAGTTCCGCCTTCCGGATGGTCGGGCCGCTCTACGGCGTGGCGGTGGGGCTTTCGACGCACCAGCTTGCCTTCTTCCTGGCAATCTACGTCGGCGGCGGCTGGCTGGCGCAGATGCCGGTGGGGTGGCTCGCCGACCGGTTCGACCGGCGCTGGGTGCTGATCGGGCTTTCGCTCGGCGCGATGATGGCCTGTGCGGCGACCGTCCTTGCCGCCGGGATCGGGCCGCGGGCGATCATGGCGGCGGCGGCGCTGTTCGGGATCACCACGATCCCGATCTATTCCGTCTCATCCGCCCATGCCCATGACTTCGCGGCGACCGAGCAGCGGGTGGAGCTGTCGGCCGCGCAGATGTTCCTTTATGCCCTGGGTGCGATCGCCAGCCCGCTGATCGCCTCCTGGCTGATCACCTATTCGGGGCCGGCCTCGATGTTCGGGCTGATCTCGCTGGCGCATCTGGCGCTGGTGGTCTTTGGCCTCGCGCGGATGCGGGCGCGGCCGAGCCGGGGTGCGCGGACCGCCTATATCCCGGCGCAGCGGACCTCGTTCCTGATCGGCAAGCTGACCCAGAGGCTGCGCGAGGACGGGCCGGACCCCAAGGCATAGGCCCGGCGCAGGGGCGCCGGGAGGGGGGCCGGAACCCTCTGGCCCTTCGCCGCGTCGGAGGATAAACAACCCCCCGACATTGGCGAGGGATGGCGTGCATGGCCCGGATTCTGATCACTTCGGCGATCCCCTATATCAACGGGATCAAGCACCTGGGCAATCTGGTGGGCAGCCAGCTGCCGGCGGACCTCTATGCCCGCTACAGCCGCGCGCGGGGGCACGAGGTGATGTTCATCTGCGCCACCGACGAACACGGCACCCCGGCCGAGCTTGCCGCCGCCAAGGCCGGAATGCCGGTGGCCGACTACTGCGCGCAGATGCACGAGGTGCAGAAGAACCTCGGCGCCGGGTTCCGGCTGTCCTTCGACCATTTCGGGCGCTCCTCCTCGCAGCGGAACCGTGAGCTGACCCAGCATTTCGCGGGCCAGCTGGCCGAGGCCGGGCTGATCGCCGAGGTCGAGGAGCGGCAGGTCTATTCCAATGCCGACGGCCGCTTCCTGCCCGACCGCTACATAGAGGGCACCTGCCCCAACTGCGGCTATGACCGGGCGCGCGGCGATCAGTGCGAGAACTGCACAAAACAGCTCGACCCGACCGACCTGATCAATCCGCGCTCCGCGATCTCCGGCTCGACAGACCTGGAGGTGCGGGCGACCAAGCATCTTTACCTGCGCCAGTCGGCCATGCGCGACCAGCTGCGGGAGTGGATCCTGTCGAAGACCCAGATGGGCGGGAACGGCCAACCGGCCTGGCCGGTGCTGACCACCTCCATCGCGCTCAAGTGGCTCGACGACGGCGACGGGCTGCAGGACCGCGGCATCACCCGCGACCTCGACTGGGGCGTGCCGGTCAAGAAGGGCACCGAGGACTGGCCGGGGATGGAAGGCAAGGTCTTCTACGTCTGGTTCGACGCGCCGATCGAATATATCGCGGCCACCGCCGAATGGGCCGATGCCGGCGGGCGCGGCGAGGGCGCGTGGGAGCGCTGGTGGCGCACCGACAAGGGGGCCGAGGATGTCCGCTACGTCCAGTTCATGGGCAAGGACAACGTGCCCTTCCACACGCTGAGCTTTCCCGCGACGATCCTCGGCTCCGGCGAGCCGTGGAAGCTGGTCGATTACATCAAGTCCTTCAACTACCTGAACTATGACGGCGGCCAGTTCTCGACCAGCCAGGGGCGCGGCGTCTTCATGGATCAGGCACTGTCGATCCTGCCCTCGGATTACTGGCGCTGGTGGCTTCTGAGCCACGCGCCCGAGAGCGGCGACAGCGAGTTCACCTGGGAGAATTTCCAGGCCTCGGTGAACAAGGACCTTGCCGACGTGCTGGGGAATTTCGTCAGCCGGATCACCAAGTTCTGCCGCTCGAAGTTCGGCGAGACGGTGCCGGAGGGCGGCGCGTCCGGCGCGCGCGAGGCGGCGCTGGCCGCGGAACTCGAGACCCGCGTGCGTGCCTACGAAGGCTTCATGGAGGCGATGGAGGTCCGCAAGGCCGCGGGCGAGCTGCGCGCGATCTGGGTGGCGGGCAACGAATACCTCCAGGCCGCCGCGCCCTGGTCCGTGGTGAAGGAGGATCCGGAGGCGGCAGCGGCCATCGTGCGGCTCTCGCTGAACCTCGTGCGGCTCTACGCGGTGCTCTCGCAGCCCTTCATTCCGGATGCGGCGGCGGCGATGATGACGGCGATGGACTGCGACGACTGGTCCTGGCCCGGCGAGATCGGCGCTGCCCTTCAGGCGCTTCCGGCGGGACATGGCTTCAGCGTGCCCGAGGTGCTCTTCCGCAAGATCACCGACGAGGAACGCGCCGACTGGCAGCAGAAATTCGCGGGCGTCCGGAACTGAGGCCCGGCCCGCGATGACGCGGGTCCGGGCGGGGTCTACCGGCTCGCCAGTCTTCAGAAGCGTCAGGGCCGACAGGCGCCGGCGCTGCGCTTTCCGGACTTCGGTCGAACGGATCCGATCGCGCGGGGCCTGAACCCGGGCAGGCCGACGCCGGGGATCGAGCGGGAACGCAGATCAGGCGCGCCGACAAGAAACCACGGCATTGCCCGATTTGTCACAGCATTTACCACAGTTTCGCACCGTTTGGTTGCAAGCCTGACCGCTGCCCCGAGGCGTGGTACCCTGCTGCGCGAGGGCCGGAAACGGAGGCCGACATGCTGGGGCAGGTCGCGGTCAGAGAGGATATCCGGGCGATGCTGCGGACGCTCCACCCGGGCTCGCAGGTGGCCGATTTCGTGACCGATGTTCTGATGGAGGATGCGGGCGGCTTCTTCCCCGCCCTGCCCTGCCCCGACGGCCAACCGCGCCATTTCGTCGAGATCGCGCGGCTGGCGGCGACCGAACTGCGCATTGCCGAGACGGCGCTGGCGACCCTGCCGGACCAGCTCTGCGCCCGGGACGACGCGCAGGCTCTGACCACGCGCAGGCTCTGGGCGCAGCTTCTGAAACTGCGCGACCGGGCGCAGGAGATGGTCTGGGACGCGGTGCTGCTGCGCGAGGCCGCGGCACCCGCGCCCGGGGACGACAGCGCCGCCTCGCCCGCGATCGCCCGGCTGCTGAAGGCCCGGGCCAAGGCGCTCGCCGCCGGGCACGCGGCGCCCGAACCGGCACTGGAGCCGGAGCCCGAGCCGCAACCGCATGAGATCAGCCTCTTCGACACGCTGCCCACCGGTCCGTTCCCGCCCGGCGCACCGCGCCCGCCGGCCCGCGCGGCGGCGGCCGCCCGGGCGCTGCGCGCCGCCGCGCGCCGCGGTGTGCGGCTGGACGCCGATATGCCGGAACGCGCCCCCACACCCGAGACCGGCCATACGGCCGGCGCTGGTGCCCGCGGCCGGACTTGAACCGGCACGCCATGCGGCTAGGGATTTTAAGTCAGTCCAAGCGCGTCTCATGGCGCCCTATGCCGCACCATGATGGTTCGCAACCAACTGAAACCACGACACAATCCTCCTACCCGACCCTATCGGATCGGTTCTGACACCGGGCCTCAGACCGGGCCCACAGGAGGATCAGGACATGGCAACAAGGCTGACGCAGGCCCTCGTCGCGAGGGCCCGAGAGCAGCACGCGCCCGGCACCCAGCTCTACGACGAGGAGGTCTCGGGCCTCAGGGTCGTGGTGGGCAAGACGGGCTGCTCCTACAAGTTCGTGGGCAGGATCAACGACGGCACCGACCGGTACGTCTCGATCGCGCTCGGCAGGACGACGGACCTGAGCCTCAGGTCAGCCCGAGAGCGCTCGACGGAGCTGCGCCTCGCGCTGCGTCGCGGCACCGACCCGAGGACGCCGAAGGTCTCCGTGCCAACCGTGGCCGAGGCCCTCGAGCGCTACCTCGCCGGACGCCCCGACCTGAGCCCGGCCACCCACAAGTGGTACCGCGAGAAGATCACAGGCCCGCTCAAGTCCGTGGCCAGGCTACCCGCCGACCGGATCGACCGTGAGGCCGTGCGGACGCTCCACGAGAGGCTGACGCGGAGGTGCGGGCCCTACGGGGCGAACGGAGCCATGCGGCTGCTGAAGCTAGTGCTGAACGACGTGGCCCGCACTCACGACCTGCCGCCCAACCCCGTCTCGCGCGGGGTGAGGATGAACCGCGAGACGCCCCGCGACTGGGCGGTGCCGCCGGAGGAGATGCCCCTGCTGTGGCGGAGGCTCGACGCGATGGAGGACCGGGTTCGCCGGGGCGCGTGGCTCGTCATGCTGCTCACCGGCCTACGCTCTCACGACGCCCGCTCGATGCGTTGGGAGCACCTCGACGCCGACGGCCTGCTCGCCGTGCCGAACCCGAAGGGCGGCGAGGCCAAGGCGTTCCGGCTCCCCCTCCCCCGACTGCTCCGGCAGGAGCTGGAGGAGGTGCGGGAGCTGACACGGCCACTGGAAAGCCCGTTCGTCTTCCCCTCGCCCTCCGCGAAGAGCGGACACATCGAACAGCAGCGCCGCATCGCGTCGTTCCCCTACGCACCGCACGGGATGCGCCACACCTATCGGACGATGGCGCTGGAGGCGGGAGTGGACCTGCAGATGGCGATGGTCCTGATGAACCACCGACCGGCAGGGGTGACGTGGAACTACGTGACGCGGGCTAACCTTCTCGGGCCTATGCGGGACGCCTCGGAGAGGGTCGCGGGGCTGATCGCCAGCTATCGAGGCAAATGAACAACCTCTCCCAGAAAGACACCTTGGCAACTAAAAATCTGTAGCTCGGCCACCAAAACCATGTAACCACATCGGTAGCAGCAATTTCACCCTCGAGAAGAGTAAGGGGTCTTTAATGCACTTGGTCATGGGCGGGATTAATGGGCACTATTTGAGGGATATTAGAGATAGAGCCGCCAAAGAGACAGATGAGGTTCTCGCTGCAGTCGCATATGCAACCGACATGTCACTTCTCTTCAAATGGTGCCTCGATTACTCAATCCCTTTGAGATACTATGGTCGACTAGATGATGGCGTCGCCGTCACCTGGAATATCCTGAGGCAGTTCTTGGAACAGCGTTCCGCCAAGTTCCAGTGCTGGCTCGTCCAACACCATCACGCTAAAGTGATATGGTGGCGAGGGCACGGTCTTTACGTAGGCTCAGCAAATTTGACCGGCAGCGCCTGGTACAGTAATATTGAATCAGGCTGTTTCTTTGAAGAAAATGAAATTACTGATGAAATCGCAAATGACGTTCTAGATTTATTTGAAACTTTGCACGCCCACGCCACTCCACTTACCGAAGAATTATTGACGATCATGAAAGATCGAGAGAAGGAGTTGGGTAAGCGGAAACCACCCGAGGATGAGTTCTGGAAGAGCGCAAGCTTCAACACGTGGCCTGGTCTCATACAAACACAACGAAAAGCAGCCAGCGATCGAAGGCGCCAAGCGTTTTTGGCGGAGTGGCACTCGACTCTTCAACAGCTTCGCGACATCGGCACCCTCGTGAGTCGGCCAGAAAACCGTCCTTCTTGGATCAAGAAAGAGGCACCAGCTGGGGCCCTCGCCGATCAGTTTCTTCATGCACACTACTATCAGCGCACCATGGATGGTAGGAGAGCTCGGTACGAAGAGTTCTACGAAAAGAATAAGAACGATCCTGATGCTGCACTAAGGGAAGCTGTTGCTTGGTGGCGCAACCTTCGTAGCGCTCCATCCGAGGAAGATGAGATGCTAAATATTACAGCGCCCAAATTAAGATCAGCGCTATCTAAGGAAAATCTGAAGACCTTGGACGAAAACGGATTTCGTATGATTTGTATGGGCGTGCATGCCATCAAGGATTACGCCCGTCGCGTAGCTAACAAATCGGTTGGGTTACCAGAAAGCAAAATCCCTTATACGATTCCTCAGAAGGTCGATGCCCTATCCGCCCGAATTTGGAGAGAACGTTCGGAGGGAGGAACTGACGTCAGACAGTTGCTCGCGCACATTCTCTATGGTGGGCCAAATGATAAACTCCCAGAGCGACTGTGGCAGGGATTCAGCGATCCGAGATGGAAACTTGAAGGCCTCGGGATTAGTGCACTTGGCGAATTGGTGGGGTGGGCCCTCCCAGACGCCTTCCCGCCTCGCAATGGAAGAACGTCGAAATCGTTGCGGTCGCTTGGGAATGACGTTCGGGTACATGTTGGTTAGGCTACACTCACTCTTCTGCAAAGGCAGTGCGCTACCGATGCATAGGGCCGAGCAGGAAGTAACGGGTTACTGACACTCGTGGTTCGCGCACGATCAACCCGACCTACCTCATTCGCGAGCCACGACGATGCAGCAGGAAATCATGGAACGACTCGAGCGCATCGAGCGGACGTTGGCGGCGCCGCGCCGCGAGTTCCTCGACACCAACCAGGCGGCCGGCTTCCTTGGCCTGAGCCGTCAGCAGCTCGAACTCTGGCGGCTCCGAGGCGGCGGCCCCGCCGTCCACCGGGTGGGCAGGAAGTGCCTCTACTCGGTGGATGACCTGCGGGCATTCATGGCCGGGCTGCGCCGCGAGCCGCTCGCCTGAGCGGCCCGGCTGCCCGGCTTCCAGCACCGTAATGATGGACGATTTGCGCTTGACGGGGGCGTAAAGTGATTCGGGTGAGCGGCCGCCGCGCAATGCAAAGGAGCGCGGCGGCCAGACCTTAACCCGGGACCGAACGAGTTAGCGAACAGCGCCGTTGGAGTCCCGAATGAGATCGGCCCCGGAGGGCCGCAAGCAGATGAACCATAGCAACTCGCGGGCGTCGAGCACGCCATCAAAGCCAGATGAGATCGAGAGATATCCTGAGGGGCGTTGGGATCTGATCCCGCTGAAGCCCCTGACCAAAGTCCCGCGAGAACGCGGGTGGATGGATAAGCGCTACGCCCGCGCGGACGTGGTACGTCACGTCACCGGCGGCGGAAACGCCGGGGTGCGCCTGCGGGCCGGGCAGCTCGTGGTGGACGTCGACCCGCGCAACTTCATCGAAGGCGACAACCCCTGGGAGAGACTCTGCAAGGATGCAGGGATCGACCCCGACGCCTACCCGACCGTGAATACGGGATCGGGCGGGCTGCACGTCTACATGCTCAAGCCGGCCGATGTCACGATCCGTCAGAAGCTGGACGGCTACGAGGGCATCGACTTCAAGTCGGTCGGCGGCTACGTCGTTGCCGCGGGCTCGGTCCATCCCGTCACCGGTCGGACCTATGAGTGGGACTTCCTGACCCCGCCATTCGCCGACGTGGCGAGGGCGCCCGAGAGGCTCCTAGTGGCCATCGCGCGCGACGAAACGACCGGGGCGGGCAATGCCGAGCCAGGTGAGATCGACGCGGGGCAGCTGGCCTCAATGCTCGACGCCCTCGACGTGGAGGACTTCAGGGATTATTCGGCCTGGCTGGGCGTCATGATGGCCAGCCATCACGGCACCGCAAGCGCGGGTCGCGAGGAGTTCATCACCTGGTCGATCGGGGACCCGGCCTACGCTGGCGACGCCGAGATCATCGGGCAGCACTGGGATAGCCTGCGCCTGGACGGCCGCGAGGGCATGGTGACGGCGCGCACTCTCTACCGTCTGCTCGTTGAGGCCGGCCGCGAGGACCTCGTGCCGCGCCCGACGCCTCAGGAGGACTTCGACGTTATCGACGGCGATGAAGCTCTGCGGGTCACCACCAACGTTGCGACCAGCGAAGAACAGCCGATCCACGTGGGCGGACTATCTATACACAACAAGACTCGGGTTGCGCCCGACACGCCCGTGAACGCGCTGAGAGCGGTCCACGCCTCCGGCCTCACTCCGCGTTTTGACGAGCTCAAGCAGCGCGTCGTGTTCTCCGGCGAGCTACCTTGGGACGTGAGCTACGGCAGGGAACTCAACGATCAAACTGCGCGGATGACCCGACTGCTCCTAATGGAGATCCACCAGGGTAACGACTACCAGCCGTCGAAGGAGAACGTCCTAGAGGCTGCCATGACGCTTGCCTACGCACATAAGTTCAATCCGATCCACGACTACCTGGACCGCCTGGAGTGGGATGGAACCGAGAGGGTGGAGCGCCTCTTCACCGATGGGTTCATGTGCGCCGACGACGAGTACACCAGGGCCGTATCGCGCTGCTTCATGGTCGGCGCCGTCGCCCGCCAGAGAAGCCCGGGATGCAAGCTCGACACAATGCCCGTCATCAAGGGGCCGCAGGGCTCAAACAAGTCGTCCGGCCTGCGTGACCTGTTCTCCACCGAGTGGTTCAGTGATTCCGAGCTCGGCGACCTGCGCAACAAGGACGCGCCGATGCAGCTGGACGGAATCTGGGTCCACGAGTTCGCCGAGCTGGCCGGCCTGCGGGCCAGCGACATGGACGTCCTGAAGGCCTTCATGTCCCGGGCGACGGACCGATACCGCGTGCCCTACGGTCGAACCATCGATGACCATCCCCGCCGGGCGGTCTTCGCCGGGACGGTCAACGAGGGCGGCTACCTCAGCGACCCGACTGGCGGCCGGCGCTTCTGGCCCCTTGAGATGCGCCCCGGGACGCGCGTCGACCTCGCGTGGATTGCCGCCAACAGGGACCAGCTCTGGGCCGAGGCGGAAGCCAGGTTCCATCGGGGCGAGGCGCACGTCCTTCCCGAGGCACTCTGGCCGCGCGCCGCGGAGCAGCAGGCAGCCGAGACTGTGGACGATCCGTGGGCCGACGAGGTGCGCGCCATCCTGGACAGGCTCGCCGCCGACTACGCCGACTGGGCCCTCGGCACAACGGAGACGATCGAGGAGATCGTGGACGGGCGGCTGGTGGCCGTGCCCGCCGAGAGGCCGCACGAGCCGGACCGCATCCACACCGGCACGCTGCTCCGAGCCCTCGAACTCGACGGAGGCAGGCAGAACCGATCTCACACAATGCGCCTACGCCGGGTCATGGAGGCGCTCGGCTGGAGATACCGGAAGTCCGTCAGGATCGGCGAGGTCGTCCGAGCAGGCTACATCTCCCCCACCTCCGATGCCGCAACCTAGATGCGGCGAAGATCCGGTCTCTTAACGTAGGCGAAGTAGGGCTTTGCTGCACGAAGCCCTACACGCACAAAGCCTTGTTTCGGTTGCCTTGTAGGGCTGCAGAGCATGTAGGTCTGAAAATGACATTGCGCAGCGGAGTTGTCTGCGACGGCTGGCCCAAATGGGTGCATCAACGGCAGAATATAGCAGCGTAGCCCTACAAGCCATACGGAGCCACGTTCCTGCCAGACTGGAGCATCCAGATCGGTCACAGGGTGCGCAACTTCAGACCGTCCTGGTCTGGCCTTGCGCGCGGGCGCGCACGAGATAGTTGCCGAGCGCAACGATGGCTCGCGCCGCGGCTCGGACTGCGCAGCCTGGATCGCGTCCGCTGATGACGGCGGATCACTAGCCCCTGAATCGGGCCGGATTCCCCTTCCGCGGCATGGCGTTGCGGGTAGGGAGATCCGCGGCCCGGCGCGGGGCCCGACGGGGACGCAAGAGAATGGCAGCGCCGAGGCTGATCCTCCCTGAGCACAAGGCGAGGTTCCTGGACCTCCTGGCCGTCGGACTGACGGTCGCCTCGGCCTGCGCCGAGCTGGGCGTGGCGCGCCACACCATGTACTGGCACCGCGCCCGCGACCCCGGGTTCCGCGCCGCCTGGGACGCCACGGCCGCCCGACGGCTGGAAGCGAGGCGGGGCGCCGTCGCCGGCGACCGTGCGCTGAGCGGCGCGGGAGCGGGAGCGCCGCCCGATCTGGGACCCGGGTCCGGGCCGCGAACGACGGTTCCCCGGAGCGCGGCAAGCGGCGCAAGCTGAGCAAGAACGGCCTGCAGCAAAGGAGGAGCACCGCGATGTCGCTCGCAGAGCAGATCGCCCGCCTGCGCGGGAGGCGGGACGAGGTCACCGCCGTCATAGACGAGGCCGAGGGCGAGCTGGCCGCGCACGCGCTGGACGACCCCGAGGAGTACCGGAGACGCCGCGAGGCCCTGGCGCGAGAGCTCGACGAGCTCGACCGCATCGACGCCGCCGAGGCCGAGGCCACACGCCGCCTCGCCGAGGAGCGCGAGGAATCGACCGCGCGGGAGCGGGAAGCGGACGCCGCGGCCCTGGACGCCCTGCTGGCCGAGCGGCTGAGGCTCGCCGCGGAGGCCGACGCCACCATCCGCGCCCTGGAGGAGATCTTCGGCGAGCTGGAGACCGCGGGCGGCGAGATACGCGGCCTGGCGCGGCGGCTCGGCCAGACGGGACGGGCGCACGACGCACGAGCGCGCGCAGAGGCGATGCGCGCGGCCCTCTGGGCCGGGGCGCCCACCCTCGCCCGCGCCCTCCGCCTGAGGCCGACGATCGGGGCCCGCAAGGACCGGCCCCTCGCACAGCAGCTGGGAGATATCTGAGATGGCAGCCGACGCGCAGTACCAGAAGGCCGCGGACCTCCGTCAGCGGTTCGAGGCCGAGCTCGACGCCATGGCCAAGGCCCGCGCCGACGAGCGGGGCGAGGACTACTACGACGCCTACCACGCCGTGTGCCAGACGGAGCGCGGCCGGCAGACGCTCGTCGCCGCCGACCTCGCCGCGCGCCTCCAGGCGCAGCTGAGGCCGGGTCCGACCGACTGACGGTCGGATGGCAAACGCCGCCCGGGCGACGGGGGCCCGGCGGCGCCAGGCCGTCCCCGGGTTGGCCTCCTTCCCCGGGGGCGGCCACTTCTCTTGCTGACGGCCCGGGGAGCACACCACCCGTGGCGCTATCCCGTCGCAAAATCACCGCTAGATCGCGACAGCGAAACTGCCCCTCGCAGATTCCGGATCGAGAATTTGTACGCGCCTAAGGGAGACCATCATCCGATCGTCGCGTTTCCCGGATTGCTTCGGATCGCTCGGCATGCCCGCTCCCGAACGCCACTCGCACTCCCCGGCCAAACCGGCCGAAGGTCACAATGGTCGGCCCGGCGAAGGCACTCCGCCGAAGTGCGGGACAGGACCGGCCCAATTTGTCCAGTCATCCAGACCAAATAGCAAAGATGCCGACTCCTGAATGCCCGGGAGCCAAACACAACACATAATTGTGAACAAAAACCGCAATCGCCAAGCGCAAGACTTTGCGCATGCCCCGTGAACAACAACAACACAGACACTCAAAGCTGTCCGCCAAGAAGATCCTTGATTCTGAGACGGGTACACTTACGCTGACCTTGACCACCTCGAACGACAACTTGCCGAAAGGCCTTGCCAATGCAAGCAGACTATCCCTTCGGAGATCCCGACGGTGCCCGCGCCGAGCTAGTCGACATTATGGACGGGTTCGTCGGCTTCGGCGGCCATCCGGGCTGGGGCGGGATAGCTACTCGTGCAGACGACAGAACAGTAAGGGTAATTGTTGGAAAGAAAGGGTCGGGGAAAACCGTATACCTGCGCAGATTGCAGGTTTCAACTCGCGCAGAGGAGTCTGTCTTCTCCCAAACAATCCAGACCGACATACCTTCCACCGCACAAATACTAAGGTTCTGCGAAATATGCCAAGGCGAGCAAGTAACAGAAAAGTGGAGCGAGCTGTGGAGAGTCTCTATACTTGCATCTTTGCTTTCCTTAATTCTTCACAAAGGATATTTCGCACCTTACGTTACACAAAAACAGCGAGATGAACTTGCACAAAAATATCGCGGCATCCTACCTGATGGCGCCGTGGTTCACACGGCCTACAATATAATTGGATTCTACATTTCAACGATCGCAACCCAAGCCCGATACGACGAATTTATCAATCGTTCGGTATGGTTACAGCTCCGACATGAGCTCTCCGAACTAATGAAAACGACCCCTCCCGTCTTCTACTATTTGGACGCAGTGGATGAAGAATTTGCTCATGCACCAATGGAATGGCATCAATGCCAAAAGGGCCTCTTTGATGCAGTAATGCGCATGCTGCGAGGCCAAGGGCCATTGGCGAATAGGTTCCATGTCGCCATATGTATTCGCGATATGGTCCTTTCGTCTGTACTCCGGACCGAACACGCCTCAAGATATCGCGGAGCGCCCCATATTTGCAAATTGAACTGGGACACCAAAAGAATCAAATTCTTCTTTCAACGGAAAATAGAGAAACTAGATGAAAGGTACTTTGACCAGCCCGCCGGGGACCGGAATGTCGAAAATTTCCTTTCGCTGTCGAAGATACGAAATGTAGAACGTGGCATAGACGAGGATATCGTTAACTACATAATTCGCCACACTCGGTTTCTTCCAAGGGATATAGTGGAGTTGGGGAACAATTTAGCAAACGCGAAGATTACTGCTAGGGAGAATGGAATTTCCGACTCCAACTCTTGGCAGGAAGTCATCCGAAAACTGGTTTCGAGAGCCGCGCGTTCGTTTGCCAACGAACAACTTACTATATGCGCGAATCAACTTGCCTCTCATGACCGTCCAGAATTTTCTGCGCGGCACGATTACCATGAGCTTTACACCTCAGGCCAAGAGTATATTTCAGCAAAGTCGAGCTATTTGAAGGAAGTTATTAAAATGATCGGAGCCGAGGCATTCGATCGCGACGCACTTAATGAGGCTAGGACCGCGATCTCGGCGGATTTGCCACGAGACGTCGACGTGATGTCCATTCTTTGGCAAAATGGCCTAGTCGGCTGCAAGCATAAGGAGGACCAAATTGGCTACAGCTTTTTCAACCTGGATGACCGAGAGGACTTTTTGATTCCAGATGACGCCATTAGCTTTGCCTTCCATTCATGTGTTAGGGATGCTGTTCCTTTGGGTATCTCTGGCGAATCTCCAATCACGGAGTTGGACGTCATATGACCGATACCGGAAACATCCGCACTATTCGCTTCAGGAGTTGGCACAAATTTGTTGCCAACTTCGGATTCGATCTCTTTCTAGATGGAGTGATTTTGCCAGGGGGTTTTCTTTTCCGAGGCCAAGGAGACGCGAACTACGAGTTGCGCTCATCATTTGACCGCAGGTTTGCTGACATTCCGATTGATGATCGCGTGAGAAAGTACCAAAGAGTCAAGGACAATTTTGCGAAGCTTTACAGAGAAGAGGTTGATGAGGAAGCGTCTGACGACTTGACTATATCAGTCGCTCAACACTATGGATTACCGACCCGGCTTCTAGACTGGTCTTCAAATCCTTTCGTAGCAGCTTACTTTGCTTTTAACCGCGCCGCTTTGAGCAATCAACGCTCCGGAAATGTTGTAATTTGGGCCCTTCAGCGTTCCAGCAAGTTAATCCATCATCAACTTGGTCTGAGCGTTCTTGAAGCTCGATCGAAGGGAAATCTTCGCGCAAATGCGCAACTTGGATACTTTACTCACCTCACCGGACTCCACGAGACGCTTGAAGATTATGCCAGAGCTGCGCCTCCGCAAGGTCAACCCTTGTTGATTAGGTTTGTTTTGCCGGTTACTGAGGCCCGGACGGCGTTTGCATACCTTAGCTCTGTAGGCGTCAATGCACGCAAGCTCTTTCCAGATTTTGAGGGAATCGCCCTTTCTGCGCTGGAGTCGGACTGGCTACAAAGCCTGAAAGACGTTCTCTCTGCTTGAACCTTGGAGAGACCTTGTTGGTTTGTTCGCTATGGGCCAGCCCACTTGCCCTCGCTGTTAAAATAGAAGCAGCGCTCGAAGTCGAACACGTTCCAAAGGAAATCCATCTGTTCGGCGACCACGTCCTGGTAGTCTTCATCATTCCGATATTCGGAAATTATCGACGCGGGCAAGTGCAGCTCCTCCCGTCCATACGTAGGCGGTGGGTTCAGTACTCTCATTGGATCTATGCCCAGCCCGACCCCATTCATCGCGAGAAATGACACCTGAAGTAGGATAGGCGATGAAGCATCAATTGCCCTAAGGCCCGTCATATAGGATCGGAGCGCCTGCATAATCCTTTCGGGCACTGCGACGGACGGCAGCAGCCTTCGACCATCCATCTCCGCAATCATACTGACGCTCGTCGCCTCGACGCTCCCATCTCGGAAGACTTGGGTGTAGCCGCGGCACACTGGGCCGCCGCGGTAGAGAAGGAATCCATCCAGGTTGACACGGGGGGTATACCCACTCGCACCGAGGGGAGCGAACGCCATGCTCTGCTGACGTAGCTCGGAAAGCTCATGGCGTCTTCCCGACCCAAAGTCCGGCAGCGGAACGAGATGCATGATCATGGCTCCGACTTCAACCGGAAGCGGCATGGCTCCGTCGTTCGCCTGAACACGAAGTAGCCGCTCTCTCATAAAGGTCTTGGCGCGCTCCTCAACACTTCGGAATTGCCCGAACAGCGTCCGCAGTTCTTCAAGCGACAATTCGTAGGTCCCTGAAGAGCTACGCGAATGGTACCGATTGCTGCCCTTGAAGATGATCCGATGCGGAGGATTATAGCTGCGCGGGATCTGGATAACGATCACATCGCCGACACCGGCTTGGATCCGTTTCATCCGAACGCCGACGATGGCCGGCTCAATGCCGGTTCGCACCACGCTCTCAAGACGAAGCAGCTCCTTGTCTACGTCAATGCCGACGATTGGCGTGACCGCCGACGCGGCTCCATCCACCTCATCGACACCTATTAGCAGGTGGCCTCCAAGCGCATTCGCGAATGCAGAAACGTCCTTGAGAAATTCCTTCTTGTCGCTGTCCGCCGAACCGTAGGGGTCGCGCTTAAACTCCAGATGAACCGATTCAGTTGCCCCAGCGCCTACGAGCGCCTGGATTGTGGCACTATCAATCTCGTCAAAGTTCTTCCCGAGCAGCATAACGTCGGCTCCTGCAGCAATGGGTCGATAGGGTCGGACTGAATGGTTAGCGGATTTTCTCTGCCGGGTGAACTGTCAGGGGTTCGATCGAAGCAAGTTATCTATGCCGGCCGTCAGGGCGGAAAGCGTCGTGTGACGGTAGATAACGTATTTGTCCCGTGTGGTGACGCGGAGGCTCGGCACGAGGGCAAATTTCGCGGCGCGCTCCGTTCCGATTGTGGGGATGTCACGCATAGGAAACACCCAACCGACGATCATAGTGAGCGTCATCGGGTCCATGACCACGCAGACGACGGCGCCGCGGCCGCCCTCGGCGAAGGTCGACCGCTGCACATCGAACTGGACGTTCCGCACAGGCCGGTCGAGCGAAAGGAACCACGACTTCACCTGCACCGGCAGCGCACGGCCGCTCTCCTTGTCCAGCACGACGAGGTCGACGCCGTGGTCGTCGGAGATCGGCGCGAACGGAGACAGCCTCCCGCCGGACTGCGCCATAAGTGCCGTCGCGACGTGAAGCTCGGCTATCCTGCCCCTCTGCGTGGAGGTAAGCCCCTCCGCCATGCCGCCGACTTATCCTATTTTGGGATAATCCGATTGCGGGACTACCGCTCTCCGCGTCCCCGGTCAACGGAACGCGCGGTTGTCGAAGAGCATTTACGACGAGGAGTATCGGCGGCTCATCGACGCCCTAAGGTCAGCGCGCCAGGGTGCGGGCCTGACCCAGCAGCAGGTCGCCGACCGGCTCGGGCGGCCGCAGTCGTTCGTGGCCAAGGTCGAGGGGTACGAGCGGCGGCTGGACGTGGTGGAGTTCCTGCACCTCTGCCGGGCCATTGGGATCGACGCTTCCGCGATGATCGACAAACTCAAGGTAGAGGCGGGCGGGAGGCCGCCCACACGAATGGGCGAAGCCCCCAAGATGTAGATTTTCACTCGACGAGCAACACATTATTAGGTAGTGTGTTCGAGAATCACTTTGGCGCACAACTCAAGCAATGCCCTTGCGAGGCGGCGTCGAACAGAACGGTCGGACACCACAATGAACTTAATTGCACCGCTCAGCTCGGACACGAAAACAGACCTGTCCAAAGATCCTTGCAATGAGAAACCACGTGTCCACGAGGGGCCGTTCACCCGAAAGCTACACGGAGATGCCAGAGAGGTTCCGCTGAGTGCTGGCGCCGCCGACATCGTGGTAACTTCACCTCCGTATTGGCTCAAGCGCGACTACGGGGTTGCCGGACAGATTGGGCAGGAAGCCACCCCAGACGAATACGTCGCCTCCATGATCGAGTGCATGGAGAACTGGCGGACCATCCTGCCCCCGTGGGGCTCGGTCTTCATGAACATCGGCGACACCTATCACAACGGCTCACTCGCCAACACACCCGGCCGCCTAGAGATCGCGGCCCAAGCGGCGGGTTGGACCGTTCGCAATCGCATCGTCTGGGTGAAGGACGCCGGCATGCCGGACCCGGCCAAGGATCGGCTCAAGAGCCGCCACGAATACATCATCCACTTCACACCGAAGCGTCGCGGCTACTATTATGACCAGTTTGGTTATGCCGAGAAATACGGTAACGGAACGGGGCCGAGCGACGTTTGGCAGATTGGGCTGCGTCGTGACATGAGCAAGCATCTCGCTCCGTACCCAACCGAGTTGGTGGACCGGGTGTTGACGCTTGCATGCCCTGTCGAGGTATGCACCTGCTGCGGCAAGCCCCGGGAAAGGATCGTCCGGCGGACTGCGCGCCTCGACCCCTCCCGGCCGCAGGCAAAGCGGGCGATGGAACTCGCAGCGGAGAAGGGTCTGACGCCGGAGCACATCGCGGCAGTGCAGGCTACGGGAATCTCGGACGCGGGCAAGGCCATGCTTGTCCAGACCGGAACCGGCCGGAACTCGGCTGTGGTGAAGGCGCTTGCAGCAGAGGCCAAGGCCGCGCTTGGGGGTTACTTCCGCGAGTTCACCTTTGCCAAGCGCGAGACGGTTGGATGGACCGACTGCGGGTGCGACGCGCCGTTTCGCCCCGGAATCGTCCTTGATCCGTTCATGGGCACGGGCACAACCCTACGTGCCGCAAGGGATATCGGCAGAAGCGCCATTGGTGTAGACCTCGCTCAGAAGAGCGAATCGATGAGGTCTACGAAGCGTGGCGGAGCCAAGTGAGCCGAGCACTTACGTCTTCACGAGGGATGCTGTCCTTCGCTCCATCCGCTTGCTTGAGACTTGCAAGATTCATGAGCACTTCCCCGGCTACCTGGCAATTCTGCGCGGGTTGAAGTCGGCAGAGCCGGGGGAGCCCGTGAGATCCAAGGCAATTTGGGACCTGCACAACAGGTACCTAAGCGTCGCCGACGAGAACAAGCAATCCGTCTACGTCCGCCCCTTTGCTTCACGCGGTAGCCGAGGCCTTGAGCTCTTCAACCCAAATGTCGCCGGGTCGTATGGCGCGAGTTCGATACGTGCGCGTGGCAAACTATCGGAGGTCATCGAGGTAGAGGGGGAGGGAGCGAGCGCAACGTATAGGCTGAAGGACGAGCACGCGAAGCTCGCCAGACGGTTTCTCTTGAAGGGGAAGGTGCCCGTCGGGGCCCTCGCCGCCTTCTTCTACCGCGACTACGGATTCCGCCTAGACGCCCGCGAAGTGTCACGGGTGATAGATCTGTTTCGCTACGAGTTCGGGTTGAGCGAGGCCGATCCCGAGGAGAGGAAGGTGTTCGACACCCTATTTGCCGACGATGCGGACAGCTTCACGCCCGAAGACCTGGAAATGCTTCAAGGGGGGCAAGCGGATGGATAGCCTGACATCTGACAAGGTCCGACCAATGTCTTTGGAGGATCTCGGACTGGACATTCATCCGCCTGCCACTCTTGAACGGATTTTGGACGAAGACGGAGAGACGGCTTCGGACGTCGACGCCGAGCGGGAGGACCAAACTGACCCACTCCCGGAAACCGACGAGATGCTGATCGAGGTCCGTGCGGCCCTCGCCATGGGCTTCGCCGGCGTGATCCTGTCGGGACCGCCTGGGACGGGCAAGAGCTGGTACGCGAAGCGACTTGCCAGCGCGATCGCCGGCGACCTGGACGCAGTCCGAACCGTGCAGTTCCACACATCCTACCAGTACGAGGACTTCATGCTCGGTTTCGCGCCGCGCGATGGAGGGGGTTTCCATCTACAGAAGAAGACTTTCGCCCTGCTCTGTGACGACGCAGCCGAGCGGCCCGATGTGCTGCACGTCCTGCTGATTGATGAGATTAGCCGATGCGACGTGGCAAGGGTCTTCGGCGAGGCATTGACATACCTGGAGATGGACAAGAGGGGTCAACGGTTCACCGTGGCATCTGGCGGGACGATGGCGGTGCCGAAGAACCTGATCGTACTTGCCACAATGAACCCCTGGGATAAGGGCGTCGATGAGTTGGACGTGGCGCTCGAACGGCGGTTCGCCCAGATCGACGTGCCGCCCAGCGCCGCGAAGCTGCGCGACCTCCTGATTGAGGGCGGCGCGGCGCCCGATTTGATCGACAGGGTGGTTGCCTTCTTCGACTCTGTCCAGCGGGAGAGCGACGAAATGGTCCGCCTAGGCCACGCCTACTTCATCACCTGTCTGGATGAGGCCAGCGCCCGTCGCTGTTGGGAGTACAGGCTCCTGCCCTTCTTCAAGAAAGCGTGCCGCCTTGACAGTGCCCTACTAGACAGGATCAGCAAGTCGTGGGCGCGGTCGTTTCCCGCCGACGTTGCCCCGATTCCACCAGATGGGACCGATAGCGCGGAGCCTGAACTTGGGCCGGTCAGCGCCGAAGGCAACTGACGATGGCAGGCAGTGGCGCCCTGGAGGCCGCATTCAGGGGCCGCGGCCTAGCGGCGTCCGGCGGGATCGCCCGCATTGCCATCCCTGCGATCGAGCACGAAACCGTTGCGCTTCCGTCCGAACTCGTCCGCGATGACGGCTCGCTCGACCTTTACGAGGACGTGCTCAACAGGTTCCGGCCAACCTATCAGAGGAATCGACCGTCGATCCAGTGCTCCGGCTGGGTGGGCTACATTCCACTAAATGACTCGTACGCTCTTGAGGTATCGACGCGTGTCCCGGTGGGAAATCTGGAACGGCTGGTCGGGATGGCCGCCGGATACACGCCGGCAGTCCTGCGCAAGTACTCTCGACTATTCAGTGACTCCGAGGATCGGCCTGAGGCTCTCGTTGACCTGCTCGCGGACCAGCTCCTCGGTGCGTTCGACAGGATCTGGTCCGGCGGACTGCTGCAAAGCTATGGCCGGGTGGTCAACTCGGGCTCAACGCCGAGCGGTCGCATCATGCCGTTCGAAACCGAGTGGAAGTCCGCCAAGGTCGGACGGCCCACCGCTGTATCAACGGCCTTCCGTCGCACGCCAGACTTCGGCCCAAACAGGCTGCTCCGCCACGCTTTCGAGAAACTTCTGGCCCGCTACCTTGGCCTGTCGGAGCCGACACAGAGGTTGCGCACGCAGAGGCTTCGCGCGGCCATTGCGAGGTTAGAGGGGGTCGGACGCGCCTCCCCATCCGAGCTGACGACCCAGGCGATCGCCCAGTATGTCACACGGCTACCCTACCATCACGAGGCCTACGCTGACGCGCTCCTCGTCGCTCATCTGGTGGTCTACGACCTCGGTCTCTCAATACGCCAGGCTGGCGGCGTCGCCATCCTGCCGTCAATCCTAATAGACATGGCTCTGGTCTTCGAGGCCTACGTGCGCCGAGTCCTCGCCGAGGGGCTGGCCGACGACCCATCTTTGGAGGTCAAGGACGGAAACAGGGCAGGCGACGGGGGAGCGAAGCTTGCGCTGTACGATCCACTTGCCGTCGGAACGAACAATCCCGCCGTAACACCTGATATCGTGATTGAGAGGGATGGGACGCCGGTGCTGGTCATTGACACGAAGTACAAGCCGGCGCCGAGAATGCCCGATCGTGGGGACGTCAATCAGGTCGTCGTATATGGCATAAGATACTCGGCCGATCGGATCATGCTATTGCACGCCGGCCGTCCCGAAGGGCGCGACCAAGCAGAGTTTTGCGGCGAAATTGGCGGCTTCAAGGTCTTCAACGGAATGATCGACCTGGATGCAGTACCCATCGAGGATGAAGAGAGGGCGTTCGTCGCGGCGGTGCGCGCGCTGCTCCCGTAAGTTTGGTGGCCCCTTCCGGGGTCGAACCGGAACGCCTTGCGGCCAGGCATTTTAAGTGCCTTGCGTCTACCAATTCCGCCAAGGGGCCGGCCTTCGCCCTCTATCAGGCCGGGCGGAGCCCATCAACATCTCTGTGCCGGGCCTCATCCGGGCCGCGGAAACTCGATACAACCCTAACGCGCTGACAACAATGCGCTTCCCGGTCGGCACATCGGGATTTTAAGTCCCCTGTGTCTACCATTCCACCACGCGGGCCCGAGCGGCGCCGGCGGACCATAGCGGCGGGTCGCGGCGGGGGCTAGGGCTTCTTGGCCGAAGGGCCCGTCAGAAGCCGCCGCTCCGGCAGCCAGGGGTCGAGTTGCACCGCACGGCGCAGCACCTGCTGGCCCTCCGCCGTCCGCCCTATCCGCATCAGCACCAGCGCCTTGCCCGCGAGCGCCCCGAGATGGTCGGGCGCCACCGCAAGCACGTGGTTGGCGTCGGCCAGCGCGGCCTTGTTCTCGGAGGCGAGGAACTCGACGAAAGAGCGCTGGTTGTAGGCCTCGGTGAAGTCGGGGCAGTCGGCGATCAGTCCGGTCAGCGTGTCGCGCGCGGCGGCGAGATCGCCCTGGTCGCGCTGCGCCGTGGCCGCGTTCAGAAGCGCCTGGGCACGGACGTCGGGCGCGCGCATCTGGTTCATCCAGAACGCCGTCATCAGGGCCGAGGCCGCTTTCTGCGTCTTGGCCGCCTGCATGTCGGCGATGATCGCGGCGCGCTCGGGCGCCTTGTCCGGCCCCTTGGGGCAGGTCTGCGCCATCGCCGGCGCGGCAAGAAGGGCGAGAAGCATTGGAACCCGCATCGGCCCAGCATGGCGTATCCGTCCGCGAAATCAAGCGGGCCGCGCGCGGTCTCGTAGGCCATTCGGCCTGTTCCGGGCTGATTCTTGGCCGATCCGGATAGCCCAAAGCCATACTTTGGCCGATCAGATCCGCCGTGGCCGGATATGATGTGCCATTCGCGGAGAATCGACATGACCGAGCATTCGAAAGACGCCCTCGCCCGGATCGAGGCCCAGACCCTGGCCCCCGAGGGCCCGCTTCTCGAACGGCTGATCGCCCAGGCGGCGCTTGCCCCCGACACGCGGGACCGGATCGTGACCGCAGGCGCGGCGCTGGTCCGGCGTATCCGCGCCAGCGTGAAGCCCGGCCTCATGGAGGTCTTCCTGGCCGAATACGGTCTGTCAACCGAGGAGGGGATCGCGCTGATGTGCCTCGCCGAGGCGCTCCTCCGCGTGCCCGATGCCGAGACCATGGATGCGCTGATCGAGGACAAGATCGCGCCCTCCGACTGGGGCCGCCACCTCGGGCGCTCCGCCTCCTCGCTGGTCAATGCCTCGACCTGGGCGCTGATGCTGACCGGCAAGGTGCTGGACGAGCGCGAGCCGGGCATCGTCGGCCACCTGCGCGGGGCGGTGAAGCGGCTGGGCGAGCCGGTGATCCGCACCGCGGTCGGCCGCGCGATGAAGGAGATGGGGCGGCAGTTCGTCCTTGGCGAGACCATCGGCGCGGCGATGGAGCGCGCCCGGGGGCTGGAGGCCAAGGGCTACACCTATTCCTACGACATGCTGGGAGAGGCTGCGCGCACCGAGGCCGATGCCCGGCGCTATCACCTCGCCTATTCCAAGGCGATCGGTGCCATCGCCGGGGCCTGCACCTCGCGCGATATCCGCGAAAACCCGGGCATCTCGGTAAAGCTCTCGGCGCTTCACCCGCGCTACGAGGTCGCCAAGCGCGAACGGGTGATGGCGGAGCTGGTGCCGCGGGTGCGCGCGCTGGCCGGGCTCGCCAAGGCCGCGGGTCTGGGCTTCAACATCGACGCGGAGGAAGCCGACCGGCTGGCGCTGTCGCTCGAGGTGATCGAGGCGGTGCTGGCCGATCCCTCGCTGAAGGGCTGGGACGGGTTCGGCGTGGTGGTGCAGGCCTATGGCCGCCGCGCGGGGCCGGTGCTCGACTTCCTGCATGACCTCGCCGAACGCTATGACAGGCGGATCATGGTGCGCCTCGTCAAGGGCGCCTACTGGGATGCCGAGGTGAAGCGGGCGCAGGTGCTGGGGCTGGAGAGCTTCCCGGTCTTCACCCGCAAGGCCGCGACCGATGTCAGCTACATCGCCAATGCCCGCAAGCTCTTGGGGATGACGGACCGGATCTATCCGCAATTCGCCACCCACAACGCCCATACCGTCGCCGCGATCCTCGAGATGGCCACCGACAAGACCGCCTTCGAGTTCCAGCGCCTGCACGGGATGGGCGAGCGGCTTCACGATCTGGTCCATGCCGATGAGGGCACCCGCTGCCGGATCTACGCGCCGGTGGGCGCGCATCGGGACCTTCTGGCCTATCTCGTCCGCCGGCTGCTGGAGAACGGGGCGAACAGTTCCTTCGTCAACCAGATCGTCGACGAGGACGTCCCGCCCGAGGTCGTGGCCGCCTGTCCGTTCACGGCTGTCGAGGCCGTCCTGCCCGAGCCGGCCAACCCGGCGATCCGGCGCGGGCCGGATCTTTACGGCACACGGGCCAACTCGCGCGGCTGGGACCTGACCGGGGCAGACGATCTTGCCGCGATCGAGGCGGCGCGCGGCCCAAGCCATCGCGAGCTTTTCCACGCCGCCCCGATGGTCGTGGGCGGCGCCAAGGGCGCGGCGGCGGAGCCGGTCGCCAACCCGGCCCGGCCCGAGGACCGCGTCGGCATGATCGCCAATGCCACCCCGGCGGAGGTCGAGGCGGCGCTGGCCGGGGCCAGGACCTGGGACGCGCCCGCGGCCGAGCGCGCGCAGGCGCTGCGTCGAGCGGCGGAGCTTTACGAGGCGGAATACGGCGCGATCTTCGCCCTGCTCGCGCGCGAGGCTGGCAAGGCGCTGCCCGACGCGGTCAGCGAGCTGCGCGAGGCGGCCGATTTCCTGCGCTTCTATGCCGACGGGGCCGAGAAGCTGACGGCCGGCCCGCGCGGTACCTTCGCCTGCATCAGCCCGTGGAATTTCCCGCTGGCGATCTTCACCGGGCAGGTGGCGGCGGCGCTCGCGGCCGGCAACGCGGTGATTGCCAAGCCCGCTGAACAGACCCCGCTGATCGCCGCTCTTGCGGTGCGGCTTCTCCACCAGGCGGGCGTGCCGGAGGCCACGCTGCAGTTCCTGCCGGGCGACGGCGCCACGGTGGGCGCGGCGGTGACGGGCGATCCACGGATCGCGGGCGTGGCCTTCACCGGCTCGACCGAAACCGCCAAGGCGATCCGCCGGTCGATGGCCGAAACCGGCAACGCCACCGCGCCGCTGATCGCAGAGACCGGCGGGCTGAACGCGATGATCGTCGATTCCACCGCCCTGCCGGAGCAGGCGATACGCGACATCCTCGCCTCCGCCTTCCAGTCCGCAGGCCAGCGCTGCTCGGCGCTGCGCTGCCTCTACGTGCAGGAGGACGTGGCCGGCACCATCTCCGAGATGCTCTTCGGCGCGATGGAGGAGCTGGCGCTCGGCGATCCCTGGGATCTCTCCACCGACGTCGGCCCGGTCATCGATGCCGAGGCCGCGGGGCAGATCGCCGATTACATCGCCAAGGCGCGGGCCGAGGGCCGGGTGCTGAAGGAACTCTCCGCCCCCGCCGCCGGCCATTTCATCGCCCCCACCGTGCTTCGCGTCTCGGGTATCGCCGAGATGGAGCGCGAGGTCTTCGGACCGGTCCTGCATCTCGCCACCTTCAAGGCGCAGGAGATCGACGCGGTGATCGACGCCGTGAACGCCACGGGCTACGGCCTGACCTTCGGGCTGCATACGCGGATCGACGACCGGGTGCAGCAGGTGGTCGACCGGCTGCGCTGCGGCAACACCTACGTCAACCGCAACCAGATCGGCGCCGTCGTCGGCTCGCAGCCCTTCGGGGGCGAGGGGCTCTCTGGCACCGGGCCGAAGGCGGGCGGGCCGGAGTATCTGACCCGCTTCGTGCTGGGGGCCGGCGCGGAAGGCGGCGCTTGGGAACGCGAGGCCGACCCAGCCCGTGCGCAGGCCGCGCTGGATGCCGCCCCCCTTCCCAAGGGCGCCTCGCGGGTGATCGACCTGCCGGGGCCGACGGGCGAGTCGAACCGGCTCTCGCTCTTCCCCCGCGCGCCGGTGCTCTGCCTCGGCCCGGGGGCGGAGGCGGCGGCGCGGCAGGTCGCGGCGGTGCAGGCCGTGGGTGGCGTCGGCGTCGCGGCCGAAGGCACCTTGGCGCCGGAGGCCCTGGTCAGGCTTCGAGGCTTCTCGCAGGCCCTCTGGTGGGGCGGTGCAGAGGAGGCGCGGGCCTTTGCGCGGGCCCTCGCCCGCCGCGACGGGCCGATCCTGCCGCTTGTCACCGAGGCCCCCGATCCGGGCCGGGTACTGGTGGAGCGGCACGTCTGCATCGACACCACAGCGTCGGGCGGGAATGCACAGCTTCTGGCGGCGGTCGGCGGGCCCTGAGCGCCGCCGCCCGCCGTCGCGGCCCCCTCTGCCCGTGCGACGTTCGTGACGCGACGTTCCTCTGACGTTTGCGTAAAGCACCCTTGTTTCCGCGTCCCGTCCGGCCAAGTTGTCTGCCAAACCCACCGTGACGGGATGCGAACGTGCAACAAACGACCACGGAAGAGCTGATGACGATCCGCGAGATGAGCGAGGCCTTCGAGGTCACGCCGCGGGCGCTGCGCTTCTATGAATCCAAGGCGCTTCTGGCGCCGTACCGAACGGGCCAGAAGCGGCTTTACACCAAGCGCGACCGCGGCCGGCTGAAGCTGATCCTGCGCGGCAAGCGCTTCGGGCTGAGCCTGGAGGAGATCCGCGAGATCCTCGACCTCTACGACCGCGGCAGCCGCAACGAGGCCCAGCTGAAGCGCGGCTGCGAGATCGGCCGCAAGCGGCTGGCGCAGCTTGAAAGCCAGCGCGCCGAGCTCGACGAGACCATCGCGGAGCTGAGGGTGGAGCTCGCCTGGTTCGAAGACCAGTCCGCCCGCCACCGCCCCGCCGCCAAATAAGGGAAGAGACCATGCCCGGCTACACCGCGCCCACGCGAGACGTCGCCTTTCTTCTGCACGAGGTGCTGAAGGTCAGCGAAAGCCCGGTGCCGGGCTATGGCGAACTTGACCCCGAGACCACCGGCGCGATCCTCGAGGAGGCCGGCAAGCTCGCCTCCGAGGTGCTGGCGCCGCTGAACGCCGTGGGCGACCGCGAGGGCTGCCGGTTCGAGAATGGCGTCGTCCGCACCCCCACCGGCTTTGCCGAGGCCTTCCAGGCGGTGAAGGACGGCGGCTGGAACGGCCTCGACCTGCCGGAGGAATTCGGCGGCGCGGGCCTGCCCTATCTGATGGGCACGGCGGTGGGGGAGTTCTTCGTCTCCTCCAACATGGCCTTCAACATGTACCAGGGCCTGACCCATGGCGCGATCGCGGCGATCCTCGCCCATGGCTCGGAAGGGCAGAAAGCCACCTACCTTCCGAAGATGGTCTCGCTCGACTGGACCGGCACGATGAACCTGACGGAGCCGCATTGCGGCACCGACCTGGGCCTCATTCGCACCAAGGCGGAGCCGCAGGACGACGGCAGCTACCTCATCACCGGCCAGAAGATCTTCATCTCGGCCGGCGAGCATGACCTGGCGGAGAACATCATCCACCTCGTCCTCGCCAAGGCGCCGGGCGGCGGCGAGGGGACGCGGGGCATCTCTCTCTTCATCGTGCCGAAGTTCCTGGTGAACGAGGACGGCTCGCTCGGGGCGCGCAACGCGGTCGCGGCCGGGAAGATCGAAGAGAAGATGGGCATTCATGGCAATGCCACCTGCGTGATGAACTATGACGGCGCGACCGGCTACCTTGTCGGCGAGCTGCACAAGGGCATGCGCAACATGTTCACCATGATGAACGAGGCGCGGCTGGGCGTCGGCCTGCAGGGCTACGCCGTGGCCGAGGCCGCCTACCAGGCCTCGCTCGCCTATGCCAAGGACCGCCAGCAGGGCCGCGCGGTGCCGAAGCCCGCAGCACCGGAAAGCCCGGCCGATCCGCTGATCGTGCACCCCGACATCCGTCGCGCGCTGATGGACCAGAAGAGCTTCGTCGAGGGCGCCCGCGCGCTGACCCTCTGGGGCGCCGAGCTGATCGACCGCGCCCATCGCACCGGCGACGCGGAGGCCGAGGCGATGATCTCGCTCCTCACCCCGGTCATCAAGGGCTTCCAGACCGACCGCGGCTTCGACATGGCCGTCGTCGCCCAGCAGATCTGGGGTGGGCACGGCTATATCGAGGAACAGGGCATGAGCCAGTTCGTGCGCGATGCCCGGATCGCGATGATCTACGAGGGCGCGAACGGCATCCAGGCGCTCGACCTCGTCGGCCGCAAGCTCGCGGCGGATGGCGGCAAGCCGATCATGGCCTTCTTCGAGATGGTCAAGGGTTTCATCAAGGAAAACGCCGGGGACGAGGCGCTCGCCCGCGACTTCCTGGAGCCGCTGAAGCGCGCCTCGAAAGACCTGCAGGCGGCGGCGATGTTCTTCATGCAGCATGGGATGAAGGATCCGAGCGCCGCGCTCGCCGGCGCCACCGATTTCCTGCACCTCTTCGGCCATACCTGCCTGGGACTGATGTGGGCGCGGATGGCCAAGGCCTCAACGGCGGCCCTGGCCGCCGGGGCAGAGGACGCGGGCTTCCACGAAACCAAGCTCGCCACCGGGCGCTACTACATGGCGCGCCAGCTTCCGGCCACCGCGCTGCACCTCGCGCGGATCGAGAGCGGATCGGCGCCGGTGATGGCGCTCGCCCCCGAGGCGTTCTAGGCTCCCGGCATCGAGAGGGAGGACGAGATGCCGAAACGCCTGCGCTTCACCCGCCGCTTCCCGGTGATGCTGACCGAAGACGCCTACCGCAAGCTGCGCGCCTTCTCGGCCGAGGCCGGCATCACCCAGGACGAGGCGCTGGTGTTCCTGTTCGAGAATTTCGCCTCCGTCACCGACGAGGAGACGCTGGGCCACCGGCTGCGGCTTTTCCTGGCGGAGCTGGAGGCGCGGAAGAAATGAGTGGAGACGGCGCATATGGTCAAAACAAGATTTGGCAAGCGGCACACCAACTGCTTGATCACCGGCGTCTAGCCGCTGGCTTGGCGGAGACCTACTACGAATGCCTAGTCCATGTGATCGAAAGCGATGTTCCATCAAGCGTTTGGTCCGAGTTGCAGGAGTTGAAGGCCGACCTTTCAAGGTACTCCCCCACACGCCACCATGGCGCTGCTGAGGTTAGCGCCGGCCGTATGTCAGCTGCAAAGACCAGGATGCATCGCCACCGAATTCTGGATTGGGCTGTCCTGATGGGAGAAGATCAATGACCGCGAAACTCTACTGCTTCGGCGAAAGCGGCAATGCCTACAAGGCGGCGCTGACCCTGCAGCTGGCAGGCTATGACTGGGAGCCGGTCTATGTCGACTTCTTCAACGGCGGGACGCGCACGCCGGACTTCCGCGCGCTCAACGAGATGGGCGAGGTTCCGGTCTTCGTCGAGGGCGACCTCATCCTCGCCCAGTCTGGCGTGATCCAGGATTACGTGGCCGGGCAGACGGGCAAGCTCTACGGCCGGGACGCGGCTGAGCGGCGCGAGGTCCTGCGCTGGCTCTTCTGGGACAATCACAAGATGTCCAGCCAGGCCGGCACGCTGCGCTTCCTGATGAACTTCCTGCCCGAGGCAAAGCGCCCGCAGGAGGCGATCGCCTGGCTCTCGGGCCGGATGCAGGCGGCGCTGAAGACGCTCGACGGGCATCTCGACGGCCGGGACTGGATGGTGGGCCCGGGCCCGACGCTGGCCGACTGCGCCTGCTGTTCCTATCTCTACTATCCGGAGCCCTTCGGGTTCTCCCGCGCCGACTGGCCCCATATCGCCGCCTGGCTTGACCGCATCGCGGCCCTGCCCGGCTGGAAACACCCCTATGAGTTGATGCCCGGCAATCCCTCCGACCGGGCCTGAGGAGGATCCCATGGCAGACGCCTTCATATATGACGCCATCCGCACCCCGCGCGGCAAGGACCGGCCCGACGGCAGCCTTCAGGAGGTGACCTCGGTCGCGCTCTCGGCCCGGGTCCTGAACGAGGTGAAGACCCGCAACGGCCTCGAAGGCGCCGCGGTGGAGGATGTGATCTGGGGCAACGTCACCCAGGTCGGCGAACAGGGCGGCTGCCTTGCGCGCTCGGCGGTGCTGCTCTCCGACCTCGACGAGACGATCCCGGGCCTGTCGATCAACCGGTTCTGCGCCTCCGGCATGGAGGCGGTGAACCTTGCTGCCAACCAGGTGAAGGGCGGCGCGGGCGCGGGGTATATCGCCGGGGGCGTGGAGATGATGGGCCGCGTCGCCATGGGCTCGGACGGGGCCGCGATCGCGGTGGACCCGAGCCTTGCGATGAAGACCTATTTCGTGCCGCAGGGGATCTCTGCCGACATCATCGCCACCGAATACGGGTTCTCGCGCGACGACTGCGACGCCTTTGCCGTCGAAAGCCAGAGGCGCGCGGCGGCGGCCTGGGCCGAGGGGCGCTTTGCCCGCTCGGTGATGACGGTGCGGGACCAGAACGGCCTGCCGATCCTCGAGCGCGACGAATACATGCGCCCCGGCACCGACATGCAGGCGCTCGGCGCGCTGAAGCCCTCCTTCAAGGAGATGGGCGAGATCATGCCCGGCTTCGACAAGCTCGCGGTGATGAAATACCCGCATCTCGAGAAGATCGAACATGTCCACCACGCCGGCAATTCCTCCGGCATCGTCGACGGCGCGGCGGCCCTGCTGATCGGCAATGCCGAGTTCGGCAAGGCCCATGGCCTGAAGCCCCGCGCGCGGATCCGCGCCACGGCGAAGATCGGCACCGATCCCACGATCATGCTGACCGGCCCGGTCCCCGTCACCGAGAAGATCCTGCGCGAGGCGGGCATGTCGACCTCCGACATCGACCTTTTCGAGGTGAATGAGGCCTTTGCCGCCGTCGTCCTGCGCTTCCTGCAGGCCTTCGATGCCGATCCGGCCAAGGTCAACGTCAACGGCGGCGCCATCGCCATGGGCCATCCGCTGGGCGCGACCGGGGCGATCATCATCGGCACGCTGCTGGACGAGCTGGAGCGCACCGGCAAGGGCACGGGGCTTGCCACGCTCTGCATCGCCTCCGGCATGGGGGCCGCCACGATCATCGAGAGGGTCTGACATGGGCGTCATCGACCAGTCCAGATGCCCGGTGAAGACCGGCTCTATCTACCCCGAGCCCTATGCCGCCGAGGTGGCCGGCCGCTCCTCGCTCCGCCTCGGCGATGCGGGTGGGTTGACCCAGTTCGGCGCCAATCTCGTGATCCTGCAGCCCGGCGCAAAATCCTCGCTCCGCCACTGGCACCTGAAGGAGGACGAGTTCGTCATGGTGACCGAGGGCGAATGCGTCCTTGTCCAGGACGAGGGCGAGACCGTGATGCGCCCCGGCGATTGCGCCGCCTTCCCGGCAGGCGATCCGAACGGGCACCACTTCCTCAACCGCACCGATCGCGAGGCCCGCTTCCTTGTCGTCGGCACCCGCGCGCAGGGCGAGGTCGCGACCTATTCCGATGTCGACCTCATGGTCCACATGGAAGGCGGTGGCCCCCGCTTCACCTACAAGGACGGCAGCGACTGGAAGGGTCCGCGGTGACCGACCCCGCCTTCATCATGGCCGAAATTTCCTCGGGGGTCCGGGGGCAGACAGCCCCCGGCTTCCCGCCCGATCCCGGAGGACCGAAATGACCGATTTCACCTATGCCGTCGATGCCGAGGGCGTCGCCACCATCACCTGGGACGTGCCCGGGAAATCCATGAACGTCATGTCGCTCGAAGGCTTCGACGCGCTGGAGGCGCTGATCGACCGCGGCCTCGGCGATGCGGAGGTCAAGGGGATCGTCATCACCTCGGCCAAGAAGGACTTTGCCGGGGGGATGGACCTCAACGTCGTGGCAAGGATGAAGGAGGCCGCGGGCGATGCCCCGGCGCAGGGCCTTTTCGACGGGCTGATGCGGATCCATCACCTTCTGCGGAAGATCGAGCGCGCGGGGATGGACCCGAAGACGCTGAAAGGGGGAAAACCCGTCGCCGCCGCCCTGCCCGGCACAGCGGTGGGGATCGGGCTGGAGATCCCGCTGGCCTGCCACCGGATCTTCGCGGCCGACAATCCCAAGGCCAAGATCGGCCTGCCTGAGATCCTCGTCGGCATCTTCCCCGGCTCCGGCGGCACAACGCGGCTGGTGCGCAAGCTGGGCCCCATCGCCGCGGCGCCGGTGCTGCTGGAGGGCAAGCTTTCGAACCCCAAGGCCGCCAAGGCCATGGGCCTGATCGACGAGGTGGCGGAGGATCCCGTCGCCGCCGCCAAGGCCTGGATCCTGCAGGCCAAGGAAGCGGACCTGGTGAAGCCCTGGGACCAGAAAGGGTTCAAGATCCCCGGCGGCGCGCCATATACGCCGGGCGGGTTCATGAATTTCCTCGGCGCCAATGCGATGGTGATGGGCCGGACGATGGGCGTCTACCCCGCCGCAAGGGCGCTCCTTTCCGCCGTCTACGAAGGCGCGCTGGTGCCTTTCGACGTGGCGATCCGGATCGAGGCGCGCTGGTTCACGCAGGTTCTGATGAACCCCTCTTCCGGCGCGATGATCCGCTCGCTCTTCCTCAACAAGGAGGCGCTGGAGAAGGGCGCGGTGCGGCCGAAGGGCGTGCCCGACCAGACGGTGACGAAGCTCGGCGTGCTCGGCGCGGGGATGATGGGGGCGGGCATCGCCTATGTCTCCGCCCGCGCAGGGATCGAGGTGGTGCTGATCGACTCCGCGCAGGAGGCGGCCGAGCGCGGCAAGGCCCATTCCGCCGGGCTGATGGATAAGGCGATCTCGCGCCGCAAGGCCACCGAGGCGCAGAAGGAAGAGCTTCTGGCCCGCATCACGCCCACGACCGACTATGCAGCACTCAAGGGCTGCGACCTGATCGTGGAGGCCGTTTTCGAGGACCCGAAGGTGAAGGCCGAGGTGACCGCAAAGACCGAGGCTGCCATCGGCGCCGATTGCATCTTCGCCACCAACACCTCCACCCTGCCGATCAGCGAGCTTGCCAAGGCATTCTCGCGGCCCGGCGATTTCATCGGCATCCACTTCTTCTCGCCCGTCGACAGGATGATGCTGGTGGAGATCATCAAGGGCGCAGAGACCGGCGACCGGGCGGTGGCCAAGGCGCTCGACTTCGTGCGCCAGATCCGCAAGACCCCGATCGTGGTGAACGACGCCCGCTTCTTCTACGCCAACCGCTGCATCATCCCCTATATCAACGAGGGTATCCGCATGGTGGCCGAGGGCATCGCGCCGCCGTTGATCGAGAATGCGGCGAAGCTGGTAGGCATGCCGCTCGGGCCGCTGCAGCTGGTTGACGAAACCTCGATCGACCTCGGCGTGAAGATCGCGAAGGCGACCAAGGCGGCGATGGGCGCGGGCTACCCCGACGGCGCGGTGGACGAGGTGCTGTTCTGGATGGCCGACCAGGGCCGGATGGGCCGCAAGGCCAAGGCCGGGTTCTACGCCTATGACGACGCAGGCAAGCGGGAGGGCCTGTGGGACGGGCTTTCCGCCCGCTTCGCCGAAGCCGAGGCGCAGCCGGACCTGCACGAGGTTCAGCACCGCCTGCTCTTCGTTCAGGTGCTGGAGGCGGTCCGCGCGCTGGAGACGGGCGTGCTGACCGATATCCGCGAGGGCGACGTGGGCGCGATCCTCGGCTGGGGCTTCGCGCCCTGGTCGGGCGGCCCGTTCTCCTGGCTCGACATCCTGGGCGCGGGGAAGGCGGTTGAGATCTGCCGCGGGCTGGAGGCCGCGCACGGCCCCCGCTTCGCGGCGCCGAAGCTGCTCGTGGAGATGGCGGAGAAGGGCGAGAGCTTCTACGGCCGCTTCGCGCCAGAGGCAAAGGCGGCCTGACCCAGGGGCAGGATCAAGGGGCACAGGCGCGTCACGAGCGCGTGGGATCGGCCCCGGAGGCACCGCCCCGGGCGCCGATCCGCTTGCATCCGCGCCCGCCCCGCCGCAGGTTTGAGCCGGGCGCGCAGATGCAGGCCGCCCCGGCGTTGGAAAGGATAGCAGCATGGCCCTCTTCAACTTCCTCGGCGGCGAGTTCATCGACGTCATCGCCTGGACCGATGACACCCGCGACACGATGGTGTGGCGGTTCGAGCGGCGCGGCAACGCGATCAAGTACGGCGCCAAGCTGACGGTGCGCGAGGGCCAGTCGGCGGTCTTCGTGAACGAGGGCCAGCTGGCCGATGTCTTCACCCCCGGTCTCTACATGCTGGAGACCAACAACATGCCGATCCTGACCACGCTGCAGCACTGGGATCACGGCTTCCAGTCGCCCTTCAAGGCCGAGGTCTATTTCGTCAACACAACGCGGTTCAACGACCTCAAATGGGGCACCAAGAATCCGATCATCTGCCGCGACCCCGAATTCGGCCCAGTGCGCATCCGCGCCTATGGCACCTATGCGATGCGCGTGGCCGACCCCGGGAAGTTCCTGAAGGAGGTCGTGGGCACCGACGGCGAATTTACGGCAGATGAAATATCCGACCAGATCCGCAATGTGATCGTGCAGGAATTCAGCCAGACCATGGCAAAATCGAACATTCCGGTGCTCGACATGGCGGCGAACACCGGGGACCTCGGAAAGATCGTCGCCGCGGCTATCGCGCCCACCGTCGCGAACTACGGGCTGGTCCTGCCGGAGTTCTACATCGAGAACGTGTCGCTGCCCGAGGAGGTGGAGAAGGTTCTGGACAAGCGCACCTCTGTGGGGCTGGCCGGGGATCTGTCCAAATACACCCAGTTCTCGGCGGCGGAGGCGATGAACAACCCGCAGTCGGGCGCCGGCGCCGCGATGGCGACGGGGATGGGCGCCGGGATGGGCGTCGGGATGGCGCAGCAGATGGTGGCAGGCCCTTGGGGCGCCGTCCCGCAGGCGGCGCAGCCCGCTTATGCCGCCCCGCCGCCCCCGCCTCCGCCGCCGGTCGAGAAGGTCTGGCACATTGCCGAGAACGGCGAGACCACGGGCCCGTTCAGCCGCGCCACGCTTGGCCGGATGGCGATGGAGGGCGGGCTGACACGCGCGACCCTGGTCTGGACCCCGGGCCTCGACGGCTGGACTCAGGCGGGCGAGATCACCGAGCTGGCGCAGCTTTTCACCGTGATGCCGCCGCCCCCGCCGCCTCCGGCACCGCCCACCGCCTCGGGGTCGTGACCCCATGGCCGAGGCCGGGGCGGGCGCATCGGCGGGCGCCGATATCCATTACAAATGCGAGGCTTGCGGCGCGGAGCTGAGGTTCGCGCCGGGGCAGACCTCGCTTGTCTGCGACCATTGCGGGCACGTGCAGTCGATTGCCGGCGCCGGCAACCTTGCCCCCGATACGATCGCCGAGCTCGACTATCTCAGCGCGGTCGCCGAGGCCGTGCCCTCCGCCGCGCTCGAGACGGTGCAGAACGTCACCTGCCCCTCCTGTGGCGCGGCCTTCACGCTGCCGCCGGACGTGCATTCCTCCGAATGCCCGTTCTGCGCCACGCCCGTCGTTGCCGGCACCGGGGCCACGCGGCGCTTCAAGCCGCAGGGGGTGATCCCTTTCGCCCTTGGCGAGGCAGAGGCGCGGAAGGCCATGACGGACTGGCTGGGCCGGCTTTGGTTCGCTCCCTCGGGCCTGCAGGAATACGCCCGCAAGGGCCGCGCGCTCACGGGCATCTACGTCCCCTACTGGACCTTCGACGCCGAAACCGTGTCAGCCTACCAGGGCGAGCGCGGCGAGGTCTGGTACGAGACCCGCACCGTCACAGTGAACGTCAATGGCCGGATGGAGCAGCGAACGGAGCAGGTTCCCCATGTCGCCTGGTACCCGGCGGCGGGTACGGTCGGGCGGCGGTTCGACGACGTGCTGGTGATGGCCTCCAAGGGCCTGCCGCAACGTTACCTTGACGCGCTGGAGCCCTGGACGCTGGCGGAGCTTCGGGACTATTCGCCGGACTACCTCGCGGGCTTCCAGTCCGAGGGCTACACCGTCGGCCTGCAGGACGGCCATGCCGAGGCGCGGGCGCGGATGGACCAGGTGATCGAGGCCGACGTGCGGCGCGACATCGGCGGCGACCAGCAGCGGATTATCTCCATCGATACGCAGGCTTCCGGCGAGACCTTCAAGCATATCCTGCTGCCGGTCTGGATGGCGGCCTACAAGTACGGCGGAAAGAGCTACCGCTTCGTCGTCAACGGCCAGTCCGGCCGGGTGCAGGGAGAGCGGCCCTGGTCGGCCTGGAAGATCGCGGGCGCCGTGGTGGTGGCGCTGATCGCCGCCGGGGCGCTGGCCTATTACTACCAGTTCTGGCAGCAGACCCACGGCTACTGAGCCGCTTTTGCGGTCACGGCCCGCACCGGCCGGCCCCGCGGGCCCCGGTCCCGGTTGACTCCGCGGCCCCGGCGGCGGATGAGACGCGCGAGCCCTGCGGACGGAGGCCCCATGCGCATCCTGGAAAAAGCCGTCATCCCGGAACTGCCGAATCCCTATTTCGGCAAGGTGCGGGACAATTACGACCTGCCGGACGGACGCCGGCTGATCATCTCCTCCGACCGGCTGTCGGCCTTCGACCGGATCCTCTGCTCGGTGCCCTACAAGGGCCAGGTGCTGACCCAGGTCGCCCGCTTCTGGTTCGAGGCGACGGGCGACATCTGCCCCAACCACGTGCTCGGCTATCCCGATCCGAACGTCGTGCTGGGCCAGAGGCTGGAGATCCTGCCGGTGGAGATGGTGGTGCGCGGCTATCTGGCCGGGACCACGGGCACCTCGATCCTGACGCTTTACAGGAAGGGCCAGCGCGAGATGTACGGCCACCGCCTGCCGGGTGGCCTGCGCGACAACGCGGCGCTGCCCACGCCGATCATCACGCCGACCTCCAAGGCCTTCGACGGCGGCCATGACGAGCCGCTGACGGCGGCGCAGATCGTGGCCGAGGGGCTGCTGACCCAGGCGCAATGGGATCAGGTCGCGGATTATTCGCTGCGCCTCTTCGCGCGCGGGCAGGAGATGGCGCGGGAGCGCGGGCTGATCCTCGTCGACACCAAGTACGAATTCGGCCTGGACCGCGACGGCCGGATCCTGCTGGCGGACGAGATCCACACCCCGGATTCCTCGCGCTACTGGATCGCTGAGGGCTACGAGGCGGCGCTCGCCTCCGGTACCCGCCCACCGTCGTTCGACAAGGACGTGATCCGCGCCTGGGTGGCGGAGCGCTGCGATCCCTATCGCGACCCCGTGCCCGAGATCCCGGCCGAGATGATCGAGAAGACCAGCCGCGTCTATACCGAGGCATACGAGCGGATCACCGGCACGCCCTTCGTCCCCGATCTGTCGGGCGAGACGGTGCTGGACCGCGTCCGCGCCAACCTCGCGCCCTATTTCACCGCCTGAGCGGTCTCAAAGGCTGCGCGCCAACTGCGCCGCCGCGAAGGCAGAGGCGTAGAACGCCTCCCGCAATGCCCGGCCGGCGACCGGCTTCGGCTCGGTCAGGGGCAGCGGCAGTTCCGCCGGCCCGCCGGTGAGAAGCGCGGCGACGGCCCGGCCGAAGACGGTGCCCGTGGTGATGCCGCGCCCTGAATAACCCATCGGCGTGTAAAGCCCCTCGGCCAGCCGGTGGATCTTCGGGAAATGGTCCGGCGTCATGGCGATGCGGCCGTGCCAGGGGGCTTCGAACCGCACAGGGCCAAGCTCGGGGTAAAGCCGCGCCAGGCGCCGCCGCGCCCAGCGCTCGGAGAGCGCGGAGACCGACCCCATCGAGCCGAGGATCAGCCGCCCCGCCGCGTCCCGCCGGAACGAGAACATGATCGGCGCGGTGTCCCAGAGGCCCTGCCGCTCCGGCAGGATGTGGGAAACGCGGCTGCCCAGCGGCTCCGTCGCGATCTGGAAGAAGTTCAGCGGCGTGAAGCTGCGGGAAAGCCCGGGCCAGAGCGCGCCGCTGTAGGCGTTGGTCGCCAGCACCACGTAGCGCGCGGTGACCGTGCCCGAGGGGGTGCGGATCCGCCAGCCCTCACCCGCCCGCTCCAGCGACAGGGCCGGGGTGCCGGTGCTGATCTCCGCCCCCGCCGCCCGTGCCGCGCGGGCGAGGCCGCGGGCATAGCCCATCGGGTTGATCGTCCCTGCCCGCCGGTCGAGAAGGCCGCCGTAGAAGGCCGCGCTTCCGGTCCGCGCCCGGGTTTCTTCGCGCGAAAGCAGATCCACGGGGGCGCCGAGCGCCTTCCAGCCCTCTGCCCTGCGCGCAAGATCCTCGTAGCCCTTCGTCGAATGGGCGGCGTGGATGGTGCCCGTCCGCGTCGGCTCGCAGCGGATCTGGTGCTTTTCGATCAGATCGAAGACATAGGCTGGCGCGGCGCCGAGGAAGTCCAGCAGCGCCCGTCCCTCGGCTTGGCCCATATGCGACAGCACCTCGGCCGGCGGCACCCAGAGCCCGGCGTTGACGAGGCCAACGTTGCGGCCCGAGCCGCCGAAGCCGATCTTCTCGGCCTCCAGCACCTGCACGCCCATGCCCGCGGCTGCGGCATGAAGTGCTGTCGAAAGCCCGGTGAAGCCCCCGCCGACGATGGCGAGATCGGTGGTCCGGTCGCCGCCCAGCGGCGCGTCGGTCTCTGCCTCTTCCGCAGATGCGTCCCAGAGAGAGAACCTTGCCACGCCGCTCATCGTCATCCCCTTGCCTTGGTCGGCGGATCGCCGCCCGCCCACCATTGCCGGAGGCGGATTCGCCGGTCAATATGCCGCCGTTGCCGGGGCAATCCCTTCTCCGGCATTCAAGGCAAGGACAGGACATGGCGCAGGTGATCGACCTCAACTCCGATCTGGGCGAGGGCTTCGGCCCGTGGAAAATGGGCGATGACAAGGAGATGCTGGGCATCGTTACTTCCGCCAACATCGCCTGCGGCGGCCATGCCAGCGATCCGGAGACGATGTTCGAGACCCTGAAGCTCGCCGATGCGCGCGGCGTGATTGTGGGCGCCCATCCGGGCTATCCGGACCGCGAGGGCTTCGGGCGCCGGGTGATCCCGATGACCCCGGCCGAGATCGGCCGGATGGTTGCGGCGCAGATCGGCGCGCTCGTCCATGTCGCGGCCCTGGTGCCGGTGGAGGTGCGCTACGTGAAACCGCATGGCGCGCTCGGCAATCTCGCGGCGGCCGACATGGCGGTGGCCGAGGCGATCGTGGCCGCGGTGCAGGCTCTGCCCGGCGGGCTCTCGATCCTCGCAATATCCGGCACCGCGCTGGAGCGGGCGGCACGGACCGCAGGCGCCCCGGTGTTCTCGGAGATCTTCGCCGACCGCGCCTACATGCCCGACGGACAGCTCGTGCCCCGGTCGCGGCCGGGCGCGATGCTGCATGACGCCGACGAGGCCGCCGAGCGGCTGATCCGTTTCCTTGAAAGCGGGCGGATGCCGACGATCGAGGGCGAGGCGATCCCGCTCGCCGCGCAATCGGTCTGCGTGCATGGCGACAACCCGGTCGCCGTCGCCACCGCCGGGCAGATCCGCGCGCGCCTGGCGGGTGCGGGCGTCACCGTCGCCCCCTTCCTCGCCGGCTGAGCCATGGCGGATCCCGCGTTCCGGCCGGTGGCCGAGCATGCCCTCCTGGTCGAATTCGGCAGCGAGATCAGCGATGCCGCGCATGAGGCCGTGCTGCGGCTTGACGGCGCGCTGGCGGCCGCCCCCTTTCCCGGGTTCCGCGAGGCGATCCCGGCCTATGTAAACCTGCTGGTGGATTTCGACCCGCTGGAGACCGATCACGCGGCGGCCGAGGCCGCGCTCCGTGCCCTGCTCGGCGCAAAGGCCGGGCCGCGTCCGGACCCGGCGGTACGCGAGGTTCTGGCCTGCTACGAGGGGGACCTCGCCCCCGACCTGCCCGCTCTGGCCGAGCTTTGCGGGATGAGCGTGGAAGCGGTGATCGCGGCCCATCTGGCCGGCGACTACCGCGTCTTCATGTACGGCTTCGCGCCCGGCTACGCCTATCTCGCCGGGGTGCCGGAGGCGATCCGCCAGCCGCGCAAGCCTGCGCCGGTGCGCGGCATCCCGGCGGGCAGCCTGATCGTGGCCGGGGCACAATGCCTTGTGACCACGCTGACCATGCCCACGGGCTGGTGGGTCATCGGCCGCTCGCCGACGCCGATCCTGACCGGCGATCCCGACCGGCCCTTCCTGTTCGACGTTGGCGACAAGGTGATCTTCCGCCGGGTCGGCCGGGACGATTTCGCCCGGGCGGAGGGCAAGGCATGAGCGGCGCGCGGCTGAAGATCGGCTTCGCGGGGCCGCTCGTCTCGGTGCAGGACGGCGGGCGGATGGGGCGCATGCGATTCGGCGTGCCGGAATCCGGCGCGATGGACCGGCTGGCGCTCGCCGCCGCGAACACCGCGCTCGGCAATGCGCCCGGCGCGGCAGGGATCGAGGTCTCGCGCGGCGGGCTGACCCTCTCCTGCAGCGAAGGCGCCGTGACCCTCGCCATCGCCGGCGGCGGGTTCATCGTCGAGGCCGCTGGCGGGCCGCTCGGCTCCTGGCACATCCTCACGCTCCGCGAGGGCGAGCGGCTGGTGATCCGCCCCGGTCCCTGGGGCAGCTGGTGCTACGTTGCCTTCGCCGGTGCGCTTCAGGCCGGGGACTGGCTCGGCAGCGCCTCGACCCATGCGCTTTCGGGCCTCGGCGGCGGGGTGATCCGCACCGGACAGGCGATCGAGATTGCCGAGGCACAGATCCGCCCCGTGCTCGAAGGCCCGATCCCCTGCCCGGTCATCGCCCGGCCCCGCCACACGGCGCGCGTGGTCCTCGGCCCACAGGACCGCTTCTTCGGGGCGGAGGCGGTGGAGGCGTTCCTGTCCGCCCGCTACACGCTCTCCGACGCCTATGACCGGATGGGCGTGCGCCTCTCCGGCCCGGCGCTAGTGCCGGAGGCGGCACTCGGCATCCCGTCGGAGGCGATCCTGCGCGGCTCGGTCCAGGTGGCGGGCGACGGGGTGCCGGTGGTGCTTCTGGCCGATCACCAGACGACCGGCGGCTATCCGAAGATCGCGACGGTGGTGGATGCCGATCTTGACGGATTCGCCCAGCTTCGCCCGCGCGATGCGGTGCGGTTCAGCGCGATCCCGCCCGCGGAGGCCGTGGCGCTTGCCCGCCACCGCGCCCGGGCACGACAGGATTACCTCGCCGCGCTTGGCCGCGCGACGGCGCGGCGCGGCGGCTGAGACGGCTCACACGGGCCTCGGCCTGCGGCCGCGCAGGATATAGGCGATCGCCTGAAGAATGACGCCGTTGGTGTTGATATCGGTGTAGAAAGCGGTGGGCTTGCCGGTCTTGGCATAGATGCCGGAGGCGTAGCCGCCCTTTTCCAGCCGCGCCCGGGCGCGGACATAGGCAAGAAGCAGGTCCGAATAGGACCCAGGCCGCATCGCGGCCCAGAGGAAGGCCGCCTTCGGGCTGACCAGCCGCATCGACGCCCGGAAGGCGGCGCTGTCGTATTCCGGGGCGCGGCTGATCGGCTCGACCATCCAGGGATCGTCGGGCCGGTCGACGCGGAGGCCCTCGTAGACGAACCAGGGCGCGCGGTCGATCGGCCCTTCCGAGACGCAGTAAAGCTCGCCGCTTTCCGCATAGGCGCGCTTCTGGGCGAAGAAGAGCACGTCGGAGAGATAGGCCGAGGGCGGCGAGAGGCCCATCTCCACCCCCTCGACCAGCATCGGCTCGGTTCCGAGCGAGCCGATATCGGCGACGGTGTAGAGCAGCGCCATCTGCCGGTCGGTCTCGGGCAGGGTGGCGGGGGTGTCATAGGGGCTGTTCGCAGCGATCCCCCAGAGGGCGAAGGCGCGGGCGGTGTAATGGGAGTATTGCGAAGCCGGCGCCGGCGCGAGCCGCCCGTTGGAGACCCATTGGATCCGCCCCCCCACCACCGTGCGAGAAATCTGCCACTTCTCGACATGGGGTTCCGCCAGCCCGCGCGAGAGCGGGTGACGGTTCAGCTCGTGCAGCGCGCTCAGAAGGTGGCCGGTGTCGAAGGGATTGTAATCCCAGGCGCGGGCAGCGCGGCGGCTGGTGTCGATCTCGCTGTTGGGGAGTGTCAGCCCGGCGATGCGCCCTGCCGGAAGATTGCCGAGGATGGCGCGGGCGCGGGCGCGGTAGTCGTCGTCGCTCATCAGGCCCAGCTCATGCGCGGCCAGGACGCCCTGGATCAGGTTGGCGAAGTCCCACATGGTCAGCATGCGCTGCAGGCTGCGCGACTGCGGCCCGTCGAAGACGGCGGAGGCGTAGAGGCCGGTCGACCGCTCGCTCATCCGGGTGAAATAGGCGAAGGCGACGCGGGCATCCTCGCGCAGGGCCGCCTGCCGCGCCGGGCTGTCGTCGGGCGGGGCCGGCGGGTCGGCAAGGGCGTCGCGCCGGGTTGTGCGCATCAGCGCCTCGACCGGATCGGCGGGCAGGAGGCCGCGCAGATAGGCCGGAAGGGGGCGGAACTCGGTCGGTCCGCGCGCCTTCAGCCCGGCCAGCCCCTGCAGGATGCGATCGCGATCATGGCCGTCGGCATAGGCCTCGGGCGCGGCGGTCAGGACCAGGTCGCGCAGCCCCGCGGCCGGGTCCTGACCCGCCTCGCGCCCGGCCAGAGCCAGGGCCACCGGCGGGGCGGGAAGATGCAGGATGCCTTCGGGGTCGAGCCGCGGCGTCGCAGGGCCCGAAGGGTCGAGCACCGCCACCACCCCCGCCGCGGCAAGCGGCCCGGCCGGGGCCGCCCCGGCACGCAGGAAGACGCAGGGGGCTGGACCGCCCGGCGCCAGTGGGGGGCCGCCGGGGCGCAGGTCGACGCAGTCGGCCGGCCCTGCACGGGACCCGGGTTCGACGAGGCTGTAGACGATCCCGGCCCGGTTCAGCGCGGCGGTGAAAGCGGCGAATTCCGCCCGGCGGGCCGGATCGGCAGGCGGGACGACGAGCAGGCCAACAAAACGGGCGGTATCCGCGGCAAACCACAGCACATTGTCACGCGGCAAAGCGGCGGACAGCCGGCCCGCACCGATGCCGTCGGCAATATCACCGATGACGCGGGCGATCTCCGCCTCCCGCGCGGCGGGGCCTAGTGCCGCGAGCCGGTCGAGCGGCAGGATCAGCTGCACCGGCCCGCTCACGCCATAGCGGGCAAGCGGGCCTGCGAGCGGCACCCCGGGCTGCCAGGAGAGGCTGCCGCGCAGGCAGGGCATCGCCGCCCCGCAGCGGTCCGAGGCGCCGGGCGCGCCGGTCGCGTCAAGGAAGGCGAGGTTGCGGAATCCCATCGCCCGGATGCCGGACAGGTCCATGGGCTGGCCCTGTCCCGCCGTGGCCAGCGTGACGGGCGCGAGGGCCGCCGCCCCCGGCTCCGGCCCCGGCGGCAGCAGGCGCGCGGCCTCGGCGCGCGCGCTCTCGGCCGCGCGCAGCTGGAAATATGGCCGCGCCTCGGCCAGGCCCGGCGCCCATGCGATCGGTTCTCCCAGCTCCGGCGCGGCCAGGAGGTAGTCGCGCACCAGCCGCATCGTCGGGTCCCCTGCCCCGCCCGGTCGGATGCCCGGCCGCGCGCCCTCGCCGCCGGGGCGCAGCAGGAAGCCCGCCGGGAGCCGGGCGCGTTCCAGCGCGGCAAGAAGCGGGCGCATCACCTCGGGCGGCACATCGCCTGCCACGCCGTCCAGGATCAGGAAGACCGGCTGCGCGCCCCCCTCCCCGGCCCATGCCCGCCAGCCCGGCGCGGCGAGGACCAGCGCCGTGAGGCTGCGCAGGAGGGCGCGGCGTGTCACGGGCATCGGACAGGCCTCCACTTCAGCACCAGGAACATGGGATCATAGAAGTCCGCAATTCTCGCCACATCATTGACCGTAATCATCACGATTTTGCCTCATTCAGATTATGCCAGAATGACAAGGTAACGGTCTGATAAAACAAAAATGCATGAACGAGGGCCCTCTGGATTGGGGGCAGGTAAATCTCCGGCCGAATTGGCCGGGGGCCAACCTGTATTTTCCGATCCGACGCACAGGCGACAGCAATTGTTTCGCCGGATCCTCTTTTTATTCGCCACAATTGCAATTGGCTGGATTGCGGTATTTGCATTCAGCCTCATTTCGGTGGCGCGACTTCCATCGGGTCCGGTGCTGGCCGCGCAGGGCAGTGCGTTTGCCCAGGCGCTGCGAGAGGTGCCGCCCGTCGCGGGTCCGCCCGCCGCGCTGCCCAGCGTCTCGCCCGCCATCTGCCGCCATCCGCTGGACGGGGGCGGAGCGGGCTCCGCGGGCGCCGCCGCGATAACGACGGGTTTGCCGGCCGGGGATCCGGCCAACCGGCGGCTGCACATCTACCTGCCGTACTGGTCGCATTGGACCTATGCACCCTTCGCGCAGCACTGCACGGCCCGCGACGTGCTGATGGCAGAGCGCTACGAGATGTCGCTGCCCGGCGGCGCCCTGACCCGGCTGGACCCGATGGCGGGGCACCAGGCCCAGATCACCCGCCGCATCCGCGCGGATATTCCCGGGATGAAGATGCTTCCGGTCCTGTCGCTCAGCTACGATCCGGCGTCCTCTGCGCCGGTCGATCCGGCTGCGACCGCCGAGCGTCTGGCCGCGGCGGCAAAGGCGGATGGTGCCGCGGGCCTCTGCATCGCACCCAACGGGTTCGGCGATGCGGGGGCGGGGCTGCTCGACAGGATGCTGCGCGCGCTTTCGGGGGCGCTGAAGGCGCGCGGGTTGACGCGCTGCCTGATCAGCGCGGCGGAGGACGGGCTGTGGCAGCAGCCGGCGCTCGTCGCGGGGTATGACAAGATCGTGGTGCAGGCCTTCCGCACCCCGTCCACGCCAGAGCCGCTGGCCCCGCAGGGCTGGTTCGCGGCGCAGGCCCGGGCGCTCGCCGCGGCGGTGCCGCCGAGCAAGCTGGTCCTTGCGCTGGGGAGCTTCGCGATGGATTGGAAGGCCGGCGCGCCGGAGGGAGAGGAAATCCCCTATGCCGAGGCGATGCGCCGTGCTGCGCGCCGTGCGGCCGTGGTCCATTTCGATCCGGCCAGCGGCAACGCGACGCTGGATTACAGCGACGCCGATGGCGCGCCGCACCGGATCTGGATGCTCGATGCCGCCACCGCCTTCAACCAGCTGACCATCGCGGCCCGGCTCGGGATCTCCGGCATCGCGCTCTGGCCCCTGGGGGAAGAGGATCCCGGGATCTGGCCCCTGCTCGCGGCCCCCATGCCCCTGCCGGTGGAGGCACTCTCCTCCGTCCAGCTGACCGATTACGTCGGCTACGAGGGCCAGGGGCCGTTCCAGGTGGTGGCCAGCCCGATGCGGCCCGGCACGCGGCAGGTGACGCTTGATCCCTGCACCGGGCTGATTACCGCGGCGCGCTATACGGTGCCGCCCCGGCCCTACACGATCCTGCGCTTCGGGCGGGCCGATCCGAAGAAGATCGCGCTGACCTTCGATGACGGACCGGACCCGAATTACACGCCGAAGATCCTCGACGAGCTGCTGGCCGCCAAGGCGCCGGGGGCCTTCTTCATGGTCGGCGAGGCGATGCTGGGCGCGCCCGGCGTGGTCGCCCGCGCGGCGCAGGAGGGGTTCGAGATTGGCTCCCACACCTTCCTGCATGGAAAGTTCGAACATCTGACGCCGCTGCGCGGCGGGCTGGAACTGAACGCGGTGCAGCGGCTGCTGGTGGCGCAGACCGGGCGCGGAACGATGCTCTTCCGGTTTCCCTACGAAGACGGGATGGGGCCGCGCACGACTGCGGACGCGCGCTCGATGTCGCTGCTGGCGCAGAAGGGCTACATCACCGTGCTGGGCCAGATCGACAGCTCGGACTGGAAGCCCTCGACCCCGCAGCAGATCGTCGATCGCGTGTTCGCGCAGCTGAAGGATATCGGTGGCAACGTCATCCTGCTGCACGACGGCGGCGGCAACCGGGCGGCGACGGTGGCGGCGGTGCCCTTGCTGATCCACCGCCTCAGGGCGGAGGGCTACCAGCTCGTCTCGCTTCCCGAGATGCTGGGGATGAGCCGCGACGCGCTGATGCCGCGCGAGACCGGGCCGCGGACGCTGTTCGAGCAGATCACCTTCGGCTTCGTCACCCAGTTCTGGAGCGGGCTGAACTGGATCTTCTGGGGGGCGATCCTGCTGGGGCCGGTGCGGATGACGGTTTTCGCCGCCCTCGCCCTGACGCGGCGGCGCAGACCCTCCTACCGCAGCTACCGGCCCTCGGTCGCCGTCGCCATCCCCGCCTATAACGAGGAGGCGGTGATCGTGAAGACCGTCCGCTCGGTGCTGGCGAGCGACTATCCCGGGCTGGAGGTAATCGTGGTCGACGACGGCTCGGCCGACGCGACCTATTCACGGGTGACCGAGGCCTATCCCCCCGGCGGGCCGGTCACGGTGGTGCGGCAGGCCAATGGCGGCAAGTCGCGGGCGCTCGGCACCGCCTACGGGCTGGTGCGGGCCGAGATCGTCGTCGCCATCGACAGCGACACGCTGCTGGCCCCCGATGCGATCGGCAAGCTGGTGGAGCCGTTCCACGATCCCCGGGTGGGCGCGGTGGCGGGCAACGTGAAGGTCGGCAACCGCGACCGGCTGCTGACCCGGTTCCAGGCGGTGGAGTACATCACCGCGCAGAACATCGACCGGCGCGCGGCAGAGGTCTATGGCGGCGTCATGGTGGTGCCTGGCGCCATCGGCGCCTGGCGGGCGAGCGCGGTGCGCGCCGTGGGGCTTTATTCCAGCGACACGCTGACGGAGGATGCCGACCTGACCGTCGCGCTGCAGCGGGCGGGCTACCGCATCGCCTGCCGCACGGATGCGTTCTCCTACACAGAGGCGCCGGAGGATGTGAAAGCCTTCCTCGCCCAGCGGCTGCGCTGGACGCTGGGGATGATGCAGGTCGGCTGGAAGCATCGCGGGGCGATCCGAGAGCTGCGGCCGGTGGGGCTGATCTCGCTGATCGACCTGCTGGTCTTCGGAGTGCTGCTCGGGCTGCTCGCGCCGGTCGCGGATCTGGTCTTCCTGAATGTCGCGCTGCGGTACGTGGTGGATCTCGTGGTCGGGCGCGGGGGGCCGGCGCAGCCCTATCCGGCGATGGTGATGGCAAGCTATCTGGTGCTGCCGCTGGCGGACCTTGCGGTGGCGGCGCTGGCCTTCCGGATGGAGCGGCGGGAGACATACCGGCTGCTGCTTCTGGTTCCCATCCAGCGGTTCTGTTACCGGCAGCTCCTCTATTTCACCGTCTACCGCGCGGTTCTGCGGTCGATTTCTGGCCAACTCGCAAGCTGGGGAAAGCTGGTGCGGCTGGGCACCGTGCAGCTGCCCGGCCGGGAAGAGGAGGCCCGGCCCGACGCGGCCCCCGTCGGCCCGGTGCTACCGGCCCAGGCGATAGCGGTCCCGGTGCATGCCGCCGCCCCCGCGCGGCGGCGGAAAGAGGCAACGCCCGCGAGCTGAGCCGAGGCCCCGAGGGGCTGGGCGGCCTGACGGATCAGAACACGCGGCAGCCGGCGTCGGCGATTGCACCCTGCCTCACGCGGTAGTTCGGGCGGGGGTTGATGATGATGGTCTGCAGCGCGGTGATGCGGTGGACGCAGGCATCGGCGGCGACGGCCGACTGGCGGCGCCCGCCGACATAGACGTCAAGCCAGGGATGACCCTTGTAGCCGGTATGGCAGGGGCCGTCCTGCGGGTCTGGGCCGTCGCCGCAGACATCCTCGACCACGGCGTATTTCTCGAGCCGGGTAAGGTAGAAGCGCGTGCCGGCGGGGAAGTCCAGCTTCTGCTGGCCGCCGATGATGGAATGGCCCACGGCGATGGTGACCGGGTCGGTGTAGGTCCCGGTTCCGCCGGCGCGGCGATGGATGACGGGCCGCGCGATCTCGGCGGAGCCGGGCGGCGTGTTGTCCCAGTAGCTGTAGCCGGTGATATAGGCCTTGAACTGGCGTTCGGAGGAACGGGCGTTACTTGTCGAGAGCCGGGCGATGCCGGGGCTCGCGCTGGCCGCCAGCAGGGGAGCGCCGTCCGCCCCTGCAGAGAAAGAGACACATACCAGTGCCGCTGCCAGCGGCCCGATCAGCTTCCCTGTCATGTGTAAACCTTTCCTGTAAATGCGGCCCCATCTGCCGCCCTGCCCAAGCACGGACCGTCGACCGCGTCTGGCCCCATCTCAACGGATGGGGTTACACCCGCGCGATACACCTACACCTGCGCAGCACTGCTACATCTGCGTCTTCGGCCTGGCCCGCACACTGCCCTTGCCATGATCGTGCAGCATAGGGAGTTAACGGGAGGTTCAAAGTTTGCAGGAAAAATGCGGCGTATTTTTGCCAACGCCGGCGGGCCGCGACGCAGCGGCGCCCCAATCTGCCGGCGGGCAGGACGCGCAGCCACGCCGCGCGGACCGGTGGTACGGCCCGGTAAGGGTTTGTCGAAAGGGGAGTTTTCCGGCCCCCTCCGCCGCGCACCGTGGTTCGGGCGCAGCCGGGCGCGCAGGGGCCGGCAGCGGCCGCGGAAGATTACAGTGAGGCGCGCGCGCGTGACCGCGCGTTTCAGACCAAGCGGGTGGCGCGGGCGCGGCGGCGAAGGCTGGCGGCGAATCGCAGCCCGCGGGCGGCAAGCCGGGTGGCGCGCGACAGCAGGTGGCCGGTCCAGGACGCAAGGTCGATCAGGCGATCGAGCGTGGTCGGCGGAATGATCTCCGGCTCCGGGGGCGCGATCTCGGGCAGCACGTCGAGGCCCCGGCGGCGCTTGTCGGAACTGGTGGAGGTCATGCGGTCTTTCGGGGTCATTCAAGCTGCCTATGTTCTTCTGATGGATTTTGGACTGGCTACGCTCGGGGTACTGTCGATGGGCCACTCTCATCCTTCAAATGCATCCGGAAATGGGAGCAGGCAGGTCCTTTTTGTGGCGGTGGAGCGGGATCGCCGGCCAATCCCCGGCAGGCCGGACGATTAACCTTAATCCATCGACAACCCGGCCCCGCGCGGGGGGACGAAACCGCAACGCCCGGCCGGAGGGCTTGCGGCTTGATCCGGCGGCCGAAACCCGCATCATCGGCCGCGTGACACAGCACCGGACCCTGCCCGCGATGGCGCGACGCCCCACGATCGAGGATCTTGCCCGCGCCGCCGGTGTCAGCACCGCCACAGTGGACCGGGTGCTCAACGGCCGCCTGAAGGTGCGCGAGGATACCGCGCGGCGGGTGGCAGAGGCCGCGCATCGCATCGGCTTCCACGCCCGCGGCCTGATCGAGCGGCGGCTCTCGCCAGAACTCCCAGTGCTCGACCTCGGCTTCGTTCTGCTGAAGGAGAAACAGGAGTTCTACCAGAACTTCGCGGCCGGGATCCGCGCCGCCGTCGCCGCCCGCAGCGACATTCGCGGCCGCGCGCTGATCCGCTTCTCTCCCTCGCAGGGGCCGGAGGATTTCGCCGCCCACATGCGCGCGCTAGGGCAGGAGGCGGATGCCATTGCCTGCGCTGCGGTAAACCATCCCGGCGTCAGCGCAGCGGTGCAGGAGTTGAAGGGGGCCGGCGTACCGACCTTCGCGCTCCTGAACGATTTCGGCCAGGGCATCCGCGAAAGTTATATCGGGCTCAACAACGTGCAGGTCGGCCGCATCGCGGCCTGGACCATCGCCACCGCCGCACGCACCCCCGGCAAGATCGCGGTCTTTGTCGGCGGCAACCGCTGGCACGGGCACGAACTGCGCGAGACCGGCTTCCGCTCCTACGTCCGCGAGCATGCGCCGGGCTTCACCGTGCTCGACACGCTGGTGAACCTCGAGACCCGGCAGGTGACCTACGAGGCGACACTCGACCTGCTGCACCGCAACCCGGACCTCAAAGGCATCTACGTCGCCGGCGGCGGGATGGAGGGCGCCATTGCGGCGGTGCGCGAGACGCTGCCGCCCGGCCAGATCGCCTTCGTGGTGAACGAGCTGACCGCCGAAAGCCGCGCAGCCCTCTCCGCGCGATACCTGACGCTGGTCATGGCGACGCCGCTTGCCGATCTCTGCCGCGACCTCGTGGATTTCATGGTAAAGGCCGTGCGCGAGGGGATGAGCCCGGTCCCCGGCCAGCACTTCCTGGAACCCCGGCTCTACACCCCGGAGTCGATCTGAGGCGCGGGCGCGCCATGATGGTTTTCCATCATGGCGCCCGGTTAAAACCCATCATGAATGATGGATTCCACCGCCCCGCAGATTGACGCAGGGCCCCCAGCCCGCGCAGGGTCGGCCCCGGATACCGCGCCGGAGGGGGAACGCGATGCTCAAGGCCTTGAACCACATCACCACGCCCGGGCTGGGTTACGAGGCCTTCCTCGACCTCGCGGCGCAGCTCGGCTGCATCGGCGTCGAGGTGCGCAACGACATTGCCCGCCCGCTCTTCGACGGGATGGACCCGGCCGAGGCCGGCCGGCTGGCCCGCGCCAAAGGCCTGCGCCTGCTCGGCCTCAGCCAGGTCTACCCGTTCAACAGCTGGTCCGACGCCATCGCCGCCGAGGTCCGCGCGCTCATCGCCACGGCCAAGGCCGCCGGGGCGGAAACGATCAGCCTGATCCCCCGCAACGACGGCACCGGCACCGCGAATGGCGAGCGGCAGGCCAACCTGCGCCTGGCCATGAAGGAGACCCTGCCGATGCTGCAGGAGGCGGACCTCGTCGCGCTGGTAGAGCCGCTGGGCTTCCCGGTCTCCTCGCTCCGCCAGAAATCGGAGCTGGTCGACGTGATCGAGGCGCTCGGCGCGCAGGCGCATTTCAAGCTGGTCCACGACACGTTCCACCACGCGCTGGCGGGCGGCGGGCCGATTTTCCCGGCGCACACCGGCATCGTCCACATCTCCGGCGTGAGCGACCCCGCCCCGGCGGTGGAGGAGATGCTCGACGCCGACCGCGTGCTGGTCGATGAAAACGACCGCCTCGGCAACATCGCCCAGATCGCGGCGCTTCTGGCTGCGGGCTACGACGGCGCCTTTTCCTACGAATGTTTCTCGCCCGAGACCCAGGCACTGACAGATCCGCAGGCTGCGATCGGGGCCTCGTTCGATTACATCGCGGCCCGGGTGGCCGCCCCCGTCTGAGACGTCCGGAGGGAGGAGACAAGATGAACACGATCCGGTTGACCGCGGCGCAGGCAATGGTGCGCTGGCTCTCGGTTCAGATGACCGAGGAGGGAGAGCGCTTCATCGAGGGCGTCTGGGCGATCTTCGGCCACGGCAACGTGGCGGGGCTGGGCGAGGCGCTGCAGGGCATCGGCGACGCGCTGCCAACCTGGCGCGGGCAGAACGAACAGACCATGGCCCATGCCGCCATCGCCTATGCCAAGGCGAAGAAGCGGCGACGGGCGATGGCGGTCACCTCCTCGATCGGCCCGGGGGCGACCAACATGGTCACCGCCGCCGCGCTGGCGCATGTGAACCGGCTGCCGGTCCTGCTGATCCCCGGCGATGTCTTCGCCAACCGCCGGCCCGATCCGGTGCTCCAGCAGATCGAGGATTTCGACGACGGCACCGTCAGCGCCAATGACTGCTTCCGCCCTGTGGTGCGCTACTTCGACCGCATCACCCGGCCGGAGCACCTGCTGAGCTGCCTGCCGCGGGCGCTGGCCGTGATGACCGATCCGACGAACTGCGGCCCGGTCTGTCTGGCCTTCTGCCAGGACGTTCAGGCAGAGGCCTACGATTACCCCGAGGCCTTCTTCGAACCGAAGGTCTGGCGCATCCGCCGGCCGGAGCCCGACCCGCACGAGGTGGAAGAGGTGGCCGGGATGATCCGTGCCGCCAAGGCGCCGGTGATCGTCTCCGGCGGCGGCACGCTCTATTCGG
>NZ_RRYH01000029.1 GCF_004010155.1 Solirhodobacter olei | reverse complement strand
AAGAGCCCAAGAGACGCGGGCCGGTGAATATCGTGGGATCAAAGCAAACCGGAAAGGTGAGTTGGGCCTCCTGGATCGCCATTGGATGGGGTGTGTCTATCAGGTCCGGGCAACGCTTTCCGGCGAACGCCAGCAATAGCGGCCTAGCGGACCCGCAACAGTGCCAGCTGGTATCGACAGAAATGATTGTGTGGCTTTCAAGATGCGTGCCGTGGTCTCGAAATTACTGCGCCAACATTTCAGGCACGTTCAACGATGGGGAAACTGCGCAACACAATCTGGCGCGCAGGCACTGGAATGGTCGTGACGTCCACGGTTCGCGCTGCGCCCGTGCCAAGCATCTTCTCTAGGCTTAGACGTCTAATCGGAGGCCATGAATGGCCTGGCCAGCGTGTCCGTAGCCGACGTCCATGGGCCTTTGCCCCTGATGGGCATGGACGGAACTTTTTTGCGTTGCCGAAGTCGCTGACTGTTCGCCATGGTGGACTCGCTTCTTGTGACCGACAGAGAGCCCCGCCCGAAGGCCACCCATAGAGAGGACGCGAGGATTTGGCCCAATCCCCCTCTAACAATTATGATGGAAGCGCGACGCCCCAAACAGGCTCGGCTTTTGCCCAATCGGAAAGCCTTGCAGCTGTGCTCATCGGCCGCAACGAGGGAGTACGCCTCATCGCCGCGATTGCTGCGGCAAGGGACCAGGTGAGACGCGTAGTCTACGTCGATTCGGGGTCCACTGACGGAAGCGTCGCCGCGGCGCGCGCTGCTGGCATCGACGTGGTCGAACTCGAGCGCTCGCGACCGTTCACTGCCGCCCGCGCCCGTAACGCTGGCGCCGAGGCCTTACGGCGAACTGGAATCTACCCTGAGTTCATTCAGTTCATCGATGGTGATTGCGAGTTGCGGCCGGGGTGGCTCGGTACAGCGAGCGAGTTTCTCAAGACCCATCCGCGCGTGGCCATTGCATGCGGACGGCTTCGGGAACGCTATCCTGGTACATCGATCTACAATCGCCTCTGCGATAGAGAGTGGGACACGCCGATCGGACCAATCCGGGAGTGTGGCGGCATTATGCTCGTACGATCGAGTTCATTCGACGGCGTCGGAGGGTTCAATTCCTCGATGATCGCTGCAGAAGATTCCGAGCTTTGCGTGCGCTTGCGATCGGCCGGTTGGGAAATCTGGAAGCTCGACGCCGAGATGGCCTGGCACGATGCGGCGATGACCCAGTTTTCTCAGTGGTGGCGGCGTTCGCGCAGGAGCGGCTATTCTTCGGCTGAAGGGGTTGCTATGCACGGGCGACCTCCCGAGAATTTCAGGGTAGCGGTCGTTCGCCGCGCACTCACTTGGGGACTTTTGCTACCGTTTGCCACGCTGGTCGCGGCGATCTTTTTGAGCCCTTGGTGGCTTCTCTTGCTTTTGGCGTATCCAGCTCAGATCATCCGCCTGACTATGAGCGGAGGTGGCAGCCAGAATGCTCTGGAGAATGCAGTCTTTTTGACCTTGGGAAAGTTTCCGGAGACGCAAGGTATCGTCGAATATGTGGTGCGTCGTCTCCTCGTGAAGCCAGCCGCCATCATCGAATACAACTAGATTTCCACGGAGGTACTCGATGGAGATTTCTCCTTTGAGAACAGGGCTGATCGGGGCCGGATACATCGCTTCCTGGCACGCAGCGGCGCTCAAGAGCGTCCCTGGCGTCCGTCTCGCCGCCATCTGCGATGTCAATCGGACGGCGGCGGCTGCATTGGCCGGCGGCTATGGCGTGCCTGCGTTCACGTCGCTCGAGGAGATGCTCGCCGCTAAAGTGGTGGATGCCGTCCATATCCTAACCCCTCCACCCAGCCACGCCCCCATAGCGCTCGACTGCCTGAAGGCGGGCCTGCATGTGCTCGTCGAAAAGCCGGCCGGGATCAACGCGCAGGAGGCGTCGAGCATGGCCTCTGCCGCATCAGCGGCAGGCCGACAAATCGCTGTCGGGCACAATTTCCTGGCCCTGCCAGCTTACGAGCGATTGAAAGCCCTTCGCGACGCAGGCCGACTTGGTCGGATTGCTTCGGTTGAGATCCGCTGGTGCCTCCCGCTTGCGCCTCTTCGCTCGGGGCCGTTCGACCTTTGGCTTATACGCGAGCCGCGGAATCTTCTCCTTGAGCTCGGACCCCACCTCTATGCGTTCGCCTACGACCTGTTCGGCCCAATAGATATTCAGCATGTCGAGCTGGGCATGCCGATTGATCTGCCCGGCGGCGGCACACGTCACCAATCCTGGCGCATCCTGGCTCGCGCTAAAGGTGTTGAAGTTACCTTCATGCTCTCCCTGGTGGAAACCTTCGATGACCGTTCAGTTACCCTTCGCGGTTCAGGCGGCGAGGCCCGGTTCGACATGGCCCACGATACGCTCGAGGTTCGCGTTGAGAACGCAAACGACATCATCCTCAATCCCCTCGCTGGAGAACTCTCGCTCGCCTGGCAGCATTTTGCAAACGGGCTCGGGAACGCCGGGCGTCAGCTCTCATCGCTCAACCGTAAGTCGCCATACGGGCTCAGCTTCCAGAGGCTCTGCGAAAGCTTCTACGCCGCCGTTCGGCGAGGTGGTCCAATCGATCCGAGATTCTCCATGGACGCTGCCGAACATGTCATGGAGGCGATAGGAAAGACGCTCGACCAACTGCCGCCATTACGGGCTCCGGCGACGGTCCGCAGGGTCGAAAAACGCAGGCCCACGGTGATGGTGATCGGTGGGACGGGCTTCCTTGGACGGAACCTTACGCGCGCCCTCGTTGCATCGGGACGCGATGTTCGGGTGGTGAGCCGCGGACACGGGAGTTCCTTCGCCGATCTGGCAGACCGGGTCGAGACCGTTTCGGTGTCGCTCCGCGATCACGACGAACTGGTCCGCTCGATGGATGGAATAGAGACCGTATACAACCTCGCGAAATCCACTGACCATAGTTGGGAGGAGGCACTCCGTAACGATGTTGCCGTTTCGACGGGCATCGCCAAAGCGGCGCTCGAGGCCGGGGTCGGCCGGCTCATCTACACGGGCACCATTGCCTCCTACGACATGTCGGACCCGTCCAGAGTCATTTCAGAAGAAACCGGCTTCGCCACCGACATGACCGATCGAAATATCTATGCGCGGTCGAAGGCTGAGTGCGAGGCACGACTTCTTGCCCTTCATCGCGAGCAGGGCCTGCCGCTTGTGATTGCCCGACCCGGCATTGTCGTCGGCGAACGCGGACCACTTCAGCACTGGGGGATAGGCCGCTGGAGCGGACCTGGAGCGATCCGTCTCTGGGGGAACGGGCGGAACATTCTGCCCTTCGTGCTAGTCGGCGATGTTGCGGATGCGCTCATCCGGATGATGGAGACCGACAACATCCTGGGTGAGTCCTTTAACCTTGTCGGCGAAGCGATGTTCTCTGCACGCGACTATTTCGATGCGATCCATAAGAGCCTTGGTGCTCGGATCGTTGTGAAACCTGGCTCGCTCTATGGGCTCTATCTGCTTGACGGGATCAAATACGCTCTGAAGCGGCATGTTCTGCACAACCCCGGTGCGGTCCGAGCCTCACTACGCGACTGGCAATCGCGGGCCCATCTCTCGCCATTTGCGAACGCAAAGGCGAAGGCACGGTTAGCCTGGAAGCCCGAGGCAGATCGGGATGTCTTCATAGCAAAGGCGATCGAGAAGGCTACCCTGCTTGGATTCTAATGTTACAGCTTCGTTTGAAGATAGTCATTCATGAACAAATGGTTACAGCGTCGATTTCAGCGTAAGACCCCGGGTTTTCGGCAGTGCGCGACGATCGAGATGTTCAAAATCGCAATGGGTCTCACCCGGCGACGGGCAGGGAGCTTGCGGATGTCGTGGCCGCGGCCTCTGAGGAAGGCGAAGGTCGCGACGCTGATAGTACCCTTCAGCATGAAACGCGCGAGACGCTCGCCGGCCACCGTATTTTGTGTCGCCTATCTCGGGCTTGATCGCACCAAGGCGCTTAAGCAGCTTCGCCGGCATGGGTTTCCCGCCCCTCCGCAGGCAGCTGATCAGCACTCTCGGCGTCGCAACGCCGTGGCCGATATGGCCGCAATCGACGACGACCAGGGATGGTTTAAGCGGCCACACCGAGGTGTTTTCGCTTGCGGCAAGAATTTTGCAGTTCAACAGTAAACTCAGTCTTTCTATTCCTTGAATTGTCGAAACTCGGAGCGCTTGAAAGCCAACACTCATGAGCAGTCCCATGATCGGTGCCATTCGACAAACGAAACCGGCAGGGGCCCTCTTGACGGTCATCATTCCGGCCAACAACGAAGAAGGTTACATCGGCCGTTGTCTAGAGGGGCTCCTCGGTCAGGACAAAGACGCGGGGCTGGTCGAGATTATCGTCTCCGGCAATGGCTGTACGGACCGGACTGAGGAAATCGTGCGCGCGGCGGTCCCCGCAATGGCACGGAGAGGGTGGAACCTGATCTGGGAGAGTAGGCCTGAGCTCGGTAAATTCGGTGCATTAAATTGGGCCGACAGGCGGGCTTGTGGTGCAATGCGCATCTACCTCGATGCAGATGTTCAGTGCGAGCCCGCGCTCCTCGGGCAGCTGCGTAAGGCGCTCGGCCGACCCGGTGCTGTCTACGCCACAGGGACGATTGCAGTCGCTCCAGCACGAAGCTGGATAACGCGACGATATTCTGCGGTATGGTCTGAGCTACCGTTCGTCGTAGGCGGGGCTGTAGGGGCAGGTCTATTTGCAGTGAACGCGGCTGGCCGGGAGCGTTGGCGTGAGTTTCCGGAGATTATCTCGGATGATACTTTCGTGCGCCTGCAATTTTCACCTGAAGAACGGATTGAGGTGCCCGCGCGCTACCATTGGCCGATGGTCGAAGGGTTTCGAAACCTAGTTCGGGTGCGTCGACGTCAAAATGCGGGTGTTGCCGAGATTCGACGGCTCTATCCCGAGATCATGGCAAACGAGGGCAAGGTGCCGCTCAGCGTTGCTGACCTGCTCACTTTGGCGCTGCGGCGTCCGATAGGCTTCGCTCTTTATGTACTTGTCCAGCTTGCAGTTCGTCTCGGCACGCCAACCCGAGAGTGGAGCCGAGGCCGATGAGTCAAGCTTCCTTCTCTCGATTGGGATGGGCGGGCATTTCACCTCGGGAAGCCATGGGAACCGCGTCCACTTGTGCTGTTAGTGGAGGCGGGCCGTGAGACATGTTTCGATCGTCGGGACCGGCTATGTAGCGGATCTCTATATGCAGTCGCTCGCGACCTTCAGTGATATCTCCGTTCGGGCCGCCTTCGATCGTAATCCCGAGAGGCTCGCGGCATTTTGCCGCCACTGGAAGGTGCCGCCGGCCGACGGCCTAGCCCAGCTTCTCGAGGATGCGGGGATAGAAGAAGTCATCCTCAATCTGACCAACCCGGACTCGCATTTCGAAGTGAGTTCGGCCTGCCTTGCCGCTGGGCATCATGTCTACAGCGAAAAGCCTTTGGCGATGGAAATGGAGGCCGCACGGACATTGCACCGCATAGCCGGTGAAAAGGGCCTCCTCTTGGCGTCGGCCCCGTGTAGCGTTCTTGGGAAAGCCGCGCAGACGCTCTGGAAAGCCGTGCGCGATGGGAGGATCGGCCGGCCGCTCCTAGTTTACGCAGAGCTCGATGATGGCTTCATTTCCCAGGCGCCTTACCGCCAGTGGGTCAGCGCCTCCGGCGCGCCCTGGCCCTTTGCGGATGAGTTCCGGGTGGGCTGTACCGTGGAGCATGCAGGCTACTACCTTACTTGGCTGATTGCGATGTTCGGCCCGGTCCGAAGCGTGACCGCTGCCTCCGCCGTTCTGGACGAGACCAAGCTCGGCAATCTGCCGACTGCCCCGGATTTCTCGGTGGCAGTTCTCTTCTTTGACCACGGGGTGACGGCCCGTCTCACTTGTTCGATCATAGCAAGGCACGACCACGCCATGCGAATCGTCGGGGAGGCAGGAACCCTCGAGGTTGGCGAGGCTTGGGACAATTCCGCTCCGGTCCGGCTGCGGCGACGGCGCAGGGTGCGGCGACGGCTCATCGAAATGCCGTTCACACGCAGGATCCGCTTCGGGGAGGCCACCGGCCGAAAGGTGGCGCGTTTTGGGTCGGCCTCGATGAACTTCGCGCTCGGACCTGCGGAAATGTTGGACGCTATCTCGGAGGGCCGGCCGTGTCGATTGACCGCCGATCTGGCGCTTCACCTGAACGAGGTAACTCTGGCGATCCAGCAGGCCGGTAGTACGACTGGGACGGTGAGAATGACGACGGACTGCGCTCCACTTGAGCCGATGAGCGGTGCCATGGGGCAAACGGAGATCAGACGCGGATGAGTGGCGTGGCCGAGCACGGGGCGATGGCTTGAACGGGCCGGGTCGCATCCTGATCACCGGTGCCGCGGGATTTCTTGGTCGCGCTGTCGTCGACGCCGCCCGCGGCGCTGGTTACTCTGTGAAGGCGCTGGTTCGCAATAAGGGGGCCGAGCCACTTTGGGACGACGATCCTGGAGTGGAGGTGTGTCGGCTAGATCTCGCTGCACCTGGGGCCGCAAGCACGCTCAAAACGCTGCTCGTGGGCGTCACGGCCGTAGTTCACACGGCGGCGCGTTTGCGAGGGGAGGAAGACGAGCACTTGCGCGACACAGTCAGGGCGACTGAAGCTCTAACCGATGCGCTCTCTGCGCTCCCAGCGAGCGCGCCGCGGCCATGTCTTCTGCTGGCTGGCTCCTTCTCCGTCTACGACTATGCCGGCCTCGCCGATTGGGCCACGCTTGACGAACAAGCGCCGACGGAGGCCAATCCGAAACGGCGAGACGCCTATTGCCGGGCCAAGCTGATGCAGGAGGCAATCGTCGTTCATGCCGCGCGCGAGACGGGGCTCGCGGTAGAGGTTATGCGCATAGGCTTCCTCTACGGTCCGGGCCACATGTGGCCCGCCCAGCTCGGCTTCCGGATTGGTCGGGTCGTGTTTTGCCCCGGAGGACGGATCCCAGTGCCAGCAATCCATGTCGAGGATTGCGCTGCTGCTTTGATTGTCGCCGCAAGCCGCCCCGCTGATAGCCCGGTCCCTGTTGATGTGCCATTGCCGGGTGGGCCCGGACGCCTGGAGATCATCAACCTGGTCGCTCCGGAGGTTCCGGACCAGCGCACCTGGCTGCGCGCAATCGGAGGCCACCGGCTCGTGCCACTACCAAGAGCACCGCTTCTTTGGCTTGCCCGTCTCGGCGATCTTGCAAGCGCAATCTTGCCCCGGCTCGACCAGGCACTTCCCAGTGTCCTACACGAGTCGAGCTTTACCGCCCGCTTCAAGCCACTGCATTATAGTACGGCACGGGCGGAAGAACGACTTGCACTCAAGGCTCGCCCCTTCAACGCGTCGACCATAGGGAAACGGGAAGAAGCGAGTGCTTCGCGATGACCAAGAATGCCTCTTCCGCCCGCACTTCCATTGGACGGATCGCGTATCTGACCGGCGAATATCCGCGGGCGACCGACACATTTATACAGCGTGAAGTAGCAGCTTTGCGTGAGCTTGGGCTTGAGGTCCATACGTGCTCAATCCGGGTCACCAAGAAGCAGCATCATGTTGGCGAAACCCAGCGCAACGAGCATGCTCGGACGTTTTACGTGTTGCGCGCCGCGAAGCACCCGGGCACGCTGATCGTTGCTCACCTCGAGGCTCTGATGCAGAGCCCGAGCCGTTGGTTTTCGGCATTGCGACTGGCCTGGACGACCCGCCCCCCTGGGGCGAAGGCACTTATCTGGCAGCTGTTCTATTTTCTTGAGGCAGCGGTGCTCGCTCGTCACCTAAGGCAGGTGGGCGCAACACACCTTCACAACCATTTCGGCGACGCGAGCTGTTCGACGGCCATGCTGACCAGTGAAATGTCAGGTATTCCTTTCAGCTTCACCCTGCATGGGCCAGCGATCTTCTTCGAGCCGAAGTGGTGGCGGATCGACGAAAAGATCGCCCGTGCCCGCTTCGTCGCCTGTATAAGCCATTTCTGTCGCAGCCAAGCGATGCTGTTCTCCGACCAGGCCCACTGGGGCAAACTTCGGATCGTGCACTGCGGTGTAATTTCGTCGAGGTACGGCACTGCACCACGCAAAATATTCGGCCGCCACATAATCTTCGTGGGCCGACTCGACAGGGTGAAGGGGGCCACCTTGCTCCTTGACGCCTTCGCCCTGCTTAGACGGAAGTGGCCTGATACCCGTATCTCCTTTGTTGGGGACGGTGCGGACCGCGCGACACTTGAGACCCAGGCAGCAGAACTCGGTCTTGGGACATCAGCGACCTTCCATGGATATCGCGACCAAGACGAGGTGGCAAAGTTACTGGAGGCAGCAGATATGCTGGTACTGCCGAGCTTTGCCGAAGGATTGCCGGTGGTACTCATGGAGGCGATGGCAAGTGGCATCCCGGTGGTCGCGAGCCAGCTCGCCGGCGTCCCCGAGCTTGTGCGCGATGGCGTCTCAGGCTTCATCGTGCCTCCCGGGGACGCAGTTACCCTGACCGAGCGGCTAGAGCGTCTGCTTCGCGATCCGGAGCTCTGTCGTCACATGGGAGAAGCGGGACGCGCAACGGTCGCAACGGAGTTCGACTCGGTCCGAGAGGCAACTTGGCTTCGCGAGTTGTTCGAGGGCACCGGCAAGGGGCTCAGGCCGGGATGCGAGTCTAAACCGGATGGATCGTAGACGCTCCGGTGGGATGAGCGCAGTCCCGATCTGCACTGGCAGAATGGGTGGTGACAAAGTGCTCCTCGGCGGCCAGATCGTATTGCGTTCGCGGCAACGAGCCAAAGGAGGTGCTATGCATCGAACGGATGATCGAGCCGGACAGCCAGCTGTGCCCCAGAGTTACACAATACCCAGGCGCCTACCAGATTGGCAAAGTATCCTACTTTTGCAGGGACCCCGCTCCTCCCCAAAAGTCACGAGAGGAACGGGGATGGGCACGACGTTGATGACATACCTGGCTCAACTATTTAGGGTAAGAGCACAAAATCACGCCCAATCGTCACAAAGAATGCATTTGAGGTTGCGCTGTTCGACTCGTGCAGATGCCGATACAGGTAACCAGCTCTCAGAGACCATACCGGCGTCACTTGGCGCGTATAAGTCAAGCTAAGGCTGCGATAGTCCGTGGGCGATGCCGTGCCGAGTAGGCCTGAACCAGAGTGGCTGGCAACGACGCCAAAACTGACGCTCGAAATCTCATTAAGCCTATGGGTGTAGTCCACTTCGAGTCGAGCGTAGGCCAAATCGTTGTTATCGACGGTTAGGAATGTCTGCCGAGAGAGAGTTGCCGAAATGCTATCCGTCGGACCGGTAGTGGTGTAGCTCAACTGCCCAACCAACTGCGGTCCGTGGCCCGGTCGTGTAGAGGTGCCCCCCAAGATTTGTAGCTTCCCCGTGGGCAAGACAATAGTGCCGCCTGCTTCGACAGTATTGCGCACGCCGAGGACGTCGTGACTATGATTGTACTGGGCGTTTAGCGTAAGTACAGGCGAAAGCTCGCGCTGATACCCAAGACCAATCTGATTCTGTACCTGGCTGGTTCCAAGTGCGTCATCGTAATGTGTTTTTGAGTAGCCTCGCGTAACGTCAAATTCGCTGGTCCGATCCGGGCGAAGTTGTAGCGTCGCGCTTAGTGAATGGGTGCGATTGTCAAATACCGTTGGATCGGTGTTATTGTAGTAATGCCGCTGATTTGTACCAGCCGAGACCAGAATACCCATCGGATTTTGTATTCCGGTCTGAAGATCCACGCTGTTATCCAGCGCCATCACTGATCCCGTCACGGCAGTGACGTCCGTAGAGGAAACCGCTCCATTCCCAAGACCAATCGGCTCGAACAAGGTAACGGGCGATTTGCTATAACGACTGTTAAACGAAAGCCGCGTCCCTCCATTGTTGTAACCGTAAGAGAGCGATGCTCTTGGTTCGAGTGGCAGGGTCTCCCCCCTTTTTCCAAGCCTCCAGAGGGCGCCGATCGACGCATCAAACGACTGGAACTTCGTCCGGCTCGAATAGGTAAGCCCCAGATCGGTATCGAGTGTAATCGCCTTGTCGGGAGCCCCAATCTGCAAGCTTCGATTGCTGTCAGCGTTGACACCAGTCAGAAAGTTGAAAACAAGCCTCGGAGGCGGGCTGTTCGTGGTGGCGCCCGCCTCCTGAGACAATGCCGATGTCGCCATGGACACCGCGCCCGACAAGGCGACCAGGGCCACCCCAACCTTAAAGCCCTTGCAAGTCATCGCTTCTACTCAAACAGGTTACGCTGCGGAACAATAATCACATCTCCGGGCTTCAGCACCACCGGTGATGATTGAGTGCCGGACAGCATATTTTCGAAATTGAACGTGTAGACCTGTTGGTGACCCGCCGAGTCCTGGCGCACAAGTTCGATCCGCGTCTTTGCTGCAAAGTTGGTAAACCCGCCACTAATAGCCAGCGCCTGGATCAGTGTCGTGCCGCGAGACACGTCTGCTTGACCGGGTTTCGTCACTTCACCCATTATGTAAATGGGAATTTGCCTTCCAGCTGCTCCGACAGTCGACACTTGCTTCGGCGCGAGCGCCGCAACAGAGAGATATACCGTAGGCTTGACGGAGAACGACGGAGAGAGGTCTTTGGTCATTGCCGCGCGCAACTCCTCCACTGTCTGTCCGGCCGCGGATATAGTGCCAACCATTGGTACGTTCACGGTCCCATCAGGTAGGACCAAGAGCTTTTGGTTCAGCGAGGAGTCCTGCAACACATCTAGTTGAAGCACATCGCCCGGCTGGATTCTGTAAGCACTCTGGGCGATTACTGCTTCTGACTGCATCACAAGCAGCAGGGAGGCGGCGATCATTAGGGCTAAACGTTTTAGCTTCATTTCTCTGCGCTTTCGTTGAAGGTTAATTGACAATGTTCCGACCTCGAGCAAAGCCAGAAGGCTTTTTCCGGCAAATTCGCTCATAGGCGCAGGGCGTACCAGCATGGCAACAGCATTGCGCCGCCCACGGCCTTCCCGTTCGGCTTAGAGGCAGGCGAAGCCCCCGAGAGCTGATTGATTTCCTAACGCGTCTACGTGCCTGGTCTTTGGGAGCCGTGGGGATCAGTCGGCACAAGTACGCCGGCTGAAACTCAGCCAATTCGCCGAGCGGACAATTTCCGGAGAGTGCCCCGAGCGAAGGAACGAGGCAGTATTCTTTCAGCCCTTGGCTATCCTCCATTCTGCGTAGCCCTCCTCCCTCGCTCCGACAGCGCCGCGCGAGGACACCGTGCGAGGTGGAGATTGGGGCAACGATGGGGATGAACCGGCTCCAGTAGGGTGTATGTGACAACGCAACGTCGAGAGCGACGACGCGCTTGACATGTCGTCGATAAACACATGCTGGAGGAAGTCTAACTGTAGAGCCGGCTTCGAAGGCAGCGCGCGATTGCTTCACTTCTAAAGTCACGGGTACCTCCGAACACGACGCGGCAAGCAGGACATGTTCTGCGAGAAGCCTTTGACCTTACCTCCTACCTTTGGCCGCACCTGCTAGACGATACGGCTCAACTTCAGCAGGCTGAGCCAAACGAACCTTGGACATGCCAGTGCCCATGAAAGACCGAATCGCGCCACGTTGTCCAAGAAAAACCTTTCCTCTGTTGTCGGGCGCATGTCGGTTGTTACTCAGTACCAACCACCGGTCTGCCTGCCTCCACGTCCGGGCAGATTACACGGTGTTTTGGCGCGAGAGGGCGGTTTTGCAGAAGGAGGGCTCGTGGCGTGACGATCCCTTCACCTTTGACTCCAGGCCATTCCCTGGCACAGCGATGCGTCCACGAGAGAACTGAGCTGATTTGCTAGCTGGGCGGCCCGACCAACCGGATCGGTCCCGTCCTGGGGACACGCTACCAGCCCAATGCCGCACAGGTCACTCGGCTCCGGAAGCGAGCGGGACAGACAAGTTATCACGTACGCAACGTAAAGATCATTGCATTTGCCAAAGAAGTGCTAGTTGCGCTTTGGCGGTTTGCCGTCGATGGCGTAGTTCCTGAGGGAGCGACCATGAAACCCGCCGCCTGAGGGTCAGCGAGACCAAGCTGCTCCGCGACGCCATAGCGGCTTGGCAACCGAGGGAACGCCGCCGATGTCCAGCATGGCACCTCAGATGTCGTCATCTTCATAGAGTGGCCTCGGTCCTTTGGAACTCTCCGGTCCCGTATGTGGGACAGTCGTCGGGAACATGGTCCCACGGGATGCGAGCTTTGCAGCGCGCGGAGAGTTCACCTCGCACACCGATATAGAAGCCAAGCAATTGGCGAAGGCTTCGTCATGTAAGGCCGGACATATGACCGCGAGCGAACCGGTCAAACCAACGTAGAATTCTTGCTGGCGGGGGCAAAGTTCACACGGGGCACACAGAGGCCGTCCTGCGCGCGGCGCATAACCAGAGCCCCGTTGCGACCACATTGTCTACAACTCCGGTCGCGACAGGTGACGCAAGACCCCACCCCCTGACCAAAATACGGGCCCTAGCCTTTGTTGGTCGCCGGTTTCAAAGTCCCTTCCGCAACAGAACGCCCCTTAACGATTCCTTATACCTCACAGTATATCACACGTCGTCAGCGTTAGTTGGGCCGGGCGACGAGAGGCGGTGTTTCGAAGGGAGGCCCTGATCCCGACACGATCAAGAATTGTTTCGTGTAAGGAAACCTCTTTGCCGACCACTAAGCTCCATAGGCCTTACTTGGGAAGGATTCGGGCACTTGTCGCCTGGGTATGGTTGCTTTTGAACAAGATCTTGCCCAGATTTGATGTGAGAGGGCACGCCAAAGCGCGCGCCCGCGCATCCGAGCCAGCGCGGACACGCTTCCTTTGGTCTGTAGGTTGTTAGGATAGAACATGAAGGAAGCGTCAGGCCTGCGGCGGGATCATGACTTCGAGGACCGGTCGTCCGCTGTGAACGACTTGGCTGATCCATCCCATTACAAAGGCTTCTACGCGGACTTTTACGGGTTTCGAGAGCGTCCCTTTACGCTCTTGCCTGATCCAGAGATGCTGCTATGGGCACCCCAATATCGCAGAGCAATCTCCGTGCTGGAATTTGGAATAGCGTCGCGATCCCCAATTACTCTTCTGACTGGGACCATCGGGTGCGGCAAAACCACGCTCATTCGGGAACTTTTGGCTCGGATCGAAGGAGGGGTCACAATTGGCCTAATTTCCAATGCGCAGGGCGGTCGTGGTGAGCTAATCCAGTGGATCATGAACGCGCTCGGCCTAAAATTTGACTATAATGCCACTTACGTCACGTTATTCCAGCAAATGCAAGACTTTATGGTTTCTGAATACGCAGCCGGACGCCGAATTATTTTGATTTTTGACGAGGCACAAAACCTCTCACAGGAATGTCTAGAAGAGCTAAGGATGCTCACCAACATTAACAGTGGCAAAGATGAGGTCATACAACTCGTATTGGTCGGGCAGCCGGAATTACGAGATATGATTCACCGCCCGAGCCTTGTGCAACTCGCACAGAGAATTGCTGCCAGTTATTATCTTGAGCCACTGAACGAAGCCCAAACCGCGGAATTCATAATTCGTCGTCTTAAAATAGCAGGCGGCAAAGGCTCGGAGTTCGCACCCAGTGCTCGGGCGCTAGCATATCAAGTGACTGGTGGCGTTCCGCGACTGATAAATCAACTTTGTGAGATGGCCTTGTTTTATGCTTGGTCTATGGGTCGTCGCAGGATTGATGCAGCCATCCTTGAACACGTTATTAATGACAACATCTTCTTCGCCATACAGCCGAGTAAAGCACCAAGATCCGTTGTAACTGGCGCGAACCCGGAAGGCCCAACCGACCAGAGACCCGAGACATTGGGAGATTCCGTTGAGCGAATGGAGACGCGAGCGCACAAGGCATGACTGACGATCAAAAATATTACCTCGCCTTTGTATTCTCGCGGCTCCATTTTATTGCCGCTATATTTATTTTCGCGACGATCGGCTCTGGAATCTATGCATTCAGCGTAAAACCTCAGTACGACTCAAGTGCGACTCTTATGCTCGAAGCTCCTAACATTAGGGATTCGGCCGCACAAGCCAATGGCAATTCTCCACTTGAGCAACTTCAGTTTATTGAAAAGAGGCTGCTAACCAGGAAAAATCTTCTGGATATCGAGAAAAAACTAGCGATATTGCCGCCAAACTCCCACATGAAGCCCGACGATATTGTCAAGGCCATGGAGAGGCGAACCAACATAACTATCGATACGGGGCAGGACCGGATCGCGCTCTTGACTATCGACTTCAGCGCCGGCGATGCGCAGAAAGCTGCTGATGGTGTGAATGAATTAGTGAACCGGGCCATCGCTTATAACAACGAGAGTCGTACAAGCCGTGCGCGGGATACCGTCCGCTTCTTCACGCAAGAAGTCGAGCAACTGAAAGAACAACTTAACGCCCAAAGTGCCAAGATTGTTGCTTTTCAAAATTCCAATACAGATGCGTTGCCTGCTACCCTCGACACGAGGATGCAGCAGCAAACCAGTCTGCAACAACGGCTCCCACAACTCGACGGCGAAATAGCTACTTTGCGGGCACAAAAGCAGCAACGCATCGATATATTCAGAGCTACCGGCCAAGTTGGAACCACGGCAACACAAACACCAGAAGAAAAGCTCCTACAGCAGTCTCAAGCGGATCTGGCCGACGCACTGTCCGTGTACGCGCCAAATAGCGAAAAGATCACTATGCTTCGGGGTCGCATTGCGCATCTCAAGGCCTTAATTAAGGCTCAGCCTAGCACTCCTTCAACGACGGCCAATCCCTCGTCACTTATTAGATTGACCTCGGATTTAGACGTACAGATAAAGCAACTAGAGCTACAGAAAGCTGCGGCACAGAAGGAACTCAAAACCATAACGGATTCAATCAACCGTACGCCGCAAGTAGAAGTTCAACTATCAATACTTAATCGTGATTACGCTAACACCGAGAACCAATACAAAGCAGCAAAGGACAGCTTATCGAATGCGTCTGCCGCGGCGCGGATTGACGCGCTGTCGAAAGGCGAGCGCTTCGTAATACTTGACCCAGCCGTGGTTCCTGATTGGCCGACCAAACCCAACCGAAAGAAGATAGTCCTCCTGGGCTCTTCCGCAGGTCTGATCCTAGGGCTTCTGTTTGTGGTGCTGCAAGATATGTTGAACCCTTCGGTGCGCCGACCGATTGAACTCATCCGTCAACTCGAGATCACACCCCTTGTTGCGATACCGTATACGAAGACCCCTTGGGAGCGGCTGCGCCAACGCCTCGTGCTCGCCTCACTGATAGTCTTGCTCATCGTGGGGTTGCCGGCGTTGGTCTTCGTAAGTGCGGCCCACTACAAGCCCCTTGCGACGTTCCTACATAGTGTGGGAACGAAGATCGGGTTCTGATGGCGTTAGGACATTGAGGATTTTCGATGGAGCGACTGGAAAGCGCCTTAGCGAAAGCTCGTAAGCAGCGCCAGAAGGCTCATCGGGAGCCTGAAGTCTCGGCTGAAGAGATCCATCTTGAGCACGATTGGACGGCACTGCCATCAATCGTCATCAAGCCACGTATTGCCGATCGCCGACGCCTTGGAGCGCTGTTGGGTGGCGCCGATGCTGCACCTTATGACATACTGCGCGCAAGGCTACTCCGTCGTATACAGCAGGGAGAGTGGCGCCGGCTTGTCGTGACATCTCCGAACAAAGGCTGCGGAAAGAGCACGGTAAGTGCAAACTTGGCGCTGAGCTTGACGCGACTGCCGGATTTCAAGGTTATTTTAATGGACTTTGATTTGCGGAGACCTTCGCTGTCGACCCTTTTTGGCAATCGATCGCCCTACAGTATAGATGAACTATTGCTGGGACGGGTTGAGTTCCAGGATTATGCGGTAAGATTGGGAGAGAATCTTGCGCTTTGCACCAGCCACGCGCCCGTGCCGGCATCGGCCGAACTCATTCGAAGCCGCGCTACAGGCGACTTGATATCAAGGCTTGAATCGGAGTGGAAGCCGAACCTAATCATATTCGATACACCACCCATGCTGGGCAATGATGACACGCTCGGGTTTTTGCCGCTGGCCGACAGCGCCCTGCTCATCGCAGCTGCTGGCACGACCACACTAAACCAGATTGACGTTTGCGAGCGCGAACTCTCTGAGGTCACCAATGTGGCGGGCACTGTGTTGAACAAGTGTCGCTATCTAGGCGCCGACGACAAGTACGACTCCAGCTACTATTACTGAAAATTCCAGAATGGTTCGGCACAAGCTAGGCGATTGGTCTGTCATGGGGTGGTCATCCCGGAATCCGTAAAGTCAGCCCCGAAGTCTCGAAGTTCGGTTCACCGGAAGCAGCCACTGAGACCCGTAACTCATTGGAATCACATGATCTCGAACACCCACACGGCCACGACAACAACTTAATTGTCGAAGTTCGGCTTGTAGCACACACACGCTACTGAACGATAGGGCCACCCACTCTGGATGGGAAATCTAGGCCGTGAGCACCCTCCGTCAGACGGACTCAAGCTCCTTTGAAGGCACCCCTTTCTGCGAGGCAACCATAGCCTCTCTTTGCTCCTGCCGCACTGTCGTTCGGGCCCGCTTTCTTTTCCGACGAAGCGCTTGAGCGAAAAAAAGCAGCAAAGCTGAGGCAACCCCACCGACGCTATATGCGAAAGTAGCAGCAAACCACCCGTCGCCGCGCAACAAAGCTAGACCCGCCGAAATAGCGCCACCAACAACGCCAATTAACATAAATCCTAGAGCCATTCAGTCCTGTCCACGTCTTTACGTTGCCCTTCGCGCGACAGAAAGCGAAGCCATCTTAATTCCCCTTACACTACCTACGACCAAAGTAAGGCAAGATTGTGCAAAACGCGACGAGCGCATGAAAATGTGAACTCAATGAGGGCCTAATCAACCTCGCTGGCGGCGCCAGGATTGAGGGTGTGAGCGATCACGAGTGGTGTAGACATGGACTGGGCTGACATTTTCTGGCCCCTGGGCTCTCGGCGCCGACGACGGTCCGGGATCCGGCTGCCCCGAGCTTATGCCCGCAGCTACCTTCGTACGAGGAACAGGCAGTCGAGCGCGAAGAGCTGGGCACAGCCTGCTGGGCGACGGCGATCATATTGGTGCCATGGCCGCCTGGGGCCTGCGCCTCGCCAGGCGCGTTGCCATGAAGATGGCAAGGGTCGCCGTCGCCCGCAAACTTGGCGTAATCTTGCGATGCATCTGGGACGGCGGAACGGTCTTCGAATGGGGTAACCAGATGCGGGCCAGGCGACACCGCCAAAAAAAGGGCCAGAAATTGCAGGGCTGAGACCAGACCTGTAATATCCCGCCGGGACAACGGTTGCGGTGACCTCGTTCAATCGGTTGCAGATCCAATCGGAGACTGCGCTGCAAACCTTGAGGCATCCGGCCCGAACACCAGCATGAGACCACGAACTCGAAAAGGAACATCACCCCGGCACGGACAAAGACAGACTTGCTTCAAAAATGGCGCATAAAACAGCGACGAACTCGCGGGAAGACGTTGGGAGCTAAGCAGCGGGCGACCACCCATGCGGCCCGTTTTAGGATGATGCGGCTCGAACAGCGCCATCAACCTGCGTCAGGGAACCAGCACATCCATCTCGGTCCAGAACATCTCCCACTGCAAACCATTCTTCGCCGCGGACCTTAGGCTAGGGAAGGCAGCCTGCTTCGTCATCGCAACGCCTCCTCGTTTGCCCGCCGAAACCTACCAAGTTAGGCCAGAACCGCAAGCTATTCAGTCCTTCCTTAAGGGCTGATGCTGGATAGCAACATCCTTTATGTATGGAGCAACCAACCCCGCAGCGCCATTGCCATGCTGGGGAAGGAAGTCGACCCTACCTCTCACCGTCTGGCTCCGCCTGAAACCAACTTGGTTCGCTGCGGCCCGACTGGGATCGCGCGAGTGATCGACGATTCCGCGCCAACGATTTTGTCAATCACATAGTCGACGCCTCAATGGCTTGATCCCCTTCTGAGGTGACCTGATCGCCATAAGAGGATGGCGAGAGCATCGCAATTGACCCAATTCGGTCGAGAATCGACCCATCCTCACCACATGTTAGCCGGACTTGTCCGACCTCGACCGGCTCAGGTCGAACAATGCCCTTATGCACAGGTCCGGCGCCTCGGTCGTCGTTACGGAGGTGATGGTTAAGAAATGTCTCGCCGGTGACGCGCGAGTTAAAAAATTCGCATGGTCTGGCGTGGTCCGGACCGGTGGAACATGCAATCCAGGAGATGACCATGAAAAAGATTCTCATTACTGTCGCCGCGATCGGTCTGAGCGCAGGCGCAGCATATGCAATCCCAGCCAACTTCGGCTCTTCTATATCCCAGTACGGCAATGTAAATAATGCGGCGGTCAATCAAAACGGCCTGAATAAATCCTCGATTTTGCAAGTTAGCCCTCCGTGGGGATTTTGGGGAAACACCGCAACCGTTGATCAAAATGGATTCGGAAATAAGCAAAAGACTACTCAATTCGGAGCCAGTGAGGCAAATACGACCCAGAAGGGGTATTTCAACCAATCAACGACTCATCAAGATGATTGGGGAAATTATTCAAACACCTATCAGAAAGGCCGGCACAATAATGCCAATACGTCGCAGGATGGTATCAATAACGTATCCGTTTCGCAACAGTACGGTAGCGATAATCAAGCCAGCACCCAGCAGTGGGGCAAAGGCAACGTTTCTGTGACGACCCAAGACGATCATCATAATTTTTCGACGACCGTTCAACAGGGCGGCTTTAATACTTCGACCACCAGTCAGGATGGATTCCACAATGTAGCCTCAACGGGTCAAGTCGGAACCAACAATAAGTCGACCACGACCCAAGACGGCGTCCACAATATATCGGTTACCTACCAACAGAGCTCTTTCTCCAGCGCTCCGGGCAACAAGGCCACCACAAGCCAAAATGGCGGAGGTAATTGGGGCCAAACTACGCAGTTCGGGAGTGGCAACACATCAACGATTAGCCAGTCCGGGCATGGAAATATTGCCAGCGTCAGTCAAAGCAATTTCTAAGTTGCGCTGAGGCATTATTCGGGCGGTCGTCGGATCGCCCGAATAATAGCGTGACATCTCAAAGCAATGATGTGAATGGAGATGAGAAATGGAACGTGGCAAAATCTTAGCCGCAGGGCTTCTCTTGACCTTTACGTTGGGCTCCTCGGCTTTTGCTCAAAACATGTCCTGGGTGGGTCAATTTGGCTCTAATAACTCTGCAACCCCAGTTCAAAATGGCCATTCCAACTCGGCATGGGCATTGCAGTGGGGAGCCTCCAATACAAGCAAATCGACTCAAAATGGATTCGGGAACGGTGTAGCTCAGGCACAGGTCGGCATTGGTAATTGGAGTCATGTAACGCAGAACGGCAACCACAATGGTGGCGTGTCGCTCCAACTTGGATTCAATAACCACTCCAAGACTACGCAAGGCGGAAACGGAAACTCCGTAATATCGTCCCAAGTTGGATTCTCCAATACGGCAAACGTTGCTCAAACTGGGAACAACGACTCCGCAGTTGTTGCGCAGTTGGGTAGCGGATTCTCGAAGTCAGTCAGCCAGAATGGCAATAACCAAGTGGCCAGCAGCGTCCAGATTAGCAACAATTTGGGCGTAACCATGAATTCGTCCCGGACATTCACTACCCACAATGGCTCTGTGACGGTTTCTTTTGGGACGCACTGACGAAGACGGGGTAGGCTCCAGACGATTCTAGTTGATGGAGTGTCTGACATGAGAGTGGGCCAGGTCATGCTTAGGTGTCGCCGCACACTTCGTGCGGCGACATACCCCTCGGGCACCCGGACGGCGGCTCAGATTCTTTCGATCGTTTGCCTAGTGGCCCTATCAGGCCAAAGAGTCGAAGCCATGGCCAGCATTCAGTGCGAAATCCGAAGCCGACCGGTCAGCAGTGGGACCGAACTCACCGGCGTTGTCTGGGCCCCTGAGGGGGCACAGGGAAACTATCGGTTTTCCGTTGCATCGCGAGGTTCTGGTGGAACCTCCAACATTGTCCAGAGTGGCTTTTTCGTGCTTCAGCCCCACCAGCCTAAGATCGTAGGATCGGTGGTGGTCAACTCCGGAAGCGGCAGCAGCTTTGCCGCGCATCTGTCCGTTCAGGCCGAAGACGGCGGCATGTGTGGCGCAAAAGCCTGACTTTCGACCCCTGAGCACCAACTCGGGGGTCCGTTGACCAGCATCATTGCCGGGGTCCCCGTGTGGCGGTCTTCTGCTTATGCATAAGCCGTTTTCCGCCACGGGGGGCAATTGAGTAAAATGTTTTCTGCTACGTCTTACAGGTTGGACGTCGCGGTCGACCCAATCTACTCGGCCGCATTCGAGGGCGATCTCCACGAAGCAACACTGTCGCTGGTGGCCGCCGCATTTCCCGATGCCGTTGTTATGATGGTCGGCCAAGACAGCAGCCGGCTGGGGGGGAATTTCTTCCTCCATCGCGGCAGCTCGGCCGAACTCAGCCGAGCCTTTCCGGGCGAGCTCAGCCTGGAGGCGGGCTGGCTGAAGCGCCAGTGGGACATGGAGGTTGGTCGCATTTACCACGACCGCGACCTCGGCCCGGTCGATCTGGTGAACGCGGGGCCCGTGGGGCGGGCCCTGTGCGCCGAGAGCCCGGCCTTTGATCGCTGCACCGGGGTCGTCTTCAGCCGCTCTGGCAGCAGGCAGATGACGATTGAGCTGCGCTATCCGCGCCACCGCGAATCCGAGATGCGCAGCGCCGCAAAGGAGCTGTTGCAGAGGATATGGCGGCATCTCGCCTTCTCCATCCGTATTGCGACCCTGCAGCGACGGCTGATGGAGGCCGACCAGCTGGCGACGAGCCTGCTGGACATGATGCCCGCGCCGGTTGTGTTGATTGACGCCGATCAGGAGGTCTGCCGGATGAGCACCCGGGCCGAGACCATGCTTGCCGAGGGGATGATCCTTACCGTGGGGCCGGACGGGGTGCTGCATGTCACGGATCCCGACGCCGACATTGAATTGTCCGAGATCCTGGCTGGGATGCGTGCCAACCCGAAGCATCGCGTGGCGGTGCTGACTGTGCCGCGCGCGCCGGGCGAGCCGCGCGAGGTTCTGTCAATCATCCGGCTAAACGGAACGGCGCTCATGGGCCACCGCAGCCTTGCCGGCCTCGGCCGACACTGCCCGCGCTTCGCGGTGATATCCGAGAACCTCTCGATCCCGCTCGACCTCAGCCATGACATGCTCTGGCGGGTCTTCGGCTTGTCCGCAAAGGAGGCGGAGCTTGCGGTATCGCTGCTCGCAGGCGACTCAATCGGCGATGTCGCGGTGCGGCGGCATATATCGAAGGAGACCCTGCGCAACCAGCTTTCGGCGGTGCTGAGGAAGACCGAGACCGGGCGGCAGCAGGATCTTGTGGCTTTGCTGACACGACTCGCCGCCGTCAATGCGATGGCCTGATCGCGTCTCACCCCCGCATGATACGATGCCATTGGGGTTAGAGCACGTCGGAGATGGGAACGAATATGGGCCAAGTGAAACAGACCCTCGCCGGCGTGGCGCTGGCGATGATGGTGGCGGGTGCGGCGGTAGCGCAGAGCGCGTCGGACGGTCAGGGCGGGGGCGGGATCTCGGGCCTGTCGGGGTTGCGCTGGAAAAGCTTCACCGGAGAGCTGAGTTTCGGTGTGGCCCACGGCCCGGCCTTCGAGGCTTCACCATTCTCCGGCTTGGGCTCGTTGAAGCTGTCTCCGAAGGGACCGGGGCTCAACTACGACGCCTTGCTTGGCACCGACGGGCCCAGCTTCCTGGAATGGACGGGTTCCTATTACCGGCTCACCGCCAGCCGGACGGTCAGCCAGACTAACGCCGTCAGCGGCTCTTTCACCAAGACCAGCGGAACACTGCCGCAGGGGACTATCACCGTCGACACCACGCCGCCCGGGACCGGGGCGCAAATCAACGTGCAAGTCAGCGCGCCTGGCGCAACGACCAACGCGACCGGCAACTCGCCGAGCGGGTCGTCGCAGTCGATCTCCACATTCCAACAGACCGCAACGGGCGGGGTATATGCCGTCGGCGTGCTTGACGGTACCAGCGGCACCTCTGCGGGTTATGGCATCATCTACGACCAGAATGGCGTGGCGGTCACCGGCGTCGGGGTCTCGGGTTGGACCGTATTGACCAGCCATTTCAGCGACACGACCACCGGAATCAGCCAGGGGCTGGCCTATGGCCGCGCCATCGACCTCGGTCAGCTGGAGCTTCGGCCGAAGATCGGACTGGAAGGGCTGCGTACCACCCGTACAATCACCGAGTCGACGACCTACGCGCTCGACACCACAATCTCCACCGCTGGCGGCCTGCCGACGGTGAGCCTCGGCCAGACTGAGCGGCTACGATCCACTTATCTCGCGCTGATGCTCGGCGCTGATGCAAGCCGCCCGATTGGAAACGGCTGGGCCCTCGATGCAGGCCTCTCCATCGGACGCGGGCATATGACCGGGCGCTACAGTGGGGCCAGCACTATCAGCATCTCCGGCACCACGTCGGCCAGTCAGCAGACCGCCGAACAGCGCTATTCCGCCTCCTCCTGGATGGGCCGTACCAGCATCGGACTGAGCCGTAAAGTCTCGCCCAACCTACGGGTTTCCATGGGGATTTTCGTCTCCTACCTCTCGGCAGTGCCAAGCCTCGTCACCGTGTCTTCGGGCAGTGGCTCCGCCGGCTCAGGCACCACTACGACAGCCTCGCTCAACGCCGGGGGGCAGGTGCAATATACCCGCTCGGTGGTCGAGCATTCGCAGCTAGCTACCGGGATCAGCTTAGGCCTCGTCTACCGGTTCTGATGTCGGTTCTTACCGGGACGCGGCCCTCGAGGCGCTTCATGGCAAAAAAGGGTGCTGCCAGCGCCCCACGGAAAGGGGTGGGATCGCCCGCAGCACCCATATCCTCGATCCGGCGGCCGGTATCTCGTCGGGGATGGGAGAGGACAGGACCATCTGCCATCGGATCGTTCCGAGGATATAAACAGTACATCGCATCTAGTGCGGATCCGCGATGACGACGCGCAATGGCCTGCATTTTCTGCAAAAATTCCGATCTTCTTGCGGTAGTAGAACCAGCGGGGGAAAGAGTGGCGCGCGGGCCGGTTGATTCCATTCAAAATCTATCGTGCTATACTAAATATGAATGAAGGTGCGGCCGCTTCCACGGCCGAGGATGGGTCCAGGCGTAAAGGTCTTAGCGTTGAGGGCTGTTTCTAGCGCGGGGGCCGCATGACCAGGAAAACGCCAAATCCGGGCGTTGTGAAAATGGGCGACGGAGGCCCTGATGATCGCTTCCAGCGGCTGCTGGAAGCGTTCCCTGAGCCATTGCGCGATCGATTGACGGCCGAGCTGAAGCGCGTGGCCATGGCCGAGGGCACTGTTCTGGTTGAGGATGGCGACACGCCGAGCCAGATAGGTTACGTGCTAAGCGGTCTTCTGGGGATGACCAAACACCTGCCCGACGGGCGGCGCCACATCATTGGCCTGCTTGCCCCCACCGACATGTACGGTCGCTTCCACGAGCAGCAGTTCAGCCACCGGATCGAGGCGCTCGCGCCCTCCGAGGTCTTGACCTGCCCGCGCGACCTTTTCGAGACTCTGCTGCGCGAAGCCCCTGCGGCGGAACGGCTGTTTCTGATCGACATGCTCGACGAACTCGATGCCGCGCGGGAATGGCTGCTGGTGCTAGGTGGACCTAAGGTCGTTCAGCGTGTTGCCTCGTTCCTGCTCGTGCTCAGCCGCCGCAAGCTGCGCGCGCGCGGCCGCGACGCGGCCGCGCACGATCAGCCGTTGAACCTACGGCTGGACATCCGCCGTGCCGATCTGGCCCAGTATCTGGGTGCGCGTGCGGAATCGCTCAGCCGCGCATTCCACGAGCTGGCCGAGGCCGGAGCGATCCGAATCAACGACCCTTACGATTTCGACGTGACGGACTTGGAGGGGCTGGCATATTTTGCCGGCCACGACCTCGCTGCTGATAGCGATTATCCCGGGCCGGGAGACCGCGACCCTTGACCGCCGCCACTGGCGCGGGCCTCCCTGTGCTGCTTCACGCCGGGAGCCCTCATTATCCGTTCCTCAGATGCCACGGTCGCGCAACTCGCGATTCAGATCTTCGATCCGGTCATCAAGCTCGGCCAACAGGAACTGCACCTGCTGTTCATTGCGCCTGCGCTCGGTGATGTCGACCTGCGCGCCGGTCAGCCGCTGCGGTCGGTCGTTTGCGTCACGTTCCACCAGTCCGCGGGCGAGAACGTAAAGCACCGTGCCGTCCGGTCGCACCACCCTCCAATCGCCTTCCAGAACCCCGGATTCTAAGGCGATCTCAATCGCGCTAACGGCGCGGGGCAGGTCCTCGGGGTGAATGGTGGCGATCCAATCTTCATAGGTGCCGCCGAATTCCCCCGGCTGCAGGCCGAGGATGTTCATAAGCTCCGGGCTCCAATGGCCCTCATTGGAGTTGATAATCCAGTCGAAGGTGCCGACTCCGGCCGCCTCCTGGGCCAGCCGCAGCCGGGTCTCGGCGTGGTGCAGGTCCGCCTCTACCTGCTTAGAGGCGCGATGGGCGGCATCGGCGCGACTGCGCTCAACCGCTTCCCAGGCGCGGCAGGCGGCCTCCTGGGCGATGGATATCTCCTCCACGCTCCAGTCGCGCGGGTGGCCCTGACCAAGTGTCACCGCTGCCATCAGCCGGCCGGAGCACAGAACCGGCACGCTGACCTGCGACCTTGCCGCGAGGTCGAGGAACCGCTTGCCGGCCCGCGGCCTGTCGCCCTCCGCCAGGCTCTGACCCGCCCGCAGTCGCGCCACATCCTGAGCGAATTCGCCAAGATCATAATCGTCGATCCGCATCGGCACGCCGTCGGCCCGGCGGAAATCGGTGCGCAGCCGTGCCACGCCCTTGTCGATGTCGATCTGGCAGAAGCCCGCGCGGTCGGCGCCAAGGTAATCCCTGAGCATACCCGCGGCAGCGGCCTGAATCTCCATCGGGTCCTCCAGCCGGCCCAGGCCGTCAATAAGGTGTAGCATAAAGGTGCTTCGATGCTCCCGCGGCCGCTCGGGCCCAAGGCCTAGGGTCGAGGCCGGGCGAGGGGAGCCGGGCCCGAGCTGCACCAGCATTCCCTGGCCAACCCCGGTCTCGCCCACCACTGGCGTGCAGGTAGCCGATGTCGACAAGTCGCAGGCGCCAAACAGCTTCAGCGTGTCGAACAGCTCGCCCGCCTCGCCTGCCTCCATCCGCTCTAGCCGGGTCAGGTAGCGAGCGTGCAGGTCATGCGACAGCCACGCGGCTGGCCGCCCCAGAAGCGCGGGCGGCAGGCTGATGAAGGTCGCGGCCCATGCATCGTTGTAGAACATCAGCCCGTCCTCCCCCCAGAACAGGCATGCCGCCGTGGCGGAATAGAGCACCAGCTCCACGACGGTGCGTAGCCGCTCGGGCCAGGTCTCGATCGGACCAAGCGCCGTTTGCGACCAATCAATGGATCTGATGTCCTCAGCCAGCCGCCCGGGCCTCGTCAATTCGCGCATGTTCCCACCCAAACGTCGCCGCAGCGCGTTGGTCCGGCACCTTGCAGGGAAGCGGCCCAGGAATCTAACCTTTTCTGTATTTTTTTGAGGATTTGATTGAGTTCAGCGCGGCAGGCCTCCCGTCTGTCGCAGCCCGCGACCGGGCCAGGCATCACGCATCCGGGCCTTTTCCCGCATTTTTCCACAGGGCGACCCACATAGCACGGGCGCGAGCGTTGCGGCCTGCGCCGGCCGCTCGCCCGCCAGGGTCGGGGGAGGCGGCTCGCCCCGAGAAGCCCGGTGCAGACATCCATATCTTCCGCCGGAGGGGCAGGGGGCTCCAATATCTGCCCTATACCCGCCTGTATCCATCAGACCCAACAGTGTCGCTGGCGGCCAGCGCTAAACGGGCATGCGGGAAACGGTTGGTCGCGAGGGGCGCGCGTACTGCCCGCCCGGCGCCCATATCCACAGAGATGCCGCGCGAATGTATCCACCAATGGCCCCCGCCGCTCGGGATGTCCGCATTTCAGGCATCCGCACGGCGTAGTCCACGGTTCAAACAGGTCATTTTATCCCTCATCTGAACCGTAGGCCGCCGTGATTCGGCCAGCATGCGACCGCGTCGGGCCTTGCCTTTCGCTCGCGAACGTATTCTCAGAGGGAGAGAGGAGCGGGACAGGCCCGGGAAGACGTGCCCGGGCGCCGGCTTGGTCACAATCCTGGGGGCAGCATGATCGATCTTCCGCAATCTGGCTTGTTCGTTGGCCGCGTCTGGCGCGCTGGCATTGGCCCCGCGCTCGTCACCCTGCGCGATAAGCATGTCTTCGACATCACTACTCGGGCTGCGCCGACCATGCGCGATCTGCTCGAACATCCGGACCCGGCCGGCTTCGTCGCAGACTTGCCCGGCGAAGACATTGGCGGGCTTGAAGAGATCGCGCGCGCGTCCGTCGAGCCATGGGAGGGAGAGGCTACCCGGCTACTCTCCCCCTCAGACCTACAGGCGCTGAAGGCCTGCGGAGTGACTTTCGCCCGCTCTATGGTGGAGCGCGTGATCGAGGAACGTGCGGCGGGCGACCCGGCGAAGGCCGAGGAGATCCGCGCTCGCGTCGCTCGCGCGATCGGCGACAGCCTGCGCGACCTCGTCCCAGGCTCTTCAGAAGCCGCCGAGGTAAAGCGCCTTCTGCAAGCCGAAGGCCTTTGGTCGCAATATCTGGAGGTCGGCATCGGTCCCGATGCCGAAGTCTTCACCAAGTCGCAGCCGATGAGCGCGGTCGGCTGGGGCGCCTCGGTTGGCCTGCACCCGATCAGCCATTGGAACAACCCCGAACCGGAGCTGGTGCTCGCCGTCTCCAGCACCGGACGGATCGTGGGCGCCACGCTGGGCAATGACGTAAACCTGCGCGATGTCGAAGGCCGCTCGGCTCTGCTTCTGGGCAAGGCAAAGGACAACAATGCCTCCGCCGCGCTTGGGCCCTTTATCCGGCTCCTCGATCGCGACTTCACTCTCGATCATCTCCGCCGGCTGGAGCTGACCATGGTAGTGGAGGGAGAGGACGGCTTCCGTTTGGACGGGCGCTCCTCAGTCGCGGAGATGAGCCGCGATCCGATCGATCTTGTCCGCCAGACCCGAGGGCGGCACCATCAGTACCCCGATGGTTTCATGCTCTATCTCGGCACGATGTTTGCACCAATCCAGGACCGCGATGCGCCGGGGCAGGGGTTTACCCATCACGCAGGCGATCTCGTCTCGATCTCCTGCTCGGAGCTCGGCACGCTCACGAACCGCGTGCGGCTGTCCACGGAGGCACCGGAATGGACCTTTGGGACCGCCGCGCTGATGCGCAATCTGGCCGGGCGGGGGCTGCTCTAGACCGCGCTAGCACAAAGCGGCGAGGATAATTCACTTAGCGAATCCAGTGCGTTAGATTGGTGCTATGCTGAGACCCTCTTCCACCTGCTATCGCACGATGAACTGGTCCGCCTATAGCGCGGCGCTGTGCCAGCGGAGTTCGCTCTCGGTCTGGTTTGATCCCGACACGGTCTGGCACGCCGGAAAACCGGCAAACGGGGACGACCCGAGACGTTCTCCGATGCAGCGGTCCAGGTCTGCCTCACGCTGAAAGTGCTGTTCGGGCACCAGCTGCGGAAGACAGTCAGACTGGCCGAGAGCCTGATCCGGAATGCGCAGGCTGGGCTCGACTGGTCGGTGCCGGACTATTTGACCCTGTGCACGCGGCAGGCGTGGATCAGGGTGCAGATTCTCTATCGCTCTTCAGGCAAGCCCTTGAACCTGCCTATCGATCGCACCGGCATCAAGTTCCGTGGCGATGGCGGATGGCGCTCCGCCTGTTCAGGACTGAAACGAGCCGCCGGATCGTTTCCAAGACGCCCTTCACCCTGCAAGCATGTTCCGTCACGTCGGAGGCAATGGAGGAAGGTTCATATCACCATGGACGCCGAGACTGGCGACTTACACGCGGTCGAGTTCACCTCGAGCCCGTCAAGGGGACAGCCCGCTGCTGCCGGACCTGCTGGCCCAAATTCTCGAGGAGGAAGGGATCGCCCCCCGTCACCACGGATGGCGCGCCTGACACGCGACGATGCCAAGCCGAAATCATCGACCATCCCGCCGATACCATCATCCCCATCCGCCATAACGGCCGTGCATGGAAAGAAAATTGCCCGGCCGCGACTGTCCAAAACAAGATCCTACGCACAACGGGCCATCTGGGCAGGGCACACTGGAAGCGATTGGGGGGCAATCACGTCCGAAGTCGGGTCGAGGCTTGGATGAATTGCCTGAAGCGTTTCGGCGAGTGGATCGTGTCACGAGACCCCGATCGACAGACCGCCGAATTCCAGATCCGCATCACTATCATGAACGCCTTCACCGCCCTCGGCAGGGCGGAAATCGAAGCCATCACCTGAACGACAGTGGGAAGGGGCCGATCCAGGCCAGAGGCTGAATTGCGCAACACCGCCTATTGGATGGAAGCATGTATTGCCTCGAAACCCCGCAAAGTGGTTACAAGTGTTATGATGTTTGATCGTCGGGGACGATTTTGGATTTGATCTCCCGCCCTGAGCAGCAGCTCTGAAGCCTCAACATTGCACGTCGGTCGCCAAACCTGCTAGCCCACGGATTTTCATGGATTTGGATGTCACCTACCGACTAGGATGCCTCAACACTTTTGAAATCACCGACTTGGCACGATCGTGGCGGACTTGAATGGATACCGGTGAACTGTCCAATGTGGTGCACGTGCCAGAGCACGCGGGCAGGATCGTACGGTCCCGGTTAGGTTTGTCTGGGTCGGACCCTTTGAGGGTGACGTTTGTCCCGGGACCGGGAGATGTCGCGGGAACCTTCGACTACTGGCGCTCAGGTCAACACGACCCCAGGGTTCCATGCATCACCTATTCCTTGATGTTCTACGAACTGATGACGCAGCTGAACGCATATTGTCAGATCATCGCCCACCACAGGATAGGGGATTCCGCGGCCGCGGCAGGCAAACGGTTTCGCTTCGACCAGGTCAACGAGAGGTCCGCGAAAGGCTGGATCGATCGCGTGCGAAGCCGCGCGGCACTGGCGGACGAAATCGTTGACCTGACGAACGACTTCAACCCTCATGTCGTCGTCATCTCGACGCACGCCCCAAAACGATCATGGCAGCCCCTGTCCCGAGGAAGGACGCTGATACTATCGATGCATAACACCTTTTGGCCGATGCAGCGCCCACCGCGGACCCTGAAGGGTCGGCTTCGCAAGGCCATGCTTATCCACATGGCCCGGTCGCTGGACGGGGCGATCTGCACCTCGCACGAATGCGCCCGGCAAATTGCGGCCTTGACCGGTGGCCGCTTCGAGGCGGAGGTTGAGTGCCCTCAGATCCTGCGAGAGCAGGCCCTGATCGAACCCGACGCGGTGCGCGACCTTCTATTCTTGGGGCGGATCGAAAGATTTAAGGGCGTGTTCATGCTGATCGACGTGTTCGAACAGCTCGCGGCGGCCTATCCCTACTTGACGCTCACTCTTGCAGGGTCTGGCTCGGCGGACACGGCGGTCACGCAACGGATTGCCGCATCCCCGCACCGGGACAAGATATCGTTCGTTGGCAGCCTGGAGAGCGAACAGGTTCATGCCGCCATTGCCGCTGCCGATCTTCTGATCTGCCCGACCATGGCGAGCTTTAACGAAGGCTTGGCCCTGGTCGGATTCGAGGCCGCCTCTCACGGTGTGCCTTCGGTACTCAGCTCGGTCGTCCCAGCGGCAGATCTGCTCGCGGACAGCTGCGTCGTCTATGAAGCCGACAACCCTGAGGCCCTTGCGGCGGCAATGAATGGGCTGATCGCAGACAAGAAGGCCTATCGGGATCTTTGCGCGGCAACCGCTTCGGTCAGGCAAAAGATCTTCGATCGATCGCTGTCCTGGGGGTCAGGCTTGTTCAATGCGCTCGCGAAAGACCCTACCTCCGGCGACACAGTCCGATCTGAACAGGTTATGGGTTATTGATTTTGCACGATTATGGTGATGTTCGGGTCGCTTTTGACTGCAAGGTTCCGCATAATTTCTTTTATGAAAACCCCGCGGATTTGGAAGCCGCGATGAAGCATCGTCCGCGTACCGAGGAAAGAGACGCAAATCCGACCAACGCCCGGCTCTACGAAAAGGCCTTTGAACCAGAGGTGGCAGATGCACCCCACAAACCCCAGTAGCGGCCACGCAAGCAGGGATTTGATCAGTTAGGGCATCCGAAACTACCGGACGAAGGCGGGCGTCAGTCGAAGATCCACAGGAGGAAGAACTGATAAGGTAGCCTACAGCGGACAGAGATGCGGCCCCTTAAGCAACTCGCGGACCAGAATGGACCACTAAAGAATATCCTAACAGACCTGATGCTCGACCGCGAAATGGTGATGAGTCAGCCGATAGTCACACGAGCACCATGCCATTGCTACACATATCATATTGAATTTATTGAGGAACGCCGTACGAAGCGGGCTGACCACATTCTACCATCATGCAGTCTTCAATGCTTCCCCCAAACAATCGTTGAGATCTCCGAGGCATAGGATTTGGGCAATCTGCATCGGTGAAAATTGAATTTTGTAAGCATGTTCCACAGCTTCAATTAGCTGAAGATGCGCAAGTGAATCCCAGCCAGTGGTATTGTATGGGTTCGAAGCCATAGAGAGTGTTTCGACCGGCACGTTGAAGCACTTCGCCGCAATAGAGAGGACATCCAGCTTCGGCGCGGCCGTTTCTCGCGAGAGCATTGCGAGTTCTTCGAGTTTTACCTTTCCGCTTGCCCCTCGTGGAAGGCTGTCCACAATATGGTACTCGCGCGGCGCCCGCTCAGCGGAAAGTGACAAGCGGCAGTGTGCGGCCAAGTCGGCTTCGCTGATCGTATGTGCTGGTGAAATAACGACGGCAGCCACTAGTCGCTCACCCATCGCCTCATCTGGCACTCCGAATGCGACTGCTTCCAAAACGCCGGGCATGGACGATAAAACCTGCGTTGCGGCCTCCGGATGGATGGTGTTCCCTGCTGACACGATAGACGTTTTCTTGCGCCCGACAAATTCGAAAAGCCCACTCTCATTGATCCGCATGTAGTCGCCAGTATAAAACGAGCCACTCTTGAGGACAGAACCAGTTACCTCTGGCGCATTGAAATAGCCTTGCATCACAGTCGGCCCTGAAAGCACCAGCTCTCCAGTCTCGCCCGCGGCCACTTCAATTCCGGCATCGTTGATAAGCAGTGCAGAACAGCCGACCGCACGTCCAAGTGTTCCTATGTGCCTGGTCTCACTTTCAGGTCCGGCAAAGAGCGCATCACACACCACCTCACTCAACCCGTAGGCATTGGCAACCGAAACAGAAAAACGTTCCTCAAATCGCCGCCACAGAGCCGCATCTAGCATGTCAGCGCTTGACAGGACAAAACGGAAATCGGGAGTATTAAAGGCTGTTGGGTGGTCAGCTCCTGCCCGTTCTATGATCCGTAACATTGCCGGAACCGAAATTAGGTGCGTTATACGCTTACTTGCGACCTCTTCTAAGATCCCGGGCACCGCCTGCATCGAGAAGGATCTGCTGCGATGGACAGAGCCGCCGAACCACAATGCGGAGAGAGGTCCGCGGATCAAACCGTCGACATGGTGAAGCGGAAGCAGGTTAAGGAGCCTAATACCAGGCCCGAACCCGTATACCTCCTCGAAGATGTCGAGCTGGGCAATGAGATTGGCATAGGTCAATTGCACCGCTTTGGGCGTGGAAGTGGTGCCGGATGTTAACACGAGAAGAGCAGTTTCCGCCGTAGGCATCTTTGGAAAATTGGTCGGATGTGATCCCTCCAACCGGCTGTTTATTAAACCATCAGCCTCGATAGCAACCAACTCCACCTCCGGAAGAACCGGGAAAGTCTGGTCCGCGAAAGCTGCACGAATCTCGCAATGTCTTGCCAGGTCCGCACATTCAGCATTGGTCGCCCCGGCATCAGCAATCACGGGCGTAATACCGGTTCGCAACATTGCCAGGAAAAGCGTAATCACCTGACTGTCATTTTTGGATCGAATGAGCGCTCTGTCGCCTGCTGTGAGGCCTATTTGTGCGAAGGCCCCACAGTGAGCATACATCCGTTCTTGGCAATTCGCGTAACTCATAGGTCCGGATGCAAGGTCGGCAAACAGCTCACTGCTATTTATGCGCAGCATATCGTCGACGCGCGCAGCAAACCGCGATGCTGCAGGCTCAGGGGAATGTACTTGCACGAGCTCTTCTGTCATGTGACATTCTCTCTAATTTCAGATCCGGAGCGCCGGATATTTTGTCCATTTGGCGTAGCTTCTACCAGCAAGTCTGTTCGAATTAGATCGGCAATGTAGTTTGCGTTCTCGTGTTGCCTAAGCATTGAGAGATGGTTCCCGGGCACGTCGATGCTGCGAAATGGCCCGAGCGAAAGCTCTCGCCAACCTAATCCATCCTCATAAAAGGCGTCGATCTCTTCAATCGCTTGAAGGACCGTAATGGGAGATCCGCTAGGTCGCGGCCGATACTTTAGCAGCGCTGCATAGTTGCGGCGGATGATGTCCCGATAGGATTCAGGATGCTCAGTCAGATTAAAAGGCATTACGCCATAGGCAGAAAGTATATCCGGATTTTGCCGCCTGAGGAAGAGACGTCGCCTGTTGGCCAAGATATACTTCGACAGGCCCTTAAAGTGAGCAAAGGGGTGACGAGAGACCTCGCGGAGGTTAAATCTACGGCGCCGAGAGAGGTCGAGCAACCAGACCATGTCTGGGGCGGCGCCGCGCTGCGCGAGCTGGCGTCCGGTTTCATAGGCTGGGATGCCTGCATAGGAATGCCCGAGTATGTGTATGGGGCCACTTAATTGTGAACCAATTATCTTTGATGCAAATTGACTACCCAGCTCTTCTATTGAAGGCGCGCCCGATGGGGAAAGGAATTCCGGAGGCAAAAGCATCGAATAGCAATTACAGACATCAGATAGAGCCTTCACGAGTGGACTGGCATATATGACGTTGCCGCCAAAATCTGGCATAAATATCAGTGTGGCACCGTTCGTTTTACCTGCTAACCATCGCAGGGCCTTGGGTTCTTCTTTTTCTGGCGCAGCCATCAATCTCTCCCTGCCACGAACGGGAGTAGTGCCAATTCTGATTCTCGCTCCGTCTCCGCATCCTTCGTTCTACGTTGGCAGATGGCTTCGATGACCTCCCGCATTGCTGGATCGCGAAACCAGAACGCATGATGCACCGGCTCTGCTCTTAGGCCACGGACTGACTTGTGCGATCCGAGTCCGGCAAAGTCCAGCCGTTCCACACCGGTAGCCAATGCGCGCTCAATGGATCCATAGATGACCTGTTCAAAATGGAGATGGCGATAATCCCCGCCCTGACCCCAGGCGATGCAATGACCCGATGATGAGCCTTTCAAGCTGTACATAGCGCCCGCCCAGTCGCTCCCGTCAAAGGAAACAGACAGGTCGACGAGTTCCGGCATGGTTGCAAACACAAGCTGGAAATAGGCCAGGTTCAATGCCGGTACGGTCGAATACCTTTCGTAGGTTGACTTGTAGAAGTTGAAGAACTGCTGGGCCATTTCAGCGACCAGATCTGGGCCCCTGAAATAATGATAGGTCAGGCCGAGATCCCAGGCCATCCGCCGCTCTCTGCGAATCTTTGCTCGGTGGTGTGATGTCATGCGTTCTAGGTATTCGTCAAAGGTCGTCTCAGAACCCCGCACCCAAACGAACGTATTGGATTGTGTGGAGGACATACCCATATCGCGCAGGAGTTCCGCATGTTCAGACCCAGGACGCATAAACGAAATCTGAACAGACGAAGCGCCTCGATCCATCACGATCTGCTGAAGGACACCCACAAGCTCACGCGCGGCCCTGCGCAGGTCGACACCCTTACGAACAAGTAGGCGCATGCCAGCCTGTGGCATCATGGGCAACTCTACCTGGAGTTTCGGGTAGTAAGGACCTGCAAGGCGTTCATGGGCCATCTGCAGCCCCAAATCGACGCCCAACTCACTTCTCGAGTTCGACCTCAGATAGGTAGGCGCCGCGGCAGCTATCTTGCCTTCGGAATCACGAAGGACGACATGGCTTGGCGTGAATCCACTCTCAGGAGAGGCGACGCCAGAATCTTCAAGTGCGGCCAGGTGACGATGAATGAGAAGCACGTCCTGCGGACCGACGCACATGTCCCACTGTTCAGCAGGGATATCGTGGATCGACGAATATGTCTCGGCCACCCAACCCATCGGTCTATACGCGCCCGAAAATGCAAGCAGCGGCCTGAAACGGCAAGGCCGCGTTGCCCGCTCGCATCCCTAACATTACCAGCACATCCAGCTCCCGAAAGCCTCCTGAAACCTCGTCGATCGATTCTCTGCCCCTACGGCAATGTCAGGCAGCTAAAGCCGCTGCAATGACAATTTTATGACCGCAAAATGTCAATACTATTCATTCCCAGCCATCACTACTTGTTCTACGGCGCCTCACCCTCAGAAAAATCTGTGCGATGTCACGATTCAAAAGATCATCACAACATCCCTTTCGTCGGTCAAGGGTAACGACCCGGAAAAGGATAGCCGGCATTCAATTGCCCAAACAACCGGCTGATCACCGACGTCCGGCCTAGCACTCGAGGTGCTTGCGCTCGGCCACCCTTTCTGCCTCGGCTAGTGCACACTTGTGCTGAGAGGCCTTCTCCGCGATCACGCGCATGGCGGCATCGGTGAACCAGAATGCATGCGCCATCGGCTCCAACACCAACCCTCGCCGGCCCTTGTGCTCACCGATTCCACCGAAATCCACCACATCGAGTCCGGTTACAAATCCGCGCTCGATGGAGCGATAGATAAACTGTTCAAAGTGGAGATTGGGTATGTCCCCAGCCTGACCCCAATAAAGTGCGCGGCCTCTGCTAGAACCGTTGATACTCATCGAGGCACCTGCCCAGACATTGCCCTCGATGCTCACTGAAAGGTCAACAGACTCTGGCATGGTTTCAAAAACACGCCTAAAATAGTCCATGTTTAACGGGGGCTTGTTCGCATGTCGTGCAAAGGTCGAGACGTAAAAATCAAAGAATTGGCTGGCCATTTCAGGCTGTAGCCCCCCCCCTCTGAAATACCGAAAGTCGAGGCCGCGGGATTGGACTTGCCGCCTTTCGCGGTTTATCCGTTGACGCCGACTGCCTGTCATGCCCGCGACATATTCGGAAAAGGACATATCGTCGCCGGCGCGCCAGACAAAGGTGTTGCTCTCGCTTATGGCCATATCCAGCCCGCGCAAGATCTGGGGATCCCCAGATTCGGGCGCCAAATACGCAATCTGAACGGACGAGGCCCCGCGGTCCGCTGCCAGTTGCTTAAGCGAACCTATGAGCGCGCAAACGGCTCTCGTGCGGTCGACATTAGGGCGGACAAGAAAGCGCGTACCCGAAAACGTGGTGAACGGCACTTCCACCTGCAATTTTGGAAAATAACTTCCTACCAAGCGCTCATGCGCCAATCGTAGACCCATATCTACGCCCATTTCTCCTTCGTTGTGCGACTTTAGATATGCAGGCGCGACCGCAACAACTCTGTGTCGCGCATCACGCAGCACCACATGGCTGCTCGTGAAGCCATTTTCCGGCCCAGCTACACCTGAATCCTCCAAGGCCGCGAGGTGGCGATGACTCACCAAGAGATCATCGGGGCCGCAGCACCGATCCCACTGCTCCGCATCTACATCATGAATTGACTCAAGAATGCTCGCCCGCAATTCCATCAGAGCTCACCCACAACCAATCCTAAATGCTACACCGCCAATAACAGTTGAAGTGTCTCAACTGCGTAGGAGGTATTTATCTTAATTGTTGCCGCCATAGCCGGTTTGAACAAGCCAAGTAGGCGCTTATGGAATGGGCCCAAATGGAGCACTGACAATAACATCGCAACATGACGATGCGGCAGCTCGAAACTTTCGCCCCACCTCCGATCACACCCAGTTAACTGTATTGCTCCCACAAACCGCAAGCCCAGCTTCAAACAGTCCGTCGGCGCCACAGATGGTATGTCTCCCAGCCGCGCTCGATGGCCCACGACGCGGCAATGCTTCCCAGGAAAGAGAAAGCGAATGCCAGCGGCTTTGGGAAGGAAAGGTGGTATAGCAAGACATAGGCAATGATCCCATTAAGTACGAAGATTTGGAATGTAGCAGCACCAACGGCTTGCACACCATCTCGCAGCAGACCAGGCACCCTAACTGTGGGGAGGTAGAGCACCGTAATCGTGCCCAGCAGTATCCACACAGGGTAACGAAAGAGGTCAGTGAGCACATAGTCAATAAGGATTAGGGCCACCCCTAGGATGAGTGCAATAAAGCGGCGCGGAGGCGTGTCGGCGAAATAGCAACACCAGCCCAGCCAGAGAATTGCCAGATAGCGCTGAGGAACGTTGTAATCAAGGTACGATGTGTTCCAAACTGCAGGAGAAACCAACCAGACCACTACGAGGCTCGTTGCCACAGCGAGAGAAAACGGCCAGGGCCTATTGGTTGCAAACTTTCGAACGGCTGGAATGAGAAAAAATGCTCCCATCAAAAGCAGACACTGTACCAAAACCTGAACAAACCAGTATGGAAAAATTAACGTGTAGTGAGGCCCAATGAAATTCGTATAGAGAAACAGGAGGTCCGGATAGAACCGGTGCTCTTTTAACATATAGAGAGCGGAGAACAAAAAATATGGAATCAAAAGTACCCTAGTATAGCTAAATAAGGGGCCCCAAATATTACCACGAAAGAACGCCGAAGACTTAAAGCGCGCAAGGTTGTAGCCAATAAGGAAGAATAGAAGCTGGGTGCCGCCATAAACAAAAGCAGGATCCCACCTTGAATGGGTCGCAACGATAGCGGTGATGGCCAGGGCACGGAGGAGTATATTACTTTCCATTTCAGAAAGCCGCCGCTTTATACCTCCCTCTAGTTTTTCGAGTTCGAAAACTGGTAGGTTGTCCCAGTTGGACGGCAAAGCGCCAAGCTCTTTCTCAAGAGCAATGGTCATCTGAACGTAGTTTAGTGAGTCTCCTCCCAGGTCACGGAAGTTAGCGGTCGGAGCGATGTCCTTGCGATCGAACATGTGCTCGTAAAGAGAGATGACTCCGGCACCCTCAGCGTGACTTCGCCTTTCGGGGGCGGCTTCCATTCGACAAAGTGCTGCTAGTGCCTTTCTCTGGATCTTTCCAGTTCCAGTGGATGGTATTTCTCCAACCCCTTGGACCCGCACGGATTTTCCGGGCACAATGCCCCGGTCCTTGAGCGCATCGTGCACCGCACTCTTCACGACCTCGAGGTCCAAGCCTCTACCTTCCTGGACACCAACGAAAAATCCTTCGCCTCGCACGGCATCGGGTATCCCTGCGATGGCGATGCCACTATCGACCCCCAGGCGTCCCTGCACGTCCTGTTCGAGGTGAGCCGGATCCACTTTGATCCCGCCGCTATTGATAATGTCGTCGGCGCGGCCATCGAAGAACAAGTTCTCGCCTTCGAAGTGCCCGTTGTCGCCCGTGGTAAACCACCCATCCTTGCCAACCAGGGGGATAAGCGTTCCGTCTTCGACCCGAGCCATGGCCACATGAGGCCCCCTGATCTTGATGCGGCCTTCATCTGAGATCTGGACTTCGGCGCCGCCAAATGGGCGTCCTACGGACTCCAGCGCGGCCCCCTCGGTGTCACTGATGAGAAGAAATGTGGTTCGAGAGGCTTCCGTCAGGCCATAGTGCTGGAGGATGACAGCGTTGGGAAACAGCTCCTTCATCTCCTCCTTCTCAGCGCGGCTCATGTACTGGCTTCCGATTTCGATCCATTTCACTCGGGCACCTAGTCCAGCCAGCACCGAAGGATCCTGCAAAATGGTACGGAAGAGCGTAGGAACGGCAGAGATTGCGTTGATTTCCCCCGCCTCAAGCATGCGGCGGATTTCTATGGGATCGAAGCCGCGCTCAGGGATGTAGAATTTGCCGCCGGCCGCCGCCACAGCTCTGCATCGCCCAAGACCGAAAGAAAAGGTTATCGGAACTCCAATGTACTCACGGATCGAAGAGTCAACACGCATTGCAGAGTTGAGTCGTTCAACCGTGTTTGCCAGTGCTCGGTGAGATATCAGGATGGCCTTAGGCCTTCCCTCTGTGCCGGAACTGAAGAGAATCTGGGCCGGATCCTCCGTATCCTGCTGAACGATCTCTCCGTCGAACCAACCGCCACCAGCCTCCGGTGAAGCAATACCGTGTGCCTCATAACCGGGAACATCAGGAAGCCTTCCAGACGGGTCCAGAGCGGCGAACAGCGTATTGTCTCGATAGGCCTCAAACACCCGTCTAACGAAGTCGACAGAACTTATCTTCCGGATACCAATCACTTTCGGCACATCTGCCCCCCTGTGATGAAGCGTCACCGACAGGCACATCTTCCCTTTGCGGAGGCCAGAATCAAAGAAAAATCACTCGTTTTATTACCGCTTTATTCGCACAAGTCGGAGGGAACCGTTGCGGGCACCTGAAAATGCTTCGGATCCAGGTCGAAGGTAAGGACCCAGCCGCCCCCAGGGGAGAGCCTTCGAACGCAACCGCTCAGAGGGAGGAACGCCCTATGCAGATCGTGAGAACTGGGTTGGACTTGGCGAAGTACCTGTTCGAAGTTCATGCCTGCTGACCACATGTCTCGGATGTGAGGTCATGCACGTTGCCGGAGACGAGATGGCCCGGGTAGCCGGAACCGGCAGCAGCTTGGGCGACCTCTGCGAGAGTGTCTAGCGAGCCGCATTTTGGGTGGCACTCTGACCACAGATTAACGCGCTCCACTGGGCATTCCCGAAGCACACCGCCAAGGGAGCATCAAACAGATCTGCAAAGAGCCGCTCGGGGATAATCAAGTAAATCCCAAAACCGCTGAATGACTGCTTCTGCACCGCTGAAGGATGCTGCCAGATGGATGGCGGCTCCACTGCTTAGGAACCGGGCCGCCAACCATCCAAAATGGCATCCATCAGCAACCCGCAAGGGCACTTGCGGCACTTCACCGACCAAGGAGCTTCCGGGCTGTTGCACAACCCGGCCCGTCGCGGACTGCTTTAGCAGTGCGCAGGGTGAAACATGCTCCGCAATCCAGATAGAAAGCCGACTACTTCAGAGACCTGCTCTGCGTACATTCTTCGTCGGCGTGCTGCAGGCGGTCTGCAGGACACGGGTGTCGATCAGCGCGCATTGCACCTTGTCGCCTGCGATCTCCAGCTCCGGGCCGACGCCGGTCGCCGTCATCCCGACCCGGTTCATCCAGCGGATCAGCATGATTGGCAGCAGTGCTATCACCAGCTTCGCACCCACACCAACGGCCGCATCGCCAAGCGCCTTTAGCAGGCGGCGATGCACGAGCGGCCGACGCGAGGTCGGCACGTCGGGCGACAGGAAGAGGCGCGTGCCCTCCCAGACCTGCTCACCCACCGGGGCGGCGAAATACATTAGATCCAGGGGCAGATCCGACAGCTGACCTAGCTGGGCGTCGCGGATCATGTAGCTATGCAGCCCGCAGCGTGCCGTCGTCGGCGCGATCCGCACGCTGGCAAGGATCTCGCCACCCTCGTGCAGCAGCACCCAGCGGCATTGCGGCGTGTCGTATTGGTCGAACTCCATCCCATCGGCCTCGGGCAGCGCCCATTGCTTGCCCTGGATAAAGATCTCGCGCCGGAGCTTGAGATATTTGACAAAGAGATCGCCGTGCTCGTGTAGATTGGCGACGGAAAGCACCGCCATCTTGATGTCTTCCCCGGAATCCGCCGGCGTGGCGGCAGGGAGCGGTGATTTCGGGGCCGGCGCCACTGATGTTACCGGCTGCGCTGCACGAGCGCGGTGCGTCGTCGGCCCCGGGGACTGCCGCGCCTCCAGCTCCTCTTGAGGAACCAGACGCGGAAACACCCGCCATGCCTTGGATGTCAAGATCTCGGCTGGTGAACTCACCCTGGGTATTCCTTCGTTGGCGCAACAACAAGCACTATGGAGGCACGCCAAACTAGACGTAATCTACCTGAACTCGAAAGGTGATGTACTGCCACTCGCAAGCCCAACAAAGGCTGTCCCCACGAATCAAGCGTAATGGCCGCCCCCCAAAGTTGCAAGTATTTGCCGCAATTCTGCCACAGACTGTTTTCAAAATGTGCCAGTGCGTACCAGTGGTCTAGCCAGTCTTAACAACCAACCCTGAGTATCCAGGAACACGCGAATGAATCTTCCCGTGATGGGGCAGGACGTCGGAGTGGCAGGGTCCGCCCGGCAACCGGCCGCACCATCTACATCGATGCACCTGCCGCAACAGATGCATGACTATGCGTCGACGGGAATCGCGCTGTTCTGGCAGCGGATGATGAGTTGGGGCGCCGGCTTTGTGCTGGCGGCCTATTATTACAGCTTCTGGCTCGCACTGCTGAACCTCGGCATTGTCCTGCTCAGCGAGATCTTCGATCTGTGGAGCTGCCGCCGCATCCTTCGCCGCCCCCTAACGGATGTGAGAGACATCCGCCAGAACCTGACGTTACTCTACCTCGGCACCATCTTCAGCTCGATCGGGATCGTATATTTTGCCCTGTGGATCAGCGATGTGCAGGGACCGACGACGCATTTTATGCCGCTCTTCTTCCTCGTCGCTGCCTCCGTCTTCGCGGCGATGAACAACCACCAGATCCTCCCGATCCTGCGGCTGCGGATCACGATCTACGGTGCCGCGTTCCTCTTCATCCCGGCCTGGGACATCTGGCGCACTGGCGCCAACATCCATTCCGAACTCTGGATGCAAATGTTCACGGCGGCCTTCGTGCTTTATTTCCTGATCGATTGCTCGCGCATCTTCCTCGGTCTCTATCGCCGGCAAATGCGACAGATGGATGAATTGCGGGCTGAACACGAACGCACCAAGATCGCTTATAAGGCGAAAACCGAATTCCTCTCGACGATGAGCCATGAGTTGCGCACGCCGATGACGTCGATCAATGGCGCCGTTTCGTTGGCGCGCTCAGGCCAGCTTGGCGAGGTTCCGAAGCGGGTCGATTCGGTGCTCGGCATCGCCCAGCAGAATTGCGGCAAGCTTTCGGCATTGATCAACGACATCCTCGATCTGCAGAAGATCGAGGCCGGCAAGCTGGAAATGAATTTTCGTTCGTTGGAACTCGGCGGTTTCCTGAAGCGCAGCCTCGAGATCAACGCCCCCTATGGGGCGAAATGCAACGTGACATTCAGAGCCGAAACCTCGGGCGAGCCGGTTTTCGTGGAGGCCGACGAGAACCGGCTGGAGCAGGTGATGGCCAATCTGCTGTCTAACGCAGCCAAATTCTCACACCCCGGAAGCGAGGTCGTCGTGCGGCTCGAGGCGGAGGACAAGCTGGCCCGCATCCTCGTCATCGACCAGGGCGTGGGCCTTTCCGAGGAACATCGCGAGTTGGTCTTCGATCAGTTCAGCCAGCTCGACAGTTCCGACACCCGCCGAATCGGTGGCACCGGACTGGGGCTGAACATCTGCCGGCGCATTCTCGATCTGCACCACGCCACGATCGACTACCGCAAGAACGAAGGCCCCGGCACCTGCTTCTTCATCGAGATGGAGCGTTGTCAGCCCGCGCATAAGGCCGATCCCGACGAGGGCAAGGCCGCCGCCTGACTGCACGCACCCGGCGCCATCAGCCGCGCGGTCCGTAACCCATTGCGCGGATCTTCATACGCACACGCTCGATCTCGTCCTCTGGCAAGACCGGCGGCTCGCCGAGAACGCGCGCGGCGACATAGATTGCGGCCAGCGTCTCCACCTCCACCGCAAGCCTCAGCGCGCCATCGAGCGTTGTGCCCAGTGAGATCTGGCCGTGATGGCCCAGAAGACATGCCACCCGCCCCTCCAGCGCCTCCAGCGCCGCGTCGGAAAGCTCTTGCGTGCCGAAGGTCTCGTAGCGCGAACAGCGGATGTCCGGCCCGCCGGCCAGCGCGATCATGTAGTGGAACGCCGGGATGCCGTGACCGTGGACAGCCAGCGCCGTGGCATTCAGGGAATGGCAATGCAGCACCACCGCAATATCCGGCCGCGCCGCGAGGATGTCGCGATGAAAGCGCCATTCGGAGGAGGGCGCCCGCGCCCCATCGACCGCGCCATCGGGGCGCAGCACCACAAGGTCCGCTGGCACCATCCGCTCGTAGGGCAGCGAGGACGGCGTGATCAGGATCCCGTCCTCGCAGCGGATCGAGAGATTGCCGGAGGTGCCCTGGTTTATCCCGGTCTCGTTCATCCGGCGGCAAACCGCCACCATCTCTTCCCTCAGCGCCGCATCACCGCTTTGCATCCGCTTTACACCCGTTCCGGAAACAGCGCCGCCAGCCCGGCGCGAGAGGCCGGTGCCACGCCGCGCTCAGTGATCAGCCCGGTGACAAGCCGCGCGGGCGTCACGTCGAAGGCCGGGTTGCCGGCCGGCGTCGCCTCGGGTGAGATTCTGACCTGCGTCACGTGGCCCTCCGTGGTCTTGCCCCAGACCCGGCTGACCTCCTCCTCGTCGCGCTCCTCGATCGGGATCTCGGCCCCGTCCGAGACGGTCCAGTCGATCGTGGGCGAGGGCAGGGCCACATAGAACGGTACGCCGTTGTCCGCGGCGGCAAGTGCCTTCAGATATGTGCCGATCTTGTTGCAGACATCACCCGAAGCGGTGGTGCGGTCGGTGCCGACGATCACCATGTCAACCTCGCCCCGCTGCATCAGGTGACCGCCTGCATTGTCGACGATCAGGCGGTGGGGGATGCCGTGGCCGGCCATCTCCCAGGCCGTGAGCTGTGCGCCCTGGTTGCGGGGGCGGGTCTCGTCGACCCAGACATGAACGGGGATCTCGGCCTCGTGGGCAAGGTAGATCGGTGCGGTGGCGGTACCGTAATCGACCGTAGCGAGCCAGCCAGCGTTGCAATGGGTCAGGATGTTCACCGGCGCGCCGGCGGGCTTTTCCGCCGCGATCCGGCGGATGATCTCCAGCCCGTGGGCGCCGATGGCGCGGTTAATCTCGACATCCTCGGCCGCGATCTCACCTGCGCGGGCATAGGCCGCCGCCGCGCGCTCGGCCTCGGGCAGGGGGCGCAAGCGGCCCCGAAGATCGTCGAGCGCCCAGCGAAGGTTGATCGCCGTCGGCCGAGTGGCGTGGAGCAGTTCCCACGCGGCATCGAGGGCCGCGTCGGAGGGGTTCTCAGTCATCCGGAGGGCCAGCCCGTAGGCCGCCGTGACCCCGATCAGCGGCGCGCCGCGCACCCACATCTCGCGGATCGCGCGGGCGAAGTCGTCCAACGCACCTAGAGTCGCCACGCGGAACTCATGTGGGAGCCAGCGCTGGTCGATGATCTCGGACCGCCATCCGTCGGCATTAAGCCAGATGGTTCGGTAATGCTGTCCGTCGACCTTCACGCGCCCGCCCTCCGGGTTGTCCGGCCCGATCATGCCGCATTCAGCGGGGAAAGCCAGCCCTCGCGGGAACGTGGCCCAAGAGGGCCGCAATATATTAAAATCTATGGTATAAATTCAGGCTGTCGTGGTGCTGACGGGTGCCTTACCCTCGGTCAGAAGCTCTGCCTGGCGCTGACGCAGGCCACTGATGATCAAATGCAGCCCATGTTCGAAATTGGCATGCGTATCCTGGGTGCGCCGGGCAGCGAGCGCCTCTTGCAGGCGGGGGAATTGGGCCTTTTCCTCGGGGCAGAGAGCGGGGGTGCCGGCGCGTTCGCGGGCCACTCTCGCCTGGTATTCCAGTGCCGCGCCGAGGACAAAATTGTTCGTAGCGAGGATCGAGTTCAGCGCCTCCCCCGGCGGGAAACCGGCGCCGGTCCAGAGGCCGAGCCACTCCTCGATCATCGGCAGCATCGCCTCGGTCGGCCGCTTGCCGGCCATGGCCAGAGGCGCATCGCGATGCGAGATCAGTACCTTGTAATGCCGCCGCATCACCAGGGTGACCTTTTCCCACCACTCGATATTTTCCGGCAGCTTCTGTCGAGAGCGGGGCCCCGCCATCATCTGCTCAACCATCAGGTCCAGCAGGTGACGCTTGTCGCGAAAGTGCCAGTAGAGCGTCGGCGCGGAAACGCCCAGCCTACGAGCCAGCCCCCGCAGACTGAGCCCCTCCAGCCCCTTCTGTTCAAGAAGGCCGATGGCCGTCTGAACGATCTCCTCTCGCGTGAGCGCCATTCGCCCTGTCGCGTCCTCTCATCCCAAACTCATCCGAGCAGTAGCGCAAAGCCTGAGCCATGGCAAAATCTCATCGCCCCGATCCCCGTCGGCAAGGTTAAAGAATACTTGACGGACTGTAACGCAGGTCGCCCGGAGGCTCAGCGAAACCCGGGCAAGCCCCTGAAAAAAGGCAAAAAACCAGATACCGTCCCATGCGATCGCAGAGGCGGGAAGTCACCAGTTATCGCAAGGCGAGCTTGAGCGCCTACAACAGATTGTCTTGCAGGATGCGCGCTTCGTGAAAATGGGTGTTCGCAAGGAGGGCGGATTTATTGGTGGCCACACCCGCGACGGAAGGATCCCGGAGCCGGTGCACATCGGCGCTCGGCATGAGGATCTGGCAGGCCTTCTGGAGGGAATTGTGCTCTATGAAGCGCGGGCTCTCGAGGGCGGCATTGACCCGATGGTGGTCGCGGCTGCGGTGTCGTTCGGCTTTGTCTACATCCATCCCTTCGAGGATGGGAATGGCCGTCTCCATCGGTATCTGTTGCACCATGTCTTGGCCCGTGGCGGGTTCAATCCAGCAGGCCTGGTCTTCCCGATCAGCGTCGCAGTCTACCGCCGCATCGAGGAATACAGCGACGTTCTAAGGTCCGTGTCGGAGCCGATGATGGAGTTCATCGACTGGAAACCCACGGCCCAAGGGAATGTGGAGGTTCTGTCGGACACTGCCGTATTTTACCGCTTCTTTGACAGCACCATGCATGCCGAGTTCGTCGCCGATTGCGTCAGAGAAACGGTTGAGCAGGATCTCCACAAAGAAATCGACTACATCGAGCGCTATGATCGGTTCAAATCCAGTGTCGACGAGATACTGGAAATGCCGGCACGTATGGTGGATCTGCTGCGAGGATTTCTGGAACAAGGCAATGGTAAGCTATCCAGGCGCGCCTTGCGCAAGGAATTCTCGGCACTGACCGAAGAGGAAGTCTTCCTGATTGAGGAGGCCTACGAGGCAGCCTGGTCTTCCGATTTAGCTCCTCCAGACCACGCGCAGACGATCTAAATCTGCATGGTCGGACTACGGACTCGGAATATTGTCCAAGATCCCCTGCTTCTTACGGCGGATAGGCGGGGACATCGTAACAGCACCGCTTCTGCACCGCATCGAACCCGCGTCCGGGACCCCTTCGGCCGCCGCCCGCCGCCTCAGCCGCGGCTCTCGGGCTTCAGCCGGAAGACGGCGAGGTAGAGCGCCGGGACGAAGACCAGCGTGATAATCGTGCCAGCGATGATGCCGCCCATCATGGCGAAGGCCATGGGGCCCCAGAAGATCTCTCGCGAGATCGGGATCAGGGCGAGGCTCGCAGCCGCCGCCGTCAGCAGGATCGGCCGGGCGCGGCTGTCGGAGGCCTGGAAGACCGCCTCCCACGCCGGCACCCCGGCCTCGCGCAGGACCTCGATCTCGTGCACGAGGATGATGGAGTTGCGGATCAGGATGCCGATCAGCGCCAGCACGCCCAGGATTGCCACGAACCCCAACGGTGCGCCGGAGGGCAGGAGCGCCACCACCACCCCGATCAGCCCGAGCGGCGCGGCGCAGAAGACGATGAAGGCCAGGCGGAAGCTCTGCATCTGCATCATCACCAGCGTGACCATGATCAGCAGCATCAGCGGCACGACCGCGGCGATGGGCGCCTGGCTCTGCGCCGAGGATTCGACCGTTCCGCCGACCGCCACCCGGTAGCCCGGCGGCAGTTTGGCGGTGAAGGCGCGGATCTTCGGGGCCAGCGCGCCGACCAGCGTCGCAGGCTGGTCCTTGCTGCGGATGGAGGCGGAGACAGTGATCGTCGGCATCTGGTTGCGCTGGTAGATTACTGGCGGCTCAGTGCCGTAATGAAACACCGCGACGGAGGAGAGCGGGATGCCGGTGCCGCCGGTGCCGAGCAGCTGCAGCCCGCCGAGCGCCTCGATCGAGCTGCGGGCGGATTTGTCGCCGCGCGCCACGATGTTGACGAGGTAGGTCGCGTCGCGCAGCTGGGTGACGACTTGGCCCGAATAGACGGTGTCGAGGGCGCCGGCGATATCCTGCGGCGTCAGGCCAAGCTGGCGGGCCTTGTCCTGCAGGATGTCGACGCGGATGACGCGGCCGGGTTCGTTCCAGTTCATCACGATGGAGCCGAGGCGCGGATCGCTCGCCATCGTGGCGGCAAGGTCGCGGGCGCGGTCGCGCAGCACGGCGATATCGGGGCCGGAGATGCGGTACTGCACCGGCCGGCCGACGGGCGGGCCTACCTCGAGGAACTTCGGGAAGATGTCGGCGTTCGGGAAGTCATTGGCGGAGAGACGCTCGATATGCGCTTTCAACCGGTCGCGGGCGGCGACGGAGGGGGTCTGGTAGACGATCTGGCCGATGTTCGGCCCCGGAATGCCGACGTTGTAGGACAGGATGAAGCGCGGCGCCGTGGTGCCGACATAGGAGGTCCAGAAAAGCTTGTTCGGGTCGCGGCGCAGCGCGGCCTCCAGCCGGTCCATCGTCGCCTTCGTGTCGGCGATGGAGGCATTGCCGGGCAGCGTGACATCAACGATCAGCTCCGGCCGGTCGGAGGTGGGGAAGAACTGCCGCTCGACGAAGCGCATGCCGTAGACCGAAAGGCAGAAGGCCGCCAGGGTCAGCCCGATGGTCAGCCAGCGGACGCGCATCGCCCCACGCAGCACAGCATGGAAGGCGCGGCGCAGCCGGCCGGGGGCGGCGGGGTCGTGGGCCTTCCATTTCGCCGGCAGCAGGGTGACGCCAAGGAGCGGTGCAAAAAGCACAGCGGCGATCCAGCTCACCAGCAGCGACACGGCGATGACGACGAACAGCGAGAAGGTGTATTCGCCCGCCGCGGAATCGTTCAGCCCGATCGGGATGAAGCCTGCTGTGGTCACCAGCGTGCCCGAGAGCATCGGGAAAGCGATCGAGGTCCAGGCATAGGAGGCGGCGCTGGTGCGGCTTTCGCCTCGCTCAAGCCGCGAGATCATCGTCTCGATCGTGATCATCGCATCGTCGACGAGCAGCCCGAGGGCAATGATTAGCGCGCCGAGCGAGACCCGTTGCAGCGAGATGCCGAGGTATTTCATCACCACAAAGGTAATGGCGAGCACCAAGGGGATCGTCACCGTCACCACAAGCCCAGCACGCAGGCCCAGGCTGATGAAGGACACGACGAGGACGATCGCCACCGCCTCAGCCAGCGCGCGGAGGAAGCCACCGACGGCGTGCTGTACCACCTTCGGCTGGTCGGCGACATGGTGGACGGCAATGCCGATGGGAAGCTGGGCAGTGGCGGCCTGGATTACGCCGCTCAGCGCCTTGCCGAAGTCGATGATGTTGGCGCCGGGCTTCATGCCGACCTCAAGCCCGATGGCGGGTTCCCCGTCGTAACGGAACAGCGCGCTTGGCGGGTCGGTGTAGGTGCGGCGGATGGTGGCGACATCGGTCAGCCGGAAGAAGCGGTCGCCGACGCGGAGGTTGACGTTGGCGAGGCTCTGCGTGCCGCGGAACTGGCCGCCGAGATGGACCAGCACCTTCTCGGGTCCCGCGTCGATGGTGCCGGAGGGCAGGATCGCGTTCTGGGCCTGCAGCGTGCCGAGCACGGCCTGTTCGTTCAGACCGAGGGCAGCCAGTTTGCGGGGCGAGAAGTCGAGGTAGATCGCCTCCTCCTGCGTTCCGAAAAGCTCCACCTTGCCGGCCTCGGGCATGGCCTGAACGTCGCGCTTCACCCGGTCGACATAGTCGCGCAGCTGGCGCGGAGTGAAGCCGTCCGAGGTGAAGGCGTAAAGGTTTCCAAACACGTCGCCGAAGTCGCTGTTGAACTGAAAGCCCTTAAATTCCTGCGGGAAGTCGGGGCGGATGTCGGCCATCATGTTGCGCACATTCTGCCAGATCCGCGGCAGCTGGGCCGGCTTGGTGGTGGGCAGCAGGTTGACGTAGACGATGGCCTGGCCGGGCCGGGTGACGGAGCGGGTGAAGTCGAGCTCGGGCAGTTCCTTCAGCTTCTTCTCGATCCTATCGGTGACCTGGTCCAGCGTCTGGTTCACCGAGGCGCCGGGGAGCGAGGCGGAGACGATCATCGTCTTGACCGCGAAGTTCGGATCTTCGGCGCGGCCAATGGTCATGTAGGCCATGATCCCGGCGATCAGGCAGACCAGCATCAGGAACCAGGTGAAGGAGCGGTGCTTCAGCGCCCAGTCGGAAAGGTTGAAGCCCTTCATGCCGGCACCCGCGGGCCGACATGCTGGCCCTCCCTCATCGAATTGACGCCCTTGGTCACCACCTCCTGCCCGGCCTTTAGCCCGGCGCGGATCAGCACCCGGTCGCCCGCCCGGGAGCCGAGCGTGACGGTCTGGCGGTGGACCGTCCGGGTTTCAGGATCGACGACCCAGACCGCCCCCAGCCCGCCGATGAGGGCCGTCACCGGCAGCGTCAGCTGCGCCTGCGTGCGCGCGTCGGGAGCGACCATGACCAGCGCGCCGAGGCGGAACGGGACCGGTGCGTCGGGGGCAAGCGTCAGGTGAAGGCGGCGGGTTCGGGTCGCGGGGTCGGCCACCGGATCGATCAGCCGCAGCGTGGCGGTGGATGCGACCTGCGGCGCGGCCTCCAGCGCGACGCGGAACTCCGCGCCGGGCGCCAGGCCCGCGGCATCCTGTTCGGAGAGGTCGATCAGCACCTCGCGGTCGCCGGTCGATGCGAGGCGGACCACGGCCTGCCCCGGTGTCAACGAGGTGCCGGGCTGGACGTAGACATGGGTGATCACCCCGGCCATCGGTGCGCTCAACGTGGCGAAGCCGCGCAATTCGCGGGCCTGGGTGCGCGAGGCACGGGCCTGGGAGAGCTGCGCCTGGGCGGTGACAAGCGCGCTGTGGGCGGCCTCGGCCGTGGCCGGGCTGTCGACGCCGCGCGCGACGAGCTCGTCCGCCCGCCTGGCGGCATCCTGCGCGGTCGACAGCTGCGCCTCGGCCACGCGGACCCCGGCCTCCGCCGCGCGGACCTCCGCGTCCAGCTCCTGCGGATCGATCAGCGCCAGCGTCGCGCCCTTCTTGACCACGTCGCCCTCCTCGATCGGCCTTTCGGCGAGCGTGCCTGCAATGGGGAAGCCGAGGTCAGTCTCGGTCCGCGCGGCGACGGTGCCGGCGTAGCTTGCCTGCAGGCCCGCCCGAGGGCTGACGATCTCGGACACGACCGGGCGGGCGCCGGCGCGCGGCGCCGCCTCGGGCTTGCAGGCGGCCAGCGCGAGCGGCAGCAGGGCGATCAGGACTGCGCGGCGCATCAGAACCCCTCCGCCCGGCGCACCGCACGGCCGGGATAGAGCCGGTCGGCGCCGAGGCCGACGACCATCTGGCCGTCCTTCAGCCCGCTTTCGAGGATGATCCGGCCGGTTTCATAGCGCAGGATCTCCACCTGCTGCAGGTGGACGCGGCGGGTCTTCGGGTCGACCACCCAGACGGCGGGCCCGCTCTCCGTCGCGGCCATGGCCGTCCACGGCAGCGAGATGCGTGGCGGGTCGACCTGGCGGATGGTGCCGACGATCGCATCGCCAATGCGCGTTCCTGCCGGCAGCGCGGGCATGGCGACCGTCACCTTCACCGTGCCCTGCCGCGGATCGACCAGGGGCGAGATCAGCCGCGGCATGCCGATGACAAAGTTGTCCGGCTGGTCGACCGGGGCGAGCACCACCTTTACCGGCGCACTGGTACTGCGGGTCAGCAGCACCTCGGGCACCTGGAAGATCGCATCTGTGCGCAGGCCGACGGCGAGTTTCAGCACCGGCTGCGCCGCGCCCACGACCTGGCCGACATCGGCCATCTTGGCGATCACCTGCGCCGCGGCGGGGGCCTTCAGCACGGTGTCGGTCAGGGCCTTCTTCGCGCGGTCAAGATCCGCCTGGGCCTGGGCCACGCCGGCCTCGGCGGCGCGCAGCGCGTCGGCCGACGCGTCACGGGCGCTGCGGGTGGTCGCGCCCTGCTTCAGCAATCCGTCCTGACGCGCGGCATCGTCGCGCGCCTTCACCCACGTGGCCCTGGCGGAGGCGAGTGCCGCCTCGGCCCCGCGCAGCGCCTGCTCCTGCTGCACCGAATCCTCGCGCGCCAGCACCGCGCCCGCCTTCACGTGATCACCGCTCGCCACCATCATCTTCGCGATCCGCCCCGAGCTCGGGAAGGAGGCGGTCAGCGTGTCGCGGGCCGCGACCTCTCCTGTCAGCGACAGGCTCTGCACGTCGGGACGGGGATGGACGGTGAGGATCTGAACGGCCAGCGGCGCCGGATCGGCGAAGACGGCCGAGGGGGCGGTGAGCGCAAGGAGGGCCGCAAGACAGGCGCGGGAACGTCGCCGCATGTTCTCTTTCCAGACTTCTCCCGCCCCGTATAACCCGAAAAATGATGATTCAAAGAAAGTTACGCTCCGGATTTCCGGATTTTTCGACCCACAGGCCGCTCAGATGCCACCATACCAGAGCGCGAGATGTGGCCTGGCTCCTTCAACCGGCGTTTGTGGCCGGGGGGAAGAGGCCGAGACGCGCGACCTCCTCCGCGCTGAGCGCCAGATCGAAGCGTTCGGAAAGCAGCCTGCGCCAGTCGGCGGGCGAGGCGACGATGGTCTCGCCTTCGGGGGCGGAAAGGCGGGTTCCGGTCAGGGTGGCCAGGCCCCGGGGCTCCGGCCGGCTGACGAGGGGGCCGGCGGTGAAGCGACTCTGCGGCGCGGTCGCGGTGAAATGGTTGGCCTGGACAAGGTCGATCGGCCAGACCCGCGCCTCGGTGAAGCTGTATTGCGCCGCGCCGTTGCGGCGAAGCATCCAACCGTGATCGGCATCGCGGGCAAGGGCGTGGGTGATCCCGGCCGCATCCGTCACCGCGCCCTCGGCCAGCGGCAGCAGTGGGGCGATGGCGCCGCCGAAGCCGACATCGGCGATCCAGTCGCGCCCGTCGGCCTGCACGAGGATCAGGGTATGGGTGCGCGGCGGCGGGTCGTCCGGCGTCGCGGTCAGCCAGACCCGGCCTAGAAGCGGGCGGGCGGGGAAGCCGAGCGCCGTGAGGACGCGCAGGAAAAGCGCGTTTTGCTCGAAGCAATAGCCGCCGCGGCGGGCGGTGACGAGCTTGTCGAAGATCGCCTCGGGCGCCAGCGAGATGCCGCGGCCAAGCGTGATGTCGAGGTTCTCGAACGGGATCGCGCGGCGGTGGAGCGGCTGCAGCGCGGCGATGGTTTCGGCTCGCAGCGAGGTGGCGCTGGAAAACCCGATCCGGGCGAAATAGGAGGCAAGGTCTGTGGGCGTCATCGGGGCCTCCGGCAGGATCCGCCCCCGGTTCTAGGCGGGGTGGCGGCGCGGCTCAACCCTCGGGCGCGGCAGGCGACATTTCTTCCGCGAGCGCGGCTATCATCTGCCGCCGGAGATCGCCGAGCCCGGCCAAGGCGGCGGCGGGGGGTGCGGGATCGGCCTTGCCCGCCGCGTCGTTCCGGATCAGCGCCGCCTTCAGGCGCAATGCGCCCAACATGCCTACCGCATCGGCAAGGGGATGAACCTCTGCCGCCAGCGGTCCTAGGGCCCCGCCCACACCGGCGGCCCCTGACGGGCTTGCCGAAGAAGTCTCGACAATGTATACATTTTGGGAAGGCGGGGGAGGGCTCGATGGAGACGCCGGGCAGCGGAACACAGGCGATGCGGGCGCTGATCGCACTGCGCGAACGCATCCTTGCCGGCACGATCGGCCCCGGAACGCGGCTTCTCGAGGTGCCGCTCTCGGAGGCGCTGGAGATCTCGCGCACGCCCTTGCGCGAAGCGATGGCCCGGCTGGTGGAGGAGGGGTTGCTGGAGCGGGTGCGCGCCGGCGGTTTCGTGGTCCGCAGCTTCGGCTTCCAGGACGTGATCGATGCAATCGAGCTGCGCGGCGTGCTGGAAGGCACCGCCGCACGGCTTGCCGCGGAGCGCGGGGTGGGGGAGGAAGCGCTCACCGAGCTCGGCGAGGTTGTCTCGGCGCTCGACCTTTGCTTCGGTGCCGCACCCGGGGAGGTGGAATTCGAGCGCTATTCGGAATTGAACGCCGGTTTTCACGAACGCCTTTCCGGCCTTGCGGGCAGCAGTGTGATCAAGCGCGAGCTTGACCGAGTAACGCGACTTCCATTTGCCTCGCCTTCGGCGTTCCTGCCCGACAAGGCCGATATCGTGGCGTTCCGCCGCTCTCTGAACGTGGCGCAGGACCAGCACCGTGCCATGGTTGCGGCCATCGCGGGGCGGGAGGGAGCGCGGGCAGAGGCACTGGCGCGCGAACATGCGCGGCTCGCGCGGCAGAACCTTGAATACGTAATGGAGGAGGACCGCTCGCTCCTCTCCCGCGTGCCGGGCATGGCGCTGATGGTGGGGTAGGGCGCGGGCGCCGACATCCGCTTAGGCCGACCCAAAACGGCGGGCGTAGCCCGCCGGGCCAGCGCCCGTCCACCCCCCCAGGGCGGGCGCTTCTGGTGCATCACCGCCCCGGTAAGCCGAAGGGGTTCGCTGCGCCATAAACGGACAGACCGACCCTTCCACTGGCGCCTCCCGGCGGACGGCCCCCTCCTCGGCGCGCGGGTCCGCCGCAGGGTGGGCATTCATTGCGCAAGGCCGCCCCGCTCTTTTCCGCGTAGGGCGTCATCGTGGTTCTCGACAGCGGCCTCTCACGAATGTATACAATCCGCAGCTCATTGAGGGAGGAGATCATGGCTGCTAGCAGTCTCGAAGCGCTTATGCAGGAGCGTGGCAATGTCGTCGACATGCTGCGCAATTCCCGAATCGGGATGTATGTCTATCCGGTGGTGACCCCGGAATTTTCCAACTGGCGGGACGAGCAGCGCGCCTGGCGTGACAGCGCGGTGCTGTTCGACCAGAGCCATCACATGGACGAGCTGATCGTCGAGGGCCCGCAGGCGGAGGCCTTCCTCGCCCATCACGGCATCAACAGCTTCGCCAATTTCGCACTGAGCCGGGCCAAGCATTTCGTGCCGGTCACGCCGAACGGCCATGTCATCGGCGACCACATCATCTTCCGCGAACGTGAGGACAAGTTCATCCTCGTCGGTCGCGCCCCCGTCTCCAACTGGCTGCAGTTCTGCGCCGCCTGGGGTAAGTGGAATGTGCGCATCAAGCACGACCCGCGCTCGCCGTCGCGCCCCGAGGGCGAGCGGGTCCTGCGCACTCATTATCGCTTCCAGATCCAGGGGCCGGACGCGCCGAAGATCTTCGAGAAGATGAACGGCGGCCCAATCCCGGAGATCAAGTTCTTTCATGTCGACTGGATCAACATCGGCTCCAAGAAGGTGCAGGCCCTGCGCCACGGCATGTCCGGCGCGCCGGGGCTGGAGGTCTGGGGGCCCTACGAGGACAAGCACTACGTCCATTCGACCATCCTTCAGGCCGCCCGCGACGCAGGTGTGAATCTCGTCCAATGCGGCAGCCGGGCGTACTCCACCAACACACTCGAATCCGGCTGGATCCCCTCGCCGCTGCCCGGCATCTACACCGGCGACGGGATGCTGAAGGACTATCGCGAATGGCTCGGCGCCGAGAGCTACGAGGCCGCGGGCTCGATCGGCGGCAGCTTCGTGTCGCAGAATGTCGAGGACTATTACGTCAACCCCTTCGAGCTAGGCTACGACTTCTACATCGGCTGGAAGAAGGATGACTTCATCGGCAAGGCCGCGCTCGCCAAGATGAAGGAAGGCCGGAACCGTAAGAAGGTGACCTTCGAGTGGAACCGCGAGGACGTGCTGAAGGTTATCGCCTCGAACTTCGAGGAGGGTACGCCCTACAAGTGGATCGACTTCCCGCAGCCGAACTACGCCTCGTCTTCCGCCGACATGGTCACGAAGGACGGCAAGATGTTGGGGATGTCGATGTTCAATGGCTATTCCTACAACGAGCGCTGTCTGCTCTCGCTCGGCGTCGTGGCGCCGGAGGTAGAGGTCGGCGACGTGCTGACGCTAGTCTGGGGCGAGCCTGAGCCCACAGGCAAGACCTCGACCGAAACGCACCGGCAGGCGGAGATCCGCGTCCGTGTGGCGCCCACGCCCTATGCCCGCGAGGCGCGCGAGAACTACGCCGACAGCTGGCGCACCCGTACCAACGGGTAACGGAAAGGGCTGGGGCGGGTATTTCCACTCGCCCCGGCCGGAAACAGCGGGCGAAGCCCGCCGGGCAGCGAGCGCCCTACCCGTGGACGGTCGCGGGCCCTCCTCGGCGGGTTGACGGGCGTAGGATGCGCATTCACTGCGCGCCATCGGAGCCTCAGAAGCTCGCGACCACCTTGCCCGCGCCCTCGGCCATAAGCTTGTCGAGCACCGCACGGGTCGCCGTGACGAACACGTCCGACGCCGGAAGATCCTCTCCGAACACCTCCCGCAGGCTCAGCGCCGCCTCGTGGATCGCGCCCGCGTCCCGCGCCGCGCCAAGCCGCTCGCGGAACACCCCGGCAAGCGGATCCTGCACTACGATCTCCGCCCCCGCCTCGTCGAAGCCCGCCGCGTATCGCATCCAGGCCGCGACGCCGAGCGCGAGATGCGGGAAGGGCCTTCCCGCCGCGATCAGCTCGCGTACCGCGCCAAGCATCCGCTGCGGCAGCTTCTGCGATCCGTCCATCGCGATCTGGTAAAGCCGGTGCCGCAGCGCCGGGTTGCGGAAGCGCTCCCTCAGCTCGGCCTTGTAGGCGGTCAGGTCGAAACCCGGCAGCGCGGGCAGGGTCGGCGTGATCTCCTCCATCAGCCCCTCGACCAGGGCTGAGAACCCCGGCGCTTCCATCGCATCTGACACGGTCTCATGCCCCGCGAGATAGCCGAGATAGGCGAGGCTCGAATGGCTGGCGTTCAGGAGTCGCAGCTTCACCAGCTCGAAGGGGGTGACATCGGCCGCCATCGTCGCGCCGGCCTTCTCCCAGGCCGGGCGGCCGCCGGGGAAGTGATCTTCGATCACCCATTGGGTGAAGGCCTCGGTCACGATGGGCCAGGCGTCGGTCAGCCCCGTGGCGCCCTCGACGAAGGCACGGTCGGCGTCGGTGGTGGCGGGCACAATCCGGTCGACCATAGTTGAGGGGAAAGCGACCTTCGCCGCGACCCAGGCGCCGAGCTCGGGCGATCGCAGCTCGGCGAAGCGGATGGCGACGCGGGCGAGCGTTTTGCCATTGGCCGGAAGGTTGTCGCAGGAGAGCGCGGTGAAGGGCGCGACGCCCGTAAGGCGGCGGCGGTCAAGCGCCTCGACCAGGAAGCCGATCGCGGTGCGGGGCGTAGCGGGGTGGGCGAGGTCGTGCAGGATATCCGGATGCGCCTCGTCCAGCGTGCCGGTCGCGGGCAGGTGGCAGTAGCCCTTTTCCGTGACGGTGAGCGAAACGATGCGGGTCGTGGGCGCGGCCATCAGCTCCAGCACTGCCCCCGGATCCTCTGTCGCGACCAGCAGCTTGGGGATCGCGCCCACCACGCGGAAGGCATCGCCCGCCGCACTTCGGGTCGCAACGGTGTATAGCCCGTCCTGTGGCGCCAGTGCGTCGCGCGTGCCGGGACTGCGGAGAGAGACGCCGGCGATGGCCCAGCCTGGATCCTCCGCCAGCAGGCTGTCCGTGTAGACGGCCTGGTGCGCGCGGTGAAACGCGCCGATGCCAAGGTGGACGATGCCGAGCGTCAGCCCGGCGCGGTCGTAGCCCGGGCGGGCGACCGTAGCGGACAGGCGGTCGAGGGTGGCGGCGGAAAGACGGTCGGTCATGTCGGGCTCGGCTTTGGGAGGGGTCAGAGCTTGTAGGCCTTCTTTACCAGCCGGTAGGTCAGGTCCTCAGCCACCTCGGCGGCCTCCTCCTCGCTCAGCCGGTGGGTGGCGACCAGCTCCGCCAGATAGGCGCAGTCGATCCGCCGGGCCATGTCGTGCCGCGCCGGGATCGAGGGGAAGGCGCGGGTGTCGTCGTTGAAGCCGACGGTGTTGTAGAACCCGGCCGTCTCGGTCGCGGCGCGGCGGAAGCGCAGCATCCCCTCCGGGCTGTCGTGGAACCACCAGGGCGGCCCGAGACGAAGCGCCGGGTAGACGCCGGCCAGCGGGGCCAGTTCGCGGGTATAGGAGGTCTCGTCCAGCGTGAAGAGGACGATGGTCAGGTCACGCTCCATCCCCACCGCGTCCAGAAGCGGCTTCAGCATGTGGACGTAATCGGTCCGCACTGGGATATCGGTGCCCTTGTCGCTGCCGAAGCGGTTGAAGAGTGCGGGCGAGTGGTTGCGGAACGAGCCCGGGTGGATCTGCAGCACCAGCCCGTCGTCGAGGCTCATCCGGGCCATCTCGGTCAGCATCTGGCCACGGAAGAGGTCCTGTTCCTCCGGCGTCGCGGCACCGGAGAGGACCTTTGCGTAAAGCGCCATCGCCTCGGCCCGCGGCAGGTCGGCGGTGCGCGCGCTGGGGTGGCCATGGTCGGAGGAGGTCGCGCCATGGGCGATGAAATGCGCGCGCCGCGCGCGGTGGGCAGCAAGATAGCCGTCCCAGGTGCGGGTGTTCTCGCCGGTCAGCTCGCCGAGGTTCGCGATCCGCTCGGCGAAGCCCGCAACGGAGGGGTTCACAATGTCGTCGGGCCGGTAGGCGGTGACGACGCGGCCCTTCCAGCCCGAGGACTTGATGCTGGCGTGATGGGTCAGCGGGTCGAGAGCGCCCTCGGTCGTCGCGATCACCTCGATATTGAAGCGTTCGTAGAGCGTTCGGGGCCGGTAGTCGGGGCTTTGCAGATGCTCGGCGATGCGGTCATAGATGCCGTCGGCCGTGGCCGCGGTCAGCCGCTCGGCCACGCCGAAGAGCGAGACAAGCGTATGTTCCAGCCACATGCGCGAGGGCGTGGCGCGGAACAGCTGGAAATTCTCCGCAAAGCGGCGCCAGATCGCCCGGCCGTCGGTCTCGTAGGCGCTCCCGTCGTTCGGGGCGACCCCCATGTCCTCCAGCCGGATCCCCTGCGAGATCAGCATGCGCAGGATATAGTGATCGGGCACGATCAGAAGCTGCGCCGGATCCGGGAAGGGCGCATTCTCGGCAAACCAGGCGGGGTTCGTATGGCCATGCGGGCTAACGATCGGCAGGTCCTTCACATGGGCGTAAAGGCTGCGAGCGATGCCGCGGGTGTCGCGGTCGGCGGGGAAAAAACGGTCGGGATGCAGGGTCATGAGCGGGGCCTTCAGTACGGTTTGGATGCGCCGAGGGCGCGCATTACACCGCGGATCTCCGCGAGCCCCTTCATCCGGCCGATCGCCGGATAGCCGGGCTGCGCGCCGCGGGTGAGATCGTCGAGGATGTCCTGGCCATGGTCCGGCCGCATCGGGATCTCGGCATCCGTCCGGCCCTCGGCCCGCCGCCGAGCTTCCTCGTCCAGAAGCGCGCCGATGAGGGCCACCATATTGGTGCCGCCGTTGAGATGCTCCGCCTCGTGGAAGGAGCAGGGCGTGCCCTCTGTCTCGCGCGTGACGTTGCGGAGGTGGGCAAAATGTATCTTCGGCCCGAGCGCCCGGGCCATGGCGGCGAGGTCGTTGTCCCCGCGGGCGCCGAGCGAGCCGGAGCAGAGCGTGGCGCCGTTGGCCGGGCTTTCGACAGCGGCGAGGGTGCGCTGGTAATCCTCTAGCGTCGACATGATCCGCGGCAAGCCCAGAAGCGGGAAGGGTGGGTCGTCCGGGTGGCAGCAGAGCCGCATGCCGAGGCGCTCGGCGTCCGGCACGACCTCGGTCAGGAAGTCGATGTAGTTTTGGTGCAGCCTTCGGGCCGAGATGCCCGCATAACGCTCGAGTTGGGCGGAAAGGTCGGCCAACGTCCAATGCTCCGCCGCGCCGGGCAGACCTGCGGTGACGTTGCGGGCGAGCTTCACCTTCGCCTCGTCGCTCATGCTGGCGAAGCGGCGGTCGGCCTCCTCCCGGAATTCCTGCGGGTAATCGGCCGCGGCGCCCTTGCGGGCGAGGATATGGATGTCGAAGGCGGCGAAATCGGAGAGGTCGAAGCGCATCGCTGTGCCGCGGTTCGGCAGCGGCCAAGCGAGGTCGGTCCGCGTCCAGTCGAGCACCGGCATGAAGTTGTAACAGATCACCCGGATCCCGGCCGCGGCCAGGTTGCCGAGACTTTCGCGCCAGTTGTCAACATGGGCGCGCCAGTCGCCGGTCTGGGTCTTGATCGCCTCCGACACCGGCAGACTCTCGACCACGTCCCAGTCGAGCGTGGTGGGCGCGCCGTCGGGCGCGTGGCGGACCTCCTGCTGGCGCTTTGCGATCTCCGTCGGCTGCCAGACATCGCCGGTGGCGACGTGATGCAACGCCGTGACGATGCCGCGGGCGCCGGCCTGCCGGGCCTCGGTAACGGATACGCGGTCCGCGGGACCGAACCAGCGCCAGGTTTCCTTCATTTGCTCTTTCGGCTCCTCTGCCGGCCGCGGGATCGTCCCGTCTGCGCGCCGCTTGAGATTTTGCTCGCGCCCGGCCCTCAATGTCTCCATACTAGAATGGTAGGTCTCGCCCGTCAACGCGGGGGACCCCCACATTTGCGAGGAGTCGTCGATGGCTGAGGCGTTCACCTTGCCCGCCCGCGAGCCGCACGAACCGAACGCCGCGTATGTGCTGCGCGCGCTGAGAATGGCGATTGTCACCCACCGGGTGGAGCCGGGGCAGATGCTCTCTGAGCAGGAGATCGCGCGGCGGTTCGCGATCTCGCGCCAGCCGGTCAGGGAGGCCTTCATCAAGCTCTCGGAGGCCGGGCTGGTGCGGGTGCTGCCGCAGCGGGGCACGCAAGTGGCGCGGATCTCGCTGGCCGAGGTGGGCGACGCGCGCTTCGTGCGCCAGGCGGTGGAGATCGCGCTGGCGGCGGAGGCGGCGCGGCAGATCACCGGGGTCGGGGCGAAGGCGCTCGCCGCGCATATCCGCGCGCAGTTGGCGGCGGCGGAGGAGGCTGAGCAGGCAGCCGGGCAGGGGGCAGAGGCCGCGCGCGAGCGGTTCTATTTCCTCGACGAGGCCTTCCACGCTGATCTCGCCCGCATCGCGGAGCGCCCGGCCAGCTGGAAGATGCTGGAGACGGTGAAGGCGCAGATGGACCGCGTGCGCTTTCTAGCCATCGAACGCAGCTCGCCCCTGGAGGCGATCATCGCCCAGCACCGCGCCATCGTCGACGCGGTCTCCGCCGGCGACGCGGCCGCAGCCGCGGCGGCGATGGAGGCACATCTTTCCTCCATCCTCGGCGAGCTGCCAGAACTGCGCCGGCTCTACCCCAGCCATTTCGCGGAGGAGGGGTAGGCCCTACCCCCGGGCCCGCCTTACCGAAACCCTTGCGACGTCAATGATTGTCGCGCGGCGTGAACTTCGCGGCGATGGACTTGTAGTTTGGCGCGTCCCGCAGGGTCATGCCCTCCGAGAACGGGCCGACCAGCTCGCGGAAATACTGCTGCCAGGGCGACTGGCTCTCGGGCACCTTGTAGCCGCCCTCGGCCACCAGTTCCCGCGCGCGCTCGGCCAGGGCTTCCGCCGACATTAGGATATCCGCCGTCCCGTCCTTCAGGTCGATCCGGATCCGGTCGCCGTTCTTCAGAAGCGCCAGCCCCCCGCCTGCAGCGGCCTCGGGCGAGGCGTTGAGGATCGAGGGCGAGCCGGAGGTGCCCGACTGCCGCCCATCGCCGATGCAGGGGAGCGAAGCGACGCCGCGCTTCAGCAGGTAGGCCGGCGGGCGCATGTTCACCACTTCCGCGCCGCCCGGGTAGCCCAGAGGCCCGGCCCCGCGCATGACGAGGATCGTATGCTCGTCGATCCCCAGGGCCGGATCGTCGATCGTGGCGTGGAACTGCTCCGGCCCGTCGAAGACCGCGACCGGCCCTTCGAAGGCCATCGGGTCAGCGGGGTTGGAGAGGTAGCGCTTGCGGAACTCCTCGGAGATCACCGAGGTCTTCATGATCGCACTATCGAAAAGCGTGCCCTTCAGGTTCAGGAACCCCGCTTCCGCCTTCAGCGGTTCGGCGACGGTACGGATCACCGCGTGGTTCTCGCTGCGGCGTTCGCCGCAGTTCTCGCCCATGCTGTGGCCGTTTGCGGTGACCGCATCGGGATTGGGCAGCAGGCCCGCCGCCATCAGCTCGCCCACCACGGCCGGAACACCTCCGGCCCGGTGGTAATCCTCGCCAAGGTATTCGCCCGCTGGCTGCAGGTTCACCAGAAGCGGCAGGTGATGCCCGATTGCCTGCCAGTCGTCATTGTCGAGCGGCACGCCAAGGTGGCGGGCGATGGCGTTGAGGTGAATGGGCGCGTTGGTCGACCCGCCGATGGCGGAGTTGACGGCGATTGCGTTCTCGAAGGCGGCCCGCGTCATGATGTCGGAGGGTTTCAGGTCTTCCCAGACCATCTCCACGATGCGCTTGCCGGTCTCGTAGCCCATCTGCCCGCGCTCGCGGTAGGGGGCGGGAATGGCGGCGGAGCCCGGCAGCTGCATCCCGAGCGCCTCGGCCAGGCTGTTCATCGTCGTCGCTGTCCCCATTGTGTTGCAATAGCCGGTCGAGGGGGTGGAGGAGGCGACCATTTCCATGAACCCGTCATCGTCGATCTCGCCCGCGGCGTGCAGCTCGCGGGCCTTCCAGACAATGGTGCCTGACCCGGTTCGCTCGCCCCGGAACCAGCCGTTAAGCATCGGGCCGACGGAATAGGCGATGGCCGGGATGTTCACGGTGGCGGCAGCCATGAGGAGCGCCGGCGTGGTCTTGTCGCAGCCGATGGTCAGCACCACCCCATCAATCGGATAGCCGAAGAGCGACTCGGTCAGGCTCAAATAGGCGAGATTGCGGTCGAGCGAGGCGGTGGGCCGCTTACCGGTCTCCTGGATCGGATGCACCGGCACCTCCAGGGGGATGCCGCCCGCAGCGATAATCCCGTCGCGCAGCCGCTTGGCCAGCTCGATGTGATGGCGGTTGCAGGGCGAAAGATCGGAACCGGTCTGCGCGATGGCGATGATCGGCTTGCCGCCCTGCAGCTCTTCCCGTGTCAGGCCATAGTTGAGGTATCGCTCGAGGTAGAGCGCGGTCATCTCGCGGTTGGCGGGGTTGTCGAACCAGAGCCGGGAGCGGAGCGAGCTGGCGGTGCGTTTCTGTGTCATGGCTTGTGTCTTTCGGGGTTTGGCGGGGTTTTGCTCTCCGGGGCGCGATCCTAACGGATCACCCGCTCCCGTCCGTAGAGCATCATCATCACGATTATGACAAGCCCGAAGACGACCTGGCGGAAGACGTCGTCGGGCAGCTTCACGCCCAGCTGGGCGAAGTAATCCTGCGGCTGCAGAACCGAGAGGATGGATTGCAGCAGCGTGATCAGGATCACGCCCGCGATCGTGCCCAGGTAGGAGCCGCGGCCACCCAGGACGTTGGTCCCTCCCAGCACGATGGCGGCGATGGTTGGCAGCAGGTAGGGATCGCCCATCGCCTGGTAGGACCGGCTGGCCCAGCCGGAAAGCAGCACGCCTCCTGCTGCGGCACAGGCGCCGGAGATGGCGAAGACGAGGACCGTCACCTTGCGGCTGTCGACGCCAGAAAGGAACACTGCCCTCTCCTTGTTGCCTATGGCGTAGATCTGCCGACCAAGACGGCTGCGCGTCAGCATCCAGACGATCACGCCGCCAAGCACGATCCAGATCAGCAGCGGATTGGGCACATCGGGGATCAGGTGACCGCTCGCCAGCGCCACCATCAGCGGGGTTGCCGCGTCCTGCGGCGCGAAGCCGCCCGTGTGCCAGACCATCAGCCCCTGGGCGACCGCGTTCATCCCGAGCGTGAAGATCATCGACGGTGCGCGCAGATAGGCCACGCCCACCCCGTTCACGAGGCCGGCCAGCAGGCCGCAGCATATGCCGAACGGGATCGCGAGCGGCTGGCCCAGCGTGTGGCCCAGGATCCCCTCAGCCCCAGTCGCCATCATGCCGCCCATGGCGATGACCCAGGGGATCGACAGGTCGATCTGCCCCATTAGCATCACCAGCATCACGCCGGAGGCGATGATCCCGAGGAACGAGGCCGTCTGCAGTTGCTGAACCAGGTAGGCGGCCGACAGGAACCCCGGCTTGGCGATGGAGCCTATGCCAAGGAGAAGCACGATGCAGCCGAAGGCGATCAGCACTGCCGGGTCGATCTTCGCGAGGGTTTTCGATGTCATCATGGTCCCCTAGCGATAGAGATCGAGCTTGTTGCGGATGCGCAGCAACCTGAGCGAGCCGAGGCTGACAGCGAAGAGTAGTACGACCCCGACGAAAAGCGGCTGCAGCACCGGGTTGATGTTGAAGACGATCAGCAGGTCGCCCACGGTCCGCATTACGAAGGCCCCGAAGATCGATCCGATCGCGCTGCCGAAGCCGCCAAAAAGCGAGGTGCCGCCGATCACCACTGCGGCGATGGAGTTCAGGGTATAGTCGTTGCCGAGCGCTGCCCGCGCCTCACCCGAATAGGTGATGCAGGTCAGAAGCAGTCCGCCAAGGGCCGCAAATAGCCCAGCCAGCGTATAGGCCGAGAGCTTCGCCCGAGCGATGTTGACGCCGGAGGCATAGGCCGCCTGCGGCGAGGAGCCGACGGCATAGATCGAGCGGCCGAGCACTGAATTGCGGTAGGGCAGCCAGACCAGCACCACGGCCGCCAGCAGCAGCACGGCTGAGGAGGGGACGGCATAGGTCGACCGCGTCATCCAGTCGGCGAATGCGCCGTTGATATCGCCGCCGGGCGTCGGCCGGACCGCCAGCGCGATGCCGAAATAGATGGCCGAGGTCGCAAGCGTCGCGATCAACGGCTGAAGCCGCCCGTAGACGACGATCAGCCCATTGACCAACCCGCAAAGAAGCCCTGCCACCAGCACGATGACGATGCCGAGCGCGGTCATGCCCGGGCTGCCGGAGACGACGGCGGAGGCCAGGCAATTGGCCAGCATGAAGGTCATGCCGACCGAAAGGTCCAGGCCCCCCGTCAGCACCGGAAGAGTCTGCGCCATGGCAACCAGTGCCAGCAGCGCACCTTTGTTGACGGCGGTGTTGACCACGTCGGCGGACATCCCGATCGGCTGGGCCGCGCCATAGACGGCGAACATCACCGCGAAGATCGCTACCGCGACCAGCACGCCGCGCTGCGCCGCGAACCAGTAGCGCCAGCTGCCGCGCTTCGGCCGTTTCATCGCCGGGTCCTGCGCCACGGTCATAGCGCGGCCTCCTTCTGCTCGGTGGCCGGCGTGCCGATGTTCAGCGCCGCGCCGACAAGGTTGTGCTCGGTCAGCTCCGCGCCCTGCAGCATCCGGGTGATCGTGCCGTCATAGAAGACGGCGACCCGGTCGCAGCAGCCGATCAGCTCGTCGTAGTCCGTTGAATAGAACAGGATCGCCGTGCCCTCGGCGGCGAGCTGCCGCAGCAGCTGGTAGATTTCCTGTTTGGTGCCCACGTCGATGCCGCGGGTCGGGTCGTTCAACAGCACGATCCTCGGCCGCGTCATCAGCCATTTGCCGATCACGACCTTCTGCTGGTTGCCGCCGGACAGCGCCGCCACCGGCCCGTCCACCCCGTCCGCTTTGATAGCGAGCCTACGCACGATCTCATCTATTAGCTCGTTCTCCTTCGCCCGGTCCACCCGGCCGAAGCGGCTTACCGTGTCGAGGGCCGCAAACGACAGGTTCTCGCGCACCGTCATCGGCAGCATCAGCCCCTCGTTCTTGCGGTCCTCCGGGATCAGAGCCAGGCCCAGTTCCGGCGATTTCGCCTGTTTCGGGCTGCCGATCTTTACCGGCTTTCCGGCAATCTCGATCTCGCCGCCGACCCCGATCAGCGCGCCGAAGAGTGCCAGCAGAAACTGCCTCTGCCCCTGACCGTCGAGGCCGCCCAGCCCCACCACCTCGCCCGGGCTCACCGACAGGGTGATGTCCTTCAGCTCCCCCGCCCAGGACAGGTTCTTCACCGAAAGGGCAGGGGACCCGGCCCGCATCGTGTCCCCCAGCGGCGGGAAGGCGGAGGAGTATTCCCGCCCTATCATCATCTCGACGATCTCGTTGTCGGTCTTGGTGCCGGCGCGGAAGGTCTCAATATACCGCCCATTGCGGAAGACGGTGCAGTCGTCGGCCAGTTCCGCGATCTCGTTCATGCGGTGGGAGATGTAGATGATCGCCATCCCCTCCTCCCGCAGCCGCTTCAGAAGCGCGAAGACCTTGGCGACATCGCCCGCGGTCAGCGCCGATGTCGCTTCGTCGAGGATCAGCACCTTGGGATTGCGCGCCAGCGCCTTGGCGATCTCTACCATCTGCTGGCGCGACAGCGGCAGCTCGCCCACCGGCGCATCGGGGTGAATGTCCTCGCCGCCGATCCGCGCCAGCATCTCTGAGGCCAGCCGCCGCTGCCCGGCCTTGTCGATCAGCCCGAACCGGCGCGGCGGCGCGGTGATGCAGATGTTATCGGCCACCGAGAGATCTGGCAGCAGCGACAGCTCCTGGAAGATGCAGGAGACGCCAGCGGCCGAGGCCTCGCCCGGCGTAGCAAAGGCCATCGGCCTACCGCCCAGCTCAATCTTGCCCGTATCGGGCTGCACGACCCCTGATAGGATCTTGATGAAGGTGGACTTGCCCGCCCCGTTCTCCCCCAGCAGCGCGTGGATGGAGCCGGCACGACAGGCGAACTGCACGTCCTCCAGCGCCCGCACCCCGCCGTAGTGTTTGGAGACGCCCTCCACCCGCAAAAGCGGGCCCGGTGCGCGTTCGCTCATGTTTCGGCCTTTCCTCCCTGCCGATGCGCGGCGGGGGCCAACCCCGCCGCGCATCCCGATCTTAGTTGTTCTTGGCCGTCTGCGCAGCGATCTCGGACGCCGAGAAGCCAATGTTGCAGCTCGGGAAGTTGTTACCCGCGAAGAAGCTGCCGGGAAGGTTCGGGAAGACGGTCTTGCCGTCCGTGAACGGCGAGTAGTCCACCGCTGTCGGCAGCGCGATCTCTTGCGGGATCACCTTGCCTTCCAGCGCCGCGATAGCGGTCTTGATTGCCACCGCGCTCTGCGCCGGGCCCGTGCCGCCGGACTGGCAGGTCAGCTTTGCCTTGTCGCAGATCTCGCGGAAGGCATTCTCCGTCTCGCCGGAGATCGGCGCCTTGAACTTGCCCGCGTCGAGCATCGCCTGCGCCGTGCCCTGGCTGCCGCCCTGTACGTAGATACCCTGGAAGACACCCCCGGCGGCGATCGCATCGGCGGTCGCCTTCTGCGCGTCGCCCGGCGCCCAGTTCCCGATCACATCGACCACCTTAACCTTACGCCCGGACGCGCCGAGCACCTTGTGAAAGCCGGTGTTGCGGGCGATGTCGACCGGCTGGCCGGCCGGACCGCGGACGTGCAGGAAGGTCAGGTCGCCCGTCTTCGGCGCTTCCTTCAACAGGAATTTCGCTGCCATCTCGCCAAGGCCTTCCTGGTTCACGTTGACCGAGATCTGGTCGGGGCTGTCGATCACGTTGTCGAAGGAGACGACGACGACGCCCTTGGCATTGGCCTTGCGCACCACGCCCTTGAAGGCGGCGGAGCTGTTGGCGTCAACGATGATCGCGTCAAAGCCCTGGTCGATGAAGTTATTAGCCGCGGCGATCTGGGCGGCGATGTCCTGGCCGACCGAGACGACCTTGAACTCCTTGATCTCTTTGGCGACCGAGGGCTGAGCAACATAGGCCTTAGCGACCCGGATCATTTGGACCCGCCAGTCATTGGCGATGAAGCCGTTCACCAGCGCGATGCGGAACGGGGCCTTGTGCGCCTTCCACTGGAAGAATTTCGTGCTGGCCGACTGCGGCGTGAAGCAGCCCGGATCGGCCCCGGGGCCCTTCACGACACTCGGACCGGCAGCCATCGCAGCGGTCGCGGCCCCCGCCGCCAACAGCAGCCCAAGCGCGCACGACTGCAGCATCTTCTGCGTTTTCGTCATTGATCTTCCTCCCATTGGCAGGGCTCTGGCGCCCTGTCCTCCCAATTCTGTACGGAGGTCGATTTTAGCTGTCAACGACAATGATAGCGCTTCCATTGACGATGGAAGCGCTATCATATGCATACTGCATAGTCCTCGCCCGTGCCTGAAACACGGGCGGGGCAGCAAGGGAGGGACGGTTCCGCATGGTCTCGGCCGCGGGGCAACCCGCGGCGGGCTGAAGAAACCTTGCCTGTATAGGTGCGGGTAGTGGAAAGAGTGGCGCGATGACAGATAAGGACATTTCCACCCGGCCCCGACGCCGAACGACGCTTGGCGATGTCGCCCAACGGGCCGGCGTCAGCGCGGTCACGGTTTCGCGCGTCCTGCGCGAGCCGCATCTCGTCTCCGAAACCCTGCGCGAGCGGGTTGCGACGGCGGCCTCCGACCTCGGCTACGTGCCGAATCGGCTGGCGAGCGCGCTGGCCTCGGCGCAGACCAACACGATCGGCGTCGTGGTGCCCTCGCTGACCAACGGCGTCTTCAACGATTTCCTCAGCGCGCTGCACAACGTCTTCCTGCCGGCGGGCTTCCAGCTTCTCGTGCTGAACTCGCGCTACACCGATGCCAACGAGGAGAAGGCGATCGCCACCCTCCTCGGCCACCATCCGGAGGCGATGATCGTCACCGGGGTTGACCAGACCCCCGGGGCGCGGCGCATGCTGCAGCATGCGGGCGTGCCGGTGGTGCAGGTGATGGAGCTGACCGACCGGCCCATCGACATCAACATCGGCCTGTCGCAGGTAGAGGCCGGCCATGCCGCCCTGCGCTTCCTTATGGAGCGCGGCTGTTGCCGCATCGCTCATCTGATGGCGCCGCTCGACGCCCGCGCGGTGCGCCGCCGCGAGGCGTTCGAACAGGAAATGGTCTCGCGCGGGATGGAGCCGCTGGTCATCGCCTCCACCCGACCGACCAGCGTGCCCCTCGGGGCCGAGCTCCTCGCCGCGCTGATAGAACGGCATCCGGACGTGGACGCGGTCTGGTGCTCCAGCGACAACCTCGCCCTCGGCGCGCTCTTCGAATGCGACCGGCGTGGGATCCGGGTGCCGGAGGACATCTCCTTCATGGGGTTCAACGACCTGGAGTTCTGCTCCATTGCCCATCCCGCCATCACCAGCGTGGCAACACCGCGCTACGAGATGGGCGAACGCACGGCAGAGATCGTGCTGGAGATCATCCGAGGCTCCGGCAAGCGCCCCGAGGAACGGCGGATCGACATGGGTTTCGAGATCCGCGAGCGGGATAGCACGCGAAAGGCGCCCCGACCCTAAGTGGCAGAGGGCCAGCGGCCGTCCGCGGGTGGGCGCTGGTCCGGCGGCTTCGCCCGCTGTTTCGGGCCGGAGCCGCGCTCACAGCGCCGCGGTGATCCCGCCGTCGACGTAAAGGACGTGTCCGTTGACGAAGGAGGCCGCCTCCGAGGCGAGGAAGATGCAGGCACCCACCAGCTCCTCTACCTTGCCCCAGCGGCCGGCCGGGGTACGCGCCTCCAGCCAGCGAGTGAAGTCGGGATCGGCCACCAGCGCGGCATTCAGCGTCGTATCGAAATACCCCGGCGCGATGGCGTTGCAGCAAAGCCCGTATTGCGCCCAGTCTGCCGCCATTCCCTTGGTCAGGTTCCCCACCGCCCCCTTAGTCGCCGTGTAGGGCGCGATCGAGGGCCGGGCGAGCGCGGTCTGCACGCTGGCGATGTTGATGATCCGCCCCGTACGGCGCCCGATCATGTGCCGTGCGCAGGCTTGGCCCACGTTGAAGACCGAGGCGATGTTGGTCTGCAACAACAGCTGGAACGCCTCGGCCGGGAACTCCTCCAGTGGCGCGCGGAACTGCATCCCGGCGTTGTTGACCAGGATGTCGATTGGCCCGGCCTCCGCCTCGAACCCGTCCACCGCCGCGCGCGCCGCGGCATGGTCGGTCACGTCGAAGGCCAGGGTTTCCGCCCCGCCAAGGCCCTCCGCCGCAGCGGCGAGCTTCGCCCGGTCGCGCCCGTTCAGCACCAGCTCCGCGCCGGCGGACTTCAGGCCCCGCGCGAGTGCCAGCCCGATCCCCTGGGAGCTGCCGGTGACCAGGGCCCGCTTGCCCGCCAGATCGAAGATCCCAAGTCCCTGCATCATCGCAACCCCTCCCGCTTGCCTCCCCAAGCCCTCCCGTCGCGGGCGCGCGATGTCAAGCGCTCGGCCTTGCCGCCGCCCGGCGTTCCCGCCAAACTGGCACGATGTGCCGGAGCGGGAGGAAACCATGGCATTCTTCGAGATCGTGGACCCGGCCTTCCGGTCCTATGTCCTCTTCAACGCGCCGGTGAAGCAGCTTGCTACCGGCTTCGACTGGGCAGAGGGGCCGGTCTGGTTCGGCGACGCGAATTGCCTTCTGTTCTCCGACATCCCTAACAACCGCATAATGCGCTGGACGCCAGGGGTGGGGATCACCACCTTTCGCCAGCCCTCGAACTACGCCAACGGCCACACCCGCGACCGCGAGGGCCGCCTTGTCTCCTGCGAGCACGGGCTGCGCCGGGTGACGCGGACGGAGCTTGACGGCAGCATCACGGTGATCGCTGACGGCTACCAGGGCAAGCGGCTCAATTCTCCGAACGACGTGGTTGTGGCCTCTGACGGGGCGATCTGGTTCACCGATCCGCATTACGGCATCGCCAGCGATTATGAGGGCTTCAAGGCCGAACAAGAGTTGCCCTGCAATGTCTACCGCGTCGATCCCTCGGGTGGGATCGACGCTGTGATCACTGATTTCAACTGTCCCAACGGCCTCGCCTTCAGCCCCGACGAGAGCCGGCTCTACGTCGCCGACACCGGTCGCATTTTCCAAGGCGATCCGCAGCATATTAGGGCTTTCGACGTGGGAACGAACTGGCGGCTTTCGGGCGGCGAGGTTTTCCACCGGATCGAACCCGGGGCTGCGGACGGCTTCCGACTGGATACCGAGGGCAACATCTGGTCCTCGGCCGCTGATGGGGTGCATTGCGTGGCGCCCGACGGGCGGCTTCTGGGCAAGGTTCTGGTGCCGGAGCTGGTCTCCAACGTCTGCTTCGGCGGCCGCGCGAAGCAGCAACTCTTCATCACAGCGACGACGAGCCTTTACTCGGTGGCACTGAACAGGAACGGAGTGCAGAGGCCTTGACGGCCCGAAACATCGTTACGCAGTCCGGGGACTAGTAACAGCCGGCGCAGTCGCACCGCCGGTGAGTCACCAGGCATCGGCATGGCTGCAGCGCGACGATGATCAGACCATTGGAATCGAACTGGCCAATAAGAATAACTTGGGAGGATCAATGCCGGCGGATGAGCCTTTGGCCCGCGTAGCAACCCTACCAGGGTCGAAAGCGAAGTCCAGGCCGAGGGTAGGTCAACCTGGGGGGCGGAACAGCCTCCGAAGAGGGGTAGAATATGAGGGTGTAGACGCTCGCCGACGGCCTCAGTGCGCCATGGTGGGTTTGAGTGACACGCGACAGGCTGAACCCGCGGGAGTAACAGCAACAACCAAATGAGGGCCAAACCAAGAACAACAGTAACCAACTCGCTCGAACCGGACGGGACCGCGTCACCTAATCAGTCCGGAAACAGAACGATCGGCATCCATCTGCCTACGTACGGCCTCAATCTACTGGCGGCCTTGTTGACCCGGATCATCAGCAAATCTATAGATCACCCGCAATGGTCTAGGGCCCACAAGCCACCTTCCCGAAACAGCACAAAGTCCAAGACAATGCCAAATTTTCACCCCCGATACCGATGGTGTCCGCATTTGGATAGATCCCTCTTAATTGTGCAAATAGTATCTACCAGACTGCCTTCTTGTCACGAGCAAGCCCCCACACTGAATTTGCGCTGGGAATGAGGCCATATGACAACCCGAAGAAATCAAAGCATACCAATCTTATGGCTCAAGTCGGCGCTCTTGGCAAAGCTAAGCAAAGTCCCCTTTTTCTCACATCGAGCCCGGGCAAGATTTTCCAGGTCGGCGGAAAAGCGCAGGAAGAAGATCGCAAGCATAGTTGGCGAACAATTTTATTTTCACGCCCAGACCACCACACCCTCAGAAATGGAAATTAAGGACAGTACCAGAAGTGCCTTGGATCGCGGGTTGCTCCAAGGCCCCAGGAGGCTTGAATCAATTCAGGGCATTAAGCTCGATGTTCAAACGGATATAGAACCTCAATACGCAACAAGCCAAATCTTGGTGGTCTGCCTGCACGCTCCTACGGTCAATCACGCTGGGGGACTGCGCATTCTTGATATGATCCGTCAAATCAAGAGCAAGCATCCTCATGTCTATGTCGAGCTATTTACCGCAGCGAACCTTGAATCTCTTGGCCCGATGGGTGAGGCATCACAGATCTTTGATAATATTGTTTTGGCGGACGGCTACAATTTTTCAGTTTTGGAATATTTGCGGCGCGCGCGCCATCCGAGATATTTCGATGTTATTGATTTTCAGTTTCCGCAACCCCCAGAAATTATCGAATCCTATCGGAAGATTGGCCGCCGGCTAATCTTCACTCCGATGGAGAGTCATATACGTAATGAGTGCATAGAACGCGGCACTGACGCGAAATCGGAAGGCGGCCTCACATCGGGGAGCGCCTTAGAAGAGGCAAGGATTTGCCGAGTTGTTGATCAGACCATATGTGTCTCCATGAAGGACTGTGCAGCAATTCGCTCCTTTGTTGAGGCTGACGTGGTAGCCATTGAGACTGGGATCTCTGAGATCGAATTCTCGAGCGACATATCTCCGATCGATCAAGAGGATCACGCAGTATGCTATGTCGCTTACTTCGGCTCCGACACCAACAAGGACGCCTTACGATGGTACCTCAATGAGGTTCATCCGAAGGTTCGTGCAGCGGTACCAGAATACGAATTCCGCATCATTGGTCGAGGGGATATTTCGGATATCCTTCCCGAGCAGATGGACGGCATCAAGCATATTGGCGAAGTCGACCACATTGCTCCACATGTCATGGCCGGGGCGGTAGGCATTGCGCCGGCACTCAGCGGCGCCGGATTTCGAGGGAAAATCAATCAATATGCCCATTTGAATGTCCCTGCTGTTGCATCACCTCTGTCAGCCGAAGGCCTCGCATATATTGATGGAGAGTCCATCCTGATTGCTGAACGGCCATCTGATTTTGCTGAATGCGTGGTCACATTGCTGACAGATCCCGAAACCCGCCGCTCGATTGCGGCAGCGGCGGCTGTTGTATGCAGATGCAACTATAGCTGGGATTCGAAGTGGCCACAAATAGCGGATTCCTATGGCTTACCAGCCCGCACCGACCTAATTGAAATGCCTACTGTCCATGCCGTCGTCCCGTCGTATCAACATGCTGCCTTTATCGAAGAGCGTCTGCGATCGATCTTTGATCAGCAATACCCGAATATTCGCGTGACGGTGATAGACGATCACTCCACAGATGGGTCGCATGAAATTCTGGAGCGGCTGCGCAACAAATATAATTTCGAATATATCAGGAGGGAACAACAGAGTGGCTCTCCATTTTCAGCGTGGAAATATGCCGCCGCAAACACCAAAGAGGATTTGATCTGGATTTGCGAGAGTGACGATTCCTGCGATCCCTTGTTTGTGGGTAGGCTCGTCAGGTACATGACAACCCGGCGCGCTGCTAAGATTGCCTATTGTGCGTCATGGTATATCGATGACGCCGGGGAGTATATTGGGTCAAGCCTTCAATATCACTCACAGCTCTTTCACAAGACCCGGTGGTCGCGCCCTTTTATTGCGCGCGGAGATCAGGAGTTATGGGAGTTTCAGCGCTTTGGCATGATCATTCCTAACATGAGTGGAGCGCTATTTGATGCCGATGTATTTCGCGCGGCATTTACCAATGATGTATGCAATTATAAGCTCGCCGGCGACTGGCTCTTCGCTGGGCAGGCCATGCTGCATGGTGATGTCATTTATATTCCAGAGCTCCTTAACAAATTCCGACAGCACGGCCAAACGGCGCGCATCAAGACCAACGACGCGCGACGTATGGCGGAACATATCTCCGTGCGTCTCAATCTATCGAAAAAATCTGGTGCCTCGGAGCGGGAAGTTCTACAGACGCTCGAGCCCGACTTGGAGAAGTTGCTCGACCGGCCCGAAATTGTTGTTTCCGTGTTAGCAGAACTTCGTGCGCTTGGTCTGGAATATGAAGTGCAGCTCGTTGCCTTGCTCGCTGAGCGTCGCGGCAAGGCCGCTGTGGACGCGTTGAGGTAGAGTTGGCTCGCCGAAATGCAGCAATTGGAAGTCAAACGAATGTCGGTCAGGCGGAGGGCGAGACTTGATATCGATAGATGAGTATCTGACCACTGTATCGAAGAACTTTGAGACGTTGCGCGAGATGGCCGCTGATATTGAAGCGGCAGCGTCTATTTGCGTCCAAAGCCTACGATCTGGTGGGAAAGTGATATTTTGTGGAAATGGTGGCTCCGCAGCGGATAGTCAGCATTTGGCCGCCGAGCTGATGGGTCGGTTTCTTGTCGATCGGGCGCCGCTGCCAGCGCTTGCGCTGACGGTGGACACGTCTGCATTGACTGCAATTGGAAACGACTATGGCTACGATTTAGTCTTCGCGAGACAGTTGCGTGGCATTGGACGCGAAGGCGATGTCCTCATCGGACTTTCGACGAGTGGCACCAGTGCGAATGTCGTTCGCGCCTTTGAAGTTGGGAGCGAGATTGGCATTCGTTGCATCGCGCTGACCGGAAGCGCCGAGAGTCCTCTTAGTAAGATGGCTGCGCTGGCGGTTCGTGTACCGTCGAACCAGACCAACCACATTCAAGAAATGCACATAGCGATCGGCCATATTATTTGCGGCATAGTGGAGATAGAGCTTTGCTCCGACAAGCCGTAGTGCTGGTCGGTGGTCTTGGCACCCGCCTTGGGGCTTTGACCGCCGACGTACCCAAACCGATGCTGCCGGTAGGCGGCGAGCCGTTTCTCGACATCCTCTTGAGGAACATTGCGCGTCATGGTTTCGAGGAAGTCATTCTTCTTGCCCGGCACCAGGCGCAGAAGATCCGCGATCACTATGCTTCCGGGAGGATCGGAGGCGCAAAGGTCAAGGTCATCGAAGAGGCTGGCCGGGCGGGGACAGGGGGGGCCCTTAGGGAAGCGGCAGACCTGCTGGATGATGTGTTTCTGCTGAGCAACGGTGACTCGTTCTTCGATTTCAACTACCTCGCCCTTGCACAGCGGTTCGGGCGCCAGCACTGCAACATCGCGCTTGCGCTTCGCGAGGTGCCGGACACGGGGCGCTTTGGCCAGGTTAGTATCGACCAAGGAGGCAGGATTCTTCACTTTGCGGAAAAGTTGCCAAGTATTGGCCAACCCGGCTTGATCAACGGCGGCGTCTATGTTGCCGCGCGGCGGATCATCGATGATATCGGCCCCGGTGAGGTGTCGCTCGAAACCGATGTCATGCCCCGCCTAGTGGAACGCGAACAGATCATTGGCATGACGTTTGAGGGCTACTTTCTCGATATCGGCATGCCAGAGACTTACGAGCAGGCTCAGGTCGAACTGCCGGCAGTGGAGCGCCGCAAGGTAGTCTTTCTCGACCGCGACGGTACTCTGAACCGGGACGACGGCTATACCCACAGGACCGAAGATCTCGTCTTTCTGCCAGGGGCCGTCGATGCGGTCCGGCGCTGCAACGACGCCGGACGGTTGGTCATCGTGGTGACCAATCAGGCCGGTATAGCGCGCGGCTATTTCGATGTGGCGCAGATGCGGGAGTTCAACCGGGAAATGAACCGCCGCCTACAGGACGCGGGCGCTCATGTCGATGCATTCTATTTTTGCCCGCATCATCCGAACGGATCGGTTGCCGAATTCTCTAGGACATGCGACTGCCGAAAACCCGGGACAGGCCTGTTCGAGCAGGCCCGTTCCGACTGGCGCATGGATCTGGACGAAGCTATCATGATTGGGGATAAGCCCAGCGATCTGCAGGCGGCAAGAGCGTTCGGCATTCGGGCGGTTCAGACCGACGGAACGGACCTCGGCAAGATCGTCGAAGATATGGGACTGTAATGCTCACAATTGTAAGAACTCCTCTCCGGATTAGCCTCTTCGGCGGCGGCACCGACTATCGGGAGTATTTTGAGCACAGCGGCGGCGCGGTCCTCGGCGGCACTATCGACAAGTTCATCTACATGATCTGCCTGCCGATGTCCCCGGTGGCCCAGACCCGGTACAGGCTGACCTACAGCAAAGTCGAGACGGTGGATCATGCCGCCGAGATACAGCACCCGGTGATTCGCGAAGTGCTGAAGGATGAGGCCTACGATGTGCCGTTCAATCTCGCTGTAATTTCCGACATTCCGGGAGGCAGTGGGCTCGGAAGTTCATCCGCCTTCACCGTCGGCTTCCTGAACCTCGTGCGACATCTCAAGGGGATCGCACCGACGAAATACGATCTTGCGCGGGCCGCCGTTCGGGTCGAAAGCGAACTCCTGCTGGAGCGGGTGGGCGTCCAGGATCAGTTCCACGCCGCGTTCGGGGGATTTTCGCTCTATGAATTCAAGAAAGACAACACGGCGATCTCGCCGATCCAGATGAGCACGGGATTCCGCAGGAAGCTGAATGAGTCTCTGGTGCTGGTCCACACCCAACGATACCGATCTGCATCCACTATTCTCGAGGAGCAGGTGAAGGTTACCCGGGAAGGGAAGGTCAACAGCGACCTGCAGGCCATAAAAGAGTTGTGCTTTGAGGCGCGCCAGCATTTCCAGAGCGGCGATGCCGATATGGCGCTGACCGAGATCGGCAGGATGCTGAGCGAGAACTGGCGGATCAAGCGGTCGCTCTCGTCATCTATCTCCAACACTCACTTGGACGAGATCTACGAGGCCGGCATGAAACTCGGCGCGTATGGTGGAAAACTGGCGGGCGCCGGAGGCGGCGGGTTCTTCATCTTCCTCGCGCCGGAAGACGCCATCAAACGGATGCAGTCCTGGTTCGGGGCGGAACGGGTGATAAAGGCGGAGTTCCAGGATGAGGGCTCACGGCTTGTGAAGGCCCTCTGACGCGGAATACGACCCACCCAACAATGCAACCATCGGAAGAGAGGCTATGGCGAAGAAGCGTGCACTGATTACGGGCATCACCGGTATGGTGGGCTCTCATCTGCTAGACTACCTGATCAAGGAAACGGATTGGGAAATCTGGGGCATGCTCCGTTGGCGCAGCCCGTTGGTCAACATTCGCGAGCATCTCCCTTTGATCAATCGGAAAGAACGGATACATCTGGTCTATGCCGACCTGCGCGACACGATGTCGATCGATGCCGCGGTACAGCAGAGCAAGCCAGACTATGTCTTCCATTTGGCGGCACAGAGTTATCCCAAAACGTCCTTCGACAGCCCGCTTGATACGATGGACACCAATGTTCAGGGCACGGAACGCCTCCTGGGTGCGCTCCGCAAGTATTGCCACGATTCGGTTATCCATGTCTGCGCCTCTTCCGAGGTCTTCGGTCGTGTGCCGCGCGAGAAACTGCCGATCGATGAAGAGTGCAGTTTCCATCCCGCATCGCCCTACGCAATCTCGAAGGTTGGCACGGATTTGATCGGCCGGTACTACGCCGAGGCGTACAACATGACGGTAATGACGACCCGCATGTTCACCCACACCGGCCCGCGCCGGGGCGACGTCTTTGCCGAATCCACCTTTGCCAAGCAGATCGCTCTGATTGAGCAGAACAAGACCTCTCCCGTCGTGCGCGTGGGAAACCTCGACTCGCTGCGCACCTGGGCGGACGTGCGCGATGCCGTTCGTGCCTATTTTCTTCTGGTTACCCACAACCCACAGCCGGGCGCATACTACAACATTGGCGGTGATTTCACCTGCACTGTCCGCGAAACGCTCGACACACTCATCGGCATGTCGACGCATCCTTCGATCGAGATAGAGGTCGATCCCGAACGGCTACGCCCCATCGACGCCGATCTTCAAGTTCCCAACATTGCCAAGTTTGCTGCGCACACCGGCTGGAAACCGGAAATACCCTACAAGAAGACGATGCAGGATCTGCTCGACTACTGGCGCGAACGCGTTCGCGAGGAGAGCTATTTTCTGACGCGTTGAGACCGAGGTTAATACCCAAAACCACGAGGCAAGACTTATGGAGAAGACCGATCGTATCCTGGTAACGGGTGGGCGGGGACTCGTCGGCTCTGCCGTGGTTGAGCACCTGCGGGACAAGGGGTACGCGAACGTAATTGCCATCGGCCGGCAGGACTGCGACTTGATGGATCGCGGCGCGACGGAAACTGCGATAACCGAACTCCGCCCGGACCACATTTTCCATGCCGCCGCACGAGTATATGGCATCATGGGGAACATGAAGAACCAGGCTCTGTCGTTCTTCGAGAACGTCACTATCAACACCAATGTAATCCATGCGGCAAAACTCGCGGGCACACGTAAGATCACGGTGATGGGCACTGGGGCGGTATATCCTTACCCCTCCCCACGCCTTCCGCTAATGGAGGACGACATCTTCCTTGGCCGTCCTCATCCAGCCGAGGCTTCGTATGCCCAAGCTAAGCGCGCAGCGCTGGCAATGCTTGAGGCCTATGAGGACGATCATGGGCTCGAATGGGCATATGTCGTTTCCTGCAACCTCTTTGGGGCGCGTGACAAGTTCGATATCGAATTCGGACATGTCGTTCCTTCTCTGATTGCAAAGTTCCACCATGCAAAGATGACCGGCGGACGCGTCACGGTCTGGGGCGACGGCTCGGCCCAGCGAGACTTTCTCTATGTAAAAGACTGTGCGACAGCGATAGAGCGCATCATGAGTAAGGGTCGCGGCACAGTTAACATCGGAAGTGGGAAGATATATAGGATCCGCGATGTTGTTGATACTCTCGCTCGATTGACTGAAATGGAAGGCAGGCTCGACTGGGACGCAGGTAAACCCAATGGACAGGATTATCGGGCGTATGATCTTTCCCGTCTGTCGGCACTTGGCTTTGAACCGAAGTTTTCATTGGCGGACGGACTGAGAGAAACTTGGAATTGGTACAGAGATTCATTTAACTAATAGGACTGGCCATGAAAGAGATAAGTCACGCAAGATCAATTTCAGAGTATGCTGAGTATGTATCTGAAACGCACGCCTTGCGCGCCTTCAAGACCGAGATCCTAAAGCATCTTCTAAACGGAACAGATCAAGAAGGAACCCTCCCGGGCTTTAGTTCAACTGCCGGACACATGGTTGATTTCCTGATTGACCCAAATCTCCGCCTTGCCGATGGAAAGATCAACCTTCGAGAAACGGTGAATTGCCCCGAGACTTGGTTCAACACGAGAATGCGGGCTGCAATTCAGGCTGTGACGCACCACGAAAATAATAGGCATGAGGATGCCTATATCATGGAACAAAAAACGCCGCTCTATAAATTCCTTAAGGGAATTTTCCCTCACCTGATCGGGAGCGAATTTCTTGGAGATGATATCCCTCTTGGTCAATCCGATCGAACCGGATTGAGGAATGAGGACGCTACTCGCTTAACCTTTCCGGAGGAGAGCTTCGATCTCGTTATGTCATTTGAAGTTCTTGAGCACATCCCAGATTACATTGACGCGTTGAAAGAGGTGCGGCGAGTGTTGCGGCCGGGCGGGAGGTTCTATTTTACTGCACCTTTTGTGACAGGGCGCAATGAGCACATAATTAGGGCAAAGATTACAGATGGAAAAGTCGTGCATATCTTAGAGCCGGAATGGCATGGAGATCCTATTAAAAACGAGGGGATACTCTGCTTCCAACATTTTGGATGGTCTCTTATAGATGAGCTTTCGGACTGTGGATTTTGTAATGTTGAGGCGTTGCTGTTTGATCAGATCGAATACGGCTACTATACCCTTGATCCGATCTTAGTGTTCCGAGCGCTCGCCTAGAGTTTTTAATATGGTTTCTCCCTAAAGAGAGGATATAGTCGACATTACCACCTGCAACCAAAATAAAATTAAATAGATCTGATTCTTTTAAAAGATTCGGCCACGTATCTTCCGTAAGATCACATTCACTACTGATCGTAAACTAAAGCAGATCGAGCCAAAGCTCTCTGCGTGAACTGTAATTGGGCGCATCTTTCCTGACATCAAACTTCTGTCCGAAAACTCTCTTGCCAGTCAACGCCGCGGCCAAAATCGGCAGAACGAGGAGCATCTGCCGAGAAATTCAGGAAGGTGGCCACTAAACCCCCGGAAGCAGGGCCCCAGGTTAGGGCCGCTTGGGCAATACCTGTGCCCAAGGGCAAAGGGGTGCCGTACGCCGCCCCGTAAACTGTATCCGAATATTCCGCCTAACTCTAAATTTGGGGGCGAGTACCAGGCTGAACCTACATCCCGGCTCGGGACAGCATCCTGGGTGAAGTGTGATTGACTTAAACAAGGTCGACAGGCCGCGGTCCGTGCCGGAAGGCCAGGCGCTACTATAAGCCCGCCTGTTGCTTAAGCAATTTGACGGTGCACTTGCCCCAAACGACCGACCAGACTACAAATCGTCGAGTGTCGTTATCCACGAGTGTCCCGGGGCGGCAGCCCAAGGAAGGCGATGGCTTCGGAGGTGGCAACACGCCGGAGTGGTGAGGAGGGAGTAGTTGGTGGCACCCAAGCTCTATGACTGTTTTCCGTTTTTCAACGAATTTGATCTCCTCGAGATCCGACTGAACGAACTTGACGGTGTCGTCGACAGCTTCGTGATCATCGAGGCCGGTGAGACCTTCAGCGGCAAGCCGAAGCCCTACTGGCTTGAGGAGAATTTTGATCGATTTTCTCAGTTCCGGGACAAAATCATCCATCTTAAGATTGATCGTTTTCCGCCGAAGACTGCTCCTTGGGAGCGGGAACGGCTTCAGAGGGATAAGCTACTCGAAGGGCTGAGAGAGGCTGGGCCCAACGACCTAATCATGCTCTGCGATGCCGACGAGATACCTAGAGCCGATGTACTTGCAGGAATTAAGTGCGATCCGCCGATGCGGGGAGAAGTGCTTTGTTTGGAATTGCGATGGTTCTTCTTCTTCTTGAATATGGAGAAGCGCGAACGCTGGCTGCGTCTGGGCCCACGTGTGATCCAGCGGGCAGGCCTTACAGGCATGCAAGATCTGCGCTACGTGCGCGGCCCAGCGGATCGTTATTTCCGTGACTTACTGCGCTGTTGGAAGGCACGGTGGGGGATGCGACGCTGGATTACGCGGCGGGCAATCCATGATGCTGGCTGGCACTTCACCTGGCTCGGGGGTCGCGACGCCGTTGCGATTAAAGCAGGAGCGATCCCCTTTCACTCGCGGCTGCCGAGGAATATGGAGCGGCAGGACGTAGCACAGCAGGTTATCGATGGCTCTGTGGCGGCAGTAGGAACGGATTATGACATCGTGCCTGTCGACGAAAGCTTCCCGCTCTTCGTGCAACAAAACCGCAAGCTTTTCTCCCGACACATTCTCGAGGGCTGAGGCCAGGGATAGACTGTTTTACATCTAACCCCGCCGAATAGAGAAGTCGGCTCATTAACCGCACCCCGGACTTCGACACTTCGGGGCTGATTTTCCAGATTCCGGG